>JAJDEO010000021.1 GCA_029259745.1 Planctomycetota bacterium
ATCCCACCGTCACCAAGAGCCGTGTCTGAGCGCCGACGTCCCCGTCACCCGCCAACGGCGGACACGCGCAAGAACAGCACACCGCACCATCTCCCGTACGCCGCGCTCCGCCTGAGCTCCGCAAGGGCTCCACTCCGCGCGGCTGCCCTGACGACACCCGACGCGTCAGACCGAACACCGATGCGCAGAGCCATCACCCGACTCACCGCGCCCGCCCAGGCCACCTGCAAAGCCCGTCACGATCTCGCCGCCCACCGTCCCCGAGGATCAACGATCCCGCGTGCCCTCCAGCGCGCCACGACCGAACCTCCGGCACGAGCACCACTCGCCCCTCTCCCCAGGCCGTTGTGGGCACCCCCACGAGTCGCAGCCACCGAGCCGAGGGGAGGCGACGAGGACGCCGTCAGCGACTTCATGCCGTCGCAGCAACCGCCACGCGATCCCACCCACCGCCACGAGGCATGCCCGAGCGACGGCGTCCTCGTCGCCTCCCCTCGGCGGACAAGCACCCCCATCCCCTTGTCTCACCGCCCGAACTCCGTCATCGTCAACCCTCACGCCCCCAACGCCCCCCCGTCCCCGCAACCAGCCCCCAAACGCCCGGCATCCCATGGACCTCACCATCGTCATCCCGGCCTACAACGAGGCCGGCGCCATCGGCCCCGTGCTCGAAGAGCTCGCCGCGACGATGTCCTCCTCCGACCTCGACTACGAGATCGTCGTGGTCGACGACGGCAGCGCCGACGGGACGAGCGAGGTGATCCGCGAACTCGCGCCGAAGCTGCCCCGCGTCCGCGTCATCGTGCACCCGCGCAACCGCGGCTACGGCGCGTCCCTGAAAACGGGCATCCACTCGGCCAACGCCGAGATCATCGCCATCACCGATGCCGACGGCACCTACCCCAACGAACGCATCCCCGAGTTCTTCGCCATGATGCAGGGTGAAGGCAACGACACCGACATGGTCGTCGGCGCGCGCGTGGGTGACGACGTCCACATCCCGCTGATCCGGCGCCCCGCGAAGGCCTTCCTGCGCGGCCTCGCGAACTACCTCTCGAACCACCACATCCCCGACCTCAACTCGGGCCTGCGCCTCTTCCGCCGCGACGCCGCGATCGAGTGCTTCAACCTCATCAGCGACGGCTTCAGCTTCACGACGACGATCACGATGTCGTTCATGGCGCGTCACCGGCACGTGGTCTTCGAGAAGATCGACTACCACCAGCGCACGGGCAGCTCCAAGATCCGCCCGTTCTACGACACGTTCAACTTCCTCGTGCTGATCCTGCGGGTGTCGGTCTACTTCGAGCCGCTAAAGGTCTTCCTGCCCATCTCGGGGCTGCTCGCGCTCTTCGGCCTCATCTGGGGCTTCGTGCAGTGGCGCCTCATCGGCGGACTTGGCGAAGCGCCCGTGCTGCTGCTCGTCTCGGCGCTGCAGATCCTACTCGTCGGCCTCATCGCGGACATGATCAGCCGCAAGCGCTAGTCCGGATCATCCACCGGCTGGAAACTCTCGACACGTCGAGCAGAACGCCCCTTTCACGTCTTCGAGCCTGAATCGCCGAACCTCGGCGGTCGGGCTCCGCGAGCGTGCCGGCGAGACCGCGCGCCGACGCGTTCGCCATCAAGTCGCAGGCGGTGCTTCTCGAAAAGGTACGGACCACCCCGCCCGTAATCCGTCCACAGCGAGAGTCACCATGGTCCAGATGCAGCAGGTCGACTTCGGCCGGATCGCCCAGGCGTACGCTCGCCATCGCCCGCCGTACCCGGAGCAGCTCTTCACGCGCTTCGCGGAACTCGGCGTCGGTGTGCCGGGACAGCGGGTCGTCGACCTCGGCACGGGGACGGGATCGCTCGCGCGGTCGCTCATGCGCAACAACTGCCTCGTGACCGGCGTCGACTCCTCGCCGGAGATCATCGACGAGGCCGGGCGGATCGACCGCGAACTGGGCTCGGAGATCGACTACGTCGTCGCGCCGGCCGAGAACACCGGGCTGGCCGACCAGTACTGCGACGTCGTCGTCGCGGGCCAGTGTTGGCACTGGTTCGACCCTGTGGCTGCGGGCGCCGAGGCCGCGCGCATCCTCAAGCCCGGCGGGACGCTCGCCCTCGCGAACTTCGACTGGGTCCCGCGCCGCGGCGGCGTCGTCGAGGCCACCGAGGCGCTCATCAAGCGTCACAATCCGGACTGGGCGGGAGGTGGTCGCAACGGTCTCTACTCGCGCTGGATCGACCAGGTCTACGCCGCCGGGTTCATCAACTCGATCACGTTCGCGTTCGCGACCATCGTGCCCTTCACGCACGAACAGTGGCGCGGCCGCGTGCGCTCCTCGGCGGCCGTCGCCGGCAGCCTCACGCCGGATGCCGTCCGCGCCGTCGACGAGGACATGCGCGATCTGCTCGACACGTACTTCCCGCGCGAGCCCGTCGAGGCGCTGCACCGCGTCTTCGCCTTGGTCTGCCGCAAGCCCAGCGCAAAGAGCGCTCGCTGACGCCCAGCCGCGCCGCCTCCAGCAGTGCTCCCAGCGTCCCGTAGGCGACACACCGTCGCCCCCGCGCTCCAGCGTGCGCGAGGAAAAGTTGCGGGCCGCTGCAATCCTCCGAGCCCGAATCGCAACGACCGCGAGTTCCACCTTGCGCGGGTCGTGCGGACAGCGGCCCGGCTCCCTCGCGTGTCACGACGCCCGGGGGACGCCTGCGAATCTCTCCAACAACGCGCCCTGCCTTTCGTATCGAGGCGGATACTTCTGCCTCGCGCGTCTTCGGGAAGAGCGCGCGTCGCGGTGGAACGCGCGCCGAGGAGAGAGAGGCTGTCGATGCAAAGTGTGTGTGGTGCAGTGGTTCGGGTGGTCCTGGCGCTCAGCGTCGCAACGCTCGCGGTCGCGCAAGACGCCGCCGAAGAGGCGGCCTACATCCGCGGCTTGTCACAGCGCGGGTTGCACGACCTGGTCGTGCGCGAGGCGAGCGACTTCCTCGACGATCATCCGCGTGACGAGGCCGCACCGCTCGTCCGCTACCAGCTCGCCTGCGCGCTGTACGACCTCGACCGACGCGACGAGGCGGCGCCCTACTTCCGCACGCTCGTCACCGATCGCGCCTTCCGCTACGCGCCCGAGTCGAACTTCCGCCTGGGACAATGCGAGCTCGATGCCGATCGCGCGGGGCCCGCTCGCGAAGCGCTGCTGCGCGTCGTCGCGGATGACGACGCCGACTATCTGCATGCCGCGGCGCGCTTCCTGCTCGGGGAGGCGTGCATGCGTCTCGACGACTTCGCCGCTGCCGAGCAGCACTACGCCGCCGTGGTCGCGGCCGGAGGTGAGAATGCCCTCGCGGCGCGCGCGTCGCTCGCGTGGTGTGCCTACCGACGCGAGCAGTACAGCCAGACACGGGAGCGCGCCGCCGATGTCCTCGGCCGCCGGCCAGACGCCGCGGTCGCCTCCGAGATGCACTTCCTCACCGGCGAGGCCCACCTCGCCGAGACAGCCTATCCCAAGGCGCTGAGTTCCTACGGCAAGGTCGCGAACGGCAGCTTCACGGCCGCAACCCTGCGCGGTGCCGGTGTCGCCCTCGCGGGGCTCGACCGTCACGCCGAGGCCGCCGAGAGCTTCGCACGCGTCGTCGCTGACCACGCCGACAGCCCGTATCTCGCCGAATGCGCCCGTCGCAGCGGCGTGCACCTCGTCCTCGCTGGCGAACCTGCCGCCGCGCTGAAGGCGCTCGAGCACCGCGCCGTCGGGGACGACGCCGAGGCGTCCTACTGGAAGGGCCGCGCCGAAGCCGGACGTGATCGCAACGAAGCCGCGCTGCAGTGGTTCGAGCGCGCCGCGCGTCAATCGCCGGGTGACGAGCTCGTGGGCTTCCTCGCCACGGCTCGCGGCGACGCCCTCATGGCGCTCGGGAACACGGCCGAAGCCGCCCGCGCCTACGCCGACGCCGGTTCGGGTGACGCGCAGCACGCCGCGGCCATCGCGCACCTCAACGCCGGCGACCCGAGCAAGGCGCTCGCAGCCGTCACGCCGCTCGTCGAGAACAACGCCGACGTCACCGGCGACGTCTTCCTCACGCAAGGCGAGGCGCTCTTCGCCCTCGAGCGCTACGACGAGGCTGAGGCGGCCTTCGCGTCGTCGCTGGAGAACGAGGCCTCGCAGCGCGCCATGTCGCGCATCGCCTGGTGTCGCCACTTGCGCGGTGACGACGCGACGGCCGCGAAGCTCTTCACGCGCGTCGCCGCCGAAGCGTCGACCACACCCGAGGGCATCGACGCCCTCTACATGGCGGGGCGCTGCTACGAAAAGATCGGCAAGGGCGGCGAGGCCGTCGCGCCGTGGACGGCGTACCTCGCGTCGGCACCCGACGGCGCGCATCGTGACGAGGTCTTGTTCGGGCTCGCGCGCTTCGACGAACGCAACGCCGACCGGCACCTCGCCGAGCTCGTGTCCGCCCACCCGGGCAGCGCCTTCGGAACCGTCGGCGTCTTCGAGCTCGCCGAACGCGACGCCGCGGCCGGCGATCTCGACAGCGCCCGCACCCGTTACCAGCTCGTCCTCGACGCCGACCCGCAGCTCGCGGCCCGCGCTCGCTACGGTCTCGCCTGGGTCGCGTCGAGCAACGACGATCACGACGAAGCCGCCAAGCAGCTCATGGCGTTGCTCTCGACCCAGGGTGTCGGCGCTGAACTCGGGCTCGCGGCCTGCGAGCTGCTCGTCTGGACTCAGCACGAGCGCGGCGATGCCAAGGGTGCCGAGAGCGCCTGGCGCGCTCTGGCCGTGAACACGAGCGACGCGCAGTTGCTGATCGCCAACGCGCACACGGTCGCCTCGGCCTGGGCGGCCTCCGAATCGCCCGGCGCGGCGGGTGCCTTCTGGGACGCCGTGGCCCAGACGCGCGGCGTCGTCGATCAGCCCGACGCACGCGCCACGGCCTGGCTCGAAGCGGCTTGGGCAGCGCTCGACGCCGGCGACCTCCCGCTGGCCCGACGTCGACTCACGTCGGCCGCCAAGGAACACCCCGATCCCGGCGCGATCGCCGAGGCTGCGTTCTTCGTGGCCGAAGCCCTCGCCGACGACGGCGACATCGAACGCGCGATGGAGCTCTACGAGGCGGCCACTGCAACGCCGGGCTGGGCCGGACGCGACCGCGCCCTCTATCGCCAGGGATTCCTGCACCTCGAAGGCGAGCGCTACGCCGAGGCCATCGCGCCGTTCGTCGAGCTGGCAAACACCTACTCCGACAGCGTCCTGCGCGGTGAGTCGCTCTTCCTCGCGGGCGAAGCGGCCTTCCGCGCCGGCAACTACAAGGCCTGCGTCACGCACACATCCGAGATGCTCGACGACTACGCGCGCCACGCCGTCGCTCCCAAGGCGCGCTTCCGCCAAGGCCTCGCCCTCGCGCAGCTCGACCGTTGGGAAGACGCTGAAAACGCGCTCACGACACTCATGCGTCGCCACGCCGATTTCGAGCACGCCCTCGAGGCCGAGCTCTGGCGCGGACGAGCACTCGCACAGATCGGACAGCCCCGAGCTGCGCGCGCTGCGTTCCAGCGTGTCGTCAGCGAAGACCGCGGCGTGCTTGCTGCGCGCGCGCAGATCGGGCTCGGACAACTCGAACTCATCGACGGTGACGTCGAGTCGGCCCTGTCGTCGTTTCTGAAAGTCGCCGTGCTCTACGAGGACGGCGAAGAGGTCGCCCACTCTCTGCTGCTCGCCGGCGAATGCCTCGAGTCGCTCGGACAACCCGACCGTGCCGCCGACCGCTACCGCGAGTTGATCGAACGTCACGCCAGCTCGCCACATGCCGCGACGGCCCGTCAACGCCTCGCGCGCCGCTGAACAGAAGACACCACATACTGAATCACGAATCCGCGCCGCTCGTAGAGGAGATGAGTCCGTGCCGCAAGAAACCATGAGCTTTGATTCGCTGTACGACATCCTGATGGGTGGCGGGCCGCTGATGATCCCGATCGCGATCTGTTCCGTCATCGCGCTCGCGTACATGTGCGAGCGGTCGATCCGCCTGCGCGCCGCGCGTCTTTCGAGCAAGCGCTTCGAGGACGAACTCGCCTCGGCCGTGCGAGCGGGCGGGGCCTCCGCCGGCGTGCAGCTGTGTGAGGCCAAGTCGACGAGCCAGGCGAAGGTCCTCGCCGTCGGGATGCGCTACGCCGACTGGCCGTACCTCGAGCGCGAGAAGGCCGTCGAGGACGCCGGATCGCGCGAGGTCCAGCGCCTCAGCGCAAACCTCAAGCCGCTCGTCGTGATCGGCATGATCGCGCCGCTGCTCGGTCTCCTCGGCACGGTCTGGGGCATGATCGAAGCCTTCGCGAGCATCGCTCTCGAGAGCGGGCTCGGTTCGCCCGAAACGCTCGCGAGCGGCATCAGTCAGGCGCTCGTCACGACGGCCGCCGGTCTCTGCGTCGCGATTCCGAGCCAGGCCGCGTACTACTTCTTCAAGAGCAAGATCGATCGCTTCGTGCGCCAGACCGAGGACGCCTACGCCCAGACGGCCCCGCTACTCGGCGCACCCGTCGCCAGCGAAAGCGTTGCGGCATGAAGATCGGCGACACGCAGGACGACGAACCCGTCCTCAACCTCACGCCGATGATCGACGTCGTCTTCCAGCTGCTCATCTTCTTCATGGTGGCGACGACGTTCCTCGACCCCGAGAAGGAGATTGAGATCGAGCTGCCCGAGGCGTCGTCGGGCACCGAGACGGAGGCCGAGGCGGACGAGATCATCATCAACGTGCTCGCCGACGGCGGGATCGTCGTGTCGGGTGAGCGCATGACGACGGACGAACTGCTGGCGCGCCTCGAAAGCGCCGCGCGGACGAACCCGCAGATGGCCGTGACGATCCGCGGCGACCGTCTCGTGCACCACGAGCACATCGTCGGCGTCATGGACGCCTGCGGTCAGGCGGGGCTCTTCAACCTCGCCGTCGGCACGATGGAAGGCGCCTGAGACCTTGAAACTCCCACCCAACACGATGCGCACCGTGGTGATCGTGGTGGCGCTGGTGTCCGCCGGCTTCTTCGCCGCGTACCTGCGCTTTCTGCCCTATCTCGAGCGCGAGGCGACCTACACCGACGGTCGTGCGCACTACGAACTCGACGAGATCGAGCGGCTGCGGTTCGCCGTGTGGGACGACGCCGAAGCGCTCGGCGTGGAGGTGAACGGGCCCGAGAACGAAGGGCGCGGTGCCATCTCGCCCGATGGGCGCTACCTCGTGTTCACGGTGGGCGAGGAAGGTCTCAACGCCGACCTCTACGTCGCTGACCTCGTCGACGGACGCGCCGTCGACGCGCGCCCACTGATGCGCGCCAACACGACGGCCGACGACATCGCGCCGGCATTCTCGAACGACGCCCTGTGGCTGTCGTCGAACCGCCCCGGCGGCGTCGGTGGCTACGACATCTACCGCGTCCCCTACCGCGACGGCACGTTCGGCTTCGCCGAGACGCTCGAGGCCGGCCTCAACACCACCGCCGACGAACTCGACCCCGCGCCCGTGCCCGGTTCACGCGCCCTCGCCTTCGCGTCGAGCCGTCGACGCGCGATGGGCCTCGACCTCTACCTCGCAGCACCGCTAGGCGAGACACTCACCGACGCCGGAACTCTCGTCGATCCGATTCTCGTACCTGGGGAAGCCGAGCGCGCCGAGGTCACCGACAGCGCGTGGAACGTCACGCCGCTCGACGCGCTCAACACGCCTTTCCACGACCGCGACCCGGCCTTTGCAAACGACGGGCTGACGCTCTTCTTCGCGTCCAACCGCAGCGGTGGACTCGGCGGCTTCGACCTCTACCAGTCTGTGCAGAGCGCCGGTGCGTGGCAGCCGAGCCAGTCGCTGGGCACCCTCAACGACACGTTCGACGAACGCGCGCCGTCTCCCTCGCGCGACGGCTTCACGCTGCTCTTCACGACGAGCGACGGCGTCTCGGACAGCACCGACCTCCTGCGCGCCTCGTCGCGCGAGCTCTACCGCCTCCCCGGGCGCCCGGTCGGTTGGTTCGACCTCACGGTGCTCGCCCTGCTGCTCCTGCTCGCGCTGCTCGCGTGGCTCGGCAAGCACTGGGAAGCGCTCGACATCCTCTACAAGTGCCTGCTCGTCTCGCTGTTGATCCACCTGCTCATGGCGTACTGGTTCCGCGACGTCTACGTGGATCCCGAGCAGGTCGAGCTGCCGCCGCCGACGCCGTCGTTCCGCGTCACGCTTGCGGCCTCGCCTTCGGCCATCGCGCAGCAGCAGGAGCGCGCCGGTCAGGTCGACGACAGCTCGTCGCGCAGTGAACTCACGGCCCAGGCGCCCAGTCGCGCCGAGTCGGCTCAGTTGGCGGACCTCGTCGGCGAGCAGGAGGCGCCGACGCCGGATGCCAGTGGTGGGCTCGAGGCGCCGCAGCTCGCGCAGGCCGCGGCACCGTCGGCGGCGCCGGCGGGCGAGGCAACTCCGGCACGCGACGCCAGCGCCGCATCGGCGGGCGTGAAGCTGTCGACGCCCGACACGTCCACCGCGACACGCACGGCGAGCGACGCCGCGGCGCTGGTCGTGACATCCACGCGCGTCTCGAACGCCGACGACGCCGCTGCGGCGCGCGGAACGCCCTCGGCGCGCGTGCGCCCGTCGCGCTCCGAAAGCGGTGACCCCGGACTCGCGGCCGAAGTGTCTGCGCCGACGCCGGCGCGCGGCGAGCTGTCGATGCCGAGTCTGTCCGACAACGACATGCCGGCCACGTCGGGCAGCGTCGTGAGCGGTGCGCGTGCTGCCGATGCCCCGGCACCCGAGCGTGCGCGCGGTGCGGCGGCGCCTGCGCTCGTCGCGCTCGAAGGCGGCGGCCCGACGCGTGCGGCGCCCGAAGCCGCGCCGACGCTGTCGCTCGACGGCCTAGGCGCTTCGTCGGGCGGTGTGCGTTCCGCGCCGGCATCGTCGCGTGGGTCACCGAGTGCGCCGGCGCGACTTTCGGCCTCGCTCGGCGGCGCCGGCGAGACCCCGCGCACGAACGCCGCGCCGCCGTCGGGTGGGTTGACGGCGCCGCTCGTCGCGTCGGGCTCGTCGTCGGGACCGAGCATCTCGCAGTCGACATCGTCGTCCGCGCGCGCACCGGCACGCCGTGATGCGCTCGGCGACGTCGCGCTCGTCACGCCTGCCGATGAACCCGGCGAAGGGCTCAGGCGCTCCACCGACGCGGTCGGCGAATCATCGGCGTCGTTCGACGTCGCGTCGCTCGACCTCGGTCGCTCGTCGCTCCCGGCGTCGCGCCGGCGAGCCGAACCGAGCCGCCGGCCGTCCCGCATCGGCTCGCCGGGTACGTCGGCAGCCACGCTCGGCGGTCCGCTCGCTGCGCCGACGCTTGCCCCGCTGTCGATGCCCGTTGCCTCGGCTGACATCCGCCCCGCGCCCGTCACCACACCGGCCGACACCTTCGCCGAGACGCCCTATCGCACGCGTTTCGGCGACGAGAAGCTCCGCGCGCTCGAAGAGTTCGGCGGCAGCGAGGAAACCGAACGCGCCGTGCGCCTCGGCCTGCGCTACCTCGCGGACATCCAGCGCAGCGACGGGCACTGGGGTTCGGCTTCCGACTACGACGATAAGTACGGTCGCGTCACGGTCGGCAAGACGGGCCTGTGCCTGCTCGCGTTCCTCGGCGCCGGCCACACGCCCGACTCCGACACCGAGTACTCCGACGTCACGGCCCGCGCCGTCGATCTGCTGCTCAGCGTTCAGGACGACGACAGCGGGCACTTCGGCTACACGGCGGCCTACTCGCACGGCATCGCGACTTACGCCCTGGCGGAGTGCTTCGCGCTCACGAAAGACCGCAAGCTGCGCGCGCCGCTCGAGCGCGCCGTCGCGCACATCCTGAGCAAGCAGAACCGCACCAACGACCGTCGGCGCAACGGCGGGTGGAGCTACTACTATCCCGACGAGCGCACCTACGACCGCTGGCCGCGCTCGTCGATCACGGCCTGGCAGGTGATGGCGCTCGAGTCGGCGCGCCTGGGCGGGCTCGAAGTTCCCGACCAAGCGTTCGACGCCGCCGGCGGATTCCTGCGCGCCGCGCATCGCCCGCGCGAGGGTGTGGTCCTCTACAGCCACGACCCCGCGCGGCTCAACTCGTCGTACTGGACGCTGCCGGGCTCCACGCCCGCGGGCCTCTTCGCCCTGTCACTTCTCGGCGAGGACCTCGACGATCCGCAGTGGTCGAGCGCTCTGCGCTTCGTGCGCAACCGCGCGCCCGACGGCTACCGCATGCGCAGCCAAGACGCGTTCGTCGAGGACGCGTCCGGCAACCTCTACTTCTGGTACTACGGCACGCTCACGATGTTCCGCCGCGGTGGCAGCGACTGGAACGACTGGAACGAGAAGCTTCAATCGACGCTGCTCCCGTCGCAGAACGACAACGGTTCGTGGCGTCCGATCTCCGTGTACGCCGAGTACGCCGGCGACACGAACAGCGACCGCGCCTACACGACGGCGATCAACGTGCTCACCCTCGAGGTCTACTACCGCTACTTCACACCGTTGCTCGAAGTGAAGTGACGCGGGCCGACGTCAGCGCTTGCGCGTCGTCGCCTTCTTCTTGGCGGCCTTCTTCGGAGCCGACGCGAGGGCGTAGCTCTCCTTGAGCCACTTGCTCCAGAGCGCCTTCGGCATCGGCTTGGCTGCATCGAAGCGTGCCGTCACCCAGCCCGTCGACCCGACGTCGAAACGGTCGGGTTCCTTGGCCGCACGTGCGCGGGCGTCATCCATCGACGCGTCGAGCTTGAACATTGCCTTGAAGCGACCACCCTGCGGGCCGATGTAGAGAAAGGCCTGCTTGCCGACCTTGAACGACGCTTGGGTGCAGGCCGTGCCTTCGTCCACCGCCGCGAGACGTGCGGCTTGATCACGGATCGACTGAGTCGGGTCTTTGTCTGCGGCCATCGCGAAGCCCTCGAAATCATGTGTCAGCGCACACGATACGGCCTGGACGCCGCACCCGCACGGCATCCCCATGGTATGGCGATTCGCGAATCACAAGCCCGGGCGGGTCTCGCCGCTTCAGACCGAACGTGTGATCCCGCCGTCGACGCGGAGGTTCTGGCCGGTGATGTACGCAGCGCCGTCCGAAGCGAGGAAGGCGATGACCTCGGCGATCTCGGCGGTGGTGCCGTAGCGTCCCATCGGAATGCGCGCGCGAAACTCCTCTTTCTCAGGAAGACTGTCGATGAATCCGGGGAGGACGTTGTTCATGCGGATGTTGTCGGCCGCGTACTTGTCGGCGAAGAGTTTCGTGAAGGCCGCGAGCCCCGCGCGGAACACGCCCGACGTTGGGAAGACGGGGTCGGGCTCGAAGGCCGCGAAGGTGGAGATGTTGATGATCGCGCCCGACTTCTGCCGCTGCATGACGGGTGTCACGAGCCGCGTCGGGCGCACGACGTTGAGGAAGTACACCTCCATGCCGACGTGCCAGTCGTCGTCGGAGAGTTCGAGTACCGGTGCGCGCGGTCCGTGACCGGCGCTGTTGACGAGGACGTCGATGCGTCCCCAAGCCGCCACCGTCTCGTCGACAAGACGCTGCAGGTCATCGTTCGAGCGATTTGAACCCGTCACCCCGAGGCCGCCGAGTTCGGCCGCCAGCGCCTCGCCCTTCCCGGACGACGACAAGATCGCCACGCGATACCCACCAGCAGCGAGCTTGCGTGCAGCCCCCGCGCCCATGCCGCTCCCGCCAGCCGTGATCACTGCGACCTTCTCGTTCGACATCCGCGCTCTCCGGGTGTCATCGCACGCGGCTCATCCGCGCGGACGTGTACAGAGCATACCGGTCACGCCGAGCATGCCCCTCAGCGCAAGACGGACGGACGGTTCATCGCTTCCGGTGAGAGACAAAAACACATCACTGCGACCGGGCATGCCCGTTTGCGCAGCCTCTACTTCGCGAGCCCGAAGCGATCCAAGGTGAAGACCTTCTCGCGCTTGTACGTGCCCTCTTCGAAGGTGATCGCCATCACGATGTCTGCCTGGAGGATGCCGTGGAGCGAGATCTCGTCGGAGCTGATGCAGTCGACCGTGAGGCTGAGCGGGTAGGTCTGGTGGCGGACGACGTAGTTGCCCGCGAACTCGAGTGCGTGACGTTGTCCGCTGAAGGTCCGCTCGCCCCAGTCGTACTGCCCGTTCGTGAGCTCGCTACGCACGAGCTCGAGATCGTGGAGTGGCGTCTCGAAGGCCGCGAAGTCGACGAGCGCGTCGGCGAGTGAGACACCGCGCGCCATCCGCGAACCGCTCGGCAGTCGCTCTCCTTCGACATCGACGACGCACTGCGCCAGGACGTCGCCGTCGCGGATGTCGGCAGCGAGCCGAAGCATCGTGTAAGCCGACGGCATGGCCGCGAATGTGTCGGTGACGCGGTAGCGTGCCCACTCGCCGGCTTGCGTGTCTTGCCATGGATGGGTGGACAGCGCCTCAGGCGGTGCAGCGATGTCATTTGCGGTGAAGATCCCCGGCGTAGCGATTCCGTCAGACGAGAACTCGGCCTCGCCCGTTTCCATCGAGACCCAGCGATCGTCGAGCGGCATGAAACGCATCGGCACGAAACCCGACGCCACGAGCAGCTCGACCGGGTAGTCGTTTTCTTCGACACCCAAGCGCGCCGCCTCGACGACACGCATCACGGTGCGCCCTTCGTCGACCCACTCCTTGAAGAGCACGACGTGGCTGTCGAACTTGTTCAAGATGTCGCCGGGCCGCAGGTCGTCACATCCGTCGAGGGGATAACACAGGCGCCCGAGCGAACGCGTCGACTGCTTCACGGGAAGCTCCCAGCAACGCGCGACGAATCCCGAGCAATCGAGTCCCAGGGCGTGGCGGCTCGACGCAGCGCGTTCGCTCACCGGCACGAGACCCGCGTAGAGCCCCTCTTCGAGCCCGCCCTTGAAGTCTTCGATCGACGAGAAGCCACCCCACGCGTAGGGCATGCCGCGGTTCGTCTCGCCTCCGATGCTCCAGCCGCGCTCATCGAAGCTCGTGTCCGGCGTGTCGACGCGCACACCGTCGGCGTCATCACCGTGAAATGCGTTCGCTTCAGTTGCCGTCCACTCGAACGTCGCGTAGCGCTGAGCTGTCGCCAAGACGCGATCACGCAGCTCGGTCTGTCCGAGCTCCACGATGGCCGAGTCTTGCAACGCGCGGACTGGAACTGTCCTCACGACTCCGAAGACCACCAGCCATGCGAGAGCGACCGTCACACTTGAACGATGATGCCAACCCACGGCAATCCCCCGGCGGATGAGATGTCATGTCGCACGCTTCGCGCACCGCCAACCGACACGGCACACGACCGAGGGTACTACGGCTTGAAGCTCTCGCGACGACCGCGCGCCGCCCGAAACTCGCCCGAGGCACGAAGGTTCATGCACGCTGACCGAAGTCGTCACAGCTCTCGGCGAAGTGTTGTCGTTCCGAACACTGCGAGTTGCAGAAGCGGAACGTCGCACGTGGCGACAACCCACGAACAGAACAACTCGACACGGTCGCTGGATTCTCGCTTCTCGTCATCAAGGAGAAATACGCCGCTCATCCTGCCACGCGCGCTCATACGTCGCACTCGAGATGGATGTCCTCGGGTTCGAGCGCGAAGAGGTGCGCATCGGGCTCTGCGATGAGGGTGCAGCCGCGGCGACGGTAAAAGTCGATCGTGTTCTCCGACGGCGTCGCTGAGATGTAGAGACGCTTGGCACCGCGCTCGCGCGCCGTGTCCCGGGCGAGTGTGAAGAGCCGCTTGCCCATGCCGGTGGCGCGGTGTGCGCAATCGACGTAGAGGAACTTGAGCTGGAGTTGATCGCGCGTGCTTCCGAGACGCGCGCTGTCGAGGATGACGACCCCGACGAGTGCTTCGCCTTCGAACATGCCGTAGAACCAGCCGCCTCGTTCGAAGCACGAGTGCAAACCCGGCGTTGCCTTCTCGGCCTCGCCCTCCGGCCAGCCGTGCAGGTGGTGGCGCTGGTCCTCGAGAACGAGCGCGCCCTGCTCGACGCGATAGACCCTGTCGATCACTTCGCTGCGGTCGATGGTCCAGACGGCGTCGATCTCGTCCCGCGTCAGCTCCCGCCCGGTGATCACGCGCAAGTCTCCGTGGAGGAGTCCATCCTACCGCGCGATAACGAGTGCTTGGACGCAGGCCTGGCCTCTACACGCCTTCGGCGCCGAAGACCCACTTGCTGCGCAACAACACGGTGACGGGGCGATCCCGATCTTGCGGAATGAAGACGCCGACCTTGCCCGGCCACTGTGCGGCTTGCTCCAAGCCGACGGTGCCTCTCACGCGTGTCAGATGGTCGCCGCGACGCCTTCAGTCTTCGACCTTCGGGACGATCTGATCGAGGTAGTCGTCGTACGCTTCGATCGATGCCTCGAGGTGGCCGGGAGTGTTCAAGATCCCGTACGTCTGGAGGATCACGGGGCCTTCATACCCTGCGTCTTCCAACGCTTGAAGGAACGGCAGCAAGCTGTAGTTGCCCTTGTCGAGCGGCTTGATGACGTCGCTCCAGTTGACGAGCAGGTTCGGCGGCCCGGCGTAGGCGTTCTCCTTCGCGCCCGCGATCGCAACGAGTGCTGTGTTCCCGGCATGCTCGGCAACGACAGACTCCATGTCGTATTGATTGCCGCCGCGGATCTCGTGACACGTGTGCAGCGAGTTCGCGAGGTTCGGGTGACGAATCGCATCGATGAACACGTCGGCTTCCTCGGCCGTCTCGATGTTCGTGTCCCAGTGCGGGTAGATGACCGTCCGAACGCCGTACTCCTGCGATGCCTCGGCCATCTCGAGAAGTAACTCGCGGATGGCCTGGTCGGACGGCGCCTTTCGGACGACCACCCAGAGTGGCGCGCCGCTCTTGGCCAAGGTCGGAAGTGCGCGCCGCCAGATCTGCGGACTCGCCTCGTTCGTGAAGTCATACGCGACGTAGGCGAGCAGCCGGAAGTCGTCCATCGACGCCGTGTAGCGCGCATAGCGCTCGAGCTTCGCGAGGTCGGGAGCATCTTTCAAACGCGTGACCACCCCGGCGAAACCCAGCGACTTGACGTAGTCGACGTTGTCCGTCGGCGAAGGGCCGAGGTGGAAGTCGTAAACGATCAGCGGCGTCGTCTGCGCAGTGGACTTCACAGAGGTCGCGATCAGCGCGACGGCGAGCGTGAGCGACCACAGAGCCGCGTGGAGAAGCGGTTTCATGACATCGACCGTGAGTGAGGGATGGGCGCGCGGCGTGTCCACGACTCGAGCTGCGTCGCTGGACTTACAGAAGCAGTATGCGTTGAGAACGAGTGCACGGCACAAAGTTTAAGGGGAAGCCCGCGTAGACCGTCGACAACCACCGCACCGACGACCACGCGACCAACGCCACTCGCCTCGGTGCGTGACACCGAGCACAGCCGTCGTTGCAGAACAGCCGGACGTCCCAGCCGGCAACGTCGCCGGAATGGAGAACCCGCCGAGTGGGTCGGTGACGATTCCCGAGATCACGACGTCAGGCGTGGGGACGAGCACACCGCCAGCGAACGGCGCTCCGAGTTCAGTGAATCCGAGCACGAGAAGCGTCGGCGTCAACGGAATGGCGTCTTGTGCAACGAGCACGACGACGCCGTTGCTCGTCAAAGGGCCGAAGCCGTCGAGTCGCGAGAAGCCCGTCGAGCAAGGCACCGATCGCTGAGCAGCATGCTTTGTGTCATCCCATCACCTCGAAGCGGAGGTGCAGGAGAGTCACGGACGATCGGCGTGAGGACGTGCGTCTTCAGGGCAAGGCGAGTCGACATGTTTCGACAGGTGGGCGAGGTACCGCTTCGTTGAGCACAAGAGATGTGTCGTTCGACGCAGCCCTGCTGGCACAGCCGCAGTAGCTTCTCCGTGAGCGATGCCGTTTGGCCCGAGGTGTCCACACGGTGCGGTCAACGGTGCCATCACGAAGCGTGACGACACGCCACGGGCAATGTTCCGCCGCGTGACGTGCCGCCGGTGCACTGCGAGGTCCCGCGCGACCTACAGCTCGATCGTGAACGCGACGGCGTTGCTCGCCCACGTCGCCTTCGACGTCCCGGGGTCCGTGGCGATCGCTGCGTGGTGAAGCGTCAAGCCCACGGCCACGGCCGGGATGAGCCCGGGCGTCACGTTGAACGACGCGCTTGCGCGGCCGCTGGCGTCGAGGGTGCCGAACGTGTCGGTCAGGAGCGCCGTGTTTGCGAAGTCGAGCGTCAGGCTCGTGTAGGGATCGAAGTTGAGCGGCACGTGGATGCCGTTCTTCGTGAATCCCGGCGACGAACCCGTGGCCGATCCGAGCACGTAGTACTGCTGCCCCGCCTGACTCGACCCGGCGATGACGTCGAAGGCCACGCTGCCGCCGGCACCCGCCGAGACGACATCGCCGTCGCTCCACAACGTGCGATCAACATAGGAAGCACGGAACGCCGTCGGCGTCGAGATCTCCCAGACGATCGTCCCGCCCGTCGTGATCTCGAAGATGCGCCCTTGCAGCGACGAGCAGATCAGCGTGTTGCCGTTCGGCAAACGCTCGGCACTGCTCATGATGTTCGAGTTCATCGCCGGGTTCTGGTACGTCCACAGCGGCGCCGCGGGCCCGAAGACACCACCCGGGCCGAAGTTGAACTCGCCCTGCGTGTCGAGCGGCAACTCGATCTCTTCGATGCGACTCGTCGGCGAAACCTGGTTGTTGTAGAGAATGACGTTGCCGGCGCCGTCGAGGCCCTCGTCGATGAACTTCACTCCGTGCTGACGGAAGAGATCCTGGTCGGCTCCCGTGCCAGCTCGGTAGGCCTGAGGGTTGCCCCAACGGTAGAGCAGATCGCCGCCCTTGCCATGGTCACCGCCGGTGTGTCCCGCAGCCTCGGCCGTGGTCGTGCTGTGGTCGACGATCCAGAACTCATCCTGGAAGTTTGCGCTGATGAGGATCCAGTCGTTCGCCTCGTCGTAGTCGACGGAGTTGACGTGATTCCAATCGGACACGTTGCTCGTCGGGAAGTTGATGTCGATGAGCTGCGGGTTCGCGCCGACATCACCGAAGTTGTTCTTCGTCACGTCGAAGTCCTGGATCAGGTGATCCCAGACGTGCCACTCCCAGACAATCGTGCCTGTCGTCGGGCCCGACTGCTCGACCTCGATGATGTGGTCGGGCATGAAGATTGCGTTCGTGATGAGCGCTGGGCTACGTCCCTCGGCGATCGCCTCGGCCTGACTCTTCTGCTCCCACGCGATCATCAGCACGTTGCCGTTCGGCATCTGAACTGCGTCGTGATGATGGATGTTGCCGCCCGTGTCGTACTCGAAGCGCCACTCCACCGAGCCGTCGAGTGCCAGGCGTTCGACGCCGCCGCCGACACCGCCGGGCCCCGACACACCGGTCTTGATCGAACGCAACAACAGTCCGTCGTCCTGGATGTACGACGTGTTCCCGGCGGCGTTCGAACTCGACCACGTCTGGATCGTGTTGCCTTGTGCGTCGACCATCACCGTCGTCGTGCTGGCGCCGAGCGGGGCATAGACACGATGACCGGGGTCGACCTGCGCTTGCGTCGACACCCCGAGCGCAAGCGTCAGAGATGCCAGGAGTGCGAAGGGCGCGCCACGTTGGGGAGAGGTCATCTTGGTCGATCCAGCAGAGAGCGAGAGCAGAGAGTGGGAGAGGCGCGATCGACATGCACGCGGGAGACATCGGGAACCGAGCGGCGATCGCGCAGCAGTCGAGCGTACCACTGCTGCGAAAAGTGCGTGGTGCACGCGACGTCCGACGCGCCCACCGTTGCCGACGGGCAGTGCTCGCTCACTCCAAGCGCGTGTGACTCAGTGCACGTCGCCGAATCGCCGGGTCTTCGTGGACATGTTCGTCACGGTGCTTTGGGGTCGACACGTAAATCGTGTCGATCCTCGTGACCTTGGACACGGACGAGCCCCCAGTCCATGACGTAGACCTCGCCGAACGACCCGACCATCACGTTGGCCGGCTTGAGGTCGCGATGCACGACACCCTTGCTGTGTGCGTAGGCCATCGCCTCGCAGACCTTCTGCAGCACGCCGACGGCGCGCGTGACCGTCCAGCCGTCCTTCGCTTCGTCGACGGACCCGAAAACACGCTCGAGGTCGTGCCCGCGAACGCGTCGCATCGTGAAGAAGACCGCAGACGCAGCTCGGCGCCGACCTCGACGACCACTGAGAAGGTAGGTCGTCACGAACGCGAACGAGGCCGCGTCGCAAGCGACGCGGCCTCGTTGCAAACTGCATTGATGAAACCTCGCGACGTGCGGCGTCAGCGCCGGCGTGCGACGACGTCTCCCCCGGCGCGCTCGTCCTCATCGAGGTCGAAGCGATCGAGGTTCATGACCTTGTTCCAAGCCGACACGAAGTCGCCCACGAACTTGGCCTGAGCATCGCTGCTGGCGTAGACCTCGGCAAGCGCACGCAGCTGCGAGTGCGAGCCGAAGATGAGGTCGACGGACGTTGCCGTACCGACGACATCGCCCGACGTGCGACTGCGACCCTCGTAGACATCCTCACCCGTCGACGACTTCTTCCACTCGGTGCCCATGTCGAGCAAGTTGACGAAGTAGTCGTTCGTCAGTGCGCCGGGACGCTTCGTGAACACACCGTGCTTGCTGCCGCCGTGGTTCGTGCCGAGCACGCGCATCCCGCCGACGAGGACCGTCATCTCGGGAGCCGTGAGCGTCAGCAGGTTCGCCATGTCGACGAGCGCCTCCTCGGGACGACCGTACATGTCGGCGCCCGCGTAGTTGCGAAAGCCGTCAGCAGTCGGTTCGAGCACTTCGAACGCCTCGATGTCCGTCATCTCTGCCGTCGCATCCGTGCGGCCCGGCGTGAACGGAACCCAAACGTCGAAGCCACCTTCACGCGCCGCCGCTTCGATGGCAGCGCCACCGGCAAGCACGATGAGGTCCGCGAGCGAAATCTTCTTCGCGCCCGACTGCGCTGCATTGAAGTCGCCCTGGATGCGCTCGAATGTGGCGAGCACGTTCGAAAGGTCAGCCGGATTGTTGACCGCCCAATCGTTCTGCGGAGCGAGACGGATGCGCGCACCGTTGGCGCCACCGCGCTTGTCGCTGTCGCGGAACGTCGCCGCCGAAGCCCACGCCGTCGAAACAAGCTGCGACGTCGTCAGGCCCGAGTCGAGCACGGTACGCTTGAGGTGCGCGATGTCGTCATCGTCGATCAGCGCGTGGTCGAGGTCCGGAACGGGGTCCTGCCAGATCTGGGGTTCGGCGACGTCGGGACCAAGCAAGCGCGCGTGCGGGCCCATGTCACGGTGTGTGAGCTTGTACCAAGCCTTCGCGAACGCGGCCTGGAACTCGCGCGGGTCTTCGTAGAAGCGTCGCGAGATCGGTCCGTAGATCGGGTCGAGTTTCAGGGACAGGTCGGTCGTCAGCATCATCGGCGCGTTGAACTTGCCGTCGATGTGCGCATCGGGCACGTCTGCGCCGCCGTCCTTCGGCGTCCACTGCCAGGCACCGGCCGGGCTCTTCGTGAGCTCCCATTCGCGATCGAAGAGGTTGCGGAAGTAGCCGTTGGACCACTGAGTCGGCGTCTTCGTCCACGCGCCTTCGAGACCGCTCGTGATCGTGTCGGCACCCTTTCCGCTGCCGTGCGAGTTCCTCCAACCGAGGCCCTGCTCTTCGAGCCCCGCGGCTTCGGGCTCGGGACCGACACTGCCACTCGGCGGTGCCGCACCGTGCGCCTTGCCGAGCGTGTGACCGCCGGCGATCAGTGCGACCGTCTCCTCGTCATTCATCGCCATGCGAGCGAACGTCTCACGGATGTCCTTCGCAGCGAGGAGCGGATCCGGCACACCGTTCGGTCCTTCGGGATTGACATAGATCAAACCCATCTGCACGGCTGCGAGGGGCTTTGCCAACTCGCGGTCGCCGCTGTAGCGCTTGTCGCCGAGCCACTCGCCTTCGGGACCCCAGAAGACATCGGTCTGCGGTTCCCAGACATCCTCACGCCCTCCGGCGAAGCCGAACATCTCGAGGCCCGCGGACTCGAACGCGCAGTTGCCCGCCAAGATCATGAGGTCGGCCCACGAGATCTTCTGGCCGTACTTCTGCTTGACCGGCCAGAGGAGGCGACGTGCCTTGTCGAGGTTGCCGTTGTCGGGCCAGCTGTTGAGCGGCGCGAAGCGTTGCGTGCCATCCGAGGCTCCGCCGCGACCATCGCCCACGCGGTACGTGCCGGCGCTGTGCCAGGCCATGCGAATGAAGAACGGGCCGTACGTTCCCCAATCGGCGGGCCACCAGTCCTGCGACGTCGTCATCACCTCGTTGACATCGGCCTTCAGGGCTTCGAGGTCGAGCTTGGCGAACTCGCTGGCATAGTCGAAGTCGCTGCCGAGCGGATCGCTCTTGGACGAGTTGCTGTGGAGGATGTCGAGGCTCAGCTGGCTCGGCCACCAGTCTTGATTCGCCATCGGGCTGTCGTCCATCACGTGATGTGTCTCTGCGGGTTCTTGAGCTTGGGTGGCCGCGCCACTTGCGAGTGCAAGTGATCCTGCCACGAGGCCCAAGGCCTTACGTGCGATCGTCATCGAAGATTCCATTCGTGTTTGGTTTGCGTCGCCGGTGTTCGACGGGGTGTTCGACGGCGCGGACCTTTCAGATGCACGTCGAAGCACCTCGGCAACGCACGCAAATTGTCGAGGTCGGCGATGGCTCCGTGGAGCGAATGAGACGCGGTCGCGGAAGGAGCGTCGGACGGCCGCCCAAAGGTGCGCAAACCATGCTTGCACGGCGATCGCGCGCCTCGGAAGCGCGTTGAGGAACTGGTTCACGAAGGCGGATCGCGTGGATGCGTCGAGGCTCCCGGCGGCCGCGTCTGGGAGCGCTCAGCACGCCGCACGAAGTCTTCCACGCTCCTGATGACATCGATCAGGAAGTGCGATTGGGTCTCAAAGCCCCGGAAGTGTCGCGAGCCGGCGTGACGAAACGGTGCGAGAACTCCCCGGGGCGCGCAAGCGCACGATCGCCGAGCCCCACCACACTATCTTCCCTATTCGGTGTTTCGTGCGTGGCGGACGCCCGAGATCATTCGCGCGAGCGCGGCCGGCACGTTGCACGAAGGATGCGCCCCGCTGACACCGTTCTCTTCAGTGTCCGAGTTGTTCGATCGCCGCCATCACCGCGGCGGGATCGACCTCGATGTCGATGAGCTGTTCATCGTCGTCGTCTCCGATCGACAACCTCGCGGGCGCCGGGATCTCGACACGCGTGCGCGCGGTGTCACCGTCGTGACCAGCGAGCGCGCCGGAGACGTAGAGCTGGTAGCTATACGTCCGGGCGACGTTGAAGTCGACGAGGGCTTCGCCGGCGCGGTCGAACCGAGCGTCGCCGACGTCCGTGAGCTGGGAGAGCACCCAGTTGTCGAAGCCGATTCCGGACCAGCAACGAATCCAGAGCACGTACGGTTCGGGTGGGATGGCGCCTGGGTCGGCGAGACGAACACGCACGCGGTGCGGCGACGGGAGAACGACGCGCGCGTCGCCAGCAAGCTCCGGGATCTGAACGGTGCGACGACCAGCCGCGCCGAACCACGCGATCACGGAGTCGTGGCGCGTTCGGATCGTGGCGACACCGGCTTCGATCACGAGGTCCGACGAGTCGCCGGTCTCGGGCGCCCAGTATGAGCCTGTCCCCTTCGCGATCGGCGCTCCGCCCTCGTCGACGACATCCACGCGAAACTCGTTCACGAGCGACGCAATGTCGATCAGCGGAGCTGTGGCGTTCTCGCCGGCACCGACCTCGACGTCGTGCACGCTCGCAAGATGGTCCCAGGAGAAGACGTCGTTCAAGCGCACCTCGACCGAGTAGCGCCCGGGGGGAAGGTCTTCGAACCGGTAGCGACCCTCATCGTCGATGCTCTGCGCCAGACCCGACCAGTGCACGTGCGACTTGGACGTCACCGGATCGGGGTCGATCTGCACGGTGAGTTCGTCCATCGCAAAGACCGCGCCGACGCGCACGACGCCGCTCAGCGACGCCGCCGGCGTGAGCGACAGGTCGACCGCGGCGTTCGGAGCGTGGACGTCGGCAACCGCGCTTGGCGCGAAGCCCGACTCCTTGGCCTGGAGCCGCACCGACACCATCGCCGCGCGACTGCGCAACTCGTAGCGCCCATCGACATCTGTCTCGACCTCGAAGCGTTCGTGGAAAGCAGACTTCGAAGGCGGCTCGGCGAGCTTCGCGAAGGCATGGACAGAGGCCCCGGCGCGCGCATCACCGGAAGGACCGAAGACACGACCACGCACGATCAGTTCCTGCTCGCTGAGCTGAAGATCGCCGACGTCGAGCTCCTGCGGAGTGGTCGGCAGCAGACCTTCGTGCGTCGCATCGCGCGAGGGTTCGCCTTCGGGGTGCACAACGAGCAGGAAGCTGCGCCCGGCAAGTTTCCGCGGAGGGAGCGCAATCGTCCAGCGCGCGTCATCGTCGGTAGCGAGCACCGCTGTGTGTCGACCGACACGTCCGCCGCGTTCGTTCCGAACGTCGAGGTCGAGCACAACACGCGTGATCGCGAGCCGCTTGCCAAACTCGTCGAGCACACGGCCCGTGAGTGTCCCGCCACTGTCGGCTGCATGAAGCCGGACGGTGACGTGCTGTCCGGCAGCACGCGGCCCGTCGAACGTCTCGGGGCCGAGTGACCCGTTCCACGGGTGCGCAGCGGCGCGGGCAGTGAGCTGTCCCCCGAGACCAATGCGCGGGAAGACCGCGCGACCGCCCTGCGTCTTGCCCTCGAGGCTGTGCAGTTGCGGTCCCTGCGCTGCGTCATCACCGTCTGGCGGCCGAGAACTCGCGGCGACGGCGCGCAGCCAGACGGACGACCCGTCGGGCACAGCGCCGCCTCCAAGCCCGCTGACCTCGACGGTCACTGCGCCGGCGGGCGGGAAGAGAAGTTCGACCAAGGAACTCGCCGCGATCGTCGGGTCGAGCGGCACGTACGGCGCGGCGCCCCCGAGCACATCACCCATGACGACCCAACGCCGCTCCGGCGCACTCGCCAGCGTGCTCGCGACGTCGGCGAAGTGCGCCATGCCGTCCGCGTCCGTTCGTGCCTTGGCGCCGTGCCGCCAGCGCTCGCCGTCGACGTCCCACCAACTCAGTCGCACACCCGCATCGGCAATCGGTCTTTGCTGGTCGTCCAGAGCGAGGACACGTAGCACGCGCGCGTCGGTGCCGACGACACGGTCGCCCAGCCGCGTCGGCGCCCGGTCAACGATTGCGAGCGGCGCCTGCGACTCGACCGACAGGTTCTGCTCGACGAGCGGAGCGACCACCGCAGGCGTCTCGCGCACCTCGGGATCGGAGGCCAGGAGCCACGCCACACCGACGGCGACGATCACGAGGAGAAGACCGACGAGGCGGGACGTCATGAAGGGATTCCTGGCTGCGCGACGGAGGTTACCAGCTCTCAACCGTCGGCAGCCCGCCAGGTGACGCCCGAGTTTCGCGACCAGGCCTCACTCGTTGTCGTCGAGCACCGCGCGCGCCATCGCCAGTCGATCGCGGCGACGGCTGGGCAGCGTGTGCCAGTAGTAGGACAGCGCGCTGATCGAGATGGCCAGCGCCCACGCTCGTCCGCGCAGCCACTCGGCGTCGCTTGCTCCGACACGAGCGCGGAACGTCGCGCGGGCAGGCGCGTCGAAGAGTTCCCAGGCGCCGTGGAGGTCGACGGTTGGATCGCCGACGCCGAGCCCGCCGAAGTCGAGCACGGCACTCAGTCGTCCGTCGCGGAGCAACAGGTTTTCAGCGACGAGGTCGCCGTGAAACCAGCAGTGCGGGCCTGCGTCCGTGGCGCTCGGGAGTGTGAGTGCGTCGGT
Organism: Planctomycetota bacterium; assembly: GCA_029259745.1. GTDB lineage: Bacteria > Planctomycetota > B15-G4 > B15-G4 > B15-G4 > OFTM221. The sequence goes on from JAJDEO010000021.1 coordinate 23,850, forward strand.
CCACATGGCCAGAGCGGCATCGAGGTCGAGATCGAAGCCTTCGAGCGTGCGACATGTCTCGATGTTGAGTCGCGTCTGGCGGTCGAACACCTCGAGCGCGCAACCGCGATAGGAACGCAAGGACTCGTCGACCGCTGCCGACTCCGGCGGGTTGATGGCACGCAGCGCTTGGACGACGTCGGCCAGGTCGGCGGCGAGCAGCGCGCGTTCGCGCGTCGGCAACCCACCCGGAGACCACACTCGCGGGAGTTCCCCGTCCAACCAGCGAACGACCGACCAACGCTCCGGGTACCCGCGATCGGGCTCACCGAGCACGACGACCTCCGGGACCGCGACCGGAAGCCGAGCACTCATCGTTGCAACCCAGCGTGCCTCCTTGTCGATGCTCGCGCCCGCACCGGACTGCCGAGGAAGGCGGACCAGCAACGCATCGCCGAGGCGGAAGAGCGCGTTGGTGGAGCCGGACGTCGCGAGTTTCGTGAGCGGCAGCGCGGCGTACTCGGAACACTGACCATCGACGAGGCGCCGCACGAGATCGATGTCGAGCGCGAGCTCGTCGTCGTGAAGGCCGTCCGACATGCGGTGAGTTCACTCCCGTTGTCACAGTTCCCTGAGGCTCGCGTCACTCTACCGCGCACGCTGAGTTCGCCGCACTCGTTCGCTCGTCGCGCCTGATTCGCGCGTCGACGGCGTGCGCAGGGCTCGCATCCGCTTGCCCACATCGCCGAGAAACGACAGTTCACCTGCGGCTTCGGCGTCCGCGTTGCGAACGATCTCGGAGAATCCCCGTTCACCAACATCGGGCGGAACACCCGAGTTCCATCCACGCAGGAAGGAGCGACTGGCGCTCAGCCTGCGACGCAGCTCCTCGCTCGCGCTGCGTCGCAGGCCGTCTCCGTGTCAGCCGAGCACCCACTCCACGCCGCCGGTCATGGACCAGCCGCCTGGGGCGCCGGCGTCCTTGATGAACATCTGGAAGAACGCATTCAGTCCACTCAACGACGGGTCATCGGGCAGCTGCAGGTCGAGCGTCAGCTTGCCTTCGCCGGGTCCGGCCGGCAGTGAAAGCGTGTACGGGATCAGCAGGAGCACGCTGGGATCGACGAGCAGAGTGCCTTGCTTGAACGGGATCGAGGCGGCGGCCATACCGATCACCATCGTTACGGGCGCACTGCCGAGACCGTCGAGCACCTGCAACGTCATCGGCGTCCCCGCCGCGGGGCATCCGCTGGACGTGAGGGTCGGCATGAATCCGCCGCTGCCCGCCAGGCCGGTGCCGTACGTCTGCACCTGACCGTTGCAGACCCCCGAGAGGACGCGCACGGCGCCGGGGTCGTTCCAGAAGGCCGGCGTGGGGCAGCCGACGAGCACGTCGTCGATGCCATCGCCGTTCATGTCCGGGCCGCGCACGAGTCGCCCGCCGAGGTACTTGAACTGAGTCTCATCGGCGTCGAGGTGTGAGAGCTGCGTGCCGTCGATACCCGAGAGCAGCGCCAGCTGGCGGTCCCAGAAGACGCCGTGGCCGTACTGCACGACGAGGTCGTCGAGCCCGTCGCCGTTCGCGTCGGGCCACGAGCCGAGGCCGTAACCGAAGCTGCTCCACCCGACCGGCTGGTCGATGTGCCAGAGTTCAGTGAACGTTGCGCCGGAGAAGACCGTGACGCGGTCGTCGGGCGCGTCGCGTTGCGCGATCGCCAACTCGTCTACGCCGTCGCCGTTCATGTCAGGCATGGTGACGATCGTCGGTTCGGGGTACGCCACGCGCGTGTCGAGGAACTCGTGGATCAACGCGCCCGTCGCGCTCGAGTGGATGTGCACGCGGTAGTCGTTGAAAACGCCCAGCCAATGCTCCGAGGCGAGGGCGATGTCGGCGCGACCGTCGGAGTCGAAGTCGCCGGTGGGCGCAATGGTGTAGGCGAAACTGCTCACGCCGAGCGCCCAGGCAGGCAACTCGAGCAGCAGCGCGCCGGTCCCGCTCGAGCGGACGACGACGGCCCGCAGACTCGACGAGGTGTGCCCGCGGGTGAACATGATGTCGCGTCGCCCGTCACCGTCCATGTCGTCGAGAGCGTGCATGATCTCGCCGAGTTGCTGAGGACTCGTTCCTGACCACGACTGCAGCACCGCGCCGTTGGTGCCCGAGCGCAGCTCGACGCGCCCGGCCAAGCTCCCGCCGCCGACCGCCTTCACACGCGGGCTCGACACGGCCCAGTCCGGCACGCCGTCGAGGTTGATGTCACCCATCGCGGCCACCTGTCGCCCGAACCAGTCGCCCGCGTTGGCCCCATTGAGCGCGAGCAGCAGCGAGTGGTCGAGACCCGAGCGGATTTCGATGCGTCCGGCATCGTTCCCCGCGGTGTTGTCTTCCTTATCGCCGATGATGTAATCGGCACGGCCGTCGCCGTTGATGTCGCCGAGGTTGGCGAGCGCCTCACCGTAGGAGTCGGCGCCGGGTCCGACGTGCACGCCGAGCAGCGCCTGGGACGAGCCGACGGCCGGCAAGCCACACGCGATGGCGAGGCTGGTGAGGATGAGGCGCGATGATGTCGTGAACATGGTGGTCCCTCCGGACGGCTCTGTGATCTGTGCGGGCGATGCAATGTGCTGAGCGAACCCCCGCGATTCACCCAGCACGAGATCCGGAGCGCCGCCGTCGTGGTCTCAGACGAATCGAATCCGTTCGAGGCACGCTCCTCGTGACGAGTTGAGCGCAGCCTCGCCGGGGCTGAGACCTCAGGCCGTTGAATCCGGATCCGGACTCCAAGACCCTCGCCCCGGAGCCCGCGATGTCCGCACACTCGACAGTTCAGCTCGCCGTCACCCCGCACGTGCCCGCCCGCCCCACCTCGACGCCCACGACGCCTCGTCGCGCCGGCCTCGCGCTCGCCGTTGGTCTGGTCCTCAGCGTCCACGGCTTCGCCCAACTCGAACCGACGGGACATTGGACAGGCACATACGATTACGACGGCATCGGCAACACGGTCGCCCTCGTGCGCGTCGTCTCCGGCGCCGACCCGGCCGTCGTGCTGCACGAGTCCATGAACGCTGCGAACTCGGGCTACGGCCGACAGCTCGCGGGGGGCGACGTGAACCGCGACGGTCGCGGCGACCTGCTCGTGGGCGATCCGTGGGTGAACATCGATGGTGTGGTCGACATCGGCGCCGTCACCCTGTTCACCTCGACGTGCGTGGCCAGCTGGACCTCCGTCGGCACGGGTCTGGCCGGCACCATCGGAACTCCACGACTCAAGCCCGACCTCGGCACCGCGCCGGTGCTCGGGCAGGTCTTCGACGTCAATGTCAGCAACACGGCCGGTGTGCCCACGAGCAGCTGGCTGCTGGCGGGGCTGGCCGAGCTCTCACTGCCCTTCAAGGGTGGCGTCCTGCACACCGACCCGCTGGTCATCGTCGGTGTTCCCCTGCCCACCGACACGTCGGTGATTCCGCTGGCCCTGCCCGACGACGAGACGCTCTGCCACGTCGTGCTCACGACGCAGCTCGTCGTCCAGGACGCCGGTGCGCCCGTGGGCTTCGCCCTCTCGCCGGGCCTGCGCATGGTGCTGGGGTACTGAGCGCACCGCGCGTTCATGAAAGCCGCAGCAGCAGAACCGCGAGAACGACGGTCACGGCGCACGCGACGAGGGTGCGAATCACATTCCAGCGATTCCAGCGCGGCTCGAAGGCCGACCTCGCCGCCCGCAAGGAGGTCGTGTCCATGTCCGCGATCGCCAACTTCTGCACGGTGTTGTTGAGGGGGATGTTGACCGTCGCGGTCGGCCCCTGCACGCCGAGGGTGGACAACGTCGCCGCGATGATCAGCAGCGTCCGGTCGTCCGCCGCGAGCAGCCCCCACCCGAGGGCCAACGACACCAGAACCGCGACGACCGAGCCGAGCCAGACCACCATGAAGAGCGGCTGGTTGTCCTGGATCACGCCGTCGATCACCTGAAACGCACGGAGAAAGTCGCCGTCGGCCAGGCGCGCCAGCCCCGGCATGACGACGACGGCGAAGGTGAAGACGAGTCCGGTCACGAGCCCAGACAGAACGGTGGCCGCGATCAGCGCACACTCGAACAACGACATGAAAGACCTCAAACAGGGAATCGTGGTCCCGTCTCGCGGAGGACGTGCCCTACCACGGTGCCAATCGAGACGGACACGTTGAACCCCGACATGCTGCCTCCCAAGCCCGGACTCCCGAGGGACCGTCGCGAGCCCGGAAAAGTCGCTGCCTTCAGGGCTTCGGTCAGCCCTTTCCCCCCGCTCCGTACTTGGAGTAGTCAGGCTTCGTCGTGCCGACGGGTTTGTGCTCCGGAGGGAGATTCTCATGTCCAACTCGCGCCTCTTCCCGGCCGGTCAGCTCTCGATCATCGAACAGGGCGGTATCCGGGGCCTTTGCTACACACGGGTCCTCGACGACTCGAGCCCGCGGCCGATCGTCGAGAACGCGTGGTTCGTTCGAAAGCTGACGCCACCTCCACGCGCACCACTCGCCTTTCGGCACTCCGGCATGCAGCCGAACTCCGCTCTGGACGTCGACGACGTCCATGACATCCTCGTCGATGCGTGGCAGCAGCTTGCCCTGCCCGAAGACGACGTTCAGGCCTGGGGCGACTACGTCACCGTGTTCGACACCATGGTGAGCGGCGACCCCGAGGACTACGCGATCCCGACACCGCCGGCCTCCGGCTTTGCGACGGCGTCCAACACTGGCAATGCACGTCGCGCGCGGAATGGGGATGTGCGCCCCATGGAGATGGACGGCGGCGAGATCTTCGCGTTCGACCCGTCACGCGGAAACCTCATCACGGCCCAGGCGTTCCGTCCGCTCGATGGCGGCTCCAGCCTCGCCGTGCTCGCCGGCGCCTCCTGGAACGAGTACTGGGTCCTCTCGGCAGACGCGCGTTCCGTCGACGCTCAGCACTCGTTGGTCGTCGAACCAGAACCATCGCCCTACGGTGGACTTCCCGCCTTCCTCAGCGGGATGATGACGCGCGTGAACGACGATGGCGCACACCTCCTCATCTCGACGGTGCTCAGCTACGGAACGGTGAGCTTCACCACGGGCAACGACGCTCGTGCGAAGGGCGCCTCCTACGAAGCCGAGTCGGAACATGGCGCAGGAGGCTGATCGCGCGTTCTCGGGGCGCGTCACGCATCTGCTCGAGCGGCTACGTTCCGGCAGCGAGCCTGAGCGCGCGGAGTTGTTCGAGATCGTCTACGCCGACCTGCGACGCATGGCGCGAGCACGCATGGCGCGCGTTCCCGCGAGCGACACGCTTCAACCGACGGCCCTCGTTCACGAGGCCGCGCTACGTCTGCTCGGTCGTGAGGCCGAGGCGAACGACCGCAACCACTTCCTCGCGCTGGCAGCGCGCGCCATGCGCGACATCATCGTCGAGCAAGCACGCCGTCACGGCGCGGCAAAGCGTGGAGGCGATTTTCAGCGCCTCACGCTGAGCGGTGAGTGGCTCGCTCGGGAAGGGGATGAACCACTCGACGCGCTCGTCGTCGACGAGGCGCTCACTGCGCTGGCTCACGTGGACAGCGTCGCCGCGCGGCTCGTCGAGCTGCGCGTCTTCGCCGGTCTGGGCGTCGCCGAGGTTGCCGCGGAGCTCGGGCTGTCACTCTCGGGCGTCGATCGACGCTGGGCCTTCGCGCGCGCCTGGCTCGCCCGCCGACTCGCCGCGGTCGAAGACTGAGCGCGTGACCGACGGGCACGCTCAACTCGAGCTGTTCGAGGCACTCGTCGAACTCGACACCGCGGAGCGCGAGCGCTACCTCGCGACCTGCAACGCAACCGCCGACGTGATCGCGGACGTGCGCGAGTTGCTGGCCTTCCACGAGCACGGGGCGAGTCGAATCGACGGGTTGCTCGGGCGCCGACCTGAACGTCAACCGGTGCCGACGGTCGGGACGCTGCTGCTCGACCGCTATCGCCTCGGGGAGCGTCTCGGTCGCGGCGGATTCGGTTCCGTCCACCACGCTGTCGACACGCTTGCGGGACGCGCTGTCGCGATCAAGTTCCTCGACGGCGTGCCGCCCGGGATGACGTGGCGCGTGCGCGACGAGATCGCTTGGCTGCGCATCCTCGCACTGCGCGGAGTGCCACGGGTGCTCGACGAGGGTGAGGCATCCGGATGCCCGTGGTTCGCCATGGAACACGTGGAGGGCGAACGGTTCCCCGGACATGGGACGCCCGTGGCCTGGTCGCGGCTCGCGCCGACAGCGATCGCACTGCTCGACACGCTCGCCGTCATCCACGCGGCCGGCCTCGTTCACCTCGACCTCAAGCCGGCCAACGTCCTCGTCGCAGACGGCCCGCGACTGACGCTGCTCGACTTCGGGATCTCCGCGCGCGGACGAGGACGCGCGAGCGACGTCGTGGCATTGCGTGCGGGAACGCCGCCGTACGCGGCGCCCGAACAGCTGGAGGGCGGCGCGCTCGGGCCGGCGGCCGATCTGTACGCCGTCGGCGTCATGTTGCACGAGGCGCTCGGGACGCAGCCGGGCGGTGCCTTCCCGGCCGACGTTCCCGCGCATGTCCGCGCGCTCCTCGTGCGCCTTGTCGACCCGCAACCCACGCGCCGTCCACCGAGCTGTCATCACGTTCTCGCAGAGCTCGAGCATCGGCGCTTCGGAAAGCCGCGCGATGTCGACTGGAGTCGACCGGAGAGTCTGCGCGCGCTCTTCGCCGGACACGAGCGCGTCCTGCACGAGCCGGAGGACGCGGCAAAGCAGCTCCACCGACTTGCAGATGGCGATGCGACGCGCGGGTGGGCGACAATCCAGACCTGGTTGCGGACCGGGCTCGCCGTCCCGCAGGGTGATCGGCTGCTCGTGGAGCGCGCGAGTCTCGACGAACTCGCAGCTCACGCGTTGCTGAGTGCCGGGCGGCGACGCGACGTGCCCGCGCTGGAAGTCGGTGCCGACTCGCTCGAAGAGGCGGGTCTCGTCGAACGCGCCTTGGCGTTGCGCGTCGAAGTCGTGCGGGCACGCGCACGCGACGCGGACGTGGCCGCGCGTCGCGAGGCAGCCCGCGCGCTGGTCCTCACCGCACTCCGCGCCCAGAGCATCACGGCAAGCGACGAAGCGCTGCGCACGTTGGCGTCGGCCGGTCTCGAGCACGACGAGCTCCGCGGAGCGCAGCCTCTGCTCGCGTTCGCCGCACGCGCCAACCACGGCGACGGACGCAGGGCGCTCGACGAACTCGAGCGTCTCGGCGCGGTCGACGATCGGGAGCTCGAAGACTGGCGTCAAACGGTGATGATGCGTGCGGCGATGAGCAGCGGACTCGACGTCATGCGTCGCATCTGCGCCGCAGCGCGCACGGTGCATGGCGACGGCGACGGAGACCGCCTGCGCGCTGCACGCCACGCCCTCTGGGACGGGCTGATCGCCTATCACGAAGGAGCCTTCGCCACGGCCGCGCGACACCATGAGCGCGCAGCAAAGCTCGGCGTGCGGCGCACGGATCGCCTGCGCGCGCAGCTCAACGCGGCCAACGCGTGGCTCGAGGCGCTTGAACTCGAACGTGCTGAGGACGCGGCGCGCGCAGCCGGACTCGAGGCCGCCGAGGCGCGCTTCCCGCAACTCGAGGCGCGCGCCGTGCTGATCGAACGCTCGGCCATCGGGCGCGCATGTCGGCCGCTCGAACCCGACGCCGATTTCGCCGATGCCGTGGCCCGACTCGGCTCGACTGCCATCGAGGCCCAGGTATTGCGCACGGAGGCGACGTTGGCATGGCGCGCCGGACGACACGCCTTGGGCCGCGCGCTCGCGGAGCGTTCCGCCGCGGCCTGGGGAACACTCGGTCAGCCGCTGGGCGTGGCGTTGTCGAGGGCGATCGGAGCCGTCTGCGGGGAGCCCCTGACCGGCGCGCAGCTCGCGCACGCCCAGGCCCAGGTCGTCGAGGCGCGCCTGCCGCGTGTGGCGCTCCAGCTCGCGGCCCTGCTCGTCGACGCCGGTGCCGACATCCCCCCGCTTCCACGCGGATTCCCGGCAACCGAAGCACCGCCGAAGCCCCATTTGCGCTGGGAGATCTACTCCTGGGACGAACTCGCCCGCGTTCTTCATGGACGATGGTCGTGAGGTTGCAGCGGAGCCGTGCCGGCAAGGCGAAGTGAGGTTCTGAGCAGTCTTGGCCGGCCGTTGAGGATCAGAAGCTTCGCTTCAACGCGTGGCTCGGAAGTTCTTTCCGAAAAAGCTGACGTGGAGCACGGGCGCACGACGGCTCACCTCTCAGCACGCGGCCGAACGGCGCCTCGCCGCGCGCTCGAGACTCGGCGCCGTCACACGACCGGGCGCGCTGGCGAAACGTCATCGCTCCGGACGCGAACGCACATGTCAGCGCAAGGCTGGCAACACAGAGGACCAGACCCATGAGTGACCTCATCGACGACTTCCACACCGACATCATCAGCCAGGCCAAGAAGGCTCTGGGCGGGACGCTGAACGGCACCCTGTCTGCGCTCCAGCTCGGCAGCCAGGGCGACTTCCCCTGGTTCTGGAGCGACACCAACGGCGCCTTCAACGAGCGCACCTTCAACTACATCTCGCGTCGCGCCGCCCCCACGCCGAACGGCTCGTACGCCCTGCCCGACTCGTTCCTGACGACCTACTCAGGCTTGCTCGACAAGCTGTCCTTCTCTCTGTCCAAGGCCGACCAGGCCAAGCTCAACGCCGCGCAGTTGAAGGCGACCGTCCAGGCCGGAACGCTCGTGAGCAACTACGAGGGCAACTACGGTCCGATCACGAAGGCCGACCTCGCCGATGCGACCAAGGCTCTCGGTCATCCCGTTCAGAAGATCGACTACGTGATCGGCTACGTCGTCGGGTACCTGTGGAGCGGTGCCAAGGCTGCCGACAAGCCGCCGCTGACGCAGCAGCAGATGGCGAAGGCGAAGCACCTCGAACAGATCCTTCCGAATGCGTACGGAAACACGGCGGCCGTGCTGCCCTCGCTGGCGATGTACCTGTCGATGATGAACAGCGTGCTCTCGCTCGTGGACGCCTCGTCGAACGCTCAGTGGCTGCTCGGTCAGGTGCGCGGAAACCTCGAGTCGCCCGACGCGGCCAACGGCGGCATGACATCCGTCGACACCCAAGGCCAGACGTCCGAGACGGTCGGCTACACCCTGCAGAAGTCCCCCGCGCAGATCCTCGCCGACCTCACCTCAGGCTCGGCCCTGACGATCGACATGAGCGCGTCGCGCACGAACAGCAACCAGCTCCAGGTCAACGTCGGCGGTCATGCGTCGACCGTGGTCCCGATCAGCTTCCTGTCGATCGACGTCGGCGGAAGCGCGCACTACTCGATGTTCCAAGCCAGCGGCTCAGGTTCCACCGCGACCATCGAGATGGAGTTCGAGGGAATCACGACTGTGGGTGTCGCGCCAACGATGTTCGACGTCACGTCGCGGAAGGGCTGGTTCAACCCGCAGATGCTCGCCGAGGCCTTTGCCAACGGAACGAAGGACGTGACCGGCTGGCAGTTCAGCCCCGCGACGTCGATCAAGCCGGGTCCGAAGGGCGACTTCGGGATGCTCACGAACATGGTGATCTCGAAGTTCCCGAAGATCACGATCACGTACACCGCCGGCAACTACTCGCAGTTCTCGAGCGTGTTCCAACAGGACTCCCACGTCGGCGTGTCGCTGTTCGGGATCCCTCTCGGCGGGGCGACGTCGAGTGTCTACAAGGCGCACCACGCCGCCAGCACCAACGCGAAGGGTTTCACCCTGACGCTGAACCCACCTGACGCGTCGGTCAACGTCGCGCCGCTGGACCAGCGCGCCTACGTGATCGGCGCCGTGGTCGATCACCCGGCCGCCAGCTTGATGGGCGGCAAGACGCTCGCTGCGGTCGCGGAGCAGGCGTCGTTGCGCCTGCTGCAGAACGCGTCCTTCGCGTCGACACCGCCCTTCGCTGATGCGGTCGAGTCGAACGGCACGTACAACGCCGAGACCGCCGAGGTCGCTGATGGCGAGGCGCGTGCAATGGTGCGACTCGGCGGCGTGACGTTCTCCAACAGCACCGGGGCACCGGTCGAGATCGTCGTCGGTGACGGTCACGGCGGGCGTGTCGTGCGCGTCGAAGGCGCGCGCACGAGCCCGGTTCTCAACGGGCGGCTCCGCACGATCGACGTGCTCCGCGAAGATGGACGCTTCTCGTACGACATGGTCCCGTTCTGGCCGAACGGACTGCTGGTGTCTGACGAGAGCCCGTACCAACTCCGCCAGGTGCTCGACCACGACGGGGTCACGCTGCTGTTGCTCATCCGCGACAACACCGGCGCCGACGTCGTCGAGGTGCACCCGGCCGGCGTGCTGCACTGACGGGAGTGGGATGAAGGAAGCGCGGCGCGGGGAGCATCGCCTCCCCGCGCCGCGTGTTTTGCGTTCGACATGCAAGAGAAGCGTGCACGGCACTCCGCCGACGCGTTCAGCACCGGATCGTCTTGCGCTTCTTCCCCGCCTTGCCCATCTTCTCGATCTTGGTGATGTACTCGAAGGCAAGCGGCACTTTGCACGCGGTCCCGCCCATCTCGACCTCGACGGCACCGAGCGTCTTCGCCACGGCCTTGGCGCGCTTCGACAGCGGCTCGACATACGCGCCGACGGCGATCACGAAGCCGTTCATCGTGTACTTCACGCGGTTGGCAGAGGAGGCGATGTCGCTCTCGATCGCTCCCAAGAGCCCCTCGATCTCGTCGAGGTCGAGCTCGTCGTCCGGCTTCACGGTGACGAGGCCGGCGTACGTGTTCCAACCGCTCGTCGCCACCGGCTCCTTCTTCGCCTTCATCCACTTCAGCGCGAGGGCGCGTCCGTGATCGCTCTCGGTCGCGACCCACGGAACGGTGTACTCCGACACCATCTGCCAGACCGACTTCCGCGCCCACTGATCGAGCTGCGCCTTCGTCATGAGCGAGCCGTCCGCCACCATCCCGGCGAGGTACTGCGCATCGCCGTTGCCGGTCTTGTAGAGCTCGTCGGCGAGATCCTGCTGACCCTTGATCTGCTTCGCGATCACCTTCATGTCGGCCACGCTCACGCCGAAGGTCTTGTCGGGTGAGATGCCGTGCTTGACGAACGTCTTGACACGACTCGGACTGCCCGCCTTCTCGAGAGCGGTCATGACTTGCTTGAGTGTCTTCATGGTGATGCCGAGGTGGAGCGAGGATTGGCTTGCACGACGTGGACGAGCGCCCGGCGAGAGTCTCCCACATCGCGGCGACGTCGCGAGGATCCGCGCGCACAACCCTGGCTGGATCGGACAGCGCGTGACGAAGCTGCTCGCACCGAGCTCACATCGGAACTGCCTCGGGGATGTACTCGACCGCGCCTGAATCACACGTGCTCGTGCCGACATCGGGGATGTCGACGCGGCCGTTGCCCGTCTGATCCTCCGACGGGCACGCGCCGTCGTTCGCAAAGTCGATCGCCGGGCTGTCATCACGCAGGGCGTGCGTGGGTGCGACGCCGCCGTTGTCGCGCAGCTTCTTGTCGGGCCGCGCGTCGGTGTTGACGAGGTCGTCGTCGTCGAAGTCCATCGAGTCTCCGCTCTCGATGTTGCCGCCGCCCGAGGTCACGGTTCCGCCGAAGTTCAGCGGGCGCTTCTTGCCCTTCCCGAGGAAGATCGTGTTCGTGATCTCGTAGAAGTTCGGCCCGAAGTCGTTGCCGCAGATCGCGCTGTCGGCCTTCGCGTTGTTCAAGACGAAGGTGCAGTTCAGCAGCGTGACATCACCCTCCTCCTCGCAGTTGATCGCCGCACCCTGGGTCTTGGCGCGGTTGCGACTGAAGGTGCAGTTCGTGAAGGTGGCCGAGCCGCTGTCCACCTCGAAGCCACCGCCCTCGCCCTTCGCAGCGTTCTTCTCGAAAGTCGTGTTCGTGGCGCTGAAGCCGCTCGAGTCGACGTCGATCCCGCCGGCGTCGTCGCGCGCGCGGTTCTTGGCGATGTAGCAGTCGGTGAGTTCGAGCGAGCCGTCTTCGACCTCCACTCCGCCGCCGTCGCCATTGGGATCGACGGTCTTGTTCTTCGTGACGATGACGCGCTCGAGCGTCACGTCGGCGTCGAGGATACGAATGCCACCGCCACCACCCGACAGGGCCTTGCCCTTGGTCACGGTGAGGTCGCTGATCGTGACCGTCGCGCCATCGATGTCGAACACGCGGTCCTTCGCCTTCCCGCCGTCGACGATCGTCTCCGTGGCACCGGCGCCGACGATGACCATGTCGGTGTCGATGTCGAGATCGCCGACATCGTCGCCGCTCTCTTTCGACTTGCGCGTGAGACGATACTTGCCGGCGGCCAGCTGGATCGTCTCGATGCCGCCCGCTGCGTTGGCATGCATGATCGCCGCACGCAGCGTGATCTGCAGACCTTCAGTGTCGAGATCGGCGTCGGGCACGCCGTCGAACAGATCGGCATCCGGAAGATCGAGGAACGAGTTGACGACGATTGCGGGTTCGCCGGCGAGGGCGAACGGCGCGAAGAGTGCAACAGCGGCCGCGAGCGTGGTGATGCGCATGGTGTGGACTCCAAGGGGCGCCCGTGTGAGGGCGGTGTGCCTACGAGAATAGAGGATGGACGCGAAACGGGGTGGAGCGGGATTCGGCCGCGCCGCGAAGGAAGCGTCTCTTCGAGAGACAGGATCGGCGCTGAGCGCGCGTTTGGCCCCCGCGTCGTCAGTCGTCCACCGGGAGCATCGTGTTCATGTCGCGGACGACCACCCAGCGACCGTCGCGCCGTTCGAGCACGGACAGTGCGTAGCCCGCCATACGTCCACTCTGACCCGACGCCTTGTCCGTCATCACCAACCCGAGTCGCGCGGTGAGCCAGGCGCGATCGCCGTACACCACGACGTCCTCGAGCGCGCAGTCGAGAACGAAGTCGGTGTTCGGGTCGCTGGCCGTCGCCGCGGCGGCGTAGCCCTCCTTGTCCATCTTCCCGTAGCCGGGCACGATGAACACGGCGTCGTCGGCGATCAACGACCGCGCGAGTTCGAGGTCGCCCGTCTCGGTTGCGTCGAGCCAGCTGTCGAACCAAACGCGGATCGCCTGTTCGTCGGCAGCCACGGAGTGGTGTCCGAGTTCAGATGTCGGCGAAGCGCAGCCCGCGACGAGCAGCAGGGACAGCAGGAGCAAGGTCTTCATCGTTAACGTTCCCGAGAGCGCGAGTGCAGGCGGTCACTTTCGCACGGCCTCGTAGGTCGATTCCACGTAGCCCGGCTTGAAGGCCACCGAATCGGTGAGACGCCAACGCTGCTCGCCGCCAGCACCGAACAGACGCACCCCGCCACCCAACGTGATCGGCGCAGTGGTGAGGATCATCCTGTCGCCAAGGTCGAGCGCGAGGAAGCTCTGCGCCAGCGACGCTCCGCCCGCGAGCCACACATTCTCGAAGCGCGGGGCGAGCTCGTCGCGAACGAGTCGCTGCAGATCGCCTCCGTGAAACTCGACGCTCGCGCGCTCCGATGTCAGAGCGCGGTTCGTCATGACGATCACCGGCGTCTCACCGTAGAGCCACCCGAGTTCGCAGGCAGTTTCGTACGTGCGCGAACCAAGCACGTAGGCGTCGATACCCGCGAGTACCTCCGCGACCTGCGCGTCGGACAGATCGACACCCCGCTCGTACTCATCGTCCGGCGTGCCGAGCCATGACACATCTCCGTCGCGCGTCGCGATGAAGCCGTCGAGACTCGTGACGACGTGAAGCGTGATCGTGAGTGGTCGGCCGTTCACGGATGAGCTCCCGGACAACGTGGGTATTCAGCGTAGGACCGTCCCGCTGAGCGTAGCAGCCCTGGCCGAAGTTGGTGGCGGCCCGCCGGCCCCACTCAAGTGGAGCACGCAGGCGCGAGCTCACGTGTCGACTGAGCTCACTGACGCGCTACGAACGGATGAGTTGAAGGCACCGCCGTGCCCGCTCGGGAAACGATCCGTAGATGCCCACATCCGCGTCGTACCACCGCTGATTCTCGGCGAGCTTCACGAGGAGTTGTTCGGCACCTCGTCTGAGCGATTTGTCAGCTCCGGACAAACTCTCCGACCGATGCTCGACGAGACTGAAGAAGCAGCTCGCCCCGTCGGAGTCACCCTCGCTCTTGTCACAAAGCAAGTAGTCGATGTAAGCCCGGACGTAGTAGAGAAAGCACCGCGCCGGCATGAACATGAGGTCTTCCTGGTAGAGGCTCGCGTTGTCGACGAACAGCTCGAAAGCCTCTGAGAGATCCTTGCCACCGAAGTTCTCGTGGGCGCGGCGCCCATCGAGGCACAGCGGTTCGCTGTCCCAGTCAGCCGTGTTGGGGATCATGTGTCGTCCACTCATCAATGCAAGGTGCGGTCGGCTGTGATCTGCGCCGTCGAACGCGTCACGGTTTGTGTGTGCGTACTCCGCCAGCAACATCCACACGTCCGCCACGAGCGCCGCGCCGAGAGCCTCGATCCGCTTGCCCGCCTCCCCCGCGAGAAGCTCTTCGCGCTGCCTTCGGTGACGCTCCGGATCCGAGAACGTGAGCATCGCTGCCGCGGCGTCGATCGCTGCGGCCTCGGCTTCGGCACCGATCGTGCGGTACGCGTCCGAGAACACGGAGTACGGCGGCTGAGCAGGCCAGTCGTTCTCGAAGAGATGACAGAGCCCGCCATTGTCGATGACGGCCTGCGCAGAACAAACGATCGCAACTGTTCTGAGCGGTTCGTCGAGATGGCGCGGGTCCTGGCCGACCTCCTCGAGCCGCGCGAACGCGACGTCACATGCACGCTCGAGGAACTCCTCGCTCACCGACTCCTCCGCCATGAGTCTGTTGATCGCAGGGCGTTGGTGACTCCAGAACCGTCGCGTTCACAGTGCTCGAAGTTCGCCCGGTTCACGTGGCGACGTTGCGCTCCACGTGTCGAGCGAAGTTGTCGAGGATTGCCTGCCAACCCTGCCGTTGTTGCTCCGCTGCAAGCTCCGTTTCGGCATGGAACGTTTCCCGCACGGTCACGTGTTCAGCGCCCGCGATGAACTCCACGACGACCGTTCGCTCGTCCTCCAGCACGAACTCGATGACCTCGTGCGGGACCACCTTCGTCAAGGTGCCGGCGAAGTCAAAACCCACGGTGCCGTCCTTGGCCTCCATGCGATACGAGAACTGCCCACCGCGAGTCGGGTCGATCGTTGCATCCGGGCAGTGCCAGTCTTCCGATGCGGCATTCCACAGCTTGATGTCATCCGGCGAGATCCAGGCTTGCCAGACATCGTCGATGGGTGCAGCAACCTCTACTTCGATCGTGATCTTCATCACTCTCCTACGTGCATGAGGATTGACGACGCCGGTCAGCTGTGCGAGCCACCGAGCGCTTCGGCGGGCATGTTAGCCACCGCCGACAATGCGTTCGATGTCCTCGGTGGGATCGTAAGGACTGGCGTCGGGGACACAGACGATCAAGATCGCATTGAACACGAGCTCCCAATGTCCACCCATGGCTTCGACCTTCGCGAGAATCACTCGGAGTCCAGCGGACTCGGCGACCTCTGGGGGCACGAACAGCTCGAGCCTCCTGAGCTTGGCTCGCACGACCACCTTCAGGAACTTCAGCGCGCCGGGCGTCAGCACTGCAGCTTCGATGGTGTCACCGAAGTTGGGCAGCTCGCGAAGTTGCTCGTTGGTGTCGGTCATCATTGACCAGATCGGGTCGAGGTCGAGGCGGTATCGATCGGCGCCCAGCGGAGTGACCAACGCGGCGTTGTCGGTGACGCCGTGGGGATACTCGATCGATACCGAGAGTTGCTCACTCATTGGAAAAGCCTGACGTTCAACGCGCGTGCGGGCCCTCGGAGGCGCGGCCGTCCCCCGGATCGGCGCGTTCCGCGGGCTTGTCTTCCAACCGCGCGTAGATCTCGTTTGGTGCGTCGTCGAAGTATTTGAAGAGTGCCGGACAGAGCCACCCCTCGAGTTCAGTGCCCTCGGCC
This sequence comes from Planctomycetota bacterium, assembly GCA_029259745.1. Lineage (GTDB taxonomy): Bacteria > Planctomycetota > B15-G4 > B15-G4 > B15-G4 > OFTM221. The sequence continues at coordinate 39,804 of JAJDEO010000021.1, forward strand.
GTGTAGTAGTTGCCACCGTCGGCAGCTCGGAGCCACGTGAGCTTCAGGTCGTACTTGGGAAACTCGCCGGCGCTGAACAGCAGCCTGAAACCGGCGTCGGCATTCTCGACACCTTTCGCCTTGAGCGCCTGGTCGATGATGACGTCCGCGCCTGCGACGAACGGCTCCTTGACGAGGCCCGCGTCGGCGTCATCGAAGACCCACATCCCGTTGTGCTTGTACGGGAAGATCACGTTGAGTGCGTTGGTCATGACAGCAGGCCCCTTCCTCACCTCACAGCGCAGCGCCTCGGCTCGGACACGCTCGCCGACGCCTCGGAGGCAACGACCGTGATGAAACGATCCGTCCACTGCTGCTCATCCTACCCGCTTCATCGATGCCCGCGGCGAGCCGCCCTTCCTGCGTGCGTCGCAGCTCTGTGAGTTCAGATGCGCTGCGGTAGATGTCGCATGAAGCGCTCGGATCGCAGGCCGTCGAAGACGTGCGCCGGTCAAGATCTGCGTGACCGGGTGTTCGTGGAGTGCTCCAGGAACTTTGACGGGTGCACTCCTGCCACGCCCGGATGACTCACGGGCGATCTGCTGCGACCGTCCACAAAGAACCCAGGCTAGCAGCCTGTTGAAGAACTGCTCCGAGTGCACCGTGCGTGACCGAGCGTGTCTGTGCGAGTGTGGGAACGCAGGCGAATCGGTGGATTCGTCGAGGCTCCCGCGCTCGCACAGACGCGATTGGGTGCGTGCGGCGTGCCGGATGAGTTTTTCAACGGGCTGCTAGCTAGTCGTCTTCGCGCATGAACTCGAAGCGCTGCGAGCGGCCGCCGTTGATGAAGCCGATCGAGGCGGTCAGGGAACCGTCGGCCGACAGTTCGTAGACGATGCGCTGCGGCGAGTCGTGACGCGGGTTCTCGAACACGGCGCGCGTTGCGTCCAGCTCGGTGAGCACGAATTCGGTTGGCGAAGAGCCGCCCGGTTGCGCGACGTAGACCAACCCGCCGTCGCGCTCGACGACGCGCAGGTACTCGAACGCCACCATCGAGCCGCGCTTGACCGTGCGTGAGACGCCGAGCATCGCGCCGCCCAGCGGCGGACTCCAGCGCTCCTCGATCGACGACGAGCCCATCGTCCCGACCCACGCGCCGGTCAGCCATTCCATGTCGGCCATCGTGGCCTGGGCCGGCGCGGGCAGCGCGATGTCCTCGGGATGACGGTAGAGCGCCACGGAGTCGAGCTGCGCGGGCTCGCCGACGACGACGCGAACATGCAGTCCGTCGGGCGTGGGACGAAACACCTTGCGGATCAGCGCGATGCGGGCGTTGTCGGAGACGCGCAGGATCTCCGTCTCGTACTCCAACGCGCCGTCCTTCCACACGCCGCGGTAGCACTTCGTCGTACCCTCACCCACGACTTCGCTCACCGAGTCGTCGAGCGCGATGCGCTCTTCGCTGGCGTTGCTGCCCTTGCCGCGCACCTGGACGACCGCGTCTTCTTCGACGCGCAGCGCGAACGTCGCGCTCATGGGCGGCTGCTGCTCTTCGACCGCGCGGCCCTCGGTGAGGTCCTCGACGTAGAGCCACTCGCCGTCCAGCGCGCGCAGGCCGTCGACTTGCGTCGCGTGGCCAGACGACGCCAACGCGCCGACCGGCACGAAGAGCGCGAGCGCTGTTGTCAGCAAAGGGCGTGAGTGCATGGCGAAGGTTCCTGTCTGTGTGCGATCGACGACACGCCTCTCCGTGGGCCGCGCGTGGAGCGCGGCGTCACACCCGCACCAACGGTGAGTTCGGTGTCGAGACCACGATCGTACGCTGCGAGTCACGTGGCGTGTGCGGCTGGCACGCGGCATCGGCGATTGTGCGTCGCGCTCTCCCACTCATCGACACCGTTCACGCCTCCGCGAACTCGCAGTGCGCCGTGAGCAAGACCCCCGCGGTGCGACCGAAGTAGATGATGTGCCCCGTCAAGTGCGCACCGTCCTCCGTGCGCAGGAGGGACGCAGAACCCTGACTCGTGCTGCTGGCATCACACGCCGAGTAGTGAAACGAGATGATCCCGTGGTTGTAGCGCCCCTTCACTTCATACTCCGCGCCCATCTTGTCGCCTTCCTCGAACCGCAGCGTCCCACTGATCTGATATCCGAGCTTCTTGATCCGCAACCTGATCTTGTCCGTCTTGCCGCCGCCGAAGTCGAGCGTGGCCACGAACTCGGGTTTCAGCTTCGTCGGCTCGCGAAACAGCTCGACGAAGTACGGGTACACCACCTTGCTGAAGAGAGGATAGGCCGCGGCACCGACGGCAGCGCCAACGATCGCCAGCAACGCCTTGCTCCCGACCTCAGTCCAGAGACCACCGTCAACACTCTCGAGCATTGAACTTCCTTTCAATCGTCCGACGTTGTCATGGTTCCGCGGGCGACGTGGAGTCGTGTCCGCAGCAACGCTGAGCTTGGCGTCGAGGCCACCATCGTATGCTGCGCCTCATGCATTGAGAGCGCTAAAGAACGGGCAGGGCGTGTGACCGATTTGACTGCCTCTTCGGGTCGGCGGCGCGTAGTTCCCTCGACGAGGCTGCGTGCACCGCTCGTCAGCCGGGGAGCTTCGACTCGTACTGGACGACGAACGACAGCACCCGCCAGGCACCGTCGACCTTCGCGAGTGTCAGGGTGTCCAGCCCGGGCTTCCTGGCGACGGGGTCCGTCGACTTCCTCGCCTCGAACGCGACGTCCACTCGGATCAACTCGCCCACCTTGGTCGTCTGCGTTCCGGTGATCCACTCGTCGTGTGCGGGTCTCGGAGTCGTGCTGCTGCGAATCGCATCCCGCCAGCTCGCGATGAAGGCTTCGACCGTCTGTGGTTCGGGTGACTCGCCGGCTGCCGTCTCGGACACGAACTGAGCGTCCGTGACGAAGACCGAGCGCATGAGCTCCCAGTCGGGCTCCTCGCCTTCGGTGGAGCAGAACGACCGGTAGAGGTCGTCGAGCAGGGCCTCGACTTGCTCCGCGTCGGCAGCGGTGAGCGGTGCGGGTTGGAGTGGGTCACCGGAAGGCATCGACGTGCAGCCCGCGAGAGCGATGAGGAGAACCAGAGTCAGACTTCGCAACGTGCCGCTCGCTCTGTAGACAACTGACGTGTGAGCTCAGGTGCAACGCAAAGCGACCGAGCGCGAAGCCCCATCGTAACGTCGCACCGAGCATGACGCCGGTCTGCCCGCGGAACCCTCACCGTCTACTCGCGCCGGAGCTGCTTGATGCGAAGCCCGTTCGCCGAGTCGTCGATGAGAGTGGCCAGCCTGCGCCGCCGCGTCTCTTCGCGCTTTGCGCTCGTGACCCAGGCCGTGGCTTGCCTGCGGTACCCAGCCGGCTGCGACTCGTAGAACGCCCAGGCCGCGGAGTGCTTCTCGAACTCAGCGATCATCTCTTCGGGCAACGCCTCCGTCCGGTCGCCGACGGAGTAACCGCTCTCCGCGTGTACGTCCTTGTGCGCGTAGGCGTCGCGCCCGGCCTTGCGCATACGGCCCGCGGCCTCAAGCGCCTCCACCCGCTCGATGTTCCGTCGACTCCAGACACTCCCGGGCTTCCGCGGCGTGAACCGAACGGCGTAGCCCTCGTCGTCGAGCGACTGCCGAACGCCGTCGATCCAGCCGTAACAGAGCGCCTCGTCGACGGTCTCTTCCCACGTCACGGACGCCTTGCCCGTCGCCTTCTTGTAGTAGCCCACCCAGAGCACCGACTCCTTGCTGTGGTTCTTCTTCAGCCACGCGCGGAAGTCGGCAGGCGTAGGGAAGAAGGTGGGATCGGCTGCGGGCGGCGTGCCGGATGAGTTCTTCAACGGACTGCTCGTCGTGAGGGCCTGTGGCTACGAGAGGGGCGGACGTTACAGACGGGCCGCTCGCTCCGCGGAACGTCACGGCGTGATCGCCTCCAGTGCGTTCGAGGCGCTCAGTCCCTTGGGCGCGCCTTGGTCGGGATTCCAACACTGGAAGTAGAACGCGAAACCTCCGGGGATGCCCGTCGGCCACGAGGCGATGAGCGGGAGCGCGCCGTTGCCGTCCAAGGGGAGCCCGAGGATGAGGAAGTCGGGGTTGGGGACGAGCACGCCGCCCTTGAACTGGGCGTTCAGCGCCGAGAGCCCGATGACGAGGTTCGCCGACGCGAAGGGAAGTCCCTCCGCAATGAAGAGCCCCACCGGATCGTCACCTTCCAACAGCCCCGATCCACCGAGCGTCGGTGCGATGCCACTCCCGCCGGCCAACGCGAACCCGACGTCGGTCCACGGATCGATCACACCTGGCAGGTCGACGAGGTAAGCCGCGCCCGCGTTCGGCGACGAGTCGTCGAGGGCGTCGCCGTCGTAACCCACGGCCGCGCTGTCCTCGTACTGGGCGCCCGCCGCGATGTGGCGCGTGCCGTCGAACTCGAGCGAGAAGGCGACGCGCTCGCCGAAGCGATCGCCGGCGCCCGTGACATCCGGCTTCACGTAGTCGACCGTGAACCAGCCGAGCATGTCGTGCCTGTACGTGTAGACGGCGCCGGCGTCCACGAGCGAGTTGTCACTCGCGTCGCCCCCGACGCCTGTGCTCGCACTCGCCTCCTTCGGCGCGCCGACAGCGAGGCTGCTCGAGTCGATCGCCACAGCGAACCCGAAGGTGTCCCCGGCGTCGGTGTTCGTCGCCTTGACGTAGGCTTCCTGCGACCAGGTCGTCCCGCTCCGGACGAAGACGTAGGCCGCGCCTGCATCCGTTGCAGACTCATCGACGACGCCGTCGATGCCCGTCGCCGAACCATCTTCACCGATGGCTCCCACGACGACGCGATCACCCTTCACGTCAACCGACCAACCGAACTGGTCGCCGGCGTCGTGCTGGCTCGGAAGGAGCGTGTCCTGCAGGTTCCACACGCCACCGGTGTGATCGTAGGCGTAGACGTAGGCGACGCCCGCGTCCACTCCTCCCAAGTCGCTCAGGGGCGCTCCCACGACAACCGTCTCGCCGTCGATCGCCACGGCGAAGCCGAACTCGTCGCCCGCCGCCGGGCTCGCGGCCTTGAGGTAGCCCTCCTCCGACCACGTTCCAGTGTCGCGCACGAAGACGTACGCGGCGCCCGCGTTGGCCGCGGAGTTGTCGCTCGGGTTCGCCGCGACGCCGCTGTCTTCGAGCGAAGCCCCGACAACGATCCGTGAGTCGTCCATCGACACCGACTCGCCGAACTCATCGAACGGATCGCGGTTCGACGCCTTGATATACGCGCCCTGAACCCAACTGAACCCCACGCGATCGAAGACGTACAACGCGCCGGAGTCGGGCACGCTGTTGTCGAACCAGTTCGTGTTCATGCCGACGCCGGCGCTGTCTTCGAGACGCGCCGTGACCGCGACGCTCGAAGACGACGTGGCGACGGCGACGCCGAAGCGATCGCTGATGTCGGGGTTGATGGGCTTGAGGTAGGCCTCCTTGACCCAGCGATTGTTGCTCGGCTTGAAGATGAACGCCGCGCCGGGGTTGAGCAGTGCGTTCGACGACTCGTCGCCGTCGATGATCGACGCCGCGCTGTCCTCGAGCAGCGAGCCGACGACGAGGTAGTCCTCCGACAGCGCGACGGACGTTCCGAAGCTGTCGCCGTCGTCGGTGTTGCTCGCCTTGATGTAGCTGATCACCTTCGGCGCGGCCTGCTGGAGCAGCACAGCCTCGGCGTTGACGACGCCGTGCCCGAAGGTCAGGTCGTATCCGGGAGTGCCCTTGTCGACGCAGGTTGCGAAGAGCAGATCCTCGACCTGCGGAGCCGTCAGGTGCGGAGCCTCCGAGAGGAGGAGCGCCGCGACGCCCGCCGCGAGCGGAGTCGCGCCGGAGGTTCCGCCGAAGTACGTGTAGTCGCTGATGTCATAGCCGTCCGAGCCCGTGCGGTCGGCGGCGATGACGTCGACGCCCGGCGCGGACATGCCGAGACCCACGCCGAAGTTGCTGAACGACGCGAGCACGCCGGTGTTCGTCGTGGCGGCGACGGAGACGACCGTCGGGAGACTCGACGGGTAGCTGATCGTCGACGAGGACGCGTTGCCGGCCGCCGCGAAGTGCACCATGCCGTCGTCGCGAGTTTGGGCGTACTTGTCTTCCGTCGCTGCGTCCGTGAAGCCGTAGCTGTTGGAGTTGTTCGTGACGCGGGCGCCGATCGACTCGGCCCAGGCCAGCGCGTTCGGTGTCGCCTCGAAGAAGGTCGTCCAGCTTCCGTTGCAGAAGGTCGTGTCGGTGATGAACGTGCGCGCGGAGGCCGAGAGGCAGTTCGGGGCGACGCCGACGGCGCCGATGCCGTTGTTCGCGATTCCGCTGATCAGTCCTGCGACCGGCGTGCCGTGGTTGTCGCAGATGTTGAACGCGTCGCCGCCGGAGCTCTCGTAGACGAAGTCCGCGCCGGGCAGCTGGTTGATGTCCGGGTGGTCCTGCTCGACGCCGGTGTCGAGGACGACGACGATCACGCTCGGGTCGCCGAACGTCGTGTCCCAGGCCTCGACGACGTCCATGTCTTCGTCGGGCACGCCGGCGACGCCTTCGATGATCTGGCCCGTGTTCTCGAGCGCCCAGGCGTCGGGGAGCAGCGGATCGTCGGTGGTAGCCGCAGCGCGCCCGCTGAAGACCCAGTTCGGCGCCGCGAAGCGCACGTCGTCGCGATCGGAAAGGGCGTTGGCCAAGGCGATGACGCCGTCGCCGTCGCGCGTGTCGAGCGCGAGCTTCCAGGCGTTGGAGAGGCCGGCCCACGTCGGGCCTTCCACGACTCGCGCGTCGGCGCCAGCGATGAGTCCGTCGATGACGTGCTGCTGCTGGGCCGGCGTCGTGCCGGCGACGAAGCGCATGAGGATCGACGGCGTCGGGAAGAGCGGGCCGCCGAAGTCGTCGACGAACAGCGGCGCCGTGAAGAGCGCGTCGCTCGCCTCGCGCAGCGTGGCCGCATGAGACCATGCGTCGCGCCCGACCGGGACGTCGACGAGCACCGCGCTGGCGATGCCGAGCACGCGACGCGACGATCGCGCCACGCCCAGCGCGTCGAGCTCCGCACCGACGTCGCTCGTCGCCGCAGTCGGCAGGACGACAATGCGTGCGGCGTCCGGCCGCAACGCCACGACCTCGTCGTAGTGACGCGTCGTCAAGGTCTGGCCGATCAGGCCCGGGCTCAGAACGCCTACAAGCACGCCGGCCAAGAACAAGTGTTGCATCGCATCGTCTCCCTCGGCGCGACGCTCGGGGTTCGACGTCGGCGCACGCGAGTGTAAACGCAGGTTCGCGACATCGACCGCCAAGAAAGCGCGATGCGGGTGAACCCCCGCCCAGTCCCTGCTGCCGATGCTCCTCTTTGCGGGAACGACGACCTAACGCTCGTCTTCGCTCCTCGACTCATTCGCTCCTCGACTCAGACTGATACGGAATGCAGTATTGTCTGCGTCATCGCCCGCCACGTGCCCGTTGCTCACCGCCTGGCGACACGGTTCGATACCCAGGGTGGCTCGGGACTCTTGGCGGAACGCTGGAGAGTGGCACGGTTGTCGACCACGGTGACGGTACGACGACGCTTCCAACGTCCGATGTCGAGACCCTTAAAGTGTGGGGTCAGGGCTTCGTCAAGCCGCTAATCACTTGCGACGTCCGCGCTCTCCGGACCGACCACGCCAAGCCCGTAGAGAATCAGGAAGACGCCCATTGCCGTGGCGCCCCCACCGGCCGACAAACGCGTGATCCACTGGGCCGGCTTCTCGCCGAGCTTCGCGGCGTAGACGCGATAAACCGGCATCCATCGAAACGCCTCGGGACGCCACAGGCACCACACGCCACCAACCAGCGCAACGACGCCCACGGCACCGAAGATGATCCTCTCCATCGCACACCACTCCCATGACCCACGGCTTCGCGGAGACACCCCGCGTCTACAGGGACGTGGAGCCTACCCGCGAGCGCGAGCGCCAACCAGGTCGCCTCGCGGCGTCTCACGACAGAACGCCCGAGAACCGTCACCCCACGCTCGCACAATCCTAAGCACACTGCGTTCGACGCTTCGCTCAGCGCCACGTTCTCCTGTCACCATGATCCACCGAGGCCTCTCATGTTCCGTTGCATCGCGTTGCTCCTCATCTCCGCCTCCGTGACCGCGCAGGTTTCCACCGTCGGCTTCGACGGCCCGAGCGCACCCGGCCCCTTCGCGTTCGTCGTCCCCGGCTTCGCGAACGGCCCCGTGGTCGAGACGCCCTTCGCAACCTTCGACGGCGGCGTGATCCTCAGCGATGCACTCTTCGCCAACTCGGCGACGTCGGGTGACAACATCTACGCGAGCTGCGACACGTGTCAGCTCGGCGACGGCTCGGGACTGCCGGGCTTCGTCACGGGCATCCTCCACGAGACGGTCGACGACGTCTCACTCGACGTCATCAACGGTTCGACAGCCTCGGGCGGAACGTTCACGCTGACGGCGCGCGACGCGCTCGGTGCCATCGTCGCCACCGACTCGGTGTTCGCGACGACGCTGGGCTCGGGCGGCTCGGTGCAACCGCTCGCGGTCACGGGCGCGGGCATCCGCTCGTTCGACGTCACGACGGACCTCGGCCTCGGTTACACCTTCGCCGTCGACACGGTGACCTTCCATCGCACGCCGGGGTGGAGCGATCTCGGGGATGCGCTCGCGGGCGTGCAGGGCGAGCCGTCCCTCGTCGGGGCGGGCGTCCCGGCGAGCGGCGAGACGATCTCGCTGACGATCGTCGCGGGGCCGCCGTCCGGCAGCGCAACACTCGTGGTCGGTTTCTTGCCGCTCAACGCCGCGTTCAAGGGCGGCGTGCTCGTCCCCACGCCCGACCTGCTCGTCAGCGGCCTGCCGCTCGACGCCGCCGGCAACGCCGTGCTGCCATCGACATGGCCGACGGGAGTCCCCGCAGGGTTTCGCATCCAGCTGCAGGCGTGGATGGCCGACGCAGCAGGCCCCAAGGGCTTCTCGGCGACGAACGGCCTGCGCTTGACGGCCCAGGGCTGAGTCGCGACCTCACCGCGCGACGCGCGACGGCGATGCCGGGCTGATTGAAGGCGGAGAGGGCTTGGTCGACGTGCGTACTCGCGACCTGGTTGCGGTTCAGCCGCCGCCCGACAGGCAGGCGTATGTCTTGGTCGGTACGACGCCGGGCTCGAGCTGCACGTCGGGACGCGTGTCGGTCGAGGTGCTCGGCGTTTCATCCAGGAGGAGCGCCCACCAAGAGCCACCAGACGATCATCGGGGCCCCCAGCATCAGAACAAACTGCGCATAGACCACGTACTTGATCCATCGAACGGTGACACTCTTGATCAGAAGAAGGTGCACGACCGTGAGGATCAACCCCAGGACCCCGAAGATCGCGCTCCCCAGCAGCACGGCGTACCCCGAAGCCATCCCTCGCCCAGCCGCATCGCCCTGGAACTCCATCCGGGAGATGTACGCGAACGTGAGAGCGAGCGAGGCCAGATACACGAGAGTATCGATGACGACGACTCGGTTGGCATTGCGACGGAAGTAGTTCATCCAGGGTCGAGCCCCTCCCCCGAGCTCGTCACCAACTGGCGCACTCCGCCAGCACCTCTTGAGTGAGCCGGTACGAGGGAAACGATGGGTTTCTCGGACGCGGGTGACATCTCACCCGTACCGCGCACCGGCCGTCACGGCCGCCCTGTCGCGGCTGATCCGCAATAGGTGTTTGGTGCAGAGTCCTCTGCGCCCACATCGAAAACGAAGACAGGGAACGAGGTCTCATCTCGGTCGACGTCGCGACGACGCAGGGCTCATCGAGCGCTGCGTCGGAGAGAATCCGTCTTGACATCAACGGGCCTTATAAGTGTTAGACGCCCCACCTATCTGCGGATGCAGAGGATCGCTTCTCTCGGGATCCAATACTGGATCACGGGAGTCGTTGCGACTTGGATGGCGATGCCCATAGGGCCGACACTCTGCAGTTCGCCAGACATGCTCATGCGGACGCCATTGTGGGTATCAACGGTCGGGCTAACGGGCAAATCCGCAGCGGCCCCCAGGGCGTCTCGGCGGAAGTGGACCGTGATGTCTTCACCGATCCACTTCGCAAGCTCGCTCGAGGAGAGGCCCTCCGGCGGCTCCTGGTCACAGCCCACGAGCATCAGGAGGACTACAACGCAAACTCCGATGGCCAGATTCCGCATTTCATCTCCTGTGCGTCTAACGTGGTTGGCACTCAGATGCGGCCGCGGCCGTCAGCTTGCAGCGGCTGGTTGGGCCGGCTGATGGGCGGCTAGACCTGCGTCAGCAAGACGCTTGCCAAGCTTGGCCCGCCACTTTGGGTCCGCTAGAGAGTCGAACACAATGCCAGCCAAGTCTGACGGCAGCTCGAAGTTCGGAAATACCCTATCCGGCTTCTCGTAGAGCACAAAGACGTTTTCCCAGCCAAGACGACCATAGAAGAACCCGAGTTCCAGGAGGACGTTCTGCCGGCCACGGAACTGAAGAGCTCGCTCCCCTACACCGTCGGTGTCGTACTGGCGTCTTGATGCTCCGTAGTCGTCTGCGCCAAGGAGCACGATCGCAAACCTCGCTCGTGACGCGATTGACATGAACTTCTGAAACAGAGACTGCGGCATCTCTTCCTCGCGCGCGAGCACCACCGGAGAGACAGCAACACTAGCTAGGAAGCTCTCCAGTTCGCTAAGGGCTTCGGTGCTGTGCCCATGAACAACAAAAACGGAGTAGCTCTGCTTGGACGTACTGGACTTGTTCGCTTTCCGCGCGCTCTCGGCCATCTCAGCTGCTACGAACAGTGCCTCTGATGAGCCAACGGGAGGGCTTGGTGTCGTTGAAGCACCAAGATGCGCGGTAACAGCATCGACAATGCGCTCAGCTGCATGCGAAATGTCGTGAGGCGTCGTCGCAGTCGAGAGGTCCAGCCACTGGCGATCTCGCAGCGTCCGAGGCAAGTGGTCGGCGTGGCTGAGAATCACCGGGATGAGGAGCCGGTCGGTGTGAGCCGCCGCGATGTCCAGTTCGCGCCTGACCCACTCGGACTGCAAGGAGTCCGGCGAGACGAAGAACAGGAACCCGACGGCCGAAGAAAGCGCCTCCTTGATCGCAACGTTCCACTGTTCACCAGGTTTCAGGTGCGTGAGGTCAGTCCAAAGCTCCACGTTACTGCTTCGTGCAGCAAGGCTCTTGCGGACCGCCTCGGTTATCGGCAACACGCGGTCGATGTCGTCGCGTGCGTAAGATGCGAACAGGTAACGATTGTTCACCTCGTCCGTCCTCCAGGGGGTGGAGCAGCCCAACGTGGTTGCCACTCAGCGGTCGGCCACAAGCCGATCCGCCTGCAACGGCTTGTTATGCCTCTCGCCCATCATCACGCAGAAGATCGGCAATCTCGATAGCGATCTCCTCGACCGTGTGCGTTCCTGTGCTCCGCGCAACCTTGTCTGCAAGGGACGGACTGTAGTCGATGATCTCCTGCTTGGTGATTTCGTGCCAGATCGGAAGGAGTATCTGTTCTCCCGAGACGGTCCGAGCAACGATGCCGTCGAGCTCGTAGTTTGGCCATCCCTTGGAAATGAACGAGGGTGAAAGAACAACCAGCCCCACCCGGCTGGCGGCGAGCCCACGGTCGATCTTCTGCCGCAGGCTGTCTCCGATGCGAAGTGTGAACTCGTCGTACCAGACGCGCAGCCCCTGGCCAGTCAGAGCACTTGCCAGGCCCCTGACGACCGTATCCTTGTCTTCCGACGCGTGAGAGATGAAGACGTCGTACGCTTCGCCTCCAGCCTCAGGAATCGGAGCAGGATGGTCATGAACGAGGCCTGGCACCGAGGAGAGGGAGGCCTCACGCATCGGCGGAAGCGCTCCCGGCAAGATCCTCACAGACGCACGGGTGCTACCGCGGAGCCCCTCCATATCGATCGCGACATGCCAGTGACCTGAAGTCGGGATCTGAAGCCGAAGCGGAGACTTCTTCGCCAACCCGCCAATGTAACGGTGCCGACGGCCGTTCTTGTAGCTTGAGAAATCAGAACTGTTCATCAGGCGCACATTTGCGCCACTGGTGAGCGTCACCTCGACGATCTCGCCTCGCTGTCGATGTCCAAGGTCGTTGTGAATGAAGTTCATGGATCACCGCTTCATGTAGGCATAACGTGGTTGCCGATCAGCGGTCGGCCGTAGGCCGATCCGACTGCAACGGCGGGTTGGGCTGCTCATCGCGGACTCGACCGTAGCCCACGACGCGCGCCCCTTCGCGAACAGTAAACGTCGTGCCCGGCGTGAGCGCTGCGTAGTCGATCTTCGGATACACCAACCGGACGACAACATCATGCTCCACCCCCCGCTCTAACGACTGCCCCGCGCCCGTGAAATGAACACCCAGGTAACTCTCGCATCCGATCCCCCGGTCATCGTGCCTCGCTGAGCGCTGCGTCGGGTCACCGACAACGAGATGGGGACGGTATTGCTCGCTGTCGAATGCGTCAGACTTCCGGCCACCTTCAGACTCGAGCAGGAATGTCACTGACACTTCCAGATCCTGCCCACACCCTGTCATCTGGCTGCCCAACGTGGTTGCCGCTCACCGGTGGCGCGAAGCGCCGTCCGTGTGCAGCGGCGGGTTGGGTATGTGCTGAGCGGCGCCGTGACCACCCTCAGTCTCCCACAAGCCAGAGAACTGTACATCCGGGTACGGGAGCGCCCCGCCG
>JAJDEO010000022.1 GCA_029259745.1 Planctomycetota bacterium
CCCGCGAGCGCGCTCTCGGGTGACGGGCTCGACATCACCGAACTCGTCGCCGCCGAAGATGACCGCTACGGCGCCGTCTTCGAACGCGAGCACTCGCAGTACTACGGGCTCACGAAGCCCTGGTCGCTCGAGCTCGACTTCTCGAACATCGACGCCGACGCCCTGCGCGATGCCAGCACGCTGCGCCTCGCGATCACGGGCTGGTTCTGGTGGGCCGACGCGTCCGTGAACATGGCGGCCGCGCGCCACCCGACGATCTCGTTCGACGTCCCGACGCTGTGGGTGCCCGACGCGACGGCACCCGACGGCTGGCGCCCCACCGGCCCGCCGATCGGCTTCCCGGCCGGCAAGACGAAGACGCAGATGATCGACGTCACCGACGTGCTCGTGCGCGACGACCCGCGCCTCAAGATCACGTCGACCCTCGCCCTTTCCTACGACGCCCTGCGCCTCGCGATCGACGACGACGACGCGCCGTACGTCGACACGCCGCTCGCGCCGATCACGGCCGACGTCACGTGGCGCGGCTTCTCGAAGCCCTTCCGCGGCACCGAGGGCGGCCCCGAGATCTTCGACTGGGACGAGCTCGACGTCGCGCGCTGGAACCAGCACCCGGGCACCTACACGCGCTACGGCGACGTCATTCCCGTGCTGAACGACGTCGACAACCAGACGGTGATCTTCGGCGCCGGCGACGTCGTCTACGCGTCCTTCGACGCCACCGCGCTGCCCGAACTCCGCGACGGCTGGACCCGCAGCTACCTCGTCTACTTCAACGGCTGGGCCAAGGACCGCGACCCCAACACGGTGGCCGCCGAACGCGTCGAGCCCCTGCCCTTCCACGGCATGGCGACGTACCCGCCCGAGCAGCCCTACCCGTCGTCACCGGCGATCGACGCCTGGCGCGAGACGTACAACACGCGCCCCGCGCGCGTCCTGCGTCACAGTCACCCGGCCGTCGAGCAGGCCCTCCTCGACATCGCCGCCGGCGCGACGACGGACTGACGCGCGGTCATCCCCCGCCGAGCTTCGGCGGGCGCTTGCCCTTCTCCGCGTTGCCCGTGCTGTTCACGGCCTTCTTCGGGTTCTGCTTGTTGAAGGCCTTGCGCGAGCTGATGTCGTTGGGCCCTCGGCCCCGCACCGCCTCGAAGTCACCCGGGTTCTTGAGACCGATATGCGTCTTGCGCGGGTCCGTCGAAACGCGCCCCTGATCATCGAACGTCGGTCGGTCCTTGGGGCTGCCTCCCGCCGGTACGCGCCCTTCCTTGTGCGCGTGGGAGTTGTTCCCGGGCTTGTAGACCCCAGCCTGCTTGTCGCCGTAGCGATCGACGCGCGCCTGAGATCCATCGTGCCAGCGGTACTTGGCGTTCCTGCCCGTGTCCTTGACCTTCTCGAAGCCCTTCGCCTGGAGGATGCGCTCGACCTGCCGTGGGGACTTGCCCTTGAACGGCGGGAGGGTCGACGTGAAGGCGGGGTCGGCCCGCTCGAACGCCGCCTTGAGCTGCGGCGGCTTGCGCGGCGGTTCGCTCCCGCGGCGTGCTGGCGGCTTCGGCGGGGGCGGCGGACCCTTCTTGGCCGTCAGCGGAGGTGACGCCTTCTTCGGGATCGGCGAGACCTTCGGGATCGGCTTCGGGATCGGTCGCGTCGGGGACACGGCACGTGTCGGCCAGACGCGGCGCGGCGGCATCACAGCCGGGGCCGGACGTACGGGATTCGGCGCGACGACGGGACGTCGGGGCGCAGGCGCCGCGGCGCGAACGGGAGCAGGAGCAGGAGTCGGTGCTGCGCGCGTCACGCGTGGCGCGCTTGGCGTGGCCGTCGGCACCCGGGTGGGCGTGCTCGTGCGCGTGAAGCTCCACCCCCTGCTGCGCTGCGCGTCGGCATCCCCAGCCGCGAACGCGAGAAGCACGGCAACGAGTGCGATAAGTCGACAGGGAGATGACATCCGAACTCTCCGGTGCTGGGTGAACGGGTGCGTCAGGCGAACGTCCCGTCGGTGATGAACGTGAAGTATGTCACAACAAGCAGAAGCCCGATGAACACGACCTCGATGCCGAGGACCGGCGTTCGGTTCTTTGCCATCGTTTGGGCTGTGAACCCGGTGATTACGCACGACACAACCGTCATGGTGAAAACCACGAAGAAGTCGACGTCGCCAAACGCTGCACGTTCTGCGAAGAAGGCGACGACGCTCTCCACAAACTCGAATCCGGCGCCGATCTTGAAGGCCTGCATCCCCGTGGCGCCCGTCTGACGTACGTACCAAATCGCAAAGGCCCCGCCGAGCGACAGCCACACGCCGAGCATGTTGAGCAGCCTCCCAAACTTGGGGTACTGCGCCATGAACGCTTCGAGCTGAACTCGCGACTCTTCTTCGAACCGGCGCTGTGCCGCCGGGCCATGCTTGCTCTCGATCCACTTTCCCACGCCCCAAGATCCCAGCTCCCAGACGAAGCCGTTGACGGTGACGAGCACCCCCGCCGCCCAGGCGTTGTCGAGCCGTGGAAGGCCCGCCGTCGTGAACGCGTACGCGTCGTCAGTCGGGACAACCTCGGCAGCGACGATGACGGGCGGCGGCGTCAGCCGGAGACGCTCGCGGTCGACGTCGTAGACGCCAGCGGCCACGAGGTACGCCAACGCGTCACGCGCGACGACGGCATCGTCGGACGGGTCGAAAGACACGAGCCACGCGTCGAGATGACTTGCGAAGGCCGACGTGTACAGCCCGCGGTCGTCATCGTCGACTACGAAGCCCGTTTCGTGTTGCAGAGCTTCGACGTACCAGGCGACACCCTGCGTCGTGGCGGCGCTCCAAGTCTCATCGACGACGAGCCCGGGAACGTCGAACACTGTCGCGACGATGCGCTCGAGCGCCGCGATGTGGTGCCCGATGAACAGCGTGCGCGCGGCCTCGGCCCACTTCGGGGCATCACGCGTGTCGTAGATCCCCGAAGCCGTGAGACGCTCGAGCGCCGGCGCGACCTCGAGGAGAACCGCGACGAGTGGCTCGTCGACAGCGCTCCGCGCGAGCCCCGCAACGTGCGCGGCGAACGCGCTCGTGAAGAGGCCGTCGATCGGGCCGGTCCACGCGACGGCGGGGTGACGCTGGGCATCTTCGAGCAAGGCGCTGATCGCCAGCCCCGTCGACGCGTCGAACGCGGCCCCGACCTCCAAGCCCGGCACGGCGTAGCCGGCGGCTATCACCAGCCGCTGGACGTCGAGCAGCGCGATCCAGTCGAAGGCATCGGCCACTACGCCGCGGACGTCGTCCTCGACGACGACGAGTGAGTCGAGCAGATAGGCGGTGTGCAGACGTTGCAGCCGGCGCGGATCGTCGCGCTCCGTCTCGGCGACGATCTCCCACGTGCGCAACCGCGCCTCATCGAACGCCCCACCGAGGGCGTAGCGCCCGGGCGGCTCAGCCCCTGCCCAGACGCCGTCGTAGTCAGCATCGCCATGGAGGTCAGCCAGCACATAGGCCAGGGCCTCGACATCCTCGACGTCCCACTCGCCGTCCGAGTAGCGCCCCGTGACGGTCGCGATCAGGCGTTCGAGCGTGGTCGCGTGGTCCTCGGGGAAGTAGACGCCCTCGGCACGCAGGCTCCAGAGACATCGGAGGAAGTCGTCGACCTCAGCGACATGGTCGAGCTCGCTCGCGTCGTACGCCTCGAACCACGACTCGATGAGATCAATGAGGTGAATGAAGAGCTCGGGCGTCAACTCGCCGTCGGGCGGCGCAACGCCTGCCGCGGCAATGCCCCACGACGGCTCGGCGACGAGAGCGCGGATCGCGATTCGAACTCCCGCGTCCGTCTCGTACGTCCACTCGCCGTCAGCGTCGGCCAGGCCGGCGGCGAGGTCGTGTCGGTCGAGGATGAAGCGTTCCACCAACGCGCAGCGCTGATCGAGCGACCTCTCCGAGAGCGAAGCCGGCGGTGGCGCGAGCGCGGCGCGGTCCTCGAGGATGGCGAGTGTTCCGCGCAACCAGTGCGCAGCCACGTCGAAGCCCTCGTCTTCGTAGGCCTGAGCGCCAGCCATCAATACGTCGGCGACGCCGTCGGGATCGTCGATGTGCAGGCGCTCGACGCGATCGAGCTCGAGCTCGAGGCGCTGTTCGTGTCCGTCGAGCGACCCACGGACGCGCTCGAGGGCGCTTTCCAAAATCTCGTGCGTGGTCGTGTCGATCAGCCCGAGTTCGCTCGACGACTCGAGTTGCGTCTGGAGCACGACGATGCGTTCACGCGTCGCATCGACGTCGCTCCAGCGCTCGACGAGCCGGTCGACATCGACGTCCTGCGCGCGCGTCGCCGCAGCCAGTCCGAGCAAGCTGACGAGCACGCAGAGAGCGCGCGCGAAGGTCACCGCCCGGTCTCGAGGAACTGGACGGCCGTGACGTGGGCGAGCTGGCTGATCGTCGTGCGCAAGACGTGGATCTCGCGCTCGACCCGGAGCGTCTCCTCGACCAGCTCGGCCGACGGGATCTCCCCGGCCTCGGCCGTCAACCGCTGCACGTCGTTCTCGAGCCCATTGAGATCACTTCGTGCGACAGCGAGATCGTCGACGACTCCGGCCTCAGCCACGCGCGCCTTGCCGACCGAGATTTCCATCGCCTCGAGCCGAGCGTCGAGCGCTGACAGCGAGACGCGATGACCCGCCAGTTGCTCGGCGAGGTCGTCGCGCGTGGCCTCACGCGCACCGAGGCGCGCACGCTCGTCGGCGAGGTGTGCGTCGAGACGGTCGCGTCCCCAGAGCAGATCACCCCAACTCACGCGTGACGGATCGGTTTCGTTCGTGGTCGTGCACGCAGCGAGGAACACCGCCGCGCACACACTGAAGGCGAGGCGTTTCACCTCAGCCCCCCGCGAGGAGACCACGTTGGACGACGAGGTCGACCTCGTGGTCGGTGATCGTCGTCAACTCGACCTGCATGCGATCGCGACGCACGGCGAGGAGGTCGCGACGTGTGGTGAGCTCGGTGCTCGTCGGGTGCTGCATGACAAGATCAGACGCGTAGGCGATCTCCGCACGGAGCGTCTCGATGTTCTCCTCAGCTCGGCGCTTCGCGATGCGCGCCGCGGCGACATCCGCGTCGACGCCGCGGAGCGCGAGCGTCTTCTTGCTCGTCGACCAGTCGATCTCGCCCTTCGTGTTCGTTGCGGATGCGAGCTCGGTGCGACGCGTCTGGATGTTGCGCCCGACCGTCTCGATCTGCGACTCGAGCTGAACGATCTCGGCATCGACGCGCGCGATCGCAGCATCGAGAGCCGCCACGTCGTTCGCATAGCTACCGCGTCGGTCGGCGACCTCTTCACCCATTGCACGCCCCGCAAGGCCACCGAGCCCGCCGCCAACGATGGCGCCCAGCGCGGCGCCTTGTGCGTCGGTGAACTTGTCGCTGTCGTCCGCTGCCTGCTTCCCGAGCACGCCGCCGATCACCGCGCCGGTGGCAGCACCACCGACAGTCCCTTGCTGAACGTCTTGCTGTTGCGCACTCGCGACCGTCGGAGCCTGGCCGGACGCAAGCTGCTGGAACTGACCCATCTGGTTCGCGGTGCAACCCCACGACACCGTCGCAAAGACGGCCAACACAAAGACTCGACTACGCATCACACGCCCCCACGGAGATCGGAAGCCGGAGAATAACCGATTTGATCGGACGCGTGTCACCGCCGCTCGCTGAGGTGATGGCAGGCGGTCGTCTTGATCAGGGCGACGAGGGGTTCGCCGAGGCGCAGGTCGAGTTCGGCGACGGCGCCGGCCGTGACGCGGACGCGGATCGGAGTCGCGCCGAGCTCGAGGCCGACGAGGACTTCGCGGTCGATGGCGTCGAGCGACGTGACGGTGGCCGCGAGGGTGTTGCGGGCCGAGGTCGCGTCGGGGGCGCGGCGGCAGAGGATGACGTCCTCGGCGTAGACGCCGATGTCGACGAGCGTGTCGACGGGAGCCGCGCAGAACGGGCTCGCGAGGCGCAGGCCGGCGCCGAGGTCGAGGTGCGTGATGCCGGCGCGTTCGTCGTGCTCGACGACGCGCAGGCGCAGCAGGTTGTCGACGCCGACGAGCTTGGCCACGCCGACGTCGCGCGGACGGGAGAGGACGTCGATCGGCGGCCCTTGGGCGACGAGCTTGCCGTCGTCGAGCACGAGACAATCGTCGGCAAGCGCGAGCAACTCCGAGGCGCGGTGCGTGACGAACAGCATCGGAACGCCGAGCGTCGTCTTGGCCTCGAGCAGCAGCGCGAGGACTTCGCGCGCGAGTTCGCCGTCGAGCGCCGAGACGGGCTCGTCGAGCAGCAGCATGCGCGGTTCACTCAGCAGCGCGCGGCCGAGCGCGACACGCTGCTGCTCGCCGCCCGACAACACCGCCGCATTGCGATCAAGCAGCGGCTCGAGGCGCAGCACATCGACGATCTGCCGACCGCGGTCGCTCGTCAGCGCGGCGTCGGCACCTGGTGCGTAGGTGAGGTTTCCGCGTGTGGTCAAGTGCGGGAAGAGCAACGGATCCTGGGTGACGAGTGCGAGGCCGCGCTTGTCGGGCGGCAGCCAGACACCGCCCGGACGATCGGCAAGCGTCACGCCGTCGACGTTCACCCTCGCGACAGGGCTGCGCACGACTCCCGCAATCGCCGACAGCAGCGTCGACTTGCCGCTTCCCGAACGACCGAACACGCCCACCACCGGGCCGCTCGATTCGAACGACACGTCGAGCGTGAAGCCTCCGAAGCGATGGGTGACGTCGGCCGTGATCATCGCGCGCCCCTGCGTCGACGTTGCCAGACACTGCAGGCGGCCGCGCCGAGCAACGCCGCGAACGACAACGCCACCGACATCACGACGAGCCGCGTCACGGCCGCATCTTGCCCTGGCTTGTTCAGCAGCGCGGCGACGGCGAGCGGGATCTGGCGCGTCTGGCCTTCCACGTTCGCAGCCAGCACCATCGTGGCGCCGTACTCCCCGAGCGCACGCGCGAACGCGAGCACGGCCCCCGTGAGCACACCCGGCAAGGCCAGCGGCAGGGTGACGCGCAGGAACGTCGAGCTGCGCCCCCGCCCGAGCGAACGCGACACGACCTCGAGCCGTTCGTCGACACCGAGTACCGCGAGTCGCACGCTCTCGACGAGCAACGGAAACCCGACGACGGCCGCCGCGACGACGCACGCGGTCGTCGAGTACGAGAGATGCGTTCCGGTCAGCTCGTGCCACGCGCGCCCGAGCCACGTCTGACGACCGAGCGCCTCGAGCAGCACGTAACCCGTAACGATCGGCGGCAGCACCAAAGGCAGCATGACGACGCCCTGTACGACGAAACGCAGCGGCGAGCGCCAGCGCGCGAGCAGCCAGCCGGTCAGCACGCCGGGCACGATCGACACGACGACCACGAGCGCGGCGATGCGCAGTGAAAGCAAGACGACGCCGATCTCCGCGTTCGTCATGGGTGTCCCACTCCGAAACCGGCCTCGCGCAGGATCGCGCGCGCCGGCACGGCGCTCCAGGTGGCGAGGAGCTCGACGCCCTCGGCCGTCAGCGCGAGCCCGACGATCTCGACCGGCGCGTGCGTGGTCGGGTCGAGCTCGAAGAGCACGACGACGCGGTCGCTCGCGAGGGCGTCGGTGCGATAGACGAAGCCGGCGTCGACGTGCCCGCCGGCGACGGCCGCCAGCACGCCGCGCACGTCGGCCTGACCGACGAGGCGCGGGCGCAGGGCCGCGAGGTCGCCCGTG
Source organism: Planctomycetota bacterium (assembly GCA_029259745.1). Lineage (GTDB taxonomy): Bacteria > Planctomycetota > B15-G4 > B15-G4 > B15-G4 > OFTM221. The sequence continues at coordinate 7,718 of JAJDEO010000022.1, forward strand.
GCTGCGAGGCTCTGGCGCACGTACTCGCCCGCCGGGACGCCCTCGTCGGCAATCGCCACGCGGGCGTCGGGCGGAAGCGCGGCCGCGAGGTCGCCCGGAAGGACGCCGACGAGCGCGCTGTCGGTAGCGGCGATGCAGACGAGCCGGTTGCGCGCGAGGACCCGCGGTTCACCCGCGGCCCACCCGGCGCCCGCGACCACGTCGACCCAGTGATTGCTCGCCGACACGAAGACATCCGCCGGCGCCCCCTCGAGAATCTGCCGCGCCAGTGCACTCGACGCGCCGACAGCCACGCGCCCCTCGCCCCCGACGAGCTTCTCGGCTACGTCCGTCAGGCTCGCCGCGGCATAGACGACCAGCCCGTCCTCGTCGCCGGAACCGCAGCTCGCGAGCAGCAACGCCGCCCAGACGGCGATCTGTCGCGCGATGTCACTCGTCGTGCCATGTCTCGCCACGTGCCACCGAACTCCTCGATCTTCTTGCGAGTCGATCGTCGCACAACCCCATTGCGCCGGGATAGTCTTCGGTGCTGCGTGCCCCAGCTGCCGATGAGGGGCCACCGAGATCTCCGTCTCCCGCCCCCCGTCGCTCGCCTGTGCTCTTCAACAGCTTCAGCTATCTGCTGTTCCTGTGGACCGTCTACGTCCTGTTCTGGACGTGGCGGAACCAGCGCTCGTGGCGGCACACGCTGCTGCTCGTCGCGAGCTACTGGTTCTACGGCCAGGCGCACTGGGCCTACACGTCGCTGCTGGCGCTGAGCACCTTCACCGATTTCACGGCCGGCCTGAAGATCGACCGCGCGCTGCAGAGCGACGACAAGGCCGCCGCGAAACGCTGGCTCGGCGTGAGTCTGGTGGTGAACCTCGGACTGCTCGCGACGTTCAAGTACTTCGACTTCTTCGTCGCCTCGGCCGAGGAGGCTCTCGCGGGCTTCGGCGTGGCCGACGTGTCGCTCTGGCGGCTCGACGTGCTGTTGCCCGTCGGCATCAGCTTCTACACGTTCCAGACGCTCAGCTACACGATCGACATCTACAAGGGGACGATGCGCGCGACGACGAGCCTGCTCGACTTCGCCGTCTTCGTCGCGTTCTTCCCGCAGCTCGTCGCCGGCCCGATCGTGCGCGCCGTCGACTTCATGCCGCAGCTCGAAGCTCCGCCGAAGCTCGTCCCCGAGCGCGTGTCGTCAGGTCTGTTCCAGATCCTGCGCGGCATGACGAAGAAGCTGCTGATGGCCGACATGCTCGGCGCGCACCTCGTCGACCGCGCCTTCGCGGATGCCTCGTCGCTCGGCGAACTCTCCGCACCCGCGCTGCTGCTCGCGACGTACGCCTACGCGCTGCAGCTCTACGGCGACTTCGCGGGCTACAGCGACATCGCGATCGGCTCGGCGCGGCTGCTCGGCTTCGAGCTGCGCAAGAACTTCGACGCGCCGTTCAAGAGCGCGAGCCTCGAGGAGTTCTGGTCGCGCTGGCACATCTCGATGTCGAGCTGGTTCACCGACTACGTCTACATCGGGCTCGGCGGATCACGCGTGGGGCTCTGGCGCGCGTGTCGCAACGCCGTCGTCGCGTGGACGCTCGTCGGCCTGTGGCACGGTGCGGCCTGGACGTTCGTGCTCTGGGGCCTCTACCACGGCGTCTGGCTCGTGATCGCGCGTCTCTTCCGGCTGCTGCTGCCGGGCGGACGCTTCCCGCAGAACGCGTTCTTCACGGTGCTCGGCGTGTTCTTCACGTTCCACATCGTCGCGTTCTCGATGATCCTGTTCCGCTGCTCGGACATCGAGTCGTTCACGGCGGCGCTGGCCGCGCTGGGCAACTGGAGCGGCGCCGAGCTGCCGAAGATCCCCTGGCAGATCACGGCGATCCTCGTGCTCGGCTACCTCACGCACCTCATGCCCGACCGCTGGCTCACGGCCATGGAGAACGCCTGGGCGCGCAGCCCGGCCGTCGCACAAGGCGTCGTGGTGGCCACGGCCATCGTGCTCTTCTTCGCGCTGCGCCCGCCGGGCCTCACTCCCTTCGTCTACTTCCAGTTCTGATCGATGACTTCCGACGACACACCCGCCGCCTCGACAGCCCGCGTGATCGGCGCGCGCACGTTCGTCGTCGTCGTGCTGCTCGTCGGACTCGAGTTCGCGCTGCGCTCGGCGGGCTACGGGCAGTGGACGGTGAACGAGCAGAGCGAGCGCTACGGCTGGCGCATGCTCGCGAACCAGTCGGCGTGGTCGCGCGATCTGACGGTGCCCGAACGCATCAACTCGCAGGGCTTCCGCGATCGCGACTGGGCCGCGCCGCCGGCGCAGAAGGACGCCTCGCTGTTCCGCGTCGCGCTCGTCGGCAACTCGATGACGTACGGCACGAGCGTGCCGATCGAGGAGACGTTTGGGCGCGTCCTCGAAGGGCTGCTCGACGACGAACTCGACGCGCGCGGCGACACGCGCGACGCGCTCGTCATGAACTTCTCCACGCAGGGCTACGTCTTCGAGCAGATGGCGCGCGTCTACGACGACGTCATCGCGCCGTACGAGCCCGACGTCCTCATCATCCCCGTCCACCCGCACGACATCGCGCCGATGAAGCCCTCGGCCGACGACGCCGAGTACGACTTCCGCGATTTCATCCTGCGCACGGCCACCTACGACCTGCTCCAGCGCACGGTCATCAACCGCTGGCTGCCGCCCATCCCGTCCTCCGACCGCGGCAAGCTCAACCGCCACAGCGCGATCGACCACGCCATCACGACGCGCCCGTTCGCGAAGGAGCACAACCCCTACTGGGAAGCGATGCTGAAGCGCATCGACGGCATCGCCGAGCGCCAGGCCGAGCACGGCGGATCGATCGTGCTCATGACGCTGCCGCGCTGGCGCAAGCTCTTCCAGCCGCAGCTGCTCGAAGCGACGCGTCGCCTCGCCCCCTACTCGCGCGCCCGCGACGGGATCGAACACGTCGACCCCGTGCCCTCCTTTGCCCCGCCGATGCAGCCCGTGCTCGACGAGATCGAAGCGCGCGGTCTCGACGTCACCTTCACGAACGACCTCTCGACCGTGACCTTCACAGACGAGAGCGGCGCCGAACGCAACGGCACCGAACTCGACACGGCCGGCGCCTCGCTCTTCCTGCTCGACGACGTCGGGCACTACACGTCCCGCGGACACGGCGTGATCGGCCGCCAGCTCTTCGAGACGGTGAAGACGTTGCTCGACGAGTAGAGCGCAGGCTCGACGTCAGCGTGACGGCGTCGCCCCGGCGGCCCACAGCGCGCGGACTCTCGATTGAAGCTGTCGTACGCGCACGCGAACCAACCTCGATCGACGTCATCGCCGAGCACACCGGCGGCCGGTGCCAAGCCTGAAGCACTCACCACCGAAAAGCCTCGTCTGACTCGGCACTCCACTCGTTATCGCTGGACGTGTCACATCGAGTCGGGCCGTGACGCTCAACGCCTAAGCATCGTCGGCACGTTGTAGGACGGCGTGGCGCACTCCGGAGGGACAAGCTGCCCCGTCCCGGGCGCGCCGCTCGCGCACGTTACGTGCGCCGTGAAGACCAAGGCCTTCAGGGCGCCGGGACGCTCGCTCGCAGTCCAGCGCTCGCGGCGTATCCCGCCGGACCGCCAGCGTCCTCGATCCAGTACTGGACGAAGATGTCGAAGCCTGCGCCGAACGCCGGCGTGGTTCCGACGAGCGGCACCTGACCGCTGCCATCCACGAACAGCGGCCCCACCAGGGCATCGGGTGTGGGCTTGAGTACGCCGGTCTTGAAGGGCGCATCCAGCAGAGAGAATCCGAACACGATCCACGCCAGCGCTCCGGGTTGCGCCTGGTGCATGCTCCAGTCGAAGGGCGTGCCGGCGGTCAGCGAACCATCGGCCAGGAGGACGGGAAACCCCGCTTGCCCGGCCAGCTCACCACCGAGATCGACGTACGGCGACAGCGGCCCGTACGTGTGGTTACGCACGAACTCCAGCTCGAAAGGCTCGGTGACGGACGGGGGCTGGGACACCACGACCAGGTCGGGAAAGGCGTCGCCATCGAACAAGCCGACCTGGGGCTGCTTCAAACCGTTCTCACCGACTTGGCTGAGGATCACGTCGAGCGTGAAGGTGCCGTCACCGGTCCCGGCGAACACTCCCAGCTCGTCCGTGCCCGAAGAGAACGCAGCCAGATCCTGGTGTCCATCGAGGTCGAGGTCGACCGCGGCCAACCCGACGACCTCGTCGCCGAACGGATACACGACGGGCCCCGAGAACGTCCCGTCACCCTGACCGATCAGGACGAGCACACCGTCGACGTCCCCGCTCGAAGACACCGCGACATCGACGAGGCCGTCCTCATTGAAGTCCCCGGTGACATGTTGGTTCACGGTGGTCGATCCGAGGAAGGTCACCGGACCGCTGGACAACGTCCCTGCGGCCGTCCCGAAGTCCACGTCCAGCGCGCCGGAGAAGAACCTGAGGGACAGCAGGTCGTCGAGTCCGTCACCGTTGACGTCCAAGAGCTCCGTCGACGCGATGGTGCTCGTCGTCGGCTGCGTCTGGGTCTCGGCGAACGAGCCAGCGCCCTGACCGATGAGCACGCGCACCGTGGCGTCGAACGTGAAGGGCGGGCCGGGTTCGATGACCACGAGATCGGGGATGGCGTCGCCATTGAGATCCCCCGTCGCGGGGAGGATCAGGCTGGTCCCAGGCAGCGCCGCGCCGAGGACGAAGGTCCCGTCACCCACTCCGAAATACACTCGCTCGCCGACGACGAGGTCGAGTTGACCGTCCGAGTTCAGGTCTGCGGCCGCGAGGTAGCGCGCGGGTCCCGTGGGCAACGTGAACGAGAGGCTGAAGTTCCCTTCACCGTCGCCGCTGTAGACCGACAGCGAGTACACGAACGCGCCGGCGACCACGGCGACGTCGGGGAATCCGTCTCCGTTGAAATCGCCGCTGACCGGCGCGGAGACGATCCCGGCGCTCGCGCTGTCGACCAGGCGGGCCGGCTCCAGCACCACTTGGGCCGCCGAAGAAACGATGGGTGTCATCGACGCGCAGAACACGGCGAGTGATGGGAACAGGCGCATGACGAAGCTCCAACACAGGGGGCAGCGGAGCGCACTGGCGGACCGTGCGCCCTCTCGCGCGCTCTCCATGGTGCGTTGCACTTGACGGCACCCGGTAAGCGCAAGTTCGGAGGAACTCACGCAATCCTATCGGAGTGATCTTCGAGCCCCGACGTCGGTCGCCGGCCACGCTTCCGCGCCAGTGTCTCCGATCGGAGGTGACCCACTGTGAGGCACGTGGCGCGATCGAGGCGCGCTCCGCGCCTTGTCATGCTCGCGTTCACCGCCGGGCGTTCAGCGCTCTACAAGACGCCCCACAACGCGACGAGGCGCCCCGAGTTTCCTCGGGACGCCTCGCTCACTCGCATGCCGCACTCGCGCTGCGAGCCGGCGATCTCGTACCGCTCAGTTCAGGCGGTAAGGATCATCCTGCGGCGAGTGGGTGCGGCTGTCGCTGAGCGTGTGGATGGCGTCCACGGGCAGCGTCACGAGCAGCCAGAAGGTCTCGAGCGGAATCGAGAAGATGCTCGAGAGCCACTGATAGCCGAGCCCCATGTCGGAGCGCGCGATCACGCGGCTGCCGGAGTACGTCATGTACTCGTGATCGGGGTGGTAGGTGGCATCAGCCGTCTGGTCGACCGACATCGTGGCCGGCGAAATCACGCCGTCGACGATCGCGACGACAGGCGTCCCGACGACCTTGACGATCGTGTGCAAGTCGGAGTCGACCCACTTCTCGGTGGCACCGTAGTTGTAGTGGTCGTTGAAGCGGCAGCCAGTGGCCAAAGTCAGCAGCACTCCCGCCGCCATCAGCGACCACAGCGTCTTCGTGTTCATCATTCGATCCTCGGGGCAGGGGCGTTCGGGACGCACGAACTGTCGGCGCGGAGTCTATCGACGGCTCAGATGTCGAACAAGCCGTGCGCAGCGGTGAGCGGGTGACAGACGAACAGCGAGACGTGCTCTGGCCTGCGTGCGCACCGTCCGCGCGGCGGGTCGCCGTGCCGTCAGGCGGGGTGTAGCTCGTCCTTCGGGACGCGTGACGCGCCGCCGGCACTGCCCGCGCCCCTCGGCTTCGAGAATGGCGAACCTGTGGCCGATAGCCCCCTCCTCTTGACGTTGTATCAAAGTCTGATACTTTGCATCGCATGATCACGATCCGACTCAACAGCCCCGTCCCGCTCGTCGACCAGCTCGTCGCGGCGCTGCGCTGCTCGATCGCCAGATCGGAGGTCGCCCCGGGCGACACGCTCCCGACGGTGCGACAGCTCGCTGCAGACCTGGGCGTGGACATGAACACCGTCTCGCGGGCCTATCGCGTGCTTGCCACGTCGGGCCTCGTCCAGACGACGCGCGGTCGCGGCACCTCCGTGACGGCGAGCCGCGATGTCGCGCCACTGGACGAACTCGCCCTGCGTGAGCGACTGCGCGGCGCCCTCGCCGATGCGCGCCTGGCAGGTCGCAACGCCACCGACATCCGCGCACTCGTGAACGAAGAAATCCAATCCATGTGGGCCGAAACCACAACCCATCCCACCACCGAGGACTTGCCATGACTTGGTTCGACCGCCTCTTCCCGACGCTGATGCTGCTCATGCCGCTGGCCATCGCGCTCGGCTCCAAGCGTCACGAACGTCTCTCGCGCGAGGACGCCGGCCCGCTGATGCGCCGGCTCGTCTGGGCCACCCTCGGCCTGGTCGCGCTGACCATCGGCGTGCAGTTCCTGCTCGAAGCCACGCACGAATCACGCACGGGCCTGCGCGCCGCCTGGCCGGTTGTCATGGCCGTGATCGGCTTCCAGTTCCTCTGGTTCAAGCGTGCGGTGCCGGCCCTCGGTGCGCGCGATCCCGGCTGGCGCCCGCCTCAGGAGTCGCCGGTGCGCTCGGCATCGCTGGCACCCCGACATCTCGACGGCGCCCTTCCCCCCTGGATCTGGGTGACATCCTGGATGACGTTCGCGCTCATGGTCGCCGCCACCGCGTGGGCCATCAGCGAGGGCGCGCCCCTGCTGATCGCCCTCGGCCTCGCGTTCTTCCCAGGCTTCGCGTTCGGGGCGCGCTCGTCGGCCTTCGAGCCCGCGACGCTCGACCCCGGCGGCTCGCTCGAACTCCAAGCGTCGTACCGTGAACTGCGCCTCGCGAAGGCCCGCGGTTTCTTGATGCTCGGACTCGTCGGTAGCGCCGTCTTCGCCGTCACAGCCGTGTTCGTCGTCGTGAAGCCCGAGTACGCCGTGCACTGGGGCGCCTACGGTGGCGCCACCGTGGGTCTGCTCGGCGGCCTCTTCGGCCTGATGGGCTCGCTCATGCGCGCCCGCGCCAATCGCCTGCTCGCCGAGACACTCGACGAGCAGTCGGCGCCCCACGCCTGACCGCAGCCCGCGGGGAGCGACCGGGCTCCCCCGGGCTGTTTGCCACGTCAGGAATCGCCGCCTCGCAGCGGGAAGGCTGCCTCGGTGCGGTACTCGGCACCCTGGCGGCCGAGCACGCTCGAGAACAACAGAAACTGGCGCACGTCGAAACGCGGGCGGGCGAGCAGCGCATGACGCGTCAGGAACTCGGCCGCGGCCGCCTCGTTACCGGGGTCGGGACGCAGGCGAACCAGCGTGACGTGCGCGGCGAACTTGCGGCGCTCGGGCTCCAGACCGGCGCGCTGGCAGGCATGCTCGACGCGGTGTTGAAGGACACCGAGGCCCGAATCGGCGTCGATTCCAGCCCAGAGCACTCTTGGCGACTGGTGCGGCGGGAAGTGGCCCATGCCGCGGACGGCCATCGAGAAGCCCGGCGTTGCGGCCGCCACGCCGCTCAGCGCGCCGATCACGGTCTCGACCCGCGCGCCCTCGACGTCGCCGAGGAAGCGCAGCGTGACGTGCATGCCGTCCTCCTCCACCCAGCGCGCCCGCGGGATGACACCCTCGAGGTTCGCGAGGGCCACCTTGTCGTCATCGGGAAGATCGATCGCCACGAAGAGCCGAGCCATGCGCTCATCGTGCACAAACTCTGCACGAATCGGGAGCACGCACGTCTCTGTGTGAGGGCGGAGCATGGCAAACTCCGATAAGACGATTGGCGTCTCCCTGCTCCGGCGCCTGCCGCCCCGTCCCCGTCCTCACTTCCGGATCCCGCCATGCTCCGCGACGCCGTCTCGAAGCTCGCGAAGCACTCCGCGATCTACGGCGTGGCCGAGCAGCTCGGGTATCTCGCGGCGTTCCTGCTGATGCCGGTGCATACCTCCGAGCAGGGCATGTCGGCATCGCAGTACGGCGTCTGGGAGCTGCTCGGGCCGTCGATCGCGGTGCTGTCGAGCCTGCTCGGCATCAACATGTACAACGCGATGACGCGCTACTACTTCGAGCGGGACGCGGGCGCGGCGCGAGACGAAGTCGTGAGCACGACGGTGTGGTCGGTGTTCTTGTCCGGCTCGATCGTCGGCACGCTGCTCTTCATCTTCTCGGCGGAGGTCGCGAACCTCTTCCGGACGAGCTACCCGGGTATGCAGCTGCTGGTCGAGCTGTCGATCGGCATCCTCGTGCTCCGCATGGTCAAGGAGGTGCTGTTCAAGTACCTGCAGACCGAGCACCGCTCGGGGACCTACGCAGCCATCCGCATCGGGAAGCTCGCGCTCGAGATCTCACTTCAGTTGCACTTCTTGCTGAACATGGGGCTCGGCGTCGAGGCGATCTTCTTGGCGATGCTCATCGGCGAGGCGGCCTCGTCCGTCGTCTTGCTCGCGATCGTCCTCCCACGCGTCGGGTTGCGTTTCTCGGGCGCGACGTTCGCGCTGCTCGCGGCCTTCACGCTACCGCTGATCCCGAACGGACTGCTGCAGTGGATCCTGCACAACGCCGACCGCTTCATGGTGCAGTGGATGGTCGGGGAAGACGCCGTCGGAACGTACGGCACGGCGTACAAGCTGGGATCGATCCCGAACTTCCTCGTGATGAGCCCGTTCCTGCTCATCTGGTATCCGTACGTCTTCGGCCTCAAGAACCTCGACATCCAGCGCGACCTCGTCGGACGGCTCATGCCGTACTTCATGCTGCTCATGTCGGCGGTCGTGCTCGGCGTCGCGCTCGTCGCCGAGGACATCGCCCACTACATGGTTCGCGGCGAGAGCTTCGACGGCGCGGCGGCGGGCATCCCTTGGGTCTGCCTCGGCTACTGGTTCTGGGGCTTGTTCCAGATCCTCCAGACGGGTTTCTACGTGCAGAAGCGCACGGGTATCCTCCCGCAACTCACCGGAATCGCCGCGGCGATCAACATCGGGCTCAATCTCATCCTGATCCCCCGCTTCGGATTCCTCGGTGCGGCGGCGACGACGACGGTCACCTTCGCGGCGCTCTGTGTCATCTGCGAGCGCCGTGCTCGGAACGTCTTCGCGGTCGAGTGGGCTTGGAAGCGCTGCTGGAGCCCGGCCCTCGCGGGCATCTTGGTGTATTCGATCTCGCTGCTCATTCCGCTCCAACCTGGAGTAGGCTCTGGATTGTGCCGATTTGGTATTTGGCTGGTGTGGGCTGCGTGGGTTTGGGCCCGGTTCCTCGAACCTGAGGAACGCGCCGCCGGAATCGAGTTGGTGCGATCTGCGCTCGGCCGTGTGCGCGGGGCCGTCGGTTGATGTGCAGCATGCAAGCAGAACAGAGGGAGTGAGGCGTGGGTGTCAGCTTCGATGAGCTGAGGAGGGTCTGTCAGAGTCCGGTGCGGGGTCGGAACGATGTCGCGGGTCTGTTGATGGGCGATCGCGCCTCGCTGCCGATCACGAAGGTGTTCGTCGACTTCGGCTTGAGTCCCGACTACGCCACGCTCGGCATGCTCGCCGCGGGAATCCTCGGGTCGATCATGCTCGGCTTCGGCGGGGTCTGGGCGGCGCTGCTCGGCGCGCTCCTGCTGTTGCTCTACTACGTGCTCGACTGTGTCGACGGTGAGGTGGCGCGCTTCCGCGGCATCGAGAACATGAAGTGGGGTTACTACGACTTCCTGTTCCACATGCTCGTCAAGCCGTGCACGTTCCTCGGCGTCGGTATCGGCCTCTGGCGTGTCTCCGACAACGCGTGGTTTCTCCTCTTCGCGGCAACGGCGCTGACGTCGACCTTGTGGCTCAAGATGTTCCTCGACACGCCGGTGCTGCTGTTCACGAAAACCGTGCTGGCAGGCAAGCCCGGTCAGGATCGCAGCTTCCGACGCTTCTTCGAGACCCTCGACCTCGAGCTCGACGAAGTCGAGGCCGACGACAAGGCCGGCGCCACGAACCCGTTCCCGCTCGGGATCAACCTCGTGACGCTGCGCGCACTCATGACGAACTTCGACATCGGGCTCGTCTTCCTCGTCCTCGCCACGCTGCTCGACGCAACGGTCGCCCCGGAGATCTTCGGCGTCGGTGCGCGCGGAGCGTGGCTCGCCTACTACGGCGTCGTGCTCCCGCTCGACTTCTTCGACTACATGCGCTCGTACATCCCCGACGGCCACTTCAGCAAGGAAGTGCGACGCTTGCTGCGTCTGTCGCACCGCTTCGACATCCGCCCGCTGTATACCGAGCAGCCGACGGCCGCCAACTCGTCCTCCGAAGCGGCTGCGACATCCGTGACGGCGGCCCCGTCGAACAAAGAAGCGATCGGCTGAGTCGCGTTCGACGACGCCCGCCAGCGCCGCGTCAGTCGCGCAGCGGTGCTTCGACGAGATAGGGCCCGATCGCCAGGACGTCGAGGCGTCCATCGAGGAAGGCGCGCACGGCGTCGCGCGGCGTGCACACGATCGGCTCCTCGTGCATGTTGAAGCTCGTGTTGATCAGGCACGGAATGCCCGAGAGCTTGTCGTACTCGCTGAGGATGTCGTAATAGCCGGGATTCACCTCGCGGCGCACGAGCTGCGGACGCGCCGTGCCGTCGACGTGCACCGCCGCCGGGCAGTTCGCGATCATCCACGGCGTGCAGTCGAACGTCACCGTCATGAACTCGGCGGCGTGCTCGGCACCCGCGAGGTTCTCGTAGCAACGCGCCGCGTGCTCGTACAGAGTCACCGGCGCGAACGGCATGAACTCCGTGCGCCCGAGGCGCGCGTTGAGCCACTGGTTCACTTCCGGCTCGCGGCCGTGATAGAGGATCGAACGATTGCCCAGCGCGCGCGGCCCGTACTCCATGCGGCCATCGAAACGCGCCACGACCTTGCCGCCGTGGATGTGCGCGGCGACCTCGGCCGCGAGGTGCGCGGGTTCGGTGAACGCCAGCCCCTCGCGCTCGAGTTCGGCGCGGATCTCGTCGGGCGTGTAAGACGGCCCGAGGTAGGCATCGTGGATCGCCCGCGGCGCCTCGTCGCGCCGCGTGAGGTGCAGCGCGAGCCCCGTGCCGCAGCCACCGTCGCCCATGTTCGGGTAGACGAAGATCTTCTCGACCTCGGCCACCTCGTGCAGACGCTGGTTCATCTTCACGTTGGCCGTCACGCCACCGGACAGCACGAGCGCGCCGCAGCCGGTTTGCTTGGCCCAGTGGCTCACGACGTTGGCCGCGATGACCTCGAGCGCCTTCTGGTACGCGGCCGCGACGTCGATCATCGGGTAGCGCGATGCGAGGTGACGCGAGAAGTGCACGTTGAGGTTCTCGAGGAGCCGGAACCCGCCGTCGGCCTGTTCGCAACGCGACAGCAGCACGTCCGTGAGCACGTCGGGATCGCCGTACGCCGCGAGCCCGACGATCTTGCCGGCGTGGCGGTCGGGCGAGAAGCCCAGCGACGCCGTCACCGACTCGTACATCGTGCCGAGTGAATGCGGGTAGCGCATCTCGTGCAGACGCTTGATCGCCCCGCCTTCCCCGAGACACACCGAACCGGCGAGCCCACTGCCGTAGCCGTCGAGCGTGACGATCAGCGCACGGTCGTAGCCACTGGCGTAGTACGCGTTCGAGGCGTGCGAAAGGTGATGGTCGAAGCGCTTGAGTTTGTCTCCGAGACCGAGCGCGGAAAGCTCGCGTTCGAGTTCGTCATGCCAGTGCTGGTGATCGGCGATCGCCCGACCGAGCCAACGCTTCGCCTGGCGCCGCGACGCCTCACTGCTGAGCCCGGAGATCCCCGCCGCGCGATAGGCCGCGCGCTTGAGGGCGCTCTTGTCCATCTTCTGGTTCGGCGACGACAGGCCGTGCACGGGCTCGCTGCGCTGCGGCACGCGCGCATCGGCCGCCTTGAGGCGCGCCTCGCGATCGCCGTCACTGAAACGCTCCGAGAAGGCCGCGTCGTCGGCGAAACAGGCCCGCATGAGTTCGGCCTCGGCATCAGCCGTCAGGAAGGGATAGGCGACGACATCGATGTCACTCGCCGCGATCCCGCCGTACGCGAGCGCAGCCGCGACCGCCTGCGTCGGAAAGCCTGCGTGCTGCTTCTTGCGTGAGAAGCGCTCTTCGCCGGCTGCAAAAACGACATTGCCGTCGACCACCAGCGAGGCGGTGGCGTCTTTGTCGAGAGGAGAGAGGCCGAGAACTATCACGCCAACAGACTACGCAAGGCTTGGCCCCTCTGCGACTGGACTCTCCAACTCCGCTTTGACTTCCAGCGGGGTCGCCGACCGGCCACCAAGTTCGCCGAAGAAGAACTCGAAGTAGGAGCGAATGTCGTCGAGGAAGCGGGCCACATCGTTCTCGTTCGACACATACGACGTGCAGCCCGGCGTCACCGATGGCGAGTGGAGGCTGTAGGTGAAGACGCGCACGCCCTGCGCGAGCAGCGAGTGCGTGAGTCGACGCAGGTCCCGCAGTGAGAAGCCCTCGGGCGAGAGGCGCAGGCGGTCGAGGGCGCCGGCCCGTGAGAGCAAGCCCGGGATCCGCGCCCAGCGCAGCTCCGGCATCTGCGCCAGCGAATGGACGGCGTGGCCGACGCCGCTGAGATACCCGACGTACGCCCCGGTGCAGGGAATCCCGAGCAGCGATCGCTCACGGCCGAACCAGTAGGGTTCGAGCGGGCAGCGGCTGTAGTCGGGACCCTCTTCGCTCGTGTAGTCGAAGGGCGGGCAGGCGCTGTAGTCGACCTCGTACCCGAGCTCCTCGAGCGTGTCGGCCGTGCTCGGCCCGAGTCCGTAGCGCCCGGCCTGGTAGACGGTGGGCGCCTCGCCGAAACGCTCACCGATCAACTCCGTGAGCGCCCGCAGCTTGGCCTTCTCGAGCTCGGGGGCGAGGTTGCCCGGGAACGAGTTGCGCGGCGTGACGTGTTCGTCGAACGGCGGGTTGACCCATGGATGGAGGTGACTTCCGATGACGCAGCGGCCGTCGCTGTGGATGTCGGCCAGCGGCTTGTAGCCCTCGGGCTTCTCGACAACTGGATAGTCGGCGACGTACAGCGGCGTGACGCCGGCGGCGTCGAAGACGCGCTGGAGGCGGTCGATGCGTTTCATCGCGGAAACTGACGTGGCACGGCGATCGAAACCACCCTCCCAGTCGAACTCCTCCTCGGCGTCGACCAGCACCGTCAGGACGGGCGGACGCTCCGGTGGGACGACCGCCACCCTGTTGACGCGCGGCAAGCGTTCGCTCGATCTCACAGCTCTCACACTCCGGCTCACGCTCGCGGCCGAGCGCGTGGCCCCACTTTCAATCCCCGGTGATGGCCGCACCGACGACTACGGTTCACGATGAACGCCGGATCTTCATGATCTGACATTCGGCACAGATCGGGCATGAGTCGTTCACCGCGCTCGTCGATCTCCCTCTGGGCCCCTTCTCTTTGGGAGACGAACTCAGCGAGACGACCTTTGCGAGATCAGCGAGACGAACCGCGCCGAACGACGCCCTAGCGGAGACGATAACTCTTCCGCTGTATGGATAGGGTACTCTGTGCGATCAATGAAGTCCTTCCTTGCCCGCTGCACGAAGACAGAACGATGACCGACATCGCCGGAATGCCAACCATCTCCCCGCGCCCCGTGGTCGACCCGTCACTCGACCTCGAGGAGGAGATCGCGAAGCTCAAGAAGGAACGCAACGCGGTCATCCTTGCTCACTACTACCAGGACAGCGAGGTCCAAGATCTCGCCGACTATGTGGGCGACAGCCTCGGCCTCTCGCAGCAGGCCGCGAAGACCGACGCAGACGTCATCGCGTTCTGCGGCGTGCACTTCATGGCCGAGACGGCCAAGATCCTGAACCCTGAGAAGAAGGTCATTCTCCCGGACCTCGACGCCGGCTGCAGCCTCGCCGACCGCTGCCCGCCCGACCTCTTCGGCAAGTGGCTCGAGCAGTACCCCGACCACGTCGTCGTCAGCTACATCAACACATCGGCCGCCATCAAGGCGATGAGCGACATCATCTGCACGTCGAGCAACGCCGCGCGCGTCGTCGCGTCGATCCCCGAAGACAAGAAGATCGTCTTCGCGCCCGACCGTCACCTCGCGCGCTGGGTCGAGAAGGAAACCGGCCGCGAACTCGTGAAGTGGCCCGGCTTCTGCGTGGTCCACGAGCAGTTCACGGCACGCAAGCTGATCAAGTTGAAGGCGGCCAACCCGGGCGCCGAAATCATCGCGCACCCCGAGTGCGAAGATGCCGTGCTCGTGCTGGCCGACTTCATCGGCTCGACGACCGGGCTCATCAACCACGTCAAGAACAGTCCGAAGAAGACCTTCATCGTCGCCACCGAGATGGGCGTGATGCACTCGATGCACCGCGACCGTCCCGACGCCACGATCATCGGCGCCCCGCCGGATTCGGGCTGCGAGTGTGCGGCCTGCCCGTACATGCGCCTCAACACGCTCGAGAAGCTCTACGCGGCGCTGCGTGACCTGAGCCCCGAGATCACGCTCGACGAAGAGCTGCGCAAGGCGGCACTCAAGCCCGTCGAACGGATGCTCGCGCTGGGCTGAGGACAGTAGCCTTCGCGGCGCGCACTCGGGCGACCGTCTGACCGACGGTCGATCCACGTCGGGGCGTTTCCCGGCGTGCGCCCGATGACGTTGCCGAAGAAGTGGCGCGGCGCCGTGACGCGATGAGGCAAGAAAAGCGACCGCGACCTCGGGACATACCGGGATCCGTCGCGGCGATCCTGATCCGGGTCAATGACGCGGAGATCGTCGCGAGGTCGCAGCTGGGACATGCCCGCAAGTGTTCAGAAGCGACCGCAGCAATCACGGTGAATGACCCGCACCGGGCCCACCGTGGTTCGTCCAAGGTCTCACGCGGTCTGCCCGAGACCACCGTTTGTCCAAGGTCAACGAGACACAACGACGAGCGGTCGTTATACTCCGCCGCGTGCGCCGCGCAGTCGGTAACAGCGCGCCCAGTCATGTCCCGTTGTTGTACGTCGGGCGGACCATTCCGTCGGCCCGCATTGCGTCGCTCGGAGAATCGTGGTCAGTGCCTCCGTGCGGATGAGCGGCTGTTCATGTCGCAGGGTTCTTCCCTCCGTACAACGTGAGCCTCGCTCATGAGTCTTGCAGCAGCACAAGTCCTACGCGAACGCGTCCATGATCTCGCTGCCGCGGGCGTCGGGCAGCTCGGGGTCGACGACGCGTCACCGGGCGGGCGCTTGGGTCACGCTCCATGCCGCGAAGAGCTCACGATGCACTTGCGGCAACTCGCAGAGGCCGTGGCTGTGGAGTCGCCCGCGCTCTTCATCGATTACGCGACGTGGGTCCAGATCCGGCATTCTCAGCCGGACGTGTCGCCGCTTTCGGAGCAGCTGCGCGCGCTGACGGAAGTCGCGCGCCGCGATCTTCCCGCGACCGTCGGAAACGAGGTCGCCTCGATGCTCGAAGCAGCGTCAGAGTCTCTGACCGCGCCGGCCCACTCCGCTGGATATCTGAGTGGCGATGATGAGCTCTCGCGCATCGCGAGGCGCTACTTCGACGACCTCCTTGCCTTCGATCACGGAGCGGCGAATCAGCGCTTGCTGGCCGTCGTCGAACACGGCACGGAGATCGCGGACCTGTACCTCCGTGTCCTTCAACCCGTGATGTGTGAAGTCGGTCGCTTCTGGCAGCTCGGCAAGATCAACGTCGCACAAGAGCACTACTGCACGGCGGCGGTGCAAGGCCTCATGGGTCAGCTCAACGCACACATCTTCAAGCCTGGCGTGCGGCGTCGCGTCGTCCTCGCGTTCTGTGTGGGCGACGAGCGCCACGATGTCGGAATGCGCATGGTTGCGGATCTCGCCACGCTTCGGGGCTTCGATGCACGCTGCCTCGGAGGGACTGTTCCTGTCGCAGAGCTCGCCTCAATCATCACGAGAATGAAGCCTGAGGTTGTCGCGATCTCGATGACCCTCGTGGCGCACCTCGGTGAGGTCCGCGATGCCCTCCGTGCCGTGCGAGCCCCTGGAGCCAGCAAGCCACGAACGATTGTCGGCGGCTATCCCTTTTCGCTCGACCCGGAACTCTGGCGCCGAGTGGGTGCGGACGGAACGGCACAGGACGCCGTCGCAGCCGTCGATCTCATCGAGGAGTTCACGTCGTGACTCGACTCGCGGTTCGCTGTGACAAGACGGGCACCATCCACTCTGTGCTCCACGCCGACAGTCCCGAGATGACGGACGTCGTGGGACGTGCACTTTCTGCAGTACTCGATCCTTCGAGCGTGGTGCGCGGCCTCGACCTCCTTGAAGAGGCGCGGAACGTGGGCGCGGTCATCGATGCTGAACTCCTCGTGCGCGTGCAAGGACAACCCGTGCTGCTCCGGGCGGCTGCGGCACGCGACGGCGACGAAGTGCTTGTGGTCGCGGCCTCGGCAACTCGTGATTTGTGGAGCCTGTGCGCGCAGCTCAGCGAAGATGTCGCTGCAACGAAGTCGCGAAGCGCGTTTGTCGCACTGCTCGAACGGCGTGCGAACGTCGCCATCGCGCGCGATGAGCGAGCACTCGACGAGCTCACGCGACTCTACGACCAACTCGCGACCCTCGATCGCGATCTTGCACGACGCAACGCAGAGCTCGAATACCTTTCGCGCGAGAAGGACCGCATCCTCGGCATGGCCGCACATGACCTGCGCAGCCCGCTGAATGCAATCGCGCTGAGCATCTCGTTCCTCGACCTCGAGCTCGCGAGAGACCTCAACGACACGGGCCGCGAGGTGCTCACACGGATTCGCCGATCGGCCGAGCAGATGGGTCGACTCATCGACGACCTCCTCGACGTGGCGACGGTCGAGCACGGGGGCCCAAGACTCAAGCCGTCACTCGTGGCCATCGAGCCGCTCCTGCGTGAGGCTACGCAGATGCACAGTCTGCTTGCAGCACGACACGGGGTCACCATCGCCTTCGACGCCCCGAACGATCTGCCCGCCGTTCAGCTGGATGCTGACCGCCTGCACCAAGTGCTCGGAAACCTCATCTCCAACGGCGTCGGACACACACCCGAGGGCGGCACGGTGACGATCCGTGCGTCCATCGCGGACGATCACCTCAATGTCAGCGTCATCGACCAGGGCCCGGGCATCGACGCCAACGACCTTCCACACCTTTTTCAGCCGTTTCGGCGCGGTCGCGGTCGCCGACTCAGCGGCGGTTCGATAGGCCTTGGTCTCACCATTTCGCGCACACTCATCGAGGCACACGGCGGCGTGCTCGAGGCGAACAATCTCCCCGAAGGCGGCGCCGAGTTTCACTTCACGCTGCCGCTGCGACCTTCAAGGGCAACGGCCAAGATCGCGGCCGCCGAGTAACGGTCGGCGACGAGCGGCCAGCGCGAGCGTCTGCACCGCCGCAAGACAGTTCTTCAACAGGCTGCTCGGGCAGGACATTCACGCAGCACCCGCAAGACCGGCCGAATGAATCGAGGCCCGCAGACGCCAAGGCGTCTGCGGGCCTCACGCGTCCGCGGGCATGGGAGGAGGAGGAGAGAGATGCGGACGCGTTACTGCGTCGTACGTGTCAGTCCAAGGTGTCCTGGTGTCAGTCCGAGGTGTCCTGGTGTCAATCCATGGTGATGGGAATCGTGCGCGCCTGGGCGCGGGCGCTCTTCGGCGCCGTCACCGTGAGCACGCCGTGTTCGTAGTTGGCCGTGATGGCCTCGACGTCGACGTCTTCGGGCAACTTCACGCGGCGCTCGTAGGCGGCCACGCCGTACTCGCGCAGCGCGCCGTCGCGCACAGCTTGCGGATCACGCGGTTCGACTTCGCCGCGGAAGAAGAGCACGCCGCCGTCGACGGAGAGTTCGAAGGCCGAGACGCCGGGAGCGTCGAAGATCAGCTCGTAGCTCGCGCCGAGGTCAGAGACGTCGAGGCGCGGGCGGTAGGCCGCGACCTTCTCCTCGGTCGGGGCGTAGCGAGCCACGCGGTTGTGCGGTGTGGTGGTCATGGGGTGTGTCTCCAAGGAGTTGTGTTGCGACCCGTCAGGCATCGCCGTTGCTGATCGCGATCGTGCGGGCGCGGTGCTCGGGCGCCTTGGGGAGGCGCACCGTGAGCGCGCCGTCCTTGAGCACGGCGGTCGTGTCGTCGGCGACGACAGGCGTTGCGAGACGCAGGGAGCGCGAACCACGGATCGACGTGCGCTCGCGCCGGAGCAGCTTCGGCCGGGGCGCCTCGGCGTTCGGGTCGGCGACGTCGGTGGCCTTTTCGGCAGTCGTCTCGGCGGACTCGGCGGACTCGGCGGCGTCCTCGACGGTCAAGGTGACCACGTTGTCGTGGACGACGACGCTGACGTCGGCGAGCGTGCGACCGGGCAGTTCAGCCTCGATCACGTAGGCGTCCTCGGTGTCCCATGCGTTGAGAGCGAGACCTCGAGCGGGCGCCGACGCGCCGGGTGCAAACATGGCGTTGAAGAGCGAGCCGAAGGGCTGGTGAAGCATCGGGTGGGTCATGGGTTCTCTCCAAAGGTGAGGTGCCAGCGCGCGGTCCAAGGTGCGCTGGCGATCGACGCCAAACCGAGTAGCAACAGGCGTGCCAGAGGCTCGAACGGCCTCTAGACGAGCTGTTCGCGCTCCTCCCGGTCCCGCAGGCCCCAGTGCGCGCCATATCGGCAGCGGCCTGATGCCATTACGACAGCAAAGCGCGATCTGTCAGCCTGTCGCGACGTCGCTCCTCCCGGCGCGCTGAGCCCTGGATACCAGCAGCCCCGCCGCCGCCGCGCCGCGTTCTCGCACCCCTCTCTCTGTGATGGCCGATGCGGAACGAGTATGTTCGGCGCTATCCGAGTCGTTGTCTCTCGGACACCCCTTCATTCGCCCACGGCTCCCCGTCGTCGCCGCGCGAAAGCCCGTTCTGCGCCCTTTGAACGAGTGATCGAGCACGTTCGGCCCGGGGTCGACACCGCCTCTGGCGTCGTCTTCCATGAACTGGCTCTTGCGCAGCCTCCAATCGTCCCTCGGCAAGAAGTTCCTCGTTGCCGTCACGGGCCTCGCGTTGCTGGGTTTCGTCGTCACCCACATGCTCGGCAACCTTCAGATCTTCCTCGGCCGCGACGCGCTCAACGCGTACGCCGCGCAGCTCAAGGCCCTCGGGGGCCTGCTCTGGGTTGCCCGCGCCGGTCTGCTCGCCTTCTTCGTGGTGCACGTCGCCACGGCGATCAGGATCTCGCTCGAGAATCGCGCGGCGCGCCCCGTGCGCTATGCCGTCGACCCGGGGATCCAACGCACGGTCAGCGCGCGTGGCATGCTCGTCACAGGCCTCACGGTGTTCGCCTTCGTCCTCTACCACCTCGCCCACTTCACGTGGGGCTGGGTCATGACCGACGCGCACATGCTCACCGAGACACTCGCCGATGGCACGACGCGCCACGACGTCTTCTCCATGGTGGTCGCGGGCTTCCAGCAACCGCTGATCGCGCTGCTCTACGTCGCCGCGATGGTCTTGCTCGGCCTGCATATCCGCCATGGGTCCTGGAGCTTTGTGCAAACCCTCGGCCTCAATCACCACAAGTTCGCCCCCGCGATCCGCGCCGCAGCCGCTGGCTTGGCGTGGCTTATCGTGCTGGGCAACATCTCGATGCCACTCGCCGTGCTCTTCGGAGCCATCGGCCTGCCGGACGGAGTGACGGTATGAACCTCGATGCGAAGATCCCCTCGGGACCGGTCGCGGAGGCGTGGGACAAGCACCGCTTCGATCTCAAGCTCGTCAACCCGGCGAACAAGCGCAAGTTCAAGGTGCTCGTGGTCGGCAGCGGGCTGGCGGGCGGGTCGGCAGCCGCGACGATGGCCGAACTCGGCTACGACGTCGACTGCTTCTGCTTCCAAGACTCCCCGCGCCGCGCCCACTCGATCGCGGCCCAGGGCGGCATCAACGCGGCGAAGAACTACCAGAACGACGGCGACTCGGTGTACCGCCTGTTCTACGACACGGTGAAGGGCGGCGACTTCCGCTCGCGCGAGGCGAACGTCTATCGCCTCGCCCAAGTGTCGGCGAACATCATCGACCAGTGCGTCGCGCAGGGCGTGCCCTTCGCGCGCGAGTACGGCGGGCAACTCGCCAACCGCTCGTTCGGCGGCGCGCAGGTCAGCCGCACGTTCTACGCGCGCGGTGCTACCGGTCAGCAGCTGCTGCTCGGCTGTTACGCCGCCCTATCGCGTCAGATCGAGATGGGCGCCGTGAAGATGCACACGCGCACGGAGATGCTCGACATCGTCGTGGCCGACGGCATCACGCGCGGCATCATCACGCGCAACCTCACGACCGGGAAGATCGAACGCTGGGCCGGCGACGCCGTCGTCCTCGCGACGGGCGGCTACGTCAACGTCTTCTACCTGTCGACGAACGCGATGGGCTGCAACGTCACGGCGGCCTGGCGCGCGCACAAGCGCGGCGCCGGCTTCGCGAACCCGTGCTTCACGCAGATCCACCCGACGTGCATCCCGGTGTCAGGCGATCACCAGAGCAAGCTCACGCTCATGAGCGAGAGCCTGCGCAACGACGGCCGCGTCTGGGTGCCTGCGAAGCCCGGCGACCAACGTCCGCCCTCGCAGATCCCTGACAACGAACGCGACTACTATCTCGAGCGCAAGTACCCGAGCTTCGGCAACCTTTCGCCGCGCGACATCGCGTCGCGCGCCGCGAAGGAAGCCTGCGACGACGGCAAGGGCGTCGGCCCCGGCAACCGTGGCGTCTACCTCGACTTCCGCGATTCGATCCAGCGTCTCGGCGCCGAAGTCGTCAAGCAGCGCTACGGCAACTTGTTCGACATGTACCAGCGCATCACGGACGAGAACCCGTACGAACTCCCGATGCGCATCTACCCCGCGCCGCACTATACGATTGGCGGCCTCTGGGTCGACTACAACCTGCACAGCAACCAGCCCGGGCTGCACGTGATCGGCGAGGCGAACTTCTCCGACCATGGCGCCAACCGCCTCGGCGCCAGCGCGCTCATGCAAGGTTTGGCCGACGGCTACTTCGTGCTGCCGTACACGATCGGCAACTTCTTCGCGACGCATAAGCCCGAACCGATCACCACCGACCACCCGGCATTCAGAGAGGCCGAGTCGGAGATCAACGCGCGCCTCCAGCGCTTCATGACGATCGGCGGGTCGCGGTCGCCCGAGTCGTTCCATCGCGAACTCGGTCGCATCATGTGGGAGAAGTGCGGCATGGCGCGCAACCGCGCCGGTCTCGAAGAGGCGTTGCAGAAGATCCCCGAGCTGCGCGAAGAGTTCTGGAACAACGTCAAGGTCATCGGCACCGAACGTTCGCTGAACATGACCCTCGAACAGGCCGGCCGCGTCGCCGACTTCCTCGAGTTCGGCGAGACGATGTGCCGCGACGCACTCCTGCGCGAGGAGTCGTGTGGTGGGCACTTCCGCGAGGAGTACCAGACCGAGGACGGCGAGGCCGTCCGCAACGACGACGACTTCGCGCACGCGGCCGTGTGGGAGTGGAAGGGTCCGAACGAGGAGCCCGTCCGCCACCAAGAAGAGATGACGTTCGAGAACGTCAAGCTCGCCACCCGCAGCTACAAGTGACCCGCGCCGCCTCCATCATCCGAACGACGACGAACAGGAACTCCCGATGAACCTCACACTCAAGGTGTGGCGACAGGACGGCCCGAACGACGCAGGCCGACTCGAGACCTACGATGCTCCGGACGTCAGCCCGGACATGTCGTTCCTCGAGATGCTGGACGTGGTCAACGAGCGTCTCATCAACGAAGGCCGCACGCCGATCGAGTTCGATCACGACTGCCGCGAAGGCATCTGCGGCATGTGCTCGCTGGTGATCAACGGCGTCCCGCACGGCCCGCAGCGGGCGACGACGACCTGCCAGTTGCACATGCGCTCCTTCAAGGACGGCGACACGATCGCGATCGAGCCATGGCGCGCAAAGGCCTTCCCCGTCGTGAAGGATCTCGTCGTCGATCGTTCGTCGTTCGATCGCATCATCCAAGCCGGCGGATACGCTTCGGTGAACACGGGCGGCGCACCCGATGCCAACGCGATGCTGATCGGCAAAGAAGACGCCGACACGGCCTTCGACGCGGCGGCCTGCATCGGCTGCGGCGCCTGCGTGGCGGCCTGCCCGAACGCCTCGGCAATGCTCTTCGTGGCGGCCAAGGTCGCGCACTACGCCCACCTCCCGCAGGGACAGCCCGAGCGCGACCGTCGCACCGTCAAGATGGTGAACTCGATGGACGCCGAGGGCTTCGGCAACTGCCGCAACTACTACGAGTGCGAAGCGGCTTGCCCGAAAGAGATCCCGGTGAAGTTCATCGGCAACATGAACCGCGACTTCATCAAGGCCGTCGCCGCCGGCAACGAAGGCTGACGCAACCACGCTGCACCGCGTCGTAACGACCCACGTCGATATGACGCGGTGAGTCGTCGAGCCGTCCGACGCGTACGGACACTCGGCTTCGTCAGATACGGGACGACGCCGCCCCTGCTACACTCCGCCCGTTGTCGATCGCATGGTCACGGGCTCGATCGCGCCCTGACCCAGGCCCCTCCCGCTCGTCGCGACACGTGTCGGCGTTGCAGCGGGGGCGTCTACATCCACGGCCTTGTCAGGGGGTTCCGTGCGCGTTGTCCTGCTGTGTCTCGCGCTTCTCGCAAGCGCACCTTCGATCCTCGCGCAGCTCTGCGAGCGCGATGTCTTCGTGGACGTCGGACTCGGTGACGACATCTCGCTCGAGCGCCGATTCCTCGCGATCGGCGCGCCGACAGCCAACTCGATCGTCACGTACGAGCTCGTCAACGGCGGATGGGAGTTCGAGCGCAAGATCGGTGGAGCGATCCCCGGTGAGTTCGGGTATTCGGTCGACATCGACGTCTCGACCCTCGTCGTCGGCGCGCCGGCCGAGAACGGTCAGATCGGCGCCGTCTACTCCTACCGACGCCTCGGCGGTCAATGGGTGCCGACCCAACGCCTCGAGTCTGCCGACGGCACGCTGAATCGCTTCGGGTCCTGCGTGGCCGTCAGCGGCAACACGCTCGTCGCCGGTGCGGCCTTCGACGACGACGCCGCCCTCGTTGCCGGCGCCGCCTACGTCTTCAAGCGCAGCACCGCGACGTCACCCTGGATCGAAACCCAGAAGCTCCTGCCGTCCGACCTCGCGGCCTTCGATGTCTTCGGGTTCGACATCGCCCTCGAGCGCAACGTGCTCGTCATCGGCGCCCCGCAGGGCGATACGTTCGGCATCAACGGCGGCGCCGTCTACGTCTTCGAACGCCTCTCGGAAACCGGCGCGTTCTTCGAGCGCGCGCGCCTCTTCGACCCGTCCCCGCGTCCGGCCGACATCTTCGGCGCCGCCGTCGCCCTCGACGTCGGCAATCCCGTCGACGCGTCCGACGATGTCGTCCTCATCGGCGCGCCCTACGACGACGAGATCGAAGTCGACGCCGGCATGGTCTCGGTCGTGCGGCGCGTCGGACCGACGTGGGGCATCAAGCAGCAGTTCGCCCCGAGCGACGCCGCAACGCTCGACCGTTTCGGCTCGGCGATCGACATCGAGGATGGACGCGCCGTCGTGAGCGCACCGTCGAAGAACGCGGGACTCGGCGAAGTGTTGATCTTCGAGGAAGGACCGCTGGGCTTCGCCGAGACGCAGCGCGTGAGTGCGAGCATGGGCCCGAGCTCGCCGGGCTTCGGGCGCAGCGTCGATCTCTCCGGCGGCACGGTCGTCGTCGGTGCCCACACGCTGCTCGCGCCCACGGGCGTCGTGTACGTCTACGCTGGCCTCAACCCGTGGATTGACCTCGGCAACGCGCTCGCCGGCACGATGAAGTCGCCGAACCTGTCGATCAGCAGCACCCTGTGCCCGGACACGCTCTTCGAACTCGACGTCGACGATGCCCTGCCCAGCGCCCTGGCCGCCCTCGTCCTCGGCCTCTTCCCGATCAACGCACCGTTCAAGGGCGGCACGCTCGCCCCGAACCCCAACTTCATCTTCGGGCTGGCGACGACTCCGCTGGGCACGATCGAACTGACAACGCCCTGGCCCTCTGACATCCCGCCCGGCTTCGATCTCGTGATCCAGGTCTGGATCGAAGATCCCGGCGCCGTGCAGGGCTTCTCGGCCACGAACGCCCTGGCCGCCCTGACGCCCTAGAAGTGCTCTTGAAGAACGGCTCCGAGTGCGACGTGCGTGAGCGAGTGTGCCTGTCCGAGTGTGGGAACGTCGGCGAGTCGGTGGATTCGCTCGAGACTCCCGCGCTTGCACAGGCCCGCTCGGGTGCGTTCTTCGCGCCGGATGAGTTCTTCGACGGGCAGCAGCCCGTCTCGCTGCCGGGCACGCGAGGCAAGGCTCGGTGCCGTGTGTCCCGCGCGTTTTTGCGCTGCACCCCGCGCCGAGTGGTCCTCCTGAACCGGACGCATGCACGTGCTCTCCACACGTCTTCCCCAATCCTCTGCGGACGCGTTCTGGAGCTCGCAAACGACGCGCGCGAGCGAAAGGGTGGTTGGTAAGCTCTGCGCCACTCCATGCACACCCCACGTGCATGGAAACGACGCCGTCGTGGCGTCGGTCGACGCGACTCACGGCGAGCGCCCGTCGACGCAACGCAATCGTCACCAAAGACACGCCGCAGGGAGATTCCAATGGCCGACAACGCCCCCAAAGACGTCACCGTTCTCGGGAAGGACGCGAAGTTCACCGGTGAGATGACGTTCGACACCACGGTGCGCGTGCTCGGACAGTTCGACGGCAAGCTCACGGGCTCCGGCGAGCTGCAGGTGGCCAGTGGCGCGATGTGCAAGGCCGACGTCGAAGTGAAGAGCGTCGTCGTCGACGGCACGATCGAAGGCAACGTCTTCGCGCGTGAGAAGCTTCAGCTCAACGCGACGAGCATCATCAAGGGCGACGTCGTCGCTGGGAAGATGGTCATGGCCGAGGGCGCGACGCTCTTCGGCCAGTGCGCCGTGGGCGCCGAGGTCGTCAAGGCCAAGGGCGCACCGGGCGAGCAGTCGCCCAGCAGCACCCCGGCCACGCCGCCGCGTCAGCCCGAACACCAGAAGAAGTGAGACGCGGGGGCCTGGCCCCCCCGAGCCAGGGTCGCCGCGATGCGTGTGCGACCCTGGCTGATTCGCTCCGGTGACTCATCGCCGGCGAAGGCCGGCCCACGGTCCCGCTCATGGTCCGTCGCTCCGTCACACGCAGCATTCGCTGCTACCACTGCGGACACCGCTTCGGTGTCAGCGGCAAGACGGAGTCCACCCAGTGCCCGCAGTGCAATCAGCGCGTGGTCGTGGGTGACATCGTGGTCAAGAGCCTGTTGCCCGTGAAGGCCGTGCAGACCTGTGGGCACATCAAGGTCATGCGCAAAGGCAGCGTCATCGCGCAGGACGTCCACGCCGGCGACGGCCTCGAAGTGCAGGGAAGCCTCGAGGGCAACGTGGTCTGCGGCGGAAACGTCACGATCGGACGCTACGCCAAGTGGCGCGGAGACTGCGCGGCCAAGACGGTCTCGATCGCCGACGGCGCACGGATCGCCGGGGGACGATTCCGCGTGCCCCAGTCGCTTGAACAGTCGCTTCCGACCCCGAAATCGGCATCCGACGAAGCGTCGGACGAGTCGGCGGAGAAGCCCGCGGAGGCTTGAGCGCCGGCGTCTGCGGTGATGCGCACGTTTCGGTCGCTGTGGTCGGCACGGCGAACTCCGATCCGCGCCACACGGGCGTCACAATCCGCGCTATTCTGGGACGCGGTGTGTCGTGCTCTCCCGAATCGATCGGCACACCACGCGAGTCGTCCCCGATGCTCGTCTCTCCTCCATGACCTCAGCGGTTGCGGATGCCGATGTGCTCGGTGGCAAGGACGTGCTCGCACTCCCGTCCTGAATCCTCTTCTGGAGTCCACCATGCGCAACATTCTTGCGCTCGCGGCCGGCGTTCTCGTCGCCGCTCCCCTCTCCGCGCAGGTGCCGGCATCGCGCCTGCCCATCACGGAGACGACCTCGGCGCGCTTCCTCGCGCCCGAGCTCATCGCATCGCTCGACCTCGGTCTCGCGACGGCGCAATCGTTCGAGCTGCCCGCGCGGCTCGTCGATGACGTCGCGCGCTTCGAGGCGATCATCGCCGGCGAGGTCCACACCGTCGAGCTGTGGCCCCACTCGATGCGCGACGAGAACTTCGAACTGCTCGTGCAGAGGGCCGACGGTTCGTACGAGTCTGTTGAGCCAGCGCCCATCGCAACCGTGCGCGGCCACCTCGTCGACCTGCCCGACAGCATCGTCGCCGGTCAGATCCTCGACGGCTCGCTGACGGCCACGATCTATCTCGGCAACGGCTTGCCCACGTTCGGCATCCAGCCGATGCGCGATGTCGACATGACGGCACCGGCTTCGAGCCACGTCGTCTACGACAGCGGCGACCGCCTTCCGCGCGACGTCACCTGCGGCACGGACGACATGCTCGCGGGCGCGCCCAGCGACGGTGGCACGTTCCTCGGCACCGTCGAGACGCAAGTGACCGACATCGCCATCGACGCCGACACGCAGTTCTACAACCTCAACGGCAGCTCGGTGAACAACACGCAGCTCGACATCGAGAACGTCATGAACGGCGTCGAGGCGCACTACATCGACGACGTCGGCATCAGCTACAACATCACGACGATCATCGTGCGCACGACCGAGCCCGACCCTTACACGACGAGTTCCTCGGGCGGTCTGCTCGGCGAGTTCCAGAACCACTGGAACTCCGAGCAGCAAGCGATCCAGCGTGACGTCGCGCATCTGTTCACCGGCAAGAACCTCACCGGCAGCACGATCGGCGTCGCGTATCTCAACACGATCTGCTCGCTGGCCCAGGCCTACGGACTCTCGCAGTCGCGTTTCAGCAACAACTACAACAGCCGCGTCGCGCTCACGGCACACGAGCTCGGTCACAACTGGAGCGCCCCGCACTGCAACGGTCTGGCCGGTTGCCAGATCATGTGCTCGGGACTCGGTGGCTGTGGTGGCACGGGCGGCTTCGGCCCCACTGCGATCGGCCAGATCACGAACAAGAAGAACTCGGCTGGCTGCCTCGTTTCCTCGATCCCGCCGGATCCGCCGACGATCACGAGCATCAACCCGTCGTCGCTCAGCACGATCCAGACCCTGACGATCACGCTCACGGGGACAGAGTTCGAGCAGGTGGAGAGCGTCACGGTTGGTGACACCGAGCTGACCGGGAACTCCGTGCTCATCATCAACGGCAAGGCGCAGTTCACCGCCCCCGAGCCGTCGAGCCTCGGCACCGTTCCCGTCACGATCACGAACATCTCCGGGACGAGCAACAGCGTCAACCTGACGTACACGGCGAACGAGCCGCCGGTGGTCAACGTGCCGCTGTTCGTCGTCAGTGGCCAGGACTTCAACTGGAAGATGGGTGGCGACGCCTTCGACACGGGCTACCTGCTCGTGAGCCTCGACGGCAGCACCTTCCCGTTCGGCAACGACTCGATCCTGCTGAACTTCCTGGTTCTGTCGATCCAGCCGCTCGGCGCAACCGGCTTGGCGTCGTACACGCTGAACCTGCCGGCCGCCGCGTCGGGGATCACGCTGCGTTCGCAGACCGTCGTCTTCAACGGCAACGGCTACGACGACGCGAGTCCGATCAAGACGACGACGATCTTCTGATCGACGAGTGCCTCGCGCACTGACCGTCTAGACACACGCCGCGCGCTCGGGACGCCAAGTCCCGGGCGCGCGGTTCTCGTTCGCGGTTCACCGCCGCAGCGGTAGTCGTCGACAAACCAGAGATACACGTGGCAATCCGCGGCGAGCTTGAAGACGAGCGGCTCGACCCGCGCCAGCATGCGCTCCAGCGGCGTACCAGCACGCGCCTCGCGCACGTCGCGCTGTCCACCAAGAGATCGGACGGCGTCGCCCCAAGGCACGACGTCCTTTAGCAAGTACGCGTCGGCGAGCTGCGAGCAGGCCGCATCGGCGACGACACCGTGGAGATCGTCAACACGATCGAGCACCTCGCCCGGCGCGAAGCTCGACGTTGATGCCCCTCGACTGCACTCAGCCGCGCGCTTGGTTCGCCACCGCGTCAGCGGCGGCCGCAGCAGCCGCCGCGTCGCCGAGGTAGCGGTGACTGACGGCCGTGAGGTCGTCGTTGAGCTCGTAGACGAGCGGGATGCCCGTCGGGATGTTGAGGCCGAGGATGTCGTCGTCGGAGATCTGGTCGAGCTCCTTGACGAGCGCGCGCAGGCTGTTGCCGTGCGCCACGATGAGCACACGGCGACCGTCCTTCAGCACCGGCGCGATCTCTTCGTTCCACAGCGGCATGAAGCGCTCGACGGTGTCCTTGAGACACTCGCCGTGCGGAAGGTCGACGGGCGCGAGGTCGGCGTAGCGTCGATCACGCCCCGGCCACATGTCGCTGTCTTCGGACAGCGGCGGCGGCGGGACATCGAAGCTGCGGCGCCAGATCTTGACCTGATCGAGGCCGTGCTTGTCGGCCGTCTCGGCCTTGTCGAGCCCCTGCAACGCACCGTAGTGCCGCTCGTTGAGGCGCCAGCGGCGGTTCACGTGCACCCACATCTGATCCATCTCTTCGAGCGCGATGTGCATCGTCTTGATCGCGCGCTTGAGCAGCGACGTGTAGATCACGTCGAACTCGAACCCCTCGTCTCGCATCAGCTCGCCGGCCGTCTGCGCCTCGCGCTCGCCCTGCTCACTGAGCCCGACGTCGACCCAGCCCGTGAACCGGTTCTCTTTGTTCCATTGGCTCTGGCCATGGCGCAGCAACACGAGGGTCTTCATCGACACGAACTCCGCAAGAAAGGCGATCTGCTCCGGCGACGAAGCATCCTGTGTGCGTCGCAGCCCCGTCGGATGACTCCGTTGCGCGCACGCGCTGGCAGGGTATCGAGGAAGTCGTTCGTTGCGCAGTACGCATCCCATCGCCCTCGTCCGGAGACGGGCAAGCCGCGACGAATCCACCGATTCACCTACGCGTCTTGACACCTCGACGAGAGCAACGGGTCACGCACCGCTCACTCGAAGCGGATCAGCAACACGCTGCTAGGCGTCCAATAAAACGCGCAGCGAGAAAAGTGGCAAGGGCTGGACAAACTTCGTGCTGCGTGGAACACGGCATGTCGAGCGGTGGACCGCCATCGTGGCGCCGCGTAACGTAGCGCGCGCACGTCTCGGGAGAGGCGTTTGGTCGACGGCCGGGGCGTTCGCTGCCGTGGTCGTCACTCCACCCACGGAGACGCTGCAATGTCGCGCGATTCGAGTGACACCTTCCCCCTGGCCTTCGGCGTTCTGGTGTCGACGATCCTGGCCGGCACGCTCGTGATCGCTGGCCTGAAGGCCGGGATCACGCCCGGCGTGTCCCCGCTCGTCATTCTGTTTGCGTGGGGCGCCTTCGCGCGTCGCCTCGCCCGCGGCGGTGGCTCACGCTTCCTGAACATCGCGCAGGTGGCGGGCTCGGCGGGCATGGCCGTCACAGCTGGCGTCATCTTCACCGCGCCGCTCGTGCAGATTCTGCACGCGGACAAGGGACTCGTCGTCCCGCCCGTCGACGTCGTCTCGCTGATCATCATGTCGATCTCGGGCAGCCTGATCGGCTTCGGCTTCGTCGGCCTCGGAACGCGCAGTTTCCTGACCGACCCCACGCTCCCAGCGCCCGAGGCCCGTGCCTGCGAGACGATGATCCAGGCCGCCGTCGCCGACCAGTCGAACCGCCCGCGCCTGGGCCGCTCGCTGGGTCTCGGCGCCCTCGCCGGTCTGCTCGCGCCGCTCGCCGCACGCCTCGGCCTGGCCAACGAACATGTCGTGCTGATGCAGAAGCAGCAGGGCGACCGCGCCTTCTCGCTCGACCTGCCGATGACGCCGATCTACATCGGCATCGGCGGCCTGCTGACCCTCTCGACGGCGCTGCTCGTCTTCGGCGGCTCGATGCTGCGCTTGATCGGCGACTTCCTGCTCGCCGACATCGCCCCCGGCACGGCGGCCGCGCTCGACTTCCCCGACAACTCGATGCGCTGGGTCGGCGGCGGCGCCATGACGGTTGCCGTGGCCTACTCGCTCGTGCGCTTCCTCGGCGTCAAGCGCGCGGGCGCCGACGAGGACGCCGACGACTCGCTCGTCACCGTCGACGCCGGTCGTCGCAGCCTGCAGGTGCTCAGCATCGTGGTGGGGATCGCGATCATGCTTGGCTGGATCATCCAGCGTGACGGCCTGACGGCGTTCGCCATGACGATCTCCGTGGCCGTCCTCGCCTGCTGCGGCCTGATGGTGCTGCTCGGCGCGATCCTCTCGCTCCAGATCGGCAGCTCGGCCTCGCCGGTGTCCGGCACGATCTTCGTGACGACGCTGGTGCTCTGCGTGACAGCCGTGCTGATGGGACGCGAGTCGATCGACGACGTCCTGCTGCTGACGCCGCTGCTCGTCGGCGCCTGCGTCGCGGTCTGCACGGCGAACGACGCGAGCCAGGACTACAAGACGATGCAGCTCTGCGGTGTGCGCGTCCAAGACGGCTTCCTCGCGCAGTTCCTCGGACTCATGGCCGGCTCGATCGTCGTGCCGATCGTGCTCTACATCGCGCACGAGGCCTACACGCTCGGCAGCAACGAACTCTCGGCTCCCCAGGGCAAGATGTTCGCGACGTTGATCGACGGCCTGCTCCTGACCGATGCCCCGCTGCCCTGGTGGCCGATCGCCTGGGGCCTCGGCATCGGCGTCGGCGCCGTGCTCATGGAGATCATCGGCTCACGCAAGGGTATCCAGCTGCCGTCGATGGCCCTGGCCGTCGGCATCTATCTGCCGCCCTACCTCGGCGTCGGCATCCTCATCGGCGCCCTGTTCCGCTGGCTCGCCGAGGGACGTCGCAAGCAGTCGAACGAGTCGATTCTCGCCGCCGCGGGCCTCATCACGGGCGCCGCGCTGCTCGAACTCATCCTCGGTTCGCTCATCGTCGGTGCCGAGGCTTCGTCGTCGTTCAACTTCGTCCTCGACGACCTGCTCATCTTCGACGACGTCGCCGCCATGACGCGCAACGTCGCGGGCATCGTCGGTATCGCGATTCTGGGCGGCATCCTCTGGATGAACTCGAAGAACGCCAAGAGCGAGGAGTGACAATGCGCGCGGTGGTCGTCGCGATGCTCGCGTTCACGCTCACGGCGTGTACTCCGCACGCACCCACCGCAGACGTCGAACAGATTCACGAGCCGCCGACACTCACCGCCGTCGAGGGCACCCCACCCGCCGAGCCCAGCGCGATCTTGATCGAACGCGCAGTCCTCGAGGCCGCCCACACGGCGCTGTGCAAGGACGTCAGCCGCCCACACGACGCCCTCGTCCTCCGCTCGGCCAATCCGTTTGCTGTCATCGAGCCCGCGTTCGCCAAGTTCCTCTACGACAGCGAGGATCCCGACGACTTGGTCCGCAGGCGGCTCGAGAACTGGAGCCCCGCACTCGCACCGGTGTTCATCGATGCCTTCTTCGAAGCCAACATCGAGCGCGGCGACCACCCCCAGGAACTCGTCGAGGCGTGGGATGACGTCCACTGGGTGACGCAGAGCGAACTCGACGCACTGAAGCAGGGAATGACAGACAAGGTCGACCAAGCCACCCGCGACGCCCACCGCGAGTTTCGAGGTCGCACCTTGCACTTCTCGCGACCCGGCTACGGCGTCCTCGAGGAAGTCGCCCTCGTCTTCGTCGTGGCCAACATCGCAGGCCTCGTGTACGTCGTGAGGCGGGTTGGCGACCTGTGGTCCGTCCACTCGTCGCACATGCTTTGGATCTCGTGACGAGGCACAGCGCCGCTGACGGGCGGCCAGGCTCTAATCGACCCAGAGCCCCTTCGAGCCCCACACGTCCCACGCGCCATCAAGAAGCCTGACGAGGTCGATGTGGCCCGAGGTGAAGCCGTAAGGGCGGTGTCGCACAACGAGCACGAGGGCCACGGTTTCGTCTGAGCTGATACCCGGTCGCGAAAGACTGAGGACCTTGGTGCGCGATCCGGGGTAGTCGCCGACGAGACGGTGCGACCGCGCGTCGAGGCGTGCCGGCGCGCGCAGCTCGTCGAGCTGTGCCTGGGTGATCCAACGCGTGCCGTCCAAGCCGTCGATGAGGTTGGCGGGGTGGTCTCCTCGCTCGGCGTTGACCGCGAAGAAGTTCTTGATGAACACGGGGGCGAGCCGAGGCGACCACGCGTCGAGGTACGGGCGAAGCATGACTTCGGGGTCGTCGCCTTCATGCCCGAGTGCGAGAGCCGACCGCTTCACATAGGCGAAGGGGTCGGCCGCGCTGTGGATCAACACTTCACCCGGCGCTTGCCTTCCGTGGAGGGCGCAGACCGCGTGGATGATCGCGCGCTCGACGTCACTCGCCGATGACTCGGCTGTGGGCGGCGGTGCCGGCTCCGGCGTCACGTTCACAGACTCGGTCGCCGGCGGTGGCGCGGTGTCAGCCGCCTGGGGTGTCTCGTCTCGACCGCAAGCTGAAAGGACGACGAGCAACAGGGGTGCGCAAGAAGCGATCGTCACCGGGGCGATCGTCGGCGCCGGTGGAATGAGACCTCGGTCATGTGCATGTCGACGGCTCGCCATGCTCCGGCGCTCCTTTCGAGGACAGCGAGCCGGCAAGCGCCGTCGCGCCGGCCAGCGTCACCGCCAGAGTAGACGAGGACGTGCCCGCCGTCGCGTGAGTTGCCGGGAAGCACGCATCCGTGACGGCGAAGGCGCTGGTGTCCCGACGACGGAACTCACGCGAAGCGCCGCACGAGCCGTCCGAGCGCCGACGTCGCCGTCGACCGACGACGGCGGACAAGGACGACGAAAACAGCACACCGCGCCGCCACCCGTACGCCGCGCTCCGCCTGAGCTCCGCATGGGCTCCACTCCGCGCGGCTGTCCCCACGACAAACGACTCGTCGGCCCGACCAAGAACGCGCACCGACGACAGCCAACCCATCGAGCCCAGAAAGCCACCTGCAACGCACGACCAGCCGGATCATCGACCCCGCGCGCCCTCCAGCACGCCCCGACCGAACCTCCGCCCCGAGCACCGCCCGCACCTACTCACCATCCGGTCGTGCTCACCACAATACCGGCGAACGACGAGCCGTCGTCGGGTGACGGGGACGGCGGCAGCGACTTCACGCCGCTCTCACGACCGTCACGCGATCCCACCGACGAAACAAGGCGTGCCCGAGCTTCGACGTCCCCGTCATCCGACGACAGCGGACCAGCACCCCCCATTGGCCACCTGCAAAGCACGACCAGCCTCGCACCCCCACGTCCCCGAGGATCATCGACCCCGCGCGCCCTCCAGCA
>JAJDEO010000023.1 GCA_029259745.1 Planctomycetota bacterium
CCGTCGCCGACCTCGTCCCCCACGTCGAGGCGCGCCTCGGCGAACACGACTTCGACTCCGGCCGACGCCTCTTCGCTGACGCAGGCTGCTTCGCGTGCCATCGCATCGGCGGCCACGGCGGCACGGTCGGCCCCGACCTCACGGGCGCGGGGCGTCGCTTCGGCGTCCACGACATGGTCGAGGCGCTCATCACACCGAGCGCCATCCTCAGCGACCTCTACGCGCCGAGCCTGATCGTGAAGGCGGACGGCTCCGTCGTCATCGGACAGATCGGCAACCTGCACGGCCAGACGCTCGACGTCATCGCTGACATGACCCACCCCGAGCGCATCACGAAGATCGCGCGCCGCGACATCGAGTCGATCCGTCGCTCGACTGTCTCGCCCATGCCCGAAGGACTCCTCGCCCCGCTGACCGCCGACGAGATCGCCGACCTCGTCACGTTCGTCCTCGCGGGCGGCGATCCCGAGCACGAGCGCTTCGGCCTCCGCGACGGGTAGCCCGCAGTTCTCACGACGATCGGCGTGAGAAGTACGGGGGCGGTAGAGCAGCGCGCAAGCCTTCCTCACCCCAACGCGCGACGCGCCTCGGCGAGTTGTTCGAGGTTGCCGATGTCGTACCAGCCGCCGGCAAAGGGTTCGGCGCGGACGGTTTGATGCTGCGCGAGCCAGGCGAGGAAGTGGCCCGGGGCATCGCGGTTGCCACCTTCGGTGAGGTAGCTGTCGAGGAGGGCGCGCAGGTTCTGCGGGAGGAAGTAGACGGCGATCGCGCTGAGCCCGCGTGGGTCGTCGGGCTTCTCGCGGAAGGACGTGACGATGCCTTGCGCGTCGATCGTCACGTCGCTGTAGCGGTTGGGCGGGTAGGGCTTGTCGAGGCTACGGAGCAGGAGCAGCGGTTCGTCGTGCGCGGCGAAGCGGGTGGCGTAGGGCGCGAGGTCGAAGGTGAGGAGGTTGTCGCCGGCGACGACGAGGTGGCCCGTTGCGTTGCCGCGGCTCGGCGAGTCGAGAGCCAGAGCGAGGTCGGCGAGGGCCCCGCGGTGTTCGTCGTCACGAGTGACGCCGTTGTCGACGAGCGTCATCGGGAGACGCGTGGTGCTGTGGGCGACGAGCTCGTCGCGCCAGGCACCGAAGTCGTCGGCGAAGCGGCCGTTCGTGACGACGACGATCTCCGAGACGGACCCGGTCGCTTCGATCTGGCGGACGAGGCGCGTCGCGAGCGGCTCGCCGCCGATCTCGAGCAACGGTTTGGCGACCGTCTTCGTGAGTGGGTACATGCGCGTGGCGAAGCCGGCCGCGAGGATCACGCCACGCAGCGACGCGTCGTGTGTCGTCATCGTGTGACATCCACGGGGACCGTCTCGGCGACGCGCACGTCGGTGACACCGAAGCCGGCGTCGCGATACCTGTCGGCCACTTCGCTCAACAACGTGTCGCCACGCGGGACCACGAGGGCCGCGCCGCCCGAGCCGCAGAACTTCGTCGCCGCGCCGTGATCGCGGCCGAGCATGACCAGTCGGCGGTCGATGTCGCGGATCGTGAAGATCGACGCGCGCAAATCGAAGTTGCGGTCGATGGCATCGCAGAAGCGCGCGTGATCGCCGAGATGCAAGGCGTCAAGTCCGTCGTCGGCGCCGCGGGCGAGGTCCTGCATCACAGCGCGCACGGGTTCGTCGCCGGCATGCCAGCGTTGCCAGACGTCGTTGTGCACGGCGCCTGAGTCGTCCCCCGTCTGCTGAACCCAAGCGACGAACATCGGCGGCAGGAGCGACGCCTCGAGCCGCACGGTCGACGACGTGACGAAGGGCTCGGCGAAGTCCATCGCCATCACGCCGCCGTGGGCCTGGACGAGCCGGTCGAGCGGCCCGGCGCGGATGCCGAGCACCTCGCACTCGGCGCGCAGGGCCAGCTCCGCGACGCGCGCGTCCGACAACGTCGCCCCGCAGCACGCCGCCAAAGCGCGCAGCTCAGCGATCAGCAGCGCACTCGACCCGGCGAGCCCGACCTGACGCGGAAGCGTGCTCGTGGCCGTCACGGCGAAGGCGCCGGGTGCCGCAACTCCGAGCGCGTCGAGCTCGTCGCGCAACACGCTCCACCCGGCCTCGAGCAGCGGAAACGCGAAGCTCCAGACCGCCGCCGACTCCACTTTGACCGTGGCCGCGAAGGCGTCGAACGTGAACCCGAGACCGCGCCCGCCGTACATGTCGGAAGGATTTCCGAGCAGTCCGACCCGAGGATGGGTTTGAGCGAGCGCGTGCATTCGGTGATGGTGACAGACGTACCGGCCCGGGCGAAAGGCACAGCCCGACGTCCCCCATCGCCCGCCCACCGCGAGTTGCCATGTCCGACACGTCGCACCGCCCCGACACCATGGGCCTGCCGATGGTGACGCCGCCCGACCCGGTTGCGCTCGCCGCCGAGGAAGCCTGGATCGCCGACGTGGAGACGCGTGGCCCCGTGGCACGCACGATCGCGTACCTCGGGCGCGGCGGGCCAGGCTACCTGCAGAGCGCGCTGACGCTCGGCGGGGGGTCGGCGTCGGCGAGCCTGCTCGCGGGCGCGGCGTTCGGGTACCAGCTCATGTGGGTGCCCGTGGTCGGCATGGTGATTGGCGTGATCATGCTCTCGGCCGTCGCGCACCAAACCCTCTCGACGGGCATGCGTCCCTTCGAGGCCATGCGTCGCCACGCCGGGCCGGTGTTCGCCTACGGCTGGGCGATCGGCGCGCTGCTCTCGTCGGTCGTCTGGCACTTCTCGCAGTACAGCCTCGCGTCGGCCGTCGTCGTCGACATCGGTGACGCACTCGAACAGCAGTGGACGCGTCCCGCCGCCGGGGCGGTGATCCTCGTGTGGTCGATCATCACGTCGCAGATGTTCGGCTCGCAATCGCGCGCCGGGCGCGTGTTCGATCACCTGCTCAAGGCGCTCATCTGGATGATCGTCGCCTGCTTCGGGCTCGTCGTGATCCAAACCGGAGGACCCGACTGGAGCGCCATGTGGAGCGGCCTCACGTCGTTCACCGTGCCGGAGGATCGCGGCGACGTCAGCGGCCTCGCGCTCGTCATCGGCGGCCTCGCCGCGGCCGTCGTCGTGAACATGGTGTTCCTCTACCCGTACACACTGCTGGCCCGCGGATGGGGACGCGCGCACCGCCGCCTCGCGCGCATCGACCTCGTCGCCGGCATGCTCGTCCCCTATGTTCTCGCGACGGGCCTGATGATCGTGGCAACTGCCAACACCGTGCACGCCGCCGGCACGTTCTCAGGCACCGGCTTCGGCCCACTCGAGGCCTCGGCCACGCTCGCCGAGCTGCTCGGCGCCACGTGGGGACGTCTGATCTTCAACGTCGGCGTCCTCGGTATGGTGCTCACGACGATCACCATGCACATGGTGTGCGCCGGCTTCGCGACGAGCGAGATGCTCGGGTGGACGCACGGAAGCACGAAGGCGCGGCTGGCGATGCTGCTGCCGACGCCGGGCGTACTCGGCTGCGTCTACTGGAGCGACCTCAGCGTCTGGGTGGCCGTGCCGACGAGTATCATCAGTGGCTTCATGCTGCCGCTCGCCTACCTCGGGTTCCTGAAGCTGCAACGCAGCGCGGCGTACCTCGGCGACGACCGGCCCACCGGCGTGCGCGGTCTCGCTTGGCTCGGCGGCATGGTGCTTGCGACACTGGTGATCGTCGTCTTCCTCGGCTGGTACCTCGTCACCAAGGGACCGGGCTTCCTCGATCAGCTCCTCGGAGGTGCAGCATGACGACGCTCCACATCGGCCTCGTCGGAACGGGCTTCCTCGCGCGCACGCGAGCCCGCTGCTACGCACGCGTGCACGGCGTCGACGCGCGGATCCACGCCGTGGCGTCCGGCGACGCCGACAACGCCCGACGCTTCGCCGCCGAACACGACATCGAACACGCCGTCGCATCGGCCGACGAACTCTTCGCGCGCGACGACATCCAGCTCGTCGACCTGTGCGTCCCCAATCACCTACACCGGCCCTTCGCGATCGCGGCGACGCGGGCCGGCAAGCACGTCGTCTGCACGAAGCCGATGGCGGCCTACGTGGGTCAGGATCTCGACGACCGCACGGCCGCCGCGCAACAGGACCGACGCACGATGTATCGCGTGGCGGTCGACGATGCGCGCGCCATGGTAAACGCGGCAGCCGCAGCCGACGTCCTGCTCATGTACGGCGAGAACTGGGTCTATGCCCCGCCGATCGTACGCGCGGCCGGCCTGCTCGCGAAGAGCCCGGGTCCACTGCTCGAGATGCGTGGCTGGGAGGCCCACTCAGGCTCGCACTCGCCCTTCTCCAAGCGCTGGGAACACAGCGGCGGCGGCGCGTTGCTGCGCCTCGGTGCCCACCCGATCGGCGCCATGCTGGCACTGAAGCGGCAGGAAGGCGCGACGCTCGTCTCCGTCACCGCCGAAGTCAGCGACCTCACGGCGCGCACCGACCTCGATGCATCGAACACACAGGTCGTCACCGACTGGGGCGACGTCGAGAACTGGGGCTGCGCGATCTTGCACTTCAGCGACGGTGCGCGCGGCGTCGCCCACGGCAGCGATGCGCTGCTTGGCGGCATGGAGTCACAGCTCGTGCTCGCGACGAGCGACGCGCATCTGAAGTGCTCGCTGAGCCCGCACGACATGCTGCGCTCGTACGCGGCCGACGCCTCGACGTTCGGCGACGCCTACATCATGGAGAAGGCCGGCGGGTCGACGGGCTGGAACACGCCGCTGCCCGACGAAGACTGGAGCTCGGGACACCAGGCGATGTGCCAAGCGTTCGTCGAGGCCGCAGCAGGCAACGAACGCGCAACGTCAGACGGCGCGCTCGGCCTCGACGTGACGCGCGCCGTCTACGCGGCGTACATCTCCGCGGCCACGGGACGACGCATCGCGCTCGACGATCTCGACGCGCGAGGGTGACGCCTCAGCGGATGTAGCCGAGGCGCTTGAGCTGCTCGAGTTGCTCGGCAGTCATGGCTTCGACATCGGCTTCACTGAAGCGCGGGGCGAGGGCCTGGTGCGCCGACCACTGCGCTTCGAGTAGCGCGCGATACTTGTCGACGAGCGCGGGGTGCTTGTCGTTGACGGCCTTCGTGGTGTGCGGATCGTTCTCGAGGTCGTAGAGCAGCAGGCTCGGGACGTCGTCGAAGTGCGGATGCACGGCGGCCCAACGCCCGCCCGCCGGCACGGCATGACGGCCGTGACGCTTCGGCGAGATCTCCAGCGATGCACCCCAGCGACCGTCGACGATCTCGAGGTTGCCGATCATCTCACCGGTCGCTTCGTCGACACGGAACTCGTCGAGGATCACGGGGCGGATCTGCTGCGGTTCACCGCGCAGCAACGGTGCGAGCGATTGACCTTGGAGCACGTCGGGCTGGGGCAGACCGACGAGGTCGAGCAACGTCGGGAGGACGTCGATCATCGACACCGGGTCGTCGATCCGACGCCCGCCTTCGATGTGCCCCGGCCAGTGAACGATGAACGGGATACCGGTTGCGTACGCGTCGAACATCGCGCCTTGCCAGGGCTCGGGCTGCGGGTCGAGAAGTCCGCGGCCGAAGCGCGCGAACGTTCCGGCCGGGTGACCGTGGTCGGAGCCGATGATGAGCAGCGGATCGTGCCAGACATCGTCGGCGAGTTCGTCGAGGAAGTCGGCGAGGGCGTAGTCCTGGTAGGCCATCGTCTCGGCGTAGAGATCGCGACGCGCCTCGAAGTAAGCCTTGCGATCGATGCCTGCGCGTTCGATCGCCGTGTCGTAGAAGTCGACGATGCTCGTGGTCCCGAACAGCGCTCCGGCGCTCTGCCAGATCGCGCCGTCCCACTCGTCGAGTCGCTCCTCGACGTCGTCGTCCGTGAAGCGGTGCTTGAACGGCGCGACGGGTTCGTTCGGCTCGTGCACGTCCGTTGTCTGCACGTGCACCATGAGCGGTGCGTTCGGATAGGCGGCGCGCAAGGCGAGCACTTGGTCTTGCAGTTCGATGGATGACGTCGAGTGGTGTTCGGTCTGGACGTCGCGCATCAGGTCCATGCCGCGGTCGAGGCCGATCATGCGCCCGGCGTTCGGGTTCGACGTGAAGGACGCCGTCACGTAGCCGGCGCGC
This sequence comes from Planctomycetota bacterium, assembly GCA_029259745.1. GTDB lineage: Bacteria > Planctomycetota > B15-G4 > B15-G4 > B15-G4 > OFTM221. The sequence continues at coordinate 6,112 of JAJDEO010000023.1, forward strand.
CGGAAGTGGTCGGCGAGCGTGGTGGCGGCGTCGGGGACGGGCGTCGAGTGCATGCCGCGGCGGAGTCCGCCGAGCACGCTGTGCTGCAGTGACGTCATGAACGACACGGTCGACGGCTGGGTCCACGTGGCGTTCGAGTGGGCGCGCGTGAAGACGACGGATTCGTCGGCGAGTTGTTCGAGGAAGGGCGTGGTCTTGTCGCCGTAGCCGTACAGGCTCATGAAGTTCGAGTCGCCGCCGTCGATCACGTACAGCACGACATCGGGTCGATCGGCGGGACGCGCTCCACCGAGCACAGGCGCACCCCAGATCGCGATCGCGCCGCGTTGATCGCTGTCGGCCTCCAGCACGACATCGACGTTCTTGCCCGCATGGGCCGAGAGATCGATCGCCCGCTGGTGCCACTGACTCGCATCGTCGATCACCTCCTCGAAGACGACGTCATGCGTGACGCCCGCGGCAACCAAGACGCGATACGTGACGCTTTCGCCGTCTTCCACCGTGAAGCCGACATCGAGACGCGCGGACTCCGGGAGCGTCGATGGATACGCGAGACTTGCCGGTGCGTGGGCGTACAGCGCGTGACGCGTCGTGCCGTCCCGCGTGAGCTTGCGCTCCCCCACGGCTTCGGGGTAACCGACGCCGCGCGGCTCGAGCGTCACGGACAGGATGTCCGCCGTGGCCTCGTTCGGCGCAGCGAGGATCACGGCGAGGTTGCGCACCGGAGTGTCGGCGTCGTCACTGCCGTGTGGGTGCAACGGGATCGCGTAGCGCTGCACGGAGCCGTCGTTGAACAGGGGCGGGACGTCGTCGCCCGACTCGAAGAAGCGGAAGATACCCGGCTGCGCTTCGGTGTCTTCGATGTTGTAGCTGCACGTGATCCCGGCGAAGCGGTCGCTGGAACGCACGGTGACGACGGCGCGCTCCCAGTCGCCGAGGCGACCGCCGTCGACCGCTGTCACCATGCCGCCGATGCGCATCGCTCCGCGCGGTGCCGTCTTCAGCGTCACGCGGATGCCGTCGTCGACGGGTGCCATGTCGAACTGCGACATCGCCGGGTACGTCGTCGAGGAGAGGGCCGTCCATGCCTCGCGCTGCTCGACGAGCGACCATGCGCGCGGCGCCCGCTGCGTCGACGACTCCTCACTCTCGATCGACGCGTCCTGCCAGCTCGAGGCCATGTGAACGAGTGGCGCCGCGCCGGACTCCGCGATCACCGGCGCCGTTTCGCCGCAACCTGCAAGCCACACCGTCGCGACCCACCCCACCCACGACACGCCATAAGATCGAACCATGCTCGTCTCCTCGTTCCAGCCCGCATTCCTCACGAGCGTCCGCAGCGACCACGTCTGGACAAGCGCCGCCTGGCCCTCGACAACTGACCTCTCGCGCGAGCCCGAGCGTACAGGCAATCACGCCCGCGCGACGATCTACCCGTGAACGAACGATCATCCCGATCCCGACAAGTCCGACGCCATCAGCCGATCTCCGGCCCGGCGGGTAGACTCGGCGAACGCCTCCTCCCATTCGATCTCCCTCGCCATGCCCGTCTGCTTCGCTCTGTTCCGTGGGATCAACGTCGGTGGACGCAACAAGCTGCCGATGGCGGCGCTGCGGTCGCTCCTCGAAGACCTCGGCCTCGAGCACGTGCGCAGCTACATCCAGAGCGGCAACGTCGTTTTCGAGGCGCCGCGCAAGCCCTCCGCCAAGCTCGTCTCCTCGATCAGCGCAGCCATCGAGGACGCTCACGGATTCGGCCCTGAGATTCTCGTTCTGACGGCCGACGACTTCGCGCGTCGCGTCGCGGCGAGCCCGTACGCGCACGCCGAGCCGAAGTCACACCACGCGTATTTTCTCGGTGCCGAGCCCAAGGCCCCGAACCTCGACGCGCTCGAGGCATTGCGCACGAAGACCGAGCACTTCGAACTCAAAGACGGCGCGTTCTACCTCCTGGCTCCGGATGGCATCGGACGCTCGAAGCTCGCCGCAGCCGTGGAGGCCAAGCTCGGCGTCGCGACGACGGCGCGCAACGGACGAACGCTGCAGGCACTGCTCGACCTCGTCGCGAAACCCTGACGCCGTTCTTCGACACCCTGCTACACCGCGAGCGACTCTTCGAGCGCTCCAGCGCAACACGTGCTCGAACAGCTCGTCGGGCGAGGACGCCTCGGCAAGCTTGACACCCCGCACACGCGCTTCGCTTCACACGTCGGCAAAAGCGTTCATGCTGCGCTCGTGCAGGAAGACGAGCGCACGCGCCGCGCGACTCTGCCAGTGCTCGGTCCTTGCTCGCTCTCCACGGGTTCTCGCCTTTGTCGATCATCGCGACAACAGAGACACCGTGAAGGACTTCCGACACGCCCTTGCGGTCGAAGGTACGAAGATGAGCGACCCGGCGGACGGGCCGACGAGGTGGCACCACTCATGGCTGAGATCGCCACCCTCGAGTGCCGGACCGAAGGACATCGCGCGCGGACTGCTACGATCGCAGACGTCATCAAGCCCACCTCCTCGCCCCGCCTACCCCGTGATCAAGTACATCGGCTCGAAGCGCGTGCTCGTCCCCGCGATCGTCGACATCGTCGCGTCGCTACCCGAAGTGCGCTCGGTGCTCGACCTCTTCTCGGGGACGTCGCGCGTGGGGCACGCGCTCAAGCGGGCTGGCTATCGGGTGACGTCGAACGACTGGATGGCCTACGCCCACACGCTCGCCCAGTGCTACGTGCAGGCCGATGCCGAAGACGTCGCGGAGCGTGCACGCGCGTGCATCGACGAACTCAACGCGCTCGCGGGCGTCGACGGATATGTCACGGAGACTTTTTGCCGTCGCAGTCGATTCTTCCAGCCGAAGAATGGCGCGCGCATCGATGCGGTTCGCGACGCGATCGACTCGCACGCGCCTGCGGGCCGAGACGACGAGCTGCGTGCCGTGCTGCTGACATCGCTCATGGAGGCCGCCGATCGTGTCGACTCGACGACTGGAGTCCAGATGGCCTACCTCAAGTCGTGGGCCCCGCGCGCCACACACGACTTGCGCCTGCGCCTGCCCGACATCGCCCCGCGCGTCGAGCGCGGGCGCTGTCGGGCCGCTCGTCTCGAGTCGCGCGACGCCGCCGCGCAACTGAGTGCCGACCTCACCTATCTCGACCCGCCGTACAACCAGCACTCCTACCTCGGCAACTACCACATCTGGGAGACGCTCGTGACGTGGGACGCGCCCGACGTCTACGGCATCGCTTGCAAGCGCCTCGACTGTCGCGAGCGCAAGAGCGACTTCAACTCCAAGCCGCGCGCGTTCGACGCGCTGGCCGACGTGGTCGCCGCCGTGCGTAGCGACTTCCTCGTCGTGTCGTTCAACGACGAGGGCTTCGTGTCCCGCGCGCAGATGGAGGCTCTCCTGGAGACCCGCGGCGACGTCCACACCGTGGCGCGCGACCACGCTCGCTACGTGGGTGCGCGCATCGGGATCCACAACCTGCGCGGCGAACGCGTCGGCCGCGTGGGGAAGCTCCGGAACACCGAGTTCCTGTATGTCGTGGTCCCGCGCGGCTACGCCTGGGAGCGCGAAATCGCGCTGCGGGACGTCGTCTCGAACCCCTGACGCCCCCGTGCCGGCAGCGTCGAAGGCGTCGGGCCGTTAGCCCGGACTATTCACAGGCGATCTGCTGCGGTCGCATCTGACTCCCGTCAACCTCGCTTCGCCTTGCCAGCAACGCCCAGCTGCGCCCTCGCGACGCTCGTCCGTGAAGAGCCCGGGTCAGCCGCAGATCCAGACCCCGGTGGCGGCGCGTGCAGGGGGCGATGGACCGCGCAACGAGAGTCGCCCGAAAGCGAAAACCGCCCCGCGCTGCGACGGCAGCGGACCGGTGCACGGCAGGCCGGATCGCGAGACTCGACGCATATCCATCACGCTTCGCGCCGGATACCCGGAGAGAACCGCCGGCGGACGGGCTCACCCGCTGCGAATTCGGCCCCTATCGCGACCGTGCATATGCACGGACTGCCCGCACTCGAACCCCCGCTCTCAGCACGAAATCGGGCGTGAACCCACCTTTCGGTGAAGGTTGCGCTCGGCTTGGCAGAAAGAAATATGTGTAAGAGGTGGTGACCGCCCCCGTCATACGCGCTAGATTTTTACCGATCGGTTCGGCGGACGAGCCGGCCCTGCACTGCCCGGCAGCGCCGTAGCTCCCCACCGAAAAAAAGCCGATCACCCCCATTCAGCCGAGGTTGCGCGGGCATACGCGCGTAAAACCTCCTCCCCCCTTTCCCGAAAATCCTCGGCTGAATGTTTTCTCTCCTGTTCTCTCCGCAGGAGAGATCACCAGAGAAAGACGCGTCTCTTGGCTCTCGCGCAAGCGCTCAGCGCGCGTGCTTCCGGGCCAGGCTGCTCCTCGCCGGGCTCATCGCCTGACGTCGCATCGGCGTCCCTTGGCTCTTCGCGCAAGCGCTCAGCGCGCGTGCTTCCGGGCCAGGCTGCTCCTCGCCGGGCTCATCGCCTGACGTTGCATCGGCGTCCCTTGGCTCTCGCGCAAGCGCTCAGCGCGCGTGCTTCCGGGCCTCGCCCTGCTCGCCGCGGGGCGAGCGCCTTTCCGATCGCCCTGCTCTTCGTGGAGTGCAACGCCTGACGCGCTCCGGTTGGGGCTGACTCCGTGGGCGAGTGGTCGAGTGTGAGTGGTGGGAGGTTCGCCCGCTGCTCGTGAGTTCGTCGCGCGTGTTCGCGGGAGACGGGGGACCTCCATGCGACGGGTGACGTTCGCCGGGCCCGCGGTCGTCGCGGGAAGAGCCGGCGCCGGAACCGAGGTCCTTGTGCGCACTCTCGTAGCGGTGTCTCGCCCAGCGGGACGTTCTGCCCCCTCAGGTCGACACACCCGGATTCCCCGTGTGGCGCCTGAACCCGCCGGCCGCGACACGGAGAAGAATGGGCCGACGTCGTGCCTGCAGTGGCCCCGTGCCTGACCCCCCTGGTCTTGACTGCGACACGACGTCGACCGGCTCGGGATCGACCCGGATGACCGCCGGTTGATCATCTCCCCAGATGACCTCGCGGCAGCGGCCCCCTGAGCACGCCGGGCCGATCTCGAACACTGACTGCCTGAGCGGAGCTCGACTCGGGTCCGAAGGCAGGAATCGAAGATTTTTCCCGGGTCGCTGCGCCGCGCCGCAGCTTTGGCTCCCCGCGCGTCGAACAGCCACTCACACAACCGCTCAGAACCACCGAAAACAGCGACGGATCGCCGATCTAGGCCAAATGACTCATGGGTCGCGTGGAAGGCCGAATCTCGTTGCACAAGCCCGGCGTTTCGCGTCGAAGTGCGTGACCCGTTGTTCTCAGCGGGGCCTGAGAACGCGGGCGGCTCAGGGACTGGTCGAGGCTTCCTCGCCCCGATGAGTACGACGGGGTGCGCGCCGCACGGCGCACTCGGAGCAGTTCTTCAGCAAGGCTGCTAGCAGCGTGATTCAAAAGTTCGCGTCATTGGTTTCGCGCCCTCCTCGACGAATCCACCGATTCGCCTGCGTCGCTGCGCCTTGCCAGCGACGACGATCACACAAGACGAGTCTCGCGAACGCGTGATCACACCACTAGCGGACACCACCCACCGGCAGATGGCGGTGCAGCCCCGCGATTGCGACGGCCAGGGCGTCCGAGGCGTCCGCCGGGAGGCCGTCGAGAAGCGTCAGGGCGCGCGGGCCGAGGAGCGCCCCGACCATGTGTGCCACCTGGGCCTTCGTCGCCCCACCGCGCCCCGTCACGGCCTTCTTGACCTCGGCGGGCGACATTTCGACGAAAGGCGCGTCACGCAGCCCTACGGCCGCGATCAGCGCACCGCGCGCCTGCCCCAGGACGACGAGTGAGCGCGTATTGACGCCATGGAAGATCGACTCCACGGCCACGACGTCGGGGACATGCTCGTCGACGCAGGCGCTCGCCGCCGCGTGCAGCGTGGCAAGACGTGCCGCGACCGACTCGCGCGCCGACGTCTTCCACACGCCGGCGCCAAGCAGCTCGACGCGGCTACCGACCTGGCGAATGCAGCCCCAGCCAGTGCATTGAGAACCTGGGTCGATCCCGAGCACGATCATGGGATCATGGTAGCGATGCAGATGGCCATGATCATCGTCGCAGCGGGAACGGGCCAGCGCCTGGGTGCCGAAGTCCACAAGGCGCTCGTGCCGCTCGCCGGTCGCCCCCTCGTCGAACACACGCTGCGGCGCGCCGTGGCCGACGATCGCCTCACGCCACTTGTCCTCGTCGGTCACGCCGCCGACCGCGCCGAGCTGGCAGCGATCCTTACCACGCTCGACCGCCGCGTCGTCCATGTCGACGGCGGCGCTCGACGCCAAGACTCCGTCCGCGCGGGTCTCGACGCCCTCGACGAGCACGCCCCGGACGTCGTCCTCGTCCATGACGGCGCACGCCCTTTCTTCCCGCGCGCCCCGCTCGCCGAGCTCGCCGCGGCCGCCGCCACTCATGGCTGCGCGCTGCTCGCCGAACCCATCACCGACACGATCAAAGCCGCGCGCCCCGGCGAGCCGCTCGTCGACCGCACCGTGCCGCGCGACGGGCTCTGGGCCGCTCAAACGCCGCAAGCCTTCGTGCGCGCCACGCTTCGCCAGCGCCTCGACGAAGCTGAGGCCGCCGGCACGTCCGTCACCGACGAAGCCACGCTCTTCGAACGCAACGGC
>JAJDEO010000024.1 GCA_029259745.1 Planctomycetota bacterium
CGCAACGGCGCCGTCGCACTCGTGCCCGGCTCGCCGCTCAACCTCAAGATCACGACCCGCCACGATCTGGCCCTCGCCGAAGCGCTCCTCGCAGCGCCGGCGGCCATCCAGGAGCTGCTGCGATGACACGCACCGAAAACCTCTCCATCGGACTCGGCTTCGACGTGCACCCGCTCGTGCACGGACGCTCGTTGATCCTCGGCGGAATCGAGATCCCCTTCGACCGTGGACTCGACGGCCATTCAGACGGCGACGCTCTTCTGCACGCTGTCATCGACGCGCTCGCCAGCGCTGCCGACCTCCCTGACATCGGCGAGATGTTTCCCGGTGACGACGAGAACCTCGACCGCTCGTCCGTCGAGATGGCGCACGAGGTCGCGCGCCGCCTCGCCGTCAACGGCACGAAGATCCTCAGCGTCGACGCGATCGTGATCGCGCAGGTCCCGCGCATCTCGCCCTATCGCCAGCAGCTCCGCGAGTCGGTCGCAGCGTGCTTCGACGTCGACCCGGGTCGCGTCAACGTCAAGGGCAAGACCTTCGACCACCTCGGCCCGATCGGACGTGAAGAGGGCATCGAGTGTCGCGTCGTCGTGCTGGTCCAGAAACGCGCCGCGAGCTGAGCCGAGCTCAGTTGCGGACCGGCGCCGAGACGAGTACGTGCTCGTAGAACTCGGTCACGGCCGCCGCCTGCATGTCGACGTCGAAGCGGCGGCGAGCTGCATCGCGCGCTCCAGCGGCGAGACGCTGTCGCAGTCCGCGCTCGGCGACCAGGCGCGTGAGGCCGTGGGCGAGCCCCTCGGCCGACTCCTCGACGACGAGGCCGGAGAGCCCTTCTTCGACGATGTCGGGCAGCGGCGTGCGCGGCGTGACGATCGACGGCAGTCCCATCGCCATCTGCTCGCGCAACGCGCGACAGGTGCCGTCGCTGCCCGGCACGAGGAAGAGCGAGCCGTCGAGCGCGGCGAGCGCGCCGGGGAAGTCGTCTCCGGCGAGGTAGCCCGTGGTGAGCACCGTGCCCGCGAGGCCCATCTGCTCGATCGGATCGAGCAGCAGCGGCTGGATGTTCGTGCCGCGTCCGATGACGACGAGGCGATACTCGGGATGTTCACGGACGACGCGCGCGTGGGCGTCGAGCAGGATTTCGAAGCGACGGTGGCCCTGGACGCGCGCGACGATGCCGAGCGCGACGTGTTCGGGCGCGAGGCGCAGGGCGGCGCGGCGCTCTTGGCGATCGAAGCGGTCGGGGTCGAAGCGCTCGAGGTCGATGCCACCCTCGATGAGCGTCAACGGCCGCGGCTGCCCGCCGACCGACACCGAGCGCGCCGATCCGCCGTACGTCGCGAGCGTGCGGTCGAAGCCCGAGCGCGTCGCGCAGATCAGGCCGTCGAGCGCGCGCCGTGCGACGCGCCGCGTGCGCAGCGAGCCCGAGAGGCCCTCGGCGTCATAGGCCGTGCGGATCAGGCGACCAATGCCCGACCGCGCGATGGCCATCGATGCGATGCGGTGGTCGTTGTCGAGATGCGTGTGGACGACGTCGGGCCGGAACTCTCGTAGCAGCGCCTCGAGCGTGCGCGCATCCTCGCGATTGGCCCGGAAGCGAGCGTGCTTGCCGAGCTGGAAGCCCGAGCGCGTCGGCACTCCGCGAGCGACGGCCTGAGGATCGATCCGCGATTTCTGCCCGTCGACGGGCCGCCCGCTGAGGAACAGGACCTCGTGCTCGGCGCACTGTTTCCAGGCGACATTCAGCGCCGGCTCGGCCGGGCCGGTCCACTTCCAGTTGGAAAACAGATGCAGGATGCGCACGGGATCGGTGCCAGGAGCGGGACAGAGACATAGCGGCCGGTTGAAGAACTGCTCCGAGTACGTGCCGCGCGCCGGATGAGTTTTTCAACGGGCTGATAGCGCACTCTAGTCGCGCGATTCGTGAGTGCGAAGCATTTGTTCGGCGCTGGCGGGGCCCTCGGCTAGGGCCGCCATGGGGCCTGTGGAATCCAGCGCGTCCGATCCGTGCGACGCTGTCGTTGACGCTGCGGTCGGCACTTCGTCCTTCCGCGAGCGATCCGGCGCCCCGATGATGAGCACATGACGCCTCCCCTCCGCATCCTTCATGTCGACACCGAGCGCACCTGGCGCGGCGGTGAACAACAGGCACTCTCGCTGATGCTCGGGCTGCGCGCCCGCGGCCAGGAGAGCGTCGTCGCCTGCCTGCCGGGCTCGGCGATGGAAGAGCGCGCCCGCGACGTCGGGCTTGCCGTGCTGCCCGTGAAGATGCGTGGCGAGGGCGACCTGCGCGCCGCCGCGACGCTCCGACGCTTCGCGAAGGGCCACCGGATCGACGTCATGCACGCCCACACGGCCCACGCGCACACCCTCGTGAGTCTCGCGGGCCGCTCCGGCGTGGCGGCGCGCGTCGTCTCGCGCCGTGTCGACTTCGCGCCCAAGCGCGGCGTGCTCGGGTTGGCCTCGTTGAAATATCGCGTAGGCGTCGAGCGCTTCATCGCGATCTCGCACGCGATCAAGGAAGTGCTCGTGCGCAGCGGCGTCGACCCGCGGCTCGTGTCCGTCGTGCCGTCGGGTGTCGATCCCGATCGCTCGCTCGGCCACAGCGGCCAAGCCCTGCGCTTCGACCTCGGCCTGTCGGGACACACCGGGCCGATCGTCGGCACGCTCGCCGCGCTTGCCGGCCACAAGGGCATCGACGTCCTCGTCGACGCCACGGCGCACCTCGTCGAACGCGTGCCAGACGTCAAAGTCGTCGTTCTCGGCGAGGGCAAGGAGCGCCAGTTCCTCGAGGCGCAGATCGCGCGGCGTCGACTCCAAGAACACGTGCTGCTCCCCGGCTTCCTCCCGCGCGCCCCCGAGTTCCTGAACCTCGTCGACGTCTACACGGCGCCGAGCATCATGGAAGGACTCAACACGTCCCTGGCCGACGCTCTCGCCGCGCGACGCCCCGTCGTTGCAAGCCGCGTCGGTGGGATCCCCGAACTCGTCGTGCACGAAGAGACGGGTCTGCTCGTCCCCGCCAAGGATCCCGCGGCGCTCGCCGATGCGCTCGAGCTGCTGATCCGTGACCCCGAGCGCGGACGTCGCTATGGGGACGCGGGCCGCCGTCGTGTCGAGACCATGTTTTCGGTGGACACGATGGTCGCTGGAAACCTCGCCGTGTATCGCGAGCTGGTCGCCACGGCAGTCGAGGAACGTGCATGACGAAGCGTCGACGTCGAGCGAGCAGCAGCAACGGCGGCCTGGCCGTGGTGATGGTGCTCGTTGCGGGCGGCGTCGCGTGGTACGTGAATCGCCCGCCGGAGTCGCTCGAGTTCGCGGGGGGCGAGCAGGCGATCCGCGACACGGGCGAGGCCGTCGCCACGCCGGAGGAGGCGCCTGAACCCGTCGCACGTTCGTTCGATGACGATGCGCCCGCGGCACCCGCGCCCGTCGAGACCGAAGCCCGTCCGTCAGCGCCGGCCGCTGTCGTCACGTCCCCGGCACAGACCGACGTCGCCCACGCGGCGGGCGAGTCGGCCCCGGCAACGCCCGCGTCGACAAAGCCGGACGCCGGTCTCGACGGTCGGACCAAGACCAGTCAGGCCGAGACCAACCCAGCCGACACCGGCGACGACTCGACCTTCGCCGGGCACTTCGCGAACCGCAAAGGCCTCGGCGGCGTCATCGACACCGAGGCGATCCGCAAGCGCCTCGGCCTCGATCTCGTCGACGAATCGCGCATCACACGCGCGAAGCCGGGCGCCGACGTCGACGAACTCGATGTCGAGCTCTCGACGCTGCGCGCACGGTTCGAGATGGAGCCCACCGACGTCGCGGCGCTGACGGCGCTCGTCGAGGCGCTCGTGGCGCGCGACCGGCCCGACGACGCCTGGACCTTCGTCGAGACCTTCGGACGCGCCGGCGGCGACGTCGAGGTCGGGCGACGTTTCGTGCTCCAGCTCGATCCACTCGTCGACACGCGCATCGCCGCGATGGCCGCCGTGACCGAACGCGGTATCGAGCGCGCCGCGTGGGCCCGCGAGCACTCGCTCGCCCTCAACGCCCAGCGCGATCTCGAGAGCGCCGCGGCCTTCCGCGACATCCTTGCGCCCGGCCCCGACGGCGACACCGCCGCACGGTCGCGCGTCGACGGCCACGCGACGCTCGCCGCGGCGCGCGCGGCCGAACTCGAGCGCCTGCACTCCACGCGCAGTGCGCTGGCTGCTCTGGCGGCTGCCGGCGCCCCACTACCAGACCACTTTGCTGCGCAGCCCGGACTCGGTCCCGACGAGCTCGAGAAGCGTGACACCTCGGCCTCCGCGAAGGGTCGCCCGCACGAGCAGCGCTCCACGCGTCTGCACGTCGAGACGACGGTCGGTTCGCTCGCCGCCTGGGGTGCGCGCCGCGTTGCCGAAGAAGTCCGCCGACATGCCGACAAGGCGCTGCGCGGGAAGAACTTCCGGAGCGTGAAGGGCACGCTCGAAGTGTTCGTCACGCCGAGCGAGTCGGAGTTCCACACCGAGCGGACCAAAGCCACCGATCTGATCCCGCCCTGGCGCGCGGCGTTCTACGACAGCGCGGCCCATCGCGTCGTCGCGCTCGACCCGCGGACACGAGGCGAGCCACTCGCGCTGCTCTGGGGACGCCTCGCACGCGAAGTCGCGCGCCCCTCGGTGCGGCGGGTGGCCGGCAACGACGGCGTGCTCGCGCCGTGGATCGAAGAGGCGCTCGCGATGTCGTACGAGTCGACACGCCTGCTCGGGAACGGCGACGTGGCGTTCGGTGGCTGGCCCGTCGACCGGCGGCACAAGATGGCCCTCGCGGCGACGGGTCGCGGCGAGTCGATGATGGCGATCGACGAGGTCCTGGACGTCGATCTCGCCGACCCGCGGGCGCCGGTCTGGATCTGGGCGCTCGCGACGTTCCTGCGCGAGCAGGAGAACGCGGAGGGCGAGAAGCTCTGGTCGGAACGCTTCGACAACCTGATCGACGAAGAGCGGTCGGCGGGTCGCACGGCCGAGGACGTCCGGGCGCCGGGCGCGATGGCGCGCGAGTTCCGGCGCGTCGTCATCCAGCCCGACGACCCGATCGACTCGATCTCGTCGCTGCGCTCCTTCGGCACGGCCTGGCATGCATGGGTGCGCGAGCAGGCGGCCTGGGCAACGGGTGACGCGGCGGCGCTCGACATGCTCGTCCAAACCGGCGAAGAGCTCCTACGTGAGCGGCGCGTCGAGCGCGCCGGCGAGCTTGTCGCGCGCGTGCTCTCCGTCGACCCGGTGCGCATACGCGCCCACGCGTTGGCGGCGCTGCTGGCCGAAGGCGACGGACGTAGCGACGCCGCGCTCCTCTTCGCGCGCAACATCGCGATGCTCCAGGCGCGGGTCGGCGAACCACTTCCCACGGCGCGCCTCGCAAGCCTCGACGAACGCTTCGCGGGCCTGCTGTCCGAACACGATGCCGAACTGCGCCCGCGCCTCGAAAAGCTCGTCACCGACTACCTCGCCCAGGGCTTCCCGCGCGCAGCGATGCGTCTCATCGACCGCGCGCTGTTCGCCGAACCGCTCGACGCTGCGTGGCGCTCGTCGCGTGCCACGATCCTCGAGACACTCGGCAGCGACCTGCTCTTCGCACGCCGTCGGCTCCCCATCGTCACCACGCTCGACTCGGCACTGGGCGACAAGGGACTGTGGCAACCCAACGGAACCGCGTTGATCGTCCGCTGCTCGGACCGCAAGGCGCCGACGCTGCTCAACAGCGTCGCGCACCTGCGTGAGCCCTGGCGCCTCAGCGCGAAGATCCGCTTCCAACCCGGACCCGACGGTCGTCTGGTGGATGAGCGCAGCAACTTCGTCGGCTTCACCTTCGGGGGAAGCAATCCCCTGTCGGACGGCGAGTGGGGCATCTTCGTCAGTCCGGCCGGGCGCATCGAGCTCGCGAAGAAAGGCAACCTCGAGTGGCCCTCCGAAGGCATGGGGCACGCCGTGCGACGCGACGACCCGGCGATCCTGCTCGAGGTCCACGTCGAGAACGGTCGCTTCACGGTGTTCGCCGATGGCGAGGGTTTCCCGCCGCGCCTGCTGGGCAACAAGCCCGCCGACGGCTGGATGTCGCTCTTCGCACGCGACGTCGACGCCGAGATCACCGACATCGTGCTCCGACGCCCCGTCTCCCCGGATCCGACCGAGGTCTGGCACACAGCCCCCGGCAGCCCGTGAGGAAAGCAACGCGGCCCGTCACCACCGCGAAGGGGTGACGGGCCGCGCGTGCTTTCACTGCGGTCGTGTCAGCCGCCGACGACGACCTTCAAGCCGTTCGACATCGACACGCCGGCCGAAGCCTGCGCGTCACTGAACGCCATCTGCACGACGAACTCGGTTCCCGCGGGAACCGTGTTGTCGAGCGTACCGGGGATGCCCACGAGGCCGATGAAGTTCGCCTGCACGGGGATCTGGAGCAGGATCGGGATCGTGTAGACGGTGCCGCCCTTGAACGGGGCTGCGCCTTCGGTGAGCGAGACCCACAGGACACCCGTAGCTCCCGGCTGGATCGCCGCGCCCGTGATGTCGAAACCCGTCCCGCCCGGTGTGAGGTCGCCCGAGCCGAAGAGCTGCGGAGTCACGCCGCCGGTGCCAGGATGGCCGACGCCGATCGTGATGAACTGCCCTTGGGCGACGTAGGTGAAGCCGTCAACGATCAAGTCGCTGCCGTTGCCGAACGCCTCGACGTCGACGGTCCCCGCGGCACCCGGAGGGGTGTTCACGGTGAGGGCGGTCGAGTTGATGATGTTGATCGAGTTTCCGGACACGCCGCCGAACTGCACGTCCGTGACACCGAGCACGTTGCTGCCGGCGATCGTCACCGTCGTCCCTCCCGTGATCAGACCCTGATCGGGGGAGAGCGACGAGATGTTCGGCGCCGGGTTGGCGACGTACGTGAAGCCGTTCACCTCGGTGTCACTGCCCGCGTTGTTCTGCACGCGCACGTCGACGGACGTCCCCAGCGTGCCAGGCGGTGTCAGCAACACGAGCGTCGAGTCGTTCTGGACATCGATGGCCATCGCATCGACGCCGTCGAACGTCGCCAAGGACACTCCGAGGAAACCCGACCCCGAGAGGGTGATCGACGTGAAGCCCGCTTCGGCGCCCGTCGTCGGGTTGATCGACGAGATCGACGGCGGGGCCTGGTTCGAGAAGGGATCGAAGCCCTCGATCGAGGTCAGGCCCGTGCCGTTGGGATCGAGCCACGGGCTGAGGTCGACGTCGTTCCAGAAGTTGAAGAAGCGACCGTAGTACGAAACCGTGCACGGCGACGTCGGACCACCCGTGAGCGTGCCGCGGATGTGACCGTTGTTGTCGAACAGCGGACCACCTGAGCTACCGCCCTCCGTGACGCCGACTTGGAAGTTCATGTTCCAGACGCGCACCGAGCCGATGCCGATGAAGCCCTGCGTCGACTTGCCGCCACCGTTGCTGTCGATCGAGATGCGCTTCGGCGTCCCGCCGGGATGGTGCATCGACATGCCGAACGTCAGGTTCGTCGACGAGCGACTCCAACCTGCGTAGTACGGGTTGTAGCTGTCCGGGATATTGCCCGTGATGCGCATCAAGCGACCGTCGGTGTCGGTGTCAGAAGCGAGCAGCTGCAAGCCGGACACGTTGTTGTTCGTCGGAGCGCCGCCGCCACCGCAACCCGGCGTCTGGTAGTTGAACCGGACGACCGTCGTGCTGCTCTGACCGCAGTGCTGCGCCGTGTAGAGGTACTGCGTGCCGTCGTTGAGGGTGTTGTTGATCAGCGAGCCGGAGCACAAGCCGCCGCCCGAAAGCGTGCGGACCGTCGAGCGCTTCTGCAGCGGGAAGGGATCGCCTTCGGGGCAGTTCACGTGCACCTTGTCGCAACCGCCGTCGCCGATCTGGGAGTCGAGCGCCGCCTCCATTGCGAAGATGTTCTTGTAGTCGTAGATCAGTCCGCGCAGCTCGATGAGCGGCGTGGTCTCGAGGTGTGCCGGTTGGCTGTACTCGAGGATGACCGTGTCACCGGGGAAGGGCTCGATGACGAACTCACCCGTCGGGATCTGCTCTTCCTGGGTGTAGGCACCGAGGACGTTGACGAGGGCGTCGTCGTAGAGGAACACGCGGCCTTCGGGCGGCAGCTGGTACTGCGAGAACTCGACGCCGAGGCTGTGTGCGCCGGGCGCGTGGAAGCGCATGCGCGCCACGAGGAGTTCACCGTCGTTCGTGACGCTCCAGTCGGCGGCGTCACCGAAGTTGCGCGGGACGGGCGTCATGACGCCGAAGCGCAGCGGGCCGGGGCCGAGCTGTTCGTTGAGGGCGTCTTCGGCCATCAACATGTCGACGTCGGGGGCCGGGACTTCGAAAGTCGGAATGCGGTCGTCGAGCTTGTCCGCAGCGGGCGCACCGGGATGGCGCACCTGCGCGAACGCCGTCACCGACGAACCGAGGACACAAACGGAGAGAAGCCCTGCGAGACGCAGGGAAGGAGGGAGAAGCATGGAATCCTCACTGACTTACGGGGGAAGAGACTTTGATCGAGGAGCCGGCAACTCGCGTCCTGAAGCCCCTGGAGCCTATCACGCCGCAGTGCGTTGTGACGGATCGAGCTCAATCCGAGACGTCGGCGCTCCGCCAGCCGCCGCCAAGCGCTGCGTAGAGGTCGACGAGGCGCACGAGGGCGTCACGCTCCGCGAGGATGCGCTCGCGCTCGAGACCGAGCCGCTGGTTGCGTGCCTCGGTGACGTCGAGAAAGTCGACGACGCCGGCGCTGTAACGATCGAGTGACAGATCTTCGGTGTCCCGCGCGGCGACCTCGGCGCGCCCCAGCGCGGCGGCGCGGTCTTCGGCGACGAGGCGCTGCGCGGACGCCGTCTCGACCTCCGCGATCGCCGCCGTGAGCGTGCGACGCAGGTCGTTGAGGGCCACGCGCTCGTCGCTCTCGGCGAGGGCCACGCTGGCGTCGATGCGCCCGCCGTCGAGGATCGGAACGCTGAGGCTCGGGCCGACGCGTAGGACGTAAGCGTCGGTGTTCACGATGTCTCCGGTGTTGCGACCCTGCAGGCCGAGCGATCCGCTGATCGAGACGCGCGGGTAACGTTCCGCTTCGGCCGCGCCCGTGCGAGCTGTCGCGGCCGCCAGCCTGCGCTCGGCGCCTCGCACATCGGGGCGGCGGGTGAGCAAGTCGGCGGGGACGCCGAGCGCGGGGACGATGTCGCGTCGCGGCAAGGGGCGTGTACCCACGTCGAGCGTGTGGGCTGGGACGGCGAGCAGCTCGGCGAGCGCGAGCTCAGCCTCGCGCCGGTCGCCGGCAAGCTGCGCGAGGAGCGCGCGCGTCGACTCGAGCGTGCGGCGGGCGCGCGAGACGGCGAGTTCGTCGGCAAACCCCGCACGCGCGCGCGACTCGGTGATCGCCACGACGTCCGTATCGGCCTCCACCGTGTTGCCGACCACGGCCAGCTGTGCGTCGAGCGAGCGGATGTCCATCACCGTGCGCGCAACCTCGGCGGCCAGGGCGACGCGCGCGGCGCGGTAGTCTTCCACGGCAACGTCGATCTCGGCATCGGCAGCCTGCACGAGGCGTTCCACGCGTCCCCACAAGTCGAGTTCCCAACCGGCGACGACGCCCATCGAGTAGATGTCGGTTTTCGCGCCGGCCGGTGTACCGCCGAGCGACAGGCCTTCATCGCCCGTGCCGACGCGCTCATACCCGAGCTCGCCGTCGAGCGTTGGCAGACGCGCCGCGTCCTCGATCCCGCGCCGGGCGCGCGCTGCGATGAGACGCTCGCGCGCGTCGACGATGTCGAAGCCGTTCGTGAGCGCCGTGTCGATCAGCGCCACGAGTTCCTCGTCGCCGAGCTGACGCCACCACTCGCTCAACTCGGTGGCGTCCGTGGCTGATGCGCCGAATGCAGCGGGCACCCACGACTCCAGTGCAGGGCGCTGATAGTCGTCACCAACCGTGCAAGCGCCCAACGCGAAAGCGAGGCATGTGACCGCGGGCGCGAGCTTCACGGCGCATCTCCGGTGGTTTCGATGTAGACATCGAACTGACGGCCGAAGCCGACGACGTGGTCGACATCGCCGAAGCGATAGACGACCTGCAAGACGCGCATGTCGATCAGCTCGCTCGTACGCCCCGCGAGGTTCGTCTTCGGGACGATGAGCGGCTCGACGAGGACGACGTCCAGCTCGTGACGACGCGTCGCGTCGCCGCGCGGTGAGGCCCAGGCCCGCGCGCCGGTCGTGAAGCGCGGGATGTCGACCTCGTCGATCTCGACGCGCAGATGCACGCCGCCGGTGCGCCCGAGAACCACGAGCCCTTCGGACAGGCTCGCGGCCGGCGCGAACTCACCGGGGCGAACGTTGACACGCAGCACCTCGGCGTCGACCGGCGCACGCACCGACAGCAGCTCGCGATCGACGCGACTGCGGTCGAGTTCACGCTCGGCGAGCTCGACGCGCTGGATCGCGGCGCGCAGGTCAGGTCCGTCTGCGCCGTCATCGGCAACGAGCAGCGCGCGCTGCGCGGACGCCTCGGCGAGCTGTGCACGCGCCTCCGCGACGCTCGCCTGAGCATCGGCGAGCTGTGCTTCGGCCGCGAGCACGGCGAAGCGCCGACGATCGACCTCCTCGGCCGAGATCGCGCGCGGGTCGTCGACCGACTCGGCGATGCGGAGCTGGTTGATGCGATCGTCGCGCATGGCTTCGAGCTCGCGCACGCGCGCCTGCGCCGCAGCCACACCGGCCCGCGCCGACGCCACGGCGGCCTCGCGCACCGGCACCTGCCCGCGCAATGCGTCGACATCCGACTGCGCGACGCGCGACTCGCTCTCGCGAAGCGCCACGTCGCTCTCGACACGTCGGTTGTCGACCGTGAAAAGCACGTCACCGGCAGCCACGACCTGGCCGGCCGCGACGTCCACAGACGTGATGATGCCCGCCACGTGCGCGCCGATCTCGATCGATTCGCCCGGCGGCTCGCTGACGCCCACCGCGCCCACGAAGTCGGCCGATGCCAGCCCCGCGACCTCCGTCGGTGCCGTGGTCGGCTGGCGCGGCGGCGACTCCTCGGGCGTGATTGGGCGGTTCTGGTAGACGAGCCCCGCGCCGCCGATCAGCGCGACAAGACCGATTGTGGGAAGACCCCAGGTGAGGAGCTTCGAACGTCCCGTCATGGTGCGTCCTCTCGTGATGAGTCGGGTGACTCGATGTGCGTGATCACGCCGTCCGCCATGTGATGGATGCGGTCGGCGAAGTCGAAGATGCGGTTGTCGTGCGTGACGATGATCACGGAGCGGTCGCCCGCCAGCGCGGCGTCGCGCAGCAGGCCCATCACCGTGTTGCCCGTTGCGGCGTCGAGCGAGGCCGTCGGCTCGTCGCAGATGAGGATGCGCGGCGAGTGGACGAGCGCACGCGCGATGGCGACGCGCTGTTGTTGTCCACCCGAAAGCTGTGCGGGCATCTTGTGGACCTGGTCGCCCATGCCGAGCGACTCCAGCATCTCGCGCGCCGAGGTCTCGGCGGCCTTCACCGATTCGCCGCGCGCGACGAGTGGGATCGACGCGTTCTCGGTGGCCGACAGGGCGGGCAGGAGATTGAACTGCTGGAAGATGAAGCCGAGGTTCGCGAGACGGAAGTCGGCGAGCTTGCCCGACGAGAGCGCGCGCAGATCGTGGCCGAGGACGTCGACCTCGCCGTCGTCGCAGGACAGGATCGCGCCGAGCACGGAGATGAGCGTCGTCTTGCCGCAGCCCGACGGACCGACGAGGAACGTCATCTCGCCGGTGCGGGCGTCGAAGTCGGTGCCGCGTAGAACGTGCACGCGCGCCTCGCCTTCGCCGAACGACTTGTGGATGCCAGTGCAGCGCACGGCGAGTGTGTCGGTTGCGGTGGTCATGTCATCAACCTCGGAACACCGTGGCGGGGTCGACCGTGAGTACGCGGCGCATGCTGATCAGCGTCGACAAGATCACGATCACGGCGGCCAGGATCGCGACGCCGACGGCGACCTCCGGCAGCAGGTAGAACCCGCGCAGGGCGTCCGACTTCTTCGGCACCGTGGAGAAGAACAGCGCCGCGATGCCGAGACCGATGCCGTAGCCGATGACACCCACGAACGCGGCCTGCCCGAGTGTCATGAAGAGCAGCTTCACGTTGCGTACGCCGATCGCCTTGAGCGCCGCGTACTGCTTGATGTTCTCCATGACGAACTGGTTGAACGTCAGCCCGACGATGGCCACACCGATGATCGCGCCGAGGATCACGACCGTGCCGAAGCTCACCGGGATGCCCGTGTTCGCGAGCACGTACATGATCGACTCCCTGCGCAGTTGCTGCGAGGTCACCGACTTGAGACCCGTGCGTGCGGCGATGCGCTCGGCGACGACCTCCGGCGGCGTGCCGTCGGCGGACTTCGCGAGGATGAAGCTGAGCTGGTTGCGACCGTTGTTCGTGTACTGCGTGGCGAGGCTGTAGCGCGTGTAGATCGTGAGGTTGGCCGCGAAGGCCGGCGCGGCGTCGACGATGGCGACGATCTTGGCGCGGCTGTCGTTGAGTTCGAGTTCACGGCCGACGTCGAGCTCTTCGCCGGGGAAGAGCAGGCGGAAGCCGGCCGGGTTGACGGCAATGGCGTCCGGCTCCGCGAGGTCGTCGATCGAGCCGACCACGAAGGCGTCGGGCACGCCGACGAGCGACGCATCGTCGATGCCGAGGATGATCGCGTTCTCGAGCATGCCCTGGTGCGTGCGCACCTGCACGGTGGCCTTGAAGAACGGAACGGCCCAGGCCACGCCTTCGACGCCGCGCACTCGCGGCAGCTCGAGAGCGCGCAGCGGGTACGGCACGTCGATCGTCTTGACGCTCGGGTCCATCACCCAGATGTCGGCCTCGCGGACGTCGTTGACGACACTCGACGCGCGACCGAGGAGCCCGAAGAAGATCGACATCTGCTGGCAGACGAGCAGCGTCGAGAAGGCAACGCCGAAGACGAGGCCGAGGCACTTCGTCTTGTCGCCAAGCAGCATGCGTAGTGCGACGCGGTACATCAGTCGTCCCCTCGGGTCGCGAAGCCCTCGAGGCCGCCGAGCGCGAAGGTCGCGAGCGTGCGGGCGAGGTGGTTGATGCCGCGCTTGCTGTCGGGCGGCGGGAAGCCGAGGCGCGTCAGGATCTCGCGCGAGTGGTTCGGATTGACGCAGAGGGCGATGACGCCGTTGGTCAGGTCGTCGAGGCGACGCTCGGACACGGAACGGTTGACGATCGCGCGCACGATGGCGCGCAGCTCGGTGCGGATCGGCCCCGCGCAGTGCTCGACGAAGATGTCGAGCGCAGACTCGGTGGGCGCCACGGTCTCGTGGGCGAGCAGCTGCCCGGCCCAGGGGTGCTCGGCGTGCTGGGTGAGCACGAGCCGCATGAACCAGCCCATGAAGTCGACCAGCGCCTCGCGCGGGCTGTCCGCGTCGACGAGCTGCGGCATCGGCTCGGACGCCAGCATCTGCGAGGCCGCCTCGCGCCAGACGGCCTGGTACAGCTCGCCCTTCGACCCGAAGTGGTACTTCACGGCCGAGACATTCGCCCCGGCCGCGTCGCAAATCGCCCGAACGGATGCATCCCGGAACCCGGACTGCGCGAAGACCTCCCCGGCAGCCGCGATCAGCCGCCGGGCCGTGTCGTCTCCGGACGCCTCCTCGAGTTCCTCGTCGTCGGATGCCATACCCACCTCACCGAGATTCAAACGTCCGTTTACAAACGCGCGTTTGAAACCTAGCGAGAGATCGGGAGCCGTCCAGCCCGTCTCCAAAAAATCGCGAACCAGTGCCCCACTGCCCACGACCCACACCTTGCGCCCAACGCCCGTCTTTGCGACCTTCTCGCCAGACCAAGCGGGTGTAGCTCAGTGGTAGAGCGTCAGCTTCCCAAGCTGAATGTCGTGGGTTCGATCCCCATCACCCGCTCCAGTCATACTCCTCGCGCGATGCCGCATATCGTCGCAGAAACGGCCTTCAAGGTCTCGTGCCCGCGACCGCACGACAGTTGCGCGTTGATCTCCGGTGTATCAGTCGCGGCGAGCCACTTGCTCCGCCGCGAGATCGTCGTGTGATTGGGCACGTCCGACTCGACCTCCATCAGAGCGAAGAGCGAACGCACGGAGCCCGCCGTCTGGCGTAGCGGGAGGTGGAACACAAGGCGGAGCATCAAAGACGTCTCGATCGCCAGTTCGGAGAACTTGGGCTGCACGCCGGGTCATGCCGTCCGGCTATTCACGCCAGGCATCGATCACTTCGCGTGACAGCAGGACGGTCGCCTCGCTCGACGAGCCCACGGCCGAATGCTCCGCGCCGGATGACTGTGCCGTTGCGGCTAGCAGCCACGATGTGCACAGGCACATCCGCAGTAGATCCTCGTGAGAAGTTCGGGTTCAAGGCGGGGGCACTCCTGCGTTGGCGGGGGCGACGTTCTCGAATCGCTGCGTGCGCCTTCACGCGTTGCCTGAGCTGTGCGAACGCACGCCGGAACGTGGCGACGTGCTTGGACGATGGCAACGCGTCGCGCGCCGGGACGATCGTGGGAGTCGAGATCGGTCATCCTGACGTCGAGGGTGCCCGTACGGCATGGCGCGCGCTCGCGGTCGATGTCGAGGTTGCAAGTGCGCCGCGCCCGTCGTTGCGCGTCTCGATCGAAAACGGTCGAGAAAACGTCGTCCTGCTGTAACGCGCTGCCGCGCACGCCGATTCCTCTTGATTCGACGAGTCTGCGCTCATCAAGAGTCCGGCCGCTCCACAGCAGCATGTGGACGAGCTTTCGATCAGCGCCGTGCCCGCCGGAGTCGAAAACGCCCAGATCTCAAGCGAATCACTGGTTTTCGCTGAGATCTGGCGGTGCCGAGTTCGGCTCCTGCGTCCGGCGTCTCGTCGACGGACGAAGTCCCTCAATCCTGAGTCACACGATGACAACCTTCCGCACACTCCTGCTCGCAACGGCACTCGTTCTGGTGTCGCCCCCCGAAGCCGATGCCCAGACCGGCCCCTTCTCGCATGACGAGATGCTGGTCGCGACCGTCCCCTTCGGTGACTCGTTCCAAACGCTGTTTCGCATCGATCCGGCAACGGGACTCGGGGCGCCTTTGGTGACCGACATCTTCCCAAACTACAGCGGTGCCGACTGGATGGAGTACGACGCGTATCGCGATGCGGTCGTGGCGTTCTTCGCGTGGGAACCCACCGGTGTCTTCCAGCCGCGCCTCTTCGCGATCAGCGCGGACGGGTCGATGCTCGACCTAGGGTTCAGCAGCCCAGCGGATCGAATTACGGGCCTCGCGCCGACGGGCGACGGGCGCATATACCTCTACAAGAAGCTCACGGGCCTGCATGTGCTCGACGCCATGAACGTCCTCCACCCGGTTCTCGATCACAACGGTGTGCACTTCGACATGCTGTTCGATCAAGTGCACTACGACGCCGCGTCGAACAGCCTCATCGCCGCGTCGTCGCAGACGCAGCAACAGTCACCTTGCTTCGAGGCCGGCCATGTCGTCGTGCACCGACTTCCGCTCACGCCGAACGGGATGGCTCTCTCGGGGCCGATCACGTGCTCGAAGTTCGACGTCAACGCCGCGGCCTACAGCATGGGACTCGACCCGCTTCCGAACGGCGACTTGCTGTGGACGCTCGCGGGGTCGTCAAACATCGGCGATGAACTCATGCTGCGTGTGTCACTGCCGTCGCTCTCGCTCTCCGTTTGGGGTTTGACCTCGCTGTACGCGATGGACGGCGGAGTGTGGAACGACGCGCTGGGACGTGTGATCTTGCTTGACGACATCTCGAACGAACTGCGGGCCTTCTTCGCGGGGCAAACCGGCGGCGGTTCGTCCTTGCCCGTGAACGTCCCTGTTGGCACTGGATCGACGGGCAACAGCACGACGAACATCATGGCCGACATCGAGCTCTCGCCGACGGCGTGCACAGGGTCGGTGGTTGCGTTCGGTGAGCGCCTCGAAGGCACGGGCGGATTCGAACCGAAGCTCGGCGTGGCTGGTTGCCCGACGATCGCTGGCAACGTGACGTTCGTTGTCTCCGAAGCGCTTGGGCAGACAGGTGGCATGCTCGCGATCGGGGCTGACACCGCGGCCTTCCCGCTCATCGGCGGGACGTTCTACGTGCTGCCGCCGTTCCTCGTGCAGTTGCCGCTCGTGATGGGTGGCGCAGCGGGTGTTGCGGGTGACGGCGCGTCTGTCCTGCCCCTCCCCACTCCGCCGAACGGTAACCTTGTTGGCGTTCCATTCTACGCCCAGGCCGGCCTCGCCGACGCCGGCGCCGTGAGCGGGTTCTCGCTGACGAACGCCGTGAAGTTCACACTCGGCAACTAGTGGTGTGTTAAAGAACAGCTCCGAGTGCGACGTGCGTGACCGAGTGTGCCTGTGCAGGTGTGGGAACGCAGGCAAATCGGTGGATTCGTCGAGGCTCCCGTGCTCGCACCGGCGCGCTCGGGTGCGTGCGCCGCGCCGGTTGAGTTCTTCAACGGGCTAGGCGTTGTCGCACGAATCGAAATGATGCGAGAGCCTCTCGTTGCTCGGACTCGTTCACGACTTGATCGCAACCGAGTTCGGTCGACCAAGCACAGCCATCCGGTTCAGGATCGCGCAAGCGAGCCTCGTCTCGACCGCCTGCGTCTCGGACGTCCGATCACTGATGACTGTCTCGTATCGGAAGAAGGCGTTCTCGAACGTGGCACGCTCGATGCCTTCGTGCCCGGCGACCGGACGAGCTCACGTCGAAACGGAAGCTCATCTCCCGACGGATGAACGAGCATGGCTCGCCTCGTTCATCCGTCGGGTGACTCACATGCTGCCGTGCTCAGCGCTGCGGCTGGGCAGCGGTCGTCCGACGCGCGCCCTGTGTCCGCGTGGCCGTCGCGTTCTGAACGCCGATGCCTTCGACGATCGTGGCGCGCTGGTTCACAGCGACATCGGTGACGGTCTCGATCGTGCCGTCCGGCCACACGATCTTCAGCGTCGCGGCGCCGGCTGCGTCACCGAGCCCGAACCACGCGCGCGCAGGCGTCTGGCTCATGAAGTTGCTTCCGCACTCGATGTGCCGCGTCTGGCGGCTGCCGTCAGACGCCGTCACCGTCACACGCGCGCCGATGCCTTGGCTGTTGTGGACCGTGCCGCGCACCTCGACCTCGAGGTAGCTGCCCGAGACCGTCAACGGGTCGTTCTGCCACAGCGTCAGGCCCGTGTCGTTGTTGCTGATGAGGACGTCGAGCGCGCCATCCTTGTTGAAGTCGCACACGACCAGACCACGCCCTTGATCGGTGTCGACCAGGCCGACGTTCGCAGCCTCGTCGCTGAAGACGCCGTTGCCGTCGTTCATGAACACGCGCACGGCGTCATCGTCGTAGAACGGGAAGGCCTCGGGGCTGTACCAGCCGTTGGTGTGGATGAGGTCCGGGTGGCCGTCGTTGTTGATGTCGGCGAAGTTGGCACCCCAACCCCAACCGCCATCGCGCACGCCCGCGGCGTCCGTGCCGTCGCTGAAGGTTCCGTCACCGTTGTTGACGTAGAGACGGTTGCCCGTGTGACCCCAGTTCTCGAAGGGCGCGGGGAACGGACCGCCTGCCCAGTAGATCGCCGAGACGAACATGTCGAGGTCGTTGTCGTTGTCGAAGTCGCAGATCGCCGAGCCCATACCGTTCTGGTCGGTGCCGAAACCCGCCGCAGCAGTCACCTCCGTGAAGTTGAAGTTGCCGTCGTTGAGGTAGAACGAACTCGTGTCGAAGTCACCGCCGACGATGATGTCGCGGTCGCCGTCGAAGTCCATGTCGACGATGTGCGGCGAGAAGCCGTGGGTCCAGTAGGCACTGTTGTTGACGAAGTTGTCCGGCGTGGCCTCGCGGAACGTGCCGTTGCCCGCGTTCAGATGCACCTTCAAGGGCAGCGGCGTGGACAGGTCCCACGTCGAGCCCAGCAGGTCGAGCAAGCCGTCGCCATTCAGGTCGCCGGCCGCGAGCCCCCATCCGCCCGTGTCGGCGGCGCCAGCTTCGGCGGTCACGTCCGTGAACGTGCCGTCGCCGTTGTTGCGCCAGAGGAAGTTGTCCTTCGTGACGACGCTCGGGGACGGCGGGTTGAGCCACAGTCCGGCCGGCATGTAGGACGCTTGGCCACCGCCACCCTCGAGCATCGGCGTCGGGTAGTACTGCTGCATCACCGCGAGATGGAGGTCGAGGTCGCCGTCGTTGTCGTAGTCGAACCACAGGGCCTGGGAGCCGGGGATCTTGATCGCGACGCCCGCTTCGACAGCGACGTTCGTGAACGTGCCGTCCTGGTTGTTGCGGTAGAGGCGCGTGGCCTGCCCGCTCCCGCCGTGCCAGAAGATGTCGTCCCAGCCGTCGCCGTCGTAGTCACCCACGGCCGCGCTGTCGACCATGATCGCTGGCTTGGCCGTGACGGGGTAAGCGTTGTGGCTCCCACCGAGGCCCGCCGCGTTGGTGACGTCCGTGAAGGACTGGGCCGACGTGACGCCGGCGGCGAACAACACGCCCAAGCCGATCGTCGTGAGTCGATCGATATTCATATTCATCTCCTTGCACCGCGCAGGTGCACTGCCCGAAAACCAAGCCGACCACGGAAAACGACGTCGGCGAAATACATCGCACGGGGCAGGCCGCTCAAGGCGCCCACCCTCGCGCATGGAGTGTATCGCATGTGCCAAAGCCCGCAAGGCAGCGGGAACAATGGCGCGTCACGCTGCCCCGACGCCTCTGCGCTTGACGCGCCAGCCTCGTGCCCCCGCCAGGGAACCAAGTTCTGCTCGCCACGACCGTCGAATCCTGCCGAGGAACGCGTCGACACACCCGGCCTTCGTCGCCTGTGCGCCTGACACACGCAAACATCGCCGCCCGCCGATCACCAGCTGCGCCCGAATAAACTCGCGCCCGTGTATCGAAACAAGGCGCGCGTGACTCGCCGGGCCGTGCCATCGCGATCGTCACGTCAACCGAGCGCACCCGCACCTCACTCCGTGCCCGCCGCCTCGAGCACGCGTTCCTCACCGCGGCCGACCCAACCGCGCTCCATCGTCTTGAGCATCTGATCGAAGCCAGGCCCATGGCGGGAATGGGTGAGGCCGGGGACGACGTCGACCGTCATGTGATCGAGGAGCCCGAGGGGTTCGGCCAGCGCCCGGAACCGCTGCACGGCACCTTCGAGGTAGAAGTTGTCGATCTCACCGGCCCAGACGTGGATGCGTCCGTCGAGGCGCGACTCGAGCGCATCCCAGTTCGTGAGCAGCGTGTGCGAGATGTCGTACGCGCGCCAGGTCTCCGCGACAGCGTGGTGCACCTCGCCGGTTTCGACATCAAAGACGCGCGTTGGCGTGCCGTCGGGCATGGGCAAACTGAACGTCGCCTCGAAGGAGCGGATCTGTCCGCCGGGGCCGAGGACGTGTTCGCGGCGCACGAACTCCTCGTACGTCAGCATCACCTCACCGTCGCGCCCGCGTGCGACGGGACGCGCCGCGCCCGCCTCGTCGACGTACATGTTGCGCGTCGTCCCATCGGCCGATTGCTCGTAGAGGTTGATCTGCTGGAAGTCGTGGAAGTCGATCGGATCGGGGACGTGACTCCAGCACGCGGCGAAGGCTTCCGGGTAGGCGACCTGCAGCCAGAACGACGACCACCCGCCCGAACTCACGCCGGTGACGTGACGATGCTCGGGCCCGGCGCCACCGAAGTGCGCCTCGAGCGCCGGGATCAGCTCGTGGACGAGCGCGTCGCCCCACGGACCGATCGACGGCGAGTTGCAGAAGACGGAGTGTCCGTAGCGGTTCGAGGCATCCGGGATCACGACGATGCACTCGTCGATGAAGCTCGGCTCGTCGGAGTCGACCCAGCGGTGGATGCCATGGTGCGTGCCGCCGAAGCCGGTGATCGAGTAGAGGACCGGGTAGGTTGCATCGGGATCATAGTCGACGGGCAGCAGCACGCCGGCGAGCATCGTGTAGTCGAAGCCATGGAAGCGCGACAGCGACGGACTCGTGAACTCGAAAAGCTTCACGCGCTCGGTCTCTTCGAACACGTCTTCGAGGACGACCTGGTCGATGACGAGACGAGCGGCGTCGTCGGCGCCCGGCGCGTAGGCGCGCGTGACGACGGCGCTGAACAGATCGCCGGTGCCGAGCCCGGCCTCGCGCCCCGTGAGACTGCGTCGGCAGATGGCCTGCAACGACCAGCTCTCCTGCGCGTTCCAGTCGAAGGCGCGCCAGTCGACAGGGTGCTGGGCGACGGCGTCGTCGACGCTGAGCTCGAGCGTCTCGCCCGTCTTCCAGCCCTCGACGACGAAACGCATCACGGGCGGCGCGCCGAACCAGCGGTGCATCGCCTCACGCGGCTCATCGCGGCCGTCGGAGAACGCCACGATGACGTCGCCGCTGAACGACTCGACGCCGGCGCTCTGGCCGAGCTCGAGGGCAAAGCGTCCGACGGCCTCTTGCTGAGCGGCGGCAAAGGCGGGGGCCGAATCGGAGAAGCCGAGAAACAGCGCCGAAGCGCACGTGAGACTGCGGAGCACGATGGACATGCCGCCGAGTCTAGCAGCCCGTAGAAGCACTCATCCTGGCGCGCCGCGAGCTGTTCGCAGCCCATCGAAGAACTGCTCTGCGTGCGCCGTGCGTGACCGAGCGTGTCTGTGCGAGTGTGGGAACGCAGGCGAATCGTCGGATTCGTCGAGGCTCCGTTCGTCGAGGCTCCCGGGCTCGCACAGGCGCGCTCGGGTGCGTGTGCCGGATGAGTTTTTCAACGGCTACTAGGGCAGGACGATCGTCAGCACGTCACCGGGGATGAAGGGGACGTCGACGACGTCGGTGCCGGGAAGCGTGAGGTAGAGCACCTCGTCCGCGGGAGTGACGAGCGCGAAGGCGCCGCTGCGGTCGGAATCCGTGACGTCAACGACTGCCGCGGAGGCACTCGTCACGATCACCGAAACGCCGCCCAGCCCGCTACCCGTTGCTGACAGAACCTGTCCATGACTCACGGCGACAATGCTGGCTTGAGCGGGCACGGAGAATGGAGCCTTGCTTCCAATCGTCCCACCCACGTCAGGACCAGCCGCGCGCGGGGTCAACCCTGTCGATGCAGCAAGCATGGATGCAAGCGCGGCGAGCGCAACGATGACCTTGGCATTCGTCACGATGTCACCCCCACGGACACTCGCAACTCGGACGGCTCAAGCCCGAGATGTTCACTCACGAAAGACGAGAGCAGGATGCCCGGGCCGCGCTCGGCGTCGGGCCAGGCTGTCGTCGGGCGCTTCAGCGCCTCGAGCCGTGCACGCGCCGAGTCGCTCATACCGAGCACGGCGGAACTCGCAACACCGAACAGCTCGATGAGCGGACTCGAAAACCCACCGTGCTCGGCCTTCGATACGAGTGTTTCGATCTTCTGGAAGTCGTCGAGCATGAGCGCCGCCCGTGCGTAACCCGATGCCGCGACGTTCCGCCAAAACACCGGCACGGATGGGTCATCGACGACGGCTTGCAGCATCGAAAGGGCGTCTCGGCAGTGCCCGCATTGGATCAGCCACTGCCCCTCGAGCGTCGTTGAACGCACCGACACTCCCTCGAGTCCTCGGAGGACCTTGATCAGTGAAAGTGCCGTCCGGCGCACATCCTCTCCCTCAACGAGGACCTGCTCGACTGCGTTGCCGCAAGCTGCAAGGGAATCATTGCGTGGCACTACAGCCGGCACGAGGGCGCGCAGCTGAGCCTCGACCACATCGATCTCGCGTGGCGCGACATGCGGCTTCACCAGCCGGGCGAACTCCGCGTCGCTGAGAAGGCAGGCCTTGGCGAGTTCGTAGAGCAGATCTGCCAAGACCTTCTCGCCCGCCGTGGCGGTGCCGGCAAAGACGCGCTCGATTGTTGTCGTCCGAGGATCGCTGCGCTGTGCCGTGAGGAATGCGAGCGCGGCGTCGCGCGACTCCAGGTGCGCCAGCGACTCACGACAAGGCTCGCAACGGACGAGGTGCCGCACGACGCCGTGAACCGCATCGGTCGTGTCGTGTTGTGGCTCGATGGTCATGGCGATGCCCCGAGAGACGGGTCGTCGAGTGCCGACTCCTTGAGCGCTTCGAAGCGTTCAAGAGCTTCCTGACAGAGTACATCGACGTCATGGAGAGGAAGGTTCATCTCTTCGGCTGTCTCGGCCTCGGAGAGTTCGTCGACACATCGACACAAGAGAATCTGCCGGTCGCGCAGCGCCAATCCATGGAAGGCTGCGCAGTACAGATGCCGCAGATCGTCGTTCAAGCGGTCGAGTTCGTCGCCGGCCAGGTTGCCGAGGTCGACCAGCCCCTCGGCGATCGCGGCCCCTGCCGTCGAGCGAATGGACTCTCCGCTGACGAGCGCGAGCGCTTCGTCGATCACGCCGTCCACGCGCTTGACGGCAGCGGCAAGGAAGGCCTTCTCCGCGAGTCGCGGAGCCCCGACGCCGAGATACATCTCTGCGAACAAGGCGTCGACGAGCTTCTCGCTCGGAACGGCGAGCCCGCGCTCACGCCGAAGGCGGAGCACTGCGTCATCGAGCAAGAGGGCTGCCGTCTCGACGAGCAACGCGAACGCCTCGTCCCGTGATTCACTTCCTACGGCGGACGTGTAGAACCACTTGAGCAGCCGTTCGCAGAGTCGATCGACGGTCGGCGCGTCGCGGAGGTCGACATCGTCGGACGCCGCGAGATCCTTCGTCGCGATCGCACGACGGAGCCGCGCTCGAAGCTCGACCTCCTCTGGCTCCACTCTGATCTCCCGGCCGCGGTCGTCTCCGGCAGAGAGAGCCCGGGGTTGGAGACGTAACGCGCCTCACCGGTGTACGCCGCCAATCACCCGTCGTCAAGCGACTGACGATCGCCGAAAAAGGGCGACCGCAGCGCGTCGCGCATGACAAACGTCGCGCTACGGTCGACCTCCCCCCCGCGGAACGAGATGGAGCTCAGTCACTTCGCCGTCTTTTCGAACGATCAGCTGCGCACCGCCCTCCTCGATGCGCAACAGTTCTTCGTAGACAGCGATCGCGTTTCGCATCAACTCAGCGAGTGAGCTGGCGCCAGTGCGCTCACGGAGGCCCTCCAACCTCCTTTTTTGCTCTGTCGTCAGCGACAGATTGAGTCGCTGAGAGTTCTCCCCCAGGGTCGGTTTTCTTGCCATGGGCGTTCAGGAACTTAAGAGCCCACAACGACATGGCGAACGCCACGAAGACAAGCAGGCCCTTGCCGTACTCCTCCTTGATCAGAAAAAACAGGGATGTCGGTAGAGACACGATGCAGAGAACGACCAATCCGACATGTGGCCTCTGCAGAAGGGAATGACTCACCGGCCCTTCAGCCGGTTTGGTCTCGCCCCAAAAGTCGAAGTCGGGGCTTCCGTATGACCGTTTTTCAGGCATGCGTGACTCGCTCGCGGTTTGCGAAGAGCCAGCGACGTTGAAGAATGTACCCGCAGTATAGCGCCTTCATTGCGCATTGCAAGCGTCAGAGCTTCACTTTCTGAGAGACGTGACGAGCCCTCTCTCCCCTCTACGGGAACGTCAACAGCGTTGCCGTGACCTTCACGGGGATCGTGAAGGTCTTCGTCAGTTCGCCGTCCGACACCGCGATCTTCACCTTGACCTTGCCTTGGTCGGTGAGCGCGGGCGTCCAGGTGAAGACGTACTCACCGTCGACGAGAGAAATGTCGGCGCCCTGTGAGAAGGGCGGCTTCGTCTCGTCGAACGTGAGAGTCAACTCGTCGCCGTCGGGGTCGAAAAGCGGGATCGGAAACTCGATCTCGAGACCATCGAGGGCCACGAGCTTCTTGAGCTTCGGCTTGCGCGGTGGCTTGTTCTTCTCGCTCGCGTCGACCTCACGCACGATGATCTTCGTGCTGCCCTTGCGGACGTTGCCTTCGAGATCAGTGGCCTGGTGCTTGACCGTGTACTTGCCGGCCGGCCCTGCGGCGGGCCAGACGATGCGCCGTGCCCCGTCATCGAACGACGCGCCGGTCGGCAGCGTCGTCGCGTCGACGACGACGGTGAGATCAGCGTTGTTCGTGTCGACATCCGTGATGAGTACCGGCGCGCTCACGTCGCCCCCCACCAACACGTCGACCGTGACCTTCGCGCTCGCCGGACGCTTCGTCTTCGCACCGGCGAGATTCGGAAACTCGGACGACCATGCTAGCTCGCGATAGCCGCGCTTCGGAAGGTTGATGAGCAGCGTCTCGAGTTCGACCGAGTAGACGCGGCCGTCTTCGCGCAGTGCCAGGAGTGCACCCTCGACGGCGAGGATGTCGACGTACAAGGAATCGTCGAGACTGTCGGGGTCACCGGGGAGGTTCGCGATCGGAACGATGCCGTCGCCCTCGCGGTACACACGCCCGTCACGACGCAAGACGACCCAGCGACCGTCGGCGAGGACGAGGACGGCCGTGTAAAGGTCTTCGATCCCCACGTCCTCCTTGTCGTTCGGGAATGGAAGAGACGTGTCGAAGCCTGCGCTCGGCGGGGTGCCGCCGGGTTTCGAGCCGTCGAAGTCCGCCGGTGTGGCGCGTCCGACGCGTCCGTCGCGACGAATCGCGACGATGTCACCGTTCGTCGGATCGACGGCGAAGCGGGACCACACCGTGTCCGAGTCCTCGCCGTCGTCACCGCCGAAGACGCCGTCGGGGCCGTTGAAGCGGAAGAGCCCCGGCGTGATCGCATTGCGGAAGACGCGCCCGTCGGAACGCAGCGTCCAACGATCGTCACCGTCGCTGAGGATCTCCCGAAAGTAGAAGTCGCCGTCGGGAAGCGCGACGAGGAGCGAACCGTTGACGTTGACGCGACCGTCCGAACGGAGTGCCACCGCGTCGCCATCATCGATGAGCAGGTCGATCCATGCGTCGTCGAGATCGTTGAAACCGAGTTCGTCGATGAGATCGCCGTTGCGTGACAGGCGCCCGTCGTAGCGCAGCGCCCACCAGTCGGGCCCGACGACGGCGAGTGCCAGCCAGGCTTCCTCGATGTCGTCGAGATCTTCGAAATCGAGGAACTTCGCGTAGTCGAGGCCGCCCTTGAGATTCTTGAGCGTTGCACCGTTGACGGTCACGCGCCCATCGGTGTTGAGCGAGTAGACGAAGGACTCCTGGGCGCTCGCTGAGGTTGCAACGACGAAGCATGCCAGGAGCAAGTTGGCGACAGCGCACTGCGAGGAGTAGATCATCGTGGAGGCTCGTTCGGTGGGCGTGGGGTGATCAGCGACGAGGCGGAGAAGCAGACGGCTTATCGCAACTCTCATTGTGCATGCAGCGACCTGACGCCGCAGGGAGCGGATTCGAGCGATGCGGCGAACGAGATCCCGCGCCTACACGCCCGCACGCCGCGGGAGGTCCGTGAACCCCGCGCCGATGCCAGCGGAGGCCGTTCATGCCGTTCCTCGGTCCTGGGCATGCGCGCCACTGACGTGCCATCGCACGCTCACGCGGCAGCCGGGATCGCATGCGACGATGCGCCGCCTCGCTCCACCCCCACCCACTCGGAGAACGATGAGCATGTTGCGCCTCTCGATCGCGTTTGCTGCCTCCCTCGTCGCGACCGCTCTCGGTCAAGACATCCCGCTCGCGCCTCAGACGACACTCGAGGGCACGCTCGAGCGGGAGACGCCAGCGTCCTACGCGATCGAGGTCGACGTCGACACCTTCGTGCGCGGCTCGGTCGATCAGCGCTCCGTCGATGTCGTCGTACGCCTCATCGCCCCGTCGGGCGCGGCGCTGGCGACCATCGACGGCCCCGCTCGCGGCGCCGAGCACTTCTCCTTCGAGTCCGACGACGCGGGTGTCTACCGCATCGAGGTCGCGCCGTTCGAAGAGGAAGCCGGCGACTACGCCATCCGACTCGACGTCGTCGAACCCGTCGGCAGCGCGCCCGTCGATCGCGCGCGACAGCTTCTCTCGCTGTACGACCGCACGACGAGTCCGGGCGTCGTCGCCTCCGTCTGGCGCGACGGAGAAGTCCTCTTCGAGGAAGCCTACGGCATGGCCAACCTCACCTACGACGTCCCCTTCACCGTGGACACGCCGACGAACATCGGGTCGACCTCGAAGCAGTTCACGGCGTTCGCCGTCATGCTCCTCGAAAGCCGCGGCGCCCTCTCGCTCGACGACGACATCCGCACGCATATCTCCGAGCTTCCCGAGTTCGATGAAGTCGTCACGATCCGTCACCTCCTCACGCACACGAGTGGCTACCGCGAGTTCCTCAACCTGCTCAGCATGTCGGGTCGCCGCCTCGACCGCGGCGACTCCATCGACCGCAGCGAGATCATCGCGATCGTCCAGGCCCAGCCCGCGTTGCAGAACTCACCGGGCGCCGAGTGGAACTACAACAACACGGCTTTCGCTCTCGCCGCGATGTTGGTGGAGCGAGTTTCTGGCGAGACCTTCCCCGACTTCATGGAGAAGGAGGTCTTTGCGCCGCTTGGGATGACCAGCTCCGTCGTGCGCGCCTCGCAGGACCAGATCGTGCCAGGGCGCGCTGCCGGATACGCCGGAAGTGCGGCCGGCTACAGGGAGGTCGAGGATCTCGGCGCGTCGATGGGAGCGGGCGGCATCTACTCGACTGTGGGCGACTTGCGACGTTGGGTCGAGAACTTCGATCAGGCCAACGTCGGAACGTCCGAGATGTTCGCAACAATGATGACTCCGTACACGCTCAGCGATGGCAAAGCGACGGGCTACGGCTTGGGGCTGTTCATCGACGAGCAGCGCGGCTTGAAGCGGATTCACCACGGCGGTGCCGACACGGCACACCGCTCACAGCTCGTGTACTTCCCGACGATCCGCGCCGGAGTCACGGTGCAGAGCAACGACAGCTCCTTCAACTCGGGCATCGCGATGCGCCTCGCGTCGCTCTTCTTCGACGATGCAATGCCCGCCGACGATGACGAAGACACCAAGGTTGACGACGCGACAGCGTCCGACTTCGACCCGAGCAGCTTCGACCCGGCAGACTTCGACGAGTTCGTTGGACGCTACTCGCTCGACGAAAGCCCGTCGTTCGTGCTTACCGTGACGCGCGACGGTTCGCGGTTCATCACGCAGGGCAGCGGGCAGCCGGAGATCGACGTCATCCCCACATCGCCGATGACGTTCAGCGTCGTCGGGGTGGATGCGGCGTTGACGTTCCCCCGCAACGACGACTCGAGAGTCGACTCGCTGACGCTGCACCAGGGTGGTGACCACCGCGCGACACGTCTCATCGATGAAGACGAGAGTTCTCAGAACCTGTCCTTCTACGTCGGTCAGTACTTCAGCGACGAGCTCGGCGTCTTCGCGACGGTCGCGCTCGACGGCGATGCACTCGTCCTCCAGCGCCGTCGCGCCGACGACACGCCGCTCAGCCATACGTCTGGCGACGCCTTCTCCGGCGGCGACATGCAGATCGACTTCGAGCGTTCGCGAACCGACAAGGTGATCGGCATGTACCTGTCCAACGGACGCACGCGCGACGTTCGCTTCGCGCGCATGCGCTGAGCGACCGAAGGCTTCGTCATCTTCACGGCTGCCAAGCACGACCCAGGCTGACGTGTTGGGCGGAAGACCATCGACGGTGGCACTCCTCCCTCACTACGACGCGGGCACACGAGCGCCAGGTGATCTGACAGCGCGTTGAAGAGCTCAGCCGGCGTGCTGCTCGCACCCCGTCGCGCTCATCGGGGAGTGGAAACGCGGGCGAATCAGTGGATCCGTCGAGGCTGCCACGCCCCGATGAGAGCAACTGGTCATGCGGTGCCCTTCCGAAGCAGTTCTTCAACACGCTGCTGAGGCGGGTAGGCGCTCGTCCCGTTCGGCCCTGCAGGTGTTCCCGTGAATCCTCTCCTTCAGCTACGGCGCAGCTGATCCCGATGTGTCTGTATCCGAGAAATGTGGCGGGTCCCGCGTCCGCATTGCGCTCACACTCACGCACGACTCCTTCTCCCCTTCCGACCCCGGCCATGACCATCTCGCTGCGACTTCCCCACATCGCCCTCGTCCTCCTGGCCGCGCTCTTCATCGCGCGCCCCGCCGCGGCCGTCGACGTTGCCGCCGTGAACTCGCACCTCAAGCGCGCCGAGTCGAATCTCCAACTCGTCAACGGGAGCATCGGTCACCTGACGAGCCCGCCCAAGGGATCGGCGGCGAAGCTCTCGAAGATGCGGCTCGACCAGGCCTTCGGCGACATCGAGCCGGCCGGCACGATGCTGAAGACGCTCTCGGGTCCAGGCGTTGCCGAGGCGACGACGCGCTACAACGAGGCCGTCACGCTCTACAACACACTCGCCGGCATCCTCAGCGGCAAGGCGGCGAGTCCCAAGCCGGAACCGAAGCCCGGCGACACGCCGTCGCCTGCACCGACGCCGGACACAACGCCCAAGACACCGGGCACCGTCAAGCTCGGCTACCCCCACGCGGACAACCTCAAGAACACCCTCTTCACGCTGCGCGAGGTCGAGGGATACGTCGCGTCACTGATGACGTTGCTCGAGCAGGCGCGTCCTGTCGCGGATCAACTCACGATCAACCACCGCACCACCGGACAGGCGATGGCGACGATCGCCGAGGGGCGTCGCAAGGCCGGCTTCGTCGACGACGGACTCGCCAAGATTCCCGCCAACGGTGAAGGTGTCGCGGAAGCCAAGCAGCGACTCATCACCGCGCGCGCCAAGATCGACACGGCCGACATGTACTTCAAGCCGCTACACGCCAAGCTCATGGCACTCGTCGATCCCGCGAACTACCCAGAGTTCGACACGGATGTGAAGCGCCTGCGCGAGCTCTCGCAGATGTACGGCTACACGGACAGCCACTCGAACGAGGGCCGCGCCGCGATGGCCGATGCCTTCACGCAGCAGGCCGCTGCGAAGGACGAGTGCATCCGCATCGCGCGCAAGTACGCACGTCTGATGGAGCAGAAGACGGACCAGGGCACGCACATCGAATCGACGGGAAATCACTTCCTCTCGACGCACGCGGAGTTCCTCGCCACGGCGGAAACGCAGAAGCAGACGCTCCCGACCGAGATCCGCGAACACCTCGCCGAAGCCGACCAGTACGCCGAGGAAGCCGTTGCCGAGCAGAAGCCGATGTGGTTCACGGGCGGCATCCCGCAGCGCATGGAATGGGCCACGGACAAGCTCGCTCTGTACGCGGTGCTCGATCCGCAGGGCGCGGCTGGCGTGAAGGCCGAGGTCGCCGCGCTGGAAGCGAGCCTCGCCAAGCGCGCCGACTCGCTGAAGGAACTCATCATCCGCGAGAACAAGCTTCCGAACGACGCCTACGCCGGCGGCGACCGCGACATCGCGATCGCCGAAGCCGTCGCCGCGTGGAGAAAGGAGCAGCCGGGCATGGAGCTCCTGACGGTGCGCATTCCATCCGACAGCTGGAAGCGCAGCGCGAAGTGGTCCTACAGCAACGGCACCTGGTACTTCAGCGATGTCTCGCGCCTGCAGGTCCGGCTCATCGTGGCCGACGAGGACAACGCCGAGCAGGTGGTCGACCGCCCCATCAACGTCTACCGCGACCACGAGTCGGGCGACTCCCTCTCGGCCTCCCCGCTGCATGGCTTCAGCGAGCCGCTTCAACCGAGTTCGTACCTGCTGCGCTCGCGCGTCAAGTAGGGCGGGCGTCTTCGTTGCTGCTGCACCGGTAACCTCCCACCGTGAGTGTTTAAACACCACCGCACGCGCGCTACCGTCGAGCACATGAGACCTCACCCACCTCTGAATGCTCTCTGCTCGTGCGTGCTTCTGCTCGCCCTCGTCTCCTGCCAGGGCGCCACGACCTGGGACGACTGGAACGGTCGTCGCGACGCCTATACGTCGATTCCAGCGGCGCACCGACTGGCGGCGCACGATGCCGTTCTCACTCAACTCCCCGCCGTTCCCGGAACGGCGGTGGGTGACGGCGCCGTCGTCGCCGAGCGCTTCGACCTCGAAATGCGTCATCCGGGTTTTCCGGAGACATACGTGAGCGACGTCTACGTCGATCTGACGTCGCCGCACCATCACGCGTGGGTCGAGTGGACCGGACCGGGCGCCGAGGCGGGGCCGCGCGGACCGTGGTCGTCGGTGTCCGGCACGGGACGCCCGGGCCTCGACTGCAACGACCCGGCCGTCAGCAACACGACGGACACCTACTGCACGCCGAAAGGTCACTTCGCCGTCGCCGGCTTCGCGGATCAGCTGCTCGGCACGCCGTCCTGCCACTACGTGACATGGGTGCACTTCCCGCGTGCGATCGCGCTCCACTCGCACTGGGAACTCCCCGACCATCCGGCCTCACACGGCTGTGTTCGCCTCCCGCGCGAAGCCGCCAAGTTGATTCACAACAACAGTCGCGCGGGCCTGACGCACGTCCACATCGACGGCACATGGACGGCGCCGACCGAACAGCTCGACGACTCGCTCGACGACTAAAAGAGCGCTGCGAAGCTCGTGCCCCGTGTGGCGCGCACCCGTTCTCGTCACCGCGTGCAGCTCGATAACTCCACCGACTCGCCCGCGTCTTCGCGCACAGATGAGAACGACGAATCTCCTGCGCCCCAGCGCGGCCGTCTGGTCTCACCAAGCCCGTCTTCCCTCTATGCTTACCTCTGACATACGCTGGTGGCGTGAGCGCGGTGCTCACATGTCAGACATTGAAGGGGAAGACCATGTCATTGCGCTTCATCGCCGTACTCGTCTCGTTCACGCTCGGCCTCGCCGGAACCTCGACCGGCCAGGGCATGGACGAGACGCCATTCGACACCACCATCGGCCCTGCGACAGCGCCCATAGGCGGGATGGCCGAGATCGACATCGGGGAGAATGTCGTTCACCTCGGGGCCGCCGACACCAAGCGCTTGCTCGTGAGCATGGACAACCTCACGAACGGACGAGAACTCGCAACCCTCATTCCGGATCACCGGGATTGGATGTTGTTCTTCGAGTTCGAAGACGTCGGCTACATCGAAGACGACGAGACACTCGACGCCGATGACCTGCTCGCATCGCTCCGTGACAACATGGATGCCGGCAACGAGGAGCGCCGTCGCCTTGACCTCGACGAGATGGAACTCGTCGGATGGGAGTCCGAGCCGGCCTACAACCCGACGACGAACAACCTCGAATGGGGACTGCGACTCGCGAGCCTCGGTAGCCCATTCATCAACCACGACATCCGCCTGCTCGGTCGTCGTGGTGTCATGAGCGTCACGCTGGCCTGCGATCCCGCCGTCTACGACGCCGCGGTCGCCGAAGTCCAACAGGTTCTCGAGGGCTTCCGCTTCACGGACGGACACCGCTACAACCAGTACGTCAGCGGTGACAAGGTCGCCGAGTACGGCTTGGCCGCGCTCGTCACGGGCGGAGCGGCCGCGGCGGCCTTGAAGATGGGTTTCTTCAAGAAGTTCGGCAAACTCATCGCCGTCGCAGCGGTCGCGATCGCCGGCTTCTTCAAAACGATCTGGGGCAAGATCACGGGCCGCACCGACGACACCGAACTCGCGAACGAGTAGGCGCGCGAGATCCTCGTCATGCAGCCCGATCATCACGAGGGAGGCGTCGACACCCCGTGCCATGGTTCGCGCGGGCGTCGACGCGCCCTCGCCCCTCGAACACGGCGAGTTCTACGGTGCGCGCGAAGAGAAGGAGGGTCACAGTGGCAAGCTCCATGACACTGGGCCGCTCGACGAGCCGAGCATCGCGCCCGGCTCGTCGAGCACCGGCGCCATCAGAGCCCCGTGACTGACACGAGTTCGAGCGTCTCCGTCTCGCCGGGCTTCGTCTCGTAGATGAAGCCGATGCCGGGCGCGAAGAACTTGTGCTCGAGCGCGTCGGGTTCGGGCGGAAGGAAGTCGGCCGTCTGGACGCAGCCGCCGTAGGTGCCGATGCCGATCGTCACGGATGCGTCGATGGAGAGCACGGTCGCGGCGTCTTCGGCGTCACCGAGCAACCACTCCTGGCGGTACGTCGTGCCGACAGTGGGTGCGCCGAGCATCACGATGCCGGGCTTGGCGCCGTCGAGCCCGGCGAGCCACGAGCCGTCGATGTTCTCGACGAAGCCGTCTTCGTAGTTGAAGGAGATCTCGCCGAAGTACCAGACGTTGCCGTCGTCGTCCTGCGCGTACCAGTCGATCGTATCTTCGACGAACTCACCTTCCAGCGTCACCGTGTCGCGCACCGACACGCACTCGACGCCGAGGATCTCGCGCGTCTCGGCGAGCACGGTCACCTCGATCACTTCGAGCCCTTCATCGGTATCCGACTCGTAGATCCACGTTGCGCCGACCTTCAAGGGAAAGAAGGGATTGTCGACCGTCGTGCTGAAATCGTCGGGCTCGATCTCCGGATCGTAGGCACCGCCGCCGAGCAGCTGACAGAGGTCGAGACGCGCCTCGAGCTGCTCCTGCGCGAGTTCCTTGTTTTCGACGAACTCGGCGCGCGCCTCGCGCATGCACTCGAGGCGCTCGGCCGGGTCGGTGAGATTCAGGCACGTGGCGATCATCACGTTGAGTTCCTCACGAAGCTCGAACTTCGCCGCTTCGGCCTGGAGGTGTGCGGTCGTCTCACAGGTGTCCCCTGCAAATCCCGAAGCGGCGAGCAGGCTCATCGCGAGCGTTGTGGAAAGCGTCTTCATGGTCATCTCGTTTCTTGGTCATAGACGAAGTGCGCGACGTCACGTTGAGCGCGGCGCACAGACGAAACCTATGGGCGATGGCGGCGAGGTGCATGACACCGACGTGATGGCGAGGTGATGTGGAGATGACGCGTCGCGAGGCGCACCTCATGTGGACGCGTCTGCTGGCCATGCGTAGTGTGACGAGGCGAATCAACAAGCTGGAATGCAGAAGCGAGACTGGCGCCCGCGTGACCGATCAACTCGATCTCTTCGTCGTCCTCGTCGTGATCTATGCGACGGAGTGCGTGGCGTGGATGCGACGCTCTGGACTCGCGCTCGTGCGCGGCGCGCGACGTTGGCACGTGACGTCTCCGAATGCCGCGTTGGGTAACGGCGAGGCCGGGCTGGCCTTTGGTTCGCTCCTGCCGACGTCGACGCTGTTCGTCGTCCACCATCCCGACCTCGCCTGGTCGATCGACGGCATCGTTGCGCACGACTCGCTGCCGCTCGACCCCGCACACCGCGCACCTCTCCCAGGCCCACGCGTTCCATACGCCGAAGCCGCCACAGCGCGCCTCGACGGCGCACGCCTCCAGCTCGGCAACCTCTGGATCGCCGGATCACCTGGCCTCGCGCGACGCATCAAACACGACCTCGACACCCTTGCCGCACTCGACGACAACGCGCGCGCCGCCGCGCTCGACGCGCGCATGGCCGCCGCCTTTGACACCGACGAGATCACGCGACGTCTCGAACGCTTCTACCGCGTCTCGGGTTGGCTCGACTACCTCACGACGGCACTCTTCGCACTCTCCTTCTTGGCGGCCCCGATCGCCGTCGTGCAGCGCGGACTCTCGGCAACCTGGCGCCCACTCTTCGCACTCTTCGTCGCACTCTGGCTCATCAACGTCATCGCCTTCTTCGTCGCGCACCGCCGTCTCTACCCCAAGGCTCCCGGTGACCGCTGGACGCGCACGCTGTCGCTCACGTTCGTTCCACTCTCGGCGATGCGCTCCCGCGACCACCTCGCCCGCCCGTTGCTCGACGGCTGCGACCCGCTCGTCGCCGCCGTCGCCCTCGCGGGCACGTCCGCCCACCCGATCGCCCACCGCGTGCTGCGCGACCTCCACGCTCCCGTCATGGACGAAGCACCCGAGGTCGCAGCGACACGCCGCGAACATCGCGCGCGGCTGCTCGCACACCTCGAGCCGACACTCACACGCCTGGGTGTCGACTGCGCCGCAGCGCTGGCACCGCCCTCACGTGACACCGATGCCGTCGGCTATTGCCCACGCTGCCAACAGCAATACCTCTCGCTCGACACGACGTGCGACGACTGTCGCGAAACGCCGCTCACCGCGTTCGACGTGGGTTGACACTTACGGCTTGTCGAAGAGCGCATTCACCGCGGCGACGATCTTGTGCTCAATGGGGTCCTGCGCGACAAGGCTCAGCGTCGACGATGCCATCGTCGCGCGGGCGTCGTCGAGGAGTCCATCCGCTGCCTGCGCCAACGCGAGGATCGCGTAGTCGGTGAGGTACGGACCCTCGAGATCGATACTGCGTTGCGCGGCCGAAGCCATCGTCTTTCGGTCTCCGAGCATCCACGAGGCCACGGCGACGGTGTTCCACGACGAGCTGGTCTCGGCGCTGAGGGACATCGCACGCAGCGCGTCTTCGCGCCCCTGTCGGATCTCCGCGGGTGTCACGTCCCGCACGTTCAGGATGTCCCAACCTCGGTCGTGGAGCATCTCGAAGTCGTCGGGCCGGTGCTCGGCGTAGACCTCATGGATGCGCATGTACTCACGGCTCTTCTCACCAGGCGGAAGTTGCTGCACGACGAAGCGGACACCTCGACCCCATTTCGTGTAGTACGCGTCCGGGTGCACGCGGAGCATGCGGACGACGAGCTGCGTCGCTTCGTCCACCATGCCATTCATCGCCTGGGCTCGGCCCAGAAGAGTCATCGCGAACAACGCATCGGGGTTCTCGGCATAACGGACCGACGCGTGGTGCAGACCGCGGATCGGGTCGAAGGCGCCGTCGGGTGCGCGCCAGAGATCGATCGCCGCGATCCGGCCGTGGAGCAGCGTGTCGGCGGGGTAGCGCTTGCTGATCGCCCGCAGCATCGGGCGCATCTCGATCGTCCTGTAACCGAGCATGTGGACAGACGAGATGAACGTCATGGCAGTTCGCGGCGTCCAGTCGGCCGTTTCCTCGGGCGATGACGCGAGTCGGATGAAGGCTGCGCGGTCGTCGTCGACGAGTGCGCGCCGGACCATCGCGCGCGACGGATCGTCGTCGACGAGCATCGCGAGTTCGATGCGACGTCTGAAGTCTGCACCGAAGCCGCGCGTGCTGAGCGTGAGCCTGGCCCACTCGTCGAGCGCCTCGCCGATGTGGGCGTGACGGCCGAGCGCGCGCAACGCCACCGCCTGCTGCTCGAGGTCTCCGTCGATGTCGACGCCGATGTTCGTGAAGAGCTGCTCGATGTCGACGAAACGTTCCTTGTCGAAGTCGTTGACGCCCGCGATGTTGACGGTCCCGAGCGACTCCTCGAGCGCGGCCAGGAAGCCCGCCAGGTGCGCCTCGCGCGCGGCCTCGGCATCGGCTTCGGCGAGTTCTTCACGGAGCGTGTCGCCGAGGTCCATCACGCGCGCCGTCAGCCGATCGTCGGCATCCGGACTCGATGTCACGAGGAGCGCCGCGGCTTCAGCACCGGCCATGGCCTCACGTAGGTCGCCGCGCCCGCGATCGAGCTGGGCGTCTGCCAGCAAGCTGTCGACATCGTGCGTGAGGGACTGCAGACGCGACGCAGCCTCGCGCTGCTGCGCCTGCCAGAAGAAGCCACCCCCTGCGAGGGCAACGACGACCGTCGTCGCCAACATCAGCGTCAGTCGACGCGCCTTGCGCTCCTCCTCGGCCCGCGCCTTGGCCACCTCGGCATCGCGCGCGCGCTGTTCCTGGTCGGTGAGCCACTTGCCGAGTTCCTCGACCAGCACCGATGCCGAGCGCGGACGCACGGATGGATTCGGCGCGAGGCACCGCTCGACGAGGTCGACGAGGAAAGCATCGGCGCCGCTCGCCGCAAGGCGTTCACGCGCGCCGTCCTGCAACGCCCGCGCCGCCTCGATCACCACGGCGTCGACATCCCCGAGATAAGGCGGTTTACCCGTGAGCATTTCGCACAGGATCGCACCGAGCCCGAAGACGTCCGTGCGCTCGTCGAGTCGGTCGACGTCGCCACGCGCCTGCTCGGGCGACATGTACATCGGCGTCCCCATCACGGAGCCGACGAGTGACTCCGATCCGGTCGACGAGCCACTGCTCCGAAGCGTTTCGATGATCGAGACATCGGTCAGTGCGCGGGCCGCAGCGCGTTCATCCGCAACTCCACCGTCGGTGAGCACCTTGCCCAAGCCCCAGTCGACGACCTGCACTTCGCCGAAGGCGCCGACCATGATATTCGCGGGCTTGAGGTCGCGGTGCACGACGCGCCGACTGTGCGCGTAGGCCATCGTCTCGCAGACCTGTTCGAAGATCTTCAGGAAGCGGCGGCGCTCGCCGGCATCACCCGTCCGCTCTGCAAAGTAGGCCGCGAGCGTGCGTCCCTTGACGAGCTTCATCGTGAAGAACGGCCGCTTGTCTTCGAGCAAGCCCAGCTCGTAGACGGGCACGATGCCGGGGTGCTGGAGCTGGCCGCCGATCTGCGCCTCCTCGATGAAGCGCTGGAGCACTGCCGGTTTGTCGGCGTGCTTCTCGAGCAGCACCTTCATCGCGACTTCGCGACCGAGGTCACTGTCGTGGCTCTTGAAGACGGCGCCCATGCCGCCCTCGGCGATCTTGCCGAGCACCTGGTAGTTGAGGCTCCCGGCGCTCGGGCGCAGCGATGCACTCGCCGAGGCGTCGATCATCGGCGACTTCCCGAGCGCGCTGTCTTCGTCGCGGAGGAGCACCTTCGTCGGCTGCCCTGTGCGCGCGATCAGCGTGTCCAGCACGGTGCGGGCGGCGTCGTCGGGCGCGCCGTCGTCGTTCGTCATGTCGAATCCTCGGGGAGAACGAGCACTCTACCGCGCGGCGGGATGGCGAGGCGTCTTCGCGCAGCGCGAAAGCGACGCAACGGTGTAGGCGCAACGGCACGTCTCGCTCCTGACGACAACACCCTGAGACCGTCGCATCTCACATTGACGCAGGCCGAGCACGCACTCGCGACTCAAGTTGCGACGCTCACTGACTTCCTACTGCACGTTGGTCGTCGGCCCATGCATCTCGGGATAGGTTGAAAGCCGGCTCATGACTCGCGCGATTGCAGTTGCCCACCTGATCGAGGTGAACGCGACCCATGGCTGCACACCGGGAATGACACCATGATCACGATCCACCGCGCCCTCGCGCTCGTGCTGTGCGTCGGGCTTGCTCACGCGCAGACCGTCGACGAGAACATCAACCTCGGCGACAAGTTCAACGGCTCGATCTCGACGACGAG
The DNA here is from genome assembly GCA_029259745.1 of Planctomycetota bacterium. GTDB lineage: Bacteria > Planctomycetota > B15-G4 > B15-G4 > B15-G4 > OFTM221. The sequence goes on from JAJDEO010000024.1 coordinate 37,113, forward strand.
CGACATCGACGTGCTGGCGTTCGACGGACTCATCGGCGAGAGTCTCTCCGTCACGGTCGGTCCGGCCAAGAAGTCCGAGCTCATCCCCGTCGTGGCGTTGTTTGCCGTCGTCGACGGAGCCGCGCCCGTGCTGCTCACGGCGCAGCTGCCCGCGAAGGGCAAGAAGGCCGTCATCAAGAACTACGAACTCCCCAGCACGGGAAGCTACCTGCTGGCGTTCAGTGGTGACGTCAACACGTCGGGCGGCTTCTCCGTGAAGACGAAGAGCAAGCTCGCGAAGAGTCTCGTGAAACCGCCGAGCGCGCCCGTGCCGGGCCCCGGCCCCGAGAAGGTGCGCGTGAAGATCCCCGTGCGTCCCGGCTCGGAACTCACGGCGGTGATCGGACCGGGCAAGAAGTCGCTCGCGGTGCCGGGGACGCCGACGCTGCGCGATCCCGACAACAAGCTCGTCGACATCAGCGCCTTCATGGCGACGAAGGGCGCCAAGACCACATTGAAGAAGATCCCGCTCGACGTCTTCGGCGTGTACACGCTCGATGTCGTGAACGTCGGGGAGTCGGGCGAGATCGTGATCAAGGCCAAGGTCAAGAAGCCGAAGATCAAGAAGCGCTCGCTCACCGAGTACGAGTTTGGCGGCGAACTGGTCATCACGCCGGACGTCCTCTATGTGAACGCGGCGACGGAGATCGTCGCCACGATTGCGCTCGGCGACGAGAACACCGACCCCACCGACGTCTCCCTCGTGAAGTTCGTGAACGGCGTCGAGACCGACGTCTCGCCCCTCTTCGACGACGGCATCCTCGGCGGCAACGGCGACGAGATCGAAGCCGACAACATCTTCACCGCGCGCATCGCGACGACGCCTTCGGCCTCGGAGAAGGGTGTCGTCGAGTACGCCGCGCGCGTCGGCCGCTTGGGCAAACTCGACGACGTGCGTTCGGCTCCGAGCACAGTGCTCATCGCCGACCACCTCACCAACGGCGAGATCAACGACGCGATCAACACGCAGAAGACGCAGCAGGCGAAGATCGACCAGGCCGTGCAGAACGGCAACCTTGCCAACGTCCTCGCCTCGGTGAAGAACCAGCTCCAGAACGATCCGGACGTCGCGCAGGTCGGCTTCAGCAACGATGGCCTCGGTCTCTGGGTGGTCTACGAGAGCGGGATTCCGGCCGTGCTGTATGCCTGGGAGAACGACGTCAAGGGCGGCGTCAGCGATGCCGAACTCGGTCGCAGCGTGCTCGATCCCCACTACGATGCCTTCACGCCCGAGACGACGCCGCTGTCGCCTCACCCGATCGCCGACGCCCTCGCAGCCTGGCGCGCGACGCAGCCCACGACAACGCACGCCATGTCCGTGACGAAGAACGTCGTGGGCAGCAACAAGGTGCGCGCGATCGCGGCGCAGCACTGGGATTGGGGTGACGACGACGACATTCCCGCGATGGCCCAGACGCTCATCGACGACAAGTGCTTCGACGTCACGTACACGAAGTACGCCGCCGAAGGGACCGGCACGGTCGAGGACTTCAAGGACCTCTCCGACTACGGTCTCGTCCTCATCAGCAGCCACGGCGACTCGTTCTTCCAAGACCTCGACGACATCCTCGGAACGATCTTCAGCTACGAGGGCCCCAACGGTCAGGTGATCGTCCACAGCAACATGGCGATCACGGCGGGCAACATCGACACCTATGAAGACGACATCCTCAAAGGGCGCATCGTCCTCTGGGGCGACCAGTACGGGATGGCACCGAGCTTCTTCAGGAAGTACTCGGGCAAGATGCCGAACTCGATCGTCTACACGAGCATCTGTCGCGGCGCCTACAACGGCACGCTCGCGAACGCATTCATCGGCAAGGGTGCCGCGGCGTTCCTCAGTTACACCGACTACGTCGCCGTCGCGTTCTGCGAAGACAACGGGCCACCTCTTCTCGACAAGCTCCTCGAGCCCGAGAAGACGCTCGACGACGCGTTCGTCGCGGGCATCAAGGAGAACGACAAGGACCCCGCCGAGTTTAAGCTCTTCGGTGACAAGACCGTCGCGCTCGATCCGCGCGAAGTGAAGAACGGCGGATTCGAGGACGGCACGGCTGGCTGGACGAAGAACGGCGATGCACGTTCGGTTCCGTCACTCGCCGGCTACAACCCGACGAGCGGAAAGCTGCTCGGCGTCATCAGCACGGGGCTCGGCTTCACGACGGCGAGTGGCTCGTTCTCGCAAACCGTCTGCCTGCCCGAGGACGTCTCCTTCCTCGCGTTCGACTGGATCTTCTTCTCGGAAGAGTTCCTCGAGTTCTGTGGTTCGGTCTTCCAGGACACGTTCGAAGTGCGCATGACGGACCTCGAGGGCGGCGGCTCTTCGCAGCTCTTCATCACCTTCGTCGACGATCTCTGCGGCCCGCCTGGTCCGAACGGCACCTACAACAACTCCGACGTCAAACCGGTGAGCGCGAGCTTCGACCAGGGTGACGTCTACACGACGGGCTGGAAGGTCGCCGTCGTGTCGGTTCCGATCTCGATGGTCGGCAAGAAGGTGAAGATCGAGTTCTCGGCGAGCGACGTCGGAGACAGCATCTACGACACCGCGATCGGACTCGATCGCATCGAACTCATCAAGTGAGGCGAACACACGAGCGCCTGTGCGAGCGCGGGAGCCTCGACGGATCCACTGATTCGCCTGCGTTCCCACACTGGCGCCGACACACTCGGTCACGCACGTCGCACTCGGAGCAGTTCGTCAACAGGGTGATATCCCCGACGTGACGTGAAGTGACTGGCGGCGACACCACTCACTCTCACAATCCCCATCGTAGAGTCTGTGAAGTGTCATTCTCCGGCACACGCATGGGTTTTCGGTTGGTACAGAGCATGAGTGCTACAATGCGCCCTCGACAGCGCGACGTTCGTCGTGGGGCCGGCGCCCCGATGCAGGACGCCGCGGCTCGCCCGGCATGAATGGAGGAACGATGACATCCATCCGTGGAATCCTCGCCCAGAAGGGCCCAGCGGTCATCACGATCGAACCAGCGGCCACCGTCTACGAGGCGATCGAACGCATGACTTCGAAGAACGTCGGCTCCCTCGTCGTCACGAACGACGACGGTGTCGCCGGTGTGATCACCGAGCGCGACTATCTGCGCAAGGTCGCGCTACAGGGCCGCTCGTCGAAGTCGACCAAGGTTGAGGAGATCATGTCGACCGACGTCGTGTTCGCTCGCGAGAACGACGATGTGAACAGCTGCATGGCCATGATGACAACGCATCGCGTGCGCCACTTGCCCGTGCGTAGCGGCAGCGGTGACGGTCTCGTCGGCCTTGTCTCGATCGGCGATCTCGTCAAGCAACTCGTGCGCGACAAGGACGACGAGATCAAGGAGCTGCAGAACTACATCCAAGGCTCCTACTGACGGCTTCTCGGCCTTTGCGCGAATCGAATGAAGGGGAGAACCTCTCCTTCTCGAAACGGGGTCTACCATCCCGTTGAAGAGTTCATGCGGCGCGGCGCACACACCCGAGCGCGCCTGTGCGAGAGCGGGAGCCCCGATGAATCCAGCGATTCGTCTGCGTTCCCACACTGGCACACGCACACGCAGTCCCGCACGTCGAGTTCCTCGCCCCGGGACGCGCAGCGATCGGCGACAACAACGGTGACGGATCGTCGACATCGTCATGTCGAACACGTTCCAGGCGAACTGGGCATTCGGCGACGAGACCGGCGCGTTCCCGGAGATCGAGCGGTTCGTGTCCATGACGCCGGTCGACGATGTGTTCGTCGCCGAGTTCACGGGCGACGAGCTCGTCGAGACGACGATCCGCGACGGCGGCGATCTCACGTTCCTCACTCCGATCGACGCGTCGCCCGTCTGGCGCAACGTCGGCCTCGCACGCCCTGGCACTGGACCGACGCTGCATCTCGACGGGCGCGGCGAGCTACTCTCGGGAACGAGCGGACGTTTCGGATTGCAGCAAGGCGCGCCGGGTGAAGCCGTCTCACTTGTCGTCGCCTTTCAAGGCCGGCATGCTCGTGCCGTCGCCGGACCTGGCCTGGCGGGCGCGGGCCCCCGGACTACGCGGGAGGGATCTGGGCGCAGGCCCCACCTCGGCGCGGGTCCGCGGCGGCCAGCAGGCGGCCACCGGGCTCGCGCCAGACCGCCTGCACACCGCCGAAGTGCATGTCGAGGCGCTCGAACTCTCTGCGGCGTAGACCCTCGAAGGCGGCGTCCGGGAGGCCGGGCTCGGTGGCCACGAGCGGATCGTCGCCGGTCTCGACGACGTGCAGGCGCGGATGAGCGATCGCGTCCTGGAGCGGCATCCCGAGCTGCAGCGCGTTCGCCAGTACCTGGAGGATGGCGGTCGTGATGCGGCTCGCGCCGGGCGAGCCGATCGACAGCACCGCGCCGTCGTCGCGTCGCGCGATCGTGGGCGCCATGTTCGAGGCCAGGCGTTCGCCCGGTCGGGGCATCGTCGGGCCGGCCAGCTCGAGCTCCCCCAGGCCGTTGTTGAGCCAGATGCCCGTGCCCTCGACCATCGCACCCGAGCCATACCCGAACGAGAGCGTGATGGCACACGCAAGTCCGTCAGCGTCGACCGCCGAGACATGCGTCGTGGAAGGCGACGTGAGGCCGGCCGCTCCCCGCTCGCGCGCAAGGTCCAGCATGCGCGCTGCGGCGCTGGCCCGGTCGACGGCCGGCAAGAGTTCGTCCGCACGATAGGTCAGCGCGGCACGCTGGATCTCGACCACGCGCTGCGTCTCGGTCGCGCTCCATCCCTGCAGCGGGCGACGATCCAACGCCAGCAGCATCGCGCCCAGCGTCGCGCCCCCCACCGCGGGCGTCGGATTCAGGGCCACGTCCCACTCGCCGAAACGCACGCGCAGCGGCTCGCGCACGAGGGCCTCGTAGCGCGAGAGGTCCTCGGGCGTGATCCAGCCGCCGCGTGAGCGCACCGAGTCCGAGAGCCGCCGCGCCAGGTCACCGTCGTGCATCGCGCGTGGGCCCTCGCGCGCAATCTGCTCGAGCGACGCGGCCAACCCGGGAATGCGCTGATTCTCTCCGGCGCGGATCGGTCGGCCGTCCTGATGATGCATGGCCGCCCGGCTTTGTGGATCCCAGCCAAAGATCGGGCCGCGCGCTCCGGTCAGGTACTGGTCGGCCGCCCGCGACAGGGGCACCCCCTCGGCAGCGAAGCGCGTCGCCGGCGCGCACAGCTCAGCCCAGGACGCGGACCCGAAGCGCTCCGATGCCACACCCAGTGCCGCGAAGATGCCCGGTGTGGCCACGGCCCCGCAGCCAACGAGCGTGCGTGTGGGACCGCCGTAGTCGAACTCCGCCACGTGTCCGTAAGAGTCCGGCGCGTGTGGGAGCCCGAGCCCCGGCACGGTCATGTAGCCGTCGATCACCACCGGTTCGCCGCCGGGCTCCCACACGCTCACGAAACCGCCCGAGCCCGGCGAGACAATCGCGATGTCGGTCGTCATAGAGACGATCGCGGCAGCGAGCGCGGCGTCGACCGCGTTGCCGCCGTTCGCAGCGACCGCGGCCGCACCCTCGGCGGCCGCGCTGGATCCGGCGGAGATGGAGACTCGGGTCACGGCTGTCGGACCTGGGCGGGAAGCGGGCGTAGTATCGGACGCACAGCCGACTCTACCGTGATGGGGACGCTGTCCCTGTGGTTCCGACAGATTCGAATGCGTTGCTCCACCCTTGGGCTCCGTCGACCAAGCCGCCCGCACCTCGAGTCTGCCCGTGTCGGATGCGCCCGCGAGAGCGAAGCCCGTCCTTCGATCACAGCGTCGTCCCGAGCCGTACACGATCGCTCTGAGTGAGCGCCTCCGCCGTTGCGACCGTCGCCCCCGTGCCCTCGAGATACCCGAACCGCACGCGTTCCTGGCTGTGTCACCAGCCTCGCCCGCGATTCGCGGCGTGACGCCGTGTGCTGGTGCGAAGGCCCTGCGCTACGTGGTTTGATGAAGGGTGTCGCCCACGTCCTCTGCCGCCGACTTCATTCCGACCATGCCGCGCCTCCGCCGTCTGCTGATCACTCTCACTGTTGCCACGTGGTTCCTCGTCGCCGTGGGCTCGCTGGTGCGCGCCGCCGGTGCAGGTCTCGGGTGCCCCGACTGGCCGCTTTGCTTCGGCAAGCTGCTCCCGCCGACAAGCCTCGATCAAGTGCCCGACAACGGCAACTGGCGCGAGGTGTTCAACCTGCGCTTGGCGTGGATCGAGTACATCAACCGGCTCTTCGGAATCGGTGCCGGGCTCATCGCGATCTGGGCGACGTGGCGGACGTGGCGTGTCGCTCGCTCGAACCGGCCGTTGGTGCGCACCATCTCATGGATGATGGTGTTGTTCGTCGCGCAGGGACTCCTTGGCGGACAGGTCGTGCGCGAGCATCTCGCGGCGTTCACCGTCACGACGCACTTCCTGGCCGCGCTCGTGATCCTGTGCGTCCAGCTCGAAGCCAACATGCTCAGCTTCGACGACACGCTCGCGTGGCGTGCACGCCTGAGCGAGCCCCGTCGTCGTGCGCTCTGGGCCGTGCGCCTCGTCGGCGTGCTCACGGTCGGTCAGATCGTGCTCGGCACGCTCGTGCGTGGCGCGATCGACACCGTCGCCGGCAAGGGCGAGGCGCCCGACGAAGTGGCGTCGGGCTTGCCGCGCGCCGAGTGGCTCACACAGATCCCGCACCTCGACATCCCGCACCGCCAACTCGGCGCGCTGACGTTCATCGCGCTCGCCGCGACGGTCTGGTTCGTCATGAAGCGCAGCGACCCCGGCGATGTCTGGCTGCGGCGTGCAGCAGCGATCACGGGTTACGTTGCCAGCGCGCAGATCGCCGTCGGACTCGTCCTCACCTACCTGGGCTTTCCGGCTTGGGGCATGGTGGCGCACCTCGTCCTCGCCTCGACGCTCGTCTGCACGCTGTTCGTCACGCACCAGCTCCTCCGCCGCGAGCAGCGCACAGCCTGACGCCTCAACCCTGGGCGACGCGTTCGACCTGCTCGAGGTACTCCTGGATGTTCTCGCGCGGCTTGATCGTCTGGGCTCGGCGCAGCAAGGGCAGCGCCTCGCTATACTTGCCGAGCCCGACGAGGAGCTGCGCGTGACGGATCTTCGCGTCGGCTTCGAACTCTTCGAGACCGGCAGCGCGCTCGAAGTACAGGACTGCGCGCTCGGAGTCGCCCTGGCGGTTGTTGTACTGCCCGAGCAAGATCAGCGCCTCGCCGTCACGCGGATCGAGCGCGACGATCTCCTCGAGGACACGGGCCTCCTCGCCGCTCGCACCGTTCGCCACCGCAATGCGGGCGCGGAGCTTCAACAACGTCTTGCGCTCTTCGTCGTCGAGTGAGTCGCCACGGAGTCGGTTGATCTCGGCGACGAGCGAACTCGTCTCGTCGAGCGCACCGCGTGCCGTCAGCACCTGTGCGGCACGGACCGCGCGCGCCGGCGTCGCCTCGGCGTCGCGCTCGAGCGCCCGCGCGTACGAGTTCACTGCGAGGTCGTAGAGCGACTGGCCGATGTAGATGTCACCCAGGTTGTTCAGACTCTCGGCGTTCGACCCGCCAAGGCGGTCGGCGATCTCGTAGTTCTCGGCGGCGCGCATCGGCTTGCCGAGCCCGATGAACGCACTGGCCTGCATGAGCCAAAGCTCGGCGAGTTCGGGCGACTCGTCGATGAGAGTCTCGATCAGTGCCACGGCGTCGGCGAAACGCTCCTGCTTGAAGAGGCTGCCGGCGAGTCCCTTCTTCCAGTCGACGGTTTCGGGATCGAGCAGTGTCGCCATACGGAAGGCCGACTCGGCCGCGACCTGATTTCCGACGTTCGAGTAGGAGACGCCCATCAAGCCGTAGGTGAGGGCGTCGCCGCCACCAAGCTCGACGACGCGCGTGAAGGCCGGAACCGCACTGTCGTAGTTGCCCTGACGCGTGTGGATGAGCGCGAGGTTCTTCCAGGCGCGGCGGAACTTGGGATACTTCTTCACCGCCACGAGATACGCCGACGCCGCCGGCTCGAGATCGTCGCGCTGGAAGTAGATGTTGGCGAGCGTGTAGTCGAAGGCCGCGCTCGTCGCATCGGTCCGCACCGTCTCGAGCAACACGATGGCCTCGTCGAGCTTGTCCTCGGAGATCAACGCGAGCACGTCTTGGAGTTGCTCACCCTCCACGCTCGTGACACCCGGTTCGATGTCCGTCTCGGCGATGTAGCTGTTCGTGAACTCCTTCTGGAACATCGGGTCTTGCCAGATCGCGAGTTCCACGGGCGTGAGCCCGGGCTTGGAGTTGATCGGCCTGCGGTAGACCTGCGTCCCTTCACGCCTCACGTCCGTCGGCCCGACGGTTCGGAGTTCTTCGGCGCGCTTGCTCATCTGCGCCAAGGACGCATCGTTCGCGGCGTGGGTCTCGTCGGTCGAAGCACAGCCGGTCGCGAACAGGGCAGCAAGGAGAGCGGCACTCGTCGTCTTCATGGATCAGGCCTTCGGGAACGTGATCGGGACGCGCATGCGAAAGCTCACGGGCTTCCCGTTGCGCTTTCCTGGCTCGAACTTCCACTTCTTGACGGCGCTGAGCGCCGGGCGTTCGAACACGGGGTCGGGGGACGACTGCACGATCGGGTTCTTCACCTTCCCGTCCGAGTCGACGATGAACAGCACATACACGGTGCCCGGCGCCTTCTTGCGGATCTTGGCGTCGAGCAACGGGCCGGGTTGGTAGATGACACGCGGCTTCTGGTCGAGGTCGGCGAGCGAGAAGAGTGCGTCGCCGGCATCGGGGCCCTTCGTCGCGCCGCTGATGTCGATGTCGAGCGACGTCGTGCTCCAACCGCTGCCTGCGCCGTTCGAGTTGATGGCGGCTTCGAGCGCCGAGAGATCGATCGGGTCGGTCTCCTGCTCCTCGAGTTCCGGCGGCTCTTCCTCTTCCGGCTCGGGCTCTTCCTCGGCCTGTTCTTCGATCTCGGGTTCCTCGTCGGGCGTGCTCACCACGTCGGCCGAGCGCACGATCGTGTCGGTGCTCGGCGGCTTCGTGATCGCCTGGATGATCGGGAGCACGAGGAAGAACGTCGCCGTGAGGAAGACGGCGATGACGGCGATCGCGAGACGGGCGATGAGCTTCTTCATCGCATCAACCCTTGGCCGTCGCGAAGCTGACCTTCTCGGCGCCCGCGAGCTTGGCCTCGTCCATGACGCGCACGGCGACCCCGAGGTCGGCGACCTCGTCACCCTGGATGATCACGGGGATGTCTTCCTGTTGGAGCATGCGCTTGACGAGCGGCTGGACGCCGCCGATCCCGATCTCGCGCCCGCCGTAGACGACCTCGCCCTTGGCCGTGATCGCGATGAGGATGCTCGTCTTCTCGAGCTGCGAGGCCGACGCCGCTTGTGGCTTGTCGACCTCGACGCCCGTCTCCTCGACGAACGTCGTCGTGACGATGAAAAAGATGAGCAGGATGAACACGCAGTCCATCAACGGCGACATGTCGATGGCCGTCTCGCCCTCGTCGTCGCCTGCTGCCTGTCGAAAACGTCCCATGAACAGCTCCTTGCCGGCGTACGCCGGTCAGATGTCCCGCGAACCAGACAGCACGGGCTCGCCCGCTGTCGAAAGCACCTCGACCGGCGGCGCGTCGATGTCGGTGGTCGGCTCGTCCGGTTCCTCGGTGTGTACGGGCGCCTCGTCGAACTCGGCGTGGAAGCGCTGCGCGCAGACCGTCTCGAGGTGCGCGAGGAAGGCCTTGTAGCGCTCGTAGTTGCGCACGAGTTGGAAGTGGAAGAACAGCCCTGGTAGTGCGATGACGAGTCCGGTCTCGGTCGTGACGAGCGCCTCGGAGATTCCGCCCGCGACGAGTCCGAGCGTCTTCTCGCCGCCCGAACCCGACGCGAGCGCGCCGAACGTCGAGAGCATGCCCGTCACCGTGCCGAGCAACCCGACGAGCGGCGCGGCGCTGACACAGATCTTCATGACACGCAGGTCGCGCTCGATACCGACGACGTCGCGCGTGTGCACCTGCTCGAAGCGGATGCCGAGATGGTCGAGCGATGTCGCGCCGAGCACGAAGTCGATGAGTTCGCCAACGGGGCCGCGCCGCTGTTCGGGCTCGTCGAGCCAGCGCCGCCACGTGCCCTCCTTGACGCGGTGATGCCCCTTGTCGCGCAACCGAAACCAGACGTGCAGGCCGACCATGAACATCACGAGTGCGATGACCGCGATCGCGATCATCGCCCACCCGCCGGAGAGCCAGATCTCGACGCCCTCGAACCAGAGCGTCTTCAGGCGTGTCGTGATGTCGACGAGTTCAGGCATCGAGTTCAGCTCGCGGGTTCGCGTTGCACGGGTGACTTGCTGACCTCGTTGACGAAGGACACCGCGGCCGTCTCCATCTGGTCGACGACGCCGCGCGCCTTGCGCGAGAGGAACGCGTGCAGCAGGAGCGACGGGATCGCGACGACGAGGCCGAACTTCGTCGTGATGAGCGCTTCCGAGATGCCGCCGGACAGGCTCTTCACGTCACCGGACCCGAAGACCGTGATCAGCTTGAACGTGCTGATGATGCCCGTCACCGTTCCGAGCAGACCGAGCAGCGGCGCCGACGCGGCGCAGATCGCGATGAACGGAAGGAGCTTCTGCAGCTTCAACTTCGTGACGAGCACCTTCTCGTACATGATCTCCTCGATGAGTGCGCGTGGCTGGTGCAGGTTTGCCACCCCTGCCGCGAGCATGCGCCCCGCAGGCCCCTTGATCGCCGCGACCCGTTCCTTGATGACGAGTTCGTCGCCCTTGCCGACGGCGTCGAGCAGCGCTTCGACCTTCTTGCGCGACGGCTTGCGTTGCAGCGACAGGCTGAACCACTTGAAGAGGGCCACGAGCAGGGCGAGCCCGGCCATCGCGCCGATCGGCACCATGACGGCGCCGCCCTTCTGCACCTCTTCCCAGACACTCTCTTTCGTCGCAGCGGTCTTGTGCGCGTTGCCGAGCGTCGGGTCGAGCGGGAAGCTGCCGCTGCCGTTCGCGATCAAACGCGCTGCGGCGGCCTCGTCGTCGGGGTCGTCGAACGAGAGCTTGGCCGGCTCGAGCGACCCCAGACGCTGCTCCGCCGTGCCGATCGCGACGCCGTCGTCCGAGCGGAAGATCGCCGCCGGACCGACGAGGAGGAACTCGCCCTCCTTGACCATGCCCTGCTCGTCCACGGCCGTCCCGCTGAACGTGCGTGCGCCGAGCGCCTCGTCGAGGCGGTCCATCGACGTCGCCATGACGGCGAGCTGCGCGGCGTAGACCTCTTGGTCGGAGAGGTTGTTGTTGCTCGGCGCGTTGTTGGCGGCATCGACGAGTTCTTCGTAGAGCGGAAGCTCGGTGATGTGCAGCCGCGACTCGAACTTGCGCACGTACTCGGCGAGCACGTCGGCCAGGCGCGTGGCGTCCGTCTCGGCCTTCGCGATCGCGCCGGTGACCTTCGTGAGTTCGAGCGTGCGCCCGTCGAGTTCGCGGCTGACGTCCTGGAACTCCCTGCGCACGGCGATGAGCTGGCGCTCGAGATCGTTGAGTTCCCGGTTGAGCGGCACCTTCTCGGCGCCGATCTTCTCGAACAGCGCCGCGTGTTCGGCGACAGCCGTCGCGAGCTGCTGCTGCACATCGTGCGCGATCGTGTCGAACGTGGAGGGTGACTTCTGGACGGGCACGTCGCTGGCTGCGCCCACGCTCGCCGGGATGTCCGCGATGTCGGAGGGCTCGGACACCTGCGCCGTGATCGGCGACGTCGCGAAGAGCAAGGCCACCGCTAGCGTCATGTGTGTCGTCATCATCATCGTCGTACTCCTCGATGCACCGTCAACGGGAGGCGGACGAAGGCGGCGACGTCCTCGTCGTTCAGGATCGCCACTGCCGCGGCGATCTGCTGTGCGGCGTCGTTACGCGCCGTCCAGGCCCAACCGTTCGGGCCGGGGATCCCGACGCCCGCTGCAGAGCCGTCGGCCGTCACGTAGTAGGCTTGGCCGAGGCCGACGTAGATCGTGGCCACCTCGGAGGTCCCGCCGCCGGCGAGTTCGCGCACCTCGGACGTCTGATGAATCTCGCCGTTGAACTTGTTCAACTCGTTGAGGATGCCGGCGATCGTCACGAAACGCTGTGAGAGCGACATCTTCGTGGTCGCAGGGTCTTCCGGGAAACGCTGCCGGATGACCTCGACCTTCTCGAGCAGCGGCACGGGCATGCACGTGAGGAGCGACTTCGTGCGTTCCTCGTAGTCGATGACGACGGCCTGCACGGAGTCGGAGGCCGTCGCGAGCGCTACCTCGTCGGCACGCAACTCGTCGAGTTCGTCGTCGGCCGTGCCGATGCTCACGCGCGCCTCGGCGATGCGGGCACGGAAGCTCTCGATCTCGCCTTTCAGGACGTCGATGCGATCCGTCAGCACTTCCTTGCCGACGGTCCAGTTGCGCTTCTCGGCCGCGATCTCGGCGCGCACCGCAACCCACTCCTCGAGTGCCGAACGCGCCGCGTCGACCGAGTTTCCTTCAGTGTCGACTGCCTGCGCCGAGAGCGTCGGCGCTCCAGCGAGTGCGCACGCCGCGCTCAACGCCGCGAGGCCCAGAGTTCGTCGAATCGATTGCATGGTCAGTCCTCTCGCGCACAGCGCGGTCAGAAACGAATGGAGACACCCAGCGAGAACTCGCGTCCGCGGCTGAACGACGTCTTCGTGACGTCGCCCCCGATGAAGTCGGAGCGGTAGACGGTCTCGATATCGGGGTCGGTGAGGTTCTTGGCCTGGAACTTGAGCGTCGCGTTGTCCGACAGCTTCTGTGACAGGCTGAAGTTGAGCTGGGCGAACTCGGAGCGATAGACGTCGGGGACGAAGTTGCCCGCCGACTCCGTCGCGCCTGCGATGAGCGTGTCGCCCGTGAGCGTGTAGAAGAGCGACATCTGTGTGCCGCTGTGCTCGATGTCGTACGTGATGAAGAAGTTCAGCAGCTTCTCGGGCGCGTTCGTCATGTCGCGCGACGTCTGAGGCACCTGGAGTTCGGCGCTCTTGAAGAGGTCGATCTCGCTCTGCGGGAGCTGGACGTCGGAGTCGATGAACGTCGCGTTCGCACCGACGGCGACACCGTCGAGTTCGTTCCAGTAGTGCCCGAGGTCCTGGCGCACTTCGAGCTCGACCCCCTCGAGTTCCCCCTCCGGGAAGTTGACCGGCGTGGTGAAGTCGAAGTCGACCACCTCCTGCACGAACTCGATCGGGCTCTCGATGTCCTTCTTGAAGAACGACACCGAGTACAGGCCGCCCTCGTAGGGTTTGTAGTCGAAGCGCAGGTCGTAGTTCTCGACCGCCGCCTGCTGCAGGCTCGGGTTGCCGATGAAGATCGGGCCGCCGAGGAACTCCTGCTGGAGGATGGGCGAGAGTTCCTTGAACGTCGGCCGCGCGATCGTCTCGGCGTACGACGCACGGATCGTCCACTGGTCGTTTGGCTCGTAGACGAATCCCAACGACGGCAGCACGTCCTCCTCCGAGATCGACGCGTTCGCGGCCGGATCACCGGGATCGAGCTCGACCTGTGAGAGCGAGCCAGGCGGGAAGTACTTCGCGTTCGCCTCGGGGTCGACGATCGTCGAGATCTCGGTCTTCTCGAAGCGCGCACCGGCGATGACCTTGAACGTCTCGGTCAACGGCAGGTCGACCATCCCGTAGTAGGCGTCGATGTTCTGCATGCCGTCGTAGTCGACATCCTCGTCGGACGCAAAGATCGGGTGATTCCCTGACGGGAACACTTCGCTCCAGAACGAACCGAAGCCGCCCTGGTACGACGCTCCGGCATCGCCGAAGTTGCTGAACGTCTCCTGCTCGAAGCGGCGCTCGACCTCATCGCTGAAGACACCGAACTTCAGGTAACCCTCTTCGCTCGACCACTGTTCGAAGGGCAGCTTCAGGCTCAGCGCATACTGATCGCTGTCCTCGTTGATCTCCTTGTAGATGCGCTGGAGATTTCCGAGGTTGAAGTTGGCGGCCGGCTTGAACGGGAAGTAGCTCGCCGGCGTCGTGAACGCGGGGAGGAAGGGCGGGAAGCCGGGATTGAATGATGGCGCCTGCCAGAGCTGACCGAACTGACGCTTGTCGGGTTGGTAGAAGCTCGCAGAGCTGCTCGACAGCGTCCAGTCGAGCTCGGGCTCGAGGAACGTCAACGCGCCGAGACGAAGCTCGCCGACCGGCAGGATGTGGTTGCCGTGGAGCTGGAGCGTGTCGGTCGTGCGTTCGGTGTACTCGAGCGTCTCGGTACGAATGAACGGTGCAGACTTGATCGTTCCCGGCGTGTTGCCGGGGCCGGTCGGATCGTCGGGGTCGTAGCCGGGGAAGTAGAAGTTCTTGCCGCGCGTATCTTCGGCGAGCGTCGCCTTGTCTTCCGTCGTCCGCGTATAGAGATACGTCAGGTCGAGTGCGTGGTTCTCGGTCTCGATGCCGACGATGCCGAGCCCGCCCCATTGGACCGACTGGGCCGCCTCGGTGACGTCGAATAGAGCAGTCTTGAAGTCGCCGTCCTCGGGCGTTCCCTGGAAGGTCTTCGGCACGAGCTTCTCGCCGGGGTTGCGCACCCAGAGCGAGTCGTCGATGCCGTCGTCGGAGAACGACGAATCTCGCTCGTAGAAGAAGCTGGCCGACCCGCCAATCGTGTAGTCGTCCTGGTCGATCTTGCCGCCGGTAGCGACCTCGAACTTGTAGTCGTCGGGCGTCTTCGCGCGCTCGACACCCACGGCGCCGTCCCAGTTGCCGCCGAGTTTGTTCGTCTGGATGTCGCGCCCGCCGTCGTCGATGCCCCAGGTGTCGAGCCCCCCGCCGTCGTAGCTCAGGAAGTCGCCGTCGCGCACGTTCGTGTTCAGCGAGCCCTGGAACTTGACCTCGAACGTGTTCTCCTCCGGGATGCCTTTCAACACGACGTTGACGGCGCCGCCGGACGCGTCACCCTGCTGATCGGGCGTGAAGGTCTTGCTGACCTGGATGCTCTCGATGACCGACGCGGGGAACTGGTCAAGCTCGACGGCGCGCGTGTCCTCGTCGGCGGTCGGCAGACGCACTCCGTTCATCTGCGACGAAACGAAACGATCGGGAAGGCCACGGATGACGGCGAACTTGCCGTCCGTGACCGTCGCTCCGGACACCAGCTTGAGCGCACTCGCAGCGTCACTCGCACCCGCGCGACTCATGAGTTCCGAGCTCACCGAGTCGAGCAGCCCTGGGCTCTCGAAGCGCAGTTCGAGCAACGCCGCTTCGTTTCCACCACCGATCTGCAGGTCTTGGACGATGAACTCCGCCATGTCCGTGAACTCACCGGCGAGTCGGACGCTGATGTCGGTGAGTTCACCGGCTGACACGACGACGTCGGGCTTCACCTGCCGCACGTACCCTTCCTTCCCGATGATGACCGTGTAGGCCCCGGCTGGCACCCCGTGGATGACGAAGTTGCCTTGGTCGGTGCTCTCGGCGCTGGCGCCTGTCTCGAGGATCGTGACCGTCGCGGCAGGCAACGGCGCATCGAAGTCATCGTCGAAGAGCAGTCCACGTATCGATCCGTCCTGCGCGCTTGCGCTCGACGCCGCTGCCACGGCGCACAGCACACACCAGAGAAGAGTCCTACGCAGGACCACCACAGACCACGCCTCGCAATCGAAAGCAGATGAGTCGGCCCCGACAGGAGAAGCGCTGACTCTGCATCAAGCGGGCGATGCTAGGCGCGCTTCGTTTGGAGTCGGTGAAGAGTTCATGGAATGGACATGTGTGCACATCCACGGAGCGCGCACGTTGGTGAGCAGCGCGTGACGATCCCCACGTCCAATTCACATTCGCACGATGGGCGCCGCAGAGACACGGAAGCCTCGCGAAGAACTCGACGGATCCGAACGACGCCGACACGGCACATGAACGACGCGCGCCTACCTTCCCTGGCTCACGTCGAGTGACCTGGAGCGATCAGCGTCACACCGGCTCGTACTCCCTTGCATCCCTCCTCACGAGTAAAGAGTTTCAGCAATGAACTTCTCGAACATCACCAAGACTCTCGCCATCGGCGCTCTCGCGGCGACCTCCGCGAACGCGGCCGACGTCGACGTTCTCTCGAACATCGCCGGGTCCGAGACCTGGACCTCCGACAACGTCTACAACCTCACGACTCAGATTTACGTCGAGGACGGCGCGACCCTCACGATCGAGGCCGGCACCGTCATCCGCACCGAAGCTGAAGATGGCAGCCTCGCGGTGTCGCGCGGCGGGCAAATCTTCGTGAAGGGGACGCAGCTCGAGCCCGTCATCATGACGTCGGATGAAGACGTCGCGACGTGGGCCGCCGACGCATCGCATCCCACGGGCAAGGACCCCAAGTCGGGCACGCTCCGCACGAGCGCCAACGAGTGGGGCAACCTCACGCTCATGGGTCGCGGCTACATCTCGGAAGACGACGTCAGCGGCAACGTCCCGACGCCCAACGCGAACAACGTGGCCGTCATGGAAGGCCTCGTGTCGGGTGGCGGCGTCCCGCAGTCGGCGATCCTCTACGGTGGTGGTGACGACGACGACGACAGCGGCTCGATCCAGTACCTCTCGATCCGCTACGGCGGCAAGAACGTCGCGCTCAACAAGGAGCTCAACGGTCTGTCCCTCGGCGGCATCGGTCGCGAGACGGACATCTCCTTCGTCGAGATCATGAACAACGTCGACGACGGCATCGAGATCTGGGGCGGCACGTTCAACCTCAAGAACTTCGCCATCTGGAACATCGGTGACGACAGCCTCGACATCGATCAGGGCTACCGTGGCAAGGTGCAGTTCGGCCTCATCGTCCAGGGCGCGAGCCTCAACGCGGGGCAAGGCTCGGGCGTCGGCGACAACGCCATCGAAACCGATGGTGCCGAGAACTCGGACTGGCAGCCACGCACGCGCACCACGATGTACAACCTCACCGTGATCGGTCAGCCGGTCGCCGGTGACGGTCTCACGGCGTGGCGCGACAACGCCGGTGTCCAGTACCGCAACTGCATCTTCATGGACGGTGGCGAGAAGTTCGTCCGCTTCGACGACAGCGACGGTGACGGTGCGCAGGGCTACGGCTTCAACAGCACGCTCTCCTGGGCCGATCACTGGACCACGGCCGACACGGTCTTCCCGGCGGTCAACGCTCCCGGCAACCCGGGCGACTTCTACGGCGCGCAGTTCGGTGGCAACGTCTGTGAGATCACGGACAGCGTCATGTTCCGCAACCTCAGCCCGGATGCTTACACCGAGGCAACGGCGCGAGGTGTCTTCGCCGCTGCCAACAACAACGTGCTCGAGCCGAGCACGCAGCCGATCGTGTCGGTCACGCGTGGTGCGCCGTCCGTCCTCGGTGGCCTCGTGATCCTCCCGGTCACCGGTCTCGACCCGCGCCCTGCGGGTGACGCCCTCACGAGTGCCTCGGCCGCTCCGGCGGATGGTTTCTTCACGGAAGCCAACTACCGTGGCGCCTTCGAGGACAGCAGCTCGACGTGGCTCTGCGGCTGGACGGCTTCGGAGGCTTTCGGCATCACGTCGTCGACGTGCAACTACTACGACCTCGGTTGCGCCAAGCAGGGCGAACGCGGCTTGCCGCGCCTGCAGGGCAACGGTGACTTCGGTTCGGGCCTGCTCGGTTCGCTCGACCTGACGGCCGGTCCGACGTCCTCGCTCGCGATCCTCTTCGTCTCGCTCGTCGAGACACCCGTCAACTTCAAGGGTGGCGTGCTCAAGACGGTCCCGATCCTGACGTCGGTCGGTCTCGCGACCAACCCGAACGGAAACGTCTCGCTTCCGATCGCGCTCCCCGCCGGTGTCCCGGCCGGGTTCGAGGTCTTCTTCCAGTACGGCTTCTCGGATGTCTTCGCCACTCAGGGTGTCGGTCTCTCGAACGCCGTCGTCGGCATCACGCAGTGACATCGCAGGACAACACCTGAGTCTGTGCAGTCGCGGTCCCCGCCGGCTTCATGCTGGTGGGGACCGCTCCTCGTCCCGAACACCTCCATCAAGAACTTGACCGATGATGCGCTCAACCGTCGCCCTCGCCGCCGCCACCCTCCTCGCCCCACTGATGTCTGCGCAAGTCAGCGATGCACCCATCGCGACGTACCGCACCGACCTGCTGGACATCGCGCTCAGCGCGGCGTCGAAGTACCCGCTCGACCCGCACATCAAGAACCGCTCACGCGCGCAGGAGCAGGTCGTGACGACCGCGCTCCTCCTCGACCAGCCGTCGCTCGCGCTCGAGGCGATCGAGTCGATCGCGAACTGGCGCCGGGGTGCAGGCTACGCCGAGTACGCCGAGTACTGCGTGCGGAAGGGTGACCTCTCGGCGGTGGACGACCTTCTCGCGCGCGCCGAGAAGGTCGCGCGAACTTCACCCGACGCGATCGACCAGAGTTGGCGTGCCGAACGCATCGGCGTGAAGATCGCCGAGGTCCACGTCCTCCTCGATGACGCCGAGCGTGCCGCTCGCTACGAGGTCGGCATCGGTGAGGCCGAGACGGGCAAGGTCGCGCTCACGAAGGCCGAGCGCGTCAGCCGCGACGACGTCGACGCACAACTCGACCAACTCCAGAGCATCCTGGCGACGGAGTCGTTCGACCTCGTGCGCAACGCGATGCCCGTCTATGCCGCGCTCTACGAGCGCTTCTACAGTGACGCGGACGTCCGCGAGCGCATCGAGAAGGCCGTCATGGAAGGCTGGGACCCGATCCCCGCGAACCTGCGCGTCGAGATGCTCGAAGACCTTGCCGACGCCGCGCTCGCGCACGAAGACACCGCAAAGGCCGACGAGTTCATCGCGCTGTCCGTCGAGCTCGTCGACCACATGCAGGTGAATCCCGAGTTCGGTGTGCCGATCCTCGCGCGCCTCTCCGCGCTTCGGTTCCGCGCCGGTCACGCAGACGAGGGCCGCGCCGGCCTCGAGAAGGCACTCGCCCTCTTCGACGCCGACCGCGAACTCATCAGCAAGACGTTCCGCCCGGACACGCTCATCCCCGTCGCCCAGGCCTACGCCTCGATCGGCGAGCTCGCATCGGCCCGTCACGTCTACGACAAGGCGCTCGTCGCCGCGCTCGTGAGCCTGAACTCACGCCCGCGCACCGACGACCTCGTCTCGATCTGCTGCTCGATGGCGCTGAACGACGTCCGGCCCGACAGCGCCTTCATGGCACGACTGAAGAGCGTCCACGACTCCCTCGGGCACCCTTGGTGACGCCGAAGTCTGCGGGATGCAGGGATGGTCGCCACGGTATGGAGCGTGGACGCTGGCGTGCCGCTCGTCACGCGTGCTATCACGCCCGTGTCCGCGTCCCTCACTCTGGTTCGTCCGTGGCCACGCTCAAACCGACACTCGTCGTCCGCTACCTCGTCATCTCGCTGGTCATGCTCGCGGTCGGCGGCTGGCTGACGTCGCTCGGCTTCGGCCCCTGGTACGACTCGCTTGCACTCCCACCGTGGCAGCCGCCGGCATGGGTCTTCTCGCCGGCCTGGTTCCTGATCCTCGGGCTCCTCGCCGTGGCGACGGCCGACGTGATGGGCACTCCCGAGAGCGCGCAACGCGCCAAGGCCCAGACGTACTACTGGATGCAGGTCATCCTCAACGTCTCGTGGTCGGCAGCGTTCTTCGCGGGTAATGCCCCGACGCTCGGGTTGATGGTGATCGGGGCGCTCGTGATCGTCCTCGCCTCGATGGTGAGGGCGTACGGCGCGATCTCCCGGCGCGCCGGCTGGCTGCTGGTGCCGTACCTCCTCTGGCTTCTCTTCGCCACGTCGCTCAACGTATGGATCGTCCAGCACAACTGAACGAGTCGACACGTTGCGGGACGCACAAGCGCCGTGCGACAGTTCGCGCGTGACCCCGAAACCGAAGAAGAAACCCGAGCGACCGTACAACCGCACTCTGCGACTCGTGTACCCGTCCACGGACGGACAGATCCTGTTGCGCACCGACCTCGACTGGGACCGCTCGATCCCGGCCACGCGCCGCGTCGACGACAACACGTGGGAGTTCGACCTCTCCGCCGACCGCTCGTGGTTGCACTACAAGCCGACGCTCGTCGACGGCAATGGACACGTGCACTGGGCGCCGGGCATGAACGAGGTCGTGACGCTCTCGCGCACGATGCCGTACGTCGTCTACCCGCACTTCCTCGGCGACGACACGGGTCACATCACGGACGTCTTCACGACACCTTCGGAGCTGCTCGGGCGCGAGGTTCCGATCCGTGTCTACCTGCCGGCCGGTTACGACGAGAACACGCTCAAGCGCTACTCGGTGCTCTACATGCAGGACGGCGCCAACGCGTTCCTCCCCGACGAGGCGTTCCTCGGCCAAGACTGGTCGATGCGCCAAACGCTGGAGACGCTCGACGGTATGAGCCTCATCCACCAGACGCTCATCGTCGCCGTGCACACCGAAGACCGCATGGTCGACTACACGAAGCCTGGCTTCGACACGTATGCCCGAGCGCTCGCGACGGAGATCAAGCCGGCCATCGACGCGCGCTTCCGCACACTCACCGGACGCTGCGACACATCGCTGATGGGCTCGTCGCTGGGTGGTGTCGCGTCGTTCGCGTGTGCTTGGCAATACCCCGACATCTTCGGCAACGCCGCGTGCCTCTCGAGCACGTTCGGGTTCCAGGACGACCTCATGGATCGCGTTCGACACGACGAACTCGGCGTCCGACAACAGCTGAAGATCTATCTCGACAGCGGCTGGCCGCGGGACAACTACGAGTCCACGCTCGCGATGTCGGCCGCACTGCTCGAGCGCGGCTTCATCCTCGGGCAGAACCTCCACCACGTCGCCTTCCCCGGCGATGGACACAGCGAGAGCTTCTGGGGCGAGCGTGCGCACCTGCCGATCCAACTCTTCGCCGGACGCCTCCGGAGGCACTTCGGGAGCGAGGCCGAAACCCGCGGCTGCTAGTGGTGTGATTCAAACTCCTTCAACGAACTTTGGAATCACACCACTAACAGCCCGTTGAAAACTCATCCCGCGCGCCGTGCGCACTCGGAGCAGTTCTTCAACGAGCTGTTAGCGCAGTTCGAGCTGCAGCTCGCTCCGACCGCCGGGTGTGATCGCTGCACGTGCATCGATCGAGCGCGCCTGCTCATCGTCGAGCCTCCAGGCACGGATGTCGACATCGCCCGCTGGGATGCCGGTGAGACTGAAACGTCCGTCCGCGTCGGTGAGTGTGCCGAAGGGATGTGGGATCACGAGCACGACGGTGGACGAGTGGTCGTGGCCGGGAACGCGGCAACCGAGCGTGACGACGCCGTAGTCGCGCTGGAAGCTGACCGTCTTGCGAGTGCCCGGCGGGAAGGCGTCGTTGAAGAGGTCGCGACCCGTGGCATAGCGCACGGCCCGGACGGTATGCAGCACATCGTCGTCCGTGATCAACTCGACGGGACGGTGCATCTGCACGACAACGGGTGACGGATGGAAGAGCTTGCCATCGTGACGCAGCTCGAGTGTCTCCATCGGCGGCTCGAACACGAGCCGTTCGTCGAGACCGCCTGCGACGTAGACGAACGCCCCGACGGCGGGTTCTCCATCCGCGTCAACGACGCGCCCCGCGACGGCTCCGGTCTGCGTCGCATCGAGCGACGTCGCGGCCGGCGGTTCGCGCGGCACGAACAGTCCTTGGGGATCGTCGGCGATGCGGTCGACGACGGGCACGTCCGGCAGGCCCGGCGGACCGACGAAACTCCACAACACGTTCGCGATCAGGAAGGTCACCGCGAACTTCACGAACGTCATCCGCAGCGTCTCGATCGCGAAACCGCCCCACGACCATTTGCGCTCGAAGGCCAGCGCCAAGCCCACGAGCAGTGGGATCGGGTAGTAGCTCCACCAGATATTCTCGTCCATGCGCTGCATGTCCATCGGTTCCCACAGCGGGTTCGCCACGAGGAAGATGACAACGAGGAGCGCGAGGCACACGAGGAACGTCGGCCAGGAAAGAGTGGCGACGCGCTGCTCGTGCGACTCGACGTGGGGTCCGTGGTTCGTGATCGTGTTCATGGGCATCATGGCAGCATTCGGCGGCCGCGAGTACAAACGGGCAGGCCGTCGACGATACAATTCCCGGGGAAAGAGCATGAAGCGGGCCCTCGACCTTGCAGCCGCACTGACGATCATGATCTCGTGCGTGTCCGCCCAGAGCGCATCGGAGTGGGTGCTCGTCGCGGGCGACGGGGGCGGCGTGAACGGTCGCACGTGGGATCAGATCGTCGGCTTCTACCCGGCGGGCCTCTTCACGGGAGTTGTCGACGTCGACGAGTCCCGACGCGACCGCTCGACGCACCGCTTCCTCGTCGGCGCACCTGTCGCCCATCCACTCATCGCCCAGCTCGCGCCAGCGCTCGGCATCACCGTCGGCGACGATGCTCTGAGCTGGCACGGACAGACGATCCCGCAAGGCACTGGCCTGGCGCTCGTCGTGGATGATGCGGACGGAATCGGGATGCTTGCGATCTACACGGGCGTCGACGACGCGTCGGTCTGGTCGTGCTTCACGGTGTCGATCGACTTGACGCGGCACGGCGCGACGATCGCCCGCGAGGGACAGGTCGTGTCGCGCCGAAGTGCGCTCCTCATCGACGCGTCACGGCCTTCGGTCACGCGCCTCGACATCGACTGGAACAACCTCGTCGAGCAGGCCGATCGCGAGGGGCACACCGCCAGCGAGCGTGCTCTGCGCATCGCCCGTGGTCTCGTCGGACATGGTGCGGCGTTCGAGGCGGCTCTCGGTCCGCGCGTCGACCTGCCGCGCTTCGTCGCCGAACGCGTCGACGCCGACGACGTCGATGCGGCTCGCAAGAGCGCCGCGCGACGCGACCTCACGGCCGCGATCCACGCGCTCCACGATCGAACGGTCCGTGCACTGGGCAGCCCGACGACCGCGCGCCCGAACTACACGACGCTCTACGGAGCGCTCGCCGGCCACGGCACGAACGCGCGCACGTTCGGCCATGATGCGGTCACCGGGCGTCCCGCGATCGTGCTGAATCTCTGTGCCCTCGACGATGAGGTGCGCTTCGACGTCGCCGTCGTGCACGAAACCGTCCACGCCTACCAACCCACGCGCCCCACACCGCGCACTCTCGTCGACCGTGCAGTTGCCGAAGGCGTCGCGATGCTCGTGTCGGAGGAGCTCTGCCCCGAGGCGCGCGACGAGCACATCTTCATGGCCGACGTCGACACACTGAGAACCGCGCGGGCCATGCGCAGCGACCTGACACGCGGGCTGCGCGACCTCGCCGCGAGCACCGACCCGGACGTCCATGCGCGGTGGCTACAGACCGATCGCTCGCCGAGCACGATCGACGGAGCGCCACCCCGTTCCGGTTACATCGTCGGCTGGCTCGCCGCACGCGCTTGGCTCGACGCGCAGCCCGAGCGCACGCTCGCCGACCTGCTCGTCGCCGAGCCGACCGACGTGCTCGCTGCGTTGTAGCAGCGTGGTGCGGTCGCCCTCGCGGAGTGCCCTACGACTCGTCGTCGGCGCGGCCGTTCGACGACGCGACGGCGGGACGCACACGCGAGAGAAACGGTTCGAGCGCTTCCTCGTCGAGCGACTCCACGTCGAGCAGATGCTGCGCGCTCTCTTCGAGCACGTCTCGGGCTTCACCGAGAATCGCGAGCGCACGGTCGTAGGCATCGTCGACGAGCTTCGACACGGCCTCGTCGATACGCTGCGCCGTCGCCTCGCTGTATGTCTGAGTGGTCATTCCCATCGGCCCGTGGAGGAAGCTGTTCGGACGCTCCACCCACGCTGCATTGCCGAGTTCGGGGATCATGCCGTACTGCGTCACCATCGACCGCGCGATTTCGGAAGCGCGCGACAGGTCGTCGGAGGCCCCGGTCGAGAGGTGATCGAAGACGAGCTTCTCGGCAGCACGTCCACCGAGCAGCACGGCGAGCTTGCGTTCGAGTTCACGCCGCGTCATGAGATAGCGGTCGTCCGTCGGGCGCTGCATGGTGTATCCGAGTGCACCGATCCCGCGCGGAATGATCGAAACCTTGTGAACTGGGTCGACGCCCGGCAATGCCGAGGCCACGAGGGCGTGCCCCATCTCGTGGAAGGCGACGAAGCGCCGTTCGTCCTCGTTGAGGAGCCGGTTCTTCTTCTCGAGCCCCGCGACGACGCGTTCGATTGCCGCGTTGAAGTCATCCATCGTCACGGCGCTTCCGTCACGTCGCGTGGCGACGAGCGCGGCCTCGTTGACGAGGTTTGCAAGATCGGCTCCGGTGAAGCCCGGCGTGAGCGCGGCGACCTTGTCGGCATCGACGTCCGGGTCGATCTCGACACCTGCCATGTGAACCATGAGCACGGCCGCGCGACCGTTCTTGTCGGGGCGGTCGACGAGCACTTGGCGGTCGAAGCGGCCGGCGCGCAGCAGCGCCGGGTCGAGGATCTCGGGCCGGTTCGTCGCCGCGAGAATCACGATGCCGGACGAACCATCGAAGCCATCGAGTTCGACGAGGAGCTGGTTCAGCGTCTGTTCCTTTTCGTCGTGACTGCCCATCCCGCCCTGGCCCGAGCGAGCGCGACCGAGCGCATCGAGCTCATCGATGAAGATGATGCACGGCGCCTTCTTGCGCGCTTGCTCGAAGAGATCGCGCACGCGGGCCGCACCGACGCCGACGAACATCTCGACGAACTCGGAGCCACTGATCGAGAAGAACGGCACACCCGCCTCGCCGGCAACAGCGCGCGCGAGCAACGTCTTGCCAGTGCCGGGCGGTCCGACGAGCAACACGCCCTTGGGCATGCGCGCACCAAGCCGGCCGTAGTGGTCGGGGTTGCGGAGGAACGAGACGACTTCCTTGAGCTCCTCCTTGGCTTCGTCAACACCGGCGACGTGGCCGAAGTTCACGTTCGTGTCGTCCTCGACGAAGACCTTCGCCTTCGACTTGCCGACAGACATGAACGACCCGCCGGCGCCGCCCTTCCCGAGCTTCCGGAACACGAAGATCCAGATGACGAGCAACAGCACCAACGGCAGCAGCCACGACAGCAGCAGCGTGAGCATCATGCTCTCCGCCTGGCCGCGATACGTGACGTCGTGCTGCTCGAGCAGCTCGACGACATCGCCCTCGACGCGCGTCGTCGCGAAGTGCGTGCGTCCGTCGATCGGTTCCGTGAACTCCCCCGTCACCCGCTGGGACGAAACGACGACCTCGGCGATGCGGCCTTCTTCGACGAGCGTCAAGAACTCGCTGTAGGGCAGCTCGCTCGCCTCCTTGCTCTTCGACCAGACATCGAACATGAGCAAGAGCAGCAGCACGGCGAAGAAGATCGGGAACACTCGACGACGTTGGCCCCCCTCTTCGTCGGAGACCGGCGGGCGCTTCGGAGCTGGCGGTGGTGCTGGCGACAAACGAGCCTCCCGACTCAAACGGTGATTGCTGTTGCAGGTGATGTCTTCGATGCGTGGGCGACGCCCGAAGACACCCATTCCCTCGCACGAAACCGGCCGCGACGCACGTCATTTTCGCGCGTTCATCTTCCCCAAGAGACTCTTGCTGCCTCCGATCGACGTCCTTGAACGACGGAGCGTGTGCCTCGACAACGACTCGCAAGGACGGATTCTCGTCGCCGGACGAGTCGTCCATGCCGCGCCTGCCCGCCGCAAACACCCGTTTGCCGCGCCCGCCCAGCCTCAGGCCTCACCGACCTCGTGATCGCGTCACGCGCCGAATGCGAGGCCGCCGAACTCGTCGTCGGACGTGAAGATCTCGCGCAGGGCAGCGCGCGCGCGATGCAAGCGCGTCTTGACGGCGCCGCTTGAGATACCGAGGGCCTCGGCAGTCTCGGCTGTCGAGCGCTCTTGGAGGTCGCGCAGCTCGAGCACCGTGCGGTGGACGTCAGGCAAGACCGCGATGGCCGCGCGAACCGTGCGCGCTTCTTCGGCCCGCTCGGCGAGGCGCTGCGGTCCGTAGGCCTCGTCGATCAGCTCCGACGGAACCCAACTCGACTCGCTGTCGCCCGCCTCGATCTCATCGAGTGAACGCTCGTGGCGACGCGTCTTGCGTCGGATCAGCATCAGCGCCGCGTTGACGACGATGCGGTGCAACCAGGTCGAAAGGCGCGAAGTGCGCTGGAATCCCGGCAGGGCGTTGTAGGCCGAGAGCAGGGCTTCCTGGACGGCCTCGTCGGCGTCGTGGTCGTTGCGCGTGACGCGTCGGGCAACGGCCTGCAGGCGCGAGCCATAGGAGTCCCAGACCCTCGCGAAGGCGACGTCGTCGCCATCGAGAATGCGGTCGATGAGTTGGTCGTCATCGTGGCGTCGGGTGGCGGGCATTCGTGGTAACTCCTCAGAGATGGTGGCGCTCCGAGCGCCGCAGCCGAGTTCAGAACCGCCGGCTTGCCTGAAGGTGATGCAACCGCCGTGCCAAGACGCAGAACTGCCGTCTACGTCGCAAAAGATGCAGCAAAGGCCGTTTCGCGCCCTTTTGGGGCACACGAAAGACGAATGTTCCGGTTCTCGCGATTTCGGATCGCGACATTTCGCGTAACCGTGACATTTCGCGAAACAACGACCAGTCAGAACGGCATGCCGCCCGCGCCTGGCTATCCTGGGAGCCGACCTTTCACTCTCTCGGTGCTTTGATGATTTCCGTGCTTCTGTTCGTCTTCGCCCTGTGCCCCCTCGCGCTCCAGGCGGGGGACGGCAAGGACGCGCCCGGCACCGTCCAGGCACCACCGCCGGCGCATCTCGAGATCCCCGATGCCCCCGTGCTCGCGCCGGCCGAGGCGCTCGCGGCGTTCGAGGTCGACGAGGGCTTCGAGATCCAGCTCGTCGTGGGCGAGCCACTCGTCGGTGATCCCGTCGTCGCCACATTCGCGCCGGACGGGTCGCTGTGGGTCGTCGAGATGCGCGGCTACATGCCCGACGCGGACGGCACGGGGGAGCACGAGCCGAACGGTGTCGTCGCCGTGCTGCACGACGACGACGGCGACGGTCACCACGAGCGGCGCGTCGAGTTCCTGTCCGACCTCGTCCTCCCGCGCGGCGTGCTTCCGACGCGCGGCGGCGCCCTCGTCCTCGCGCCGCCGAACCTCCTCTTCTGCCGCGACACCGACGGCGACGGCCGCGCCGACGAGCGCACCGTCGTCGACACCGGACTCGCCGGACTCGACAACCCCGAGCACGCCGTCAACGGACTACTCGCCACGCTCGACAACGCCGTCGCCTGCGCGAACCACAGCCGGCGCTACCGTTGGAGCGACACCGAGGAACGCTTCCTCATCGAGCCGACATCGGGTGGCGGGCAGTGGGGCATCACGCAGGACGACTGGGGGCGCATCTTCTTCAACACGAACAGTGCGGCCCTGCGCACCGATGCCGTGCCGTCGCGCTACGGCGTACGCAATCCCAACCACGGCGACGTCCCCGGCACGAACGAAGGGTGCGTCGACGACACGCGCGTCTGGCCGGTGCGCATCACGACGGGTGTCAATCGTGGCTACCAGAAGGGACTGCTCGACGACCAAGGCCGTCTTACGCACTTGACGGCCGCCTGTGGTCCGCACATCGATCGCAGCGGCACGCTCCCCGCGACGTACGCGGGCAGCGCTTTCGTGTGCGAGCCGTCCGGCAACCTCGTGAAGCGCTATGTCCTGCAGGACGACGACGGCGACGAGCACGTACGCGGCAAGCTCGCCGACGTGGGGCGCGAGTTCCTCGCATCACACGACGAGCGCTTCCGTCCAGTGCACGCGTTCGGCGGCCCCGACGGTGCCGTCTACCTCGTCGACATGTACCGCGGCATCATCCAGCACCGCATCTACATGACGACGTTCCTGCGTCGCCAGGTCGACGAACGCGAACTCGCGACGCCGATCGGCCTGGGGCGTATCTGGCGCATCGCCCCTGCCGGCCACGTGCCGACGCGCGCGCCGAACATCGCCGCGGCCACGGACGCCGAGCTGATCGAGACGCTCGGGCACACGAACGGCTGGTGGCGTGACGCGGCCCAGCGGACCCTCGTCGAACGCCCCTACCTCACGGCATCGACGGCCGACGCACTGCGCGCCCTCGCCGTCGGCGACGACGCCGCGCTGCTCGCACGCACCCACGCCGTCTGGACGCTCGCCGGCCACGGACCGCTCGAGGCGTCGTTCGCCGCGTCACTCGTCGCCACCGCCGACACCGATCCGCGCTGGGCCATCCAGGTGCTGCGCGCCGTCGAGCCGACGCTCGGGGTGCTTCCCGCGCCGCGACCGCTGGCTCCGCGTCCGCCCCTCGTCGAGGCCCTGCGGCGACTCGCCCGCGCGTCGTATGCGACACCGACCGTCCTGCGTCAGCTCGCGTTCACGGCCGGCGCCGCGCGCGACGATGTCGCGTTCTCGTTGATGTCGACGCTCCTCGAACAGGGACGTGTCGAGACGACCGCGATGCGCTCGGCCGTCGCGAGCGGACTGCGCGACCGCGAGGTGCGCTTCCTGACACGGCTCGCGAAGTCGCCCGCGTGGCGGACAGAGAGCGCCGGACGCGCCAAACTCTTCGAGCTGCTCGCCCGCGCGACGACGCGCACTCGTCGCACTGAAGACATCGACACGGCCCTCGCGCTCGTCATCGACGCACGCCCGTGGCAGCAACACGCGCTGCTCGATGGGATCCTCGCGGCGCGCGAGAAGCGCGGCGAGAACGACGTCCCGATCGCCCTCGCCCACCCGCCGTCGGCCCTCGATGCGCTCACGTCGATCGGCGACTCGGCGGTGTTCGCTCACGTCCTCGACGTCGTCTCGTGGCTCACGTGGCCGGGACGTCCACCACGCCCGGGAACGCCGCCGCCGCCGCGTGCACTGACCGAAGCCGAGCGCGCGAGCTTCGAGCGCGGCCGCACGACCTTCGCCAGCACGTGCGCGACCTGCCACCAGCACTCGGGCCTCGGACAAGCGGGTCTCGCGCCACGCCTGCGCAACAGCGAGTGGGCGCTCGGCGACGCCGAGACTCTTGCGCGCATCGTGCTTCACGGCCTCGAGGGAGAGATCGACATCGACGGCGTGCGCTGGAACATGCTGATGCCGTCCCTGCCACTGCCCGACGCCGACATCGCCGACGTGCTGACGTACGTGCGACGCGAGTGGGGTCACGGCGCCGAGCCGATCGCGCCCGACGTCGTCACGCGGGTGCGCGCGACGGCCGGTGAACGCAGCGATCCGTGGACGGTCGACGAGCTGCGCACGACGACGGCTTCGCACTGAGCCGCATGATTCACTGAGAAGCGACTGCGGCTGCGGCTGCACCCGCAGCAGATCGTCCGTGAGCCACCCGCGTCAGCGCGGATCTCTTGCCGGTACGTCCGCGTCCGATGCGGATCTCGGTGCGCGAGGAACTCACAGCTCAGGGCGCGCTGAAGATTCGCCCGCGTCGCGCCCCGCTCGTCACGAGGACGACTTCTGGTCGGAAGGCACGACCTTGAGCACACCCTTGATCTTCGACGCCAACTCTTCCTCGCCGAACAGGATCCCGGCTTCCTCGCGTGCAGCCTCGTCGGGCTCGAAGAACTCGATCGCGTCGGCGAAGTCGTGGAGGGCCTTACCGAGCGGCGTGTCCCAAGGGATCGCCTCTTCATCGAGCAACCAGTAGTACTTCTCGAAGGCCTTCAGCGGCTGATCGGGCTTCCCCGGAGGAGCGGCCGCCAGCAGATCTACGAGGACTTTTTCGTGGTCATTCATCTCGACTACCCAACGATATGACCGCTCCGCCGAGCTTCGACGGACGCGGTTGTTCAACGATCAAACCCTCGTCTTACCATGGACGTCCCCGATCCAAGCGACCTGATGGGCAACAAGCCAGCGTCTCGTCGATCGGACCGCGCGACAAGCGCTGCCGATCGACACGTCACCGGCCTGTCTCACGACGGGAACGCGTCCACCCTGAAAAGTGTTCTAGCACCAAGTGCTGAAGCTGCTTTCGCTCGAGGTGCCGCGCTCAGCAGCGCGGGCCCGTCATGCCTCCTGCGGTCGCCTGGCCCCGGCAAGCGCGCCGCCGATGTAGGCCATGGGGATGTACGCGAGCGCCAAGTCGGCGATCTTGAACCACGTCGGACCGCCCACCACCACGACCATCGCGATCCCGCCGAGCAGGAAGAAGAATCCGACCGCGAGTGCGCACTTCATGCGATGCGTCTTGGCCAGCTTCGCGGCGATGAATGCGCCCACGAGCGTGCCGAGCGCATGCGCCAACCATGGCGTGATGAAGTGGATCGGCTCGAAGAGTTCGATGCTCTCGACCATCGTCTCCGGCGTAGACATGTCCGCGCCCTCGGGCAACGGGATCACGGACGGGCCGACTTGGACGATCGCACCGTTGACGAGAGCGCCGAGGACGGCACCCACGACGATTGCAAACAGGATGTTGAAGAAGGACTTCATGGAGGGCTCTTGCTCAAGATCCGTGGCAGTCAAGTGGAAGACGACTGAGCATGGATATACACGCGGCCGTCGGCAAGTTCCGGCCGGAGCGTTCTGTGATCACGAGGTTCGCGATGCCCGTCACCGCGGGGCGAGCTGCGCCTGCGGCCCGCCCCCGCAGGCCGAGCTCACGCAGCCAACTCGGCGAGGGCGCGTTCGAACGCATGTCGCACCGCGTCGTCAGGGCAGCAGAACCTGACGGTCGACGGCGCGCCTGCGTGCGCCAAACACTCCGCGACGGCCTCGAGTGCGATGCGCGCACCGTCGGGCAGCGGGTAGCGGTAGACCCCGCAACTGATGGCCGGGAATGAAACCGACGCGGCCCCGATCTCTCGCGCGCGCGCCATCGATGCGTGATAGGCCGAGCGCAGCGTCTCCGCCTCGCCCATCCCCCCGCCCGACCACACCGGCCCCACCGCGTGGATGACCCACGTCGCAGGGAGACCATACCCATGCGTGACGACAGCGCTGCCCGGCGGACAGCCTCCGCGCGTCCGACACTCCTCGAGCAACGCGGGCCCGGCGGCCGAGTGGATCGCCCCGTCGACACCGCCGCCACCGCACAGCGCCACGTTGGCCGCGTTCACGATGGCATCGACGCGCTCCGTCGTGATGTCTGCGTCGACGACGACGATGCGCTCGATCATGGCGTGCGTTCCTTGGCAGCGACGTCGTCAGCTCGGCGCATCAACGGGGACGTAGTCATATTGGCCCACGCCCTGCACGATCAGGAACTTGCAGCCGAGACTCGCCGGTTCCACGAAGTGCGCAACGCCTGGCGGAACCACCAAGGAATCCCCCGACTCCAGGACGTGCTCCGCATTCGGGCTCTGGGTGAGCACACGCATGGGACCGAGCATGCAGAAGAAGGTGTCGCTGATCGTCGTGTGAAGATGCCACGGGACGTTCTGCCCCGCGCCCAGCGTCAGCAGGCGGACTCGCAGACCCGGAACTTCGGCGACGGTTTCGCGCTGCTCGACTTCGTACTCGCTCTTGGCATCCTCAGACATCGCCACGCTCCCCGTCAGTCTCACGGCGGACTTTGAACTCTGGTGCCGGTGCACCGTGTCGCCCGAGATCGCGCGCCCCGACCCACATGGGCCCGCACAGTGTAGGTCGGAATCGCCATCACGGACGCAACTCTCGGAGCGGGCTGCGCGTCGATCGGCTCGACCGTGGAGACGTCGCTGCCCACGTTCGACAGATCGTTCGACAGATCGCCGCTCGCTATCCATGACACATTGGGCGAAGGTACACCCGCACCTACCAGCCCGTTGAAAAACTCATCCGGCACGCCGCACGCACCCGAGCGCGCCTGTGCGAGCGCGGGAGCCTCGACGAATCCACCGATTCGCCTGCGTTCTCACACTCGCACAGACACGCTCGGTCACGCACGGCGCACTCGGAGCAGTTCTTCAACAGACTGCTACACGGTAACGCTCCGTCCCAAGAGCCTTCAGAACACCGGCACCAGGTGCTTCGAACGAGGGACGGGTCGCTCGACGCAGAATCACGAGGAAGATCCATGTTGAAGCTTGGCGTCATCGGAACATCGAAGAAGGAGAACGAGCGCCGCCTCCCTCTCCATCCGGATCATCTGCCGCGTCTCACGGACGAGCACCGCAAGCAGCTGATCTTCGAGCAGGGCTACGGCAAGCCGTTCGGGATTTCGGACTCCGAGCTTGGCACTCTGTCGGGTGGCATCGCGTCACGTCAGGAGATTTTGGCTGACCTCGGCGTGGCGGTGCTTGCCAAGCCGGAGCAAGGCGACCTCGAGACTCTGCGTGAGGGCGGGCTTCTGTGGGGCTGGCCTCACTGCGTGCAACAGCGCCCCATGACCCAGGTCGCGATCGATCGCAAGCAGACGCTCATCGCGTTCGAGGACATGTTCGTCTGGAGCCCCGACGGTCGGATCGGGCGCCACACGTTCTACAAGAACAACGAGCTGGCCGGGTACTGCGGCGTGCTGCACGCGCTCGAGCTGAAGGGCATCGACGGCCACTACGGCAACCAACGCAAGACGATCATCCTCAGCTTCGGCGCGGTCAGTCGAGGAGCCATCTACGCGCTCAAGGCGCGCGGCTTCGGCGACATCACGATCTGCATCCAACGCCCCGACCACGAGGTTCGCGAGGAAGTGCTCGGCTGTCGCTACGTCCGCCTTCGCAAGGGCGAACCGGGCGAACCTGGGCTCGTCGTCGTTGAGCACAACGGAAAGGAGCGTCCCTTCCTCGACCTTGTCAGTGAAGCCGACATCATCGTGAACGGGACCTTCCAGAATCCCAATGACCCGCTCATGTTCGTCGGCGCCGACGATGTGTCGCGCCTCAAGCGCGACTGTCTGATCATCGACGTCAGCTGTGACGAAGGAATGGGCTTCGCCTTCGCCAAGCCGACCTCGTTCAACAAGCCGATGTTCAAGGTCGGAACGGTTGACTACTACGCCGTCGACCACACACCGAGCTACCTGTGGGAAAGTGCAACGCGGTCGATCTCCGCCGCGCTCCTCGTCCACCTCCCGTCGGTGCTCGCCGGGCGCGAAGGCTGGCAAGCCAACGAGACGATCCGACGCGCCATCGTGATCGACGAGGGAGTCGTCCTGAACAAGGACATCCTCTCGTTCCAAGGCCGCAGCGCCACGTACCCGCACGAGCAGCTGGCGTCCGTCGCGACGTGACGTTGGCGAAGCCGGAGCGCTCGGGCCCGATCAGTCACTGGTCGGTCGTGCCCGTTTATCGGTCGTTGAAGCCCTTGCCCGCGAGGATCTTCGGGATCGACTTCTCGATCCTCGCGATGCGTGTCTTGGACTGCTTCGCATCCGTGAAGTGCAGGACGTAACCCCGCCGTCGCCCGGGCGTCAACGCCGCGAAGGCCTCGTCGAGCTTCTGATCTTGCTTCAAGAACCGGCTCAGCTCGACGGGCAACTCCAGCTCGTGCTTGGCCTTGAAGTCGACTTTGAGCCCCGCCTTCTCGACCGCGATGGCCTGGTCGACGTACGACTTCACCACCGACTTCTTGACCTGATCCGCGGCCGTGAACTCCAACCGCAGAGCTGACTGCGAGTTCTTCCCTTGGCTGCGAAGCAAGCCGTGCGTGTCTTCGAGCAGCGCGCCCTTGAAGAACATCAGCGCGCAGTGCTCCTTGAACGGTTGGATGATGGCCACGTTCTTGCCCTCGAACATGAAGCAGGGCTTGCCCCACTTCACGTCTTCCTCGAGCCCGCAGCCGAGCAGGATCGCCCTCAGCTTCTCGATCTCTCGCTTCCACGTCTGCGAAGTCATGGGTGCCCTCCAATGGTCAAACGCCGCGCTCGGTGGCAAGTTGCGTCGGGTTACTCAGCTTCTAGAACACAACGGAGCAATGTCGAGCGGATCCCGCACGCGGCGAGATCGAAAGCTCGTTCACGGCGCTTCGTACAGTGATAACGATTGCACGCCCTCAAGTGCTGCAGCGACGTGATCCTCACAAAGCCCCGGCTCCCCGGCGACGAGCTTCGCCAGCAGCGCGCGGAGTACGGGGCCACGCAATCCTTCGGGAAGCACGAACCACGCCGCCTTGTTGGACATGAGCTTCGGAAAACTTCCGATACGCCTCTCGTCTGAGCCATTCCACCGCACCGCAAGGCGCCGTTCACCCGCCCAAGTTCCCCACGCCACACTGAACCCGTTGTCCGGGCCGCCATCGAACACGACCGCCTTCAGCTTGAACTCAGCTGACGTCTGAACGTCGTTCGGATTTACGTAGTGAGACACGGCACAGCTCCTTTGTTTACTCGACGAGTGGTTCGGTCGTCGACCTGTATACGGAAAGACTGATCGATACTCTACTGGCCGTGCCAGTCATGGTCACACCACAGGCACTGTTGGGCCCGCTCACGGTGCTTCGCCGATCGTCCCCGGTTTGCCATGGAAGCAGCCGATGATCCGGTTACTTCCTGGGGCGCCCGCGTGATAGTGATATCCGCGCACTGCGTCGAAGTGGCCTCCGCATTCGTCCAGATCGGTTGGAGGCTGGCCCTTCGCGTCGAGTTCGGCGTACAGGCCAAATCCGTCGAGAGCGTAGCCGATCATCGGTGCATGGCCGTCGGATTGCGCGATCTCCTTCGTTCTGCCGGTGGCCGCGTGATAGTGGTAGCCCTCGTGCGGATTGAGATGCCCACCCGCGTGATCAAAGGGCGCGAGGGTGTGGGCGCCGAGGATCGCATCGAGGGGAGCCGGAGGGTCGAACTTCACGCCATTGAACGCGATCGCCAACACCACTTGTCCTGCTCCACCGCGGTTGGGGTCACCTGCGTCACCCATCGGGGGCGGACCGTCGGGGCGAGCGCCGCGCGCGGGACCTCCCTGCGGGCGTCCGAAGAAGGACGGCTTGTCTTGATAGACGGGGTGCACGGGAATGACGTACTCATTCACCTTTCGGTCGACCCATTCCGGCCTGCCTTCAACGACGTAGTTGTTGAACTTTGGATCGACGTCGGGCCGAGCGGCGGCTTCGAAGGCTTCCTTGGTGTCGGTGACGCGCACCGTGCCATCGTCGCGGTAAAGCTTCCATTCGGGATCGTCGTAGAACTCGGCAACGTTCCTGATGAAGGGGCCATCCAAGTCATACACCTGACCGTCGCGGATCCAGATTCCGCCAGCCTCCTTGCCGTCCGTGATCGTCTTTGGCGACCAGGGCCCCATCGCATGTTCGTGCGGCTCGGAGTGAGTCCGGATCACGTAGCACCACGCGGTCGTGCCGTCCGCCAGGGACCGCTGCTCCTTCACGATCTCACTGACCAGCGCCTCGGGGATGAAGTGCGACGGGTCTACCGGAACGACGCGATCGTCAACCGCTTCAGCAGGTCGCTTGGTTGCTTCCGAAGCGCACGACACGCTCAGCATCGCAATCAATCCGATCGCGACCCGCAGCGAAACTCTCAAACCTCTCATGGCAACCTCCAACTCATGACCGCCTCACGGCTCGGATGGCGCGGTGACCGCGGCGATCTGCTGCGGAGAAGAATCTCGCTACCGACTGGTGGCTGCGAAACGAGCGCGTACCTGACCGACTGATCGTCACTATTTGCCGCTCTCTTGCCCGAGGGCCGTGACGTCCCACACCTTCACCGACTTGTCTGTGCTACCCGACGCCAGCCGCTTACCGTCCGGGCTGAATGACACGCTCCTGACGGGGCCGCTGTGCCCTTTCAACGTGAGCGACTCGGATCCGCTCGTGGCGTCCCAAACCTTCACCGTCTGATCGAAGCATGCCGACGCCAGCCATGTTCCGTCCGGGCTGAATGACAAGCCATTGATCTCGCTGGTGTGCCCTTTCAACGTGAGTGACTCCGCCCCACTCGTGGCGTCCCAAACCTTCACCGCCTGATCCCCGCCGCCCGACGCCAGCCACTTGCCGTCTGGGCTGAACGCGACGCACATCACGTAACTGGAGTGTCCTTTCAACGTGAGCAACTCGGCGCCGCTCGTGGCGTCCCAAACCTTCACCGTTTGATCCAAGCTGGCCGACGCCAGCCGCTTCCCGTCCGGGCTGAACGCCACGCTCCAGACTTCGCCGCTGTGCCCCGTCAAGGAGAGCAACTCCGCTCCACTCGTGGCGTCCCATACCTTCACCGTTTTATCGGAGCTGGCCGACGCCAGCCGCTCCCCGTCGGGGCTGAACGCCGCGAAATAGGTCCCCATGGCGTGTCCTTCGCAGGTGAAAGACTCTGCTCCCGTCGCGGCGTCCCACACCTTCACCGTCCGATCGAAGCTCGTCGACGCCAGCGACTTTCCGTCCGGGCTGAACGCCACGCTCGAGACCACATGGGCGTGCCCGTTCAACGTGAGCAACTCCGCTCCGCTCGAGGCGTCCCACACCTTCACCGTTCTATCCGAGCTGGCCGATGCCAGCCGCTTCCCGTCCGGGCTGAACGCCACGCCATAGACCCGGTTCGCGTGCCCGCTCAACGTGAGCGGCTCGTCACTAGTCGACTGCGAAGTGGCGAAAGGCATGCAGACGAAAACCACGACCAATGCTGTACAAAATCTCGCGGCCCAAGAGCCGCCGCGAGACCATCGTTTGCCTGACGGAGCGTTTCTCATGTCGTGCCGTCCTCTTTCATGGATGTAAAGTGTTCCGAAGACGCACCCCCGTGGCGCGCAGCGCCGTCCGCTGCGAACGCTCGTTGGGCAGCCTCGCTCGCAGCCCGCTTCTCGATGTGAAGTCCGAGCCACCAGATCGCGACGCCGAGAACCACCACGGCCCAGCGTAACGCTGAGGGTCCGCCTGGAGAAAACTGGCTCGTTGCGACGATCGCGATGCAGCCACCGCTGAGGCAAGCCTGCCCTGCCGCACTTGCACCGCCCCAGTAAGTGGCAGGCAACTCACGCGACGTGTGCCGATAGGCGTTGATCGCAGCGAGTGCTGCAAACGCCGCCATCACCCAGCCAATGAGATCCATTATTCGCGAACTCCGTCTTCTGCCCAACGTGGTTGCGGTGCAGCGGCAGCGCGCAACGACTTCCGCTGCAAGCGCTTGATCCTCATCAAAGGCCCCTCCTGAGCCGCGCGACGAGCACGGCTACGTTGGATGGCTCGTAACCCCCATCCATCGTCAGGAGGAACCCGATGAGATTCTACACGTCGAAGCACGCGCACACCTGCGGGATCGACCTTCACGCGCGCACGATGTACCTCTGCATCCTCAACCGCGACAGCGAGTCCTTCTCCACCGCGACATGCGCTCGTCGCCGGAGGCACTTCTCGACGCCATCGCTCCGTTTCGCGATGACCTCGTCATCGGCGCCGAGTGCATGTTCACGTGGTAGATCTCTGCGCACGCGAGCGAATCCCCTTCGTCCTTGGTCACGCGCTCTACATGAAAGCGATTCACGGCGGGAAGACCAAGAGCGACAAGATCGACGCCCACAAGATCGCAGCGCTGCTGCAGAGCGGGATGATGCCGATGGCATACGTCTACCCTCGCGAGATGCGCGCCACGCGCGACTTGCTGCGACGCTGCGTCTTGTCCGCCAGCGAGGCGAGCTGCTGACTCACATCCAGAACACCTACCACCAACACAACCTCGCCCTGCCGAACCGCCGGATCGCCTATCGATCGAATCGCCAAGGCGTCGGCCTCGGCTTCGCAGACCCGAGCACGCGACGCAACATCGAGATCGACCTCGAACTCATCGATCACTACGACTCGATGATCCGTGCGCTCGAGCTCTTTCTCGTCCGGCGAGCGAAGACCCATCAACCGACGAACTTTCATCGCCTGCGAACGATCCCGGGCATCGGCAAGATCCTCTCGATGACGCTGCTGTACGAGATCCATGACATCGACCGCTTCCCGCGCGTCCAACAGTTTGCCTCATACGCCAGCCTTGTCCGCGGGACGAAGACCAGCGCTGGCAAGAAAGTCGGCACGAGCGGCAAGAAGATCGGCAACGTCCACCTCAAGTGGGCCTTCTCGGAAGCCGCCGTCCTCTTCCTCGCGAAGTGTGACGGTGCCAAGGCTCTGCAAGCTCGGATCGAGCGTAAGCACGGGAAGGCAAAGTCGCTCAGCATCCTCGCCCACAAGATCGGACGCGCCGTCTACCACATGCTCTCGCGAGGCACGGTCTTCGAAGTCGAACGCTTCCTCGCTCGCACCTGACGGAGGGGAGCGAGCGAGCCCACCGTCTAACTCGCGACCACACGGGTCGAGCCGCTGACCGATTGCAGCACTCATGGTGCCATCGAGCCCGGCACTGCGATCCTCGGCACCGAGACCTGGCCGCCCGACGCTTGATTGGACGCTCGCTCCCGCTCCGACCATCTCGACAAGACTGATCATCAACCTCCGACTCTGCCCCTCCCCCGAGCTCGTCACCAACTGGCGCACTCCGCCAGCACCCCTTGAGTGAGCCGGTACGAGGGAACCGATGGGTTTCTCGGACGCGGGTGACATCTCACCCGTACCGCGCACCGGCCATGACGGCCGCCCTGTCGCGGCTGATCCGCAATAAGTGTTTGGTGCAGAGTCCTCTGCGCCCACATCGAAAACGAAGCCAGGGAACGAGATCTCATCTCGGTCGACGTCGCGACGACGCAGGGCTCATCGAGCGCTTGCGACGGAGAGAATCCATCTTGACATCAACGGGCCTTATAAGTGTTATCCGCTCACCACAACGACTTTCCGGTAGATCCCTTGACGTGGGTATTTACGCGTCCTCCGGTCTTGCTCACTAGTCGTTTCACATGATTGAGGTACGTCGTGACATGGGTCTTTTTCACACTGCTAGCTGCTGATCCTCGGTGCGCAATAGCACCGCGAAGGGAGACGTATTTGTCAAGCTTCGACCGAGCCTGCGACACGGACATCCCCTTCCAGTTCCAGGAGCGAGACAAGCTCACCAACCCGATTGCGGACTTAAACAAGTCGTCGATTTGCCCCGATTTTGGCGTATTGAGTCGACGGTTTCGCTCCTCGGTCAGCGACGCCAGTCGCACCCGTACGCGAGCCTGCCAGCCGGCGTCCGACAGGTCCCACATGGCAAGTTCGTTCTTGTCGGCTGCAATCTCGGCCGCGATCCTTTTCTTCAGCTCCTTTGGGAGCGCCGATGCGGATGGCACGTGGCCGACAAGGTGCTCTAAGGCCTCCGCGGCAATGTCTTCGCAGTACGCCTCCCACACAGCTGTAATCAGTACGATTCCTGACTTGTTGAGAACTTCGAGCCCGAATCGGCGGCCCTGCGCGTCGCCGCCGACGTCCTCGTGAATCTCTAACAGTCGCTCGACGTCCTTGACGTTTCGATCAAAGGCTCGACGGGCGTCACTTGCCATGTGCAGGTCCTTGGTTCGGATAACGTGGTTGCGCTTCAAC
The DNA here is from genome assembly GCA_029259745.1 of Planctomycetota bacterium. GTDB lineage: Bacteria > Planctomycetota > B15-G4 > B15-G4 > B15-G4 > OFTM221. The sequence goes on from JAJDEO010000024.1 coordinate 76,402, forward strand.
GGTGGGCCGCGCAGCGGACCATCCGTTGCAGGCGCTTGTTGGACGGCTGCTACTCGGTGTCTTTCTCACCGTCGGCCTCCCATGGCTTGACAGACTCGACCTCCGCGCCGCGACACAAGAACGTTGAGTGCACACCGAACGAGCCGTCGAAGCTTACCTCATACTTCAGGCGATCAAGTTGCCGGTCTCCGATGTCAGTGATACTCAACCCGAAGAGAACATTCTGATTGTTCCAATCTTCTAGCCGAACTTCATCGACACCTCGAAACCGGAACGAAACTTCGACGTGGTGCCTTAGAACGAAGTGGCCGCCAGGTGCCACTTGGTCCGTGATCTCGAACGCATGAATGTCCGCGCGAAGATCGGGACCATCCGCGAACGGAATCGCGCGTAGTAGCTCAAGGCGAACGACCTCGGCATCGTGAAACGAAGGCCAGTGGCCGAACACGTCCGTAACCAACTTCGCCCCCGGGATATCCATCAGCGGCTACCAATCCGTCCAACGTGGTTGCCGATCACCGGCGGCGCGGAGCGGCGTCCGTGTGCAGCGCGGGTTGGGCTCATCGGAAGATCTGCTGTTTCATCACATCTACATCTTCATCGAGAACGCCTAGGAAGCTCTGTAGCTGATCGAAGGCGACGACATCGAGCAAGAAGTTCTCATGTACTCGACGGCCTTGTTGACTGAGATACGCGTAGTCCACATCAAGCATGAAGCAATCTTCGATTCGCGAGGCCTCTTCCGGGCCGTCGACGTCCGTGCGCCACATCGACGAGAAGTCGTTGCACACAATGACCGGAAGCTCCACAAGCTCCTCAGGCCAAGGTTCATCCTCGCGGTTGATCGTGGACACCCCGCGCAGATACACCATCGCGTGGAGGACCTGGTTTATCGCGCCATAGAGCGACCCGCGATCACTTCGACCCGATGGATCAGACTCGAACAGCTTTGCAGCTTCATCAGAGGAAGAAAGATAGTGGTGCTTATCCGTGTAAGCGTTGTTCTCTCGAAGTGGAGAGTGATGGCAAAGCCATCGCCGCGCAGCACTGCGATCGAGCCGATCGAACCAGAGGAGGGATTGTTGAGCGACATACTTGCATTCAACGAATAGCCGCAGACGTAATCGCGTGACCGACTGTCCGTCACGGTGGCGCACGTCCCAAGACTTCTCTACTACCAGGTCGATCTCGCGAGATTTGTTGGAACTCGCGTCCAGGTAGTAGGGGCTCACCGACACATCCCAAGATGCCCCTCGAAAGGCTCGCACAACAGATGCATGAAAGCGACTGCCCCCGGCCGTCAACATCCTCGTCACTTTGTCTGGGACTTCCATTCAATGCGACCCTAGGTATGCCCAACGGGGTTGCCGCTCACCGGCGGCGCGAAGCGCCGGCCGCGTGCAGCGGCGGGTTGGGCAGCCATTAGTCAAGGGAGGCATCAGTTGAAGAGTCGCCGTGCTTTGCGCGCATCCTGAGGCGCCTGCCAGAGACGGCTGCGATAGCGACCGCAGTAGCAAGCACAATAAACGCAATGGCCCCAACAAGTGGCCATCCCTCCAGTGGTGTGTACCCGGTGGTCCCACCGATTGCAGCCAATCCGAGCACTAGGATCAGAATACTGCCGACGCTCGCCCCAAAGTCTGCTCGAATCACTGCTCGAAGCGATGGACTCGGCCTGCCGCGACCTCTATTGGCACTCATGACTCACTCCTCTGACTGCCCAACAACAATTGGCCAGAACTCGGTTCGCGCTCCGTGCGCGTGACGAACGCGGCCTGGCTTCGCCGCGTTTGTCGCCGTTCATCATCATGATGCATCCCCCTCGAGCGGTTCGCTCGCCATGCTACGGCGCGTTGCGGGGCGTCACAACCTGCGCACCGGGAACGATATCCAGGTCCGCCTATCGTGCCGAGCCGGATGAATAGGCGGCGCATCAACGCAGCCAGCGACACCTCGACGTCGCCTCGCCTCACCGTCTCCACGAGCACCACCCCCTTCCCACCTCGCAGCTCTCGAGCCGTGGGACGTCGGCGGCGAACTCGTCAGCGACTTCGCGGCTGGGTCCGGGCTCGTGACGACATCAGCCTTCGTCATGACAGCCGCGCCTGAGCGACGAGTCGCCGTCGACGTCCCACGGCGTCGCGAGCACACACCCCGCGCCCCGCCGCGCCCCCACCCCTTCGTCACGACCGCCGAAAACTCCCGCCGACGCGCACGCGCGCCCCCCTCACCCCTCGACTTCCAACCGCGCCACCACGCCCCGCATCCGCTCCCGCACGCGCAGCGTCAACACAACCGCCACGATCCCCAGCCCCACGACCAACCCCACCCACAGCCCGCGCGCACCCCAGTCGTACTTGAACGTCAGCAGCAGCCCGAGCGGCATCGCGATCACCCAGTAGGCGACGAGGTTCCAGACCGCCGGCATGCGCACGTCGGCAAGCCCGCGCAGCACGCCCGTCGCCACAACCTGCACGCCGTCAAACACCTGGAACGCCGCGGCGAACGGGATGATGACGAGGAAGACGGTGATGACGTCGGCGTCGTCCGTGAACAGCCGCGCCAGCTCCTCGGGGAACGCGAACATCAGCAGCGCGCTCACCGTCATGACGACGACGCCGGCGCACAGCGCAACGGTTCCAGCCCGTCGCGAGGCATCCATGTCGCCCTTGCCGATCCCGTAGCCGACGCGCACCGACCCCGCCATCGCGATCCCGAGCGGCACCATGAACGACAGCGACGCCACCGTGAGCACGGCCGCGTTTGCCGCCTGCGGGATCTCACCGATGATCCCCATCGCGAACGTGACGCCGTTGAACGCGCTGATCTCGAACAGGAACTGCGCGGCGATCGGCACGCCGAGCAGGAACGACTTCCAAAGCGCCGGGCCATCGAACGCCGCCGCTTCGAAGCGTCGCAGCATCGGCCCCAGCACCGGCCACGCCGCGAACACGATCCCGCCCAGCATGAACCAGCGACTCACACTCGTCGCCCATCCGCAGCCCACCGCACCGAGTGCCGGCCCGCCAGCCCAACCGTGAATCAGCATCGCGTTGAGGACGACGTTGAGGAGATTCGTCGCGATGATCGTGACGATCAGCGGACGGATCATCCCCATCGCCTGCAGGGTTTGACGCAGCGCGACGAAGCCGAGGAACGCCGGCACACCGAATGTGAGTGTATGGATGTAGTTGCGCGCGATCGGGGTGACCGACTCAGGTTGGTGGAGCCACGTCAGATACTGCTCGGCCGGCAGGTGCAGCAGCATGAGCGGCAGACTCATCAAGCTCGCGAGCACGAGACTGCGCTGCACGGCACGCCGGATCCCCGAGGAGTCGCCGGCGCCGACGGCCTGCGAGATGATCGGGTCGAGCGCCATGAGCACGCCCATCCCCGCCGCCATGAACAGAAACGAGACGCCGTGCCCGGCGGCCACGGCCGCCATGTCCGTGCGGCTGAAGTGCCCGACCATCATCGTGTCGACGACACCGAGCATCATCATGCCGATGTTCACGAGCACCACGGGCAGCGCGAGACGGGCTTGAGCGACGACCTCCCTGCGCCAGGGGGAGTCGGACGGTGGCGACATCCGCGAGACCGTACGAGACGTGACCGGGCGAGACCAGCAAGGCGCGCGCGAATGTCCTCCGCGGACACCGATCCGCCATTCCATGCCCGATCACCGCGTCGAGCACGTCGTCAGCCCGCCCACCCGCGCCCCGCCTCCGGGCACTCCAGCACCGCCGCGACGTCCGACGGCGGCTCCGTGTCCCGTCGACGGGACGACGATTTCCCTTCAGCGCGTCCAAGAGCAAACGCGTCACCTCTTGTGTACGTCCTGATCTACCAGGAAGTGAGCGGTGGCTCTTATCCTGCGGGCGGCGCACCCTTCGGGCAAAGATGGGCCTCGGAAGGGCATCGGGGTCCCGCGTCATGGCAGTGGGTTTTTCGGCGTGTTCTCAATCGCGCGCGGGCGACGTCTCAACAGGTGTGGGCAAGATGAGAGACAGCAGCGGACATCGATGGACCGCAAAGCGTGGCCCGAGCCTGGCCGCTCTGGCCTTCGCGCTGTCGTCCTGCACGGCCGCGCACTACGCCGCGGACGCCGATCGCGAGGTCCTTCCGCTGCTCTCGGCCCGCACCGACGAAGTCCTCGGAACCCGCGCCGACACGGTGCTCTACCCCGCGCCGCTCGCCGCCGACGACAGCCTGGCCGCCGACGGTGAGCTGCCCGACGAACCCGGCCCGACGCTCGCACTCGACCTCGCAACATCGCTCGCCACCGCGGTCACGACGGGTCGCCAGTTCCTGTTCCAGAAAGAGTCGCTCTATCTCACCGGCCTCGGGCTCACGCTCCAGCGATTCAACTTCGGCCCGCTGCTCAACGGCACGATCGATTACCTCTACTCGAAGACGGAAGGTGACGGCTTCGGCAGCGCGGCGGCCTTCGGCGGCACCTTCGGCATCTCGAAGATCCTCGACTCGGGTGGCCTCGCGAGCTTCACCACCACGGCTGGACGCAGCGCCACCGGCAACGATGGTCTTCCGCCGAGCTACGCGTCGGCGGCGTCGATCAGCATCGCGCAGCCGCTGCTGCGCGGCGCGGGGTACGAAGTCTCGCACGAGGCACTCACGCAGTCGGAGCGCGGGCTCATCTACGCCATCCGCGACTTCGAGTTGTTCCGCGAAGACTTCAGCATCGACATCGCCGCCGACTACTTCGACCTCGTCAGCCAGAAGAAGCAGCTCGTGAACTTGCGTCGTGACTTCGAGCAGTCGCAGTTCGACCGCCAGAAGGCGCTCGCGCTCCGCCAGGTCGATCGCAACGAGGACGAGGACGTCTTCCTCGCCCAACGCCGCGAGATCGCGGCCGAGAACTCGCTGCTCGACGCCGAGACGCGCTTCGAACGCGACGCCGACGACTTCAAGATCCGCCTCGGCTTGCCGGCCAGCACGCCGATCAAGATCGTCGACGCCGAGCCTGAGTTCGTCCCGATCCGCCTCGACGCCGACTCGGCCGTCGCCGTCGCCCTCGCCAACCGACTCGACCTCCAGACGGCTGCCGAGCAACTCGAAGACAGCGAGCGCGCCGTGCGTATCGCGCGCAACGCGCTGCTTCCCGACGCCAACCTGACTCTCGGCCTCGGCGGCACGTCCTTCACCACCGACTCCGGCAACATCCTGCCCGACGAGAACGACACCGTCACGGCAGGGCTCTCGATCGACCTGCCGCTGCGACGCAAGGCCGAACGAAACTCCTACCGCTCGACGCTGATCGCCCTCGACCGCGATCGCCGCGACTACGACGAACTTCTCGACGTCACCGACCGCGTCATCCGCGACCAGCTCCGCGAGCTCACGCAGCTCGAAACGCAGATAGGCCTCCAGGAGCTGCAGATCGAACAGGAGAACCGCGCCGTCGCGATCAGTGAGTTCCGCTACGAGGCCGGCGAACTCGACGGCCGCGACCTGCTCGACGCACGTCAAGCGCTCATCACCGCGCGCAACGATCTCATCGACCTCGTCACCTCGCACTTCATCCTGCGACTGCGGCTGCTGCGCAACCTCGGCATCCTCTTCATCGACGACAACGGAATGTGGACGTCATGAAACGATTCATCATCATCACCTTGCTCGCTGCGGGAGCCGTGGCGGCCGCCTACGCGTGGCCCGAGTCGACGGCCTCGGCCAGCGCGGGCGACGTCGCCGACGTGAACCTGTTCACGGTCTCGCGCGGCGACCTCAACATCGTGCTCGCCGAGAACGGTGAGCTCGTCGCAAAGAACTCCCAGAACATCGTGAACACGGCGAACTCCTGGGCCGAGATCAAGTGGTTGATCGACGAGGGCACCGAGGTCGTGGAAGGCGACGAGCTGGCCCGGCTCGACACCAAAGAGCTCGACGAGCGCGTCGAACGACTCGAGCTCGACATCGTCCAGGCCGAAACCGATCTCATGCAGGCGACGACCGACCACGAGATCCAGGTCGTCGACAACGACGCCAAGCTCGAACGCGCCGGCGAAGCGTTGACGAAGGCACGCAAGGAACGCGAAAAGTACGAGAAGGGCGACGCGATCAACGAGGAGCGCAAGCTGCGGGTGGCGATCCAGGACGCCAACACGCGCTACACACGCGCGAAGAAGAAGTACGAAGACAGCCAGACGCTGTTCGAAGAAACGTACATCAACAAGTCGCAGCTCGAAGAAGACGAGATCGAGTTCGCGAAGGCCGAGGCGCAACGGGAAGGCGCGCTGCTCGACCTCGAGATCTTCGAGGAGTACAGCAAGCCGCTCGCGCTCGCCGACAAGAACCGCGCCGTCACGGACGCCGAACGCGAGCAGGAGACGACAGGCAAGCGCAACGAGTCGAGCCTGCGCCAGCGTCAGACGTCACTCGACAAGGCGAAGACGAAACTCGACAAGCTCAGGGACAGCCTCGTCGAGACGCAGGAAGAACTCGAGAAGATGGTGCTCGCGGCGCCGTGCCCCGGCTACGTCATCTACGGTGACCCGAAGAACCCGTGGAACCGTGACGACATCAAGGTCGGCGGGCGCACGTGGAGCGGCCAGACGATGCTGACGATCCCCGACCTGCGCGTGATGCAGGTGAAGCTGTCCGTGCACGAGGCCGACGTCAACAAGCTCTCCGAGGGCAACCCGGCGACCGTCACGATGGACACCTACCCCGGGCTCGCGATCAGCGGCACCGTCACGAAGATCGCCTCGATCGCCGGGTCGGACGACTCGTGGCGGCGCGGCAGCGACGTCAAGACCTTCGCCGTCGAGGTCACGCTCGAGGCGTCCGCGGAGGTCGAACTCAAGCCGGGCGTCAGCGCGAAGGCCGAGATCTTCATCGATCGCCGCGACGACGTCCTCTTCGTCCCGCTCCAGACCGTCTTCTCCGAGGAAGGCAAGCACTTCTGCTATGTCCTCGGCGCCAAGGGAACTCCAGTGCGCCGGTCGGTCGAGCCAGGTCAGGGCAATGACCACTACCTCGAGATCATCTCGGGGCTCGAGATCGGCGACCAGGTCCTGCTCTACAACCCGAACCTTCCCGGAGGCGGCACCGGTCCGAGTGACGCCGCCGAAGAAAGCGACGGCGACGACGACGCGCCTGGAGAAGCAACGGCCGCCGACGACGATTCCGCGACCGTGATGCCGTAGCCGATGCCTTCACCGGACATGCGCAAGCCGATCCTCGAACTCGAGGGGATCACGAAGTCCTACGGGACGGCGGCCAATCCGCTGCCCGTGTTGAAGGGCATCGACCTCATGGTGCGTGACGGGGAATACTGCGCCATCATCGGGCCATCGGGCTCGGGCAAGTCGACGCTGCTCAACATCATCGGCGCACTCGACCGCCCGACGACGGGCACCTACCGCCTCGCCGGGCGCGACGTCTCGACGATGCCCGACGACGAACTCTCGCGCGTGCGCAACACGCGCATCGGCTTCGTCTTCCAGTCGTTCCATCTCATCACGCACCTCACCGTGCTCGAGAACGTCGAGATGCCGCTCTTCTACGCGCGTCAGCCGAAGGCCGCGCGTCGCAAGCGCTGCCTCGATCTCATCGAACGCGTCGGGCTCGGCCATCGCCCGGGGCATCTGCCGAGCGAGCTCTCGGGCGGTGAACGTCAGCGTGCGGCCGTCGCGCGCGCGCTCGCCGGCGACCCGGCGATGATCCTCGCCGACGAGCCGACCGGAAACCTCGACAGCAAGACGTCCGACGAGATCATGCGGTTGTTCCTCGACCTGCACGCCGGCGGCACGACGATCGTGCTGATCACGCACGACCCCGAGATCGCGCGCGTCGCCCCGCGGCGCGTGCTGCTGCGCGACGGGCTCGTCGTCTCGGACGAACGCGAGAGCACGCCGGCCAAGCCGCGCGAACCGCGCATTGTCCCGTCGGAGGTCGCCGATGTTCCTGGGTGAACTCGTCTTCGAAGCGCTGCGCAACCTCGCACGTCACAAGCTGCGGTCGTTCCTGACGGCACTGGGGATCATCTTCGGCGTCGCGTCGGTGATGTCGATGATGTCGGCCGGTGAGGGTGCACGCCAGGCGATCCTCGAACAGATCAACCAGCTCGGCATCCGCAACATCATCGTGAACGCCAAGAAGCCGCCGGCCGAGCAGAACGCCGAGGACGAGGGCAGCGGCTTCCAGCTCGCCTACGGCATCACGTTCAAGGACGCCGCACAGATCGCCGAGACGCTGCCCTTCATCGACTCCGTTCTCCCGGTGCACGACAAAGACCGCTGGATCTGGTTCAAGAGTCGTCGCGTGGAAGCCAAGGTGCGCGCCGTCACGGACGACTACCTCCCGACGCTCAAGCTCTTCCCCATCCTCGGTCGCACGCTCACGGCCGAAGACTCGCTGGAGCGGCGCCGCGTCTGCGTCGTCCGCCGCCGGCTGCTCAACGAAGCGCGCTACCTCGGCGACCCGCTGAAGCTGCGCCTGAAGGTCGACACCGATTACTACCAGGTCGTCGGCGTGCTGCCCGACTTCGAGTTTCAGAGCCCGAACAAAGCTGCGCTCGGCATCGACGATCGTGCGCTCGAGGTCTACATCCCGTTCGACACCGGCATCGACCGCATGGGCATCGAAACGGTGACGAGCCGCTCGGGCAGCTTCGAGGCCTCACGCGTCGAGCTGCACCAGCTCATCTGCACCGTGAACACCGAGGAGAACGTCCTGCACGCCGCGCGCGGCATCAAGACGATCCTCGAGTCGTTCCACGACAAGAAGGACTACGAGGTCACCGTGCCGCTCGAACTGCTCGAGTCGCGCCAGAAGACGCAGAAAGTGTTCAACATCGTGCTGCCCATCGTGGCCGGCATCTCGCTGCTCGTCGGCGGGATCGGGATCTTGAACATCATGCTCGCCACGATCACGGAGCGAACGCGCGAGATCGGCATCCGCCGTGCGCTCGGCGCGACGGGTGCGGACATCACGTCGCAGTTCCTGATCGAGACGGTCACGCTGTCGACGGTCGGGGGGCTGCTCGGCCTCGCGCTCGGCGGCGCGGGCGTCGTGGCGCTGCGCCACTTCACCGACTGGGACGCTGTCGTGACGCCCGAGTCGGTGGCCCTGTCACTCGGCATCTCCTGCCTGACGGGCGTGGCTTTCGGGCTCTACCCCGCTCGACGCGCCGCGCAGATGGATCCCATCGAGGCGCTGAGACACGAGTAGTGGCCAACGGCGGCGGCTCCTGTTCCGTGTTGTGAGCGGCGCACGGTACGATCTCTCGCCCCGCTCCCCGCGCCCGGATGTCCCCCGCCATGAAGACGTTGATCGAGATCCTCTGGGTCGCTGCCGTCGGACTCGCCGTGGCCGTCGGTGCCAACGCGCTGAACCCGGCGGGCCTCGCGATCGAGCGCGACTACTTCCCGAAGGCAGCCGTGCCGTCCACCACCGAGAAGTCCACGCCCGGCGCGACCGCGCGCGAACCGGCGACCGCCGACCCGGCGAGTGTCGACGAACGCGGCAGCGAGGTGAGCGAGACACCCACCGACGACGCGCCGGTGACGGCAAAGCCCGCCGTCGACAGCGCCGAGCAGGCCATGCTCGACAAGGTCAGCGCCAAGGGTTTCAGTGTGCTGTCCTTCGCCGAGACCCGCGCGATCTTCGAGGACGAGCTCTACGAGTTCGAGGCGTACATGTTCATCGACGCCCGCAACGCCGACCACTACGCCGAAGGCCACATCCCCGGCGCTCATCAGTTCGACCACTACTACGCGCACCAGCACGTCGACACGCTGCTGCCACTGATCCAGACGTCGATGAAGGTCGTCGTCTACTGCACGGGCGGGAACTGCGAAGACAGCGAGTTCGCGACCACGGTGCTCACGCAGTTCGGCGTCGACCCTTCGCTGTTGCACATCTACGTCGGCGGGATCGAGGACTGGAAGGCGCGCGCGATGCCGGTCGAGCGCGGCGAGCGTCACAGCGGCGACATCGTGCCGGGAGATGAACTGTGAGCGCGCTCCTCAACTCCGGTCTCGTGCTGTTCGTCGTGCGACTCGTCGCCGGCGGCATGTTCATCTATCTCGGGCTGCTGAAGATCGACGACCAGGTCACGTTCCTGAAGTTGATCCGCGAGTACGAGATCGTCGAGACGCCGTGGGTGCTGAATGCGATCGCGGCTTGGGTGCCGTGGCTCGAGATCTGGCTCGGCGCGCTGCTGGTCCTCGGCGTCGGCTTGCGCGGCACGGCGCTGCTGATGCTCGCGATGCTTGTCGTGTTCACGTTCGCCGTCTGGCAGCGCGGCACGGCGCTGGCGGCGGTCGAGGGTGGAGTGCTCTGCGACATGGAGTTCGACTGCGGCTGTGGCACGGGTGTGGTGAACGTCTGCAGCAAGCTCATCGAGAACAGCGCGCTCATGCTCGCGCTCGTCGTCGCGTCACTTTCGACGACGCGCCGCTGGTGTCTCGCTTCGGGCCAACCGAACGCGCCGAGTCGTCGCTGACGACCGACGAGTGCCTCACTTCGAGCCACGTTGTCCCGCGATCGTTCACTGCACGAAACGGTGAGTTGCTCGGATTCGCGTTTGCGGCGACCATCCGGCCCACCCGGACGGAACTACTGCGTGTTGACGCTGTGAGCGGGGCACTCACATCAACACGAGGGCGATGCAGGGCTGCGTCGGGGCCACGTTGAACGCGCCTCTCTGCGCTCCCTCCCTCTTGTCAGGAAGACACCTCTGATGTCTCACTGGTTGACCGCAGGCTCTGCCCTGCTCGCCCTCACTGCGTCGGTCTCGGCCGCCGACACCTCCCCCGGCACGCCGGGCTTCCTCCTCGACGCGCCCGACGACGTCATGATCGGCACGCAGCTCGATCTGTGCATGACAACGCCGATCGGCAATGACGTGTGGCTCCTCTTCAGCTTCGACCCCGGACCGACGCCGTCGATGTTCGGCCCGCTCGGGGTCGGCAAGCCGCTGTTCGCCACGCACCTAGGCGCGCAGACGCAGGGCACCCAGTGCCACACGATCGACATCGACTGCCGTGACCTGTTCGTGGGCGCCATCGCCTACGCCCAGGTCGTGTCCGTCGACGCGAACAACCCGTCCAACTCGGGCATCACGAACGGCGTCTCGGTGACGGGTATCGACGGTCCGTGCAGCGACCCGTGCCTCGGCGAGCTCGTGGGCTGCGTCTACCAGGACTTCAACGGCAACGGCATGCTCGACGATGGTGAGCTCCCGCTCGCTGGCGTCGATGTCGTGCTCTCGGACGACAAGGAAGGCGTGATCGCCGCGCTCGTCACCGACGCCGACGGCAAGTGGATGGTCAACGGCCTGCTGAAGACGAACCCGATCCGCATCGAGTTCTCGGGCTACCCCGACTGGCTCAGCATCGGCAGCGAACTCGCCGGCGGTCGCGACGTGCAGTTCACGAACACCGACCAGTGCCAGTACGACCTCGGCCTCATCCTCCCGGCCGAGCTCTGCCTCGAGGACGACGACGCCTGCCTCGCCACGCCCTGCTACATCAACGGCGACCCGCTCCTCGGTGGTGACGCCGCGGTGAGCGACGTGCTCGTGCGCTTCCCCTACGACGCGAGCGGTTCGGGCCTGAACGAGTATCTCTCGATCGGCCAGGACATGGGCTCGACGTGGGGCCTCGCCTACCAGCAGAGCACCGACCGCCTCTTCGCGGCCACGGTGCTCAAGCGTCACGTCGGCTTCGGCCCCGGTGGCATCGACGCCATCTACTCCGTCGACGGCGCCTGCTTCGCGGACGAGGGCGCAACGCCCACGTCGGTGTGGCTCAACGTCAACACGCTCCCCGGTGTCGACGTCGGCACGCTGAACCGTCCCGACCTCGGCCCGAGCACCGACGATCTGAGCTTCGACACCGAGGCCTTCGACGGCGTCGGCAAGCTTGGCCTCGGCGGCATCGCGATCTCGGACGACGAGCGCACGCTCTACGCGGTGAACCTCAACCAGCGCGAAGTGCTCGAGATCGACATTGACAGCAAGACGCTCGTGAACCGCTACCCGGTCGACACGAACCTGACCTGCGTCGGTGGTGTCGCACGTCCGTTCGCCGTCACGTACCACCGCGGTGAGCTCTACGTCGGTGTCACCTGCACGGGTGAAGTCGACCCGTTCAACAACGTGCTCGAGAGCGTCGTCCGTCGCCTGAACAACGGTGTCTTCGAAACCGTCCTGACAGTGCCGCTCGACTACCTGCGTGGCCGCGCCGACATCTCCTGTCCGCTGACCGGCTGGTTCCCCTGGCTCGACGTCTTCTCGATCGCGTGCTCGCCGCTCGCCGTCTTCCCCCAGCCGATCCTCTCGAGCATCGAGTTCGGCATCGACGACTGCGTCTCGCTCGGCTTCATCGACCGGCACGGCCATCAGACCGGCTTCCAGAACTACACCCCCACGACGACCAATCTGTTCGAAGGTATCTCGGGTGGTGACCTCCTGCGCGCCTGCGTGCTCGCGGACGGTTCGTGGCAGCTCGAGTCGAACGGCAGCGTCGGCGGAGTCACGACGGCGGGTGCCGACAACATGGAAGGCCCCGGCGGCGGTGAGTTCTACTTCGGCGACACCTACTCGATCGGCGCCCTGACGGCGCACTTCGAGGTGGCGCTCGGCGGCGTCGCGATCCTGCCCAACTCGGGCGAAGTCGTGACGACGGCCTTCGATCCGATCGACCAGGTGCCCGGCGAAGTTCGCACGGGTGGTGTGCGTCGTATCAGCTCGGAGACGGGTGACTTCGTCGATGCCTACCGCATCTACGCCTTCGGCGCCGCCGGCACGTTCGGTAAGGCGGCGGGCCTCGGTGACCTCGCGCTGCTCTGCAGTGCACCGCCTGCCAGCGTCGGTGATCGTCTCTTCCGGGACGACAACGGCGACGGCCTGCAGACGGCGAGTGACCTCGGGATGGTCGGCGTCGACGTGCAGCTCTTCCGCGACAACGTCTTCGTCGAGATGACGACGACGGACGGCGATGGGCGCTACGCCTTCGCGGGTCTCGTGGCGAACGTCTCCACGGGTTACGAGGTGCGCATCGACCTCGCGCAGCCCGCGCTCGCCGGCATGACGGCCACGGCCGCCAACGTCGGCGCGAACGACCTCATCGACTCGGACGGCGACATCGCGCTCGTCCCCGGGTTCGTGACGGTGCCGTTCGGCACGCGCGGTCCGGGTGTGAACGACTTCACGCTCGATGTGGGCTTCGTCCTGACGGTGAACTGATCGCCCGATCGACGATCACGGCGGCGCCTCGCGAGTTCTCATGATCTCGCGGGGCGCCGCTTTTCTGTGCGCATCGGCGTTCTGATTCATCGCGAGCCGACTTCGCACAACACAGGACGGTCAGTTGTGAGATGCTCGTCATCTGTGACGTTCGGGGGGCGCCGTGAGGCGGAGTGCGGAGGCGCGCAAAGGCGTGTGAGGGCCCGCACTGCCGCTCCCGCGCGCGGGCTGTCCCCGGTCGCCATGCCTCTCTCCGCCACTTGGAATCACTCACATGTCCCTCTCCCTTCGCGCAGCGTCCGCGCTGCTCGCCATCTCTGCACCCTTGATGGCCACCGCTGACACGGGCTCGGGCACGCCCGGCTTCGAGTTCACGACCCCCGCCACCGTGATGATCGGCACCGACTTCACCTTCTGCGTGACGTCGCCGCCGGGCAACCAACTCTTCTTCCTCGTGAGTCTCGGCAACGGACCGATCCAGGTGCCGCTGGGCACGCTGTGCGTCGGACCGTCGTTCCTCGCCGTGCCGCTCGGCACGCAGGTGAACGCGACCGACTGCTTCACGGTGCCCGTCGACTGCCGCACGAACTTCATCGGCGTCGAGGGCTTCATGCAGGTGGCCTCGGTCGAGCCCGGCAACCCGGCAAACTCGGGCGTCACGAATGGCGCCTCGATCATCGCCGTCGACGGCCCGTGCACCGACCCCTGCCTCGGCGACCTCGCCGGCTGCGTCTACCAGGATCTCAACGGCAACGGCGCACTCGACCCCGGCGAGCTGCCCGTGCCCGGCGTCGATGTCATCATCTTCAACTCGGCCGAGATTGCCGTCGCCACGTTGACGACCGACGCCAACGGCAAGTGGTCGGTCTTCGATCTCATCGACACGAACCCGTTGCGCATCGAGTTCTCCGGCTACCCCGACTGGCTCGGGATCAACACCGTCGCCGAGGGCGGCCGCGAGGTGCAGTTCACGAACACCGAGAACTGCGAGTACGACCTCGGGCTCGTCGCCCCGGCCGAACTCTGCCCCGAAGGCACCGACGCTTGCCTTGCGACACCTTGCTACGTCAACGGCGATCCGCTCGCCGGTGGTTCGGCCGGCACCAACGACGTCCTCGTGCGTTGGCCCTACGCAGCAAGCGGTTTCGGCGCGAACGAGTACCTCGCAACGGGCGTCGACATCGGCGCCACCTGGGGACTCGCATACCAGCAGAGCGCCGACCGGCTCTTCGCTGCGTCGTTCCTGAAGCGTCACATGGGCTTCGGCCCCGGCGGTATCGACGCCATCTACGCGATCGACAGTGCGTGCTTCGGTGACGAGGGATCCACGCCGGCCTCGGTCTGGCTGAACGTCAACACGCTGCCCGGTGTCGACGTCGGCACGCTGAACCGTCCCGACCTCCCGCCCGGTGACGACCAGCAGAGCTTCGATGCCGAGGCCTTCGACGGTGTCGGCAAGCTCGGTCTCGGTGGCATCGCGATCTCGGACGACGAGCGTACGCTCTACGCCGTGAACCTGAATCAGCGCGAGGTGCTCGAGATCGACATCGACACCAAGATGCTGACGAATGCCTACCCGGTCGACACCGGGCTGTCGTGCGTCAACGGTGTCGCGCGTCCGTTCGCCGTGACGTCGTTCCGCGGTGAGCTCTACGTCGGCGTCACGTGCACGGGTGAGCTCGACCCGTTCAACCCCGTGCTCGAAGCCCACGTGCGTCGCCTCGACTCCGGTGTCTTCACGACGGTGCTGACGGTGCCGCTCGCCTACGACCGCAACGTCGCCGACATCTCGTGTCCGCTGACCGGCTGGTTCCCCTGGCTGAACGTCTTCTCGACGGCCTGCAACCCGCTCGCGGTCTTCCAGCAGCCGATGCTCTCGAGCATCGAGTTCCACGCGGACGGATGTCTCGCGCTCGGCTTCACCGATCGTCACGGCAACCAGACGGGCTTCCAGAACTACACGCCCACGACGATGGATCTGTACGAAGGCATCTCCGGCGGTGATCTGCTCCGCGCCTGCGACGAGAACGGCACCTACGTGCTCGAGTCGAACGGCTCGGCAGGCGGAGTCACGACGGCCGGGGCTGGCAACAACGAAGGTCCCGGTGGTGGCGAGTACTACTTCGACGACACCTACTCGATCGGCGCTCTGACGGCGCACTACGAGGTGATGCTCGGCGGGGTTGTCGTGCTGCCGGGCTCGGGCGAAGTCATCTCGACGGCCTTCGACCCGATCGACCAGGTTCCCGGCGAAGCACGCACGGGTGGAACGCGCCGCATGGACGTGCAGACCGGCGCGTTCATCGACGCGTACCGGATCTACGAGTTCGGCGCCCCCGGCTCGTTCGGCAAGGCCGCCGGCCTCGGGGATCTTGCGTTGCTCTGCAGCGCCCCTCCGACGGCCGTCGGGGATCGCCTGTTCCGGGACGACAACGCCGACGGACTCCAGACGGCCAGTGACGTCGGGATCTCCGGGATCGAGGTGCAGCTGTTCCGCGACGGACTCTTCGTCGACTCGACCCTCTCGGACGACGACGGTCTGTGGTCGTTCGAAGGTCTCGTCGCGAACATCCCGTCGGGCTACGAGATCCGCATCGATCTCAGCCAGCAGGCGACGACGAACCTCACGGCGACCCAGCGCGATGCAGGGACCAACGACGCGATCGACTCGGACGGCGACCTGCTCTTGCTGCCCGGCTTCATCGTGATCCCGTTCGCGACGGAGGGACCGGGCGTGAACGACTACACGCTCGACGTCGGGTTCATCGTCGCAATCTGAGGGTCTTTCCAGCAGAAGTGACGCGGCGTCGTTCCCGTGCCAATGCACAGGGGCGGCGCCGCTTCGCGTTTGTCATGATCGTCACACGATGGAACGCACTCGTGACGTGATCACCCACCAAGCATTGCGCGTCGCGCTGACGGCGAACGTCGTCCTCGCGGCGTCGAAGATCGCAGTGGGCGTCATGGTAGCCAGCCCGGCGCTGCTCGCCGACGGGATCAACTCGGCGACGGACGTGGCCTACACCATCGCCGCCCGCCACTTCGTCGTGCGCGCCTCCGAGCCGCCCGATGACGACCACCCCTACGGCCACGGCCAACTCGAGAGTATCGCCACGCTCTCGGTCGGGGCGTTCGTGATGGCGACGGCGATCGCGCTCGTCATCGGCGGCATCAATGACGTCGTGCGCATCTTTGTCGACGGCCCGACGCTCAGCGACACGTCGTTGGTTGCGTTGAGCATCGCCCTTGCGACCGTGATCATCAAGATCGTGCTCTGGCTCGTCACTACGAAGCAGGCCGACCAGAGCAAGAGTCTCATCGTCTCGGCTCTCGCCAAAGACCATCGCAATGACATCCTCAGCGGCGGCGCGGCCGCGACGGGCATCTTCATGGCTCGCCTCGGACACGCCTGGGCCGACCCGGCCGCAGCGATCCTCGTGTCCGTGATCATCTTCCGGACGGGCTACGAGATCCTCGGCGAGGCCGCCGACGACCTCATGAACGTCCAGCCGACGGGCGACTTCGCCGCCGAAGTCGCGAAGGTCGCCCAGAGCATTCCCGGCGTCGAGCGCGTCGAGATCACGAACACGCACCGCTACGGCATCGCCTTCGTCGCGACGCTGACGATCGGCGTCGATGCCTCCCTCTCCGTGCGTGATGGTCACGAGCTTGCCGACACCGTCGAACGTCGCCTGGTCGAACAGCTCGCCGACCTTCGTGCCGTCGACGTCCACGTCGAGCCGACGTGAGACAGACTCCGCTTGATAGGATCGAACCATGCTCATCCTCCGCAACATCCACACTCTCTACGACGGTGCGAGCGCCGACGAGTCCTCGGTTCACCACGGTGTCGATCTCTTCATCGACGGCGAGCGGATCCATGACCGCCGTCCGCACGACGCCGAGCTCGCGATCGGCAGTGAACATGTCGCCGTCGACGCCTCGTCCCTGACGATCACGCCGGGCATCATCGATTGTCACGGTCACATCACCGTGCTTGGCCTCGACCCCTCGTCGATGGACACGATGCTCGGCTCGACGATGATGTTGTACGTCGAACGCATCCTGCACACGACGCTCGTCGACGGCGGCTGCACGACGGTGCGCGACATCGGCGGTGCCACGCACTGGATGAAGCGCCTCGTCGAGGACGACGTGCTCTTCGGCCCGCGCCTCAAGATTGCGATCTGCATGCTGTCGACCACCGGCGGACACGCCGACTTCCGCGGCCCCGACCGTTGTCACGGCACGGTGAGCAAGCTCTGGCCCGACCTCGAAGGGCGCCCGTCGAGCATCGTCGACGGTCCTTGGGAGTGTCGCAAGCGCGTGCGTGAGATCGCGGCGTGCGGCGCCGATCTCATCAAGATCTGCGCGAGCCCGGGCGTGGCCTCGCCGTCCGACAAGCTCGAGCACCGCGACTTCTCGGCCGAGGAGATCGAAGCGATCTGCGACGAGGCGACGGCACGCGGGCTTCGCGTCGCGGCCCATGCGCACAGTCAGACCGGCATCGAGATGGCGATCGACCACGGCGTGCACGACATCCAGCACATCTCGTTCATGGACGAGCGGCTCGTCGAGAAGGCCCACGCAAGGGGCTGCACCGTCACGCCGACGTCGTGGGTGATGCAGGAGCTGCCCAGGGCCGACGGGCTGTCCGACTTCGTGATGGAGAAGGTCAAGCAAGTCGCCGAGGTCCACGCGAAGGCCACGCAGTACGCGGCCTCGGGCGGGCTCAAGATCCTCGCCGGAACGGACGCCGTGCTGCCCGGCATGCACGGCCGCAACTACATGGAGATCAAGGCGCTCATCGACGAGGGGCTGACGTCACTCGCCGCCTGGCATGGCGCCACGGGCTTGGCCGCCACGGAGATCGGGCAGCACGACACCGGCACGTTGGCGAAGGGTCAACGCGCCGACCTGCTGATCGCAAAGGCATCCGACGATGTCCTGGCGCACCCCGAGGCGCTGGGCGCCGGCGCGCTGCTCGAGGTCATGAAGGACGGCCACGCCTACCGCGGCGGGATTGAAGGCATCGCCGCACGCACGTACCGCAACAGCTGCCGTCACCAACTGTGGCCCGACCTCCCGTAGCGGCCCGAAGAGCGCACGGACCACGCACCGTCTCGATAACCAGAGTCGCGGTCGCGCCGCCGGGCTCGCGCACGCCCACCGATCGAAGCGATCGTGGCCTGAGGCTGGCTACCGCTGCGGTGGACCCGAGCGGCGATCGTTGGCGCGGCCGTCCATCTTCTCGAGCCGGAGCGGGCGGCCACTGATCTTCACGTCGCGCAGATGCTTCTGGATCTCCTTGGGCATGCCCTCGGGGAGATCGACGGTGCTGTGTTCGTCGTGGATGCCGACGTATCCGATGTGACGTCCTTCGAGCCCTGCTTCGTTGGCGATCGCGCCGACGATCTGGCGCGGCGTGATGCCATGAATGCGGCCGATGTGGATCTTGTAGCGGACGGTCGGAGCGCCCTCGTCGTTGCGGGCGCGACGACGTTCCTCGCGCTCGCGACGAGCGTCACGCGGCGGGCCGTCGCCTGCGAACGACTCGCTGCGTTCGCGCGGGGCCGGACGCTCGGCGGGCGTGGGACGTTCGGCGGGCGTTGGACGCTCGGCGGGTGTTGGACGCTCGGCGGGTGTTGGACGTTCGGCAGGCGTTGGACGTTCGGTCGCTTTGGGGCGCTCGGTCGGCGTCGTCGGGCGTGCCGTGCGCTCATCGCGGGCCGCATGCGGCTTCGCTGCCGGACGCTCGGTACGCGGCGCAGCTTCCGACCGTTGCGGACGCTCACGTCGCTCAGGTCGTTTCGGGCGCTCACGTCGCTCGGGTCGAGCGCGCGACTCGCCTTTCTGCTTCCAGCTCGGCGCCTCGTTCTTCTCGACCACCAGCGGTCGCTCGCCCTGCAACAGATACGCCAACGACGCGGCGAGATCCTCGGCCGACAGTCCTGACTCGGCCGTGATGCGCTGCACGAACTCGCGGTAGGCGCCGATGTCCTCCTCGGCCGCCGTCTTCGTGACCTGGTCCGTGAACGCCTTGAGGCGAGTTTCGGCGAGGTCGTCGTCGCTGGGGACACGCATCAGGGGGATGCGCTGCTTCGTTATCCGCTCGATCTGGCTCAGCAACCGCTTCTCACGCGGTTGCACGAAAAGCAGCGCTCGGCCTTCACGTCCGGCACGCCCGGTGCGTCCGATGCGATGGACGTAAGATTCGGGGTCGGCCGGGATGTCGTAGTTGACGACGTGGCTGATGCGTTCGACATCGAGCCCGCGGGCAGCGACGTCCGTCGCCACGACGATGTCGAGCTTGCCGTCACGCAGACGGTTCACCGTGCGCTCGCGGAGCTGCTGAGAGAGGTCGCCGTTGAGCGCCTCGGCCGCGAACCCGTGTGCAACGAGCTTCTCGGTGAGTTCCACCGTTCCAGCCTTCGTCCGCGCAAAGATCAACATCGCGTCGAACGACTCGACCTCGAGGACGCGCGTGATCGTGTCGAGCTTGCGATGGCGCGGCACGATGATGTGACGCTGCTCGATCGTTGAGACGGTTTGCGTCTTCGTCTCGATCATCACGTGGACCGGGTCGACGAGATGCTTCGCGGCCACACGCTTCGTCACCGACGGCATCGTGGCCGAGAACAGCGCGACCTGACGCGGCTTCGGAGCCTGGGAGAAGATCTCATCGATGTCTTCGGCGAAGCCCATCTTGAGCATCTCGTCGGCTTCATCGAGCACGAGCGTCTTGATGTCGTCGAGCACGAGACTGCCGCGACGCAGATGATCCATGACACGCCCCGGCGTGCCGACGATGACATGAGCGCCGCGGTCGAGCTGCCGCAGCTGCACGACGATGCCCTGCCCGCCATAGACGGGGAGCACGCGGAAGGGTCGCAACTTCGCCGCGTAGCTCGCGAACGCCTCGGCCACCTGCAACGCGAGTTCACGCGTCGGCGTGAGCACGAGTGCCTGCGGCGAAAACAGCTTCAGGTCGAGACGGCAAAGAATCGGCAAGGCGAACCCTGCCGTCTTGCCCGTGCCGGTTTGGGCCTGGCCAAGAACGTCGCGGCCTTCGAGCAACGTCGGGATGCAGCGCGCCTGGATCGGCGTCGGCGACTCGTAGCCCTGCGCCAAGACGGCGTCGAGCACTTCGGGAAGCAGACCGAGTTCGGCGAAGGATTCGGGCGTGGTGATGGCGGCGACTCGCGAGGGGTATGACCGATGCATGGATTCGAGTGCATCGGCGAGCCGAGTAGTGTAACCGGCTCGGCGAATACGCGCTCGCCTCGGCCTCCTCGGGGCGTCCCTACCTGGGCGCGCGCAGGATGGTCGGCTCGTCGCCCGCGAGCACGTAGATGTCGCCATCGAGCGCGAAGACGGCTCCTCGACCCTCCGAAACCAGCTGCTCGACCGCGGCGGTGTAGCCTTCCGAACCGAAGTCGACGACGCGCAAACTCTTCATCGGCGTCGTTGGCGGAGTCGGCTCGGGGGCCGCGGATTCGGAAGCGGTGAGGGCCCCTGCCGAAGCTCGGATCTGCTGGGCCGCGGCACGGTCCACCTGCGAACGCCGGATGATGCGCGTGTCGACCCAGCGCGGGCCGATCTTGAAGAACGTCAGATCGGCGACCTGCTGGACGGCCGAGACCTCGATCCGACTGAGCGACGCGTCCAGGAACGACGACGTGCGCTGCGCGCGCTGCGCCCGCCGCAACCGCGCGATGTTCACCGACTGACTCACCGCACCTCGGCCCGTCCGTGTACCGCGCGCCCGCGACGCCAGGGCCGACCGCACGCGCTTGCGTAGCGCATCGACGTCCCCGATGTCCGTGCCCTCCGTCGCCATGAACGCCGTGTACTCCGTGAGGACGCCGTAGGTCGTCGAGAGCTGGACGATCTCCTGCGTGATCTCGCCGAGCTGATCGGCGTCGTCACGAACTTCGAACATGCGCACGGCGTCGATGAGCGAGGCCACTCGGCGCTGGGCCCAAAGACGCCGCACGAAGATGTCGTCGGCGATTTGGCTCGCAGCCGCGTCGAAAGGCAGCTCGATCCGCTCGACGCCGGCGGCCGTGCGGCCTTCGACCTCGAGCGTCATCGGCTCATCGCGGAGGTAGCGACCGACGAGCACGAGTTCGTCGCCTGCGTAGAGATCGGGAAGCGGCGACGGCGTGATGTCGCGCAGCGCGTAGGCGTCGATCGCGCCGCTGGCGTCACGTGCGACGATCGAGGCGCCTGTGAGCACCGGACCGAAGAGTTTGGCGTAGACCTCGCCGACCTTCACTTCGACGTCCTCATCCGGCAGCACGTACGTGCTCGTCCCGCGCGTCGACTGGGCCACCTGGTCGAGCAGCGGCGCGTTCACGTCCGTACCGACGCCAAACGTGAAGACGCGCCGGCCATGCGTGTTCTCCGCGGCGGCCCGCGTGCGGATCGTCGCCTCGTCGCGCACGCCGACGGTCGCTCGCCCGTCGGTGAGAAAGAGCACCATCGGAAGCATCCCCGGCGTGGCCGGCTGCCGCAGCGTCGTGAGCAGCGCCTCGGCGAGGTTGGTTCCGCCGTCGACGGACAGAGCGCGGACGTAGTCCCGGGCCGCGCGCACCGTGTCGACCGACTTGCGCACGGGCACCGGTGAGAAGCTCGCTACCTCGTTTGAGTAATCGAAGATGTTGAACGCCTCATCTTCGTAGAGGCCTTCGATGATCTGCAGCGCCGCGTCACGCGCTTGATCCATCTTCGCCCCCGCCATCGACCCCGAGCGGTCGAGCACGATCGTGACCTCACGCGGCAACCGTTCGGAGGCCTGCGGGACGTCGCCGATCAGCGCGAACCAACCACCCGGCTCGTCGGGATCGGGCGCGGTAATGAACGTGGATGCGAACGGTCCCGAACGTCCCCCGAGCACGAACGAAAGCCGGAAGTCGCCCGGCGTCTGTGCAGACTCGCGCGACACGTTGATGACGGGGCGGTTCGGCGACAGGCGCGCCACGTGGATCTCGTGGCTCGGCGAGTAGACAGACCGCACGGGCGCGCCGCCATCGACGCGCACCGAGATCGTCCAAGCCACGGCGCCTGTGTTCATCGCGTCACTGCGCGGAAGACGGTAGTCGACACGCCCGTCCGGCGTGGTCGAGAGCAGCTCATCGTAGGTCACGGAGAGCTTCTGCTCACCGTTCGCGGGCACGGGGAAGACCGAGCTGCGCAGCGTGCGACTGGACGCGAACTCGAGCAAGGCGGGGTCGCGGAGTCGCTCGACGATTCCCTGGTAGAGCGTGCGCGCCTCGTGGCGCTCGAGAAGGGTCGCCGTGGGCGCATCGGCCCCGCCGAGGAAGTCGAACCCGCGCACGACGGCCCCGTCGGGAATGGGCATGAGCACTTCGGTTTCACGCGCCGTCGTCGAACGGTTCGACAGAGACATGACGATCGTCGTCGCTGCCTGCCTCCCCTCGATCGCGACATCGACGTCGACTGCGACGAGATCGACGCCCGTGATCATCCCCATCGCATAGGCCTGCCGCTGGGGAAGCACGACGACATCACTCGCGAACGACGAGGTCTGCGCGAACGCGGCGACGACGCCGAGACACCAGACCACGACACAACGCAATACAGACTCACACACCATCGGGAATCCCCCCATCGTCGGGTCGAGCGACCGTCTTCGAAACACCTCGTGCCTGATGTGAACAGCGCGTCCTCACAAGGGTTGCGCGAAAGTCTCGGAGCCGTGCTCGACGCGCGGGGGCGGGCGGTGTGGACTGCTATGCTGCGCCTCCCTCAGCAGCGGAGTCCTCCATGTCGCGACTGTTCCTCGGTGCTTGTCTCGCCGTCCTCGCCGCCACGAGCGCCGCGCAACTCGACACGGTCGAGATGATCCATCGCTTTCGCGCCGACGCCGTGAGCCTGACGGCGTTCTACTCGGTCGACGCGTCACCCGAGCGCGCACTCCGCCTCGACGAGCACGACGCGCTCTGGCTCGAACGCCTCGCCGCCCTCGAAGGCGCGTCGTTCGACGTGCAGGGGCGCATCGATCTCATCGCGTTGCGTCAGGAACTCCTTCACCGCCGCAACTCCCACGCGCGGCGCCTCGAGCGCCTCGAGATCTTCGAGCCGTGGCTCCCCTTCGCCCCCGCGATCCTCGACCTCGAGCGCAAGCGGTGGGACGTCTCGGAAGTGGACGCACGGCAAGCCGCCAGTGACCTCGCCGCTCTCGCCGAGGCGATGGACGACCTCATCGACCGCGTCATCCTGCTCGACGACGAATCCGCTGACGAGGCCAGTGACGAGGCCGACGTCGAGGATGCCGACGACGCCGACAAGAGCGACGTCGAAGACGCACTTCACACAAGCCCCGTCCTCGCGCAGCGCGTCGCAGAGAACGTCGATTCCCTGCGTGGCGCTCTGGCCACCTGGCACGAACATCACAGCTCGTACGACCCCGTCTTCGCCTGGTGGCTCGACGGCCCCTACGAGAAGGCCCGGGACGCGCTCGAGAAGTATCGCGACCATCTCCGCAAGGACATCGCCGGCCTGCACGGCGAGGACGATGATCCGCTCATCGGCGATCCGATCGGCCGCGCCGCGCTGCTCGCCGACCTGCGTCACGAGATGATTCCCTACACGCCCGAGGAGATGCTCGCGATCGGCGAAGAGCAGCTCGCGTGGTGCGAGGGCGAGCTGAAGCGCGCCGCCGCCGACCTCGGCTACACGTCGGCGACTTGGCGCCAGGACGTTCTCGAGCACACGAAGCGCGACGAGGTCAGTCCCGGTGAACACGACGACTCCGTGGTGGCCCAAGCGCGCGAGGCGATCGAGTTCCTCGACGCGCGCGACCTCGTCACGATTCCCGAACTCTGCCGCGAGACATGGCGCCTGCGCATGCTCTCGCGCGGCGACCAGCGCACGCTTCCCTACGGCGCCTACAACCGCCAGCACATGCTCGTCGCCGCTCCGACGCGCGACATGTCACACGAGTCGAAGCTCGCGGCGCTGCGCGGCAACAACGTGCACTTCTCGCGCATCGTCACGCCGCACGAACTCATCCCCGGCCACCATCTCCAGCGCTTCATCGCGGATCGCGACCGCCCCTACCGCAGCCTCTTCTCGACACCGTTCTACGTCGAGGGCTGGGCGCTGTACTGGGAGATGCGGCTGTGGGACGAAGGCTGGGCCAAGACGCCCGAGAATCGCGTCGGCATGTTGTTCTGGCGCATGCACCGGGCCGCACGCATCGTCGTGTCGCTGGGTTTCCACCTCGGGCAGCTGACGCCCGACGAGATGATCGAGCTGCTCGTGGAGCGCGTCGGGCACGAGCGCGACGGCGCCACGGCCGAAGTGCGCCGCTACATCGGCGACAGCTACAGTCCGCTCTACCAGTGCGGCTATCTGATCGGTGGTCTACAGATCCGCGCCCTGCGACGCGAGTTGCGCGTTGGCGAGCCGGACAGCGAGTGGACCGATCGCCGCTTCCATGACGCCATCCTTGCGCAGAACACGCTGCCCATCGAGCTCATCCGCGCAGCTCTCACGAACACCGAGCTCCCGCTCGACCACGAGCCGAGTTGGAAGTTCGACGCTCGCTGAGAGCGTGTCCCTCAGTGCTCGCCGCGGAAACGACGACGGAGGTCGTGGAGTGCGGCGCGCGCACAGGCGAACATGCGGATGTCTGTCGAGGCGAGCCCCAGGAGGCGGGCCAGACCAGTCGATGTGACGCCGTCGCCGATCGACGCGATGCGCCGACCCACGACGTCGACGTGGCAGACGAGCCCGGCGAGTGCGAGCGCTCGCTCGGCCTTGACGACCGTCGCCTTGCGAGGCGAACGGAGGCCGCCGAGCCGAGTCAGGTCGCGCAGCGCTCCCAGAGACGAGACGTCGAGCGTCATCGTCGATCCGTGTGCGACGAGCGTCGCGTGCCCCCCGGACTCGGTCGACGCATCAAGGGATGCGTCGACCTCGAGCCGTCGGTGGCTGATCGTTGTCACGCGTTCGCCGTTTGATCGGACGTACTGATACGCACGGTGCCGTTCACGACCCACTCAGCGCGCGGCGCCGCGTCCGATGTCCCGGCCGGGACGGCGACACGCAGGTCGTCCATCTCGTACGTGATCTTTGCCCCGCGTCCCGTGAGCTTGTCATACAGGCCGATCGCGAGTTCGGGCCACGTGTTCGTTTCGGATGACTTCATTTTCGGACTCCTTGGCATGGATGAGATGCTGGAGTCTTCGCGATGCGACGAACCCTGGATTCAAACGTTCGTGAAACGTTGCCTCACCGCCACGCTCTCACACGACGGAGCCCTCGAGGGCAAGCGCTGCGCCCGCGCAGAGCCGCTCACATCGATGGCGGCAGCGCGCAGTAGCACGAAGCACCGGGCGAGACGTCGGCCAGGCGCCAGGCGTGGTCGAGTGCCGGCTTGAGTGCCGCGGCCTCGTCAGCGCGCCCCTGCATCTCCAACGACTGGGAGAGTCCGAGCAGCGACCAGGCGTTGCGCGGCCATTCCTCGAGATCCTCACGGTAGACCTGCTCGGCCTGCTTGGCCTCACCACCGGCGAGCAAGAGCGCACCGAGCGCGTGACGCACCGGAAGCATCCACCCGGGCGGCTCGTCGTAGACGAGGGCGTCCTCGGCCGCCATCGCCGCACGGAGCGCCGCGTAGGCCTCTTGCTGGTTGCCTTCGTGCCAGAGAATCTCGCCGCGCGCCATGTCGCGCGCGATCGGATAGACGATGTGAGCTTCGTTGACGCCGACATGCCACGTCTCGGGCACCTGGGCCAACACCTCGTCAAAGAGAGCGAACTCGGCGCGGGCTTCTTCCGTGCGGCCGAGGTTGGCGAGCGCGATCGTCCGCGCGTAGTGACGCATCGTGCGGCTCGCGAGGCGGAACTCGGGGTAGTCGGGCTCGGCGAGAACTTCGTCCCAGCGGCCGAAGCGCAGCAGCACATGGAACACGGCGGAGAGCATTCCGTCGGCGTACTCCGGACTCCCCTCGACGAACGCGTCGGGCACCTCCGCTTCCATCTTCCGAACCGACTCGAGCGCCAACTCGGAGCGACCTTCCATCATCGCGGCGTAGGCGAGGAAGTGGATGTTGTGCACGAAGTAGAGGCTGTACCAGCCGGGCTCGCCGATGAGCTCGAAGTAGGCTTCGTCGGCCGCGATGGCCTCGAGGTTCACTTCCGCGGCGAGATCGTAGTCACCCGTGTTGATGTAGATGTGCGACGGCATGTGGACGAGGTGCCCGCTGCCCGGAACGAGTGTGCGCAAGCGGTCGGCCGAAGCGCGTGCACGCGCGGGATCGGAGGACGCCTCGACGGCGTGGATGTAGAAGTGATTGGCGCCGGGGTGGTTCGGTGCGAACGCGAGCACGTTCTCGAGCACGTCGACGACCTCTTCGGCGCGTTGCAGCGGCTCGCCCTCGACGGTCCAGTAGTCCCACGGTTGGAGGTTCATGAGTGACTCGGCGTACAGCGCGCCCACGTCGGCGTCGTTCGGGAACGCCGCCCATGCCTCGCCCATCGCTTCGGCGTACGCCTCGTCGAGCGGCTTGCGATCCTCAGGCAGCGGCCATACGGCGCGCTTGACGACAGCGCGGATCAGCGCCTGCTCGGCCGGCGAAGCCCAGTCGATCAACGCCAGCGCGCGTTGCGCGGCCTCGTAACCCATCTCGGCCTCGGCGTCGCTGACCATCATGTTGTTGACGTCGACGCCGTTGCCATACGCGATGCCCCAATGAGCCATCGCACACCCGGGATCGGCACGCGCGGCCTCTTGGAAGGACAGGATCCCCTCCTCGTGGTTGAAGCCGTACATGAGCTGGAAGCCCTGATCGACCCACGACTGAGCCACGCGACTCGTCGTCGTGACGTCGCGCGTGAAGGTGCCGTAGTCGGCGATCATCACGGCTTCGCGGGAAGAGGAGCACGCCGTCGCCAAGGAGGCGAGAACGAGCGCAGAAAGAGAACGCATGGGTGAGGTCTTCATGCTCGCGATCATCGTTCATCGCCGGGGGACCTCGCAACTCCTCGACAAGCGCAGTGCCTTGCGAACGATTTCAGAATGCGCCGGGACGGCCGATCGTCGGTCAGGTGCGCTTGCGCCCCGGACGCCGTTCGGGCCGCGCACTCAGCGGATCTTCGGGCCATGCGTGCTTCGGGTAGCGCCGCCGGAGGTCTTTGCGCACCAGCGGATACGTGTTCGCCCAGAAGCTCGCGAGGTCGTCGGTGACCTGCTGGGCGCGAGAGTTCGGCCCGAGCAGATGCAACAGAACGGGAACGCGTCCGCCGCCGACGCGCGGAGTTTCCGTGAGGCCGAAAACCTCTTGGATGCGAACGGCGAGCACGGGTGGACGGCCGGGCTCGTAGGCCAGACGCACGTGCGAGCCGCTCGGGACTTCGAGGCGCTCAGGCGCGAGGCGCTCGAGAAGCTGCCGCTGATTCCAATCGAACTGCGCGAGCAGACGGGACGCGAGATCGACGCGACGCAGATCGGCGAACGATCGCGCGCCTGCGCAGAGCGCGGGCAGCATGGCGACGAGCGCCTCGTCGTCGAGAAGAGGAAGGTCGGCTTCGGGGGCCCAATCGTGAGCACACGCCACGCGCGCCCGCAGGGAAGCAACGTCTTTGTGCGCAAGGTCGAGGGCGCGTTCGAGGTCCGTCGCAGCCGCGGCAGCGAGCGCCTGGGTGACGGACTCGGCGTTCGGGGCGGGGACGGAGGAAGAGTGAATCGGGAGATCGAAGAGCATGCAACGGCGCTCGGCGACGACACGATCACGCGCGGCGTCGAACTCGACCACGACGCTCTCCTCGAGTCGCGCGTCAGCTTCGATCCACTCGCGCTCGACGGCGCTGGCCAGACTCACGCGCGCATCCGCACCGCCGGCCGACAGTCCGACGTCGAGACACAGGAAGAACTCCGCATCGCGCACCACACTCGCGGCGTCGAGCGTCACTCCGCGCCCACCGACCATGCGTGCACGCGGGGAGCCGGGCTCGCGACGTCGCGCGAGTCGATCGGGAAACGCGGCAAAGAGCGCACGCCGCAACGCTGTCTCATCCGGCTGAGCGTCAACGCCACCTTGCTCGAGGCGTCGTGCCGATCGGACGAGTTGATCGCGGACGCGTCGGACGGCATGCACACCGGGCGGCGCAGCGCGGCCGTCGACACGTGCGACGCGCTCCGAGAGGTCGCACTCACCGAATGCGTTCGCTGTCGTGCGGCGCGAGACACGGAACGGGTCGCGCTCCGACAGCAGCGCCGCCGCCGTTGCCGCCTCACGCAGGACACCGCGCCGACTCCCTTCGATCACGAGACGCGCGACGCGCGGCGAGGCCGGAAGCGACGCCATCGCATGGCCGAGCGGCGTGATCGTCTCATCGAGCGCGCCCAGGCGCGTGAGCGTCTCGCGCGCCTCTTCGAGATCGTGTGCGCGCGGCGCATCGAGCCATGGCAGGTCGGCGGCGTCGCCCTCACCCCAGGCCGCGAGCTGCAGGACGACGCCCGCCAGCGAGACCCGCCGCAACTCCGGCTCGTCTCGAAACGGCCGCGCGGCGTGGGCATGCTCGCTCCACAGACGCACGCAGACGCCCGGAGCCGTGCGGCCCGCTCGGCCGGCGCGCTGGTCGGCCGAGGCGCGACAGATCGGCTGCAGCTCGAGGCGATCGAGTCCGACGCGCGCGTCGAAGCTCGGCACGCGCGCGAGGCCCGTGTCGACAACGCCCGTGATGCCGGGAATCGTGACGGACGTCTCGGCCACGTTCGTCGCGAGCACGACCTTGCGCGTGCGCGAAGGCGCGAGGACGGCGTCCTGCGCATCGGCGTCGAGCTCGCCGAACAGCACGTGAACGTCGACGTCGGCGAGCCCGCCGAGCGCACGCTCGGCCGCGCGGATCTCCCCCACGCCCGGCAGGAACACGAGAACGTCACCGCTCGTCTCGGCGAGCATCGCTCGTGCCTCACGCGCGGCTGCCTCTGCGACACGCTCGTCGCGCGCGCGATCGACGTAGCGAATCGTGACGGGATGGAGCCGACCTTCACTCACGACGATCGGCGCGTCACCGAGCGCCGAGGCGATGGGCTCGGCCTCGAGCGTCGCCGACATCACGACGACGGCCAGATCTGGGCGCGCAGCCGAACGCACGCGCTGCACCATCGCGAACGCGAGGTCCCCATCGACGTGGCGCTCGTGGAACTCATCGAAGACGATGGCGTCGACGCCCTCGAGGAACGGATCGTCTTGCAGCATGCGGACGAAGAGCCCCTCGGTGACGACGAGGATGCGCGTGCTGCGACTCGCGCGACGGTCGAAGCGCACGTGATAGCCGACCTCGTCACCGAGGCGAGCGCCGCGTTCGTAGGCAATGCGTCGGGCCGCAGCGCGCGCGGCGAGACGACGCGGCTCGAGCATCACGACGGTGCCCTCGCCGGGCAGCGCGTCGGCCAGCGCACCGGGAACGCGCGTCGTCTTGCCGGCGCCCGTCGGTGCGACGAGCACGGCCGCGCGGTGCGCGCGCACCGCGGCCGTCAGGTCGTCGAGCACATCGTCGATCGGCAGCGGCGTCGTCACAGAGCACTCGCAAGAACGAGGAAACGCGCGCCGCCGGAGTGAGCCTCCGACGACGCGCGTGTCATCCTACGCTGCGTTGGTCGTCCCGCTCAGCGCACGCGGATGTGGAACGGCATCACGGCCTGGACGCGGTCGCGGTCGAAGACCGACTCGGACGCGAGAGCCTGCTCGACAAGCACGCCGAGATGCCCCGCACCGATCTCGTCGAGCACGGCGCGCGCGGCACCGGGCAGCGACATCATGACTCCCATGCTCTCCTCGAACTGCTCGAGGAAGCTCGGGGGCTCGGGGTACTCCATCAGCGGCGTCGAGCCGACATTGAGACCGCCGCCCATGACACAGGCCAGCGCGATCGCCTCGTCGAGCCCGCCGAGCGTGTCGACGAGCCCATTGTCGTAGGCCTGCCGCCCCGTCCAGACGCGGCCCGCCGCCAACGTCTCCACCTCGGAGACCGGCAGCTTGCGCCCGCGTGAGACCTTATCGAGGAACATCGCGTAGGTGTGTTCCATCGATCGCTGGAGCGTCGCCCGCAGTGCATCGGTCGGACCGTTCGCCAAGAGGCTCATGTCGTCACCGTGCGGACCGCGCGACACGACCTCGACGTTGACGCCGAGGTTCTCGATCGCGGCGCTCACGTCGGGCAGCATCGACACCACGCCGATCGAGCCCGTCAGCGTGCTCGGTTGCGCGACGATCGCCTTGCAGCCCATCGAGATCCAGTAGCCACCCGAGGCCGCGACGCTCCCCATCGACGAGATCACGGGCTTCTTCGTCTGCACGCGCTCGATCGCGCGCCAGATCATGTCGCTCGCCAGCGCGCTCCCTCCGGGACTGTTCACGCGCAGCACGACGGCCTTCACGTTGTCGTCGTCGTAGCAGTGATCGAGCGCCTTGACGATCGTCTCGCTCCCCATGGTCGCGACGTTGCCCTGGAAGTCGGCCGTGCTCTTGCCCGACGTGATCGCACCCGAGGCGTAGACGATGGCGACGTAGGGTTCGTTCGGAGCCTTCTTGGACGGCGGATCAAGCATCTCGCCGAGCAGCGTGAACGCGGCGAACGGGTTGTCGAACTTCTTCGGATCGAAGGCATCCTCGTCGCCGTAGTCGTCGACCCAGTCGATCTCGCCGCCCAGGAGCTCGGAGACCTGCAGCTCGAACTCGTCCTCGTATGCCACGGCATCGATGAGCCCGGAGAAGGCCGCGAGCTCAGGCTCGACGAAGATGTTCTCGTAGAGACCTTCAACGACTTCGGGGGCGATCTCGCGGTGCCGCGCGATGCTCCCGATGAGCTGGTTGTAACGTTCGTCGAGGATCTGCCCGAGCATGACGCGCTGCGACTCGCTCATCGAATCGCGGGCGAAGTCCTCGAAGGCCGTCTTGAAGTCACCGACGTGCAGCACCTCGAACTTGACGTCGATGTGGTCGAAGACGTCCTTCATGTACATGAGCTCGGCCGTGAGCCCCTCGAGCACGACCATGCCCGACGGCGGAACGGCGAGATGATCAGCCATCGTGGCGAAGATCAGGTCCGTCTGCGTCAGCGTCTCGGAGTAGCAGACGATCGGCTTGCCGGCGGCCTTGATCGCATCGAGCTCGGCGAGCAGGTCCGTGGCGTGCGCGAAGCCCGGGAAGCCTTTGAGCTCGAGGCGCACGGCGTCGATCGATTCGTCGTTGGCGATCTGACGCAGGAGCTTGAGACGCGCGCGGAAGTTGCGCTTCGAGGGGCCGAATGGCATCGCGGGCGAGGGGTCTTCGGCGGCGTTGGCGCTGATCGTCACCTCGACGACCTTCTTCTTCGCGATGACGGCATCATCGACGGCGTCGCCAAGGCTCGGGGAGGCGACGAGGGTCGCAGCGAGCAGTGCGGTGATGGGCAGCATGG
Source organism: Planctomycetota bacterium (assembly GCA_029259745.1). Classification (GTDB taxonomy): domain Bacteria; phylum Planctomycetota; class B15-G4; order B15-G4; family B15-G4; genus OFTM221. The sequence goes on from JAJDEO010000024.1 coordinate 108,049, forward strand.
GGGGCTCCGTGGCGCTTGAGCGCGGGTAGAATGGGGAGACCAGGAGTCTACGAAGGTACGGGTGGTGTCCCAGCACCGGTCACGAAGGCGCCATGCCGCGCCACGGCTTCGAGATATGCCGACACAGCGATCCGCTGCGTAGGGCCGATACGGCGCGGTCGTCCCGCTCGAGCCCGCCACCGGACCACGCGCCTCGGGACTCGGTGCTTGGGAAGTGATGGTTCGTCGCAGCACGCTCGACCTCGATGACGGCGCGATCGCCGGGGGCCGTCTCGACGACTGGACCTACGGCGTGAACTGGCGCCGCGACGCACACACGCGCCTGATGGTCAACATCATCGACGCCGAAGTGACGGACGTCGGCGATGCGCAGCTCTTCACATTCCGCGTCCAGCACGAGTTCTGACGCCGACGAGCGCGGCTGCTATCTTGCTGCGCATGTCTGCCGCATCCTGGAACCGCAAGCTGCACCGTTGGGGCTCGATCGCGATCGCCGCGCCGCTCTTGGTGGTCATCACGACCGGGATCCTCCTCCAGCTGAAGAAGGAGTGGAGCTGGGTCCAGCCAGCGACGGCGCAGGGCGTGGCCACGGGCGAGCCCGCGGTGGACTTCGCCGCCGTGCTCGACGCGGCGCGCACGATGCCGGATGCCGGCATCACGAGCTGGGACGACATCGATCGTCTCGACGTGCGTCCGAGCAAGGGCATCATCAAGGTGCGCGGCAAGAATCGCTGGGAAGTGCAGGTCGACGCGCAAACCGGCGCCGTCGTCTCGCACGCCTACCGGCGCTCCGACTTCATTGAGTCGCTGCACGACGGCTCGTGGTTCGCGGACGGCACCAAGCTCTGGCTCTTCCTGCCGTCGGCCGTGATCCTGCTCGGCCTCTGGGGCACCGGCCTCTATCTCTTTGCGCTCCCCTACCTCGCACGCCGGCGAGCCAAGAAACGCGCAACGAGCTGACGGCCGTCAGCGACTCGCGTTGCGCCGCGCCGCCGACTCGGGCGATTCGAACGTCCGCTTCGCCGTGTTGGAGAAGTCCTTCGCCGGCAAAGGCTGGATCGACTCGAGGCCGGCATTCCGCGCCTCGAGCGTGGCGTCGCCGAGCGTGCGTCCTTCGCCCGAATGAGTGTGTGAAGAGATGGCGCGTCGCAGCACGGTGAAACGTCGGTTCATCGTTCCCACTCCTCGTTCGTCTTGGAAGCTGCGCGGACCGGCGTCGCCGCTGGAACCGCAGCCGAACGTCCGACCTTCTCGAGGCCGGCCAACGACAGCACGCGCTCGACGAGTCGCGTGCGCTCCTGCATCGAAAGCGATGCCACGGGGATGTAGGGCACGCCGAACATCTCCAGCAGCAACTTCACCATCCCGTCGATCCGCACGACCTCTTCCCAGTTCATGCGCTCACGCACGCCGTCTTCGGCGAGCAGCTCGCGATGCGGGCGGATGTAGAAGACGAGGCCCTGCTTGACCGTCTCCATGTAGTCGGCGAGACGATCGTCGCGCGCGAGCTCGGGGAGGATTTGCGAGTGATGGGCCGCGTAGGCGAGGTTGCAGAAGGCTCGGTCGGAGACGAACGAGCCGTCCTGCTCCATCTCGGCCGTGATCTGCCGCGCGAAGACCTCGGTCTGGTAGCGGTTGACGACATCGAGATCCGTGCGCAGCGACGAGAGCTGCGCCTCCATCTCGGCGAGCACCCCGCGCGCCACCTCGGCGATCATCGGCAGGCCGTAGTGGTCGCGGACCCAGCGGGCCAGCGTGGTCTTGCCCGTGGAATGGGCGCCGACCATGTAGATGACGAGAGGCTTCTTGCGGACCATCCGTACGCGCTCGCTCGACGCCGCTCGCCGCGGAAGCTCATTCGACGTCCACCCGCCGAACCGCCACCGATCGAGCCCACGCCTCCATCGATCGAGTCCGAGGATAGAGACACGCCCCGACTCCGGCGCACGGAATCGGGGCGTGTGGAGATGTTTGTGGATGGTGTCGCGAGTTTGTGGATACCTCGTGGATCGACGCATCAACCTCCGTTGATTCGGCTCCCGCGGGCTGCCGGTCGCTGCGTCACTTCGCGTCGGGCGGCAGCGCCGGCTCGCTGAGCGTGCAGTCCTCGTCCAGCGACTCGAGGAAGGCCACGAGATCGCCGATCTGCGCGTCCGACAGGTCGTGGTCCTTGAGCTTCTCGTCGAGGTGCGGGTTCGCGATCCCGCCGCCGGCCATCAGACGCACGGCTTCCTCGAGCGTCGCGACCGAGCCGTCATGGAAGTACGGAGCGCTCTGGGCGATGTCGCGCAGGGTCGGCGTCTTGAAGGCGCCGCGATCGCGCTCGGCCTCGGAGACCTTGAACCGACCGACGTCGGCAAAGTCCCCCGTTGCGGCGTCGTAGCCGATGCCGACGTTGTGGAAGACCATGTTCGTGAAGAGCGGCGGCGCGTGGCACTCGTTGCAGCCAGCCTGCTGGAAGACTTCGTAGCCGCGCTTGGCCGCATCGTTGACGGCGCTCTCGTCGCCGGCCTGCCAGGCATCGAACGGCGTGTTGCCGCCAACGATCGTGCGCACGTAACTGGCCATCGCAGCCGAGGCGTTCTCGACTGTTGCCGGCCCGCCGAAGACATCCTGGAACTGCGCCGCGTACCCGGGCGTGCCGTTCAACATCGCGATCTTCTCGTCGATGTTGTCACCGGCCCCCATGTTGCCACCCTTCCACGCCGCGGCGACCTGCGCCTCGAGCGTCGTCGCGCGACCATCCCAGTACCACATCGAGTGGAAGCCGATGTTCCACATCGAAGGCGACGAACGCGTGAGCTGCTTGTTGTGCGCGCCGACCGCTTGCGGAAGGCCGTCCGTGAGGCCCTTCTCGCAGACGTGGCAGTGGTAGCAGGAACGCGAGCCGTCGCCGCTGATACGGTAGTCGTAGTAGAGCTGGCGACCGAGCGCGGCCTTCTCGGGCGTGAGCGGGTTGTCGTCGGGGATCGACATCTCCGCGAATCCGGCGAGCGGCGCGTAGTCGTCGATCGGCGCCGGAAGCGCGAGGATCTCGGGCGTGAAGACGTCGTCGGTGGACGACGAGCAGGAGATGGCGGCGAGCGTGGCGGCGGAGGCCACGGCAAGGAGCGTCACGGTGCGACCAAGGGACATCGTGCTGGCTTCCGATGAGCGGGAGGCGAAGTGTCCGAGGCCGCTCGTCACGTCCTCGGTCCAGACAGCGAGGTTAACCCGGACTTCGCGCCGGCATCTACAGCAAGCGCAAGACCGCGTTGCGAGTGTTCGCCGTCTTCGGACACGCGCCTGTCAGTCTCGGCCGCCTGTGGCGCTCAGCGCCGCGTGCCGGCCAGCTCGTGCGCTTGTTCGAGAAAGACAGCGAACGCGCCGGGATCATCGGGTGCCGAAGTGTTCGTGACAGCGACACGTGTCACGGGATCGACGAGGACGACGTCAGGCAAACCCTTGCGTCCCCCGCGGTACTCCTCGCTCAGCGCGCGACGTTCGCGGTCGGCGAAGTATTCGCTCACGCTGCCGGAAGCGATCCCGGGGAAGTCGACCCGGACCAGCGCCACGTCGCCGCCCGACGCCGGGAGCGCCTCGGACAGGACGTCGTTCTCGAACGTCCAGCACGCCGCACACGACCCACTCGTGAAGAAGACGGCCACGAGGTGGTTGTTCGCCGCCGACCACTCGAAGGCATCGTCGGCGTCCGCGAACGTCGGGGTGGCGCCGGTGCCGTAGTAGGGCGTCGGTGCGCTCCCACAGGCGGACAGTACGAACGATGCGGCCAAGAGAACGGCGGTGCGGATCATGTCTCCCTTTCTCGAAGGCTCGTCGAAACCGACCACGAGCAGAGTAGGCGGCACCGGCGCGGGTCAGCGAACACGCGCTTCAGCTCAGAGCCGCCGCGCCTGCGACAGCCACCGCGTGGTCGTCCTCGACCGCACTGCCCGAGACGCCCACCGCGCCGATCACTTCGCCGTCGCCGTTCTTGAGCGGCACACCGCCGGGGAACGTGATGAGGCCGCCGTTGCTGTGCTCGATGTTGTAGAGCGATCCGCCGGGCTGGGAGAGGCCGCCGATCGCGCCGGTGTCCATGTCGAACCAGCGCGCCGTGCGGGCCTTCTTCTGGGCGATGTCGATCGACCCGATCCAGGCGCCGTCCATGCGCACGAAGGCCTTGAGGTTCGCGCCGGCGTCGACGACAGCGATGTCCATCTTGACGCCCATCTCACGGCTCTTGGCGAGGGCGGCGTCGACGACCTTCTGTGCCTGGTCCAGCGTGATGTCACTCATCGAATCGATTCACTTCGGAGGGTGGTTTATTGGAGACGCGGGCATTCTGAGAAGTGCGACGCGCGAGCGCCAGCGATTCACGGAGCCTCGTCACGGACGGCGAGGTAGTTCGCGATCGGATGACCGCGCGGGAGCGGTGGCTGAGGATGTGGGACGGTGAGTTCCGTTGCCGCGACGAGCCAGCTTCGTACGAGGAGCCCCTCACGTTCGAGATCGAAAGCGAAGCGGATGGGACGTGTCGAGGTGTCGATCGTGACCGTGCCCGACCACCCGCGCGACTAGGTGGTGTCGCCGTGACCACCTGACTCGACGGTGAGTGAGCGGACGACAGGCGGGAACGCGTCGAGGTCGACTTCCGTGAACACGAAGCACGCCTCGTACCACTCCATCGTCCATGCCGAGAATGTTGCTCCCGTGCAGATCGGGATCTTCGAGCTGCGCGTCGAACCAGAGCACGTCATCGCCTGTGACTTAGAGTTCATCGCGACGCCGAGCCGCTTCGTGGCGGACATCGATCGCAGCGTGGTCCACCCACGTCAGAGGCTTCGCGACTCGGCGGCCTTCGAGGTCGTGAACGACACGACCGACGAGCCCGCGGACCGGACCCCGGGTGACGCGCGGCCGCGCGTCGGGCACGTCACACGCGACGAGGAGCAGCGCGACCGCGAAGACGAAGCATGCGCGCACGCCGGTCATGCCCTCGTTTCCAGTTCATCTCCCATCGCAGTGATACGTCGGGCGTCCTGGAAGTGTGGGCCATCGAGCGGTGAGCATCTTCAGCGGCCGTCGTCTTCCTCGAGAGCCAAGGCGCGCGCCGTGAGGTACCGGCTCAAGGCTGCCGTCGCGCCGTCGCTGGGAGCGCTTGGCACATTCACGGCACCGACCATCTGGTAGACACCGATGAAGCCCGCGCCCTCACTCTCGAGATCGAACGCGATGCGCAGCGGCGACACGTTGACGTCGAGCGTGATCGGTCCTGTCACGGCGGACAGCCACTGCATGAACGGCGGGATGTCCCCGCCCCACGCCATGCTCACCGCACGCACCGTGGGCGCGTCGCACTCCGTGCACAACTCGAGGTAGAGCGTCGCACTCTCGTACCACGGCCCCTGTCCCGTGAGCACGAGCACGCTGACGCCGTCGGCGAGGTCGTGACGCAGCACACCCGCCTCGTCATCATCACGTGCTGCGCAGCCTTCCCAAAGCACATCGCCTCCAGGTTCGACGGCGCCAAGCTGAACATCGACACCGCCGACGGGCGCCCATTGCAGCGCGTTCTCGTCGCCGCGCGGAATCCCGACGATGCCCTGCACGACAGGCGCCTGGCGCATCGCCACGGACTTCGGCTCGCCCTCCCGACACGCAGCCAGCAGCGCCAGCGTGAGAACGACAATCGCTCGACTAGTCGTCAAGCTTGTCCGCGAGCTTCGCCAGGCCGCGGTAGACGAGGTTGCGCACCGCGCCGGGCGTGCGACCAAGTCGCTTGCCGATGTCGTCATAGCTGAGACCTTCGAGACGTGAAAGGAGGATCGCGTCGCGGACCACCTCGGGCAGACCGTCGAAGGCCGCGAGCGTGGCGTTGAGCTCCTCGCGGATCGCGACGGTGTGGCTCGGCGTGGCTCCACGGCTCAGCAGAGCGCTGTCGACACCGGGAGTCTCGCGCGCGGCGTCGCGTCGATCGGCCGTCGCGTGCCGGTGACGGTCGACGATCTTGCGTCGCGCCACGCGCTGCATCCAACGCTGCATGCCGAGTTCGCCGTCACGCTCGAAGACGTCGGCATGCTCGAGCACTTCCCGACACACCGACTGCACGATGTCGTCCGCCGACTCCCGCGTGGACGCCGGACCGCCGAAGTAGCGCCGCACGAAGCGACGCAGGTCGGGCGCGCAGCGAGCAACGAGGCTCTCGGCGCTCTCGTCCCCACCGCGCGTCTCGGAATCTGACGGCGAAGCACTCATGAATCCAAGTGTGACATGGCATCGTCGTTCACGATAGACAGGGCAGTCCCCCGCCAGGCTCCTTCATGTCTCACGATGACGACGACCTCGAACTGTCCCCGCTCGCCATGCTCGTGGCCGAGGGAATCGAACGCATCGAGCGCGGCGAAAGCGGCGTCGTCGATCGGCTCTGCGAAGACAACCCCGACCTCGCGGCAGCTCTGCGCGCTCGCTTCGGACGGCTGAACACGCACCAGCTGCTCGCCGCGCCGACGGCCTTCGGGCCCTATCGTTGCCTGCGCATCCTCGGGCGCGGTGGCATGGGCGTCGTGCATCTGGCGCGTGACGAACGCATGGGTCGACTCGTGGCTCTGAAGGTGTTGCCGCCCGGCGGACGCGAGGGCATGGCAGAGCGCTTCCGGCGCGAGATCGTGGCCGTCGCGCGGCTGCGACATCCCGGCATCGTGCCCGTCTTCGATGTCGGCGAGGAAGACGGCTCGCCGTACTTCGCGATGGAGTACGTCGACGGCGTCACGCTTCAAGAGCGGCTCGACGATCTCCGCGAGCGTGGGCTCGGGCCCGAACACCTCATCGGCGACGGCACGCCCGACGCCGTGCGGTCAACGTGTCTGCTCGTCGCACAGCTCGCCGACGCGCTGCAGCATGCGCATGAACAAGGCGTCATCCATCGCGACGTCAAGCCGGGCAACGTGCTGCTCGACGCCGGCCGCCCGCGGCTCTTCGACTTCGGGCTCGCGCGCGTCGTCGACGAACGTTCGATGACGCAGGTGGGTGACATCGCGGGGACGCCGAGCTACGTCGCGCCCGAGGTGCTCGCGCGCGGCGGCGCGGCGTGCACGGTGGCGTCGGACATCTGGTCGCTCGGGATCACGCTCTTCGAACTGTTGACGTTCCAGCGCCCCCCGTCGTCGGTGACGTCGACGGCGCTGCAACCGGGGGCAGTTTCGGCCTTGCGCGCCGCGGTGCCGCCGACCGTCGACGAACTGATTCGACGAACCCTCGTCAGCGACCCCGACCGCCGCCCCGCGTCGGCCGCCGCATTCGCGAACGCACTGCGCCACGCCGTCGGTGTGGACGTCGACGAAGCCCCCACGATGAGTGCCACGCGTGCCGTGGCGGGGACGCTGATCGCCGTCGCCGCCCTCGCAGCGCTCTTCTGGCTCATGCGCGACCCGCCCGTCGACACGCTCGGCGATCGCTGGCGCGCGGTCGAACGCCTCGCCGACGACGGCAAGCCGCGGCGCGCACTCGAGGTCAGCGCCGAGACCTGGGCCACCGTTCAGCCCGCCACCAGCGAGGAGCAGATCATCGACGGTCTGATCGTCACCGCCCGCGCCCTGAACCGCTCGGGGCAGTACGAACGCGCCCGCGAACTCGCCGCCTCGGCCCTGCGCGCGGCGCGCACCCGGTACGGCGACGACTCGCCCTGGGTCGCGCGCGCGGCCGTCGAGTACGGCGTCTCGTTCATCGCCGACACGCACGACGCCCCACCACCCAAGAGCCTGGCTGAGCAGCTCCACGCGGGCCAGCTCCAGGAGCTCATCGACACGCTCCGCGACAAGCGCTGAGCATGGCGCGCGGCGTGAACGGCCCTATCGCGTAACATGCTGGCCGAGCCACCCCCACAGGATCGCTGCCATGTCACTCGTCGAACTCCTCATCCTCCTCGTCATCGCCGGCGTCTGCGGCGCCATCGGCCAACAGATCGCAGGGTCGTCGCGCGGTGGCTGCCTGACGACCATCGCGATCGGCTTCATCGGCGCCTTCCTCGGCACCTGGCTCGCACGCGAGGCGGGCCTCCCCGAACTCTTCTCGATCACGGTCGACGACACGTCCTTCCCGATCCTCTGGTCGATCATCGGCGGCGCACTCTTCGTCGCCGTCATCTCGCTCATCAGCGGCAAGCGCCGGTGACGCGGAGCGATCCGCTATCGTTGCGCGCATGACTTCGCTCCGACTCGGCCTCGTCCTCTCGTCTCTTGCGCTCGGTGCGGCCCTGCTCGCCCAGGACGACGCCACCGCGCGTCTCGTCCTGAAGTCGGGCACCGTGCTCACCGGTGAAGTGCTCGACATCGACAACGGGATCATCGAGTTCGTCTCCGAGGACGGCGACGAGCTTCCCATCGCGCGCATCCACGTGCGCGCGATCGAGGGCGGACCGTTCTCCGACCCCGCCTTGCTGTGGCGTGAACTCCCGAGCGGGCGCGTCGCGGCCGACAAGCCCGAGGCGTTCCTGCGCACGACACCGAACGACGACCCCGACGCGTTCATGGGCAGCGGCACGCTCGACATCGCGACGGCTGCCTACGAGCACCCCGTCAGCAAGCGCCGCGTCTACCTCGTCGGCGTCGTGCACATCGGTCACGCCGAGTACTTCGAGGAGCTGCAGCACGAGCTCGATGCCATGGACCTCGTGATGTGGGAAGGCGTCGGCGCGAAGGAGAAGCCCACGCGCGAAACCGCTGAACGATTCGACGTGCTCTTCCGCGTGCAGGTGCTGCTCAAGAACCTCCTCAACCTCGACTTCCAGCTCGAGGAGATCGACTACGAGCGCCCCTTCTGGCGCAACAGCGACGTCTCGATCAACCGGCTCCAGACTGTCCTCGAAGAACGCGACCTCGAGCTGATCCCGAACGAGAAGCTCATGAAGCGTGTCTTCGGGGCGTTGTTCGAGGTGATCGATCCCGAAAAGGTCGGACGCAGCGAGGCGCTGGGGCGCAGCTACCGCGCCGTTGTCGCGCCGTCGATGGTCGACCCGACCGCGCAGTTCGAGCGAGCCGGCATGGCGGCGATGAAGGAGGTGCTTCTCGACCTCCGCAATCGGCACGTCATCGACGACCTCGCGCAGGTGCTCGCCGAACCGGGCCCCGAGCGCATCGCGATCTTCTACGGCGCGGCCCACCTCGATGGCATGGACGTCGCCGTCCGCGAGGAACTCGGCTTCGAGTACCTCGGTTCGATGTGGCACGAGGCCTGGCGTTACTGAGGCGACAGTTCGCTCAGTCGTCGTAGCTGCCGAGGACGACGTCGAGCGCGTTGCCGAAGCGGGTGATGGTCCCGTTGGTCGCCGCACCTTGCACGACGAACGGCGCGCCGAGGAGCAAGCAGTCGCCAGGCAGCGGGAAGACGACCGGGCCCGGCGCCAGCGTCAACAGCTGCACGAGCCCCGAGAAGAGCACCGTGCCCCTGCCCGTCGGAACGTTCGCCGGAAGCAAGCCGACCGCGAGCAGGCGCTGCGTGGGCGACGGCACCAGCGCGGCCGCATCGAGGTCGAGCTGCCACGAGGCGCCGATCAGCGGCGGCGACAACGACGTCAGCGCGATGGGGTTTGCCGGCGTTCCCGCGCGGACCGTGGCCTCGGTGAAGACTTCCGTGTCGCACGTGAACGCGTAGGCCGCGCCATAGGCCTCCGGGTCGGGCCAGTTCGCGTCACGCGGCGAGCCCACGAGATAGTCGGCCGTGCCGTCGCCGTCGACGTCGGGCAACCCGTCGAGGCTCCAGCCGTAGGACGGGAGGTCCCACTCGAGCGTGCCGGGGCCGGGCTTCGTCGGGCGTGTCTCGACGACCAGTGAGGCGTCTGCGCCGCTGAAGACGTAGGCACGCCCTGTTGTCGTCGTTCCCGAGTTCTCCTCGTAGGGCGAACCCACGAGCACATCCGGCACGCCATCGCCGTCGATGTCGCCGGCCGATGAGACGGCCGATCCGAAGAACGAGTCATTCGATGGGTTCGGATCCTCGATCTCGTGGATCGTCGATCCGTCGGTGCCCTTCACGACAAACGCGCGCCCGATTGTGCCGAAGAAGCTCGGGTACCCGGTGATCACATCACCGAGGCCATCACCGTCGACGTCCGCCGAGCCGTCGATCGAGAAGCCACTGAGGAGTCGTGACCATCGCAGTGAACCGTCGGCGCCCGAGAACAGGTGCACGTCGATGCCCGACGACACGACGATGTCGTCGAAGCCGTCGCCGTCCGTATCGGGAACCGACGCGACCTCGAGACCGAAGTCCTTGTCGGGGAACGGCGAGTTGAGCGTGAAGATGAGCGCACCGGTTGCGGAACTGAACGCGTAGACGACGCCGGGCGTGATGTCGTATCCGCCGAATGGGTTCCCCACTTCCTTGCCGGTCATCCCGATCAGCACGTCGCCCTGACCGTCGCCGTCGAGGTCCTCGATGCCGGCGATCGCGCGCGCGAAAGCGTTGGCGGTCGGTGGCGGGGTCGGCGGGTCGAAGGTGCGCAGCAGGTTCACCGACTCGCCCGGACCGTCGGGCATCGCGTAGAGGTGCGCGCGGCCGCCGAACCCGGGGATCGGCGTGCTCTCACCCATGGCGGCCACCAGGAGGTCGTCGTTGCCGTCACCCGAAACGTCCGGCACAGCCGCGACGCGGCGTCCGAAGAACGTGCCCGAGACGGAGATGCCCGGACGTGTGATCGTCTGGATCAACGCGCCCGTCGTGCCGTCGTAGACGTAGACATCGCCGGGACCGGACGAGCCGAAGGCGCCGACGGCGTAGTCACCCAGGCCGTCGCCCCCGCTCTTCGCAAGGCCGGCGACCGACCAGCCGAAGTAGGTCACCGAGTCAAACGGCTCGGGCTCAGGGTCCGTGACGCGCAGGCGCGGCGTCTGGGCGGCGACGGGCGCCGCGATGGTCGCGATCAGCAACGGGATCGCGGCAAAGCTCGAGTTGAGGACGCCTGGACGCATGACGAATGCTCCCACTTCGGGGTGTGATGTGTCGGAAAGGGCACGACTCCACCCGCGGCCGACCTCCCAACCTATCATCCCGCCCCAACTAGGGGGCCCCGCGCGTGGACCGCGCTCGCTCAGCTGGCTATGTTCGAGTAGCTCGATGCCCCCCGCCCTCACGCTCCGGCTCCCTCCATGTCCACCACGCAAGACGTCGCGAACGCCGAACCCCAGGCCGTGCACCTCACCGACTACCGGCCGCCGACGTTCACCGCGACGCATGTGTCGATGCTGTTCGACCTGCACGAGGGGCACGCGCACGTCGTGACGACAACGCGCTACGAGCGTCATCCCGCTGGCGACGGAGGCGACGAGCTCGTGTTGCTCGGCGAGGACTTCGAGCTCGTCGCCGTGAAGCTCGACGACCGCACGCTCGCGGCCAGCGAGTTCAAGACCAACGACTCGTCGCTGACACTCGCACCGGGCAGCGACGCGTTCACGCTCGAGATCACGACGCGGCTCGAGCCGCAGAACAACAAGGCGCTCGCGGGGCTGTACCGATCAGGCAGCACGTTCTGCACGCAGATGGAAGCCGAGGGCTTCCGGCGCGTCACCTACTTCCTCGACCGCCCCGACGTCCTCGCCGTCTACGACGTGCGCATCGAAGCCGACAAGACGAGCTACCCGGTGCTGCTCTCGAACGGCAATCCCGGTGCCACCGGCGACCTCAAGAACGGCCGCCACTTCGCCGAGTGGCAAGACCCGCATCCCAAGCCGTGTTACCTGTTCGCGCTCGTCGGCGGTCGACTCGGCCTCGTCGAGGACACGTTCAAGACCATGTCCGGCCGCACCGTGCCGCTGAAGATCTGGTGCGACCCAGGCAACGAGAGCCGCTGCGCCCACGCGATGGATTCGCTGAAGCGTTCGATGGCGTGGGACGAGCAGGTGTTCGGGCTCGAGTACGACCTCGACATCTTCCAGATCGTCGCCGTGCACGACTTCAACATGGGCGCGATGGAGAACAAGGGCCTCAACATCTTCAACGCGTCCGTGGTGCTCGCAAATACCGAGACGGCTACCGACGGCGACTTCCAACGCATCGAAGGCGTCGTCGCGCACGAGTACTTCCACAACTGGACCGGCAACCGCGTCACCTGCCGCGACTGGTTCCAGCTCAGCCTCAAGGAAGGCCTGACGGTGTTCCGCGATCAGGAGTTCTCGTCCGACACGAACAGCCGGCCGGTGCAGCGCATCTCCGACGTGCGCCGCCTGCGTGACGCGCAGTTCCCCGAGGACGCCGGGCCACTCGCCCACCCGATCCGCCCCGAGAGCTTCATCAAGATCGACAACTTCTACACGTCGACGGTCTACGAGAAGGGCGCCGAGGTCATCCGCATGATGCACACGCTGCTCGGGTCCGAGGGATTCCGGCGCGGCATGGACCTCTACTTCGAGCGGCACGACGGCCAGGCTGTCACGTGCGATGACTTCGTCGCTGCGATGGAAGACTCGAACAGCACCGACCTCACGACGTTCCGACGCTGGTACCGCCAGGCGGGGACGCCGACGGTGACGACGCGCGGCACGTGGGAGGCGGGCGCCGGCACGTACACGCTGAGCGTCGAGCAGAACGTGCCGGCCACGCCGGGTCAGCCCGACAAGGAACCGGCGCACATCCCACTCAGCATCGCGCTGCTCGCGCGCGACGGCTCGGAACTCCCGATGCACGTCGAGGGCGTCTTCGATGGGCAGACATCCGGGGTGCTGAACATCACGGAAGCCGCGCAGTCGTTCACGTTCACCGAGCTTGCGTCCGAGCCCGTGCCGTCGCTGTTCCGCGGCTTCTCGGCGCCCGTACGCGTGGTCGACGACATCGATGACGAAGCGCGGCTCTTCCTCGCTACGCACGACACCGATGCGTTCAACCGCTGGGAAGCGGCGCAAACGCTCGCCGCGACGTGCTTGCTGCGCGCCGTCAACGAACGCGCGGCGACTGGTGCGTTCACGGTGCCGCAGGCGCTCGTCGACATGGCCGCGGCCCTGCTCGCGGACGAGTCGCTCGACCCCGCTCTGCTCGCCGAGGCACTCGTCCTGCCCGGCGAATCCGATCTTGGTGACCGCATGACGGTCGTCGACGTCGAAGGCATCCACGAAGTGCGGCGCGCTGCGAAGCACGCCATCGCCGGGGCCTGCGAGGCCGCGTTGGTGGCGCGCTACGAAAAGCACAAGGCGGCGACGAACGGCGAGATCGACGCGACGGCCTTCGGTCATCGCGCGCTGCAGAACGTCTGCCTCTCGTACTTGGCATCGCTCGGTGGCGAGGCACACGTCGAACGCGTCTACGCACAGTTCACCGAGGCGCGCACGATGACGGAGCAGTTCGCTGCGCTCGCGATCCTGACGAACCTCGAGACCCCGCGCCGCATCGAAGCGCTTGCGGCCTTCCGCGATCGATTCGGTCACGATGCGCTCGTGCTCAACAAGTGGTTCTCGGTGCAGGCGTCGGCGTCGCGCGACGGCGCCTTCGAAGAAGTCGTCGCACTCACCGAAGACGCGTCGTTCGACATCTCGAACCCGAACCGTGCGCGCTCCGTCTACGGCGCGCTGGCTCGCACGCCAACGCTCTTCCATCGCGCCGACGGCAAGGGCTACCGCCTCATCGCCGACGCCGTCCTCGCGATCGACAAGCTCAACCCGGTCTTCGCTGGCCGCGTCGCCGGAGTCTTCTCGCAGTGGCGCCGCTACGACGACGCCCGCCAGGCGCTCATCCGCACCGAGCTCGAGCGCATCCTCGCCGTCGATGACCTCTCGGCGAACAGCTTCGAGATCATCGACAAGACGCTGCGTGGCTGAGAGCGAGGGACGATCTTCGATCACGCTGGCTCGTTTGTTCACAGGGTGCGTGCGGCCGGAGCGTCGAGCGCAGCGAGTTTGCACGGGTGACGACGCACAGCCGCGAGCTGCCGCGCGTCAACCGCGCGGCAACTTCAAGAGCAGCTGACCAGCGAGGTCGGAGACCGACCACTCCTCGGCGATCAGCTCACCGCCGAAGCGTGAAACCACGAGCTCGCGCCACTCGACGCGCTTGCCTGAAGGCGGGATTCCCAGCATGTCCGCCGTGTGCGTCCCGCGCAGCGTGCGCTCCCAGCTGATGGTGTCGCCCGCTGCTCCACGGATCGCGACATCCACGACGCGCACATCCGGAACGGCCGTCCTCAACACCCCGAGAAACTGCCCGATGAACGCGTGGCCGTGGTAGTCCTTTCCGCCCGCATGCACGACGTAGTTCGGCGAGAAGAAGCTCGGGATGACGCTGAGGTCGCCCTTCGTGATGAGCTCCTCGTTCGCGCGGACGATCCGATCTTCGTGGGTCATGGGCTCGAGTATCCCTCGCTGGACGAGGCCGGAGTCTACCCCGGTATGATGGCGGCCATGACCATCACAACCAAGGATGCCCTCGCCAAGCTCGAGGCTCTGGGCAACGAGAAGGTGCGCGCACAGAACGCCAAGAACGGCGCCGGCAAGAAGCAGTTCGGTGTCCGCCTCGGCGACATCCGGAACGTCGCAAAGGAGATCAAGACCAACCATGAGTTGGCACTGGATCTCTGGAAGACGAAGAACGTCGACGCGCAGCTGCTCGCGATCCTGATCATGAAACCGAAGAGCCTGTCCGTGCGCGACGTGGATCGTCTCGTGCGCTCGGTCACCTTCACGCAGGTCGCCGACTGGCTGAACGCCTACATCGTGAAGAAGCACCCCGACAAGGAGGCGCTGCGCGAACAGTGGATGGCCGACGACCACGCGATGGCCGCGCGAGCCGGGTGGACGCTGACGAGCGAGCGGGTCGCCAAGAGTTCCGACGACCTCGACCTCGACGCCCTCCTCGATCGCATCGAAGCCGAGATGGTGGACGCGCCCGAGGCCGCAAAGTGGACGATGAACGCCTGCCTCGCAGAGATCGGCATCAACTCACCGAAGCGGCGCAAGCGCGCACTCTCGATCGGCGAGACGCTCGGTGTCTACCGCGACTACCCCACGTCGAAGGGCTGCACGTCACCGTTCGCGCCGGAGTGGATCAACGAGATGGTGAAGCGTCAGAGCTGAAAAGCCGCGCGCCGCCCTACAAACCCTTCTTGGCGCCGTTTCCGTTCTGGACGCCCGTGGTCGGGCCGGGGACGTCACTCTCGTCTTCGTCATCGCCGACTCCGTTGCCGTCGGAGTGGCCGGCGTTCTCGAGCTCTTCGATGTCGGGGTCGATCACCGGTTCACGGAGGACATAGACGTCGAAGCCGCCGGTCATGTCGTTGATCGCGAGTGAGACTCCGCCGCCCGGCGTGCTGAGGCGCAGATCGGGGAAGCCGTCGCCGTCGACGTCGACCCATTCGGCCGCAACGACGTCTTCGATTGCGTCGAGACGCGAGCGCACCGTCGCGTCGGTGAAGCGAGCACCGCCGAGGTTGTGCCAAGTGCTCAAGCTTCCATCGGCGCGGCGTAGCGTGAGGTCGACGAGCGTGTCGCCGTCGATGTCGCGCCACCACGCGTCCGTCGCGTCGGCGACGATCGCAAGCCCCGACGCCATCGTGACGTCGGCGAATGTCCCGACGCCGTCGTAGCGCAGCAAGGTGATGTCGACGCCCGGCCCGTGCAGCAACACGTCGAGCTGTCCGTCGCCGTCGACGTCGACCCACGCGTCGAGGATCTCCTTCGTCAGCTTCTTGGAACCCGCCTTTCCGCCCGAGCCCTCGGTGCCGGAGTGTCCCATCAACGCGTCTTTCGTCGGCGGACCTTCCTCGTCCTCACCTTCGTCCGGCACCTTCACGTCGCCCTTGTCGGTGTTTCCCTCGTCGATGTCACTCGTGCTGCCGTGATCGTCGAAGCTCGTCGTCGGGTCAACGACCTCGTCGTCGTCACGACCGTCCGGGGTGGACGGCGGATCGACAACTCCTGACGAATCGTCGAGGACTCCGACGGACGTCGATCCGGTGGGCGGCGTCCCGGCCAACAGCTCGTCGGGTACCGATGGAGTGGAGTTGCCGGCGCCCCACGTCGCAGGCAGATCGACGTCGTGGTCGCTCAGAGGCTGCGGGTTTGGGCCGCGCTCGTCGCGCGCCTGGACGAGGTACGGCGACAGGGGCATCCGGTCGGAACGGATGTCGGAGCGCGCAACGACAGGCAAGTTCGTGTCGCCCGTCAGCCGCGACTGCTGCTCGACGACGTGCGCCGAACCCGCATGGAGCTGGGCCGGAAGGATGAAGCGCGCCGCCACCAAGCCGCCGTCTTCTCCGACGGCCGTGAGCGCCACGGCCACGGCACGCTCGTCGCCGTCGATGACGACACGCGCGCGCCCGTCGACTTCACTGAGCGTCAGCAGATCGTTCGCCGCCACGGCCCCTTCCACGGCCAAGGTCGCCGCGACACCGTCGATCAACGCCATGCCGACCGCCTGCGGCGTCACATCGTGATCCGTGGCGACACCGAGCTCGTCGACGGCTCCGATCACGACCGCCCACGAAGCGGTGTCGCTCGTCGCCCGCCGCGCCGCAAGCAGCGGATGCGCGCCGAAGCTTCGCACGTCGTCGAAGGCCGAGAGTTCCACGAGGTCGCCGTGCTCGAGCGGGACGCCGTCGACGCTGACGATGAGCGTCTGTCCGGCGGGGACATGCCACGCTGCACCGTCGCGCGGCGCCTCTTCGAGCTGAGCCTGGGCCGACGCCGGTAGCGGTCCCGCGGTCGTGACGTCGGTGACCCTGAGTTCGCTCCAGAGCACGCCCGCGAGCACAGCCGCCCCGACCGCAACCGCGCCCACTTCGAGCCCGCGGCGGTGGCGCCGCACGCTGCGCTGTGCGCGATGGAGCACGGAAGGCCGCTGCGCGAGCACGGGCTCGCCGAGCAGGAAGCTGCGCAGGTCGGAGGCAAGGTCGAACGCTGTGGCGTAACGCCGTGTGCGTTCGTGTTCGAGAGCGCGCGCGAGGATCCAGTCGAGCGGCCCGCGCAAGTCGCGCACGAGGGCCTTCGGGTCGGTGCGGCGCTGAGTGGCCACGCGCTTGGCGCTCCGACGCAGACGGCCGTAGCGCACGCTGGCGAGCGGCACCTCGGCGTCGGAGAAGAAAGCGCGTACGGCCGTCTCGCTGCAGCCGCGCACGTCGCGGAGGTCGAGCGGAAGCAGCCCGGACAGAAGGCGGTACAGGACGACCCCGAGCGAGTAGACGTCGCTGCGCGCGTCGATCCCCCCGGCAGCGTCAAGCGCCTGCTCGGGGCTCATGTACTCCGGTGTGCCGACGAGCTGGCCCAGGCGCGTGAAGACCGTGCCGTGCCCTTCTTGACGACCGGTGGCTTTCGCGACACCGAAGTCGATCACCTTCGGGACGGGCTGACCGTCGATGCATGAGACGAGGATGTTCGAGGGCTTGAGGTCGCGATGGACGATGCCCTGGGCATGCGCGTGCTGCACGGCTTCGCAGACCCGCACGAACAAGCGCACGCGTTCGGCGAGGCCGAGACGCTCGTGGTCGCAGTAGTCGGTGATGCGCTGGCCGTCGACGTACTCCATGACGAAGTACGGACGCCCGCGGTCGGTTGTCCCGGCGTCGAAAACAGCAGCGATCGATCCGTGGTTCAGGCTCGCGAGTGCGCGGCGTTCGGCGTCGAAACGCGCGACGACTTCGCGCGTATCCATACCGGCCTTGATGACTTTGAGCGCGACGCGGCGGCGCAGCGGTTCGGCTTGGTCGGCGAGGTAGACCGTCCCCATCCCGCCTTCGCCGAGCACAGACACGATCGTGTACGGCCCCACGGCTTGTCCGACGAGCGACGCTTCGGGCTCAGACGCCACGTTGTCGGCCAGGCCCCAGGCCGGATCGTCGAACGCACTGGGCGCACCACCGTGGGCGTCGAGCAACTCGAGCACTTCGTCGCAGAGCGCCTGATCACCGCCGCAGGCGTCGGTAACCCAGCCGCTGCGCTTGTCGGGCGCGAGGGCCAGGGCCTCGTGGAAGAGGGCCTCGACGAAGTCCTCGTCATCAGTCTCGAAGGTGGGTTTTGTCATTCCGACTGCTCCGAACGCTGGATCTCGCGATTCAGCCATGCTTTCGCGAAATCCCAGTCGCGCTTCACGGACGCGGGGGCGACACCGAGAACCTGCGCTGTCTGTTCAATCGTCAACCCGACGAAGAAGCGCAAGTTCACGACCTCGCATTTGCGTGCGTGCTTGCCCGTGGCGGCCAGCCGCTTGAGCGCGACGTCGAGGGCCTCGAGATCGAGCTGCACCTCGTCGAGCATAGCCCAGGCGCCCGCGCCGTGGCACTGCTCGTCGGCCAGCACGTGCGTCATCGACACCCGACCACGGCCGCCGCCCTTGCGCGCGGTGTTCCGGCGGCGAGCGTGGTCGACGAGGATCCGACGCATCGCCTCGGCTGCCACGCCGAAGAAATGCGCTCGGCTTTCCCACTGGGCCTCTGCGCCGGCCAACAGCCGCACGTAGACCTCGTGGACGAGCGCCGTCGGCTGCAAGGTGTGACCCGCACGCTCACGACGCATCTGGCTCGCCGCAAGACTGTGGAGTTCGTCGTAGACGAGACTCCAGAGACTGCGGCGGGCGTCGTCATCGCCACCGCTGCTGCGCTGGATGAGATGTGTGACGGCCAAGGACACGTGTGCGCATCCGGAACGAAATGCGGAAAAGATGAGCCGGTCGGGGACGACTCCTCGCATGTCAGTGTAACCGAGTCGCGGGACAGGCCCGATCAGCTTCCCCGCAACTCGGTATGTCGGCCGACCGAGGTCGCAACGCTCGGCACCACCACCCAAGGCGACCGCGTCGTCTCTCCCGATTAGACGCTGTCGCTGGAGCGTTTCGGCTCCCGTCCCGTCCTGAAGCACGTCCACGCCTCCTCGGGGGCGTGGACGTTTTCAGTTCCCCTCGAGACAGCGAGGCGCGCGGACTCAGGTGGACGCGTTGACGGCCGGAAAGGCCGTTTCCATCCACTTGGCGAGGTCGTTGAACTCTTCGGCACACACCTCGTGCTGCATCGCGTATCGACACTCCTCCACCGGTTGTCCCCACTTGCGGAGCGTCTCAGCGAGATGCGCGCCACGCTCCGGGGTGACCATCGGGTCGTGGGTGCCGTGACCGGCGAAGACGGGCGTCTCACGATTGGCCGCGGAACGCGACTTCGCGAGATCATCCTCGAGGACGAGATACGTCGAGAGGGCCACGATGCCGGCGAGGCGCTCGGGGAAGCGCAGGCCGACCTGGACCGCGATGGCTCCGCCTTGGGAGAAGCCCGCGACGGCGATGCGCTCGTAGGGCAGGCCGCGCTCGTGTTCACGGCGCACGAGGGCCTCGACGGCCTTGATCGAGCGGCGGATGCCCTCGGCGTCCTGGGGCGAGCCGCTGCCCATGCCCAGGATGTCGTACCAGGCGGGCATGACGTAGCCGCCGTTGATCGTCACGGGCATCGAGGGCGCGTGGGGAAACACGAAGCGCGTCTTCGGGCGCCGCAGCATCGGCACCGCGGGGACGAAGTCGTGGCCGCTGGCGCCGAGGCCGTGCATCCAGACGATCGCGTAGTCGGCGTCGTCCCCCGCGGGACCGACTTCTTCGCAACGCAGCAGTTCGTTCGATGTGCTCATGGGGGCAGACGATAGCAGGCGCCTCGCGCGGCGTCAGGCGACGTCCCGACGAGGCCGGACGTCCCGACGAGGCCGGTCGCTGTTGCCTCGAACATATCGCTGTCCCGTGGAGGAACTGCCACTTCGTCGCGCGAGCCGACGACGATCCGCCCCGACAACTGGCTCGTCGTCCAGCCGCTGCTCCACCGCTCGGGAAACGCCTCGATCCAGCTCGACCGCTTCGACGACGACCGCACGAACGTCGAGTTGTGGGGCGTCAACGATCCGATCTTCCCCACCCCCGGCGCCCACCCCGACCTGCGCAACCTGCCTGACGCGGAACTCCACCTCCTCGACACGGGCCACTTCGCACTCGAGGAAGACGGAACGTGGATGGTCGAATGCATCCGCGCCTTCTTCACCAAGTGAACGACGCGCCGACGGGCTTCCCCGGATTGGCGTCCGGGGGCGCCCGTTGCGGCCGACGACGGCGGCGGCGCGCGAGCTCGTGAAGCTCGGTGCTACGATCTCCGGCCATGTTCGAGTCGCCTCGCACCTTTCCGCTCCCGCGCCTCGCGGCCTTCCTCGTGGCCGCCGTCGTCGCTACGTCGTGCTCCGATGAGCCGACGCGCACGAGCGCGGACGGCCCCGGCGGGACGATCCCGTCGCCGGACCTCGAGGCCCTCGATCCACTCGTGGCGCGGGCTGTCGGCGAGGCACTCGCAGCCGTGCGCGGCGCGCCGGACAACGCCGCGACGTGGCGCACACTGGCACTGACCGCCGATGCGAACGCCCTCTTCCCGCTTGCCCGCGCGTCGTACGAGGCGCTCGTCACCCTCGCGCCCGACGCGGCCGACGCGTGGGCGCACCTCGCCCGCGTGCAGCACGAACTCGGCAACAAGGCCGCCGCCGACGAGGCCCTCGCGCACAGCCTTGCGCTTGCCGACGACCACGCGCCGAGCCACGCGCGCCGCGGCAACTGGCATCTCGAGGACGGCGACCTCGCGTTGGCCGCAGCCTCCTTTCGACGCGCCATCGATGTCGACGCCACGCTCGCGGCCGGCTGGATCGGGCTCGCGCGCACAGCGCTGCAGAGCGATGACCTCGACACGGCCGACGCCACGCTGACGACGTGGCTTGCTCGTCGCCCCGATGACCTCTACGCGACTTGGCTGCTCGGCACGCTGCGGCGCAAGCAGGGTCGCGCCGACGAAGCCGCCGCGCTGCTCGCACGCGGCGCAGGCGCCCAACCCGCGTGGCGCGACCCTTGGATGGACGACGTCGCCGCGCATCTCGTCGGCTACAACGCCATCATGGACCGCGCCGTCGCGCTCGGGCAGCAGGGCCGCGGCGCAGAGGCCCTCGAGTCGCTGACCTTCCTCGCCGAGGCGCGGCCCGACGACCTCGCGGTGCTCGAAAAGCTCGTCGGCGCACTGCTCGACGCCGACAACCACGCGGGCGCACTGGCACGCCTCGCCGACGCCGGCACGCGCTTCCCCGACCACCCGCGCGTCGACTTCCTGCGCGGCCTCGCGCTCGAGCAGGCCGGGCAGCTCGACGACGCCCACGCCGCCGTCACGCGCTCGGTCGCAGGCCACGCGTGGCCGCCCGCGCTCGCCCTCCTCGCGCGACTCCACTGGCGACTCGGCGACATCCCCGGCGCGGCGACGCACCTCGAGCGGCTCATCGAACTCGACCCCGACGACCTCGCCTCGCGCGTCAAGCTCGCGCGCGCCTACGTCCTCACCGAGCGCGCCGACGAGGCCGCGGCTGTGCTCGATGGCGCACTCGAACAGTTCCCCGCGTCACCCGACATGCTCGCCCAGCGCGCCGAACTGGCCATGAACGCCGGCGACCGCACGCTCGCGTGGACGCTCATCGGCCGGGCTCTCGCCGACCCGGCTGCGACACCGCTCGTCGCCCGCACGCTCGCCGGCCTGCGCGCCGCCGACCCCGACGGCGTCCCCCTCGCACCATCCCCGACCGACGACCGATGAACCGACGCTTCACACTCGCCCTCCTCGCCGCCGCGTTCGCCGGCGCATGCAGCGAGCCGCAGAACTCCGCAACGTCCGACGAGGAGCCCGCCGCCGACACCACCGCGTGGTTCGTCGACGAGGCCGCCTCGCGCGGGCTGCAGTTCGTGCACGTCTCGGGTCAGATCCCGGAGCGTTGGTTGATGCCCGAGATCATGGGCGGCGGCGGCGCACTCTTCGACGCCGACGCCGACGGTGACCTCGACGTCTACCTCGTGCAGGGCGGCAGCGTGACGGACACACCCGCAAATCGGCCGGGCAATCAACTCTTCATCAACGACGGCACGGGACGCTTCACCGACACCACGCGCAGCAGCGGCGCGGGCGATCGCGGCTACGGCATGGGCGTGGCCTGCGGCGATGTCGACAACGACGGCGATGTCGATCTGTACGTGACGAATGTCGGGCCGAACGTGCTGCTGACCAACGACGGAGACGCGACGTTCACGGACGTCAGCGCCGCTGCGGGCGTCGACCACGGCGGCTGGGGCACGAGCGCGGCGTTCGTCGACGTCGACGCCGACGGGTGGCTCGACCTCTACGTCGTCAACTACCTCGAGTGGAGCGCGGCCAGCGAAACCTCGTGCACGAGTGCATCCGGCACGCGCGACTACTGCAGTCCGCAGAGCTACCAGGCGCCGGCGCGCGACGTGCTCTACCGCAACCTCGGCGGCCAAGGGCAACCCGGCGTGTTCGAAGACGTGAGCGTCTCGTCGGGCGTGGCATCGATCCCGGGCACGGGGCTCGGCATCGGCTGCGCGGACGTCGACGGCAACGGCACTCCGGAGATCTTCGTCGCCAACGACGGCATGCCGGACCTGCTCTGGATGGGCGGCGCCGACGACCCGTGGACGCTGACCGACGGCGCGCTCCTCGCCGGCTGTGCCGTCGACCACTCCGGGCGCAGCAAGGCCGGCATGGGCGTGGCGCTGGCCGACATCGATGACGACGACGACGTCGACCTCATCGTCTGCAACCTCGACCGTCAGTCGGACTCATTCTTCCTCAACGACGGCACGGGCCTCTTCGACGACGCCACGCCGCGCGCTGGCCTCGCCGCGACGAGCCGCCCATTCACGCGCTTCGGCATGGGTTTCCTCGACGTCGACCACGACGGGCGCCTCGACCTCTTCCAGGCCAACGGCCGCGTCGCCGAGACAGCGCGGGAACACGACGGCGACCCTTACGCCGAGACGAACCTCGTGCTGCGCGGCGTCGAGGGTCCGCGCTTCGAGCCCGTCGAGACGGCCGACGGCACGGCGTCACCCGACGTCGCGACGAGCCGCGCGGCCGTCTTCGGCGACGTGGACGGCGACGGTGCGATCGACGTGCTCGTCGTGAATCGTGACACGCCGGCGCAGCTGCTCATGAACGTCGCCCCGAAGAACGGCACGCACTGGTTCGGTGCCGCGCTCGTCACGCGCGACGGCCGCCCGGCCCTCGGCGCCACGCTGCGCGCAACGGTCGCAGACCGCGTCTTCCGCCGCGATGCGCGCGCCGCCTCGAGCTACCTCGCGAGCAACGACCCGCGCGTCCACATCGGCCTCAGCACTGCCGACGCGGTGAGCGACATCACGGTGACCTGGCCCGACGGCCAACGCGAGAGCTTCGGCGCCCTCGGTGTCGACATGTGGCACACGCTGCGACAGGGAACCGGCGAGACGCGCTGAGGCGTCAGCGGTCGGCAGGCTTCGAGGAGAGGTCGGCGGCCATCAGTGCGACAGCTCGTCTTCGCGGTGGCTCGTCGACGACGACGTCGCGCGCTCGTCGGCAGGCTGCACGTCGGTCCCTACGCGACTCACGATCCGGTCGAAGTACTCCATCACGCGGCTCATCATCGGCTCGACGTCATCGACCTGGATCACGATGAGATCCCCCGGCCCCACCAACTCGAAGGCTCGGTCGACAGCTTCGAGTGGATCCATGACGACCTCGACGCTGGTCTCCGGAATCCCGGCGTCCAAGGCACCACGACGCATCAGGTCCGTCGTCTCACCGAGCTCGCGGCCACGCGGATCAACCTCGGCGATGATGATGTGGTCGTAGATGGAAGCGAGGGCCGCTCCGAAGTCCTTGATCCGACCCTCCACCCGACTCCCTGTTCCGTGCGCCACGACGATCTGGCGCCCCACGGTGAGCAATGCCAAGGCCTTGCCCAGAGCCTGAACCGCGGGCACGTTGTGTCCGTAGTCGAGGATCACTTTGAAGGTCAGGAAATCGATGACGTTCATACGCCCCGGGTTCTGCGTGACGCTGGGATGGAACGTGCGGATCCCGTTCCGGATCAGGTCGACAGGAACACCCAACCCGTGCAGAGCGGCCACGGCGGCGAGAACGTTCGCGGTGTTGAAGGTCACGACGCCTCGCAGAGTGATCGGAGCTTCGACGACCGGCAGGACGTGAAGCGCGGGGCGAGGCGAACGGATCACGACGGAGCCGTGCTCGAGAACCACCGCGGTGCCACCCGCATCGAGGTGTCGACACACGATCGGGTTGTCCGCCTGCATCGAGAAGTAGATCACCTCACCGCGGGCGCGATCACTCAACCCCACGACGATCGGGTCATCCGCGTTGAGGATTGCGGATCCCGACTCTTTCACGACCTCGATCACCGTAGCCTTGACGAGCGCGAGCTCCTCGACGTCCTCCACGCCGTCGGTGCCGATGTGATCCTCACCGACGTTGAGAAGGATCCCGACCTGGCACTCGGCGAACCCGAGCCCGCGGCGGATGATCCCACCACGTGCGACCTCGATCACCGCATGGTCGATGGTCGGTTCGCGCAGGACGATGCCAGCTCCGCCTGGGCCACTGTAGTCGCCCGAAAGGACGGCCACTGCGTCGATCTCGACTCCCGTCGTGCCTGCGAAGCCGACGACCGCGCCACCGAACTTAAGCGAGTGCGCGATGAGTTTCGCCGTCGTCGTCTTCCCGTTGGTGCCGGTGATCGCGACGATCGGCACGTCGAAGCTCGTGTCCGAGGGAAAGAGCATCTCGACGAATGCGCGCGCGACATGGCGCTTGCGGCCTTCCGTCGGTGCGACGTGCATCCGGAAACCTGGTGCGGCGTTGACCTCGACGATTCCGCCCGTCCGGGGGTCCAAGGGCCGATCGAGCGTGGGAGCCACGATGTCGATGCCGATGCAGTCGAGCCCGATGATGCGTGCGGTGCGTTCGCACATCGACCGGACATCCTGGTGCACTTCATCGGTGACATCCCGCGCCGTTCCGCCCGAACTCAGGTTCGCGGTCGACTTGAGGTAGACCTTCTCACCGCTGGGAAGAATGTCGTCGACGGCATGTCCGTGGAACGCGAGGAGTCGCTCCGTCATCTCGTCGATCGTGACGGCCGTGAGCTCCCGCTCGTGCCCGATGCCGCGGCGCGGATCGCGGTTGACGGCAGCGATCAGCTCGCGGATGGTCGCCGTGCCGTCACCGGTGACGTGCGCGGGTTCACGCAGCGCAGCAGCCACCATCTTGCCGTCGATGACGAGCGCGCGGAAGTCAGACCCAGACAGACTCCTCTCCACGATCACGTCCGAACACACCCGCTGCGCCGAGACGAACGCGGGTTCGACGGCGCTCCGGTCAGAGACGCTTGCAGTGATGCCGCGACCGTGGTTGCCGACGTTCGGTTTCACGGCCACCGGATAACCGAGTGCGTCGGCGGCGGTGTACGCGGCGTCGAGGGTTCGCACGAGCGAGCCGGAGGCAGCGGGGATTCCTGCACGACCCAAGAGTGCCTTCGTGCGGGACTTGTCGTCGGCGATCTCGACCCCGAGCGCGCTCGTCCGATCCGTCATCGTCGCCTGGATCCGCCGCTGCCTGACGCCGTGACCAAGCTGCACGAAGCTGTCGTCGTTCAGGCGTAGCGTTGGGATCCCTCGCCGCTGCGCCTCTTCGGCGATACTTGCCGTGGATGGCCCGAGCATCCCGTTCTCGCGCAGCGCCACGAGTCTAGCGATGACCGCATCAACGTCGAAGTGTTCACCTCGGATGCAAGCCTCGACGAACGCCACGGATTCCCGCCCCGCAGCGAGACCGGCGGCCTCCACGCGGTAGCGATAGGCGACCTTGTAGACGCTGCGCGCCGGTGTCCCGATCGTCTTTCCGTAACCGACGTCCATGCCGGCAAGGCACTGCAACTCAAGAGCCACGTGCTCCACGATGTGGCCGGCCCACGTTCCGCGTTGCAGACGCTGGATGAAGCCACCCGGTGCGCCGATCGAGCATCCGTGGCCATCGAGCGTCGGAAGCTGCTCGACGAGCCGTTCGCACAGACCGGGGATCTTGTCGGATGGGCGATCCTCGAGGTCACCGATGTCGAGCAACATCAGGATCGTGGGATAGCGGCTGTAGCGATTCGGCCCGCGCAGCGCGCGATGCTCGAGGATCTTCAAGACATCACCGTGGTGACTCGGT
Organism: Planctomycetota bacterium; assembly: GCA_029259745.1. GTDB lineage: Bacteria > Planctomycetota > B15-G4 > B15-G4 > B15-G4 > OFTM221. The sequence goes on from JAJDEO010000024.1 coordinate 134,045, forward strand.
TTCCACCGTGTTCACCGCGTCTCCTCGAAGGACCAACACCCTGCGCGATGCACCCAGCGCTGAAGACTGTGACGTCAACGGGCCGCGCGACCCCGCGCGCGCTCGCCGCTCTCTCGCCGTTCGTTGCATCCGAAGCTGAACTTCCATGACAAACGACGATCTTCATTCCCCAAGTGATAGCTCAGCGCGTCTCCGGCGTACACTTCCAACGTGAAGTTCTCCTGACGAACGCTCGGACCTCACGACCACGATGGGATCGGCAGAACGGACGTCTCACGGGTCGCAGAGGCCACACCTCGATGGTTTGCACGTCGAGAGTCGTCCGTCACGACGAGTAGAAACCAAACACGCGACCGCTCCTGCGGGGTGCGCTCCCGACCGGCAAGCAGAGAAGATCGTCCCGACTGATGGCACGCATCCTGATCCCGATCGGTGGCAATGAAACTCGCTCTCCTGGCTCTCAGATCTTCCGGAAGATGGTGGAACTGGCGGGCGGGACGAAGGCGAGGATCGTCGTCGTTCCCACCGCGAGCGAAACTCCGAGCGAGCGCGCACGCGACTACGAGGAACTCTTCGCCGAGTTTCGTCCCGCGAGCATCAACACGGTGCACATCGCCGAGCGCCCGGATGCCAGTGACCCCGCGCTGATCAAGCTCATCGGGGAAACCACGTTGTTCATGTTCGGGGGAGGCGACCAGCTGCGACTCTCGTCCCTGATCGGTGGCACGCCGTTGCATTCCGAACTCTTGCAGCGTTACCGCACGGAGGGGTGCGTCGTCGCCGGGACCTCGGCAGGTGCAGCCGTGATCCCAGAGACCATGATCTTTCAGAACAACCGCTTTCAGTCGTGCCGCAAGGGCGGCATCGAGATGACCAAGGGGTTGGGACTCATCCAAGACGCGATCTTCGACACGCACTTCGTGCAGCGTGCGCGGATCTCGCGCCTCATGCATGCCGTGGCGACGAACCCGGCACTGCTCGGCATCGGCATCGAAGAAGACACCGGCCTGTGTATCGAAGACGAAAGCCGCGCGACGGTCATCGGCACCGGCACGGTGATCATCGTGGACGGCCGCGATATCGAGATCAACCACATCGGCTATGCGAAGAACCAGGATCCCTTCACGCTCACGAACGTTCGCTACTCCGTGCTCACGGCGGGAGTCGTCTACGACATCGCGAAGCGAGTCGTGCTCGACCCGGGACCAACGGCTCCTCAGGGGAGCATCATCCCGCGAATAGAAGAACGTTCCGGGCCGACGTGACCTCGACCGCGCAGGGCGTCACGACGCCCGCGGCTCGCGATCACCCCAGGAACACGCGCGATGTCTGCATGTGGCACACGCTGCGACAGGGAACCGGCGAGTCGCGCTGAGACGTCAGCTCCGGCGGCTCCTCTTCGCAGTGGCTCACGAGCGTGACGTGCGGGTGCCGATCGCCGAACACGGCGTCGCGTTTGAAGACCGACTGCGCGGCGATGACCGTCGCGAGCTTGGCGAACTCGGCGGCGACGAAACCACCGACCTCGCGCCCCTCACGGCGGGCCGCCGTCCCATCGGGTGCGAGCGTGACGTCGTGGCGATAGACCGGACACAGACACGACTCTTCCCACGCGATCTTCACGACGGGGTCGGCAGCGTCCCCACCGCAAGCCACGACAGCGAGCGCAACGAACAAGACGACGACTGCACACCGGGTCATCGTCGCGTCTCCGTCACTTCGGCGTGATGAAGACGGGTGTCGCGCCGATCGTGAGCTCGAGCGTGCCGCTCTTCGTCGCGACGCGCTTCGACTCGTCGGTTGGTGTGGTGCGGACGGCCGTCACGTCGGCCGCGCTCGCCGCGATGTCGAGCGTGATGCGCTTGCTCGGGACAGCGTCGCCGGGGAGGAGCAGACGCTGTGGGTCGAGCCAGGCGCAGAAGGTGCCGCCCGTGTTGCCGGTGATCTCGTAGACGCGCACGCGCTCGTCGGCGTAGGCGATGCGTCGCACGGAGCGGTAGTTGTCGAGATGCTCCATGAGCTGCGTGATGGCGTGGAAGAGCGGGTGACGCATCGTGACGCGGTTGCCGCGCCACTCGAGAGCACCGGCCCAGGCCGTGAGCCCGGCGCCCGCGCGGGCGACCTTCCACGTCAGCAGCGGCAGGTCGACGTTGAAGGCGAGGTTGATGCAGGCGACACGCTGCTCGGCCGCGATGAGCGTGCGCTGGACGGCGTCGGCGGCGATGAAATCGCGAGCCCAGGCATGGGTGGCCGCGTCGTCGTCGACCATGCGCGTGAAGAACGCGGCGAGGCGCTCGCGGTCGGCTTCCACCGCCGGCTCGACGATGACGCCGAGCTGGTGCGGCTTGCCCTTCGCCGTCGTCGCGGGGCCCCAGGCGATGAACGTCGTGGCGAGCGTGTCGCTGACGAGGATCGGCTTGTCGTACCCGCGCTGCCCCATCTCGAAGCGCAGCCAGCGACACGCGTCTTCGAGTTCGTAGGGATCGGCCAAGGCGTGGTAGTTGACGACGTCGAAGAGCTCGGGTCGATCGAGCACGGCGTGGATCGAGGCAAGTCGATGTTCGGGATTCACGCGCGGGCTCATGTCGGCGAAGGCGCGTTCGTAGTTCGTCTCGCTCGGCGTTGGATGATCGCGAAAAGCCGTTGTCGTCAAGAACGCAGCGTGGGCGACGAGGATGCTTGGCGACGCGGCGTGCGCGGCCTTGTAGGCGACTTCGAGCGTCTCGAGATACTCGGCGATCGGCTCGGGTTGGTAGCTCGAGAGTTCCGAGCCGATCTCGAGGTAGCGCACCGGCCAGCGCAGCCCGTCGAGGTCGTCGACGCCATCACCGTCGTAGCGTTCGACGACCGAGCGGATCCACGTCGCAAAGAGTTCGTGGTGCTCACGCTTCGGGCTCGGGTTCTTGATGCCGATCAGCGCGACCTCCCGCGCGGCCCACCTTGCGTGTGGCTTCAGGCACAGCACGAGTTCCCCGAAGCCCGCCGCCTGGTAGTGCCGCACGTAGTTGTCGAGACGCGTGAAGTCGATCGCCGCCCGCGGACCCGACTGCATCTCGCCCCACTCGACGTGCTCGGCGTAGTGCTTCACGGCCGTCAGTCCGGTTTCGGCAAGCGCCTGGGCCTCGACCGGAATCCGCGGCGCCTTGTCGATGAAGACGTACTCGATGCCTACGGCCGTCGTCCCCGGTCGCGCGGCACGGCGTGGGAGCGGATCGGTCACGAGCGGCGAGGCCGGCGCTGCGCAACTCGCGAGCGACGCCACCATGAAAACAGCCAGTGCGATCGGGTTCATTTCACGGGTTTCCATTCGGCTTCGGCGTCGATGCCCTTGATCGCCAGGAGCATCGCAGAGAGCTCGGGGAGTCCGTCGAAAGCGAACCATCGAATCGTCTGAACCCGTCCGTCGCGGCGCTCGATGACGATCTCCTGCCAAGAGTTACGGAATCCTCTGAGGTACGAAACACTCACGTCGAAGGCTTCCTCCTGCTCGAGGTACCGAAACAGGTCGTGGACGACTTCGGGAAGCGCTTGTCCGTAGAGCTTCTTCGAGGGTCGGCTACGGCGGTTGTCGATCTTCCAGAGCGAGCCGTCGCGGCGCACGTCCACGAGGAAGTGTCCGTGCAGATAACCCGACCATGCCTCCTCGAAAGATGCGGACACGATCGTGTCGTCCCACTCACCCGCGGGCTCGGGCGGTGGCTCGCGTTGCCACTCAGCAGAGCCGTCGATCGCGGCCAGGAACTCGACGAGCTCCATGAACGGCGAGGCTTCGAGCTCGCCGTTGCCCAAGGCCGCGTAGGAGACACGGCCCCGTGCACCGACACCGATCCACGCGTGCATGCCCGCGACCTCCACGGGATCGTTGTCGTCGAACGCGATCATGCCCGTGAGTTCGCAGGCACGCTCCCATTGCGCTCGCGAGATTGGCGCGACGAAAGGGCCGCCGATGCCGTCTTGCCTCGACGACGTCGCGACGAGCGACGCGCTGACCGTCACCTGCTTCGCGTCGACGGACCGGGAGTGCCTGATGTCTGTCCACGTCACGCTCTCGATGTCTTCCGCCGCGAGGTGCACGGGACCTTCGATGCCCGTCGCGTCGAAAACCTCGAGCTTGGGCTCGTCGCGCGAGCAGGCGCTGAGCGTGAGGGCGATCACCGCGTGCGTCGACTTCATCGCACGGGGCGCCAGGTCGTTTCGGAGTCGATGCCCTTGATCGCTTCGAGCGCGACGACGATCTCGAACGGAATGTTCGGCCCTTCGCCTCGCACCACCTGCACACGGCCGTCTGCGCGTTCGATCTCGAGCGAGCGGACGACGTTGTGGAAACCAGCGCTCGCGTAGCCGGCGTCGGCGGCGAAGGTCTCGGAGTTCATGAGGAAGCGCAGAAGCTGCTGGGCGTCCTTCGGTCTCACGCTGCCCTCGAACACACCGCGCTCGTGGTCGCCGCGCTCGCGTTGGTCGTTTTTCCAGATCTCGCCGTCGGCGCCGAGGCGCACCTTGTAGTCGCTCTTCGTGTGACTGTCCCACCACTCGCGGAACTCCACGGCGATGATCGTGTCGGACGTCTCGCGCGGCGGGACGGGGATCTCTTGGCGCTTCCAGGAGACGAGGCCGTCGAGGCCACGGAGCGCGAATTCCAACTCGGAAAGGGGCGACGGCCCGCCTGTATCGGTGCCGTCCGCGGTGAAGATCGCATGGTCGACTGTCGTCACGAGCAGCGACGCGCCGGAGCCCGAGAGCGCGACGCCGTCGTTGTTCTCGCTGAACGGGATCTTCCCGACGAGTTCGCAGACGCGCGCCCAGTGCTCTGGAGTGACCGTGGCGTAGTAGTCGCCCTCGACGCCGTCGTGGCTCTCCTTGTTCGCCGTCCCCATCTCGTCGACGGTGATCCGATACCAGTCGACGATGCCCACGCCGAGGTTGCGGAAGTCCGAGTCTTGCAGCTCGACAGTTCGGATCTCGTCCGGCTGCAGGAAGACGCGCTCCCCCGTCCCGCTTGCGTCGTGACGCTCGGGCCCCGCATCGCCAGGACCGCACGCCGCGAGCACGAACCCGAGCCACATCGTCGCGATCTTCATCCGCCCCTCTCCGTCTCGCCTCGGCCTGTTAGCCTAATCGCCCTCGCGCCACCTGCCGGATCTCCGAGCCCATGCACGCCACCGTCCGACATCTTCACCGCTCCGACCAGGGCATGCCCAAGCTGCCTGTCAGCTCGATCGACGTTCAGGTCGAGGGAATCGTCGGCGACATCCAGCGCGATCGCCGTTATCACGGTGGTCCGCAGCGCGCCGTTTGCATCTTCTCGTCAGAGGTCATCGATCAGCTGCGCGATGCCGGACATCCGATCACGCCCGGCGCAACCGGTGAGAACGTCACGCTCGGCGGCGTCGACTGGAGCGCGCTCGGGCCGGGGACGACGCTGACCTTCGACGGCGGCGTCGTGCTCGAAGTCACGTCCGACGCCCCGCCCTGCCCGACGATCGAAGCGGCCTTCACGGACGGCGCGTTCAAGACGATCGCCGAGAAGGAACACCCGGGGCGCAGTCGGCTCTACTGCAAGGTCATCACCACGGGCACGATCGCCGTTGGTGAACGCGTCGCCATCTCGACGGCGGCACGCGCGTGATGCCCACCGGCGCGGCCTTCCTCGCCGTGGCCGTCGGCGGTGCGACGGGCGCGTGTCTGCGGTTCGCGACCGTGCGCTGGATCGCGACGTCGACGCAGAGCGCCTTTCCCTACGGCACACTCGTCGTCAACGTCGTCGGCTGCTTCGCGATCGGCGTCGTCGCCACGCTCGCCGTCGACGCCTGGGAGCTCAGCGACGCGGCCCGCGCCGGGCTCGTCGTCGGCGTGCTCGGCGGCCTCACCACCTTCTCGAGCTTCGGCCTCGAGACGCTGGAACTGCTGCGCGAGGAACGACTCGGCGCCGCGATCGGCAACGTCGTCGCGAACAACGTGCTGGGGCTCACGGCAGCATGGCTCGGCCTGCGCCTTGCCCAGCGGCTCGTCAGCCAGACATGACGAACGCCCGCCCCGCATCGCTGCGGGACGGGCGCTCATTGCACACAAGTTCCTGAGTGATCAACCGCCGATCGTGACCTCGAGCCCCTTCGAGAGTGACACACCCAGCACGGCTTCGACGTCCTGGATCACCCACTGGGTGTTGAACACGATGCCGGGGAAGAGCGGGTCGTTCGGGATCGGGGCCGCAAGACCGGCGAGGCCGGTTCCCGACGACGTCACGACGAACGTCGCGAAGCTGCCCGACAGGTCGACGTTGAGCGTGCCGCCCTTGAACGGCGTCGCCGCCTGGCCGAAGCCGAGCACGAGCGTCGCCGGCGAGTTCGGTGCCGCGCGCGAGACGCGGAACTCGAAGTTCGCATTGCCGATCGAGGGCGAACCGCCACCCGTCTGCGCCAGCGGCGTCAAGCCATTGAGCCCCGGAAGGCCCTGACCGTAGACGAGCACCGACGGAAGCACGCCACCCGTGGCGAGGCCGACCGCGGCGGTCGCGTCGATGCGACCGAAGCCCGTGTTGTTGTCAAAGCCCGGCGCGTCCATGTCGACAGCCGAATCGATGAGGATCTGACGGACCTGCACGTTCGTGAGCGACGGGTTCGCCGCGAGGATAAGGCCCGCAACACCGGCGAGGTGCGGCGCAGCGAACGACGTGCCACTCGTGGTCGTGTAGGCGTTTCCAATGCTGGTGGTGTAGATGTCTTCACCGGGTGCCGTCACTTCGACGGTCGGACCGATGCTCGACGAGCCAGCCTTCGTGTCGAAGCGCGTCATCGAGGCCACGGCCATGACCTTCGGAAGAATCGCCGGGTAGCCGACACCGAACGAGCCGTTGTTGCCGGCCGCGCAATCGATGAAGACGCCCATCGTGTCGTGCGCGAAGGCGACGGCGGCATCGATGGCAGCCGACTGCGGAACCGTGAGGCTCAGCGTGATGATGTCGGCGCCGTTGTCTGCTGCGTAGAGGATCGCGTCGTCGAGGATCGCGCCGATCGGCGAGAACGAACCGACGTTGATCGGCATGAGCCGGCAGGCTTCGCCGGCGTCACCGCCACCGCCCGTGCCAGCGATTCCGATGCCGTTGTTGCCGACACCACCGGCGCAACCCGCCACTGCCGTACCGTGGAAGAAGGAGCCCGCGGGGTTGTTGTCGCCGCCGTCGAAGTCCCAGCCGATCGTGTCGTCGATGAAGCCGTTGTTGTCGTCGTCGACGCCGTTGCTCGCGATCTCACCGGCGTTCTGCCAGATGTTCGCGGCGAGGTCGGAGTGCGTGTGCTCCGTGCCGCTGTCGAGCACGGCGATGACGACGTCGGACGAGCCGCCCGTCACCTCCCAGGCACCTGTGACGTTCATGTCGGCGCCGGGCGTTCCGCCGCTCTGACCCACGTTCTGAAGGCCCCACTGCTGACCGAAGTCGGCGTCGTTCGGGACGCCGTCGTACGAGCCGAGCCCGTTGATCTCTGCGAGTTCGACGAGCCCCGTGGCCTCGAGCAGCTCGATCGCCGCAAGGGGATGGGACTTGGCGTCGAGTTCGATGTCGATGAAGCCGAGGCGGTTCTCGCGCAGCGGCTTCCAGGCCGCGAGGCTGGCCGCGGAAGGCTCACCCTCGAGTCGCGCGACGAGATCGGACCAGTTGGTCACGCCGTCAGCGAGCTTGGTCGTGATCACCTTCATGTCGACACGGAACTCGAAGCCGTTGTCGACCACCATGAGATCGCCATCGCGCATCACGAAGGACTGATCGACCTGAGCCGAGGCGAACGGAGAGCAAGCGAGCACGGCGAGCGCCGCGCACGTGGAGAGAGAAGTCATCGGGATGCCTGACGTCGGGAGAGAGAGAGAGTGGGCGTCGGATGTACCCGAAGGATACGCCGACATCATCAATCCGTCATCCGAGGTCGCGGCCCTTGGCGATCCTGCGCGCCGCGCCCGGCGGATTAATCGCATATTGAAGCACTCGGCAGTCGATCGGGCCGTTTTTCACGGGCCAGCGTTCGGTCGTCTTCATGCCAAGTTTGCGCGAGAGTTCCGGAGCGCCGCACAGAATGTTGGCCGTGGCGCCGTTGCACTTGGTCTTCAGGAAGTGCCCAAGCTGGAACCAGGTTTCCTCGAGATCCTCGCCCTCACCGAGACGCTCGCCGTACGGCGGGTTCGTCACGACGAAGTCGGGCGTGAACGGCGGCTGAGCCTTGCGGATGTCGGCGATCTCGAATGCGATCGCGTGGGAGACGCCGGCAGCACGCGCAGCCTCCTTCGCCATCGTGATCGCCGGTTTGTGACGATCCGACCCCCAAATCGTCGGCGCACCGCGATCGCGGGCCGCACGGCGCTCCGCCACCTCGAGCGCGTCGTTCACGAGCGCGTCCCAGAGGTTGGTGTCGACGTCGGGCCAGCTCTCGAAGGCGAAGCGTCGACCCAAGCCCGGTGCGAGGTCCGCCTCGCGCGCAGCCGCCTCGATCAAGAACGTGCCCGACCCGCACATCGGGTCGACGAGCGAACGCCCGGGCTTCCACCCGACCAGGCGCAGGATGCCGGCCGCCGTCGACTCGTTGAGCGGGCTGATGAGCTGCTTGGGACGGTAGCCGCGCTTGTGCAGCGACATGCCGCCGAGATCGCGGCTCACCGTGAGTTCGCGCCCAAGCAACACGACCTTGATCGGCAGCGTCGGCGCCGCGGTGTCGACACTCGGACGCAGGCCGTCGCGCGCACGGAAGCGGTCGCAGATCGCGTCCTTCGTCCGCAGCGCGACGTAGCCGGAGTGGGTCATGCACGAGTCGCGGATCGACGCGTCGACGGCGAGTGTGTCCTCGACCGTCATCCAGTTTTCCCACGGCATCGCGTGCACCGCTTCGTAGAGCTGCGCCTCGTGCTCGACGTGCCCACGCGTCAGCACTTCCATGACACGGATCGCGGTGCGCAGCCACAGCACGGCGCGGTAGCCCACCGACAGATCGCCCGCGAACGCCGCGCCACCGGGACGCACATGGATGTCCTCGGCGCCGATCTCGACGAGTTCCTCGACGAGCGCCGGCTCGACGCCGCGCGTGCACGAGGCGTAGAAGTCGAGCGCCCCATCACTGCGCGGGCGCCCATGCGACTTCGGCTCCGGGCGACGCGCCGGACCGCGCTTGTCACCGCGCTTGTCGCCGTGCGAACCACGCCGGTCTTTCGGCGAGCCCTTCCGCCGCTGCGACTCGTCGCGATCACGGCCTTCCCGGCGCAGCTTCGCTTTGTCCCACGGATTGACGCGATCTTCGTGCATCAGAGTGTCTTCAGGTAGGCGATGAGATTGCGCATCTCGGTACGCGTGAGGTTGGTGGCGAGATCTTCGGGCATCGCGGAGAGGCCGGTGCGGCGCTCGTCGATGTCCGCGAGCGGCAGCGTGTGACGCTCGCCCTCGGCATCTTGCAGGACCAGGTGCTCTTCGTCTTCCTCGAGGACGCGGCCCGTGAGAACGTCGCCGTCGGTGAGGAAGACGTTCGTGCCGCCGTAGCCCTTCACGATGTGTCGATTCGGCGCGACGATCGACTCGAGCAACGACACGACCGAGCGGCGCTCGCCCAGCTCGACGAAGTTGGGACCCACGCGCTCGGACGCTGCGTCCCACGTGGCGTGGCAGCGCGAACACGACAGCGCCGCACGTCCGAAGACCTCCGAGCCCTCATCGGCATCGCCGCCGTGAAGCGTGTCGAGCCACGGGCCGAGTTCCTCGTCGGCACTGCGACGATCGCTCAGCTCCTCGAGTGCGTTCGAGATCCGCGTGACGACTTCGGCGTCCGGCGCCGTCTCCAACGAGCGCATCGTCGTGACATCGAGGTCGTCGACGACGCGCGCCTCGGCCGCGAGCACGAGTTCGAGCGCGAGCTCGTCGGGGAAGGTTCCGATGACGTGCTGTTCGATGTGGTCGGCGACGAGCTCGTCACCCAGGGCGCCGCTCAGGCGACTGAGCATCTCGAGCGCGACGCGCTGCTCGGCGAGGTCGCCGTCGGCAAGCACGGCCGGGAGCCGTTCGAGGGCAGCCTCGGGCGAGAGGCGTTCGAGAGCCGGCAGGGCGACGGCGCGCAGCTCGGGGATCGAGCTGGCGAGGGCGCGGTCGACGCGATTGTTCCAATCGGGGAAGTCGGCGAGTTCGAGTGACTCGAAGGCCGCAACGCGCACGGAGTCGAAGCCGCGGTCGCGCTCGACGTCGCCGTCTTCGCTCTCGACCCAGGCGACGAGGCGCTCCGTGAACGACGCGCGCGTCCAGCTGTCGAGCGGCGGTGCGCCGTCGAGCGCGTGACGTTCGAAGGCCGCCGCGACGGCATCGACCCAGGCATGGGCAACCGCGCGGGGCGCGGCGTCGATGCCTTCATGGGCAAGGGCAGCGAGCTGATCGGCGACAGGCGCGGCATCGCGCGGATCGATCGGACGCCACGCGTGGTGCACCGAGTCGATCGCCGACGGCGCGTCCCAGGTGCCGAGCATCTCGAGCGCGTCGACGCGCAGGAACTCGGGCCGCGAGTCGTCGAGCGCAAGCTGCGCGACACGCCGGCTGTGCCAGGGATGACCCAGGCGCAGGTTTGCGGCAAGCGCGCGGCGCAAGACGGCGTCGTCCTCGATGTCCGCGCGGTCGAGCAGCGCGGCGAGCGCCGGCAGACCTTCGACGAGCCCTTCGTCATGGATCGCGCGCGCGGCCTCGGTGGCGACGAACGGGTCGGCGTCGGAGAGGAACATCGTGAGCGCCGGGCTGTCGAGACGCCGCCAGACGAGCAGCGCGCCGAGGCGCACGTGCGGCGACGGGTCGGCCGCGAGACGATGCAGCGCGCTGCCGTCCGCACAGCCGAGCAGGCCCATGACGGCCCCGTGCCGCAGGGTCGGATCGTCGTGGCCGGTTTCGTCGAGCAGGCGCGCAAGCGGTTCGACGGCCTCCGCGATCTCGAGTCGTCCGCAGCCGATCGCCGCCGCGAAGCGCACGCGCGCCGAGGGATCGTCGAGCCCCGCGAGCAGCACGTCCGCGGCGCCCGGCGCGCGTTCGTCGCCGAGCACGCGCAGCGCCTGGGTGCGCACCTCGTCGTCACCGGCCACGCCAGCGAGCTCGATGAGGTCGCTCCACGCAGCGCCATCACGGCGCCCAGCGATGCCGAGCCCCCAAACGCCGTGCAGCCGACTCAAGCGCGCCACGTGATCGCTGGCCGACCCGTCGAACGCCGCGTCACGCAGAGCCTCGCGCCCCACCTCGTCACGCCCAGCGAGCTCGAAGTGCGCCGCCTGACGCACGCGCCGGTCGGCGTGAGCGAGCAGCGCCGCGAGTTCATCCACGTCGCGCCCCGGCATGCCGTCAGCGAGCAGCGCCGCCGTCTCGTGCGCGACGTTCGCCTTGTCGACGAGCCGGTAGATGCGGCCCTTGCCCGTCATCCCCCAGCCCTCGACCCAGTCGAGCAGGTACATCGAACCGTCGGGCCCGAAGTCGAAGTCGGTGCCGAGCGCGCCGTAGACGAACCAGTCGACCTCGCCGAGTTCGAAGCCTGCGCCCTGCTCGTGCAGCTTGAACGTGTGGACGCCCGAGACCGACGGTGCGCCACGGAAGTCGCAGAGGAAGAAGTGGCCGCGGTAGCGCTCGTCGAGACCTGTGCCTGGGTAGTGCGTCAGCCCTGATGGACCGTTGCCGAGGTTCGCGATCGGCGGCACCGTGTCGGCCGGGCGTCCGTCGTGCTGCGGCCTCCACAAGCCCTCGTTGTGCCAAGGGCCGCGGTCGTGGATCCACTGGTACGGCGAGCGCCAGCCGCTGTCGCCACCGGGCACGATGTGCACCCAGCGCGCCTGGTCGGCGCCGTCGGAGTTGTTGTCCCCCGTGAAGAGGTTGCCGTGATCGTCGAAGGCGAGCTCCTGCGGGTTGCGCAGGCCGCGGTGGACGATCTCGAGGTTCGTGCCGTCGAGATTGCAGCGGAAGACCGCGCCGTCTTCGGGGCCGCGCAGGACGTCGCCGTCGGGCTGGATGATGTGGAAACCGCGGTCGCCGACCGAGAAGTAGAGCCGCTGATCGGGGCCGACGATGAGGCCGTGGAGATCGTGGCCGAGCAGCGTCGTGCGGACGCCGAAGCCGGTTGCCAAGGCGTCGCGTTCGTCGGCCACGCCGTCGCCGTCGGTGTCGCGCAGCGCCCAGAGCTCGGGGATGCAGGTGTAGTAGACGACGCCGTCATGGCTGAGGACGCCCGAGCCGAGCCCCGCCATCGGATCGTTGAAGCCGTCCGCGAAGACGAACGACACGTCGGCGCGGCCGTCGCCGTCGGTGTCGCGGATCAGGCGCACGCGATCGTGCTCGGTGCCGTAGCTCGCGTAGTCTTCGCCTTCGAAGCGCTCGTACATCTCCGCGCGGTCAGCGACGGTCCACGTGTCGAGCTCGGCGTCGAGCCAGTCCATGTGCTCGCGCATGTCCGTGACGCCGGCATGCAGGCGGAAGGTCTCGGCGACGTAGACGTCACCCTGGGCGTCGATGTGCAGCGCGATCGGGTTCGCGACGTCGGGCTCGGCCGCGAAGAGCGCGGCCTCGATGCCGTCGGCAAGCGTGATCGTGTCGACCATGCGCTCGGCCTCCGGCGACGCCTCGGCGACGTACGGCGTGTACTCCTGCGCACCGGCAACCGATGCGAGGGCGAGACCAAGCGTGGCGAGCGAGCAAGGACGAGCCATGGCGAAGACACCCGAACGGGGAGACCGGCGCGCGCGGTGCGCCAGCGAGGGAGTCGCCATCGTAGCGTGAGGCCGTCATCGCTCGCCGGCGAAGTTCGCTCGGGATCGGCTGCGTCCTGCGCTCTCACGACGAGAGTCGGGCGGCCCCGGGCGTCTGACCAACACCCGGGAGCGCCGTCATGCTGACTTCGGAGGGCCGCCCCCCATGCTGCGCATCCTCTCGCGCTGCTCGTTCAGGATCGACGAAAACTCACGCGGCTCTGCCGCTGCGAGAGCTCGACGACGCTTCACTCGACGTTCAGTGAGGCGACGAGAACTCGATGTGGACTTCGTGCGGCGAGTAGTCACGGAGCGGGATCGGGTCCTCGACGCCGACCGCCTGTCCGTCGATCGTGACGTCGATGCCGACCGTTGCGCGCACGAGTTCGAGCGTGAGCAGGGCGACGGCGAGGATCAATGCGTTGCGCTCCGTCGACCACTTCTGCAAGGCGAGCGCGAGGAGCACGGCCACGGCCGGCGCCGCCGTGGCCCCGAAGCGCGCGTAGCCGAATGCGATCGCAGCGATGACGAGCTGCGCGCCGAGGAAGAGCACCCAGGGCGCCGTGCGCGCTCCGCCACGCCAGGCCCCGACGACGACGAGCAGGAAGAGCACGACGCACCAGACGTCAGCGCGTGTGCCGCGCGTGACGACGAGGTCAACGCTTCCGCGCGTCCCCGAGATGCCGAGCGGGAGCGCGAAGCCTCCGAAACCGCTCGCGGCACCGCGCCAGGCGTGGACGGCGCGCAGCAACCCGCGCTTGCTCGCCACGACGGCGAGCGCGTCGGCGGGGGTGACATCCGCACCGGCAAGCAGCGCGAGATGCGGGAGGTAGTCGAGCGAGAGACTCGCGGGCGGGATGCCGGTGACGAGTTCCGCCGGGTAGCGCGACGGGCCGCCGGCGAGCAGGGGCGGGTCGTCGAGGAGCTGGCGCTGGAAGCCGACGAAGAAGGCGCGCTCGTCCGTGGACAGCGCGAGATTGAGCGGGCCGTAGAGCGACACGAAGAAGCGCGCCGGCAAGGCGACGGGCCGCGTGTCGAAGGCCTCATCGAGGATCGCGACGTCGCCCGGCTCGACGCGCGTGCGACCGCGGTGCCGCACCGTATCGGCGACGAACGCCGCGGCCGTCCGACGCACGAACGCTGGCCACGCGTCACGCTCAGCCGCCGCCTCGTGACTCCACGTCACACGCGCCGAGCGCTGCTCGATCCGCGTCAGCGCCTCTTCGGCCGCCGCGTGACGCGGTGCGTCGGTTGCCATCACCGCCGCCGTCCGCTCCCACGCGTGCAGGTGCCACGGCGCAAGCACGACGACGAACCCGACGAAGGCCCCGGCCGCGACGGGCACACGCCGTCCCTCGGGTCGCGTCAGTCCCCACAGCGCGAGCAATGCCACCACGACGATGTGCTCGACGCGGAAGAGGCAGGCCGCGCCGTGCAGTAGTCCGCGCCCGAATCCGCCGGCGAGCCCGCGCGCCGGCAGGGCGAAAGACGCCATGACGAGCACGAGGTACGGCGTCTCCGATTCGATGACGGTCGACAGCAGCAGCGGCCCCGTGATGAACGCCGCCAGCACACCCGCCCCGCGCGCGAGTCCCTCGGAGAAGTCGCGTCGAATCGCGAGGTACGTCAACGGCGCGACCAGGGCGCCGAGCACGCGCCAGACGTGGCGAAGCACGCCGACGTCGGCCGACGTCACGTCGTTCCAGAGCAGGTCGACGAGCCAGACCATCGCCGGCGGGCGCAGCGGCAGGCCCGCGAGTTCCGGCGTGCCGAGCCGCGACGACGCCACGGCGGTGAACCACTCGAACACGTCGCCCTTGTAGACGACCGAGTGCGGCCAGGTCTCGTCGGGCATTGCCGCGACGAAGAGGGCGCGCGCGAGCCACGCGACGAGAAACAAGATCAGCGCGATGACGATCGGCGGTTCGCGGCGGGCTGGCTTCGGTTCGGTCGTCACGGCGGGCAGCATACGCAAAGCCGCCGCCCGGTTCGTCAGCTCCCTACGACGACGGTCTGCTCGAGCAGCACACGCAGACCGTCGTGAGCCGCTTGCTGCTCGGGCGTGAGCGTGCCGAGCAGCAGGTCGCTCGATTCCGTGGGATCGACCGAGAGGTCGTAGAGCTGCTCTTCGCAGCTCACCGTGTTCAAGATCAGCTTGTAGCGGCCGTCACCGATGGCGCGGCGATCGAGCGGGTAGTAGTCAGCCCGCACGGCGTTCGTCACGGACCAACCGCCAACCTGCAGCGGGTCCTGGATGAAGGCTTGGTAGTAGAGGCTGCCGAAACCGAGTCCGCCGAAGATCTCTTCGTGATATTCGCCGAAGGCGTCCGTCACGAAGCCGAGCAGCGTGAAGTTCGGGAAGGGCACGAGGATGCCACCCTGGAACGGCGTGGGATTCGACTCCGTGCCGTAGAAGAGCAGCCCCGACGCGTCGGGCGGAGCGCCGGCAACGGTGAGATCGGCGATCGTGATGCCGTAGAGCGCCTCGCCGCAGATCGAGAGCGTCGTCGTGCCGGGACCGCCGAAGCCGATGTCAGGCTGGCAGACGAATCCCGTGGGAACCGTGCAGGGCAGCGGCCAGGTCGGGGGCGCAGCGCCGTTGGGATTGAACTGCTCGGTGAGGAGCACCGTGCGCGTAGAAGGCGCGGCCGAGTTTGCGAGCTGCGGCGCAAAGCTGACGGAGTCGTGGACGAGTGTCGGGAACGTCGCCGCGAGGTCGACACCGGCGAGCTCCGCGATCGTCGCGAAGATGTCTGTCGTGTTGACGAGCGCCTCGCTGACCTTCCCCGTGCGCTCGACGGCCGGCCCCGTGACGATCAGCGGCACGTGCACGCCGCCGTCGTAGACCGTCCCCTTGGCCTTCGTCGGGTCGGCGCCGGCTGCCATGACCGTCCCCGGCGTGCCGTTGTCACCGAGGAAAAGTACGTTCGTACGATCGAGCACCGCACCCGAGATCCCCGCGAACAGCCGCCCCATCTCCGAGTCGAGTGCCTCGACCATCGCCTTGTACTTCGAGCGGTCGTCGTCACCTGACAGATCGACGCCGTGCAGTTCGGCTGGGGGCTCGTGGAACGGCGAGTGTGGCGCCGTGAACGCGAGGTAGCAGAACCACGGCTCGGGCACGGAGTGGATGAAGGCGAGCGCGTCGTCGACGTTCTGCGTCGTGACATAGACGGTCGACAGCGCGGCATCGCCGTTCTCGACGCGCTCCCAGTTGTAGTAGTCGCCGCCGCCGCCGAGGTTCGTGAGCGCACCGGCGTAGTGACCGTAGCCGGCCATGTTCGGCGCAAGCGGTCCGCCGACGCCCGTGGTTCCGAGATGCCACTTGCCGATCGCCGCGTGGGCGTAGCGCCCACTCGTGCCCGCGTCGAGCATCTCGGGCAGCGTGACTTCGTCGAGCGCAAGGGCATCGACGGTTTGTCCGAACGACTGGTCCAGGTCGATGATCGACCCGATGCCCGTGCGGAAGGCATAGCGCCCCGTCTGGATCGTGGCGCGCGTCGGCGAACACGTCGGGTTCGACCAGGCATTCGTGAAGCGCACGCCGTCGTTCACCATGCCTTCGATCGTCGGCACGTTCGGGAGATCCGAGCCCACACCGTAGGACGGGATCATGTCGACGCCGAGGTCGTCCGCGACGATCACGAGCACGTTGTCGGGACGTGGCGGCGCGAACTCGCGGACCGGCGGCGGCGGGCTCGTCGTCGGCACGCGTCGCCCGGGCTTCGTCGTCACGGTCGGCCCCGGACCCGGCGTTCCCCCGCCAGGCACGCTGATCTGGCCGTGAGCCTCAGCGGCCCCCAGCGTCATCAGCAGGAAAAGGGCGATCCCACGTAACGTCGTCATCGACTACCTCTGACCAAGATTCGGGCGCACTCGATCCAGTGCCCGGGATGGCTCGCTGGATCTCATCTCGGGACACCCGAGGACCCCCACCCCTTCACTGAAGGGTTAACCGACGATTGGCGCTCCGACAAGTCGATTCACCACACGGTCACGTGAGGGGTCCGGCCTCGAGGGACGCACGCCGACGGCGGCATCCGACGCGAAGCCTGCTCGCGCGACGCTCCGCCGCCCTCACGCGCGGCCGCGGCGCCCGGCCAGATCGCTGACGACAAACCCGTCACGAGGAGGCGAGCACGATCTCCTTGAGGCGTCGATGGCCGCGACTCTTGACGTTGTAGACCGTCGTGCGCCGGACGCCGTAGCGCGTGGCGACATGCGCGGGAGTCTCGTTGTGCAGCGCGACGTGGATGTAGATCCCGAACGCGTGCGGCTCCATCTCGCGGCGGAGGCGCCGGAGCGCCTTGCCGAGATTCGTGCGGATCCACTCGCGATGCCAGCCGGCTCGGAGCGCCTCGTCGTCGCAGCCCTGGCCGTCGAGCAGCGCATCGTCACACGTTCGGACATGGCGCTCGATGCACTCGCGAGAGCGCCGCAGACGCGCGACCTTGTGACGCGCGATCCCGCGCACCCAGCTGTGAATCGTTCCTTGCTCGGGATCGAACTTGCCGGCCTCCAGCGCGAGAAACGCCGCGATGAGCGTGTCCTGCACGACGTCATCGGCGTCGACATGCGACAAGCCGCGACTGCGCGCGAAAGTGAAGATCGACGCGAACTGCGCCGCGCTCATCACTTCGTGCAGCCAACTCCGCCTGACCCTCTTGCTGAACCGAGAGCCCCTGCCCTCACCATCATCACTCTCTTCTTCATGCTTCCCATGCTGCATGTCCACCCTCTCTCTCAGAGCAGGGCACGCCGAGGACCGCACCCCACACACATCGGGGTGATCACGCCGCTATCGGAGGTGTGCAGCTACGGTTGCGTCCGAGACGCGCGTGGACATCGCATGCGTGATGCGAGAGCTACGCGGGCCGGCGGAACTGCATATCGGGACATGTCGACCGCATGGCGATCTTCAATCGGGAGGAACCGTCACAGGCGCTTCGCCCGACGGCACCATGGCCGAGCGAGACGCTTGCCGCAGCAGCCGGGACGCGTTCGAGGAACCGGAGTCACGGACAGGCGCTGTACCCTTCGGGGGGGACGAACGCCGCGATCAGACCGTGGCCCTGGCGCCCGAGCGAGTCGGGGCCCTGCAAGCCGGCATCGGAGGTGTGGGAGTGATGGATGAGGTACGGAGGGCGACCGCCGCGCTTTTCGGGACGCAACGATCTCGTGCCGTCAAAAGGCCCACCGCAGCTCTGATTCGACGCTCTCCGCGCGTGCTGACGCCCTCGCTCTCGACACGTGGAAGCTCGCCGAATCCACGTGATTCGCCGAGCAGCCACGCACGGTGAGGAACACCCGACCGCGCACATCGCATCCGAAGCAGCGCTTCGATGCACCGATGAAGTATTGCCGTGAACTCGCCGCGATCTCTGATCGGACTGCCGAAAATCTCCTAAAATCTGTCCGACCGCCGCCGAACCGCCGTTCCCTCGCCCATGTCGAGCTCGCCCGTGACTCTCCGAACGCTCGCCGCGTGCGCTGGACTTGCGTCCGTGATCGGCCTCGTCCACGCCGTCGCGCAGCCCGCAGCCACCGTCGCGTACTCGACGATCGGCGGCAGCCTCGGGACCTCGCAGCGCGGCTTTCGCGCGGTCGACAACTTCCCCGGCGCGGCAGCCAACGACGACACGGCCCCGTCGGCACTCTTCCCCGGCGCCGTGAGTTCGTCCCGCGCGATCATGAAGGCCCACGCCGAGTGGGGTTCGGGCCTCTGGGCGGGCACGGGCAACGGCGACCCGGTCCAGGGCGCCATCGGCAGCGGCGGCGCGAACTTCGACACGGTCTTCCTCGGCGAAACACCTTTCAACGGCGGCGTCAACGGCAACGTCCACTCGTACACGGCGGCGAGCGGCGACTTCTGCGGCGCCGGCACCCTCGCCGTCACGCTCTCGCCGATCTCCGACGGCTGGACGATCCGCTACTGCCCGGGTTTCACCTGGGACGACGGACCGTCCACGCCCGGCGCCGGCCTCATCGACATCCAAGGCATCGCCTGCCACGAGATCGGTCACGCGCTCGGACTCGGACACAGCACGGCCACCGGCGCAACGATGCGCGCGACGGTCTCCGGCAGCGGCGTGGGCCTGCGCTCGATCGAAGCCGACGACATCGCAGGCCTGCAGTCGATCTATGGCATCGCCGCGATCTCGAAGCCGCGCATCACGGGCTTGTCGGGGTCGACGAGCATCGGCGCCGCGCTCGTCGTCCAGGGCACGAAGTTTTCGTCGAACGGGAACGAGGTCTGGTTCACGCCGGCGGGCGGATCGTCGCAGCCTGTGAAGGTGAAGAACCTCGCATCGTCGAACGCCGGTTCGTTGCTGGCTGTGATCGTCCCCGACGGCGTGACGTCCGGTCAGGTACTGGTGAAGGCGAACGGGTCGGGGGGAGCGAGTCTGTCGAACGCCTGGCCCTTCACGGTCGGAACGGGGAGTGTCGGCAAGGGCGTCGTGCCCAAGCTGAAGAAAGACACGACGATCCGCGCATCGCTGGGCTTCGGGCAGCTCGAGCCCGATGAGGACGTCACGGACGTTGCGCTGAGCGGCAACCGGCGCATGCTCGCCTTTGTCTCCCGATCGAGCGTCATCGCGCCGGGTGACGCCAACGTCGCCGACGACGTCTTCCTCCGCGACCTCAAGAAGGGCACGACGGTCCGCATCTCGGTCGGGCCAGATGCCGTCGACGGCGACGGACCCAGCGATTCGCCCGCCCTCTCGCGCAACGGGCGCTACGTCGCGTTCCGCTCGAGCGCCACGAACCTGCTCGACGAAGCCCAGGCCACGACCCAGATCTACCGCTACGACCGCAAGACCGGTGAACTCGAACTCGTGTCGCGCAACGACGAAGGCGAGGCCGCGAACAGCGCCTGCAGCAGCCCCTCGATCTCCGCCAACGGACGCCTCGTCACGTACGCCACGGCGGCGACGAATCTCACGGATGACGTCGATCTGAACGGCGCGGCCGACATCTACGTCACCGACATCAAGAAGGGCACGACGCAGCTCGTCTCGCGCGGCGCCGGCGGATCGACGCCGAACGGCGCGAGCATCATGTCGTCCCTCTCGGGCAATGGCCGCGTCGCCCTCTTCGTCACGGCGGCGACGGATGTCGAGGTGCTCGGTGCCGGCGATGGCGACGTCGGCATCCCCGAGGCGTTCAGCGTCTTCGCGCACACGCTGAAGACGGGTGAGATCGCGCTCGTCTCGCGCCGAACGGACGGATCGCCGAACGAGTTCGCGGCGTTGCGACCCTCGGCATCGCACAACGGGCGCGTCGTGGTGTATTCCTCGGACGACCCGCTCCTCGTCGAGAACGACACGAACAACGTCACGGACGTCTTCGCCGTCGACCTCAAGAAGGGCACGACGACGCGCGTCTCCGTCGCCCCGACACCCGACCCGAAGCTCGCAGACTTCAGCGACCTCACCCTCGGACAGCCGGCCGTGTCCGCCAACGGCCGCTACGTCACCTTCTCCTCACCCTCGCCGGACATCGTTCCTGGCGATCCCAGCGCGCACATCGACGTGTTCATCTACGACCGCAAGAAAGCCGTCACCCAGATGATCTCGCTGACGGCCGCGAACCTCGTGGGCGCCAACAGCAGCTCGTTCAACTCGACGACGTCCTCGAACGGGCGCTTCATCGCGTTTCTCTCGGACGCGACCGACCTCGTCGGCGACGACACGAACGACGTCGTCGACGCCTTCGTCCGCCGCTGGTGACCGCGGCTCGACGCCACCACATACAACTCCGAGCTTGTCGCCACGGGTCGGCAACGCCCATCATCCCTTCTCCCTCGTGATGTCACTGGAGACGCGATGAAGCTCGGGATGGTCGGACTCGGAAAGATGGGCGGCGCGATGGCCGAAAGGCTGCTGCGCGGCGAACACCAGGTGGTCGGCTTCGACCCGAACGTCGATGCGCTCGCGGAGCTGTCCGCCCAGGGCGGCGAGACCGCGACGACGCTGGCCGACCTCGTCGGCGCGCTCGACGCGCCGCGCGTCGTCTGGGTGATGGTGCCGGCCGGGAAGATCACGGCCGCCACGATCGACGAACTCGCCGAGCGCCTCGAGCCCGGTGACATCGTCGTCGACGGCGGCAACTCGAACTTCAACGAGACGCTCGCGCGCGCCGCGATGCTGCGCGAGAAGGGCATCGAGATGATCGACGCCGGCACGAGCGGCGGCGTCTGGGGACTGGCCGAGGGCTACAGCCTCATGGTCGGCGGGAGCGACGAAGCCGTCGCAACGCTGCGCCCGGCACTCGAGTGCCTCGCGCCGGCGCCGGACAAGGGCTGGGGACACGTCGGGCCGAGCGGCTCGGGGCACTACGTGAAGATGGTCCACAACGGCATCGAGTACGGGATGATGCAGGCCTACGCCGAGGGCTTCGGGCTCATGGCGAGCCGCGAGGACTTCAACCTCGACATGCATCAGATCTCCGGCATCTGGCGTCACGGGTCCGTCGTGCGTTCGTGGCTGCTCGACCTCGCCGAGAACGCGCTCGCCGAAGAGCCCGACCTCGCGTCGCTCGAACCCTTCGTCAGCGATTCGGGCGAAGGACGTTGGACGGTGCAGGAAGCGATCGACCAGGCCATCCCCGTGCCCGTCATCACGGCAGCACTGATGGCGCGCTTCTCGTCACGCGGGCAGAGCGACTTCGCGAACAAGATGCTGTCGGCGCTGCGCAACCAGTTCGGCGGTCACGCGATGAAGAAGCGAGACTCCTGAGATGACGAAAGCACCCGAGACCGTCGACCCGCACGTCTTCGTGCTCTTCGGCGCGACCGGCGACCTCTGCCGTCGCAAGCTGCTCCCGGCCGTCTTCCGTCTCACGCAGAAAGGGCACCTGCGCAACCGTCACGTCGTCCTCGGTGTCGCCCGCGATGACGGCATGGACGAGCGTTCGTTCCGGTCCTTCGCGCGCCAAGCCCTCGAGGACGCCGGCTTCAGCGACAGCGAGCTCGACACGTGGTGTGACGCGTGCCTCTTCTACCAACCGATCCAGGGTGACGGCGGCGACGACGACTACACGTCGCTGAAGGCACGCATCGAGGAGATCGAAGCGAAGCGCGAGATGCCCGGCAACCGCGCCTACTACCTCGCCGTCCCGCCGAAGGTCTTCCCGATCGTGATCGACGGTCTCGGTCGCCACGGCCTCAACGAGTCGCCGGGCTGGACGCGCCTGATCATCGAGAAGCCCTTCGGTCACGACCTCGAGTCGGCCAAGAAACTCAACGCCACGGTGCACGAGTGGTTCAGCGAAGAGCAGATCTATCGCATCGATCACTACCTCGGGAAGGAGACGGTGCAGAACCTGCTCGTCTTCCGCTTTGCGAACCAGGTCATCGAGTCGCAGTGGAACCGCTCGGCGATCGAGAACGTGCAGATCACGGTGGCCGAGGACATCGGCGTCGGAACGCGCGCGGGCTACTACGACGGCGTCGGCGCGCTGCGCGACATGCTGCAGAACCACCTCACCCAGGTGCTGACGCTCGTGGCGATGGAAGTTCCGGCGGCCTACGACGCGCGCTCGATCCGCAACGAGAAGATCAAGGTGCTGCGCTCGATCCGGAAGATCGACAAGAGCGAAGTCGTGTTCGGTCAGTATGCGGCCGGCGAGATCGGTGGAAAGCAGGTGGCGGGTTATCTCGACGAGGACAACGTGCCAGACGGTTCACGCACCGAGACGTTCGTCGCTGCGCGGCTGCACATCGACAACTGGCGCTGGCAGGACGTGCCGTTCTACGTCCGCACGGGCAAGCGTCTCGCCGAGCGACTCACCGAGATCATCATCACCTTTCGCAAGCCGCCGGTGCAGTTCTTCAAGAGCATGGAGCTCGATGGCGACGTGCGGCGTGACCAGCTCGTGATCACGCTGCAGCCCGACGAGGGTTTCGCACTTCACGTCGACGTGAAGCACCCGGCAACCGATCAGGACCTCGCGAAGGTGCCGCTTTCGTTCCGCTACGAGGAGGCGTTCGGCAAGCTCGCCGACGCCTACGTCACCCTGCTGCTCGACGTGCTCACCGGTGATCAAACGCTGTTCGTGCACGCCGAAGAGGTCGAGGAGTCGTGGACGCTCTTCGAGCCGCTGCTCGACGGAACGATCGAAGCCGTGCCCTATGCGTCCGGCGGCTGGGGACCGACCGAGTCGGAGAAGTTGATCGAAGACGACGCGGGAAGGTGGCGCGTGTGAGCATCGACGTGCGAGTCGTCGAGGATGCCCAGGCGCTGGCCGTGCATGCCGCGCAGGAGGTCGTCGACCAGCTGCGGGCGGCGCTCGAAGCGCGCGGCTCGGCGACGTTGTGCTTGTCCGGGGGCTCGACGCCACGGACGACGTACGAGCGCATCGCGGGTCACCACCGACATGCGCTGCCCTGGGAGCGCGTCACGTTCCTGTTCGGCGACGAGCGCTGCGTGCCGGCCGACGACGTGGCGAGCAACGCGCGGATGGCGCGCGAGGCGATGCTCGTCACGCTCGGCGTGCCGCGCGCGCACGTGCTGCGCATCGAAGGCGAACACGGCCCGGCGCTGGCATCGGAGCTCTACGAAGCGCGCCTGCGCGAGACGTTTCCCGGCGTCACGCTGCCGCGCATCGACATGCTGCTCCTCGGCATCGGCAACGACGGCCACACGGCGTCGCTCTTCCCCGGCGACGCGGCACTCGAGGAACGCGAGCGCTGGGTCTGCCCTGCACGCGCGCCGGATGAGCCGCACGACCGCGTCACGCTGACGTTCCCCGTCCTCACGGCCGCACGCCGCGCGCTCGTGCTCGTCTCGGGAGCCGGCAAGACCGCGACGGTCGACGCCTGTCTGCGTCACCTCGGCGAGCGCTCCGGCGAGACGAGCGCAACTGTGCCGCCGGCCGCACGCGTCACCCCGACTGAAGGATCCCTGTCATGGTTGATCGACGAAGCCGCCGCTGGCTAGCTGTCGCGCGGCTCGCGGCATGGTGCTGGCTCGCATGTCTCGTGAGCGCCTGCGGCTCGATGCGCACCGTCACGACAGCGAGCATGCCGCTCATGTCAGGCACCGTGCCCGTCAACGACACCGAGCTGTTCTTCGAAGAGCGCGGGACGGGCGACACGGTGCTCGTGTTCATCCCCGGCGGCCAGGTCGACCACCGCCAGTGGGACGCGCAGGTCGCCGACCTCTCCGACACGTACACGACGCTGCGCTACGACGTCCGCGGCTTCGGACGCTCGGGGCCGACGGGCCAGCCCTACTCCCACCACGAGGACCTGCGCGCCCTGCTCGATGCGCGCAAACACGAGCGCGTCGTCCTCATCGGTCTCTCGCTCGGCGGGCGCATCGCCGTCGACTTCTGCCTCGAGTATCCCGAGCGCGTCGAGGCACTCGTGCTGCTCGGCCCGGGGCTGAGCGGCTACCCGTGGTTGCCCGAGCAGGCCGAGATGTTCGTCGAGATCGGCGAGGCCGTGGCGCGCGACGACGCGCTGCGCGCCGCCGAGCTGTGGCTCGAGACGCCGTACATCGCGCCGGCCATGGAGCACCCCGACGTCGCCGACCGCATGCGCGAACTCTCCCTCGCCAACGCCCATGTCTGGACGCGCACTCCGTCGGAAGTCCCCCTCGATCCGCCGGCCTACAGCCGCCTCGCCGAGATCGACGCGCTCACGCTCATCCTCGTCGGCGAGCGCGACGTCCGCGACATCCAACTCATCGTCGAACACCTCGATGCACACATCCCCAGTTCGTTCCGCATCGACATCCCCGGCGCCGGTCACATGTTGAACCTCGAAGCCCCCGAACGCGTGACCGCCGAGATCCGTGAAGTGGCGAACAGCATCGAGATGCTCGAAGCCGTGCGACGGATGCTCAAGGGCAGGCGCGCGGCGAGCTGCCTGGGTGACAGCGGAACGAGTCTGGCGAACGAGTGATCGGCGGGTCGTCTTGTGCTGCGCAAACGACGGCCAATCCCAACACGCCGGGCAGCGTTATCATTCGTTCACCCAGAGTTGCATCGTTTTCTCCACCTGCCAACCGTCGTCGACCTTGCGCATCAGCAGGATCTCGCCGCGGCGGCCCGTGCTCGTGTAGAGCAGCGCTTCGTCGCGGGTGACGTTGAAGCCGATGTTGGAGACGGCCCAGAGGCCGAGGTTGTGGCCGTCATCAAAGCCGAGCTCGGTGTAGATCGCCTTGCAGTCGGCGTCGGTGAGTTGGCCGCGGTAGTCGTCCTCATCGATGCGGATGAGGGCGACGTCGGAGAGCGTGAGCGCGGGGACGTCGTGCTCGACGCGTGACGCTTCGAGGAACGCCGTGAGGAGGTGATCGGCTTCGAGACTTGAACTCGCGAGGCGCGGAGCGATGGCGGCGTGGAGGACGTCGATGTCGTCGTCGAGCGACAGGCCATGGCGGAGGACGAGGTGCTCGAGACCACTCGTGACCGTGCCGTCGAAGAGCAGCGCCCGCGCCGTCGCGTCGGGAGCGACGACGTGGCCGTGACGCGCGAGCGCGGCCTCGTAGATCGCGGCCGCGTCGGGATCGACGCGCGCGGTGCATGCCGCCACGCACGTCAGCACCATCAGCGCGGCGAGTCGTTTCAACTGATCCATAGCTGAACCCGCCCTGTCACGCGCCACCCCGGAGCAAGCCGCGTGAGCAGCAACACGAAACCCACACCGCCGTAGTCGACGCCAACGGCTGCGTAGCGACGGTCGTCCGAAAACCCGATCGGCGAGACGGACATGACGCCGACGAAGCGGTCGCCTTTCACGTCGACACCGAGTTCTTCGAACGTGCGCGAGTAGCCCACGTCGTCGACACGCGCGCGGTAATCGTCGCGGTCGACGCGAATGACGTCGAGGCGTTCGAGCGCCAGCTCGGGAACCAGCGCATGCTGCTCGCGGTGAGCTGCAACGAGCGCATCGACGACCACGAGCGGCACGCCGGCCCTACGGAAGTCGCCCGACGTTCCGTCGAAACCGCGCTCGAGGATGCGGCGGGCCAGCTCGTCGACGAACTCATCACGTTCGACCTCTTCGCGCGTCTGGAGCGCGAGGAGTCCGTTCCTCGCGCGGCTGAACAGCACGGCCTGAAGTCGCCCTTCGGCCGGCGGTGGGCCACCGTGATAGAGGTTCTCCTGCTGAAGGACCTCGGCGTAGATCGCGGACGCATCACTCGCCGGCCCATCACTCGCGGGCAACTGCACCTCGCCGGCACACGAGCCGAGCAAGAGCACACTCATCATGACGCAGCATTGGCGAATGGTCATGCGGGCATCGTACTTCAGCAGCTGGGATCCGCCACGAAGCGACGACGTCACACGCCAGCCCTGCGGAAGACGTGCGACGAAGACGGTGTACCCGGCACCAGGGTCGTCGACCTCGTGGTGTGATTCAAAAGTTCGCGAAATGAGTTTTGGGTCATCGTCGTCGCTGGCAAGGCGCATCGCCGCAGGCGAATTCTTTTGAATCACACCACGAGACGGCCGCATGTTGGCGACCCTCGGTGAAGCCGACCGGCCAGACGGAGAACTCACCGACATGCGCGTCGGGCCGGTGACCGTGCAAGCCTGCCTCATGAAAGAGCTTCTCCATCTTCTTGGCGGTGTCGTCGTCCGCTCGCGCAAGGCCGAGACGCGCGAGCGCCCACGCGGCGATCAGCGGACGTCCGTCGCGGTGCGCAGCGAGGATTGCATCGACACCGGAGCGCGTCACAACCGACGCCTCAGCGTCCATCACGTCCGAACAACGCTCGACGATCGTCGTCGCGCGACTGTCGGGAAACGCGTACTCACCGAGACCCGCCGCGTGTTGCAACGTCGCGAGCCCGTTCCGCGAGCGTTCTCAGAGCAAACCGTGCAGACGTCCGCGCGGCTCGATATGCACCGCGTCGAGGTGATCCTGGTCGTCGCCCGGCGGCACGAGTGCCCGGTCAGCGCAGCGACCAAGCGCGAACAAGGCGACGACGGCAAGGAGCGCCGAGATGGAATGGAAAGTTCGCGCGGTCATGAAAGTGGGCATAACCGGCCCTTGAGGACGGATCGCGACCCTCCGCGCCGCCGCGTGGCCACATCGAGACACCCGTCCCGGATGTTCGACACTTGCAGAGATGCGCAAACCGCACCTAACATCCATCGGTCTTGGTGCATCAGTCATCCTCTCTCGACGCCGCTGGGCGGGCAGCGACCCGGCGTCCGAGCGCCCGTATCCCGCTGCCTCGGAGGGTCGCGATGCGACTTCTTTCCATCCTTGGTGTTGCCGCTCTCACGAGCGCCGCCTTCGCACAAACACCTCAACGCGTCGACGTCGAGAACATCACGCACGTCGGTGTCTACCACGTGGCAACGAACACGATCACACCGGCGTCGCAGTTCGAAGGCACGCCGGCTCTCGTCTTCGACAACACGGCGTTCGCTGGCTCGTTCTTCGCGCCGGGCCCCGGCACGAAGAACCTCGACTGGGCCGACCTCTCGGCCGTCGGCCAGAACGAGCTCACCGAGTTCGTCCTCGGCTACGCCACGTCGGAACTCGGCACCGTCGACGTCAACGTCGAGTTCCGCTCCGGCACGGCCGGCTTCAGCGTGCAGGGCGCGCTCGAAGCCGCCTTCAGCCTGACCGGTCTGCCCGGCTCCGTCTCGGGTGGTCCCGAGGCCTTCGCCGTCACGGTCGACCTGACGGGCGCCGAGTTCGTCCTTCCCGACGGTGACTTCGGCTACTCCTTCGAAGCCCTCGACTCGACGACGGGCCCGCTGCTCGTCGGCCCGCCGAACCCGGCCGGTGTCGAAGACGCGTGGGACATCTACGACCTCGCCGACACCTACCTCGGTACGAGCTTCTTCGGTGGCACGCCGCTCGCGTCGTTCTACCTCACGCTCACGGGCCAGCAGCCCGCGCTCGAGCCGACGGCTCCCGCGCGCCTGCTGCTCAGTGAGTTCGCGGTGACGCCGACGGACGGTGAGTTCGTCGAGATCTTCAACCCGAACAGCTACCCGGTCGACCTCACGGACGTGTACCTCACGGACGGGACGTTCGCCGGCGGCAACACGTACTACTACCAGATCGTCGAAGGTGGCGGCGGTGGCGGTGGCTTCGGCGACTTCTACGCACGCTTCCCGGCCGGCGCCTCGATCGGCCCGGGCGAGTACCAGACCGTCGCGCTGAACGGCTCGATCGCGTTCCTCGCGACCTTCGGTGTCCTGCCCACCTACGAGACGGCCGAAGACGACATCGTCCCGGATGCGATCCCGGAGATGCTCGAAGCCACGCCGGGTTCGCTCGGCACCGACTTCCAGGGTGGCCTGACGAACTTCGGTGAAGTCGTCGTGCTCCTCTACTGGGATGGCGAAAGCGACCTCGTGCAGGATCTCGACTACGTCGTCTACGGCGACAAGGTCGAGGCCATCGACAAGACGGGCGTCGCGATCGACGGTCCGGACGTCGACACCGACACGAGCACCTACGCCGACGACACGGCGATCATCGATCAGGATGGCGCCGTCGCCGGTGCAACGGGCGGTCACGCCGGTGGCAACTCGTGGCAGCGTCAGCACCTCTCGGAAGGCTCGGAGATCCGCACGGGCGGAAACGGTGTGACGGGCAACGACGAAATGTCCGAGAACGTGTCGTTCACGTGGGTCGACGATGTCGCCACGCCGAACGCTCCTGCGGCCGGCGCCGTCTCGGTGCGTCTTGCTCCGGGTTCGCTCGGTCGCAACACGGTCGAGCTGCGCAACGCGACGCCGGACACGCTCGTGTTCTTCGTCGCGAGCCTGGCCGAAGGTCTTGTCACGACGAACAAGTGCCCGGGCGAAGGCCTCGGCCTTGATCTCGGCGCGTTCTTGATCGAAGCGATCACGACGGATGCAAGCGGCAACGTCGACATCCCGGTCGTGCTGATGCCCGAAGCCGGTGACATCGAAGTGCTCCTTCAGGTCGTCGACCTCGAAGGCTGCATCTGGAGCAACGTCAACGCGACCAACCTCTGATCGCAACGACGACGCGACGTCATCCCTGACGCCGCGATGATGACGAGCCCCGTCGGTTTCGCACCGGCGGGGCTCGTTTCATTCCATCAGGCCGGCGCAAACGCGCGCGTCGGGTTCGCGCCGTTCGCATCGGACGCCGTCGCCTGGTGGTCTTCACTCTTCGCGATCGAGAAGAAGAACGTGGCGCCGAAGCCCTCGCGCGATTCAACCCACACCTCACCACCATGACGCTCGACAACCCGGCGACACACCGCGAGGCCGATCCCCGTGCCCTCGTACTCGTCGCGGGCGTGGAGGCGTTGGAACACCGTGAAGATCCGCTCGGTGTGATCGGGATCGATGCCGATTCCGTTGTCGCGCACCCAGAGCACCCAGCGCGTCGACTCTTCGCGCCCGCCGACATGTATCTCGGGTGGCACGTCGCCGCGGAACTTCAGCGCGTTGCCGAGCAGGTTCTGTAGGACCTGCACGAGCTGGCCGTGGTCGGCCACGATCGTCGGCATCTGCTCGTGAATGATCGTCGCACCACTCTCTTCGATCGCGGCCCGGAGATTCGCGCAGGCTACGTCGACGACGTCGGCGAGCTCGATCATGACGGGGCGACGCTCGGCGCGTCCGACGCGCGAATAGGCGAGGAGGTCGTCGATCAGCGCCTTCATGCGTACGGTGCCGTCGACGGCGAAGTCGATGTATTCGCGCGCTGCTCCGTCGAGTTGGTCCGCGTAGCGCATCTCGAGCAACTGGACGTAGCTCGCGACCATGCGCAGCGGTTCCTGGAGATCGTGCGACGCGACGTACGCGAACTGCTGAAGCTCGGCGTTGCTGCGCTGCGTGTCTTCGAGCAACTTCGCTGTTTCGTCGTTCTTGCCCTTGAAGACCGCCGCGGCGCGCGTCATCGCACCGATCTCATCACGGCGCTCGCGGCTCGGGATGGCGACGTCGCGGTTGCCGGCCGCGAGTTCACGGAACGTCGTCGCGATGGCGTGCAGCGGCTTCACGACGATCTTCGTGATGACGGTCGACGCCGTCAGCCCCGCGATGATCGTCACGATCGAGACCCAGAGGCTGAGATTCTCGAACCAGCGCTGCGACGCGAGAATGCTCGCGTACGACGCATCGAGCTGCTCGCTCTGGCGCTCGCGGACGCGGTTGGAGAGACGCAGGAGTTCGACCGTCTCGCCCGCGATCACGACGTTGCCGAGGTGGAGATAGCCGCGCGTGCGGCGGATGAGTTCGTGGAGGAGCTTCTCGTAGTCGCGGAACAACGCCGCGAGTTCGTCGAACTCGACCGGCTGATCCGACGTCGCGCGCACGCCCAAGAGGCGCTGGCAGGACTCGAGCCGCGCGATCGCCGACTTCACGGACGCATAGTCGAGGCGGTGGACATACTCGAGAACCTCGGCACGCGCGTTGAGGTACTCCCGCTCGAGTCGGCTTGCCAGCAGCGACATGCGGCGGTCACGCTGCTGCGAGGCTGTCTCTTCCAACGCGCCGAGCGCGGCGGCGGCCCGTGCTCCGGCATTCACGAGCAGCGTGTTCAAGAGATGATCGCGGCGTGTGCGATCGTCTTCCGCGAGCGCGAACTCGTCCTCGTAGCGCGCGAGCACGGCGCCCATCGCAACGAGGTCAGGGTTGTTGATGCCGCTCGCCGTCGCGGTCGTGATCCGGACGCGCAGCTCGTCATGGAGACTCGAGACACGTTCACCGAGCGACCCATGTCCCGCGAACATGTACAGCAGGACATGCTGCTGCAACTCGCGGACGAGCCGGTCGATGACCACCATCTCCTCGTTCACGTGACGATCGCGATCGATCAGTTCAAGATTGCCGCGCGCGTTACTGATCCCCACGTGACCGACCGCGGCGACAGCGATGTGGAGCGCGAGAACGACTGCGAAACCGAACGCGATCTTCGTGCCCAGACCACTGAACGCGCGCCGTGGTAGCCGCAGGCGAACCTTGATGCGGTCGAAGCGCCGTCGCATGAGCATCGACCTATGCCGTGAGGAACTCATACCACTTCACCATGCTGTACTCGTAGGTATCCATCACGGTGTTCCACACGGCCACACGCGAGAAGCGGCTGAGGTAACTCCCTCCGCGACGCAGCGAACCGGCCGACACACCCGTGCCGCCTTCCACGCCCGGAAGATGCGACCGTGCCACCTGGCCTTCGTACCAGTAGTCCCATTCATCGGCGCTCAGGTAGCGACGCGCGGGCTCGGCGACCGACATGTAGTAGCCCTGGCGCGCCATCACCGCGCCGGGCCAACCCGACAACCACCAGTTCATGTAGCGATAGGCAGCGTCTTCGGTCTCTTCGCTCACCATCGAGGAGAGACACATCACGCCGTGCCAGGCTCGGTAGCCTTCCTTCGGTGCCGCGTAGTTGACGGCGTGCCCGGCGCTTCGCAGTGCGGACACGCCGGGAGAGAACAAACTCTCGATGACGACTTCGCCACTCTTCATCAGGGCGACCGACTGCGGCACCGACTGCCACGCCCCGTAGAAGTGTCCGTCGCGCTTCTTCGCGACGAGCAGGTCGAAGAGCGCATCGAGCTCGGAGCGCGTCATCGCGCCGATGTCGGCGATCTCGACGAGCCCACTGGCGCGCGCTGCAAGAGCCGCGTCGAAGAGACCGATCGTCGGCTCGTTCACCAGAGCGACGCGACCGTGCCAGCGGTCGTCGAGCATCCAGGCCCAGCTCTCCGTGCCGTACGGCGTGCCCTCGGGCACGACGCTCGACGAGTAGCCGAACGAGTCGACGTTGTGCACGTACGGCAGATAGCTCACGCGCGAACTCACCGTCTTGCCGAGCGTACCGTTGGGTTGCACATAGAGAACCTTGTGCGGTGCATCGCCGCGTCCGATCGGCGCCGAGGGCACGACCCGGCCCTTCTTCGAGACGTCGTTGATCTTCGACCAGCGCTCGATACGCGTGGTGTCGACGGCGCGAATCGCCTCCGCTTGCCAGAGCAGCGGGATGGTGTTCGACCACTGCTCGAAGAGGTCGAAACTCTCCGGTCGTGTCGAGGCCTGTTGGAGGACGGCCGCGCTCCCGCCGGGCGCGAAGACGAGTTCGATTCCGAGGTCGCGCTCGGCGCGTTGGCGGATCTGTTCTTGGAGCGTGACGTGCGTTCCGAGCACGCGCAGCACGGGGCGACGCTTGGCATGGAACCACGGCCCGCGCGCAGCTGGCAGCAGCGCTGCGGCCGCAATGCCGCCGAGCGCAGCGCGCCTGGACGGTTGCGTCATGAGCTCGGGCCTCGCTTCGGGACGACGGGAAGGTGCGAGGCGCCGAGCCAGTAGTCCTCGATCGCACGGACGACGTCGAAGAATGCCGAGAGGTCGACGGGCTTGTTGATGAAGGAGTTGGCCTGCAGCCGGTAGCTCTCGCTGATGTCGCGATCCGACGTGGACGTCGTCAGCACGACGATCGGGATCGCACGCAGGTCCGGGTCCGACTTGACCTCTGCCAGCACTTCGTGTCCGTTCATGCGCGGCATGTTCAGGTCGAGGAGGATGAGGTCGGGGCGCGGGGCGTCCTCGTAGCCGGGCTCACGGCGTAAGAACGCCACGGCACGTTCACCGTCCGCCACGATGCTGAGACGATTCGGCGCCACCGACTCACTGAGCGCGACCTCCGTGAGACGCGCGTCACCCGGGTTGTCCTCGACGAGGAGAATCTCGATCGGTTCGCTCATGGCAGATCTCGACGCGAGAGCCCATCGACACCGACGGGAGTCGCTCGGGCGAAGGGAAGGAGGGTCGGCGGAGGCCGGAAAGACGTGCGTCTCGAAGTGATATATCGACCGATGCTGGGGGCGGGCTGGAGCCCCGCTCGCTGGAAGTCGCACGTCGCCAGCCGCCTGCGTGCTCGGTTCGTTCAGAGCCTGCTTGCCCCGCGTCAGTCGGACAGCGCCAGGCCCAGCCCATGCAAGCCGAACATCACGATCACGAGTGCGAACGCCGTGATCGGCCGCGGGGGGTCACACCAGGCATCGGGACGCGGACGACCCGCCCGCGCACGGACGACGTCGAAGAGTCCACGGAGCAGTCCCCCGGCCATCAAGAGACAGCACGGAATCACGCTGAGGAAGAACGCATTCGCGAGAACGTCCGTCGAACTCGTGCTCGTCCAGATCCCGACGAGCGAGGCGCCCGTCATGACGACAACGGTCGCGACGGCCGCGAGGTAGCGATGCGAGGCGAGCGCGACGCCGCCCACGAACCACATCCCGAAGGCGGCCCCGGCGTAGACCGCCCCGCCCTGTTCGTCTCCAGCGTGATCCAGCAGACGCACCGACGCAGCCGTGAGCACGAATGCTCCGAGGGAACCGACCGCGACAGCGCGATCACCGGAGTTCACTTCGCGCCGATCTCGCTCGTCCGCGCCCAGCGCTCGGCGAACGGCCGCACGACGTCGAGATACTCCCGTCGCGACTCCGCATCGGCACGCGCGGCCAACCCGGCGGCACGCGCCGACCCCGTGATCC
The DNA here is from genome assembly GCA_029259745.1 of Planctomycetota bacterium. Lineage (GTDB taxonomy): Bacteria > Planctomycetota > B15-G4 > B15-G4 > B15-G4 > OFTM221. The sequence continues at coordinate 167,224 of JAJDEO010000024.1, forward strand.
GCGCGAGTCGCTTGCGAGCCTCCGTCAGGCCTTCGTCGGGGTGCGCGGCGATGACGTCGTAAATCGCGCGGCCGTAGCGCGTGCCGCCGTACTCGCCGATGAGGAAGACGAGCGACTCGAGGTCCTCGGCATCACGGAGCGTCGCGACGATGTCGACGAGCGCTGCCTTGCCCGCAGACGAGAGGCGCATGCGCGGCGCTGACTCGCCGAGACGCGGTGTGTGTCCGGCACGTCGGAGCAACATCTGACGAACGGCGCCTTCTCGAAGATACGGATCCTTCGCCATGTCCAGGAAAAGCGCCTTGAGCTCATCGACGGGCATGTCATTGATACGCGGCGCGAGAGCGTGGAACGTGTCGATGCCGCGCCGCAGCGAGCGACGCTGCTCGCCGTTGTGTACGACGCGGAAGACGACATCGTTGCCGTTCGGGCGCGGGTCGACGAACGCGAAGACTTCGCGCGGCCTGCCGCTTGTCTCCTCCATTCGCCGGCCCAACCCGACCGCGAGCAGCGAACCGCGTTCAACGTCCCCGACGATCACCTCCTCGACGAGGAGATCCGCCACCCGCCCACCGACGATGCAGCCACTCGTGCCGACAGCGATGTGTGCCTCATCGATCACCCCGCGCACGACGATCGCACGCTGACTCAACTCGACCAAGGTCGGACTGCCCGGCCCGGCGAGAACCGCCGCGGCGAGCAGGAGCGTGGCAAAGGCTATCGAGAGCGGCTTCATCGTCCCCCATGATGCCCGACGCACGGCGAGCTGCCAGAGTTTCGCGCGCGCCGCGAGTTGGACGTCACCGCGAGACCCCGGACGCCATCCAAGGCCCGCGCTTCCCGGGTGGCGCTTCGAGCCCGTTGAAAAACTCATCCGGCACGCCGCTCGCGCCCGAGCGCGCCTGTGCGAGCGCGGGAGCACCTCGACGAATCCACCGATTCGCCTGCGTTCCTACACTGTCACAGGCACACTCGGTCAAGGACGTCGCACTCGGAGCAGTTCTTCAACAGGCTGCTATCAGACCCAAGATCGACGCCGCCCCCTCGGATCCCTCATCATGTCCGTCTTGCGCCTCTTCGCCCTCTGTGCCATCACCCTCATCGGGTGCTCGCGCCCTGTAAGCCCACCCACCGCCGCCACGATCGAGACGTCGATGTCGCCCCCCGAGTCATCCCAACAAGAGATCGCCACGCTCGGCGCCGGTTGCTTCTGGTGCGTCGAGGCCGTCCTCCAGCAGGTCGACGGAGTCACCGCCCTGCGCTCCGGCTTCATGGGCGGACACACCGACAACCCGACGTACAAGGACATCTGCACGGGCACGACGGGCCACGCCGAGGTCGTCGAAGTGACGTTCGATCCGTCCGTGATCACGTATGAAGAGGTGCTGCGCTGGTTCTGGCAGCTGCACGACCCGACGACGCTCAACCGCCAAGGGAACGACGCCGGCACGCAGTACCGTTCCGCGATCTTCGTCCACTCCGACGAGCAGCGCGCCATTGCCGAGGCGTCGCTGAAGCAGCACGACGCCACGGACATGTACGCCGACCCGATCGTCACCGAGATCACGGACGCGAGCGAGTTCTTCACGGCCGATGACTACCACCAGGACTACTACCAGCAGAACAAGAATCAGCCGTACTGCCACTTCGTGATCGCTCCGAAGCTCAAGAAGCTCGGACTCGATTCATGAGCGCAGCGACGTCGCCCTCGCTCTGAGGGGCGATGTTCGTTGATACTGGCGGCTCCCTCGGTGTGGAGTCCGTCGCATGATCTCGCTGTTCTGCAAGGCATGGTTGCTGAGCGCGCTGCTCGCGGCCGCACCGCTGGCTGCACAAGAAACGCCTCCGGGCGAGCCGCCTGCACAAGAAACGACCGACGTCGTCGTGGACGACGACCCGGTTGCGGCGTCGGAAACATCGTCGCAATCGACGCTACGGACGCTCCTCGAGGCGCGGCAAGTGCGTGAGAACGCGCTCACGGCGCTGCGCGAGACGTTCGAGGCCACGGACGATCCGACCGAGCGCGTCAACCTGCAGAAGGCGATCGACGACGAGAAGGAGGCCATCGCCGACATCGAGCTGCGCTTCGAGGCGATCGCTGCCGGCGTCGACGTGCAGGCCATCAACGACGCCGCCGGTGGATCGTTCGACCTTCAAGGGGAACTCGAGAGTCTGCTCGAGCCACTTGTCCAGAAGCTCAAGAGTGCCACGGCAGGGCCACGCCAGATCGAACAACTGCGCACGCAGCGCGACCTCTTCCGACAGAAGCTCGTGCAGGCCGACGGCGCCATTACGAGCCTCGAGGAGCTGATCGAGGCGACGACGGAGGGCGAGCTCCAGACGGAACTCGACAACGCCCTCGCCGCTTGGAGGGCGCGCCGCAAGCTCGCCGAGACCGAGCTCGACTACGCCAAGCACGAGCTCGCCCGTCAGGAGGGCGCGCGCCAGCCGCTGCTCGACTCGGCCGGCAGTGTCATCAACGACTTCTTCCGGTCGAAGGGCATGAACCTGCTCTTCGCGATCGCGACGTTCGCGGGCGTCTTCATCACGCTGCGTTTCATCCAGCGACGCTTCGTCGAACCGCTCCGCGTCCGACGCGGGCTGTCGTTCTACGCGCGCCTGACGAACGTGCTCTTCAACATCCTCGTCTTCGTCGCCGCACTCGCCGCGATGATCCTCGTGCTCTTCTCGGTGAGCGACTGGATCCTGCTCGTCATCGTGCTGATCTTCTTGTTCGGCATCGGTTGGGCGAGCGTCAACATGCTGCCGCAGTTCTTCGAGCAGATCCGGATCCTGCTCAACCTCGGGTCCGTGCGCGAGAACGAGCGCGTGATCTACGAAGGCTTGCCTTGGCGTGTCGACTCGCTGCGGCTTTACACGGTGCTCCGCAACCCGACACTGACAGGTGGCGTACTACGCATCCCTGTGCAGGACCTCTCGTCGATGCGTTCGCGCCCGTACGGTCCCGAAGAAACCTGGTTTCCCTGTGACGAGGACGACTGGGTCAGGCTCGACGACGGCATCCGCGGGCGCGTCATCTCGCAAACACCCGACATGGTCGACCTCGCGCTCCCCGGCGGTGGTAAGAAGGCCTACCAGACCCAGAGCTTCCTCGCCCTCAACCCGCAGAACATCTCGCGTGGCTATCGCGCACGCGTCGTCTTCGGGATCGACTACGACCACCAGGCCATCAGCACGACCGAGGTGCCGCCGATCATGGAGGCCGCCGTGCGCGCCGGGCTCGCCAAGACAGTCGACCCGAAGTCGATCGTCCGCGTCATCGTCGACTTCCGTGAAGCGGGTGCGTCGTCCCTCGACTACGAGATCCAGGCCGACATGACGGGCGCCGCGGCAGCCCGCTACGAAGATGTCCATCGCGCACTCGCACGCATTCTCGTCGACACGTGCAACGAGCACGGCTGGGTGATCCCGTTCACGCAAGTCACGCTGCACAACGCGCCCAGCGACTGATCTTACGGAGGTTCCGCCCGTGGTTTGGCTCTTGATCCTCGGCGCGCTCGTCGCGCTGTTCCTCTACGACATCACGCAGCGCAAGCACACGATCCTGCGCAACTTCCCGATCATCGGTCACTTCCGCTACTGGTTCGAGGCCGTCGGCCCCGAGCTGCGTCAGTACATCGTCACCGGCAACGACCAGGAGCGACCCTTCTCGCGCGACCAGCGCCGTTGGATCTACACATCGGCCAAGAAGACGAACAGCTACTTCGGGTTCGGCACGGACAACGACCTCGAGGGCGACCCGAACACGCTGATCATCAAGCACGCGACGTTCCCACTGTCGATCCCGCGCGAGGGTGAGGACGACTACGATCCCACCTGGCCGCTGCCGTGTGCCAAGATCATCGGTGCACCGCGCGGACGCAAGCACGCCTTCCGTCCCGCGTCGCTCGTCAACGTCTCGGCGATGAGCTTCGGTTCTCTGAGTGGTCCCGCGATCGAGGCGATCAACAGCGGTTGCGCGGAGTCGAGCTGCCTTCACAACACGGGCGAAGGCGGCATCTCCGTCCACCACCGCCACGGCGGCGGGCTCATCTACCAGATGGGCACGGGCTACTTCGGTTGCCGCAATCCCGACGGCACGTTCTCGCTGGAACGCCTGCTCGAAACCGTCGCGTCGGCCGACGTGAGGTTGATCGAGGTGAAGCTCAGCCAAGGCGCCAAGCCCGGGCTCGGTGGTGTGCTGCCCGGCGTGAAGGTGACGCCGGAGATCGCTGCGGCGCGCGGCGTGGACGTGGGTTCCGACTGCATCAGCCCGAACACTCACAGCGCCTTCTCCGACGTCAGCTCGATGCTCGACTTCGTCGAACGGATCGCCGACGAGACGGGCATCCCCGTGGGCATCAAGTCAGCCGTCGGACAGCCCGACTTCTGGGTCGAACTCGCGTCGACGATCGAGACGACCGACCGCAGTGTCGACTTCATCACAGTGGACGGCGGTGAAGGCGGCACGGGCGCAGCACCTCTCGTCTACTCCGACAACGTGGCCCTGCCCTTCAAGATCGCGATGAGTCGCGTGCACCGCGCATTCGCCGAACGCGGCCTGCACGAGGATATCGCCTTCATCGGCTCGGGTCGCCTCGGCTTCGGACACAGCGCGCTGTTGGCTCTCTCACTGGGCTGCGACATGATCGGGCTCGCACGGGAATCGATGCTCGCCATCGGGTGCATCCAGGCGCAGGTCTGTCACACGAGTCACTGCCCGACCGGCGTCGCGACGCAGAATGCGTGGCTCGCGCGCGGGCTCGACACGACCGACAAGTCGAAGCGTCTGGCGCAGTACATGGTGGCGCTGCGCAAGGATCTCTTCTGTCTGGCGCACAGTTGCGGCGTTCCGCATCCATCGCTCGTCACGCACGACATGCTCGAACTGCTCGACGAGTCGTTCGGCGCGCGCTCGATCGACGAGGTCTTCGACCATCGCCCCGAGTGGGGTCTGCCATCGGCCGCCGACCAGGCCTTCCTGCGGTCGAACGGTTCGTTGACGGGCGTCAGTTGACGCCACGACCTGACAGAATCGTGACGTTTCTCACCACCGTGACGGTGCACAATGGCGCCGCCCCGTTTCGCTGGAGTCCCCGGATGTCTCGCTCGACACTGCCCTTCGTGTGCGCCGCGCTGCTGGCGGCTTCGATCTTCACCGGCTGCCACACGACACCCGGCAAGGTGATCCTCACGCCGGTCACCGTCGTGCGCGACGTCGTCGACGCGCCGCTCGTCTCGATCACGAACGTCTTCGAGTACTGGGCCGACGCCTCGAGTGCACCGAAGCCGAACGTCGGCGTCGGTGTCGGTACCGGCGGCATCAAGCCGAACCTCGGCATCAACCTCGGCTACGTGCTCTGGAAGCCGCTGAGTTGGATCTTCGGCAGCGTCGACTACATCATCGGCCGTTCGCTGTGGCCGAACTGGCCGGCGGGCATCAGCCCCTGGCGAGCGGAGGGGCAGACGTGGGGATCGCTTTACTTCCCGAGCACGAAGACGCTCTGGAACGACGATTCCCACCTCGCCGAGAGCGAGTGATCACGCGGGCTTGACCACGTCGGTCGAGCACGTATGAACGCACCTGGATCGCTCGGCTGTGTGCGCCCACAATGCGTGACCCTTCCCGTGGTCACGTCATGACGCGTCGTTCATCCCCTGCCGTGCTGTCGTCCCTCGTGCTCGTGCTCGCGGCGGGTGCGGCCGTCGGCGTCGCCGAAGGGGCGATCGACCTCCTCGGTGAGGCATCCGAATCGGAACTCCGACGCGCGCCGGCGCTGCTCGCCTATGCCGTCGCGACGTGGCTGGTTCCGCTCGCTTTGATCGTCGTTCCCGTCGCGCTGATCGTGCGCTCCATCGGACGCGCGCCGCTCACGAGTGTCAGCGTGGGCGTCGGTGTCTGGGGTGGACTGGCGACATGGGTGGATGGTTGGGGAGCGCCGAAGTCCTGCGCCGCAGCGCTCGTCTTCGGCGTCGTGTCCTGGGTGGCCCTGCGGATCGCCGAACGTCTCGGAGTCGTGCGACGCGCCTGGCTGGGTGGCGTGCTCGTTGCGCTCGGGTTCGTCGCCGTGGCCGCGTCCGTGAGTCTTCCGGCGCCGACGCTTGCGGCCTCGACGTCGAAGAGAACACCCCTGATCGTGCTCAACATCGACACGCTGCGTCGCGATGCTCTGTCGATCTATGGCGCCGACGTCGACACGCCGCACATCGACCGCATCGGGCGCGAGGGTTGGGTCATCGACGACGTGCTCGCACCGGCCGGCTGGACGCTGCCCTCCGTCGTCTCGCTGTTCTCGTCGCGCACACCGCGCACGCACGGCGTCACGACGAAGGAAGCGACGCTTCCCGACGACGTCGCCGTGCTTCCCGAGCACCTCGCAAGCCAGGGCTACGAGACGGTCGCGGTTCTCGCAAACCCGATCCTCGCCGCAGACCGCGGATTCGCTCGCGGCTTCACGCACCTCGACGAACACAGCCACCAGGTCGAGAAGAACTTCTTCTGGGTGGTGCGCCTGCATCGTTTCCTCGCGCGCATCGGCCTCCGTGCCGACGATGGGTCGCCGTCGACGCGCAAGATGGTGCTCCCCACCTGGGATCCGCGCGCCGGCTTCGTCATCCGACACACCGGCTACCTCGCGGCGGACGAGGTCACCGACGCGGCGATCGATTGGATCGGGCGTGCCGACGACAGTGATCTCTTCCTGTACCTCCACTACTACGACCCCCACGATCCCTACCTGCCGCATCCATCCACCCTCGCCTACGCCGACCCTCCGTTCGACGCCGAGCATGTCGACGAGCAGATCGCGCTGTATCGCGACGAAGTGGCCTTCCTCGACGAGCACGTCGGCCGGCTGTTCGACGTGCTCGCCGAGCGCAGGATCCTCGAGCGCGCGGTCATCGTCGTGACGTCGGATCACGGCGAGGAGTTCCTCGACCACGGTCGCTGGTTCCACGGTCACTCGCTCTACGATGAGCTCGTCCGCATCCCGCTGCTGGTGCGCTTCCCCGACGATAGCGACCCCGGCCCGGCACCGCGCGAGACGAGCGTCCTCGACATCGCACCGACGATCCTCGACGCCATCGGCGCCGCCGCGATGCCCGAAGCGATGGGACGCAGCCTGCTCGCGAGCAGCAACGTGCCGACACCGCGCTTCGCCGAACACATCGACGACGACCAGTGGCAGATCGCCGTGCGCACGGACGGACAACACTGGACCGCGCGCCTGCCGGGCGAGCTCGGCGTCGAACCCGGCGACCTCCGCGCCTTCGGTGACAACCTGATGAACCCGCCGACAGCGTTGCGTCGCTGGACGTTCGACGCGTCGCTCGACACCTTCGCAACGTCGTTGCCCGCGGGTGCGAGCTGGAGCGACGGCGCACTGCGCATCGACGCCCAGCTCGACAAGCCAATCGCCACGCGCCGCTGGACGACGAGCGCAGCGGGCCTGCTGGCCGTCGACTACCACGCGCGCCTGCAGGGCGAAGGCACGGGGCGCCTCGCGCTGCGCCTCGACCGCCGTGACGGCGAGACATGGTTCCCCATCGCGACGACATCCGTGCTCCCCGATCGCCGCCAGACGCCGCTCGTCGTGCGCACCGACGAACGCGATGTCTGGCGTCTCGTCGTCACGCGCCCCGACGCGATGCCGTCGACACAAGCGTGGCTCCTCGACGACATCACCGTCACCCTCGACGACCCACAACACGCCTTCGACGTCGAGGGCTTCGACATCACGGCCGACCCCGAACAACGCCACGACCTCGCCGACGACGTCGCCCACCGCGAGCAGCGCAAGCGCGCTCTGGCACTCCTCGTCGAGTACGCCACGTCGCCGAGCCGCACATCGCGTCGCGCGCTGACGACGGAGGATGCCGAGCGACTGAAAGAGCTCGGGTACCTGAAATGACTCAGGCGGCGCATGCCACGTCCACGTGTGGGACAAGCTCGGATCGCGCGTTGAAGCCCGACTTTCGGTAGGAAGTATGAAGCGTCGTCGCTACGTCCGTCCTCTCTCGACGAAGAGTCACGACGATCTCCGAACATGGGCGTATCCTTTGCTACGACCGCGGACACTCCCCCTCCGCGGCGCGTCCGCATCACCCACCGGACCCTCCCCATGCACCACATGCGCTTGGCCTCCGTGCATGCCTTCCTCGCCGCGACCGTTCTGGTACTCGGCGCCACGGCACAAGAGATCACAGAGTCATCGACGTTCACGAACCCTGTCGCGTCCAGTCCCGATCGATTCGGAACGGCGATCGCGATCGACACGAACCGCGCGGCCGTGAGTCGACTGCAAGACTTCTCGACAGGCAACCCGTCGGGCTTCGGCTTCATCGACATGTACGTGCGCAGCGGCGGCGCGTGGACGCTCGAGACGACGTTGACCGTCGACGAAGAGCTCGCCGGCGACCGCTTCGGCGCCGCCCTCGCACTCGACGGCGACACGCTCGCCGTCGGTGCCCCGGGCCGTGACGACTTCGGCCAGAGCTCGGGCGCCGTCTACATCTACACGCACACGACTCCGGGCTGGCACCTGGAAGGCAAGATCGTCGCTCCGGACGCTCAGAGCTGGGAGCAGTTCGGCAACACACTCGACCTCGACGGCCAGCGGCTCGTCGTCGGCACGAGTTACGGCCTCGGTGGCGCCTATGTCTTCACGCGCAGCGGATCGTCTTGGTCGCTCGAGCAGCAGCTCGAACCCGCTCTCGGCCCCGACTTCTCCGCGAACTTCGGATCCGACGTTGCGGTCGATGGCAACATCATCGCCGTCGGCGCGGATGGCTACGACGGCGTCTCGTACGACTCGGGCGCCGTCTACGTGCTCGAGCGCAACGCCGGCGTGTGGAGTGAGACGACGCGCCTCGAGTCGGCTGACCTCACGATCGTCACGTCGTTCGGACGCAGCGTCGACCTCGCGAACGACAAGCTCCTCGTCGGCGCCATCACGGGTCGCGCCTACGTCTTCGAGCGACACCCGGATGGAACCTGGAGCAGCGAGGCGTACCTCGAACCCTGCGCAGACGCGGGCGACTACGGCCTCGGCATGACGGTCGCCTGGAGTGGCGAGCGCGCACTCGTGCCTTCGCTCGATGACTCGGCGGTGTACGTCTTCGAGGCCAACGCCGCGGTACCGAGCGAATGGGGCGTGACGGCTCGCCTCACGTCCAGCGTGGGCGCGTCGGGGGACGAGTTCGGTCAGTCGCTCGCCGCAGGTACCGATGAGATCTGGGTGGGAAGCCCGGGCGCGGCGAACGAGGTCGGTGTGGTCACGAGCTTCGATCCCGACGACATCAATCCATGGATCGACCTCTGCGGTGGGCTCGCAGGAAGTCAGGGCAAGCCGCAGCTCGAAACGGCGGGCATGCTCGTCGCGGGCGCACCGGCGACTTTCGAAGTCAGCGGCGCGGCGCCGAGCACGCTCGCCGTGCTCGTGATCGGGCTCACCCAGGTGGACGTGCCCTTCAAGGGCGGCACGCTCGTGCCCGGCACGGACATCCTGCTCGGGCTCGGCACCGACACGTTCGGCTCGTTCAAGCTGACGGCGCCATGGCCCACGGGCGTACCTTCCGACTTCAGTCTCTGGGCCCAGGCCTGGATCACCGATGCCGCGGGCCCGGTCGGCTTCAGCGCGACGAATGCCGTCACGGCGACGACCAACTGACGGAACGCAGTGCGCCCCCGTCGTCGGTCACGACCGCGCCGCCGTCACACCCGTGTGTGACGGCGGCGATCGTTTGGTGAGCCTTGCAGCAGAACCCGATCAGAACGACGAGTCGAACAGCGTCAACATCACACCGGGTCCCAGCTGCGTCCCGCTCGGCCCGACATACGCCGGCTGCAGGAACACGCTGACCTGCTCGAAGCCCGGGCCGAGTTCCGGCACGACGAAGGGCACGTCCGCGTTGCCCGCGCCGACCACGATCGTGCTGATGAACGGTGTCGCGAGCATCAAGACACCCTGGTAGCCGACGTACGGGATGAGGTGCGGGGCCAGCGACGTGATGAGCAGTGCCGATTCGTTGGATGCCCCCTGGAGATCGATGTTGCCCGTTTCGCCCTCGCGGAGCGGTGTCGTCACGGTCATGGCCCGCTTCTCACCGCCGAGGTCGTTGACGGTGCCGGCACCGATGACAGCTTCACCATCGGCGCCGTCGGGGCCGAAATCACTCCACCCACCTTCGCCACCGTTCAGCGAGGACGAGCCCATCAGCGTGACCGCCGTGTTCGCGGAGATCACGACGCCTGCACCACCGTCCCCGCCCTCGTGCGAGATCCCTCCCTGCCCGCCTGACACACGGGTTCCGACGAGGAAGAGCTTCCCGCCCGTCTTGACGACACCGACACCACCCTGCCCGCCGTAGGGCCATCCGCCGATCAGGTTGCCGCCCCCATCACCGCCATCGATGTAAGAGTCGCTGAGGACGAGCGCGCCAGGACCACTCTGTTCGATCCCCGTCGCACCGTGTCCTGAGATGACGTTGAGAGCCGGGCTGAACTGCCCGACCCCTCCGTTCACCACCGAGTTCACGAACGCCACCGAGTCACTCTCGATGATCGCGACGCCGATGCTCCCGTCGGGCATGTCGTTGTCGGCACCGCCCCCGCCGTAGAGGGCGCTGTCCTGGATCCGCACCAGGCTGACGTTGTCTTCGAGAATGAGCGCAGGCGTCGCAGGCGTGGCCGACGTGCTCGGCGTTCCGTAGAGGCGCACATTCGTGATGGCGACGTTGCGCCCCGGTGCGAGATTCTTGATCACGAGCCCGGGTTGGATCTCGACGCTGGGCGCGCCCGCCGCGAACGGCTCGTCGCCGATGATCGACAGGCGCTTGTTGTCGATGACGACGGGCGCGGGTTCGGCGTAGAAGCCGGACTTCACGAGGATGACGTCGCCCTGTCCTGCGGCACTCACGGCCGCCGTCAGCGTCGTGAAATCGCCGCCGCCGCCCACATCGACGACAAAGATATCGGCCTGCGCGAGGGGCGCCGCGAGAACACACGCGAGCACGAACCGGATTCCTTGCATGGATCGACCTCCTGCCCGAGGCGGTGGGCGCCTCGAGCAAGCGCGCCGCTGACCTCGGCAATGTTTCATTCGCTGGGCACGCATCGCGCCCTCCGCAAACTCATCGCATTCGGTGCGCCATTGTCACACAGTTCTCACGAATGGGGTCTCAGCGCCAGAACGCCTGGATCGCCGGCGAGGAAAGCCGCCTGCCGATCTCCCCGGCGATCTCGGCGCGCGAGGCGACGTCGATGACGTCGCGGTGCTGGTGGATGTGGACCGACCCGTTCTCGAACTGACGCACGAGCACCAGATTTCCGAGATCGAGATCGAGGATGCGCCCGTTGACGATGCCGATCCGCCGACCGTCCGCGAGCTGCAAGGCCACGCAGTCGACCTCGCCGTCGTCGTTGATGAACGCGCTCTGGAAGAAGTAGTGCGGATGCCCGCGCGTGACGGCTTGCTGGTCGAGGTGCTCGAGCGGCTCGTCGCCGCGCGCCACGACGACGAGCACGGGACGGATCGGGATCGCCGCGTAGTCGGCGGTGATGCCCTCGCCGTCCTGCCCGCTCTCGTCGTTGACGAACGCCAACGTTCCGATCAGCGGTTCGGGAAGCGCGAGCGGAGCGACACCGAGGCCCGGCACGGCGCGTCCCGAGAGAGCGTAGTCAGGTGCAGGGAAGACGACGGTCGAGAACGGCATCCACTCGTTCTGCGCCCGCTCGCGCTGGTGCCGCGCGGCATCGCCGAGCAGCCAGTCGCTGCGCCAGAGCGACGCGTCGTTGTAGCGGTCGGCATGGGTCGACGCATCCTCGCGCGTCCAGCCTTCGGCGGCGGTGCTCGTCCAGGTGAAGTGCGCGAGGACGACGAGCGTCAGTGACGTGAGGATGCGGACGACCATGGAGCGCTCCGGATGGCGGGCAAGACAGCACGGCGTGCGTCAACGGCGATGCGCCGCCGGCAGATCGTGACACGAACGGACGCGTCTGCGCTGCATCGGGACGTCGAGGTCAGCGCCCCAAGTGGAGGCAGCGAGGATCACCGAGCCCGCGACAGGCGTTCACGTCACCCTCACTGGAACTCCGCGATGACGAGGTTCGAGAGCCGGCATGACGACGCGTCGAACGCGCTGAGGCGAATCGGGATGCCCGCGACAGCCGCCGGCACCGGCCCGGCGAGGACGACGTCGCCGTTGGCATCGGATGCGAACGGCAGGATCACGATGTCCGAGAAGCCGAGGAACAAGTTCGGACACGGAATGGCCAGCGACGCCGGCATGGTGCCGATCGCGACGAGCACGGCGCTCGACGGCGTGGCGCTCTGAACGGTGATCGTCGTCGCGGCGCCGGCGAGTTCGGGCTGCGGGCGCGAGAGCTGCAGCGACGGATCCGGGAAGACGGCCAGGAACGTCGCGGCCGTGATCGGGCTGCCCGTTGCAGCGACGAGCGGGCCGAGCGGCGTGCCCGTCGTGCCATCGAAGCGCAGGACGTGGTCGACGTTGTCGCTCGTGACGAGCAGGTCGTTCGTCAGCGGGTCGAAGGCGATGCCGCTCGGGCGCGTCGTCGTCGCGAAGATCCCGAGGAACGTGCCGTCGGTGTCGTAGCGCAGGATGCGATTGTTGCCCCAGCTCGACACGAACAAGATGCCGTCGCTGCGCCAGGCGAGGGCGCGCGGGCGCGACAACGTGCCGGCGGCGGGTGGTGCGAAGGTGTCGAAGAGGTCGCCGTTCGTCGCGTCGTAGCGCAGGATGCGGTTGTTGTTGAAGCTCGGGACGTAGAGCAGGCCGTCGGGGCCGATCGCCATCCCGGCGTCGGGACCGTTGAGGTTCGTCACGCCGGCAGCGACGAAGTCGCCGATGAACGCGCCCGTCGTCCCGTCGTAGCGCACGATGCGGTCCTGGCCGAAGGACGCGACGGCGAGATCACCACCGGGCAAGAAGATCGCCGCCGTCGGCGAGTCGAGTCCGCCGCTTTCGTCTTCCGGCGTGAGCGGGTCGTCGCCCACGAAGACACCGAGGAAGGCGCCCGTCACACCGTCGTAGCGCAACACTTCGGCTGACGCTTCAGCGCACACGTAGAGGTTCCCGTCGGGTCCGTAGCGCACCGACTGCGCGCCCGGCACGGCACCGAGGTCACCGAGCAACGCTCCGCTCACCGCGTCGAAACGCAGCACCGTGTTGGCCGTGAAATCGGAAACCAGGATCTCGGGCGTCTGCGACGCGACGCACTGACAGGAAAGAGCGACGAGGAGCGCCGTGAGCGCGTGCGAATGGCGGAACATCATGACTGTTCATCCGGGTGAGGATCGGGAAGGGCTGGTGGGTCGACACGAGGCGTGACGAGTTCGGGATCCGACTCGAGGTACGCGACGAGCACGCGTTCGAGTTCGGCGCCGAGCCAGCGCTCGGAGGCGCGCGTGTCGACAGGTTGAGGGTGACCGGACGGACCGGTGAGCATCTGGTCGCGACAGACGGCCCCGACCAACGACAGGCCGAAGCGCACGGCCGCCTCGGCGTGCGGGTGCGTGATCTCGTCGCGCGCACCGATGAGCGCCGACGCGACGAGACGGTGAAAGGCCTCGCGGTTCACCATCACCGAGGGGGTGACGCGCTCGGGATGGATGCGCCAGTCGAGTGACAGCGCGCGCAGCAGCCCGCGTTGGCGGCGATACGTCAGCACGGCGTAGCGCACGAGCTTGCGCACACGCCAACGCAGGCTCCGCCCCTCCCACCGTCCCGGCGCGAAGACGCGCACGGACCCGACGTCGAGCCGCCGCGCATACCGCGTGTGAAGCTCAGGGAGCAGCGCCTCCTTGTTCTTGAAGCGCCCGTAGAACGACCCCACCGACACGCCGGCCTCGCCGAGGATGTCGGCCAGGGTCAGTTCGTCCATGAGGTGCGTCTCGAGCAGCTTCTCGGTGGCCTCGAGGATGCGGTCGAGCGTGGCCCGACTACGAGCCTGCTGCGGTGGACGGAGGTCGGTGTCGTCACGGCTCATGGACGAAATAGAACACGAATTCTAGTTCTTGTCTACCCAACAAGGCCCCGCAATGGGCCGTTTCCCGACCACCAAGCCATTCAGCCCTCGGCGAGCAGCCTCGCGCGTAGCTCGCTCGACTCGTCTCGCTGCGCGGGCGGAACGGCCCCCGCCCCGAGGCGGGCGAGCAGCCCCGGAAGCACCACGAAGTCGAGCAGCGTGTTCGTGACGAGCCCGCCGATCATCACGGTCGCGACGGGATAGAGCAGCTCACGTCCGGGTTGGCCCGCCGCCAGGGCGAGCGGCACGAGGCCGACGCCGCTCGTGAGCGCGGTCATCAACACCGGCACGACGCGTTCACGCGCCGCCTGGGTGAGGACCTCGAGTGTGAAGCCAGTGCCACGCTGCTGCGCAAGATGCATCGCGTGGTCGACGAGCAGGATCGCGTTGCGCGTGGCGATGCCGAGCAGCGCGATGAACCCGACCAACGTCGCGACCGACATCGTCTGCTCCGACAGCACGACATAGGCCGCCGCCCCGACGAACGCCACCGGACGCGTCACGAGCACGACGAGCGCGAGGCGCGCCGAGCGGAAGTGCATCGAGAGGATCATGACGATCAACAGGATCGACAGGCCCGACAGCGCGAGGATCCAGCGCGTCGCCTCCTGCTGCGCCTCGAACTGACCGCTGATGCGCACCGCGTAGCCCGGCTTCGACGAAAGACGCTCGCGCAGTGGAGCCAGTGCGGCCGTCACGTCGGCCACGACTTCGGAGAGCGGACGATCGGCGACGTTGTGCTGCACGACGATCCGTCGCTGCACGTTCTCGCGCTGGATGCTGTTCGGCGTCTTCGCGAGACGCGTGTCGGCGACGGTCGAGATCGGCGTGAGCGAGCCATCGTCAGCGCGTAGCGTCAGCACCTCGATCGACGCTGGATGACGCCGCTGGTCGGCCGCCAGACGCACCGTGATCGGGTACGACGCTCGCCCGGCGAGCCAGCGCGAGACCTCCTCGCCGCCCATCGCGAGCTCGATCGTCTCGCCCAGCGTCGAGGTGCGCACGCCGAAACGCGCGAGGTCGGCGCGCCGCGGCGTGACGGCCACGTGGTCGATCAGCACCTGCGGCTCGACGTACAGATCCGTGACACCCGCGATGCCCGCGATCGCACTCTCGGCCTCCTTCGCCGCGCGCCGCAGGATGGCGAGGTCAGGGCCGGAGATCTTGATCGCAACCTGCGCTGTGACACCCGACAGGAGGTGGCTGAGAAGATGCGCGAGCGGCTGCTCGGTGCTCGTCGCCACGCCCGGGAACGCTTCGCCGAGACGGCTACGGATCTCACCGATGATGGCTTCGCGTGAACGCGGCGACTCGGGATCGAAGTTCACGATCGCCTCGCTGACGCTGATCGGCATCGCGTGCTCGTCGCCGACACTTCGCCCTGTGCGTCGCGCCACGCCTGAGACCCCTTCCACCCGGCTCACGATCTCCTCGAGCTGACGCCCGTAGCGATCCGACGTCTCCAGACTCGCGTCGGGCGGGAGCACCACGTTCACCTGTGCCGTGCCTTCGTTGAAGGCGGGGAGGAACGTCGAGCCCAGCGTGAAGAGGAACGCGCCCGACACGATCACGGCAACGACCGACACCGCGACGATGCGCTCCGTGTGGGCCACGCTCATGCGCACCGACCGTTCTGCGACGGCGTGCAGCGTCCGTCCGAGCCACCCGCCGTACTCACGCTCGGCCGACTTGCCCACGTGCTTGCCGAGCAGCACGTAGCACATCACCGGCGTGACGGTCAGAGCGATCGCGGTCGACGCGAAGACACTCACGATGTACGCCAAGCCGATCGGCGCGAAGAGTCGTCCCTCGACACCGCTGAGAAAGAACAGCGGCAGGTAGACGACCGTGACGAGCAGCGTGCCGTAGACGACCGGCCGCCGCACCTCACTCGAGGCATCGAACAGCACCCACATCGTCGAGTCGGGTGTCTCGCGCCGTGCGTTCTCGTGCAGCCGCCGGAAGACGTTCTCGACGTCGACGATCGCGTCGTCGACGAGTGTCCCGACCGCGATCGCGAGCCCCCCGAGCGTCATCGTGTTGATCGACAGCCCGAAGGCATGGAACACGAGTGCGGCGACGGCGACCGACAAGGGAATCGCCGTCAGTGTGATGATCGTCGTGCGGATGTTGAGCAGGAACAGGAAGAGGATGATGATGACGAGGATGGCGCCATCGCGCACGGCGGCGAGCACGTTGTCGATCGCGCGTTCGATGAACGCCGCCTGCTGGAACACACCCGAGTCGACGACGACGTCGTCCGGGAGTTCGGCGCGGATCTGATCGAGCTCGACCTCGACGCGGCGCGTGAGGTCGAGCGTGTCGGCGCCGGGCTGCTTCGTGATGATGACGAGGATGCCGGGCGCGCCGTTGATGCCCGCTGCGCCCGTCGGAATCGCGGCCGGGCCGAACGTCACCTCGGCGACGTCCGAGATGCGGATCGGACGCACCGGATCGGCGCGCACGACGGCGTCTTCGAGTTCGTCGGGCGTCGTGATCAACCCGGACATCGAAACCGTCGGCCCGCGCGCACCCACGGCGATCGCAGCTCCGCTCGCGTTCATGTTCGCATCGCGCACCGCGTCGGCCACCTCGATCAACGTGACGCCGTGCGCTCGCAGCAGGTGCGCATCCACGACGACCTGAAGCTCGGAGGGCTGCCCCCCGATCGTCGTCACCTGAGCCACTCCGGAGAGGGCGAGCAGCCGCGGGCGAACGTCACGATCCACGCGCCGGCGCAGCTCGAGTTCGTCGAGACTTCCCGCACTCTGGAAGCCGATGATCTGCACCTGACCCATGATCGAGCTGATCGGCGCCAGGATCGGTCGCAGATCGTCGGGCAAGTTCGGCGTGGCGAGCTGCAGCTTCTCCGTGACGATCTGACGGTCGATGTAGGGGTCCGTCCCCCACTCGAACTCGACGTAGACCGTCGACAGTCCCGCGGCACTCACGGATCGCACGCGTTCGACGCCGGTGGCGCCGTTCATGACCTGTTCGATCGGCCACGTGACGAGTCGCTCGACGTCCTCGGGTGTCATCCCGTGAGCATCGGTGAGGATCGTGACGACCGGACGGTTGAGGTCCGGAAGCACGTCGATCGGCATCTTCGTCGCGACGAACAGCCCGTAGGCGCCGACGACGAGCGCCGCGACGAGCACGATCACCCGATGGCGCAATGACGCAGCAATAATCCGATTCAGCATCGCGTCTCGCTCCTCAGTGATTGTGACCGGCGTGCGGGTCGACGGCATCGTCGCGCTGGAGCGCGAGGCTCAACTCGAACGCGCCGCTCTGCACGACACGCGCGCCGGGACGCAGGTCACCGGCGCCATCGAGTGGGATCACGACGACGGTGTCGTCGCGGTACGACACGACGACGGGCACAGCGAGAAAGGTGTTTTCGTCCTCGGCATAGATGACCGTGTCGGGTCCATCCGACGTGACGGCCGAGACCGGGAGCACGTAGACGGCGTCCGTCGTCGCGATCGGAATGTGCACCAGGAAACGCTGGCCCTCGCGGAGCGCCCACGTGCGCCGTCGGTGTCCGCGCGACGACTCGGCTTCCGAACGCACGGAGTTCTTCACTTCGAGGTACGCGTAAGTCGCGCCGCCGGCAGCGCCATCGACGTAGGCCACACTGAGACCACCGAGATACGGCGCCGCGCCCATGACGAGCGGCGAGGCCGTGAAGTCGCGATCGCGTTCGGCAGCATCGAGCATGGCAGCGACCTCGTTGCCGAGTGGCTCGGCGCGCAGAACCAGGCGCTGCGCGTCGTGCAGCAGCACGAGTTCGTCCCCCGCTTCGACGTGTGCGCCGACTTTCGCGTACACCTGCATGACGTCCCACGCGTCGTTCCCGACGAGCGGCGGCGCGACCACCTCGACGATCGGCTCGAGCGCGCCGAGTGAGTGAAGCTGACGCACGTCGTCGAGCGAGTGACCATCGAGCAGAAGGACGCCGACGTCGAGAAAGCGATGGCCGACGTCGACCGCCGCGACCCACTCGGCGAGTTCCTGTGACGCGAGTCCGCTCGCCGTGAGCTCACCAATCGTCGCCGTCGCCCACGGCAGGGATTGAAGCTCAGCCGGTAACGCTTCGAAGAGCGCCTGACCGGCGTCCGACCACAGCCCGTTCTTGACGAGCGCGCGCTGCCACGCGGCCTGGTCGAACGGCGGCAGGGCCGCACCCGACACGACTGCGGTGATCTGGTCCTCGGTGAGGCCGTGTTTCTCGAGCTCATGTTCGAACTTCTCGTAGTTCTTCTCGGCCCGCGTGAGGGCGTAGCGCAACTCGATCGCGCGTTGGCGCGGCAGAACTGGCAGCTCGCCGTCGACGCTCTCCGTGAACGGCTCGACACGCTCGAGTTCTGCGCGCGAGATCCGGACCTCTTCGGCCGCCGCGCGTAACTCGAGAACGTTGTCGTGCAGACGTTCCTGGGCGGGCTCGAGCAAGGCTGCCGTGAGCGTGAGCTTCGGGCGTGGCAGCGGGTCGCGCGTCAGTGTCACGACGACCGAACCCGGTTCGACGACGGAGCCGCGCTCGACCTCGAGGCTCACCACGCGCCCGCCGATCGGCGCGAAGAGCGGCTGGTGCGTGAGCGGCGTCTCGACGATCGTGGCGGCCACGGGCAACGTGCGCACGAACGTCTCGGGCGCGAGCGGCGCGATACGCACGCCGAGGTTCTCAAGCGTTGCGGCCGAGAGTTCGGCTTCGTCGTCGCTGTGGTCTTCCTCGTCGTCATGATCGTGGCCCGAGTGATCGTGGCCGTGGTCGTCATGATCGTCCTCGACACCACCGTCGCCCGCCGTCTTCTGACCGACGATCAACCCGATCGCCGTGCAGAGCACCGCAACGATCACCACTTCCCAGCGTGAGGTCTTCATCACGAATCTCCTTCGTCCGACGCGTCGGCGTCGACGGTCAGTTCAGCGGGTGGAGCGAGTGACGCATCGCTCGGAAACGTCGTCAACGGAACACCGACGGCTCGCTCGAGTGCGAGCCAGGCCATGTGTTCGGCAAGCTGTGCGTCGAGTGCCTCGGCGCGCACGGTGCGCAGGCTGCGCGCCGCGTCGAGCAGTTCGAGTGCGCCGGACGCGCCGGCTTCGAGCGAGCGACGCGCGATGTCGCCGTGTCGACGAGCCGCCGGGAGCACGTCGTGTTCGAGCCACGCGCGACGCTCGCGAGCGCGCTCGATCTGCGCGAGGGCGCGTTCGACATCACTGACGATGCGACGCGCCGCCGACTCGTAACGCGTCGCGATCTCGTCGCGTGCCGCGCGTGCCTGGGCGATCGACTGCTCGTTGCGGTCGAAGATCGGCAGCGTCCACCCGAGTGAAAGCCCGTAGCGCGTCTGGCGTTCGCCGGCCTCGGCACCGAGTGACGTGCCGAGCACGAGGTCGGGGTACTGGCGCGCGATCTCGAGGCGCACGGCCTGCTCGGCGACGGCGTGTTCGCCTCGAAGGCGGAAGAGCTGGGCATTCTCGGTGACGACGAGTCGCTCGAGTTCGGGCCAGCTCGGCACGGCGCTCGGGGGCGTCGGGAAGAGCAGCTCGGAGACATCGCCGAGGTCATCCGTCGTCACACCGACGAGACGCGCGACATCGGCAGATGCCGAGACGACCGATGCGAGGGTGTCGAGAGCGACCCCGCGTTCGCGCGCGAGATCGAGTTCGAACGACGACACGTCGAGCGCCGCGGCCCCGCCGGCAACGACGAGGGCGTTCGACGTCTTGACGGAGGCTTCGGCCGCCGCGACGAGTTCGTCACTCAACGCCGCGCGCTCGTGGGCGATCGCCAAGGCGACGAGCCGTCCGCGCAGCTCGAGGAGCACTTCGCGGAACGTCGCGAGCGCATCGATGCGCGCACTCTCGGCGAGCGCGGCGTGCAGGTCGTCCTGGCGCGCGAGCCGATCGCCGGATGGGATCGTGATCGAGACGTCAGCGAACGGCACGACCCGGTTCGTATCGACGTTCTTGCCCTGTGCGCCTTCGAGCCCCAGCGACAGCCCCGGGTTGGGCCAGGGCGTCGGGATCTCGGCCCGCGCGAGGGCCGTGTGGTAGCGCGCGATCGCGTCGCGGACATCGGGGCCGTGAGCCGACATCGATGTCACGGCACGCGCAAGGGTCAGCGGATCGCGCGGCGGCGTGCGCGCATCACGCTCGGCAAGCAACGCCGCAACGACGTCCTCCGGGAGCGGCGCGGGCGTGTACTCGGTGGTCGACCGACACGACGTCAAGGCGACGGCGAGGGCGAACGCAACGAGAGTGTTGTGGTGTGGGTTCTGCATGAGACGTTCCGAGAGTCGAGACACATCCCCCAACGGGGAGACGACGACACACGGACGATCTCAGAGCAGCAGCACGACCGAACGGATCAGCGCGGCGCCACGTGGAACGCTCGCTGCGACGACATCGAGACGACGCCCCGCGTCGCGCAAGAACACGGGCCACGGCACGACAACAAAGGGCGTCGCCGCCTCGGCCGAGCAGTCGAGCATGAACCTCCCAGCGTCGACATCCAACGACGCCTCGAGCGGGTCGACGACGACGTCGTGGCACGGACCGTGCTCGTCGACGTCGGGCTCAGGAGCCTCGGACTCACCGGCCCCGGGCTCATGGTCGCAGGGGCACGGCTCACCGGCCTCACCCAGCTCCACGTGCCCATCGTGCCCGAAACACACCGCCACCCCGGCCGCCGGCGGCATGGCCGCGAACAGCGCGACGACGAGGACGAACCACGTCGAGAGGCGATGGAGGTGGGAAGGCATGGAAGACTCGTCGGATCCGTGGGCGGTGCGGCTTGAGCATACACGCCGCTGGTTGGCGGCCGTTGGAGCGATTGTGCGGGTGCCGAGCTTGGCTGCAACTTCGAATGCCGGCAGGAGCCCTAAGCAGCCTGTCGAAGGTGCCCGTGTGGGAACGAAGGCGAAGCGGTGGATTCGTCGAGGCTCCCGCGTTTGCACAGGCGCACTCGGGTGCGTGCGGCGCGTCGGATGAGTTTCTCAACGGGCTGCTCAGCAGCCCTCGGTAGGGTCGATGGCTTTACGGGCCGCGAGGCGCATAATCGAGCCCACGCCCGTCCGCCTCACCCCGACCTCATGGTTCGACATGGCCCCCGCGCCCACGACTTCCGAGCTGACGACGACGGGCGCTCCGACGTTCATCGTCGGCGTCCCGCGCTCCGGCACGACGCTGCTGCGCTCGCTGCTCGACGAGCACCCGCGCCTCTTCGTCCCACCCGCCGAGACCTTCGCGATCAACTGGGCGCGCGAGGCCGATCCCGTGTCGAGCTTCTTCGAGATCACGCGCTACGACGCGCTGTACCCCACCGGCACCGACGCGCGGACGACGCTCGAGAGCGCCATGCGCGCCGCCATCCCGGCACCGACGTCCCCCACGGCCGCCGTCGTCGCCACGATGGAAGCGCTCGCGGCCGTCGCAGGGCGCAGCGACTTCGATCGCTGGATCGAGAAGACGCCCAAGCATCACCTCATCGTCCCCGAGCTGCTCAGGAACCTAGGCCCCGACGTGCGCGTGCTGTGGATGATCCGCGATCCGCGCGCCACGCTCGCGAGCCAGCGGCGGCGCTGGGGCAAGCGCCGCATCCTGAGCTTCGCGCGCCGTTGGGCCGTGGCCGAGGAACTCGCGGCGCGCTTCGAGACGAGCGAGCAGGTGCACGTCGTGCGCTACGAATCGCTCGTCACGGATCCCAACAACGTGATGCGCGACGTGGCCAGTCACCTCGACCTCGAGTGGCACGACTGCCTGCTGACAACCACGCGCGCCGGCGAGCCCTGGGCGGGCAGTTCGGGCTACCAAGCCGTGTCGCCGGCCTCGCTCACGCGCTACCGCGAAGAACTCCCCGCGACGACGTTGCGCGCCATCGATGCACTCCTCGCCCCGCGCATGAAGCGCCGCGGCTACACGCCCGACAGCTCGGCGAGCAAAGCGCTCGGCGGCGTCGTGCGCCCGGCGCAGGAATGGCGCGTGAAGAAGGCCGTCGACAAGGTGCTCGCGCTGGGCTGACAGCTACTTGCAGTCGTGCGGACCGCCACATGCGCCGCGCGTTCCGAGTGCCGTCTGTGGCTTGATCCGCAGCGGCAGCCACTCGAGCACGACCTTGTCGCGCTTGGCATCAGTGACACGGAACTTCACGGCGAACTTCTCGTCGGCGTCTTCGATCTGCATGACGTAGATGGCCGACTTCTCGGGCGCGAAGCAGTTGGTCATCCACCCGTCGGCTGGGATCGCCGTCACGTCGTCGAGCTTCTTGCCTTCGACACGTACCACACGATTCGTCGCCCCACCGTCGGAGACATGGATGCTTCCGCAGACGTCGAAGACGAGATCGACTTCGTTGCCGTGCTCGTCGAGATCCTGGCTCGCGTGGCGAAAGCTGTACGCGCACTTGCCGTAGGCAGCGTTGTCCTCGCGCTGGACGAGCGTCACACGCTCGGCCTTCTCGGCCGGCACGACGTAGTCGAGCCCCGCGCCCGCCAGAACGGCTCCGGACAGAGCCCCCACGATCCAACCCACGAGTCGCCGACTGTTCAGGCATCCTCTCCGAGACGAAATCAGTTCCTGACCGAGAGCGTCAGCCATCGCCGACACCGAACAAAACGCTGAAGATGCGAGTCATGCGGACACCTCCCCTTGGAGCGATCGACCGGCATGATCGCATGCCACCGAGGCCCCATGGCCAGCTTCGCGCCAGGCGGGTGAGAGATCTCCTCCCACCTTTGTCCCCGCCGGCGTTGCCCCTCGTCCCGACCCGAGATCTCACATGGCCCGTTGAGACGACGCGATGGCGAAGTCCCCGTTCGTCTCCCGTAGCCCCGACGGCAACGCAGCCGTCCCCAAGCTGCATGTCACGACGAAGTGCCATGGAGATCGACAGACCCTTGAAATGAGATCACCTCGGCCGGGGTCGCGCTCCGGCCGAGGTGTGACATCGCTTCAATCGAAAAGGGCAGAGATCAGAACGCCTCGGCGTACAGACCGCTCGTGCCCACAAAGTAGCCGTCGCCCTCTTCGACGAGGATGTGGCAGACCGATGTGACCTCATCGCTGATGCCGACCTCACAGGCATCGATGCTGTCGACCATCGACCACTTGCCCGTGATGTCGAGCACTTCACCGAACCCGAGCTTCTCGGCGGGGATCCAGCCGTCGGGGCCCATCATCATGTGACCACGCGTCGACCGGATGGCGTCGTCGCCGAGGTACATGACCGACTCGATGTGGTCTTCGTGCACCTCGCGGTGGGACACGGCCGTGATGATCATCTCGCCTTCGGCGTTGCGTGAGTAGATCGCGTCGCCGACCTCGAGTGACTGGATCTCGACGAGTCCGTTGGGCGTGTGCACGAGCGTGTCGCCTGCGAACGTGACGCACGGCTTCGGGTAGGGACGCGGCGTCGGCGTCGGCGGAACCGGCGTCGGCGAGGGCTTCGGCTTCGGAATCGCGATCCCGAGGCACGCACCGCACGTGATGCACGCACCCCAGCACGGCGGCGGCGCCTCACCAACCCAGATGCACGCGACACAGGTGCCACAGGCCGTCGTCGCGACCCACCATGGACAATCGGCGTCCGCGGCCTTCGCCGCGTCGGCAGTGCGGCCGTCGCCGAACTCCGTCGGGTTCTCGAAGGGCTGCGACGTCGGGCTGTCGCCGAGCGCCTTGCGGATTGCCATGTCGGAGAGCACGGCCGCTTGGAAGTGGATCGCGCGCTTCGCCTGTTCGAGGCCCAGGTCTTCCGTCACCGCCATCGGCCCGGTGACGCCCTCGCCCTTGAGCTGCCCGATGTAGTCCTGTTCGGAATACAAGTACATGTAGTCACCACCGGTCAACGTGAGCAGTGGCGGCTCACCGACCAGGTCGGTGGCTGTGAACATGTAGCCCTCGAGGCCCTCGGCTTCCTTGAGGAGGCCGCCCATCACCTGACCGATGAACGCCCCCTTCGCGTCGAGGAGATCGATGATGTCGACCATCTCGCCGCCGATCTTCTTGCCTTCGTAGACTCGATAGGCGCGGATGCCGAGGTCTTGCGCGTTGGCGTTCGCCGCGAGCAAGTAGTGGTCGTTGCCGCAGTCCTGGCCCGAGGCCGGTTGAGGCATGGCGAACGCGCCGGCAGCCAGCGCGGCCGCCATGGTCCATTCGAAACTTCTCATGGTAGAGCTCCTTCGTGGGATGACGTGCCGTCGCAACCCAACGCAGAGCCACGACGCACCCCACGAACCGAGAGCACTCGGACCGTGTGACCAGAAGCTCGCAGATTCGTAGAAAAATAGTTCGGCGAGGCGTCACCTCACGCAGCGGCAGAGCCCGTCGTCCGGCGAGTTCGCGCGAGGAGATCGATCAACGCGCCGATCATCACCGCGGCGGTGTAGGCCAGGATGTCGAGAGGATCGAAGGTGCCCGAAGTGAACGCCAAGGGGGTGCCCGCGAAGTCAACCAGCTGGCAAAGCTCCCAGGCCAAGCTCCCGCCCCAGGCCACGAGGCTCGCGAGGAGGAAGGCTCGCGAACGAACGGCAAACACCGTGCGCGCGAGCATCAACTGGATCATGAGCGTTCCGGTGATGTCTCCGCCGTAGTTGGTGACGAAACCCGCCGCGACGTGCTTCATCTGCAGGAAGCCCACGGTGAAAGCGGCGAGCTGCGTGATGAGTGTGACTCGGTCGTACCACCGCAGGTTGCGCTCGCCGTATCGCTCGAGCAGGGCAGCTTTTCCGCTCATGGAACTTGGCTCGTGTGTCACCTCTCCGTTCAACCAAACCGCCTTCGCACAGCGCCACATCGTGCGATCAACCTCACGCGCCCTGCAGGTTGGCCAGCCAGGCCGAAGCGGCTCGAACACTCGACTTTTCGCGTGACAGTCTGATGGGAGCGTCGAGGGGCAGGCGCGTCGGTGCAGTGCGGTCCATCACGTGTCGGACTCTACCTCGTGCCGACCGTGTCGCATAGCGCTCGCAAACGTGCGTACTCGTGAGCATGAAGACGCGGTCAGCGGTCGCCGTACATCATCACCGGCCTCGATTCACGGCGAAGCCGCCGCTCGCACGTATGTGCCACTCGGTCTCGTCGTGACGGACAGCGACGTGTTCGAAGCCCATGCGCATCCAGACGTCGTAGAACGGCGCCGGTTCCCAGCGGTGCTTGATGAGCAGCACGCCGTCTTCGTTCATATCGTCGGCATGGGATCGGCGTCGAGGCGGCCGTCGCTCTCGGCAGATCGAGCGTGACCGTGGGAGCTCGGGCCCACGCGGGAGCCGTCGTCGGAGTTGCCGGAGGATCCGCGGCGCGTGCATCGATGTCAGCGAGCTCACCGGGTTGGAGCTTGGTCGCGAGGAGCGGCAGCCACCGGCACCCTCGATCAAGACAACGTCCCGGAGGTCGATCCGTTCACTTCGCGGCTCTGGTAACGTGCGGTCGGTGATTCTGACATGTGGCAAGACCTCCCCTCTCTGACCGTGCTCGCAGGCGATCCAGTGCGCTGGATCGCTGGCTGCCTCCCCACGCCTTGCCGCGAAGTCGAGACGGTGCGCGAGACGGCGCGGTCGACCGTCGTGCGTCTCACGACCGACGCAGGGATCGTCTACTTCAAGGCCGATCACATTCTGCCGCCGTCGGAAGCCTGCATCATTGGGCGACTCGCCCCGCACCTCCCGCACCTCGTGCCGCAAGTGGTGGCGTTGGACGAAGAGCGGGGTTGGAGTCTCACTCACGACGCCGGTTCGACCGGGCCGACGAGTCTGGACGACCAGCCGACGGAAGCGTGGCGGGCCGTCTCCCGCGCGTTCGGCATGCTGCAAAGAAACACGGGGCGCGGGCCGGACGACTGGGTGACGGTCGGCTGTCGTGATCTACGCGGTGGACGACTTCTCGAGGCGCTGCAGGCCATGCTCGAGCACGTTTCAGCCGAGCTCGACGCGACCGATCGGGACGGGCTCACGCGCATGCTGCCACGAATCGAGGAAGCGTGTGACGACCTCGCGCACGACGGCATTCCGGCGACGCTCGTCCACCAGGACCTCGTCCCGGAGAACCTCGTCTGGAAGGCCGAGCAGGTCGTCTTCTTGGACTGGAGCGACACCGTCGTCGGCCATCCGTTCTTTGGGCTCGACCGACTGCTCGACTCCTGTTGGAGCGACGCCCCTCGGAAAGCGGCCGTCATCGCCGACTACCTCTCTGGGTTCGAGGATGCCGCCTCGCCCGAGCGCTTGCAGCGTTCGTTCGATCGGGTCCTGTGGCTCCGCGTGTTGTACGAGGGCCTGCGCTGGCACCACGAGATCCAGGCGCTTGACCCGGCGTCTGAGCATGCGCAGCGGTTGCGCGTCGACCAACTCCAGGGCCTCACGATGGTCGCGCAACGGCAGGCCTGATCAGTCCTTCAGGCCGTCGGCGACTTCGCGGGATCGCAGTCGACGAGCACGGCCAGTCCGCGCCTTGCGCAGGCGGTCGTCCAAGTCGCGAGAAACGGTCGTTACCGGATTCACAGGACAGTTGGGGCCGCGCTGCTCGCGATGAGCAGGTACGCCTAAGTCTGGCGTTCAGCCGCTGTTGTGAATGGCGAGGGTGAAGGGACTCGAACCCTCGACTTCTAGCGTGACAGGCTAGCGCTCTAACCAACTGAGCTACACCCCCGCACTCAAGCTCGCTGGCTTGGTACGACGGAGCGGACTATAGGCACCTGCTGGCGGGCTGGCAAGACCTTGGAAGGCCGGTTTCGCGCCAGCGGGCCGCGAGGCCGTCTCGGTGCGAATGGGCGGCTGGGAGGCGGTTTGGAGGCCGCTGGGCCCCGGCGGTCGGCTCGTCGCTCGCGCGGTCTCGGAGCGGCCCCATTCTGCTAGCCTCGCGGCCATGGCTCGCGTCGTGCTCGTCCAACCTCCGCATCGGGACACGTTCGGATATTCGATGCCGCCCCTGGGGGCGCTGCACATCGGTGCCGCGGCGCGGGCGGCCGGGCACGAGGTCGTGTTTCTCGACTTCGCCCTCGCACTGCGGCGCGGGGAGTTCGGGAGCGAGTCGGACGGCGATGCGACGGTCGACGTCGTGCGGGCCTGTGTCGAGCGGATCCTCGAACGGGAGCCCGACGCCGTCGGCATCGGCGCGATGATCTCGTCGATGCCCGTCGCGGCTGCGCTCGTGGCCAAGCTGCACGAACGCGCGCCCGAGCTACCGGTGATCCTCGGCGGCCAAGGGCCTGAGACGATCGAGGAGGTCATCGTCGAGCGCTGGCCGGGCGTCGATGTCATCGCCGTCGGTGAAGCCGACGTCACGTTCGTCGAGTGGCTCGCCGTGCTCGGCGATCGCGCCGCCTGGACGCGCGTCCCCGGCCTCGTCGTCCGCGACCCTGCCGGCGCCGTCGTCCGCACGCCACCGCGCGCCGTCATCGCGCAGCTCGACGACGTCCACTCGCCGGCCTGGGACCTCGCCGAGTCGCCCGACGCCTACGCCCGCGCCGCCGACTCGCTCGACGAAGGCGCCCTCTTCCCCATCGACCTCGGCCGCGGCTGCACCTTCGCCTGCACCTTCTGCACGACGCCGATCTTCTGGGGACGCCGCGCACGTCATCTCAGCGCAACACGCGCCGTCGACGAACTCGACCGCCTCGAAACCCTCGGCGGCGTCGGCTGCGCCTACGTCACGCACGACCTCTTTACCTTCGACCGCCAGAGCGTGCTCGCCATCTGCGCCGAGAAGATCGCGCGCGGCAACACGCTGCCCTGGGAGTGCCGGACGCGCATCGACCTCGTCGACGAGGAGCTGCTCGTCGCACTGCGTGATGCCGGCTGCCGGCGCATCCTGTACGGCGTCGAGAGCGCCGACGCGACGGGACTCGCGCGCGTCAACAAGGGCGGCAGCGCCGGTGACGTCGACGTGCTCGACACTCTGCGCATGGCCTCGCGCGTCGGCGTCGCGTCGATTCTCGGACTCATGATCGGCGTGCCCGGCGAGCGCCTCGCGGAGGTCGAGGCGAACCTGCGCCTCATGCGCCGCGCCGCCATCATCGACGGCGTGTCCCTCTCGCTGCACTGGTTCAACGCGCTGCCGGGCAACGGCCAGGCCGACACGCTCGGCCCGCGCCTGCGCCTCGAACCCGACCTGCACGCCGACCTCGTCCGCGGCCATCAGCTCTTCCCGCATGCCCCCTCGCCGTCGCTCGTGTCGCTCATCGCCGACGATGACACGATCTTCTCGGCCTTCCGCGTCGCGCCGACCGATCACCTCGCGACGCGCACGCTCTTCCTGCTCACGCGCAACGCGCACCTGCTGCTCGAGGTCTTCCCGCGCACGATCGACCTCCTCGGTCGCCAGCAGCGCAGCGCCACGCCACTCCTCGACGCCCTGCTCGCCTTCCTCGAGCGCCTCGACGAACACGCGAGCC
Source organism: Planctomycetota bacterium (assembly GCA_029259745.1). Taxonomy (GTDB): domain Bacteria; phylum Planctomycetota; class B15-G4; order B15-G4; family B15-G4; genus OFTM221. Next base: position 195,654 of record JAJDEO010000024.1, read on the forward strand.
GCAGCGACCTGTCCGAGCCGCTCGTGCTCCTGCGCGACTCGGCCGTCCAGCTCTTCCTCGACGACGTCCTCGTGCGCGGCGACGCCAGCGCCACCGCCATGGCCCTCTACGAAGCGGCGCTCTTCGGCACCGAGGAGCCGCAGCTGCTGCGCTTCGACGCCGACGTCCGCAGTCTCATCGCCGCGCTCGACACCGACGCCGAGCTGCCCGATTCGGTGGACGACGACCAACACGCCTTCCTCTTCACACGTCACGGTGACGTCGTGCGCGCGCGGGCCGTCTCGCCGTTCCTCGCCGACGCCTTCGAGTCGCGCGGCGACACCGCGCAGCTCACCGACCTCTGGCCCGACGCCGACGACGCCACGATCACGCGCGCCGTCGAACTCCTCGACCACACCCTCGCCAACGCCGACGACGCCCGCGTCTCCTGGCGCTGCCCCCCGACGACACGCCCATGACGACACCCCGCCCGCTCGACGACCTGCGCGTCCTCCTCGTCTTCCCGCCGCAGGGTCACCCGACCCAACCGCACCTCGCCCTGCCGTCGCTGAAGGCCTACCTCGCGCAGCGCGGCATCCCGGGCGCGACGGTCTGGGACCTGAACCTCGACACCTACGACATGCTGCTGTCGGGCGAGCGGCTCGCGCTCTCCGTCGAGCGCATCCGCGAGCAGGCCGACACGTGGGGACTCGAGCGAAAAACCGTCCTGTGGCCCGAAGACCTCGACCGCTATCGCCTCTACGCCGATGCCCTCGCAGCAGGGCCGTACGTCGCCGAGCAGATCGACGAGGCCAAGCGCGTCATCCGCGACAAGGACGCCTTCTACGATCGCGAGCAATACCTCTGGGCGATGCGCACGTTCGAGGCCGGCTTGAAGCTCATCTCCACCGAACATCACCCGGCGCTCTTCACGGCGCACAACTACACCCAGGCGACGTCGATCGACAGCAGCGACGACCTCTTCGCCGGCGTCGACGCGACCGCGGGCAACCTGTTCCGCGAGTTCTTCGAGCAGCACGCGTTGCCGCGCATCGAGCGCGAGATGCCCGACGTGCTCGGCATCTCCGTCACGTACGGCAGCCAGCTCGTCGCCGCGCTCACGCTCGCCACGCTCGTCAAAGAACGTTTTCCCGGCATCCACATCACGCTCGGCGGAGGCATGCTCGCGTACGTCGGCGAGCGTCTCGCGCACACCGGGCCGCTGTTCGAACGCTGCGACTCGATTGTCGTCTACGAAGGCGAGCGTCCGCTGGCCGAACTCTGCGAGGCCGTCGCGGCGGCCGGCGGTGTGCATCGAACGGGCGCGCTGCGCGGACAGGCCGTGAGCATGCCCGACCTGTCGACGGTTTCGAACACGCTCTACTTGCGCGACGGCACGCCGACGACGAGCGGCGAACTCAACCCGCTCCCGATCGACGACTTGCCGACACCCGACTTCGACGACGAAGACCTCACGCGTTACTTCTCGGCCGAGATCGTCCTCCCGATCGCCCCCGCGCGCGGCTGCTACTACGAGAAGTGCGGCTTCTGCACGCTCTACACGGCCATCGGCCCGACGTTCCGCGAGCGCAGCGTCGACAAGCTCGTCGAAGACCTGCAAACACTGAAGGCCAAGCACGGTACGCCGTACTTCTACTTCATCATGGACGACCTGCCGCCGCTGATGGCCAAGCGCATCCCGCCGGCGTTCAAGGCTGCCGAGCTCGAGGTCTACTGGTGGTGCGACGCGCGCATGGAAGAGCGCATCTTCCATCCCGAGTCGCTGCGCGACCTCTTCGATGCCGGCTGTCGGAAGCTCATGTTCGGGTTCGAGTCGGGGAGTCAGCGCGTGCTCGACCTCGTCGAGAAGGGCACCAACCTCGAGGAGGCCGAGCGCGTGCTGCGCTGGGCTCACGAGGCCGGCATCTCGGCCACGCTCTACACGATGGTCGGCCTGCCGACGGAGACGTACGACGACGCCATGGCCACGCGCGACTTCATCGTCCGCAACGCCGACGTCATCGGTGAGATCAGCCTGCAGATCTTCAACCTGGACATGGTCTCGCCGATGTACCGCGAGCCTGAGCGCTTCGGCATCCGCCGCGTGCTCGACGACCCGCGCGAACTGGTCCCCGGCGAGGCGCTGAAGAACGACCTCGCACGCTACCTCGAGCACGAGTCGGTCTCCGGCATGTCACCCGCCGAGGTGCGCGACGCCTTCAACGTCGTGCTCGCGGCGGCCAACGAGGCGCTCGCGGCCCGGCGCGGCGACAACTTCCTCTACTACCGCTACAAGTCGCACATCTTCCTCTACCTGTGCCGCTACGGGCGCGACACGTTCCGGGTCGACCCGCCGCTCGCCGACGCGCCGTCGCACGCCGCCGGCCTCCCCGCGCACGTGCGGCTCCGCGACGACGTGACCTTCACGCAGCTCCCCTTCCCCTACGGCCACGTCAAAGACCAACTGACCCGCGCGTGGAGCGACCCGACACCGCTTGGCGGAGTCGCGCGCACGGCCTCGTCAGCGCGCGACGATGCACACCCCGTCCAACTCGCGCCGACGTTCCTCGGGTTCATCGGGCGGCAGCACCGCTACTTCGACGTCGGTGAGGACACGCTGCGCGTCTTCCACGTCGCGGCACGGGAAGGGATCGATCAGGCGAGCGCCGTGTTCGGCGAGGAACACCGCGAGTCGGTGCTCTCGACGCTCGCGTCGGCCGTGCAGGAAGGTCTGCTCGTCCACGACGGCGACGCCTAGTCCGGACTTCGCGCAGCGCTCGTTGCAAGAGCGAGGCGGTGCCTTCCCAACTGGGCATGTCACAAACCGATCCGTTCGTCGCTTCGCGTGTAGACCCCATGCCTTTCGCGCCTGCACTCGAGCACGTGGCGATAGCGCGACAACACACCGTGATCGACCGCGAATGTCAGTGACAATCCGCGGCTGACACTGGTGAGAATGGACGATCCGCGTTAAACCGGGACGCACGGTTCGGAATCACCTCAGCCTTGCTGGGCCAGGCTTTCGTGGACGCACGAGGGGCGATCGGAACCGAGCGGGTCCAACGCAGCAACGACCACTCGACGGAAAAGGCGAGGGGTATCACTCCCTGGATGTACCGAAGCATAGCTCGTCGTGGCGGCCAATCCGCGACGTGGGGATGCCTCGGCCCTGGATGACGTGCCCTGCAGCGCGGCGTCTTCACTGCGCGTTGACCTTGCGACGCGCCGAAGAGAAGAAGAGGTCCGCTTGAACAGTTCGACTCCGTCGGCATCGTCCGACGATGAACGCCGCCCTGCAGCGGCCGTGCAGCGCATTGCAGTGATCGATCATCACGCCGTCGTCCGGGCAGGCCTGGCGCGCATCCTCGAAGACATGGTCGGCGTGACGGTCGTCGGACAAGGTGGATCGGCCGCAGCGGCCTTCGCCCTCATCGACGAGAAGCACCCCGACATCGTGATCCTCGACGACAGCCTGCCGGACATGGACGGGCCCGGTGCGATCACGACGATCCTCGAGCATGACGAGAACGCGTGTGTGTTGATCTTGTCCAAGCACGAGAGTCCGGACTACGCCGTGCGGGCCATGCGCGCCGGGGCCCAGGGTTTCCTGCTCAAGTCGGATGGCGTCCGCGAGATCGAGCTGGCGATCCGCTCTGCGGCCGTCGGCGGAACCTTCATCTCCCCGCGACTGCGTGAGGCCGTCACGACGCTTCTGCGCACTCCGACCGCCGCGCGAACGGGCATCGCCAGCCTCTCGACGCGTGAGTTCCAACTCCTGCATCACATCGTGCTGGGCAACAGTCTCCAGGAAGCCTCGCGTACGATGAATGTCTCCGAAAGTTCGGTTTCCACCTACCGGCGACGCCTGCTCGACAAGCTCCAGGTCGCGAACAACGCCCAACTCGTACGCTACGCGCTCGAGCACGGCATCGACGGTGAGGGAGCTGCGCCGGCCGGCGAGTGATCTCCCGAGCACTGTTCGGTTGCAGGTTCGCGGGCGTCGCGGTATTCCAGGGGGACGCCCCGCGAGAACCAACCATGTCGAACACGTCCCCGAAGCACAGTGACGGCGAGAAGCCGGCCCTGCCGACGCCCCCGCAGGCCAAGCCGCGTGGGGACGGAAAGCGCTCGGGTGCGCCGGATCTGCGCCTCGAAGAGGTCGAAGAGAAGCACGTCCCCAAAGACCGCAACATCTTCGACAAGTAGGGCCGGACATGTCCGTCGCGCATGCTGCGCTGCTCTTCCTGGTCCAGATTGCGTTCGGCTCCATGCTGACGTTCCTGATCAACGACCGTGACGCGCTCGGCCCGAAGTACTTCAAGGTCTCCGGCTGGATCATGGTCGGCATCTACGGCCTTGCGGGTTGGCTCTGCTGGGGCGCGGCGCTCGACCCCGCCGCGCTTCCTTGGCAACAGCAGCTCGGGATCGCCGTCGCGCTGGCGACGGTGGGCATGCTCGGCTTCTCGTCGGTGAGCGGTTGGGACCAGCCGCTGCTCGAGCGCGTGCTGCTGCTCGGGTCGCTCGCGGCGGGTGGCTGGGCGGTCGCCGTCTCGGCCTGGAACGTCGTGCCGCTGGCCGTCGGTCTCACGGATCTCGAGCGTGCGCTCGTGCTCGCGTCGGCGTTCGCGTCGTCGCTCGTGCTCGGATTCACGACGTGGGGCATGATCTTGGGCCACTGGTACCTCGTCGCGCCGGGGCTCGAGATCAAGCACCTCGCGAAGCTCGTCGATCCGATGCCGTGGATCTTCGCGCTGCAGATCCTCGTCTCGTCGGCGGCGCTGTGGTTCATGTGGGACCACGTGCTCGGCCCCGGGAACACGTCGCTCGACGACGCGCTGAGTCGGTCGCCTGAGCGCGTCGCCGACGTACTGTTTCTCTGGGTGCGGATCCCGGTGGGGCTCATCGTGCCCGGCGTGCTGGCCGTGATGACGGGCATTACCGTGAAGATGGAGAAGACGCAGCCGGCGACGGGGATCCTGTACGCGATGTGCGTGCTCGTCTACATGGGCGACCTCATGGGCAAGCTCGTCGAAGGGTCGACGGCCGTTCCGCTGTGACTGACGACGCGACGTACATCCCCGAGCGCGACCACGCCCACCTCTCGGCGGCGGTGCCCTGCGGGACATGCAAGACGTTCATCGAAAGCGAGCGGCTCGACGCGGCCGCCCTGCCGGACAACGTCACCTGCACGGCCTGCGGCGACGAGACACCGCTCGCGTTCGACGCCCATGTCACGCTCGCTGACGCCGGAGCCGCCGCGCTCGACGGCTGCCCGCGCTGCGGCTACCACACGCTCTGTATCCAGAAGGACCTCAACGCGCGCTTCGGCGTGCTGCTCGTGACGGTCAGCTTCGGGGCGTTGCTCTTCTCGGGCCTGTCGATTCCGAAGATGCTCATCGGCCTCGTGGCCCTCGCCATCGTCGACTGGCTGCTGCTCCGAGCGATCGTCAAGCGCGTCCTCATCTGCTACCGCTGCAAGGCCCAGTACCGCGGCTTCCGCCCCGGCGCGCGCTGTCGACCCTTCGACCTCGCGACCTGGGAAGCCCACGACGACGCCCTGACCTCGCGCTGACCTCGAGCTGCGGCCCTTGCACCCGCCGCGTGCGAGTGCTTCGATGCGTCTTCCAGCGATCCCCCCGCGAGACCCCGATGCGCGCTTGGCCAGGGACACCCACTCCGCTCGGTGCCACGTGGGACGGCGAGGGCGTGAACTTCGCGCTCTTCTCCGAACATGCAACGGCCGTCGAACTGTGCCTCTTCGATCGGGAAGACACGACGCTCGAGATCGGTCGCATCCCGCTGACGCGCACGGGCTCGATCTGGCACGGGTATCTGCCCGACGCTCGCCCGGGTCGCCCCTACGGCTACCGCGTCCACGGCCCCTACGACCCAGAGAACGGCCACCGCTTCAACCCGAACAAACTCCTCGTCGACCCCTGCGCCCTGGCGATCACGGGCGACTTCCAGTGGGACGACACCGTCTTCGGCTACACCATCGGTCACGAAGACAGCGACCTCTCCTGCGACGGCCGGGACAGCGCCGGCGCCATGCCGCGTTCGGTCGTCGTCGAACATGCCTTCTCGTGGGGTGACGACCGCGCACCGCGCACGCCGTGGAGTCGCACGGTGATCTACGAAGCGCACGTCAAGGGCATGACGCAACGCCACCCGGACGTCCCCGAAGAGCTACGCGGCAGCTACCTCGGCCTCGCGACGCAACCGATCCTCGACCACCTCACGGCGCTCGGCGTCACGGCGATCGAGTTGCTGCCCGTCCACCACTTCATCTCCGAGCGCGCGCTCGCCGATGCCGGTCGATCGAACTACTGGGGCTACAACACACTCGGCTTCTTCGCGCCCGATCCGCGCTACGCAACCGGCGACCGCGGCCAGCAGGTGGACGAGTTCAAGACGATGGTCAAGCGCATGCACGGCGCGGGCATCGAGGTGATCCTCGACGTCGTCTACAACCACACCGCCGAGGGCGACCACACGGGCCCGACGCTCTCGCTGCGCGGAATCGACAACGCGTCGTACTACCGCAGCGCGCCCGACGCCCTGCGCTACACGATGGACTTCTCCGGTTGCGGCAACAGCCTCGACACGACGCACCCGCGCGCCATGCAGTTGGTGATGGACAGCCTGCGCTACTGGGTCTCCGAGATGCATGTCGACGGATTCCGCTTCGACCTCGCGCCAGTGCTCGGTCGCGGCTCGTCAAGCGACGACCGCTTCGGACGTTTCTTCGACGTCATCCAGCAAGACCCCGTGCTCGCACCCGTGAAGCTCATCGCCGAGCCTTGGGACGTGGGCGCGGGCGGCTACATGGTGGGCAAGTTCCCGGCGGGATGGTCGGAGTGGAACGCCGAATACCGCGACGTCGTGCGCTCTTTCTGGCGCGGCGACCAGAGCACCGTGTCGTCGTTCGCGAGCCGCATCGCGGGCAGCTCGGACATCTACCCGCGCGGCCCGCAGGCCTCCGTCAACTTCATCACGTGTCACGACGGATTCACGCTGCGCGACCTCGTCAGCTACGAGTCGAAGCACAACGAGGACAACGGCGAAGACAACCGCGACGGTCACAACGACAACCGCAGTCGCAACTGGGGCATCGAGGGCGAGACGTCCGACGAGGCCATCGGCGCCCTGCGCGCGCGAGTTCAACGCAGCTTCCTCGCCACGCTGGCCTTCTCGCAGGGCGTCCCGATGTTGAACGCGGGTGACGAGCTCGGCCGCACGCAGCACGGCAACAACAACGCCTACTGTCAGGACAACGAGCGCACGTGGCTCGACTGGGACGCCTCGGCCATCAACCGCGACCTGCTCGAGTTCACGCGCACGGTCTTCGCGCTGCGACGCGCCAACGCCGTTCTACGGCGGCGCGACGTGCTCGACGGAGCGCCGGTCGACCACAGCGGCGTCAAGGACGTCGCGTGGGTCCGTCCCGACGGTCGGGAAATGGACGATCCCGACTGGCATCGCGCCGACAACCACGCGCTCGGAATGCTGCTCTATGGTCGCGGCGGCGACGTCGTCGACGAGCGCGGACGCCCCGAACACGGCGAGACGATCCTGCTCCTCTTCAGCGGCGGAGAGCGCGCCAAACGCTTCACACTCCCCGTTCCGCGGCGTGAGGCCGATCTCGCGGCGCGCTGGTACGTCATCCTGAACACGACCGACACGGCGCCTCAGGCCGCGCCGATCGAGCGTCCGATCACGCGCGCGTCCGTGCTCCTGCCCGCCCACTCGTTGATGATGTTGCGGCACGGCCTGCCGCGCTGACACGATGGTGTCGGCGGCTCGCCGATTCCCCGTGCCGCGCCGCCCTCCCCGCCCCCTTCGAGACCCTGCCGATGGACACCCCACCCACGAGCAGCTCGACGAAGCCCGACGTCATCCCCGGCCTCGGCGACGTTGACCTCTGGCTCTTCGCGAAGGGTGAGCACCGGCGCATCTGGGACGTCCTCGGAGCCCACGCGACCACGCACGACGGCAAGGCCGGCGTGCGCTTCGCGGTCTGGGCACCGAACGCATCGGGCGTCTGGGTGTTCGGATCGTTCTGCGGCTGGCGCACCGACGAGTGGCCCATGAAGCCCGTCGGGACGTCCGGCATCTGGGAGGCGTTCGTCCCCGGCGCGAAGGCCGGCGACCATTACAAGTACGCGCTGCGCATGCGCAACGGCGAGACGCGTCACAAGGCCGACCCCTATGGCCAAGCCCACGAAGCGCCGCCCGGACACGCCTCGATCGTCGTGGGCCCGAGCGCCCACGTCTGGGAAGACGCCGACTGGATCGAGCAGCGCACGAGCGCCGACTGGCAGCGCGAGCCGATGTCGATCTACGAGCTGCATCTCGGCAGCTGGGCGCGTCGCGGCGACGACCCCCACCGCCTGCTCAACTACCGCGAGTTCGCACCGCTGCTGATCGAACACTGCCGCCGCTTCGGCTTCACGCACGTCGAGCTCATGCCGATCTTGGAGCACCCGTTCAGTGGCTCATGGGGCTACCAAGTGACGGGCTACTACGCGCCGACACATCGACACGGCAGCGCCGACGACCTGCGCTTCATGATCGACGCACTGCACCAGGCCGGCATCGGCGTGCTGCTCGACTGGGTGCCGGGCCACTTCCCGTCCGACGCGTTCGGCCTCGAGAACTTCGACGGCACGGCGCTCTACGAACACGAAGATCCGCGCAAAGGCTTCCACCCGCACTGGCAGACGCTGATCTTCAACACGGCGCGCGGCGAGGTGACGAACTTCCTCATCGGCAACGCGCTCTACTGGCTCGACGAGTTCCACATCGACGGCCTGCGCGTCGACGCCGTCGCGTCGATGCTCTACCTCGACTACGGCCGCGACGACGGCGCCTGGATCGCCAACGAGCACGGCGGCAACGAGAACCTCGACAGCGTCGCGTTCCTGCGCTTGCTCAACACGACCGTGCGCAGCGAGAAACCCGGCTGTCTCATGATCGCCGAGGAATCGACGTCGTGGCCGCGCGTGACGCACGCCGTGAAGGACGGCGGCCTGGGCTTCCATCTCAAGTGGAACATGGGCTGGATGCATGACACGCTCGAGTACTTCGCGCTCGACCCCGTGCACCGTGGCGCGAACCACGACAAGCTCACGTTCGCGATGGTCTACGAACACAGCGAGCAGTTCATCATGCCGCTGAGCCACGACGAGGTCGTCCACGGCAAGGGCTCGCTGCTGCGCAAGATGCCCGGCGACAACTGGCAGCGCCTCGCGAACCTCAAGCTGCTGTTGCTCTATCAGTTCACACGTCCCAGCAAGCAGCTGCTCTTCATGGGTGCCGAGCTCGCCACCGAGCGCGAGTGGAACCATGACGCGTGCCTCGACTGGCATCTCGAGCACGACCCCAGCCGGCGCGGCTTCGTCCGTTTCGTCGAGACGCTCGGGACGATGTACCGCAACACGCGCGCGTTCTGGGGGCGCGACCCCGACCCCGAGGGGTTCCGCTGGATCTCCTGCGACGACCGCCTGAACCAGGTAATCTCGTACCTGCGCGTCGGCGAGCCGGTGCCCGCTTTCGAAATCCACGAAGGCGGCGACGAGGGCGACGACGTCACGAAGGCGAAGGTCAAGACGAGCAAGAAGAAGCAGCCCAAACGCCGTGCGCCGCGGATCGGCGCCGAGGCCGTGCGGGCGGTCGTCCTGAACCTCACGCCGGTGCCGCGGACGTCGTATCGCATCGGCGTCCCGTGGCCGGGCACCTGGAAGGTCGTGCTCTCCAGCGACGCCGACGAGTTCGGCGGCAGCGAGTGCAAGGCGACGGAGAGCGTCATCGCCGAGCCCGAGCCGATGCACGGTTTCGTGTGGTCGATCGCGCTCGATCTGCCGCCTCTGGCGGGCATCATCCTCGAGCCCAGCTGACAGATCACGGCGCTTCGAGGGCCGCGTTCTCCGTCGACACCACGCCGCCACGCGCCAGCCCTTTCGGCGCGGGCTGCTCGACGTCACGATGTTCCCTTTGTCGACGTCACACCGCTTCCTCCTGACGGCCCCACTCCGAACCGCTCCGATGATTCCACTGCTGCAAGAAACACCGCCCGAAGATGACGTCGTCGTCGCCCCGTCCTTCGACATGCCAGTGTTCCAGGACTACACGGATCCGAAGCTGATCCTCGACAACATCGTCGATTGGGCCGTCTCACCCACGGGCGGCATCGCCCTCGCGATGAGCCTCGTGAAGTTCATCGTGATCCTCGTGGTGGCAGCCGTCGTGGCGCGCGTCGTCGCGAGTGTGCTCGTCGGCACGCTCGACCGCTCGCACCTCCACGTCAGTGCGCTGCTGCGTGACTTCATCAAGAACACCACGCGCAAGGTGCTGTTCCTCGTCGGCGTGATGATGGCGCTCAGCGAACTCGGCATCGAAGTCGGACCGCTGATCGCGGGACTGGGCGTCGCCGGCTTCGTGATCGGCTTCGCGTTGCAGGACAGCCTCTCGAACTTCGCCGCCGGCGTGATGATCCTGCTCTACCGGCCCTATGACATCACCGACATCGTCGAAGTGGCGGGACACACGGGCAAGGTGGCCGAGATGAGCCTCGTGTCGACGACACTCCTGACGTTCGACAATCAGGTGCTCACGGTCCCCAACGGCAAGATCTGGGGCGACGTGATCCGCAACGTCACGGCCAAGGAGACACGCCGCGTCGACATGAAGTTCGGCATCGGCTATTCGGATGACATGGACAAGGCCAAGGCGGTTCTCGTCGAGATCGTCACGGCACACGAGCTCGTGCTCGAGACGCCGGCGCCCACGATCGAGGTTTCCGAGCTCGCCGACTCGTCCGTGAACTTCGTCGTCCGCCCCTGGTCGAAGACGGCCGACTACTGGACCGTCTTCTACGACATCACCAAGACGGTCAAGAAGCGCTTCGACGCCGAGGGCATCTCGATCCCGTTCCCGCAGCGCGACATCCACGTCTTCCAGGAGTCGTCGACCTGACCAAGTGCTCGACAGCGTCGGTGCGCACACCGCAGCGCGTGGCGAAAGCCATGTCGCGCTCGGCGCAGCTCGTTCGGCGCAGCCCCTCGATGCCCAACGTCGACGTGAACCGAACGGACGCCACGGGACGCACGTTCCGCACGCGCTGCTGGGCCCTTTTGGTGGTGACCATGGTGCTCGGCGCGTGTGCGGCACCGCTGCCGAAAATGGCGACGGTGCCGCCGAAGATTCGTGCCCGTGCATGGACGGGTTCGCCACTTTCGGGTCCCAAGCTGGCCGCTGCGCCGACAGAGGACGTCGAGTGGGTCTGGATCGGCGTGCGGGCACGGGCGCTGTCGAACACGTGGGCTGCGGGCTCGACCGACGTCGACAGCACGCCAGTCTCAGCGCACACGACGTTGATCCGGAGCCAGAGCGCGACGGCCGCGTTCGAGGCCACGTCGGGCCTTTCGGAGTGGCTGCGGGTCTCGCCGGCCTCACGCGCGCTGTGGGCGAACGAGATGGGTCCCGAAAACGTCGCTTGGTTCGCCATCGCACCGTCGACGACGGTTGCCGTGGAGGTGAGTTCGTCTCGGTATGCGTCCGTCGCGCTGCTGCTCGGGCTCGATGCCGCGGGCACGCCGATGCTCGCGCTCGACGTCTCACGCGGCACCGACGTCGTCCGGCTGGGGCTGGATCTCGCCCCGGAGATCGATGGGTCGACGATGTCACTGCTCATGCCGTCGTGGCCGAGTCAGTACAGCAGCGATCCCATCGCCTTGCGCGTGCGTCTGACGACCACGCCTCCGCCGTCGCTCGAGACGACCGAGCTCGCCGATCTCGTCGAGCTGACGCGCGAGCTGATCGCGGCATCGACTCAGCGGCCCGCGGCCGCGCCCGACAAGCCCGGCGAGGCCGTCATCACGGCGCCGTGGCCGAGCCTTCTCCACGCTCTCGAGAGTGTCGCGCACCCCGCCTCACGCCGCGGCGCGCTCGTCTACCTCGCGGCCTCGTCCGGCGCACGTCTCACCGAAGAGGTCGCACTCACGGCACGTCCGGCGCTGCTCCGCGCCGTCGGCGAACTCGTGACGAAGCAACGAATCGCGCGGCCGGAGCAGCTCGGCGTCGCGCTCGAGAGCGCCACCGTCGAGGCGCTCGCCGCGTTGAGCGAGCTTCCCACCGACATCTACGCGGTTGTCGTGCAATGGGCCGGCGCCGCCGGCGACGACCTGGCCGTGATCTCGGAGTTCATGGCCGGCGTGTTGTCGCTCGCCGAACTCGACGCGCTGCTCGCCAACGAGAACGCCTTCGAGCTCGACAGCTCGTCGCCCGCCGCGCGACTGCGCGCATTCCAGTGGCTCAAGATCCGCGATCTCGCGCCCAAGGACTTTCCCATCTTCGATGACAACGACACACGCCGTGCCGCGCTCGAAGCGTGGGAGGCCGAGTTGTGACGGACGTCGTCAACGACCCTCGCCCCGCCGAAAAGCCGAAGAAGCGCCCGCGGCGCTGGCTCCGGCGGATCGTCATGTTCGTGCTGATCGTCTTCGTGCTGCTCGTGATCGCGCGCGTCGTCGCGCAGGCCATGCTGCCCGATATCCTCGGCGACCTCCTGCGCGAGCACGGCATCGAGTGTGAGTACGAGCGCCTCGACGTCTCGCTGACGACGTTGGACGTCGAGCTCTGGAACCTCGTGGCGCGCGATGTGTCGACGGGCGACGAGCTGCTCGACGTCGAGTACGTCCGGGCGGACGTGTCCGTCTGGGATCTCGTGCACGGCTTGGTCGTCGTGCAGCGCGTGGAGATCGACGGGGCCATCGGTCACGTCCACCGCTTCGACGACGGGCGCTGGTCGTTGACGTCCGCTCCGCCCGAGTCCTCCGCGCCGGACCCGACGGACGCGAACGAAGCACCCGCGGACGACGCCGACGGCACGCCACCCGGCGCTGCGGACGAGCGCGCGCCGATCTCGCTCGACCCGCCGATCGGCGTGCGCGCGGTTCGCGTCCAAAACCTCGAGCTGCACGTCCACGACCACACGACCTCGCCCGTGAGCACGCTCGTCATCAACGGCGACGTGCGTGTCTCGCACGTAGGGATGCCCGAGCGCGACACGAAGATCAGCGTGGCGATCACGTCGACGCCGCACGTCGGCATCATCCGCGTCGCGGGCTCGGCGCGCTCCGAGGCGCGCGTCCTGTCGGCGAGGCTCGGCCTCGATGTCATCGACCTGCGTCCGCGCACGCTGCACGCCGAACTCACGGCGCTGGGCCTCGAACCGCTCGCCGACTCACTCACGCTCAGCGCGGCTCTCGAAGTCGATCTCGCGCTCGATGAGAACGACGTCGTCAGCGGCGACGTCAACCTGCGGGATCTCGCGTTCACTGCCGACGGCGACGTGGCGCTCGGGATCGAAGCGCTCGAGGTGCCCTGTGTCGCGCTGACCACCGAGCAGCTCACGCTCGGCGATGTCCGCCTGCGTGGCGTGACCGGGCACACGTACTCCGACGCCGACGGGGCCTTCGTCGCAGGCGGGATCCGGTTCGTCCCGACGGCGAGCACACCCGAGGAACCCGACGAGCCCGAGAGCGGCGGGGCCTTTGCGTTCGCGCTCGAGCACCTCGACGTCGACGACGTCGACCTCGTCCACGAACTCGCCACCACCGAGCCGCTGACGACGATCGCGCTCGAAGCCCGCACGATCGACCTCCGCAGCCTGGCGTTCCCGCTCGACGACACGCGCCCGCCACCGTCGCTGGACATCGACGCCTCGTTGCCCGGAATCGTCTCGAACCTCACGCTCGCCGCTCAGAGTTCGCTGCAGCCCGAGCAGGGTTCGGCGACGCTGACGCTGAGCGGCAACGGCGTCGCGCTCGACGCCCTCGAGCCCCTGCTCTACGACGCTGGCCTCGCTTCGTCACTGACCAGCGCGACGCTGGGGCTGTCGGCCGCCGTCGCCTGGGAGCGGCGCGCCGACGAATCGGTCGCGCTGCAGCTCGCACTCGAGGATCTCGCGCTCGTCAATGGAGACGACACGTTGCTTGCCGGGCTCGCCGGCGCGCACGTGCACGACCTCGTGCTGCCTGCCGACGACGGCGGCATCGATGTTCGCGAGGTGTCCGTGCAGGGCATCGCGGCCTCGGCATGGCGCAGCGTCGACGACATCTGGAGCGCGTTCGGGATCACGCCGCTCGGTCCCGACGCACCCGCGCCGACCGTCAGCGCCGCACCGCGCTATGTCCCGCTCTTCGCCCAGCGCATGCTCGAAGACGCAGCGCCCGAACCCGGCGCCGTGGCCGCCGCGCCAAGCCAACCCGACATTCCCGACCAACCCGTCGAACCCGACGAGTCGCGTCCGCTGCACGTCGGACGCGTCGTCGTCGAAGGACCGCAGCTCACCGTCGTCGACAGCGTGCGCGGTCGCACCGTGTCCGTCGACCAACTGCGTGCCGAGATCACCGAGATCGTGATCGGCGACGGACCTCCGCGAGTCGACCGCGTCTCACTCAGCCTCGGCGCGAACCACTTCGTGCGCACGCTGGAACTCGACCTCGCCGTCACCGACTCGGGGCCGACCTTCGCGATGCAGGGCTCGCTGACGGCCGACGGCCTGTCGCTGAACGACATGGCCGAGGATCTCGGGCTCGAAACGTGGATGGGCGACGGGCACCTCGCCGCGACGGTCTCGACGAGCTGGTCGAGTGACGACGACGGCTTCCACGTCGGCGGACGCGTCGACGACTTCGTGCTCGCCGACGCGTCGCGCGAGCTCTTCGCGTTCGAGGACCTCGTGCTCGAGCAGGCGACCTTCGGGGACACCACGCACATCCCGTCGCTGACGTGGACACGGCCGCGCGTCGCGATCACGAAGCGCGACGACGGGCGCTTCGACCTGCTCGGGATCACGCTCGGCGGCGACACGGCCGACGCGTCTTCCGCCGCACCGACGCCTGACGCCGGCGCAGCGAGTGGCGCTCCGGCAGCGCCTTCCGAGTCGGGCGGACTGCTCGACGTGCTCGCGATCACCGGCGCCGGCCTCGACTGGACGGACCCGTCCGGGTCGTCGCGCGTCGACCTCGACGTCTCCGGTTCGCGGCTCGGCTGGGGCGCGCTCGGCCGCAAAGGCACCATCGACCTCACCGTCGCGATCCCCGCAGCCCTCGACGAGTTCAAGATCGACGGTGATCTCGACACGTCCCCCGGGGCCCTCGCCGCCCAGCTCACGCTGCTCGGCCGCGGGCTGCGCGCCGGCCCGCTCGCGCGCTACTTGCCCGAGGGCGTGGCCGTCACGTGGGATGACGCGTCGCTCGACGGCGTCATCGACGTGGCCTGGGCGGCCAATGAGAAGGGCGGTCACACGGCGCGACTCGGCATCACGAACCTGCTCCTCACGGACGCGACGCGCGAGTACCTCTCGATCCCCCGGTTTCTCCTCGACGCCAAGCGCCTCGACGTCGACAAGCGTCGCTACAACATCAGCGAGCTTCGCTTGAACGGCCTGCGCACGGCCGCAGCGCGTGACGCAGACGGCAACGTCGACATCCTCGGCGTCGTCCTGGCGAATACTCCCGAGGTGCCGACGGATGACGCGCCAACGGCGATCAGTGCCGCAGAGATCGACCCCGACGCCGATGCGGCCAGCGCGCGCGAGCGCGTCCGCAGTGCGTTGAGTCAGCGCCTCGCCGAACGTGCGATGCTGAAGCAGGACATGCAGATCGATATCTCTGTGTTCGACGTGACGATCGAGCACGTCGAGTTCGCCGATGCCCTGGCGCCCGAGCCGATCGTGATCCGCGACGTCCACCTGCGGTCGCGCGAAGCGATCGCGCTCCCGGCCCAGCCCGTCGAGCTGACCCTCGACGCGTCCGTGTCACCGTTCGTCGAGCAGATCTCGCTCGTCGCGCGCCTCGAGGCCGAGGACACGCCGGCGCACCTCGAGATGCGCATCGACGCGGCGGGCTTGAGCACGCCGGGCAGCGACATCAGCCGCGCGCTGCGCGCCTCGCTCGAAGTCGACTGGACATCCGCGCGCGGCGCACCGCTGCAGTACGACCCGCAGCGCGGCGTCTCGCTCAACGCGCGCATCTCGGACGTCGCCGTCAGCGAGACACCCGAGAGCGAGGCGCTCTTCGGCTTCGAAGATCTCATCGTCGACTCGCTGCGCTTCCAGCCCGCGCGCAACTCGCTCACCGTCAGCTCGATCCTGCTCCAAGGTCCACGCGCCGACATCCTCCGCGACGCCGAGGGCTTCACCGTCGCGGGACTGTTCATCCCGAGCCCCAAGGACGTTCCCGCGAAGGACGCGGCGTCGGCCGCGAACGTCGAGCAGGAAGCGCAGCCCGAGACCGCGATCGTCGACGGAGAGCCGCTCGAGATTCGCGTCGGCTCGGCGATCCTGACGGGCGTCGACTGCGTCTACAACGACGTCACGACAACCCCTCCGACGCTGTTCCCGATCGAAGAGCTCGACCTCGAGGTGCGCTCGATCGACGTCGGCCGTCTTCCCTTCGGCCACGTCGTCCCCTTCACGCTCTTCGTGCGCGGCGGACTCGTACCTCCGGGAACCGTGGGCAAGAGCGGCACCAAGCCGGTGCGCGTGCTCGGCGGCCTCGATGTCGCCGGACACCTTGGCATCCAGCCGACGCTGGACGGGATCGTCGATGTCGACATCTACCAACTCGAGCTCGCGGCTCTCGCCGGCCTCGCCAACGAGTACGGCGTCTCGCTCGAGGACGGCACGTTCGACCTCGATGCGCGCTACACCTTCCGCGGCGACGGCGCGCTCGACGCGCGCAACAAGCTGCACTTCACGGACTTGGACCTCAGCGAACCGCCGGGCGGCATCCTCTCGTCGGCGCTTTTCCTCGCGGCGCCGATCCAAGCCATCGTGGCGATCCTGCGCGACGAGGTCGGTGTGATCGAGCTCAGCGTCGACTTCAAAACCGGAACCGAGGGTTTCTCGTTCATCGACATCACGCGGCTGGCGGCGACGACACTCAGCAAGCAGGTCGCGCGTGCGATCACGAACTCGCCGTTCCGTGTGCTGAACTTCGGTGCCGGCGTCGCGGGTCAGGTCGGTGATCTCACGGGCGTGACGGGTTTGCTCAACTCGACGACAAAGCTCATGGGCGTCGGCGACATCGAATCCGACGTGCCGCTCGTCCTCGACCTCTCGTTCTCGCCGGGCGTCGTCGCACCGGCGGGACGCTTCGCCGACGCGATCGCGGTTTGGAGCAAGCTCATGGAGGAGGACGAGTCGCTCCTGATCACGCTGACGCACGAGATCGGCACCGAGGACGTCGACCGCATGACGACGCGTCTCGATCCCAGCGACGATGTCGTCCGCGCGAGCGTCGACGAGCTGCGTGGGCGGCGCACGGCCCTCATCGCGAAGCGCACGGATGTCCTTGGCCGCGCCCGCGCCGCCCAGGCCGTCAGCCCGACGCCGAACTCCGACCCCACCGTCGTGCGTCTCGCGCGCGTCAACGAGGAGCTCGGCCTCGTCGAGCGAGCGCTCGACGCCACGCTCGAACTCATGGGGCCGGCAGCGAAACGACGCGCCGAACTCCGCGTCTCCAAGGGCTGCGTCGAACTCGCCACGGCACGTCTCGAAGCCCTGCGCCGCCTCATCCTCGCCAACGAACGCGACGACATGTTCCTGACGAGCATGATCAAGCGCCGCTCCACCCGCGACTGGTCGTCACGCATCCGCATCCAGCGCCCCCGCTTCGAGCCCAGCGAAGACCGCCAGCTCAGCCGCGTGGTCGTGGCGCTCGAGCGGCTGCGGTAGTTGGGACTGCTGGACGGCGCGCGCGTCGCATCCGACCAGCGCCCCGGCAACTTCGCCTCGCTCAGAACGATCCCTGCACGAACCACAGGGCGCGGGCGAGGAACGGCGTCGCCGCGAAGAGGACGACGGCCTGCAGCGCCGGTGACAGGCCGATGTGGTCGAGCACCTTGTACGTGCCGTAGAAGAGGAAGCCGACGACCATCCACATGGCGATCGAACCGGACGGGACGCCGCCGAGTTCGGGGATGCCCAAGATCATGCCCGGGCTCGCGAGCGGCAGGTTCCACGTCATCGCGCGTGCGACGGCCTCGAAGGGCAGCACGAGCAGACCCGTGAAGAGGCCCGTCATGACGACGTGCACGAAGTGATTGCCGCGCACGCCGTCGCGCGTCTCGACGATGCCCTTCGTGACGGCGGCCGCCATGTAGATGACGAGCCCGGGCAGCAGGAACGACTCCGGCGGCGAGGTGCCTGTCATCCAGATGAAGCTCATCACGCCCGCCGCGCCGAACCACGTGGCGGCGAAGTAGGGCGACAGCTTGCGATGCGCGTGAACGAACGCGAGGCCCGTGCAGATCGTGATGAAGGCGCGGTAGTGCCAGGGCTCGAGGTCGAGGAAGGGCGGGTTCATCGCGACCGCCCGCTCAAGAGGTAGATCACGAAGAGCACCGCGCTCGGGACGCCCGCCAAGAGCAGCTCGGGGCGTTCGACCTCATCGATCGCCACGTAGCCCAGCAGGGCCAGCGACATGAAGACGAGAAAGGACGGCAGGCGATCGACGAATCGGTCGAGCATCAACGGGGTCTCACGAGGTGGACGGCCGAGGATGTCATGCCCAGCGCGGGCGCTCAACCGTCGTCGGCGTGTGTCGGCATGATCGCGTGGTCGCCGGCGCGTTCGGCAGGAGCGAGCATCCAGCCATCGGCGAGCGTGATCGTCCAGCCGTCGCCGCGGATCTCGGCGCCAGCAACCTGCGGCGGGCCGGGCACCGTCAGCCGCCGCCCGTCGGCTGACATGAGGATCTGATCGGCGACCACCGAGCCCCAGGGGCCCGTGACGCGGAACGACGGGTAGATCGTGCCGACATCGCCGAGCGGCGTGACGCCCGCCGTGATGAACGACGCGTTGCGCCCGCGCGGCATGACGATCACCGGCCCGTCGACGAAGCGCGCGCTCAACGCCGCGGCGCGTGCGGCCCGCTCGGCCTCGCGCGCTTCCTCTGCCGCGCGCAGGTCATCCCCGCGGTACAGCCACACCGCCGACTCGACGTCGCGTGCCGGCTCGAGGTTCATGGCCGCAGCGAGCAGCTCGCCGAGGTCATCACTCGCCATGATCGTCGTGCGCCAAGCCGGTGCCGCGTCGTCGAGCAACAGCCCGAGCGCCGCGCCCGTCGGATACGCGAACGAGCGCACGAACGACTCCTCGTCCGATGCCGCCCGCAGCTGCGCGATCCCGGAGGTCCGCGCCGCTGCCCGCGAGCGGCTTGCCAAGACCGTGCCCGTGTACTGAGCGAGACCCTCGTTGATCTCGACGCCACGCTCGCGCTCCGCGAACCCGTCGCCCAGCGCGCGCCGCCGCGCCCGGAAGGCCAAAGCGTGAGACAAAGCCGCACGCTGCGCCGGGCCCTCGGCCTCGAGAGCGGCCGCCAACGCGCGCCACTCGAGCTGGATCCAGTAGCGCCCCTCGAGCGTGTCGAGATGATCGCAGTTGCCGGCGAGCTGGTTGATCATCAGCCCCAGCTCGGGCTGCACGCGGTGGAACAACTCGTGCATCATCACGCGCGCGCGGCGCTGGTCGTCGAACCCGTCGACCATCTGCCACACGAACGTCGACCAACGCTCGTTGCCCCATTCGAGCGCCGTGTTGGCGAACCCGAGCAGGCGTGGCTTGTCGGCCTCGGGACGCTCGCGATTGAGTGCCAGCGTGTCCGTGATCGGATCAGCGAACACCATCGGCCCGCAGAGCGAGACGCCCCACAGCGCGCCCGCGTCACGTTGGCAAAGCGCCTCCGCCTCGGCGAAGTATTGCGCGGCACGCTCCTGATCGACCTGCGCGAGCGCCGACGCGCCAAGGAACGACGCGAACAGACACGCCCGCAGCAGCGGTGTGATTCCGAGCATCATGACCTCCTCATCAACCGGAGATCAACGCGCTCACGCGGCGTGACGCGCAGCCCTCAGTCGATGACGTTTTGGATGGACACGTTGCTGACCGGCGCCGGGAGGTTGCCCGGCGTGACGGCGGCGAACTGCCAGTAGACCGTCACTCCGACGGCTCCCGGCGGGACGACGAGCGGCGGGAAGACCGTCTGGCCCGTGGCGCCCGTGGGCGTCGGTGCGAGCAGGAAGAGATCCGTGAAGCCGGCACCGACGTCGAAGGCCACCTGCGGCACGATCGACGGCGTGGGCGTGAACGAGAGGCCGAGGTAATGGAAGTCGAAGGGTTCCGACTTCATCTCGACGGTCATCTCGTCGCCCTCGGACACCGTCTTCGGCGACACCGTGAGCTGCGGACCGCCGGGCGTGCGCACCTGCGTGAAGACAACCTCGGACAGGCCGACGGCGTTCTCGACGGTGATCGGGATCAGCCCGTCGTTCGCGAACGACGGCAGCGTGAAGGAGATCACCTGGTCGTCGAGCACGTCGAACTGACCCGGGCCCAGCGTGATCCCGTCGACGTGCACGGCCGTGACGTTCGTGAGCGTGACGCCGGAGATGATCGTCGTGGGCGTTTCGCCCGGCTCGACGATCTCGGGCCAGGCTTCGCAGAGCGACGGACGCCCCGCGCCGTCAACCTCGCACGCGGGGTTGACCTTCAGGATGTGGAAGCCGGTCGAGATGTCATTGACGTAGACGAAACCCGACGGCTGCATCGGGTAGCAGCCCCACGCGCCGTCGAAGCCGAACGAGCCGGCCTGCACGGGCAGCGTGTCGTACTCGCCGATCTTCACGGGGTTGTTGAGGTCGCTGATGTCCATCGCGACGTACCCGATCTTGTAGTACGACGTGTGCACCACGTTGCCGACGATGAAGGGGTTGTGCGGCAGCGTCTGCGAGCCCTGCCAGAGGTTCTTGATGTCGATGAGGTTCGACGGGTCGGAGACGTCCCAGAGCTGCAGGTGACGCGTGCCGCCCGTCTCGTCGGCCACGACGGCCACGGTGTTGTCCGCGTTGACCCAGCACGAGTGCGTGAAGTCCTCACCGCTCGGTTCGGCGTCGAGCACCGTGATCGTGGGCATGTCGGAGACGTCGAGCGTCGCGAAGAGCCCGTCGTTGATCATGCAGACGTAAGCCACGCCGTCCTGCACGTGCAGGTCGTGGACGTAGCCGTCGATGTTGAAGCCCGGGATGCCCTGGCCGTTCCACGTGCGGACGAGCGTCGGGTTCACGAGCGAGGTGTTGAGGTCGTAGATGACCGTGCCCTTGTTCGTGCCGCAGGCGTAGAGCAGGCCCGTGTCGGTGTCGATCTGCACGTTGTGCGCGGAGTTGAAGAACGTGTTCCCGAACTCGTTGACGAGCACGGGGTTCTCGGGATCGCTGACATCGATCACCTGCACGGCGCCGATGCAGTCGTTCACGGAGTACACGTACCCCTGGTAGTACTTCATGTCGCGCCACGTGCAGTTCGTGCCGTCGATGAAGCCCGTCGCGTAGGGCGCCGTCGGATCGGTGCAGTTCGCGATCACGGTGCCGGAGAGCGTGCCGATGCAGGCGTACTCACGCCCGTCCTCGGTCGCGAAGCCCCAGATGTCGTTGTAGGTGCCGAAGTCGTTGATGCGCCCAAGGCGCGTCACGTTGTAGTCGCTGGCCCCTTGTCCGAGCACGGTCTGAGAGAGGACGAGGGACGCGACGGCGATCGCGAGACGCGAGCAACGCATACGACAGCTCCAGGGAGGATCCTGATCATGGAGAGCCGGCCGCGATTCGGGTCGCTGGGAGTGGCCGGGAGCAACGTCAGATCGAGACGCCGCACCCGTCTATCACAGGGCCAAACCCGCGATATGTCAAGGCTGGGGATTCGCGCCGACGCCCGTCAATATGCGTACTGGCGGTCTTCGATGACCTTGACGGCGTCGCCGCTGTCCGTGCCCGTCAGGAACGAGCCGATCACGTTGGCACCCACGGCGGTCAGCTGCGAGACGGCCCGATCGACGTCCTTCTTGGGCGTCTCACCCAGGGCCACGACCATCACCACCCCGTCCATCACGCGCGACAACTCGGCCGCATCGGCGAACATCGAGCACGGCGGCGTGTCGAAGAGGATGTAGTTGTAGCGCTGCTTGAGCCACGAGATGAGGTTCTGCGTGTAGTCGGAACCGATCACCTCGGCCGGGTTCAGCACGTCGCGGCCGGCCGAGATCAGGTGCAGGTTCGGCAGGCGCGTTTCTTGGATGACATCAGCCGGCGAGACGCGATCGAGCAGCACCTCGACGAAGCCGGGGTCGCGCTCGAGCCCGAAGAGCTCGTGGATGCGGCTGGCGCGCAGATCCGTGTCGATGATGCAGATCTTCAGATCCTCGCGCTCGGCGAGACTCAGGGCGATGTTCGAGACGCTGACCGTCTTGCCCTCTTCAGGCGCCGACGAGGTGAAGAGCAGCGTGCGCGACTCGTCGGTGGGGTTCATCGCGCGCAGGTTCGTGCGGAAGGCGCGGTATTGCTCAGCCTGGAAGCCCTGCGGGTCGTGATAGACGACGAGGCGCGGGTCGACGTCGGGGTCGACGAGCACGACGAAGTCGTCGGGGCGTGTCAGCGCCGGGTCGTCCTTCTCTGCCTTCTTGCGGGACTTGCCGAAGAGCCAGCCCATGGTCGTTCTCACGATCTGCGGTGATACGGAACGCCCGTGGGGCGCGCCGAAGATGTCCAGGTGTCGAAAGGCCTCACCCAGCGGTGAGCCCCCTCATCGGCAGACGCTTGCTGTCTGTTGACTCCGGCATTCGATTCCGTGCACGTCTGCGCACGAGAAAGGCGTCTGTGGAGCCGCCGGCCTGCAGGGAAAGTCTGACACATCCCGGACCGCGGTGGGGAGCCTTTCATCCCGATCACAGACAGTCCTGAGAGGTGCTCGGCCCCGGTCGGCACCCGCCGATCCGACACCTGCGCAGCCCGGCCGCGAGAAATCCGACGATTCGTCCGGCCGCCCATGGGATCGCGCCGCCCCCACGGACCGCTCGGTCGGCTGTTTCCGGCCGTCGCGGAACGCGTGAGGTTGAGTCGATGTCTCAAAACGATGACGATGCCACAAGCGCAGGGCGTCCGACGTCCGATAGAGCAGCGGGTGGCCGACGTCGTTCGGCACATCGCGGCAACCACGGAACCGACCGCCGCGTTGCCATCACCCAACGAGCAGGTACCGGCGCTTTGAACTCGGCCCGGCGGACACGACCATGAACGCACCCACGCTTGGCACCCGCTCCTAGTCTCCCCCGTTTCTTTGTCGGTCTCGTCGATGTCCAACTCTCTCACGCGCAGCCTGTACCACCTGATGCGGGGAGCGTCGCGCCCGACGTCCCTCTCCCGCCTCAAACAGCGTGGGCACAAGCGAGTTTCGATCCTGCGCTACCGCGACATCGAGATGCTGATCGACACGTCCGTCGAGAACACCCTCTCGAAGATGGGCATCGAGCTCTCGGATCGCGACATCAAGGGGCTCGGGGCCGAGGCGCGAGTCGAGTTCCTGGCGCTGCTGCACGAGCGCGATTCGCTGCGCGAGACGGTCGACGACCTCGTCACGCAACAGGAGGAGCTCGAGGCGAACCGCGCC
The DNA here is from genome assembly GCA_029259745.1 of Planctomycetota bacterium. Classification (GTDB taxonomy): domain Bacteria; phylum Planctomycetota; class B15-G4; order B15-G4; family B15-G4; genus OFTM221. The sequence goes on from JAJDEO010000024.1 coordinate 219,136, forward strand.
GTGCTCAAGGAGCGGCTGACAGAAACGAAGTCGGAGCTCGACGAGGAGCAAGCCGCCGAGGACGAAGAGCTCGTCGAGTTCGGCGAGGACCTCACGTCGCTGGAGGGCCGCATCTCGGCGAGCCTGCGCGCGCTGCTGTCCGACTCGGCCACGCCGCGTGACGCCCTGACCGCGCGCGCCATCGAGCTCGTGCGCGCGGCGTTCGACGAGCAGCGCGAAGAAGTCGCGAACCGCACGCGGGCCGAGCAGGCCGAGCGCGTCGGGCTGTTGCAGCGTCGGCTCTCGAAGCTCAACAAGAAGCTCGAGGAGAGCGAGGCGATGCTCGCGCGTGCACGCGCCGCCGCCAACACGTCCGACGAAGACATCGAAGAGTTCGACATGGGGCCCGCCGGCCTCAAATCCCAAGACCCGCAGTTCGAGAAGAAGAAGCAGGTGCTCGAAGAGATCTTCAAACTCAACGTCGAGTTGAAGAGCATGGTGGACAGCGAAGGCGACAAGAAGCCGACGTAGTCCCCGACCGCACACGCTTCACTCGCAACACGTTTCATTCACGACCTTTCATTCACGAAGAGACCGCCAGCCGTCGCAGCGCGAGGGCAGGAGACGACGATGAACGACGCAGCCGCGAATCCCAGCGATTCCACCACGCCCACCGCCCCCGTCAGTGCCCAGGAGGAGGAAACCTCGATCCTGCACATCGGCATGGACCTCGGGACGTCGCGCACGGCGATCGCCGCGAGCAACGGCGCGCGCGAGTCGGTCTTCAGCTACGTCGGGTATCCGAAGGACGTCGTGTCGCGCAAGCTGCTCGGTGACGAGCCGCTCTACGGGGAAGCCGCGATCAAGAAGCGTCTGTCGTTGAACCTCTTCCGTCCGCTCGAGAAGGGCGTGATCAAGGGGTCGACGGAGGGTGACGCGAGCGAGGACACCGAGGGCAACGCAGCGGCCGCCGCGGCGCTCGTGCAGTACGCGATCCGCATGGCGAAGCCGCGTCCCGACCAGCTCATCTACGCCGTGATCGGGTGCCCGGCCGAGGCGTCGATCACGAACCGCACCTCGATCATCAACGCCGCTAAGCAAGTCGTCGACTCGGTGATGATCGCGTCCGAACCCTTCGCTGTGGCCTACGGCCTCGACGTGCTCACCGACGCGCTCGTCATCGACATCGGCGCCGGCACCACCGACCTCTGCCGCATGCACGGCACGATGCCCGAGCCCGAAGACCAGATCACGCTCGCCATCGCCGGCGACAAGATCGACCAGTTGCTCGCGAAGCTCATGAAGCAGAACCACCCCGAGGTACAGTTCTCCGAGCGCATGATCACGCAAGCCAAGGAAGAACACGCCACGGCCACCGGCGCGCACGAGGTGATCGTGACCTGGCCCGTGAACGGCAAGCCCACGCCGATCGACATCACGAAGGAGATGAACGAGGCCTGCCACTCGATCGTGCCGCCGATCGTCGAGGCGCTCGGCAAGCTGGTCGCGAGCTTCGATCCCGAGTTCCAGGACGTGCTGCGCAACAACGTCATCCTCGGCGGCGGCGGCAGTCGCATCCGCGGGCTGGGCAACGCGATCGAGTCCTACATGGCCGAGCACCTCGGCGGCGGCAAGGTCAACACCGTCGAAGAGCCGGTCTACGCGGGTGCGAACGGTGCGCTGAAGATCGCGCGCGACATGCCGGCCGAGTACTGGGAACAGCTGAGCTGACGCGTGCGATCGCGTGACGCAGATACGTTGCGCTGTCGACTCCAGCACGCCCCGCCATCTACGAGGCGGCCATGAGTTCGGTGCACGCCTTGCTGCGACATTGCCCTGAGGAACTCACGGGCGCAGCAGTTCAAGTGCTGGACGGTGAGTGAGTGATGCCGCTTGGCAGCACGGCGTCGTTCACTGGTCACGTGAGCGGCCCGAGGTCACGTTGCCGCAACGCGAGCGAGTGCGGTGGATGCCTTCAGGGACGGCAACACAGTGCTCGGACCGCTGGGTGACGCCGCCGACGGAATGACCTTCACCACGCGCTGCGATGACCTACCCGCCCTTGGCCGCGCTGTAGCTCGTGATCAGGTTGCGATAGGCCGGCAGGTGGTTGGAGAACAGCGCGCCGAGTCCCTCGATGTCATTGCGCCAGTCGCGATGCAGCTCGCAGGCCATGCCGAACCAGGACGTCAATTGCGCTCCCGCTTCAGCCATCCGCGACCAGGCGGCGTCGCGCGTCGTCTGGTTGAACGTCCCGGACGCATCCGTGACGACGAACACCTCGAACCCTTCTTCGAGTGCCGACAGCGCCGGGAACGCAACGCAAACCTCGGTGACGACGCCGGCGATGATGAGCTGCTTCTTGCCGGTGTCCTTCACCGCTTTGACGAAGTCCTCGTTGTCCCACGCGTTGATCTGCCCCGGACGGGCGATGTACGGCGCCTCGGGGAACATCTCTTTGAGCTCCGGAACGAGGGGCCCGTTCGGACCGTCCTCGAAGCTGGTGGTGAGGATCGTGGGGAGCTTGAAGTACTTCGCCGCTCCAGCCACGGCGAGGACGTTGTTCTTGAAGTCGTCTGGCGAGAAGTCCCCGACGACGTTGCACAGTCCCGACTGATGATCGACAAGCAGGACTGCGGCGTCGTTCTTGTCGAGACGGCGGTACTTGAACTTGGTGGTCATCGTTGTGCTCCTTCGTGGGGATTCGGGTTGTTGAGGGCCGCTTCAGACTGGTGTTCGGCGGCTCGACAAGCGGGGTCAGGAGAGGCTCCCCATCTTCCCGCGTTGGTAGTCGGAGACGGCCTCACGGATCTCTCGGGGAGTGTTCATCACGAACGGCCCCTGCCCGACAATGGGTTCGTCGATGGGCTCACCGCTGAGGAGAAGTGCGCGTGCGCCTTTCCCGGCGTCGAGACGCAGCGAGGAGCCGCCGGGCTCGAACACGGCGAGCTGCGCTGGCTCCAGGACATCCTTCTCACCCACCCGAAGCGAACCGTGCAGGACGACAAGCGCTGTGTTGAAGCCCTCGGGTACGGCGAGCTCGAGTTGCTGGTTGCTGTCGATGCGCAGGTCCCAGACGTGCATCGGCGTACATGTCTTCGCCGGACCGCGCGCTCCTGCGTGTTCACCGGCGATGACTCGAAGAAAGCCACGCCCTTCGCCGAGGTCCACCGCTGGAATCTGCGCGTCGAGGATCTCCTGGTAGCGGGGTGACGACATCTTGTCGCTCGCGGGCAAGTTGACCCACAGCTGCACCATCTCGAACATGCCGCCGCGCTTGGCGAAGTCGCGGCCGTGGAACTCCTCATGAACGATGCCCGATGCCGCAGTCATCCACTGCACGTCGCCCGGTCCGATCTTCCCACCGGCACCAGTGGAGTCGCGATGTTCCACCTCACCGTCGTAGACGATCGTGACCGTCTCGAAGCCCCGATGCGGGTGTTGACCGACGCCGAGACGTTTCGCGGTTGGCGGGAACTCCTGCGGGCCCGCGTAGTCGAACAGCAAGAACGGGCTGAGCTGCTTTCCCAGTGCGGGGTAGGCGAAAAGCGTGCGGACGGGAAACCCGTCGCCGACCCAGTGGGACTCGGTACTCCGGTGAATGCTGAGGACTTCCTTCGTGCTGCTCATCGTTCCTTCTCGCTGCTGTTGTCACTCGATCGTGGCTTGGTCCGCCACGTGACTTCAGAGAGAAGATACTTTGCTTTGGGCCAGAAAAGCTAGTACGCACATGCATGCACCTTAGTATCCTTAAAGATACCTAACCACGAACAGCGAGTTCGAGCATGTCACCGAACAAGAAGAAGGCGGTTTCTTGCCCTGTCGAGACGACGCTGAGCATCATCGGCGGGCGGTGGAAGGTGCTCGTGCTTCACGAGCTGCTCGATGGAGTGCACCGGTTCGGCGAACTTGACCGGAAGCTCACCGGGATCTCGAATCGAACGCTCACGCGCCAGCTCCGGGAGCTCGAGACCGATGGTGTCGTCCACCGGAAGGTCTACCGCGAGGTTCCCCCACGAGTCGAATACCGCCTCACCGCGCTCGGCAAGACACTGGAGCCGATTCTGCTCGCGATGGATGAGTGGGGCGTGCGCTACGGCAAGCGCAAGGCGAAGGCCAAGTGAATGAGCCACCATCCGTCGGGTCGGCCTCCTGACATCGTCCGCGGAGACGGCTGCAAGCCCACGACAAGGAGAAGCCAACTGATGTCCCACGAGAAGATTGCGCGATGGTGTGCGAGTCTCGCCGAAGTGCATCGCCGCTTGCGAGCCGCGACGAGATCCGATCCGTCGGTGCTCGCGCGTCGCGCGCCGTCCGTGTCGGCGTGGTCGATCGGCGAGCACATCCAGCACATCGCCCGCGTGAACGCCAAGACGCTTCACCAGCTCAACAAGATCCTCGACGGCGAGGGCGACGACATCACCGTGCGAACGGGATCGCCGACGCTCGTCGCGAAGGTCACTGCCTAACATCCGTTGAAGAACTGCTCCGAGTGCGACGTGCGTGACCGAGTGTGCCTGTACCCGTGCGGGAACGCATCGTCGCCGCTGGCAAGGCGCATCGCCGCAGGCGAATGGGTGGATTCGTCGAGGAGATGCAACACAGCCAGCGGCGAGGAGGGCGTGAAACAAATGACGCGAACTTTTGAATCACACCACTAAGTAATCCGGGTCAATCGTTCATCAACGTGTAGACCACGACGGTAGCGACGCCGAGCGGCCACGTGTACACGTCCCACGCGATCGTGACCGGCATCGCGATCAGCGCGAGTGACCTCGCGCTTGATTGGCTCCCCGGGCCGATGTCGACTACGCCGACGCGAACCCAACGGTCGCGGTCGAAGTCGGCGTGCACGAGGTGAACCCGGAAGACGTCGCTCTCCTCCTCGACGAACGCTGACACCGAGCCCTGCGGAATGTCGTCGAGAGTGTCCTGGGCGTCGCCGGCGTCGACATTGAAGATCCACGGAGCACTGATGACATACCCGATGTCACCGAAACGCTTCAAGGTCAGGGCGTCGAGCGGACGCACCTCGAGGAACTTGTCGTTTGCCTCGACCACGGGACGCCCCGCGACGGCGGGTGACGCGTCGAGCAGGTAGTTTCCGTCGGCCATGCTCGGGACGTTCTTCACCGCGACGACAACCTGCGTCGGCGCGCCTCCCGCCGACCCCATGCGCTGCCCGGCGACGGTCACTTCGTCACTCACCCAGCCCCACAGCCCCGTCGTCATGCACCCGCCGAGCGGTGCGCACGCCAGCAGCACGAGCCACGCGGCCAAGCGGGGCGCACGACGATCCGGTTGAGGACGTCTCGTCATCCGAGCGGTCAGAAGCCAGGCCCGAGGAACACGACGTTCGTTCCCTCACCGACGGTGAGCGGAGCGCCCGCCAGCGGCACGAACACCTGTATGCGGAACGCGAGCGCGTCGAAGCCGAGCGTGGGAATCGTGGCGCCGATCGAAAGCGAACCCGCGCCATCGAACACGCCGAGCGGCACGATCGTGAGCGCAGTCGTCGTCACGATGCCCTGGCCCGACGGGAGCGGCGCCCAAGCCGGCGCGCCCAGCAGCGCCCAAGCCGTCTCGCCGGGAGGGCCGTCGACCTGCAGCGACCAGGACTCCTGTTCGCGCACGGGCGAGGCCGCGTTGACGAAGACGGGCGTGCCGGTCAGCGAGTTCACGGCCGCACCGGGGGCTGCGTCGAACTCGACACCTGAGGGCGCGCCCGGTCCGCCGACGATATTGTTGTCGCGCAACCACATTGCCGAGTCGGCGTCGAGCAGCGCGCCGGCCCCACCCGACTCCGTGAAGCCGTTGCCGCCCGAGATGAAACTGCCCTGCACGCGGATGTCCGAGTTGATCGCTTGCAGCGCTGGAGCGCCGGGGAGGTCGGGACCGTACGTGTCGGCGCCACCACCGCCGACCAACTGGCTGCCGGAGACGACGACGGAGGACTCGAACGCATAGAGCGCCGGCGTCGGAGGCTCGCCGGCGTTGAAGTATTGCCACGACCCCTCGACGTACGAGCCCTCGAGCACGACTCGCGCCGACTCCACGCGCACCGCTCCGCCGACCCCCGTGCCGCCGAAGAGATCACCGAGGATCTTGCACTCCTCGACGACCACGACGCCCTCGCTATCGAAGACCTCGAGCCCGCCGGGATAGCGCACGTCGAGCTGCCTCAGCACGACCGATTGATTGGCGGCCAAGTCGCGCACCGTGAGCAAGCCGTTGACCACGACGGGTGCACCGTCTGCGGCGATGGTCAACGATCGCCCGACGACCATGTTCCACATGAAGTAGTTCCCGGGCCGCACCAAGATGACGTCGCCGTCGGACGAAGCATCGATGGCCGGGAAGAGGTCGGTGTGGTCGGCCCCGGGTCCGTTCGCCCAGTCGACGACGATCACATCGGCGGACGCCGACGCGGTGAGAAGGACGAACGAAACCAAAACAAAGATTGCGACGCGTGACATGTTCAGCTCCCTGTCGAGGACCCGAGCGAGCTTATGGCACGTCGCCGCCGTCGTGTGACTCTCACACTCGAGAACTTGAACGCGAAATGCTGGAAGTGTCACGGCGAGTGTTTGGATCCGGGACGGTCGCGCGTGGGACACCGTTCGGTGTCTGATGCGATCGGACCGGCGCGTCAGTCGTGCGCGTTCATCCGTTCGATGTCGACGTGGACGAAACGCTGATCAACGTGACGGGCTCATGCTCAACGGTCCGCGGCCTGACCGTCCACGGCGCGGCCTCGGCCAGCGGCGATACGACCGTGAGCACGGAAGGTCTGGCCACCGCCCTCATCACAGGCAACAGCGCGCCCGCATCCGCCAATCGACCAACCCGGGTTGTTCGCGGACGATCTGCTGCGGTCGCATGAGAGTGCTTCCTGGCTGCGTTGAATCGACGTTTCCGATCCTCAACGGTCAAAACAGGCCGCCTCCGGTCAGAAAACCTCGCTTCGCCTTGCCAGCAAGGTTCAGCTGTCGGAAATGGCTCCGACTGAGGCACCGGTGAGCCGGACCAGGACGTCAGCGGCGCCGTCAACTCCGCGGAGCATCACTCGCGAGCGAGGATCTCGAGCGCCTGGTCGACGTTGAGCTCTGCCTTCTTGTACTGCATCTTCCGCACGAGCCCCTCGAAGTGCTGCATCTTACGTGCCGCAAGCTTCAGATCGGGGTCATCACCGCGCTGCTTCAGCCGCTCGGTGAACAAGCCGCGGAACTGCTCGACCTTGTGGTGAATGCGGACGGTCACCGGTTTCTCGGCGAAGGCCACGGCGAAGTTCTGGTGCTCGGCCCATTCGCGAGCCTCATGCAGGGGCTGCCGAATCACACGCTGACTCACCACCTTGAGCGAACGGCGACCCGTCTCCGTGCCCGACCAACTCTTGTTGAGAACGACCAGGCGCTCTTTGTGCGCTGCGACAACAGCCTCGTGTCGTCGTTCGACATCGCCGCCGGCCTCGTCCATGCGAGCGTTGACGCTCAAGGCGAACTGGATCTCGCGCAGGTACTCCTCGGGATTCCAAAGTCCCGGCGCCACGTGCAGCACCTCGCCCCGAGCCGTGGCGAAGATCGTCGCGATGTCCTCGCTGGACACGCCGTTCGGGATGCCGGCAGACAATGCAGAGAGTTCGGCCTGCTCGTCGACCGGTTCATCCAACTCACTCAGGAACTGCTGTGCGCCCGGGCGGTTCATGAGCACGTTCATGTCCAGCTTCGTGAAGGTCGCCCCTTCGGAAGCCCAGTTGCGCCAGATCGCAACGAAGTTGTCGTTCACCTGATCGATGACTGCCGTGTTGAGGAACGTCACGCGTTCCATCGTCTGTGCAGCGCCTCAGGTGCCGGGCTGTTGGAGGTTTCCCTTGAGCAGGAAGTACAGGATGAGCTTGTCGTCATCCCGCGCACGCGCTTCGGCTTCTTCGAGGTCATCCAGCTTCCACTGGATACCGTTCGAACCATCGACCGCCCATCCATCGACGGCACCACAGCCCGCCTGATCGAGTTCGGTCGACACGCGAGCAGCGCTCGACCAGTCGAACGAGACAGACGCGAGTGCCGCCGTGACTGCGCCAACGAGAATCCAATGAGCCTTCATTGCTATGCCTCCCGTGAGGCTCGATGGCCTCGCAAGGAGTGCGGTTGCGATCCAGAAGTACCGCCAACCGACGCCCCCTCTGCTCGCTGAGGTTACGGCGCGGTCTCGCAACCGACAATCGACAAGCACACGCGCCCTACGCAGAGCGCATGAACCGACAGGACGTCCGGATGCACGATCATCGCCCGTACATCGGCGTGCATGCCTTCGGGCGCACCCGGTGTAGAGATCGCGCGACAGAGCAGTTGTGAGATGGAATCAAGACCCGTGCGTGCACGGCGCGTCAGTCACGCGCATTCATGCGTTCGATGTCGTCGAGTGCGTGCTTCGGAAAACCGGCCTCGCGCAGGACGCGGAGAAGGAACGCGCTCTTGCCTTCGATGTAGCCGTCGATGTCGTCGCGGAACCGCTGCGCGAGGCGTTGCTTGAGTGCTGCGTAGTTTGCTGCTGCCGACGCGTTGGAGCGCAGGAAGTCGCGCACGGCAAGGTGATTCGCCAAGGCCGGACTGCTCGACGGACACAGGTAGAGGTGGTGCCGCGGGAGGTCGTCCGACGGGGCACGAAACGCCTCGCGCAACGGAATCCCGAGATCGCCGCGATGCCCATAGCCGATCGACTCGAGCGCCGCGATCCCGGCGCCGACGTCGTCAGGTGCGACGACGACGTCGATGTCGATCACCGGCTTGGCCGCGAGCCCGGGAACCGCGGTGCTCCCGACATGCTCGATCGCGATCGCCACGTCGGCGACGGCACCGCGGACGAACGAGCGCACGCGCGCGAAGTCCGCGGGCCAACGCGGGTCGTACTCGTCGATGATCACATGGCTCACGGGGACGACTGCACCACGGTCAGGAAGACGCGTCGCCCTTCGACGCCGCGGGCTCCCATAGCTCGACCTTGCGTCCGTCGAGGTCGAGGATCCACGCGAACTTGCCGTTGGGGTGCTTCTCGACATTCCCAACCACGACGACGCCCTCGTCGTTCAGGGCGGCGACGAGCGCCTCGAGGTCATCGACGCGGAAGTTCACCATGAACGGCGCGTCGCTCGGCGCCAAGTGCGGCGAGTCGGCGGGAAAGGTGCTCCACACCGTGTAGCACGTGTCGCTGGGTTGCTCCTCGGCGTTCCACGGGAACACGCACCCGCCCCAGTCGGCCGAGTCGATCCCGAGGTGGGTTCGGTACCAAGCCAGCGTGGCAGCAGGGTCCTGCGTCTTGAAGAACACCCCACCGACTCCGGTTACGCGTTTCATCGACCACTCCCTCGAGAACACCAGCGCGCCAGGCGCGTCGCCTGAACCTCAGCTCGAAGAGGTTAGCTGAATGCGCTGCTACGGCTGCACGAGTGCCGTGCCGGCCGTGGATGAGAAGCCGCGCGGGCCGGCTGCGTCGACGAACCAACCTTGCAGCCAGACCGTTGTTCCGGTGGGCAGGCCGGCGGGCCAGGTGCCGGGGAGCGTGAGTGCTCCGGTGGTGTCGAGCGGGAGGCCGGGAACGAGGTCGAGTGGCAGCGGGACCAGCGTGCCGCCCTTGAACGGAGCTGAGAGCGCAGCGGCACCGATCACGAGCGTGACGCTGCCCGACGGCGGCCCGCGCTCGAAGGCGACGCTGATCTCGGCGCCAGCGGCGAGTGCGCCGCTCACTTGCAGCGACGGCAGGCCGCGCGAACCGTAGAGCGCGACGCCGACGTCGTAGATCGACGCGAAGGGCAGGGCGCCGATGTCGTTCGCGGTGCCGGCAGGGTCGGCGGCGTCGATGCACGGTGAGCCGGGACGCAGGCCGAAGGCGCCGGCGGCGGCGGCGACGAAGAGCGGGTCGGCGTCGATGTTGCCGTCCCCGGGCCAGCCGCCCTCGATGTCGGAGTACTCGACGCTGTCGATGATCGACGTCTCGAAGGGCGTGGGGTGTCCCCGGAAGATCGAGTCTCGGATCTCGAGGTCGTCGGCGCCGAGAACGGAGTCGCCGAAGAACGTCGACTGGATGACCCGCGTCGTGCCGGGTGTCCCCGAACCTGCAAGCCCGTCACCGATCGGCGCCGAGTTGCCGGCGAACACGCAGCGCGACACGAGCACATTGGCCAACAGCGTCGCGGATGCGCTGAGCGACGCGCCGCCGCCGGAGACGCCAGCCGTGTTGTCGCGGAAGATGCAGTCGTCGACAGTCACACTTGCGAAGAACGTGAACGAGTTGTCGAAGTCGAACAGCCCGCCGCCGACGTCGACGGCGCTGTTGGCGGCGAACGTGCAACCTTGCGACGTCGTCCCTGCCGCGCCGCCACCCGAGACTCCGGCGTGGTTGCCGGACAGCACGCAGTCGATCGCAGTGCCCGACAGCAGCCCGCCGCCGTAGCCGCCGGCGACGTTGCCGACGACGGCGCAGCGCTCGAGCACGACCGAGGTCGAGGTGTCGAACGGGAACGCGTCGCCGATGGCGAGGCCGCCCCCGTTGCTGGCGGCGACGTTGTCGCGCAGCACGCTGTCGACCACACGCACGACGGCGCCCGTGTCGGCGACCCAGACCGCGCCGCCCTCGCCGAGCGACTCGTTGTCGCGCACGATGCACTCGCGCACCGTCAGCTTCGCGCCCGAGCCGACACGCACGCCGCCGCCGTTTACGCTGCGCCCGCCGGTGAGCGTCAGGCCCGCCAGAGTCGTGCCGAGCGGTGCGTTGTTCGGCACGCGCACGACGGGTTGCTCGGTGCCCGAGGCGTCGATGATCGTCTGGCCGGCACCGCCCGTGCCGCGGATCGTCACGGCGTTGCTGCCGAGAACGAGCGCCTCGTGCCAGATGCCCGGCGCCACGAGGATCTCCGTGAACGGCGTGGCCATGTCGATGGCAGCCTGGATCGTGGGCGCGTCACCCGGCACGTGCAGCGTGGCCAGGTGGTCGACGTGGATGAGGTCTTCGATGACGACGGTTTCGGTCTGCCCGAAGTAGGACACCTCGAGCGACACCGTGTAGTCGCCCGGCACTTCGTAGAGGTGCTGGGGGCTCTGCGCGAGCGACGTGGCGCCGTCACCGAGATCCCAGAGGTAGCTCGTCGGCGTGGCACCCGTGGACGTGTCGTCGAAGAACACCGCGAGCGGCACCGGGCCCGACGTCACGCTCGCCGTGAAGCTCGGCACGAGCGGCGCCGGGTCGACCGTGATGACGTCCGTCTTCGTGATCGTCTCGCCCTGCTGCCCGACGAACGCCGTCATGCTGACGGTGTACGAGCCGGGCGTGTCGTAGACGTGCACGGGAGCGGCGCCGGTGGACGAACCTCCGTCGCCGAACGTCCATGCGTACGACGTCGGCACCGCCCCCGTCGTGGCATCGGCGAACGACACCTCGAGCGGCAGCACGCCCGACACGGGCGCCACGGTGAAGTCGGGCACCAGCGGCGCCGGATCCACGACGACCGCGTCCGGCACGACGAGCGCCCACGACTCCCCGGACGCGAAGACCTCGAGCGACACCGTGTAGCTCCCCGGCGCTTGGTAGGAATGAAACGGACTCTGCGCCGTCGACGTCCCGCCGTCACCGAAGCTCCAAGCCCAGGCCGTCGGTGCGCCCACCCCCGACGTCGTGTCGACGAACTGCACGCCGAGCACGACCTCCCCGCTCGCTGGCGTCGCCGAAAAGCTCGGCACGAGCTCGGCCGACGCCACGTCGATGTAGTCGACCTTGACGACCGGAGCCCCCTGCGGAAGCGACACCACGTTCAGCGAAACGGTGAACACCCCCGACACGTCGTAGACATGCTCGAGCACGGGCCCCGCCGTCGCGACCTGCGTCCCGTCGCCGAGGTTCCACTGCCACGCAAGAGCCGTCCCGCCCGTCGCCGTCCCCGTGAAGGTGACGACATCGCCAGCCGACACCGACGTCGCATCGGCCGTGAAGTCGATGACCGGCTGAGCAAGCGCGGGAACGACAAACGTCAGCAGCGCGACAAGCACGAAAGCGAGTTTCCGCACGGTAGATCTCCGCAGCGCGAGGCATGAGTCGGCGGACGAGCGAGCCCGCAGAGGGAGAGCCGGATGACGTTCTTCCCGATGGCGAGCGTATCGCGAGACCCGGAATCCGACTACCGGGACGCCTCTGAGATGCAACGCCTCGACGAGAAACGCGGGCGACGGCGTGTCACGAAGAGATCACCTCTTCTCCTGAGCCTGCGAAATGAGGTGGCTGACGATCTGCCACTCTCCGTCGCGACGCTGGAGCACGCGCAGATGATGAATGTGACGATCCGGCATCTGAGACCCACTCGACATCTGCTGACCACGGCGCACGAGCTTGCTGCGCAGGAGCGCGACGTCTGGGGCCAAGAAAATCACATCAGAGAACTCGTTGTCGGCGGATGATCCAGCCATGACGAAGTCCAAGCTGAAGATGAACTCCAGGCCTTGCCGCAGGGCTTCGCGCCCTTGGAAGCGGTCACCGAACGCATTCGTCCAGTCGACGTCCTCGGAGTAGTCCTCGACCGCCAGTGAGGCGTTCGCCGTTGCCCAACCTTCGTTCCAAGAGTCGAGGGTCGCGAGGACGGCATCTTGATCGGCGCGGTCGCCCGTGGCGGCACAGCCACCGAGGCCGAGCGCGAGAACACAAGCCAACGTGAAAACGGAATGAGACATCGGGCGCATGGTGCTGTTCTCGGGGCGGACGCGGGATGCATCCGCAGGTTGTGAGATCTGAGGACGGGAGCCCGTCGCGGAGGACTTCTTCGCAGACTGTAGCGATCCAAACCTTCGGACCGCGGCCCGCGGTCGCCTCGCGAGTCGAGAGGCGCTGCGGTTCGACTCCCCCGGAGACGCGAGCGTTCTGTCGTTCTGCGGCCATCAAAGTGAGACGTTCTGCGCCAAACGCATGGCGCCGCGCGACATCTACCCTGTGCGACATGACCACGCGCGACTCCTCTCCGCACGGTAGATCGCCGCAGGGTAAGGCAAGCACTGGCGAACGCGGGAGATTCCACAGAGGGAGAGTCGAGTGACGAACTTCCCCCGGGAAGGCGTATCGCGCCACGCGGGATCCGGCTACGGAGACGCGCGCTGCGCGTGCAGCGACTGCGCAATCGCCTTCGTGCCCCGAACTCACTGATGTCGGTCACAATGGGCCCATGACCCTGCGCAACCACTCGCTGTCGGGCGGCACGCGTGGCGACGAGTCGAGCCCGCGACGCACGCGCTTCTTTGCACTCATTGCACTCGTCGCCGCCCTCGGCCCCGCGGTCGCAGGTCTTCAGGACGGCCCCGACCTCGCGCTGTCTTCCATCGCCGGCATCACGTCGCTGGGACGCGAGGGCACCCATCCCGACGGCGTCAACGGCCTCTCGTTCTCGACGACGATCTGCAATGTCGGTGACACCGTCGCCGCGTGGCGTGCGCCGATGGACGAGGCGCACCCCGGCGTCGCGCTGCAGCTCTATCGCGTCGGCGTCGACGACGATGGCGTCGAGCGACTTCAGCAGATCGGATTGTCGTGGGTGTCGCACGGGTTTGCAGCCGTCGGGCAGAGCTTCTGCGAGGCGTGCGCGTTCGTGCCGGACATCACGCTGCTCCCCGCGGGTTGCTCGACAACGTCGAGCGCAACGACGCTCGGCGATCGCTTCTGGCTCGGACCACGCGGCGAGTGGAGTGCGCACGCGCAGGCGTGGACGTGCCTCGCGTCGTACTTCGATGGCACGCCCGTCGACTGTATCCGCGATGAGAACGGCGCGGGGCTCGGACCCGTGGATCATCGGCTCGTCGTGCGCGATGACGACCTCGGGCTTCCTGGCGCGACGTACTTCTATGAAGCCAACGTGCTCGCAGCCGATGATGTCGACGTCACGAACAGCATCGCGTCACGCGAATGCACGATGGTGTGGACGGGGACGACGTGGGCCTTCCAGACGCCGGTGCTGCGCAATCCGACAACGCCCGGGCCGGCGGTGCTGCGCTGGGGCGACGTGCAAAGCGTCGCAAGCCCCGGCGCGAACCCGGCCCTCGCGGATGTCCACGGACGCGCCGTGCTCGCCGCGCAGGTCACGGATCTGGGGACGGGTGGCCCGTGGCGCTACGAGTACGCCGTCTTCCACTGGGACCTCTCGGACCACATCGACTCGCTCGAGCTCATCGCCGGCAGCGACGCGCGCGACTTTTCCTTCAGCGACGTCAACAACGACGCGCGCGACGACTGGAATGCCACGCTCCAAGGCGACGTCCTCGTCTGGCACGCCCCCGTCCAGCAACCCAACACCGAACCCGGCGGAGGGGAACTCACCTTCGGCGTCCTCTACAACTTCGGCTTCACGAGCGACCACCCACCGACGAGCGGCGCACTTTCCCTCGACCTCGCGCTGCTCGGACAAGTCGACGACAGCTTCCCGGCCGACACGCTCGTCCCCGACATCGATCTGACGTGGGTGAACTGGGGCAGCGGCAAGCCCGGCGCGGGAGGCATCACGCCATTCCTCGACGGCAGCGGCGACCTCACGCCCGGCTCACCCGGCCTGCTCGCACTCACCGACGGCACACCCCATCGCACGGCGCACTTCGTCGTCGGCTTCTCACAACTCGGCGCCCACTTCAAAGGCGGCTCGCTCGTCCCCGCCCCCGCGCTCTACCTCGCGCCGCTGCCGCTCGACGTCGACGGAGCGCTGACGCTGCCGTTCACATGGCCGAGCGGCGTGCCGTCCGACTTCGCCGTGTTCATGCAGGCGTGGGTCAGCGCACCAGGGATCAGCTTCGGGTTCTCAGCATCGAACGGACTGCGCGCGCTGACGCCATAGGTGGGCGTGTCACGTGTTCCGTCAGCGTTGACGAGCGCTTGCTGCGTGCCTGCGCCAATGCGAGACACGCGACACGGAGGGCGCGGCGCCGCGCTGCGCGTACCCTGTGCGGCATGACCACGCGCGACTCCTCTCCGCACGATTCTCCGCACGATGTCGACGACACCTCGTCGACCACACTCCCCGACGAACAGCCCGGCGCGCTCATCGGGCCCTACCGTCTCGTCGAACCGCTCGGCATGGGCGGCTTCGGCAGCGTGTGGGTTGCCGATCAGGAACAGCCCGTGCGGCGGCGCGTGGCGCTGAAGCTCATCAAGGCGGGCATGGACAGCGCCGACGTGCTCGCGCGCTTCGACGCCGAGCAGCAGGCGCTGGCGGTCATGGATCATCCGGGCATCGCGAAGGTGCTCGGCGCGGGCGTGACGCCGACGGGCCGGCCGTACTTCGTCATGGAGCTCGTCGACGGCGTCCCGCTCACGACTTACGCCGAGCGCGCGCAGCTCGGACTCACCGCGCGTCTGAAGCTCTTCCAGGCCGTCTGCCACGCCGTGCAGCACGCGCACCAGAAGGGCATCGTCCACCGCGACCTCAAGCCCGACAACGTGCTCGTCGCCGATGACGACGGACGCCCCGTGCCGCGCGTCATCGACTTCGGCATCGCCAAGGCCCTGCAGGAGCCGCTCACCGAACAGAGCCTCGTGACGGGCGCGCACCAG
Source organism: Planctomycetota bacterium (assembly GCA_029259745.1). GTDB lineage: Bacteria > Planctomycetota > B15-G4 > B15-G4 > B15-G4 > OFTM221. The sequence goes on from JAJDEO010000024.1 coordinate 234,682, forward strand.
ATCATGGGCACGCCGGCCTACATGGCGCCCGAGCAGGCGCAGCGCTCGCGCGACGTCGACACGCGCGCCGACGTCTACTCGCTCGGTGCGATGCTCTACGAGCTGCTGACGGGCGCACGCACGTTCGACTTCAAGAAGGGCTCGACGACGCTCGAAGGGCTGCTGCGTCAGATCATCGAGGTGGATCCGCCGCGTCCGTCGCAGCGCGTCGTTGCTGACGACGACACCAGCACCACCGTCGCCGCGGCCTGCGACATGACTCGCGTGCGCTTGGGACGGGCGCTGCGCGGCGACCTCGACTGGATCGTCATGCGCGCGCTGTCGAAGGAACGCAACCGCCGCTACGAGACCGTCGCCGCGCTGGCCGACGACATCGCGCGTCACCTCGCGCTCGAACCGATCGTCGCCGGCGCGCCGAGTCGTCTCTACCACCTGCGCAAGCTCGTGCGTCGCAACCGCGGAATCGCAGCGGGCACGGTGCTCGCTGCACTTGCGCTCGTGACAACGCTCGTCGTGCTCGCTTGGAGCAACCGCGTCGTCACCGAGGAACGCGATGCCGCCGAGCTGGCGCGTGGCGCTGAAGTCGAGGCGCGCGCCGCAGCCGAGGCCGCCGAACGCCTCGCGGACGAACGCCGCGTGCGCGCCGAGGACTCGCTCGAGGCCGCGCAGGAAGTGAGCAACTACCTCAGCGACATGCTGTCGGCAGCGCGCCCGGACGAGGTCGGACGCGACGTCACCGTGCGCGAGCTGCTCGACTACTCGGCCCCCACGCTCGGCGCGCGCTTCGGCAGTCGCCCGCAGGTCGAGTCGTCGTTGCGACGCACCGTCGGTGCCGCCTATCTCGAACTCGGTGTCCCCGCCGACGCGCGCGAGCAGCTCGAGCGCGCCATCGAGCTCAACACCGAGCTGCACGGTGCCGACCACCCCGAGACGTTGGTCGTGCGCCAAACCCTCGCACGCGCCGAGCTCGCGATGAGCGACCTCGATGCGGCCATGGCGACGATGGAACACGTGCGCGACGCACTCGTCGAGCAGCTCGGGCCCGACGACCCGCGCAGCATCAGCGCGCTGAACACCCTCGCCGTCGCGTGGCAGGACGTCGGTCGCACGGACGACGCCGCGCGCGCCTTTCGCGAGATCTATGCCTGGTACACGGAGCACCTCGGCGCCGAGCACCTCGACACGATCATGGCGCGACACAACCTCGCGCTGATCGACAGCCAGCAGGGTCGCTGGGACGAGGCCGAAGAGCACCTGCGGTTCTGCCTCGACGTGCAGACGCGTGCGTCCGGCGAGCGTCACCCCGTCACGCTCAGTCACCTCAACGACCTCGTCGCCCTGCTCTACCGTCGCGGCGACTACCGCGACGGCCTGCCCCTCGCGAAGCAGCTCGTGGAGCGACGCCGCGACGTCCTCGGCGAAGAACACAACGAAACGCTCAGCAGTCTCCACAACCTCGCCTCGCTGCACTGGAAGCTCGGCGAGATCCGCGAGGCGTGGGCGATCGTGAGCGCAGCGGAGCCCGTCGCGCGGCGGGTCCTCGGCGACCGGGCGAAGGCCACGCTGAACGCGATCGACCTCATGGGAACGCTGCTGCAAGACGTCGAGCAGTACGACGAGGCCGAGCCGCTCGTGCGCGAGGCCTACGAAGGACGGCTGGAGACGCTCGGGCCCGACCACGCGCTGACGCTCGTTTCGCTCACGAACATGGTGACTCTGGCCGAGAGCCGCGGCGACATCGCGCAGGCCACCGAGCTGTGCACCGAACTCATCGCGCGCTCGGAGGCCGTGCACGGCGCGCGCCACGAACGCACGCTGAACGCCCGCCATATCGAAGCCAACTTGGCCCGCCTCCACGGCGACACAGCCCATGCCGAGCAGCTCTTCCGCAGCCTTCACGCCGCGGCCATCGACGCGCTGGGCCCCGACAACGTCAGAACCGTCAACATCGAGGCCGACCTCGCCTGGACCCTCCTCGACGTCGAGGAGTACGACGAGGCCGAAGAGTTCCTCCACCGCGTCCACGAGCGTCGCACCGAGAGCCTGGGCGCAGACAACACCGCGACGATCAACGCCCTCCACGGCCTCGCCCGCGCCTACCGCGACAGCGGCCGCGACGCCGAGCACGTCGCCATCACGGGCCTCCTCTTCAAGCACCAGCAGCGCATCGCGTCCCAACCCGACGCCACCCCCTTCGACGTCAACATGCTCGCCTGGTACTACTGCGACGGCCCCGACCCGAAGCTCCACGATCCAGCGCTGGCGTTGGAGTGGGCCGAACGCGCCAACGAGATGACGGGCTACGAAGCCCCGATGTACTTGGACACGCTGTCACAGGCGCGTGAGGCGAATGAAGACTTCGAGGGCGCGGTGGAAGCCCATGAGCGCGCGCTGGGAGTGCTCGAGCGAGGACACCCGATGCGTGAGTACCACGAGGATGAGGTGCGGCGGTTGCGGAAGTTGGCGGGGTTGTCGAGTGTTGTGCCGTGATCAGCGACGCTGCGTCAAAGGACGCCCCACGCCGCCCCCCGGGGGGAGAAGTGTTTGTGTCGCGGCGGAATCCGAAGCCCTTGAACGCTGCTACCCAGCCCAGGAGGATGTGGGGAATGAGCTCAAAACGAACATTCCGAGTTGCTGGTCTCTTCGCGGGGATCGGCGGTATCGAGCTCGGCCTGTCCAAGGCTGGGCACGAGACCACAGTGCTCTGCGAGAATGATCCCTCGGCAATGGCCGTCTTGAAGGCTCGTTTTCCCGGAATACCGCTCGTCCAAGACATTCGTGAACTCGACAAGCTCCCCAAGGGCACGGACCTTTTGGCGGCGGGCTTCCCTTGCCAAGACCTCTCCCAAGCAGGCGCGACGCGTGGCATCGAGGGAGGTCGGTCCGGCCTCGTCACCGAAGTCTTCCGGCTCCTCGAAACTCATGACGTGCCTTGGGTCCTCTTGGAGAACGTCCCCTTCATGCTTCGGCTTGGCCGTGGAGCGGCGATGAACTACATCGTCGAGCAACTTGAACGGCTCGGGTACCGGTGGGCGTACAGGGTTGTCGACGCGCATGCGTTCGGCCTGCCCCAACGCCGCGAGCGAGTCTATCTACTCGCGTCGCGTGCGGCCGATCCGGCACCACTTCTCTTCAAGGGAGACCGGTCTGCCACGGACGGTGTTGACTATTCCGGCCGCGCGTGCGGATTCTACTGGACCGAGGGCACTCGCGGACTGGGATGGGCCGTTGGGGCGGTGCCAACGCTTAAGGGCGGCTCCACCATTGGAATCCCGTCACCACCAGCCATCTGGCTGCCCGATGGTCGCATTGTCACACCCGACCTTCGTGACGCCGAGCGACTCCAAGGGTTCCGCGCCGACTGGACCCGGCCAGCCGAGGAGGTTGGCCGGAAGAGCTTCCGGTGGAAGCTCGTGGGAAATGCCGTTTCGGTCCCGGTTGCCAAGTGGATCGGTGAGCGCCTCAGCAACGCTGACTCTCCGGGACAGTGGGATGAGCACGATGGCGCCAAGAGCGGAGCCTGGCCCGTTGCCGCCTACAGCAAGGAAGGTCGTACGTATCGGGTGAACGTGTCGAAGTGGCCGGTCAATCGCAAGCAGCAGGACATCCTTGACTTCCTTCGCTACGAACCAAAGGAGCTATCGCTACGGGCAACCACGGGTTTTGAGAAGCGGTTGTCCTCAAGCACGCTCCGCGCTCCCCAGGAGTTCCGTGTCGCCTTGAAGCACCACATTAAACGAATGACTTTGCGGGCATCTCACTAGGCCATGCATGGACCGGAGATCGTCTCTCGTACATTAAGCGAGCTCATGGAGCCCGACAAGAAGCACGGCAACTGCTGGCAGTACAACCCTCGCAGTGACCGACACTCAAAGATCGCATGTTGGGCCATCTTGTTCGACCTCCTGCGAAACTGCCGAACACTCACCGATAATATTGAGGCTGGCAGTGTTGGATTCGGCATCAATCACGAGATGCGTGATTTCAAGACAGGCCGAAAGAAGGACCTTGATCTTGTCATCTGTACGCCGGGCACCGACAGCCCCTCAAGTAGGAAGCACAAGTCTTTTGCAGCGCTTGCTGAGAAGCACGGCATCAGGCTGACGGAGGCCGAGCTAGCCGAACTGGAAAGCCTACCTGCATTCACTGAGACGCCCGTGGGCGAAGTCCACCTGGCTCTCGAAGCAAAAGCGTGCATGACAGCTCATAGCAAGGCGAAACCACGCCTCTATGACGAATTGAGTTCGAGCCACCTTACGATCCACGGCAGCAGCAACTATGCGATCGCTGCGGGCTTCGTCATGGTGAACAGCAGCGAGCGATTTATCTCCCCGACGAGCAACCCGTACTCGGTGGCGGAGCGCGAGCCGACATACAACGCGCACCGCCAACCAAAGGACACCGAGGGAGTTATTCAGAAGGTCCGTGAGATTCAGCGCCGAAGTGACACCGCAGAGACCGGATTCGATGCAATCGGCCTGGTGGTTGTTTCGTGTGTAAACGACGGAACCCCTATCGCAGTGCGCAGCGATCCTCCCGCGCCGAAGCCGGGCGATCTACTCCACTACGACAGCATGATTCGGAAGATTGCAAATCTCTACCAATCGCGGTTTCCGCATAGATAGGTAAGTAGTTCTGACTCGTCTCGCTTTCGGGTGATAGAACTCTTCATGTATTCTCGCATAACGTGGTTGCCGCTCACCGGTGGCGCGAAGCGCCGTCCGTGTGCAGCGGCGGGTTGGGTATGTGCTGAGCGGCGCCGTGACCACCCTCAGTCTCCCACAAGCCAGAGAACTGTACATCCGGGTACGGGAGCGCCCCGCCG
>JAJDEO010000025.1 GCA_029259745.1 Planctomycetota bacterium
CGGCGCACCTGCTCTCACGGCCTGTGCCCGAAGCGTGGCGGGAGCGCGTTGCGGTCACACTCTGGGGCGCTGTCATCGTCACGCTCGCGGCCGGGCAGTATGTCTACGCCGAAGATTCGATGCGTCGCAAGGCCGGCGGCATCGCGGTCTTGAACCTCTGGTATGAAGCGCTGGTCGAGCGCGTGCTCGAACCCAAGGGGCTCATGGATGCGACGATCATGGCCTGCAACGTGCATCGATTCCATGCCATCACGGGCGTGCGCACGGTGCAGATCCCGTATGAGGACGAGCCGACGATTCGCGCCGTCGCGCAACGATACGGTGTCACGCACCTGTTGTTGATCGGTGATGACAAAGGCGGCGATCTGGCCGCACGTCCGGCGCTCAAGTACGTCGATCGTCAGCCCGGCTACAAGTGGACGTTCGGCCCCGCGAAGATCGGCCCGCACCAAGTGCGTCTCTACGAGTTCGACTTCGAGAACCCGGACGTCAAGCACCCGCGGCCCGGCGCCCGCAAGCGCCCGCGCAAGCCACGCGACGACAAGTAGACCCGCACGCTACTTGCCGTCGTCGTTGCCGGCCTCGCTTCCTTCGGCGCGGTCGAAGCGCTTGTTCTCGCCAGTCTCGTCGATGTATCCGATGGCTTCGAGCTGGCTGCGATGGGCCTCGGAGTCCTCGATCGTCAGCGGCTCGCGCGGCGGCAGCGGTGTTTCGTCGCGCGGCGGCTGCAGCGGGTGCTCGGCCAGGAAGCCGGGCGCGAAGAGCTCGGTGAGCACGCGTCCGCGCGACTGGCTCGACGGCGCCATACCCATCGCGGCGAGCGTCGTGTTGACGATGTCGAAGACGCCGGCGTCGTCGACGGTCGAGCCCGCTTGGATGGCAGGGCCGGCCGCGATGAGGATGCCGTCGGAACGATGAACCCCCGAGTGGGCCATCGTCGCGAGGTTGTCGATCACGCCGCCGGGGCTTCCCGAGGCCTGCATGCCGTGGTCGCTGATGACGAACACAGTGGTGTCGGGATCGAGCTCGGCCAGCATCTCACCGATCCAACGATCGGCATCCTCGTAGGCCCCGGGGATGACGTTCCCCCAGCGCTCGACCCATTCCGGCTCGACGGTGCCGCGACGCTTCGGAACATCGCCCGGGCGGTACGCGTGCCAAAAGTGGTGGCCGACGCGGTCGGGGAGCTCGAGGAACGTCATGAAGAGGTCGGGTTGCTCCTGCGTGCGCAGCAGCTCGAGACTCACGGCGCCCATGGTCTTCTGGGCCTGGAAGCCGAACTTCAACGCGACGAGCCCGTTGCCGCCGACGACGCCGGACTTGCGCTTGTCGGCCGTCATGAGCTCGGTCCACTCGGCGTCGCTGAACGTGCCGAGCGCGGCGACCTCTTCGCGCGAGATGTCGTCGGGCGCCGCGATGAGGTGCGCGACCTCGTCGAGCAGCTCGTCGGGATACGTGAGCGCCGGCGCCTGCTCGGCCGCGAAGTTGCGCGTGAAGAGCGACAGTGTGAACCGGTCGGAGATCATGTAGCCCTCGATCTCCTCGGCCGGCCACGTGTTCCAGAGTCCGATTGCGCCCGTGGTGCCGCCGCGCTCGCCGACCATGTGCCAGAGTGCGGGGACCTTGCGGTCGGCCGACTGGTAGATGCGATGTTCGCCGGGGCGGCCGCCGGGCTTCGTGAACGACAGGATCCCGTGCTCGTCCATACCCGTGCCGGTGATGATCGAGTTCCAGATCACGGGCGAGGCGTCTGATTCGGGCGAACTCTCGAGCACCACGCGGGCGCCGCGGTCGATCAACTTCGCGAGGTTGGGCAGCTTGCCCGCTTTGAGCAACGGGTCGATCACCGTGAACGTCGCACCGTCGACACCGAGGAACGCGACCTTGGGACGCGGCGGTTCGGAGGGAGCGCAGCTCGTCGCGAAGAGCAGGGCGAGGGCGAGGACGACAAGGGGTGGGCGACTGGGCACGAGCGGCTCTCCACGAACGAGGATGCCGACATCGTAACCGCGAGACCGACGCGCGCCGCAACGCACATCGATCTCGCGAAAGGTCCTTCAGTGAGACATCAACCGAGCTTGGCGAGGCGCTCGAGCAGTTTGATCGCCTTGCCGACACCGGTGATGGCGGTGACGACGGCCGTCAGGCCCTTCGTCGCATCGCGCACATCGGCGGCCGCCGCGACGAGCCCCTCGCGCGCTTCCCGGTAGCGCTCGGTATTGGCCTCGAGGTTGGCCTCGATGAGCGCCGACGCCGCGGACGAGAGTTCCTTCTGCAGCTTGCGCAACTCGCGGCTGCGATCGGGGTCGGACGTGGCCTCACGCAGGTCGAGGATCGCCTCGAGCGTGTCGAGCAATTCGCGGCCCAGCGAGCGCACGGCGCCTCGACGCGCTTTCTTACGCGAGGCTTTCGTCTTGCGCGTGGAGGCGGCCGAGGTCTTGCGCGTGGTTTTGGTCTTGCGCTTCGAGGTCGCCTTCGCCTTCCGACTCGACGCCTTCTGCTTGGTTCGGACAGCCATCAGGTCTTCCTTTCGTTTCGGAGCACGGCCTCATCGGCGGCGTGCGGAATCCGTCGGACGGGTGGTGCGCGTCGGCGCGGGGCGGTCGGCGCCGAGGATGTCGCGCGTGGTCGTCAACTCGGTGATCGTCTGGCGCAGAGCCTGGATCTCGAGTCGGTTGACCTTGTCGTTCTCGAGTGACTCGAGCAGATTGATCTGCGCCGCGGCGAGTTGGTCGGCCGCGTCTTGGACACGCAGCGCGAGGCGTTCGAAGCTACGCCGACCTTCTTCGACGGCAAGCCGGCTGCTGCGGAGCGCACCTGACGATGGCGTGCCGTTGGCATCGATGATGACGCCGCGAAGCTCGCTCCCCGTGAGCTGGTAGGCAAGGGCCCACTCGCCGTTGACGACGTCGAACTCCGAGGCGATGAGATCGGCGATCTCCATGATGTCGGCGTGGACGAGTTCGACGACGTCTTCGATCGCCGCGCGTCGCTTGGCCTCCACGAAGATGCCGCTCACGGACGTGATCGCCCCTGAGATCAAGCCGGCGACTTCGCTGTCGGGCGCGAGCGCGTCGATCTCTGCCAGTCCGCCGACGAGGCTGTTGGCGGCTGTCTGGAGCTCGGCCTTGTCGGCCGTCCCGAGCAGCACGGCCAGGGCTTGGCCATAGTCGGCCAGGGCATCCAACGCTGCGAGTCGCTCCTCGATCCGCTCGATGGTCATGAAGCCGTCGAGTGCGTCGGGCTGCATGGTTGGATCGCCGAGCAGGTAGCGGCGGCGGTTCATCTCGACGACGTCGTTGCGACTCGCGATGAACTCATCGCGTCCGATGTCGGCCAGCGCCACGGCCGAGCGACTGAACGCGTGGATGTCGGCTTTGTGTTGCGGGGTCAGCCCGCAGGCCGTCGCAAACAGCGCGACGGCGAACAGGGCAAGGGCGCGCATGGTGCGCGCGGGGCTCCGTCTCATCTCTTTCCTCTCCATGGCGGTCGTTCGACCGCGAACCAGTTGGCGTCCGCTCGACAGGGAACAAGCCGCCGTGCACGTCACTGCTAGCGAAATGTCGCGCTGGAGCGAAGGCGCGACTCACCAGACGCGCGCGCGGGCTTGGATGAAGGAGTAGAAGAACACCGAGTTCGAGGCGTGGGCCACGGCGTGGAGCTCCTCGCGCATGCCCGCGATGATCTCCTCGGTAACGGCGCCGGCCTTGAGGAGTTCGTCGCAACCGCTGAGGAGGAGTTCGGTCCAGAAGGCGAGGAACTCGGCGCGCTCGGTGGCGTGCCGGTTGTCGAGGTGGAACGTGCGTACCTTCGTCGTGATGTCGCGGTAGCCGACGCCCTGCAGGATGTTGCCGAGCTTGGCGCCGATGAAGGGGTCGCCGCCGAGCTCGAGCTGACGGTCGTTGAAGGCCATCCAGTACGCGAGCGTGTTGGGGCTGTACGGGTCGATGAAGAACGAGCCGTTCTGGACTTCGGTGACGACGATCGGAGAGCCGGGGCGCAACACGCGGCGCACCTCCGAGAGCACGCGTGCAGGGTCGGGGACGTGTTCCAGCACCCAGCAGAGGAAGGCGCCGTCGAAGCTGTCGCCGCCGAAGTCGAGCGAGCCGGCGTCGCCGTGGTGGAGCTCGTAACGGTCGGTCGCCCAGGGCACGTTCGCGAGATGGCGACGCGCGACGTCGAGGTTCGATTCGGAGGCATCAACGCCCGTCACTCGCATCTCGGGCCAGGTGCGCAGCAGGATGTCGGTTTGTGCGCCGACACCGCAGCCGACTTCGAGCAGGTGGCGGACGCGCCGGAAGGGGAGCTGGTCGTGGATCTTGTGCTCGAGGAAGCGCGCCTGGCGGCGGAGGCGGTCTTGCTCGGTGGGTGTGAAGCCGTGCAAGTAACCGTGTGCGTCGTTGGTCGTCATCGTCATCCTCCGCGTTGAGCGAGGTGCCCACACTACGCGATCGCCATGGCGTGAGTCAGCCACGCACCTGCCCGATGCCGGGGACTCCACGAGGTGCCGGAGTCGGGGCGGCGATCGGCGCCCGACGCCCGTCGCGCTCAGGTGCCGAGTGAGCGTCTTCGCCATGCGTCGATGACGAGTCCGTCGCGCGGAGCGAAGAGCACGGCGAGCATGAAGAGTGCCGCGTAGGTGACGGTGATCGCGCCGGCGGTGCTCGTGTCGACGATGGCCGCCCCGGCCTCGCCGGCGAGGAGCGGCCCGAGGATCGGCGGCACGCTGAGTGCGGCGGCATGCCCGAGCACGACGCCGAGGCAGCCGACGACGCACGCGACGACCATCGTGCTCGACAGGCGCGTGCACAGGCGTGCGGCGATCATCGCCGGCACCGTCATCATCGAGACGACCATGATCGCGCCGACGGCCTCGAAGGCTGCGATCGTCGTCACGGTGGCGAGCACGATCAGCGCATGTCCGAGGATCCCACTCGCGATGCCTTGCAGTCGCGCGTGCGTGGGGTCGAAGGACGTCACGAGGATCTCCTTGCCGAACGCGATGACGATCAGCGCATTGACGCAGGCGAGCACCGACAGCGTGGCCGTCGCACTGGGCACCTCGCCGAAGAAGGGCAGCGTCGTCGTCGTCCCGAACGGCGCGAGGTTGAGGTTGCCGAACAGGATGAGATGCGGGTCGAGGCGCAGGTCATGGGCGTGCTGGGTGATGAGCAGCAGTCCGAGCGCGAAGAGGCTCGTGAAGATGACGCCCAT
>JAJDEO010000026.1 GCA_029259745.1 Planctomycetota bacterium
CCCGACACCGTGCTCGTCTCGATCATGATGGCGAACAACGAGATCGGGACGATCCACCCGATCCGCGAGATCGGCGCCGTGTGCCGCGAGGCCGGCGTCTGGTTCCACACCGACGCCACCCAGGCCGTCGGCAAGATCCCGATCGACGTCGACGAGCTGAACATCGACATGCTCAGCCTCTCGGGCCACAAGCTCTACGGGCCGAAGGGCGTCGGCGCCCTCTACGTGCGGCGACGCAACCCGCGCGTGCGGCTCGCGCCGCAGATGCACGGCGGCGGCCACGAGCGCGGGATGCGCTCGGGCACGCTCAACGTGACCGGGATCGTGGGCCTCGGCGAGGCCTGCCGACTCGCGAAGACCGACATGGCCAAGGACCTCGCCCACGTCGAGACGCTGCGCAAGCGGCTCGAGGAGCGGATCCGCGGCGCGCTCGACTTCGTCGAGCTGAACGGCAACGAGGAGCACCGCCTGCCGACGACCTTCAACGTCTCCTTCGCCTACGTCGAGGGTGAGTCGCTGATCATGGGCATGCCCAACGTGGCCGTCTCCTCCGGCTCGGCCTGCACCTCGGCCAGCCTGGAGCCCAGCTACGTGCTGCGCGCGCTCGGCGTCGGCGACGACCTCGCGCACAGCTCGATCCGATTCTCCGTCGGCCGCTTCACGACCGAGGCCGACGTCGACGAGGCCGCGGACCGACTGATCTCCACCGTGACCCGACTGCGCGAGATGTCGCCGCTCTACGAGATGGCCCAGGAAGGCGTCGACCTCTCCTCCGTCAAGTGGGACGCTCACTGAGCCGGGCCCGCTCCTCCTCTTCTCTTCTCCCTGCAACACGACCGAAGGACACAGCAACCATGGCCTACAGTGACAAGGTCCTCGACCACTACGAACACCCGCGCAACGTCGGCAGCCTCGACAAGGGTGACAAGACCGTCGGAACCGGCGTCGTCGGCGCCCCCGAGTGCGGCGACGTCATGAAGCTCCAGATCAAGGTCAACGACGAGGGCGTCATCGAGGACGCCAAGTTCAAGACCTTCGGCTGCGGCTCCGCCATCGCGTCCAGCAGCCTCGCCACCGAGTGGGTCAAGGGCAAGACGGTCGACGAGGCGCTCGAGATCAAGAACACCGACATCGTCGAGGAGCTCTCGCTCCCGCCGGTGAAGATCCACTGCTCGGTGCTCGCCGAGGACGCCATTCGCGCCGCCCTCTCCGACTACCGCGAGAAGCAAGGCAGCGACGCCGCCGACCCGGCTCCGAAGAACGCCTGAACGAGCGGGCGGACGACGATCATGAGCAGCGACAGCGAAGAGTCCGAGGGCGGCATCCTCGTCACCGAGAAGGCCGCCAAGGAGTTCCGTCACATCGTGGGCCAGAAGAAGCTCCCCGACGACACCGGCATGCGCCTCTCCGTGAAGGGCGGCGGCTGCTCGGGCTTCGAGTACCAGATCGACCTCGAGCACAATCCGGCCGACGAGTTCGACATCGAATCGAACCAGCACGACATCCGCATCGTCGTCGACATGAAGAGCGAGTTCTACATGGCCGGCACGACGATCGACTTCAACGACAGCCTGATGGAGCGCGGGTTCACGTTCCGAAACCCGCTCGCCAGCGGAACCTGCGGCTGCGGCTCGTCCTTCTCGATCTGAGTCCGATGCCGTGAGCGCGCGAATCCACGAGCAGGCCTGCAGCAGCTGCGCGGCTCCCACCGGGAGCACGCTCGCCTGCCTCGGGTGCGGCGCGCTGCTCGACGAGTCGGCCGACAGCCATCACTACGCGCGGCTCGGTCTCTCGCCGCTGCAGGTGGTCGATGAGGACACGCTCGAGGCCGCGTACCTGAAGCTCTCACGCCGACTGCACCCCGACCACCAGCCCGCAGGCGACGCCGACGCGCAGCGTCGCGCGATCCGCAACAGCGCCCTGCTCAACGAGGCCTACGAGACGCTCCGCGACGAGCAGACGCGTCACGAGTACCTGCTGGAGCTGTTCCACCCCGGCTCGCTCGACAAGCACAAGACGCTCGACCCCGAGTTCCTCATGGAGGCCATGGAGGTCGACGAAGAACTCGAGCAGGCGCGCATCGACGGCTGCGCCGACACCGTCGGGCGCATCGCGGGCATGGCCCGGGCTGCGATCGCCGAGCGCATGGCCGGCGTCACCTTCGCTTGCCGCGACACCATGGAGCGCATCGCCAACGCCCACGCGGGCGACGACGACGCTCTGCCCGCGGACATCGGCGGCGTCCCGCGGCCGCTCGCCGCCCGCTGGAACACCGAAGAGATCGCGACCCTCCTCCACCAGGCGCGCGTGTACCGACGCATCCTGCGCGACACGCAACAAGCCCGCCCCGGAAGCACCACCCCATGAGCGACAACGACGACGCGGGCCCGATCATCGGGATCGACCTCGGCACGACGAACTCCCTGGCCGCCATCGTCGGCAAGGACGGCCCGCGGATCCTGACCCGCGCCGACGGCGAGGCGCTGATCCCCTCGGTCGTG
>JAJDEO010000027.1 GCA_029259745.1 Planctomycetota bacterium
CGTGACGGTGGTGAGGGCGCCGTGAAGTCGCTGACGAAGCCGTCGCCGACGGCGCGCGGCTCGGTTGCGGCGAGACCGGGGGCCGCGCCCAGACGGTGAGTTCGGGCGAGTGGTGCTTGGGGCGGAGGTTCGGTCGTGGCGTCCTGGAGGGCGCGCGGAGTCGTTGATCCTCGGGGACGGGTGGACGAGAGCTGGGCGAACTCGGCAGGTGGCTTCGGGGGTGAACCCGGTGCGGTCCAGTACGTCGGGCGATACCTTGTCGTTCGGAAGAGCGACTCGAAGCACGAGTTGCCTTCGCCACCGATGTCGTCTTCTTGGATTCTCTCGATGAGGTCGCTTCGGCCAGCACCTGTGATGTTGGCGGCGAGTATCCGGTTCGCGCAGAAGTCCCCGCCAGCGGGAGACGCGTTGTCAATCGTTGTGAAGGTTTGCAACGTCGGGCCCCAGGAGACAAGTGTGGCGCGCGCGTTGAGGACGCCGTCGATCGGCGCCTTGGAGGAGCCGACAACGATGCTGTCTGTCCATCGTGATCGAGATCTCCGGATGTGGCGTTGCGACCGAACAGACTCGTCACCCTGCGCGCTCCAGATGCTCATCGTCCGCTGGTGGACGCAGCGACACGATTACGGCCCTGCCGAGTGGCTTTGGCGTCGCATGACATACGGCAGTCTGCGGCCGCGCCCGTAGCGCCTCGTGCGAGCTGCGGCATCGACGGTTTCAATTTGGACGAACGGATCATCCAGACCGCTCGTCTGAATCGGCCGGTTCGATGTGCCACCGCACGAAGCACAGGAGTCCGCGAGCGGTCGATGACAAGGCCGTTGGTCGTCTTGTTTCGAGACCTCGGGCATAGTGTGGGTCGATCCCTCGGCTGCGCTCCGCCGGCGTCCTCCTCTGACCTGTATTGTGCAACGATGATTCGCTCGCTGCTGCTCTGCTCTTTCTTCGTGCTCGGGTTCTTCGAGGCGACTCTCGCGGCTCAGGGGACGATCATCGGTGAGGGGTGCTCGGGTCAGATGCCCGCCGCGCCGCCGATCGTTGCGTTGAGTGGATCGACGACGCCCGGCAAGGGGGCGTCGGTCAGCCTCACGGGCGCGCCGGCGTTCTCGACCGCCGTGCTCATGATCGGTAACTCAGCGAGTGAGATGCTCGACGGGACGCCGCTGCCGCTCGACCTCGGCTTCGTCGACGGTATGGCGCCGGGCTGCCAGCTCTACCAGTCGACTAACTTGCTGTTCGTTCTCGGCGCCAACGCGCTCGGCGAAGTCGACTTCGGCTTCAAGGTTCCCTTCGGCTTCGGGCCCGACATCTACTTCCAGTGGGCCGTGCTCGAGAATCTCGAGCCGATCGCGCTCACGACGAGTGCCGCCGTGCATCTCGATGTCACGTTCACGATCACGCCGTCCCCGAAGAGTCTGACGTTCGCGACGACCTACGTCGGCGAGACGAGCAGTGAGTTACTCATCCTCGAGAACAAGTCGACGAGCACCATCACGGTCGAAGATGCCGTTGTCTTCGATGACTCCGCGAGCGACTTCGCGATCTCGTTCGGCGAGGTGTTTCCGATCACCCTCGAACCGGGCGAGAACACGATTGCCGAGGTGACCTTCACACCGATCGGCGCTGGCCTGCGCGAAGCGTCGATCGCTCTGATGCACCCGGGGGTGTCAGGTGGACTCGTGAATCCGGTCATCCCTGTGAGCGGCGTCGGGTTCGCTGCGAAGGGTGACGAACTCTTCATCGATGTCGCGAGCCCGGGGTTCTTCGACAGCGAGGGCGTGATGTGGGTCGGTGAGTTCGGCGTGGCGGGCGGCTTCGAGGGCTCGACGTCGACAGCGATCGCAGGCACGAACGATGACGGCCTCTATCAGACGTACCGCCAGGGGCCGTCATTCTCGTATGCGGTCGACGTTCCCAACGGTCTCTACGAAGTTGTCTTCCACTTCGCCGATGTCGAGAGCGTCGTCGCCAACGAACGCATCTTCGACGTCTTCTTCGAAGATCAGGCCGTGCTCGTCGGGATCGATCTCGTGGCGGAAGCGGGGACGGCGGCAGCCCTGACAGTGGAGCGACGTCAGAACGTGACAGATGGCGTCTTGGATCTGCGTTTCACGGCGAGTGTCGGCGACGCGCTTTTGAATGCGCTCGAAGTGCGCACGGTCGCTCCGATCCTTGAACTCGCGCCCGCCTCGATTGATCTTGGATACCTGTCGGTGGGCACCATCGCGAGCACGGACATCACGCTCACAAACGTGGGGACGGAGACCCTCCAACTCACCGATGTGGGCTTCCTGATCGGGCCGCACGGTGGTGACGGCACGCAGTTCACGCTCGAACTCAACGGCAACGCGGTCACGGGCGGCGTCGGTGATCTCGTGACGCCACTTGCACTGACCCTTGCGCCCGAGCAATCCGCGATCGCGACGCTGACGTTCGATCCCTACGCACATTTCTCCAACGAACTCGAGCTTGTCTTCGACGGCAACTTCGATCCAGCCGTGCTCGACGTCTTGGCGGCGGGCGGCAAGCCGGGACATCCCTTCCTGCACGTCGTTGCGAGTCCGAAGCCCGCGCTTGCGGTCGACTACGACGGCGACGGTGTCGAGACGATCAAGTTCGACGGACGCTTTTCCCACACGCATGAGCCCGGCGTGACGATCTCGCAGTACGAGTGGAGTGACACGGCAACGGGTGTGTCGTTGGGCCTCGGCTTTGCGCTGACGCAGACGCTGCCCATGGGCGAGCACGACCTCACGCTGACGATCGATGACACGAACTCACCGACTGAGAGTCTGGGCGAGAGTGTCGTGGTGCGCGTCGTGGGTCCCGATGAAGTTCCCGGCGCACTGGCGCTCTACTACTCGGCGACGTCGGCTGCTGACGCGCTTCAGAAGCTCGACGCCGTTCCGTTGGCAGCCGACTATGTCCAGACGCGCGACGAGCTGTTCGTCCCGGCCGAGGGTGCAACGCCGGGCGCCTTGGCGACGATCGGCGGGACCGGGCTCACGGGGCCGACGATGATCCGTCTGCTCGCGACCGTCGACGTGGAAGCCACAGGCACGTACTTGATCGCCGCTGTCGGAGGGCTCGACCGCCGTCTCTTCGTCGGGGGCGAGGAGCTTGCGAGCGGCCAGCTCGTGTTCCTCACGGCTGGACTGTCGACAATCGAGGCCCGCTTTGCGATCGCGTCGCTCGACGACTTGGCGGTGGAAGTTCTCGCCGGTGTGCAGGGCACTGTCCCAATGTCTATCGCGAGCGAGTTGCTCGTGCACGACGAGACCGACTTGCTGCCCGTGATTCACAAGATGCCGAGCGCCGGCAACTCGCTCGGCGGCAACGAGATCATGCTCGAGGGGTTCGCATTCTTTCCCTGCGATGACGTGACCGTCGAGTGGGGTGGCATCACGCTTGACGTCGACGATTTCGACAGCATCACGCCGCAGCAGATCTGCTTCCCCGCACCGGCGATGGCGCCTTCGACGATCGACGTCCGTGTGTCGACACCTCAAGGCACGAGCAACGTCGAGTCGTTCACCTACGACGACATGGCCCCGCCACCGATCGCGTTCACTGCCGTCTCGCCTGCCGAGGTCACCGATCCCACGAGCGGTGACTGGGGGCCCGACGGTCGCTTCTACGTGTCGTCGCGCTTCGGACAGCTCACGGCATTGACGTTCGACGACGACTACAACGTCGTCACGCAGGACACCTATCCAGGCGTCGCAGGACTCGCGCCGAAGAACGAAGTGCTCGGCATCGTCTTCAATCCATTCGACGCTCCCGACCCGGTCAAGGTCTACGTCGCGCATACGCAGCTCTACGCCCAAGGCGGCGGGCCTTTCTCGGGCACCTCGCCGTTCCCCGGGGCGGTCAGCGTTCTCACGGGGCCTGACTTCGATGATCCGGTTCCGTTCATCACCGGCTTGCCGACGTCGAACCACGACCACTCGCTCAATGGCATGCAGTTCAACGACAACGGCGATCTGCTCGCGACGATCGGGAGCAACACGAACTCCGGAGTCCAGTGGCCCACGATCGGCGACTTGCCGGAGTCGTCGCTCACTGCGGCGATCGTGAAGTTCGAGACTTCGAGCCCGACGTTCGACGGCGCGATCAAGCACCGCAGCATCGAAACCGGCGCGATCGTCGACGACCAGGCGCGCGGCGATGAACTCGAGATCGCATCGGGCGATGTGTCGGTGCAGGCCGCCGGCGTGCGCAACCCCTACGACCTCGTCTACACGATCGAGGGGCGTCTTTACGCCACGGACAACGGCCCCAACTCCGACCTCGGCCCTGTGTCGACGGGCCCGAGTTCATCGGGTCTCGAATTCGCCGCGCCCGATGAGCTGCTGCTCATCGAGCGAGGCAACTACTACGGACACCCGAACCGCGCGCGCGGTCGTGACGACGCGCGTCAGAACATCTACCGCGGCATCGATGCGCCGGCGATCCCGGAAGACTTCACGCCGCACGTCATTCCTCTGTCGTCGTCGACCGACGGCATCACGCAGTACCGCTCACAGGTCTTCGGCGGGCAGATGTGGAACGACGTCCTCGTGCAGCGGTGGGGCGGTCAGTTGAAGCGCGTTCGTTTCAGCGAGGACGGACGCACGGTGATCCAGCATTACGATCTCTTCGATCTGCGCAGCCTCGACGTGCAAATGGGGCCGGGCGGGGCGCTGCTCGGGGTTTCGTATGCTCAAGACGAAGTGCGCGTGCTTGTCGCCGATGACATCACGGCGACGAGCATGGAGGCGTTCGACATTCACCCTTGGCGCGCACCGCCGAGCGGGGGACATCCCTTCGTGATTGGCGGTGTCAACTTCGGCTCGCTGGGCAACACGTCGGTGACGTTCGGCGGCCTGCCGGCGACGCTGACCGACGTTCGTGCGACGCGCATCGAGGGACTCGTCCCCAAGCAGTTCGCGCCGACGACGGAGCGGCTGGCGGTTGTCGTCACGTCAGCCGGCCAATCGTGCACGCTTCCCGCCGCGTTCCGCTTCTTGCTCAACGAGCCGGGACTCGAACCCGGACGTTGGGAAGAGTGCACGGAGCTGCCGGTCGCTCTTGGTCAGGTCGCAACGGCGCGTGTGGGCGCCGATCTCTATGCGTTCGGAGGCGGTTCGACGGCGACGTGGACTTACGACCTCCTCGCGCGCTACTGGTCAAGCGCGATGGCCGCGCCACGTCCCTTTGCCGGCGATCAACACAGCGCCGTCGTCATCGACGAGACGATCTACCTCGTGGGCGGTCGCGGCGGTGGTTCTGAGGGGCGCGTGCAGATCTACGACGCCAACGCCGACACGTGGACGCTCGGCGCGGATCTCCCCTGGGCGGGACGCGCCGTCGCGACGGTTGTCATCGATGGGAAGATCTACGCCGCGGGCGGGTTCATCGTCGGCACGCCGTTGGCGAACGCAGCCGTCTACGATCCGGCGACAGACACGTGGACGACGCTACCGGCCATGCCCGCAGCGCGCGCAGATGCTGGTCGCGGCACTGACGGAAGTCGGATGTTCCTCTTCGGTGGGCTGGACTCGACGCTGCAGTCATCGCAACACGTGCAAATCTTCGACCCGCTCACAGCATCGTGGTCGTGGAGCGGGGACGCGAGTGACGCCAACGCCCCCAGCGCGATGCTCACACCACGGCGCTCCAGCGGGCGCGCCGTCTATCGCGAGGGCGAGTTCACACTTCTCGCTGGGCGCGGACTCGGCGCCGCACCGACGCCAGGCGTCGCCATTTTCGATCCGGCGACCAACGCCTGGCGCGCAGATGCCGACATCCCCACGCCGCGCCACGGCATCGACCCACTGCTCTTCCAAGGGCTCGTCTTCGTTGTTGGCGGGAGCACCATCCCACCCGATGGCGGATCGTCCGTACACGAGATGTACACGCGTCAGTAGTCGCTGTGCACTCGAGGAAAGTGGGTGCGAACGCGCTCTTCTTCTCGATCGCCACAGCGTGCTCCATTGGCAACGATCGTCATGCTCTTGCCGTCGCCGACGACCGAGCCGACGCTGGTAAAGCAATCTACCCCGTTGGTGCATGACTTCTCCGAAGTGCGCTGACTTGGGAACGGTCCCGCGGGTGCGGCCTCCGACACCGTCGCAATGTACGAAGCCGGCGGACGTCGCGGGGCGCGAGGCATCATTCCGCCTTCGAGGACGGCGTCCATCTCGCGACGCATGCCAAGGTGGCGTGGTCAGGACCGCACGATCCGGCACGTCGAGAAGCTTGGGCGCCGCCGATGGAAGGGGACGTCGGACGACCGTCGACATGGCACGGCGCGAGAGCGCCTTGTTCCGCTACACGACAATCTTCAGTGATCGGCCTCGTGCTCGGACGTCAGAGACGCAGGCGGTCGCGGCGAGGCTCGGGTGTGAGATCCTGAACTGGATGGCGGCGCTGAAGAGGCCGAGTTCGGTGGCGATCGAGTCGTGAACGCCTCCGAGAAGGGAGACGCTCTCGCCTCCCTTCGCATCGTGCAACAACGCCTCGCTCTGCGAACACGTCGTTCTGAATCGCGCGCCGTCGCAACGTCGGTGCGCGCGATGTGCCTTCTTGCAGTCGTGTCTCTCGTAGAGACGGGCCGCTGACACAGCAATCGGTTGCGTGAATTCGTGCATCGCGCGTAGCATCTGTTGATCGGGTAGGGACAGGCGCGTGACCGGGACACCGGTGCGTCGTTGTCCCGCTCACCTCTTGCGACACCGCGCTGCGGGCAGGGCTGCGCGTTGCTCCTTGGTCAGGGCACTGCATGTGCGGCGTCGCTTTCGATGTGCTTCCAATATTCGGGGTCAAGCAAAATGAGATCGCTATTCAATCTGCCATGCGCTGCGGTCATCGCAGCTGCATTGGCCGCGAGTCCGCAGAGCGCGGGCCAGCAAATCACGGTGGATGTCAACAGTGGGCCGCGCCCGACACCGGGCGTCGCCGGAGGCCTCGGCTTCGACGACACGGTGTTCGACTGTGACCAAGTCCTCGACTTCGAGAACACGCTCCCCGGCTCGGTCGTCTTCAAGGCCTTCACGTCCGACGGCTTCGGCCCCGTGATCGTGCAGGGCTTCAACCCGTCTTTCGGTCCGTTCAACGCCGCGGTCGTCTTCGACTCGGCGAACCCCACGGGTGAAGACCCCGACCTCGGCACGCCGAACGAAGACTTCGGTGGCCCGGGCGTCGGAGGCTCGGGTGAGCAGGGCAGCCCCTTCGCCAACACCGTCGCGCTCGGCAACGTCCTCATCATCGCCGAGGACCTCGTTGACGCCAACATGGACGGCTTGGTCGACGATCCCGACGACGCGGACGTGGTCGGCAGCTCGCTGCTCTTCGACTTCTCGGGTGTCGGCCCGGTGGTCGTCAACCAGATGACGATCCTGGATGTCGAGTTCGACCGCGCGTCGCAGATCAGTTTCTTCGGCCCGGGCATGATGTTGCTCGGCTCGGTGGCGCTGACGACACCTGGCAACAACGGCGTGGTCGTGCAGAAGTTCAAGGCGATCGGCGGCGTGACGTCGATGCTCGTCCAACTCAACGGTTCGGGAGCTGTCGACAACGTCTGCTTCTCCACGGACTGCAACGGCAACGGTGTTGCCGATGACGAGGATCTCGCGAACGGCACGAGCCAAGATTGCAACAACAACGGCCGTCCCGACGAGTGCGACATCCTGTTCGGATCGAGCGCCGACACGAACGGCAACGGCGTGCCCGACGAGTGCGAGAGCGATTGCAACAACAACGGCGTCCCAGATGATGTCGACATCGCGAACGGCACGTCCCAGGACTGCAACAGCAACGGTGTGCCGGACGAATGCGACATCGCCACTGGCACGAGCCCGGATTGCAACAACAACGGCCGTCCCGACGAATGCGATGTGTCTGATGGCACGTCGATCGACAACAACGGCAACGGCATTCCGGACGAGTGCGAACAGGACTGCAACAACAACGGCGTCCCCGACGATCTCGACGTTGCGAACGGCACGAGCCAGGACTGCAACAACAACGGTCGTCCCGACGAGTGCGACATCGCTGACGGCACGTCGAACGATGTGAACACGAACGGGATCCCGGACGAGTGCGAGCCCGACTGCAACAACAACGGCACGCCCGACGACGTCGATATCGCGAACGGCACGAGCCCGGACTGCAACAGCAACGGTGTGCCCGACGAGTGTGACATCGCGATCGGCACGTCGACGGACAACAACGGCAACGGCATTCCTGATGAGTGCGAGCCGGATTGCAACAACAACGGCGTCCCCGACGACATCGACATTGCCAGTGGTTCGAGCCAGGACTGCAACGGCAACGGTCGTCCGGACGAATGCGACATTGCCGATGGCACGTCGCTGGACGGCAACGGCAACGGCATTCCTGACGAGTGTGAAGAGGACTGCAACGACAACGGTGTCCCCGACGACGTGGACATCGCCAACGGCACGTCGCAGGATTGCAACACCAACGGTGTTCCGGATGAATGCGACATCGCCGACGGCACGTCGAACGACGTCAACGGCAACGGGATCCCCGACGAGTGTGAGCCGGACTGCAACAACAACGGCACGCCCGACGACGTCGACATTGCCAACGGCACGAGCCAGGACTGCAACAACAACGGCCGTCCGGACGAGTGCGACATTGCTGACGGCACGTCGAACGATGTCAACGGCAACGACATCCCGGACGAATGTGAGCCGGACTGCAACAACAACGGCACGCCCGACGACGTGGACAACGCCAACGGCACGAGCCAGGACTGCAACAGCAACGGTCGTCCGGACGAGTGTGACATCGCCGATGGCACGTCCAACGACGCCAACGGCAACGGCATCCCCGACGAGTGCGAGGATGATTGCAACAACAACGGCGTCCCGGATGACGTGGACATCGCGAATGGCACGAGCCAGGACTGCAACAACAATGGCAGCCCTGACGAGTGCGACATTGCCGATGGCACGTCGCAGGACGTCAACAACAACAACGTGCCGGACGAGTGTGAGCCGGACTGCAACCAGAACGACGTGCCCGACGATGTCGACATCGCCAACGGCACCTCGGGAGATTGCAACGCGAACGGTGTGCCCGACGAGTGCGACATCGTCTTCGGGCCGTCCAACGACTACAACGGCAACGGAGTCCCGGACGAGTGTGAGCCGGACTGCAACAACAACGGCATCCCGGATGACATCGACATCTTCCTCGGCACCAGTCGCGACTGCGACACCAACGGCGTCCCGGACGAATGTCAGCCGGACTGCGATGGCGATGGTATTCCGGATGTCTGCGAGGACGACTGCAACAACAACGGAATCGGCGACCCGTGCGACATCCTGGACGGCACGTCGCTGGACTTGAACGAGAACGGGATCCCGGACGAGTGCGAAGACGATTGCAACGGCAACGGCGTGCCCGATGACAAGGACATCGAGGACGGCACGTCAGAAGACTGCAACGAGAACGGGAACCCCGACGAATGCGACATCGCCACGGGCACCCGTGACGACAACAACAACGGGATCCCGGACGAGTGTGAGCCGGACTGCAACAACAACGGCCTGCCCGACGACATCGACATCTCGAACGGCACATCGGAGGACTGCAACAACAACGGCAAGCCGGACGAATGCGACATCGCCGACGGCACGTCGCAGGACAACAACGGCAACGGCGTTCCGGATGAGTGTGAGAACGACTGCAACAACAACGGTGTTGATGACGCCATCGACATCGCGAATGGAACCAGTCAGGACTGCAACAACAACGGTTTGCCGGATGAGTGCGACATCGCGAACGGAACGTCTGCCGACATCAATGGCGACGGCATTCCGGACGAGTGCTGCCTCTTCCCGTCGGACTCGTGCGATCCGGGCCTTTACCGTTTGAGCAACGCCGGCGACGGCGCGGCTCCTCCGAGCTACGGCGTGCGTCTGGACGGCTTGTACGACGATTACCCGAACGTCTACTCGTTCAGCTTCGAGGCGTCCGGAACGGCGATGTACCTGTTCTACAACGGTGACACCGTGCGCATCTTCGGACGCGCCTTTGGTGGCAAGGACACAGGCAACAACTGGTCCAACCCGGGCTTCGTCGACCTCGACTTCACGTACGACAACGTCCAGTGTGATGGAGACGTACTGAAGAGCTTCGATGAGTCGGCCGCCATGGGGACGATCACGATCGTCGATTCGGGCCAGGTCATCTCGCTGTTCGGGAAGGCCAACAGTGATGGTCTGGCGTTCTCGTTCGACTCGGATGCAGGCTGGGACGAAGGCGCCGGTTGGATGCAGTTCGACCACGGAACGGAAGGCTGCTGCCAGGACTGGGTCTTCAACGCTGACCCGGTCGATTCGTGTGAAGAAGACTGCAACTTCAACGGTGTGCCCGATGGCTTGGACATCGCGCTGGGTACGTCCGAGGACTGCAACAGCAACGGAGTTCCTGACGAGTGCGACCTCGCCAACGGCACGCTCACCGACGCGAACAACGACGGTGTGCCTGACGAGTGCGAGTGCGACCCGCCGAGCGAACCGGTCAACCCCGGTACGTGGGACTTCGATGGCACGATCTACTTCGAGTTCGACTTCGGTGATGGTGACTACACGTCCAACGACATCCAGTTCCATTACGATGGCGATGGCAAGGTGACCATGATCGGTACGGCGTCAGGCTCGGAGGGAACGATCGCGATCGACATGCTCTTCACGGTGTCCGTGGATGGCTGGGAACTCTTCAGCTTCGACGGCAGCAACGACTCGGGCACGGTCACTCACCTGGAAACGGGTGAGGTCCTGCACGTGAAGGGCAAGGAAAGCGACGATGACTTTGCCTTCGGGTTCGAAGTGCTGAGCGACGGCGTTGCCAAGGTGTCGGCGTGGTTCAAGCATGACGGCGATCTTGTCGGCGACTTCGATTCCACAGCCACGGCCACTTGCCCCTAGTTTCCTCGTGAGCAAGTGACCAACGCGCGCGGCGAGTGATCGCCACACGCAAGTAAGCGAGCGTCGCATCCTCGGGTGCGGCGCTCGCTTCGTTTGCTTGGTCGTGCCGGGGGCGCCGCGCGCTTCGTCGCTCGGGCACGGCGCTCGACGGAGGGATCGCGTGAAAGGGTGGCGGCGCCGTGAAGTCGCTGACGAAGCCGTCGTCGACGGCGCGCGGCTCGGTTGCGGCGAGATCGGGGGCCCGCGCTCAGACAAGGCGCGATCTTGCTCCGGTTTCGTGGACGCCGACGAAGGCCGTAGAATGGGCCGTGAGGAGTGTTCATGGAGTCACGAATGACATACAGCGCAGAGTTCAAGCGCGAGGCGGTACGGATGGTGCTGGCGCAAGATCGGACGATGTCCGACGTGGCGCGACGCCTTGGAGTCGACCGCAGCGTCCTTCTAGCTTGGAAGATCGCGTACGAGCAGGACGGTGACGCCGCGTTCCCGGGGAAAGGTCGTCCGCGGGACTCCGACGATGAGATCGCGCACTTGCGTCGCGAGCTGGCGCAGGCTCGTCAGGAGCGCGACATCCTGAAGAAGGCGGTGGCCTTCTTCTCGAAGGACCCGAAGTGAGGGTGCGCTTCGTTCGCCACGAACGTCCGAGTTTGCGTTGACGACGATGTGCCGAATGCTGGGCGTCTCGTCGAACGCTGTCCAGCGTTGTCGTCGATGGGGCGCGAATCGTTCGGGAGGCTTGCGCGGTTTGGCGTGGCCTCGATGCTGAAGGACTCTTGCTCGTTCGATGCGCGTCGCTCATGGTCTTGGCGTTGGTAATCTGCTTTCACGAGGAGGTGGACGTTTGGGCTCGTCTGGGTTTTCGCTCGAGGTCATGAATGGGAAGCCGGCCGAGCGCGATCTGCGTGCTCTTGGGCAGCTCTTGGCAGCCACCGTGGCGAGCGGGGAGGCGGTCAGCTTTCTCGCGCCGCTCACGCTGGATGCGGCCATGGCTTGGTGGCGAGAACTGTTCGCCTCTGCGAGCGAACGGATGAGGCTGATCGTCGCGCGCGATGGCGTGGACATCGTCGGGACCGTGCAGTTGCAGTTGGCTAGGGCGCCGAATCAGCCGCGACGCGGTGAAGTCATGAAGTTGCTCGTGCATCGCACGGTTCAAGGTCGCGGTCTCGGCACGGAGTTGATGACGGCAATCGAAGACGTCGCGCGGACGTCAGGACTCGCGCTCCTCACGCTCGACACGAAGCGCGGCACGACGGCCGAGCGTCTCTACGTGCGCCTGGGTTGGACTCGCGTCGGTGTCATCCCCGAGTTCGCTCTCGATCCCGACGGGGTGACGCCTCACGACGCCGTGGTGTTCTACAAGCGCATGGAGAGCTGAGATGGCAAAGCTTCTGCACGATGAAGGCGACACAGGCGATTGCTGGGTTTGCACGTTCGTGATGCGCCTCTTGTCCCTTTCTATGCTCGCGATGATCGTGGCATCGTGCGCAGCGCCGACTGAGTTCGGTCGGCGATCATCTTCGACGATCACGCACGATGGAGTCTCGATCTTCGGCGATCTGCATGCCGGCGACCTCGACCGCAGTGCGCCGCTCGTGCTGCTCTTTCACCAGGGCGGGTCGAGTGGCCGAGGCGAGTACGCCGAAATCGTTCCGTGGCTGAACGGCGCCGGGTTTCGCGCGATGACATGGGATCTGCGAGCAGGCGGCGACCTTCACGGGGTCGCGAATCGCACGGTCGACGCGCTCGCCGAAGGTGTCCCTGCCGACTACTGCGATGCCTACGCCGACCTCGAGGCTGCGCTCGACCACGTGATCGCCGCCGGACTCGCCGAGCGCGTTGTGCTCTGGGGGAGTTCGTACTCCGGTGCTCTCGTCTTCCGACTCGCTGCCGAGCATCCCGAGCAGACACTCGGCGTGATCGCGTTCTCGCCGGCGTCGGGTGGTCCGGTGGCGAGCTGTCGCGCGGCGCTGTGGCTTGCCAACGTGCATGCGCCGGCGCTGGCATTGCGCCCGGCCTCCGAGATGCAACGTGAGACGTCGCTCGAGCAACGCGCAGCGTTGACCGCCGGTGGTGTCGAGTTCGCCGTGATCGCGAACGGCGTGCACGGCTCATCGATGCTTCTCGACTCACGCACGCAGGCCGACATGAGCGAGGCACGTGAACGTGTTCTCACATGGCTCGACGACGTCACGCCATGATGCTCGCGGTGACTCACCGTCGCTGACCGGAGGAACTCTCATCGAACGGACTCGCACCTGGCGCCCCCTCGCGCTGATGCTCGCGATCGCACTTTCCACGATGACCGGTTGTGCGTCTCCTTGGTCGAAGGCGCGCACGGTACGCACGGCAAGCACGCACGACGGCGTGACGATCCACGGACATGTCTACGACGCCGGCGTTGCACGCGATGCGCCGCTCGTGTTGTTGTTCCACGGCAACGGGGCGAGCGCGCGGAGTGAGTTCTCCGAGCTTGCGACGTGGCTCAACTCCGCGGGTTTTCGCGCCATCGCTTGGGACTTGCGTACCGGCGGCGACCGCGATGGTGTCGCGAACCTCACCGCCGACGCGTTGCCCGAGGATATCTCGACAGGCGCCTGCGACTCCTACCCCGACCTCACCGCTGCGCTTCGCGACGTGATCGCTGGTGGGCTCGCCGAGCGCGTCGTGCTCTGGGGAGGCGGACACGCCGCCGCCCTCGCGCTGCGCCTTGCCGTCGAGTACCCCGAGCGCGTCGATGGCGTCGTCGTGTTCGGCCCCGATGGCATGGACTCATGCGACGGCTGGGGAGCACTCGAGGATCTCGCGGTGCCCGGCTTCGTTGTCATGCCGGTCAACGAGAGTGGGGGGGTGTTTCTTCTCGAACTCCGTGCGCGCTCCCATGACGCCGGCCACTTCTTCCACGCGATCGAGTTCGCAACCGGTGGCTCGTCGTTGCTACTCGATCGCGAGCGTTCCGACGTCACCGATCTCCGAGCGCGTGTCCTGATGTGGTTGCGCATCGTCACGAACACAAGTCCGTAGACGGAGAGGTTGCGCGTCGAGATCTCGTGCATCTCCTGGCCCAGCAGAGCAACCGGTCACGCGCGGCTCATCCGCGCCCGTTCCGCGCATATTGGCTGTGCTCCATTCTTCCGGGCGCCGGCACGCCGTCCCGGCCGCGTCTCGGGCAGTCACCGCGGGCGTTGAGTCGGGCTGAGCTTGCCGGCGCTCTTCGATGCGCTCTCCGCCGGCGACCAGGTGCTGAGCGGCTCCAGCGGCCGGAAGTTTTTCTTCGGTGTGTGCCTCACGTGAAACTGTCGTTTCCCGAGTGTGCGCGCTCGTGACGCGTCAGGTGATCGCCGGATCTGGAGACGTCACCCTTGAGAACCGTATTCGAACACCTTTATCTAGCGGTTGGATCGAGTGGGTTGTCGCTGATGTGGTGGTTCGACGCGGGCGCGCGTCGGAGGGCCGCGTCTTTCCTCCAGGGAAAGAACGAGTTGGTTTCGAAGAATGTTCCGCCGTCGACCGCCAAGCGCGTGTCTGCTTCCGTTCAGCTCGAGGCCGCCGAGCGCGGCAGTTTCTCGGACAACGCCCTCTCCGTGCTCGACAAGCGCTATCTGCGCCGAGACGCCCAGGGCCAAGTCGTCGAGACGCCGCGCGAGCTCTTCGCGCGTGTTGCCGGTCATGTGGCCTCCGTGGAGGCCGAGCCCGAGGTCTGGACGACGCGCTTCTTCGACATGATGTGGTCGCGCGAGTTCATGCCCAACTCGCCGACGCTCATGAACGCCGGTCGGCCGCTCGGGATGCTCTCGGCCTGCTTCGTCCTCCCGCTCGACGACACGATCGAGGACATCATGGAGACGGCGCGCCAGATCGCGCTCGTCCAGCGCTCGGGCGGTGGCACGGGCGTCGACCTCTCGAAACTACGCCCGTCGGGTTCGATCGTCGCCAGCTCGGGTGGACGCACCGAAGGCCCGCTGGCGTTCCTGAAGTTGCTCTCGTCGGTCTCCGATGCGATCCAGCAGGGCGCCTCGCGGCGCGGCGCGAACATGGGGACGATGCGCATCGACCACCCCGACGTCATGTCGTTCATCGTCTTCAAGGAAGACCTCACGCAGGTCACGAACTACAACCTCTCCGTCACGGTGCCGGATGCCTTCATGGAGGCGCTGCGCGCGACGCCTAAGGCCGCGCACGTCGTCGTCGATCCGCACACGAAGCGCACCGGATTCCTGCGCCGCGATGGCACGGGCGTCGATTGGGACGGCCCGGCGACGGACGAGCACTGGAAGGTCGGCGACGTCTTCGACGAGATCGTCACGAAGGCCTGGAGCTCGGGCGAGCCTGGGTTGATCTTCATCGACAAGGTCAACGAGGTGAACCCGACGCCGAACGTCGGCCCGATGACGTCGACGAACCCCTGCGGCGAGCAGCCACTGCTGCCCTACGAAGCCTGCAACCTCGGCAGCCTCAACCTCGCGGCCTTCTGGCGCGAGCAGCCCGTCACGTCGTCGATCAGCGATCACGGCATCGATGCGGCCCTCGCCGAACACCTCGACCTCGACGCACTCGTCGACACAGTCCGCGCTGCCATCCGCTTTCTCGACAACGTCGTCGAAGTGAATCGCTACCCGACGAAGGAGATCGACGCTGTCTGCCGCGCGAACCGCAAGATCGGTCTCGGCGTGATGGGCTGGGCCGACCTGCTCTTCCACCTCGGTCTCAGCTACGACAGCCCCGAGGGTTTGGCGTTCGCCGAAGCCATCGGTGGGCTGATCCAGCGCGAGGCGTGGGACGAAGACACGCGCCTCGCGGAGGAAAAGGGCACGTTCGCGAACTGGCGCGGGTCGCGCTGGGACACGGTGCTCGACCGTAAGATGCGCAACGCGCACACGGTCACGATCGCGCCCACGGGAACGATTTCGATCCTGGCGGGCTGCTCGGGCGGCATCGAGCCGATCTTCTCGCTTGCCTTCCGACGCGAGATCATGCGCGACGAGAAGGGCGAGGCGACGGTGCTCACGGAAGTGAACCCGGTCTTCGAGGAAGCCCTGCGCGCTGCCGGCCTGTCGCCGGCGGACATCGCGAAGGTCACCGACCACGCCGCTGGGGCGGGCACGTTGGACGGCTGTCCCGTGGCGCTTCCCGACGACGTGACGCGCGTCTTCCGCTCGGCGCGCGATGTCTCGCCCGAATGGCACGTGCGTTGTCAGGCGGCCTGGCAGAAGCACACCGACGCCGCCGTGTCGAAGACGATCAACTTCCCCGGCGACGCGTCGATCGATGACGTCAAGCAGGCTTACGTGCAGGCGTGGGAACTCGGATGCAAGGGCATCACGGTGTACCGCGACGGAAGTCGCACGGGTCAGCCCATGGTTGTCGGCGACGAGGCCGAGAGCGAGAACGCTGAAGACATCACGGTGTCGCGCGCCGAAGCGCGTGCGTCCGTTCTCGACATGCTGATGGAGGAGTCGTCATGAAGCGCGCCGAAGAAGTGACGTCCACCAAGCCGGCGTCGCGTCTGCCCGTCGACGTGCATGACGACGATGAGGTCGGAAAGGAGAACGCGGCCGAAGTCGTACTCGCCTATCGCGCCATCGAGTGGGAAGCCGTCGAGCAAGGTGACGTCGAAGCAGTCGCCACGCTGCAGGCAGCGTGCACACGCGACGAGGAGACGCGCGCGATGCTCTCGAGCCTCGAGAGCGACACCGCCGCGCGCCTGCTCGACGGACTCGACCGCTTCCACGCCGCCGAAGTCTCGACGTATATGCGGCGTCCATCGGTGCTCCAGGGCATCGCGCTCGGCTCGCGCAACACGGCGGCCGAGGCCGCCGAGGCGATGGCGCCGCGTCATCGCCCCTCGGTGACCCTCGGCCACACCGTGCGCATGAACACCGGCTGCGGCAACCTCTACGTCACGATCAACGAGACCGAAGAGGGCGAGCCCTTCGAGCTGTTCAACCACATGGGCAAGGCCGGTGGGTGCGCCGCAAGCCAGAACGAAGCGATCGGACGCCTGATCAGCTACGCGCTGCGTTGCGGTGCCGAGATCGACCCGCTCGTCAAGCAGCTCAAGGGCATCTCCTGTCACCGACCCGCCTGGGGTGAGGACGGCAAGATCAGCTCGTGCGCGGACGCGATCGGCAAGGCGCTCGAGAAGTACGTCGTCGACCGTGAGGCTCACCAGGCCGTGCGTGACGCGGCCGGGGCGTCGGTGGTGAACGAGGCGGCGGCTGCACCCGTGCCCGCGCGACGCATCGTCTCGGAGTCGACGATGCAAGGCGCATGCGTCGAGTGCGGCTCGCAGCTGGCGTTCGAGGAAGGCTGCGTGAAGTGTCACTCATGCGGCTTCACCGAGTGCGGCTGACGGCCGCCGTCGCTTGAACGCGCCACGTCTTCTCGATTCGACTCTCGTCGGCGCTTCTCTCAGCCGCGGCGATGGTGGATCATGTCGCGCACTCACTCGGAGAAGCGATCGATGACGGCCTCGGACAACACGCCTTCACCGCCCGGGCGCGCGCTGCTCGGCGGCGTGCTGATGGGGCTTGCGAACCTCGTGCCCGGCGTCAGCGGCGGCACGATGATCCTCGCGTTGGGGCTGTACGACAACTTCATCGGCGCGATTGCGAGCGTCACGCGCTTGAGGTTCACGGCGGCGAGCATCCGCTTGCTGGCGCTGATCATGATCGGCGCCGTGGTGGCGATCCTCGCGCTCAGTGGTGTCGCCGTCGGGCTCGTGCAGGACTACCGCTGGATCATGTACAGCCTCTTCATCGGCATGACGCTGGGCGGCGCTCCCGATCTCTGGGCTCAGTGCAAGCCGCTGTCGTTCGGCGTGCTCGTCTCGTTCCTTGCGTCGGTCGCGCTCATGGCGTGGCTCGCGTTCAGTCTCGTCGAGGCGAACATCGAGCCGACCATCCCGGTGCTCATCGGCATCGGCGCACTTGCAGCGTCGAGCATGATCCTGCCCGGGGTGAGCGGCTCGTACATGCTGCTGATCTTCGGCATGTACGACCTCGTGATCGGTGCCGCCTCGGCGGCGCGCATTCTCGAGGATCCGACCGAGTCGGCGTGGATCCTCGGCCCTGTCGTCGTCGGCGCCGTGCTTGGTATCGCCCTGCTCAGCAACGCGCTCAAGGCTGCGCTCGCCCGCGCGCCGGCGATCTCACACGCCGCATTGCTGGGACTGCTGGTCGGGTCGGTGCTCGGTCTGTATCCCTTCCGCGAACCCGTCCACCCGCAGCTCCTCAACCGCGATTTCCAGAAGGGCGCCGCGATGCTCGTCGAGGGTTTCACGGTCACGGAGATCAACGAAGCCCGCGGCCTGGCTTGGACGCAGGAGTATGCCGAGGAGATCCGCGAGCAGTACGAAGGCAAGACGCGCGGCGACCTCAAGCGGATGTCCGCCGAGCTCGTGCGTTTCGAGCCGGCGAATACCCAGATCGTCACGGCCGTGGGCCTCTTCCTCGCCGGTGTGTTGATCACGCGGCTGTTGGGGAAGCGCTCGGCGGGAAGCTGACGCGGCCGGTCGGTCTTACAGTCCGGGTATTCCGAGACCGCAGCCGTTGATCCCGACACCGAGGTTCGGGCAGACGGGCATCTTCAGGCCACACTCAGCGAGGATGTCTTGTACCCAGGAACAGCAGTTGTTGAACCCCACGCTGTAGCTGTGCTTCTTCTTCTTCGACTTCTCGACGGCCTTGCGAACGCACTCCTCCTTGCACGGATCTTTCGGAGGGCAGGCGACGTTGAAGCACTTCTGCTTCGTCGAGCAGAAGGTCTCTTCGCCGACGACGCTCGTGTCGAAGAACCCAGCGGTGTCGTAGTTGTCGAACTTGATGAAGCAGTGGCGCGTGAAGACGCCTTCGTAGCCTTGCAGTGGACGCGTGCAGACCTGCACGGAGAGCCCCGTCGGGTCGTTGAAGTTGATGGGGTCCTGCCGCGCGTATCCGTAGCGGTTCGACACGTAGTACGCGATGCTCGCGTCGACGCCGAGCGACACGGTCTCCGGTGTGAGGAAGAGCGGGTCTTCCTGGATGAATGACCGGCTCGTCGGGTCGTAGAAGCGGTTGCGCATGTGCGCCAGCCCGGCGGCTGCGTCGTAGCGGTGGCCCGTGAAGCCGATCGTGGGAAGGTTGTTCCCAGATGATGTTTCGCTGAGCAGCGCGCCGTGCGTGCTCAGTTCGATCGAGCGCACCACGCCGCTGTCCGAGGTCATGTCGAGGACGGAGCCCAGGGCGTCGGCGAGGAAGTAGACGGCTTCGTCGGCCGCGAGGGCGCCCGACGCGTCGAGGTCGACTTCCGCGAAGGCGATGTCGTTCAGCGGGTCGACGGGCATGAAGCGCGCCGTCGGAAGGCCCGTTGCGTCATCGATCTCGAGCAGCACCTGCTCGCCGTTCCAGATGTAGCGCGTGGCGGATATGCCGACCTCCTCGCGTCGGATCACGCGGCCCAAGGGGTCGTACGTCATGCGCACCAGCGTGCCGTCATATCCTTCGAACTCCGTGAGACGGTTCTGGGCGTCGTAGCGATAAAGCGACCACACGGCGGCGTCGACGAGGGATGTGCGCGACGTGCGGTTGCCGTTGTTGTCGTACGTGTACTTCCAGGTGCCATCGTTCGTGAGTCGATCACCCTTGGCGTAGGTGGCGAGCGCAGCGCCTCCGTCGGACAAGACATTGCCCATGGGGTCGTAGGTGAGCAGAGCCGTCTCTTGCCCGGCCGATGTCACGCTCGTGAGGCGCGAGGCGAGGTCGTACGTGTAGCCTTCGACGACGGTGCCGGGTGCGAGGTGCGGTCGCGAGGTCAGGAGCTGCGTGCGTTTCGCGGTCGTGTCGAAGTCATAGGAGTACTGGCTGATGACCTCGTTGTCCGACTGACGGCGGTGCGTGATGGTCTCGAGCAGTCCGCCGGGCGTGTAGTCGTAGAGCGTCTCGAACATGCCGTTGAGGTCGCGGCGCGCGAGGCGCGACAGCGCGTCATACTCGAGGATCGCGACGTTCCCCGTCAGGAGCTGCTCGACCGACGTCGTGCGTTGCAGGGCGTCGTATCCGAAGCGGAGATGTGAGAGGTCGGTGCCGTCTACGTCCTCGATCAGCACTTCGTCGACGAGTCCACCGAGGCCATAGTTGTAGTGCAGTGTGACGCTGTTGGTTCCGGTGTACTCCACGATGCGAGGCCGTTGCATGGCGTCTCGGTGGATCACGATGCCCTCACCGGCACTCTCGATGACGTGAACGAGGTCTTCGGTCCCATCGACCGTGCCGTTGTCATCGACGTCGTAGCCGAAGCGGTCCTTCGTGTTTCCCGTCGCGCCAGGGAGTCCGGGGTACTCGACTTCAACGAGTTGGTGCGCTTCGTCGTAGGTGTACGTGAAGCGCTGCCCCTTGCGGTCGATGCGCTGCTGCAGCTCGCCAGCCGTCGTGTACGACCGCTTGTCAGTCTTTCCGTTGGGGTCACGGAGTTCCGTCATGCGGTCTTCAGTGTCGTACTTCATGAGGTACTTCTGGTTCAACGCATCGAGGACCTCGCTGAGATTGCCCTCCTTGTCATACGAGAAGTGCGTCGTTGCTCCGAGCGCGTCGACGAGTGCCGCGAGGCGGTTGGCCGCGAGCGCGTTCGTCACGACGCTTGTGTCTGCGAGCGATCCCTGGCTCGCCGCGAGCGCATTGCCGGCACCGTCGTAGGTGAAGGCGAATGTCACGCCGTCATCGTCGACGATGCGCGACGTGTTACCCGTGAGCGGGTCGTACTCGAACGTCACGCTCGACTGCTCGGGACGTCCGACGGCCCGTGTAATCGAAGTCAGGCGGCCGACGATTCCCGGCAGAGGGTTGCCCTCGTCATAGTGGTACTCCGTGATCATCCCGAAGACGTCGATCGTGCGAACGTGATTGCCTGCCTCGTCGTATTCGATGGCGAGCGAGACGCCGGTTTCGGGGTTGATGATGCCGTTGGGGTACGTGATCCCCGTCACAGAGTTGAACGTCGGGTGGTACGTGTAACGCGTGACTTCGTCGGTTTCGCCCGGCGCGCTCGTGATGACTTCAGCGAGGTTCCCGACAGGGTTGTAGTCGTAGGTGGTGCTGATGCCATCGGCACCCGCGGCGAACGTGACGCGTTGGCGGTCGTCGCGTACGAACGTACTGACGCGTCCGAGTTCGTCTTCCACGGCCGTCGGTCCGTTTGCGCCGTACTCCAGCATTCGAGATGTCGAATCCGACGTCGACACGATGCTGTGCTCGACGTCCATCAACATCAACGCGAGCGGGCTCTCCGTCGAACCGTCGGCATCGTCAGCGCTCGTGAATCCCGCCAGCTTCGCAGCCTGAACGTCTCGCTTGAATCCGTCGGCGAGCTCGACCTCGGTGACGCGCCCGAGCGGTGAGAGCGCGAACTTCGACTTTTCGCCCGCGCGGTCGGTGAACGTCGTCATCCGGCCATCGTCGTACGTGTACTTCTCCGTCGACCCGTCGGGCAGGTCGATCCGCGTCACTTCGCCATTCGAGTTGTGCGTGAGACTCGTGGTGCGGCCCGCTTCGTCGACGATGGAAGCCAACAAGCCGGCGTCGTATCCGAAGAGGACGCTCTCGCCGAGTGGGTTCGTCACGGAGGTGAGCCGGTCACCGTCGTAGGTGAGAAGCGAGGTGTTTCCGGAACGATCTGTGATACTGATCAACCGTCCGTCGAGGTCGTACTCCTCACTCGATCCATCCGACAGCACGCGCCGGTATGCCTCGCCGGAGGCTGACTTGCTGATCGTGCTCAGGTCACCGGTCGTCGACTCGAACTTCTCGGTGCTCGAGAAGCCCGTGTAGCGCACCTGACTCTGGGAGTAGTTGTAGAAGCCGACGCGTCCGGCGGGGAAGCTGCCGCCGACGTCGAAGATCTCTTCACCGTCGATCGAGATCGCGACGTGATCGGCCGCATAGGTCACCGAGAAGTCGTACTCGACGAACGACTCCCAGCCATTGCTGGAAGCCCAGTCCTTGGCGAGCACGGTCAGAGCTTCGGACTCCTGGTGCAGCCAGAAGCTCGCATTGTTGTCCGTGATGGTGCCGTCGACGCGCGAGAGCGTCATGCCGGCCGACGCGCCTGATTGGTTGCCGCGCTTCCAGTCGAAAAGGAGGAAGTCGTAGTCGTTGGTCGGGTCGCCGTTCTCACTGAGCGGACTGTTGTAGCCGAACACGAAACCGATGAAATCGTCGTCACTCGATGTCTCGACGCGCAGCGTGCCTGCGAATGTCCCGTAGCCGAACGGAGCATTGCTGATGAAGAACGTCGGCTGCCCGTTGACCGTCTGGAGAACCGACGAGCCGTCGGAGGACACCGACCAGTTACCCGCCCCTTGCGAGCCTTCCTGATTCCAGTCGAAGAACGTCACGGGCGCTGGGTCGTAGGCTTCGAGACGCCCATCACCGCTCTCGTACGAGATCCGCGGTGGGGCGTTGAAGTGAAGGCGTTTGGCCAGTGAATGGGACCAGCCTCGTCCGGTCGAGTTCTCCGACCAGTTCACGATGGGAAGGCGGTCGCCGGCAACGACGGCGCTCGACGATGACGTCGGATAAACGCTCTTCGCGCGGAGCTGGTACTTGTAGAGGCCGCTTTCGAGGAAACTCGCGTCGAAAGCGTAGGGCGTGTGAAAGCTCGTCGCGACACTCTCGGAGAGGCCCGCCGTGTCGAAGTACAACGGTGAGCCGACGTCACTTCCGAGGATCGTGACGCTGAGCTCGACGGACGGCGGAACCGCGGCCTGAACCGGGATCACGGTCAGCGACGAGACGACGGGCTCGGGCTTCGCCGCAGCAGATGAGTAGTGAAGCGTGACGCTCGAGTCGCGGTCGAGGCGCTTGACTGCCGGGAGCGGGACACTGTGCCGGAACGTCCCCTGGTACAGATCGACGAGCGGGTTGAGTGGACAGTCGCAGTCCTGGCAGTCGTCGTCGGGCCCGCCATCTGGTCCCGGAGCAGGAGGACAGGGGCAATGCCAACCGCCAGCACTGGGCCCGGGCCCCGACACTCCGCCGGCCTCGACGGTGAGCGTTCCCGACTCCACGAACACACCAGCATCGTGATCGAAGGACAACAAGATGGCCTCGTTCCCGGGAGCCCAACCGTCGGGGTTCGGAAACTCGATGACCGTCGCCGCGTCGAGTTCCAGGCCCGACGGTTGGAACGTGATGAGAACGGGTGGGTCCACCTCTTCCGGCAACTCACTCGGAGTGAACGCCTTCGGAACTTCTGTGATCGAGATGCTCTGCCCCGAACTCGATCCGTCGGGGAAGGTGATCTCCGTCCCTTGGGCGATCGTGATCTTGACACCACATACGGGGTTCTCGATGACGATGTCCGCCAAGGCACATCCCTCGGCGTCGACGAGATCCTCGGTGATCTCGACCGTGCCCGCGGGATCGATCGGCGGAAGGTAGATGGCGGGGAAGATGTCGAGCACCTGCCCGTCCGTGACGTTCTTCGGGACGGAATAGTTCGCGTACGTCTGCCCGTTGGGGTTCGACGCTCCGCTGCCGTCGACCTTGAGCAACTGCTTGCCAGCCGGCGGTCCGTCGAGGACGAACGAGCCATCGCTTGCCGTGACGTCTGCGATGGCGGGAGCCCCGGCCAAGTAGACCTCCGCGCCGACGACGGGCGCCTGCGACAGCGCATCTCGGACCGTGCCGCGGATCTGAGTCGTTTCGCCGGCTGTCGAGACGACGAAGCTCCGGAGCGCGATCGTCGCCTTCCCCTTCGTGTTCGCGATTTCGACTTCGAGGACGTGCGGGCCGTCGTCAAGGACGATGATGTTCTGCAGGTCGAGTGTTGCCTCACTCTCGAAGAGGAGGAACTCGGACGTCAGGTCGACGCCGTCGATGCTGGCGCGGAACGACGTGAGGTCGACGGGCGCCTTGGTGACAGGCGTGTACGTCACGCGCACAGCCGGAGACGCGTCGTTGACGGAGATGTCGTCGCTCGGTGGACACGTGATCTCGACGGTCGGCCCTCCCGGCGACTGTTGCGTCGGGGGCTTCGGCCCACAGGCTGCGAGAGCCAGAACGACGGTAGCCATGACTGCCGTGGCCGAGAGTCGCCGCGGTGTGCGTCTCGTGGTGTGCATCCCTGTCTCCTCCGGGAGTATCTCTTGCAGCGAGACCTCCAGCTCACGGCGTCGGTGCGCCGTCCCTGACCCGAGTTTCCCGAGGAGTGGGCGACCCTCATCCACTTCACTCGAACGTGCGTCGCCCCTTCCCCCTGGGCGAGTTTCACATTGAGTCATCCTCAACCCATGTTCGGAACCTGTCAAGCCGTGCAGAGCGGATCCGAACTCCTCGGCGAAGCGTCTTCCAGGGCGAAACATCGCCTGGAACTCACTCTCCGAGGACGAGTTCCAGGCCGCGCGTGAACGCGACGCCTTGGGTGGCGCCGGGGTCGACGAGCAGCGCTTGGAGGTAGAGGCTCACGCCGCAGAGCGTCGAGTCGTCGGGGAGTGGGCCGGACAGGGTGAGGCCGTTGGCGGGCATCGGCGCCGGGAGCGCCGTGAAGAAGTCGACGAGCAGCGTGCCGCCCTTGTACGACGTGGTCGACTTGGCCAGCCCGAGGAAGAGCCACGCGGTCGTCGCCGTGGGGGCCGAGTTGGTCACGGTGAAGGCGATGGTCTGCCCAAGGATCGGCGCGGTCACGTTCGTGAACTCGGGCGCGCCGTTCGTGCCGGTCAGTCCGTGGCCGTAGAACTCGGTAGCCGCGGCGCAGTTGATCTGTCCGTACAGTCGCGCGGCACCCGCGTGCTCCGTGAGCAGGCCCTTGGCGCCGGGGACGCCGATCACGAGATCGACACTGCCGTCGAGCTGCGTGACGGTGGCCGCGGAGGCGCCGAGTCGGTCGCCCGCAAGCGTGCTTTGGTAGTACCCGAGTTGTGCCCCTGAAGTGCTTGAGTACAACAGCAGCGCGCCTGCATCGATTGCTTGAAGCGGTGCGCCGATCTTGGCCAGGGGGGCACCGGCAGCGAGGTCGTCGCGGCCGTCGCCGTCGAGGTCGCTGATGAAGGTGACAACACGCCCGATCGGGATCGCCGTCGTGCCGAGGTACGACTCGGAGACGTCCCAGAGGAATGGGAAGTCGAACGTGGGCGTCGTGATGTCGATCCGGCCCTTGTCGAGGAAGCCCGGTGCGCCCGCGGCGATCTCCGGGAGGCCCCCGGGGATGACGTCCGAGAGAGCGACGTCCTCGCCCAGCCGGGTGAACGCGGCGCCGACATCGTTCGCGACGTCGTTGAGGGGGACGTCGTAGAGCGCGACGTGGCCTGTGTCGAAGGACGTTTGGAGCGTCGAATAGTTCTTCCAGTCGCTCAGCGGTGCGCCCACGGCGAGATACGCGCCGAGGATGTCGAGCGACCAGCCGAAGTGGCGCGAGTCGATACGGACATCGTGTCCCGAGACGGCGGCCGACTCGAGCGGACGTTCGCCACCCGTGTACGTGGCGAGCTGCGTGAATGTCGCGCCGGAGTAGACCTGGACGTGGCCTTGGAGGCCAAACGCACCGTCGCCGAAGAGTGTGTCGTAGAACGGTGAGCCCACGGCGAAGTCGGGTATCGAGTCGCCGTTGAAGTCTCCATTGCCTGCAACGGAGTGGCCGAAGCGCGCATTGATCTGAGATCCCACGATGTAGTGAAGGGCCTCTCCGGTTCGGCCTGAGAAGATCTGCACCAGGCCATGTTCGAGGTTGATCACACCTGCGAATCTCGGCGTGCCGACGATCACGTCGTCGTACCCATCGCCGTCGATGTCACCCGCGCCGTCCACGCTGTAACCGAACTCCTCGTCGGTTTTGCCGCCGTACCAATCGTGCAGCGTCGTGCGTGTGGCACCCGAGATGATGAGCACGCGCCCGACGCGCGGCTTGACCACGGGGCCGGGGAGGAAGGTGAGGTGACTTGTGTGGGGCGATGCGATGGCGAAGTCGTCGGTTCCGTCGGCGTCGCAATCGCCGACGTTCACGATGGTCTCGCCGAGCTTGTCGTTCGCAAAGTTCCCGAGCCATTCCTTATCGGGGACTTGGGCGAGGGCGCCGGAAGCTGCGAGAGTCAGCGCGAGGGCGATGCGCTGGAGTGGTGCCGCAGAGGGTGCGTGAGGCGACATGGTATGGCTCCTGGGTTTGGTCTCAGGAGCTGATATCCGGATCGCCCGTGGCGAGGTCTCAACGACTGCGCGCAATCTCGACTGCGCGTGCGTTCTCGCGCTGCGTGTTGTGCGTGCGGCGCGTTCTGTTGGGCCGGGTTATGCATGGAGAAATGTCGCGCGGGTGTGGCTGCGTCTGCAGGGCAAGAAGAGACGGCATCTTTCGAGAGGTCGGCGAAGTACCACTTCGTTGAGCGCAAGATGTGTGTTGTTCGACCCAGCCCTGCTGGCACAGCCGCACTCGGGTGCGTGCGACGCGCCGGATGAGTTCTTCAACGGGATGTTAGGCGTGCTTGGTCTTCATCGCGTTGATCGACGCACTGATCAGCTCGGCGAGCACGTCTTCGTCGACGTCCGCGAGCTTGTTGAAGTACAGGCACGACTTGCCGGTCTTGTGCTTGCCGAGCTTGGCGAGCAGCGCCTCGTAGGAGGCGAAGCCGGACATGATGTAGAGCGTGATGTTGCGCGCCCGCGGTGACAGGCCCGCGAGCGGCCAGTCGCCTGTCAGACCCGACGCGTAGCGGTAGGTGTAGCTGCCGTAGCCGATGATCGACTCGCCCCACATCTTCGGGCGCGCGCCCGAGGCGGCCTTCATCATCTTCATGATCGTGCGCACGTCTCGTCGGCGGTCGGGGTCCTCGACCGCGTCGACGAAGGCCTTCACGCTCTCCGTCGTCGGCTTCGTCTTGGCCTCAGTCATCGGACGGCTCGGCGGCCGACTTGCGCATGTCGATGAGTTCGAGTTCGACGGACGTCCGTCCGCGGTAGCGGTTGAGTTTCGGCGTCGCCAGGATGTCGACCATGTCGCCAGCCGAAAGTTCCTCGGCCCAACGTCCCTTGCCGAACGCGACGCCGCGCATCGACGGGCCGCCCTGCCCGACCTCGGCGCTGAAATGATGTCCGTCGGCTCCCATCGTGCGCACCGTGTGCAGGGTGACGCCCTGGATGCCGAGGATGGGGCGCGGGTTCTGGTTGCCGAACGGCTCGAGGCGTTCGACCTGGCGCACGAACTGCTCCGTGATCGCCGACAGCGGCGCCTCGGCCTCGTAGGTGATCGCCGGCGACGACATGCCCGCGGAGAGCGCCTGCGTCCACGTCTGCTGGAAGGCCGTGCGGAACGCGTCGACGTTCTCCATGCGAATCGAGAAGCCCGCCGCCATCGCGTGTCCGCCGTAGCCTTCGAGGTGATCCGAGCAGGCCGTGAGCGCTGCGTGCGCATCGAAACCGCGGATCGTGCGCACCGAGCCCTTGCCGATCTCGCCGTTGGCGAACGACACGCAGGCCGTCGGGCGATGGACGCGCCGCGCGATGCGACCGGCCGCGAGGCCGAGGATGCCGGGCACCCAGTCGGGGCCGATGAAGATCGGCGCCTCGGTTTCAGGCATCGCGTCGGCGAGCGGCTCGAGCAACGCGCACAGCGCACGGTCGGCTTCCTGGCGCTGCGTGTTGAGCTGCTGCAACGTCGCGGCCAGCCCGCGCGCCTGCTCGCTGTCGGTGCACGTCATGATCTCGACAGCGACTTCCGAGCGGTCGAGGCGCCCCGCGGCATTGAGTCGCGGTGCGATGCGGAAGGCGACGTCGTCGGCGCGCACATCGTCTTGGAGGTCGGCGACGTGACGCAGGGCGATGAGTCCGGGGTGGCTGCTCTTGCCGGCCGCGGCGAGTCCGCGCGCGACGAGGATCCGGTTCTCACCGACGAGCGGCATGATGTCGGAGATCGTTCCGATCGCAACCCAGCCGAGTGCCTCGCCGAGGCATTGCAGCATCCCGGCCGAGCGTTGCTTGCCGGCGCGCAGCTTCGTCGCCACGGCACACGCGAGCTTGAACGCGACGCCGACACCGGCGAGCTCCTTGTTCGGGTAGTTGCAGTCGGGGCGATGGGGGTTCAGCATCGCGTAGGCGGGCGGGAGCACTTCGCCGGGCAGGTGGTGGTCGGTGACGATGACGTCGACGCCGTCGTTCTGCAGCGCGGCGATCTCGTCGACCGCACTCGTCCCGTTGTCGACGGAGATCACGAGTGTCGCGCCGCGCTCCTTGATCGCCGCCATGCCGCGTGGCGTGAACGAATAGCCCTCGTAGGCGCGGTTGGGGACGTAGACGCTGACGTCGACGCCGAGGAAGCGCAGCAGGTGCACGAGCAGCGCCGTGCCGGAAAGCCCGTCGACGTCGACATCGCCATAGACGACCACGACTTCGTGTTCCTTGACGGCGCGGCCGACGCGCTCGGCGGCACGCTCCATGTCCGCCATGAGGAACGGGTCGTGCAGCTTGTCGACATCCGGCGACAGGTACGCCTGGCCCTCATCGGGCGTGGCGACGCCGCGGTTGACGAGCAGGCCGGCGAGCAGCAGCGGCACGTCGAGCTTTTCGCTGAGCGTGCGCGCGAGGTGCGGGTCGGGGAACTGCGGGCGCCAGATCTGGGTGGACTCGAGGGTGGAAGGGCTCACGTGCAGTCCGTCGTCGGGGATTCGAGTGGGCCATTCTATGCTCTGAGGCCGGTGCACTGCCGGGGCGCCCGCGGAAATGCGCCGGCCCGCGTCACTTGTGCTCGTCGCCGTCAGCTGAATCGCGCTGCCCAATCAAGCGCCGCGTGACCCCGTGACGCTCAGCGCGCTGTCGAATCACAAGTGGCCGCGTGGAAACGCCGAGGAATCACTGGTTTCGTCGTTGGTGTTCGCCGGGGCGGGAGGCGGCTGGGTGCGTGCTGCGCGTCGGATGAGTGATTCAACGGGCCGCTTGGCCCGGTAGGATGCAGCTCATGATGAGGTCTTCGCTGCAGGATCGACTCCGCGCGCTTCCGTCAGTGGACGCTGTCTTGCGTGTGCTGGGCGACGCGTCGCGCAAGGCCGACGTGCGCGCGGCGCTTGACGCACTGCGCGACGAGATCCGCGCTGGCGCGCTCGCCGACGGGCCCGCGCCCACGGCCGAGCAGGTTGCCGAGCGCGTGACGACGAGCAGCGCCGCGGCGCTGTACCCGCGCACGGTCAACGGCACGGGCGTCTTCCTGCACACCGGCCTTGGTCGCACGCCGCTGGCGCCGAGCGCCGTCGCCGCGCTGACCGAGATCGCGTCGGGCTTCTCGATCGTCGAGGTCGACGCCGCGACGGGTCAGCGCAATCAACGCGAACGCGCGCTCGTCGACGTGCTTACGGCCGTCACCGGCGCGCCGTCAGGTCTCGTCGTGAACAACAACGCCGCGGCACTCGTGCTGTTGCTGCGCACGATCGGACAAGCCGCACGTGCGCGGCGCGTGGCCGAGGGTGGCGCCGACGAGCGGTCCGAAGTGATCGTGTCGCGCGGCGAGCTGATCGAGATCGGCGGCGGGTTCCGACTGCCGGACATCATGGAAACGGCGGGCGTGAAACTCGTCGAAGTCGGCGCGACGAACCGCACGAACGCGAACGACTTCGAACGCGCGATCACGCCGCGCACGGCGCTGCTGCTGCGCATGCACACGAGCAACTATCGCATCGTCGGTTTCCATGACATGCCGACGCGCGAGCAGCTCGTCGAGATCGCCCAGCGCGCCGACGTCCCCTTCGCCGAAGACACCGGCTCGGGCCTGCTCGACGCCCAGCCCGGCGTGCTCGCCCACGAACCCGACGTCCGCTCGGCCCTCGCCGCCGGCGTCGACCTCGTCTGCTTCAGCGGCGACAAGCTCCTCGGCGGCCCGCAGGCCGGCATCCTCGTGGGGCGCAGCGACATCATCACCGCGCTGCGCGCCGACGCGATGTTCCGCGCCTTCCGCCCCGACCGCCTCACCCTCGCAGCACTCGCGGCCACGCTCCAAGCGCACCAACGCGACCCGCAGGGCGTGCCCGTCCTCACCTCGCTGCGCCGCTCACCGCGCGAACGCCTCGAACATGCCCGCGCCCTCGCATCGCAGCTCACGTCGACGTGCCCCGACGTCGCCACGTTCACGGCGATCACAACGGAAGGCGAGGCCGGCTCGGGCTCCGTCCCCGGTCGCACCGTCACGTCGGCTGGCGTCGAGATCAACCCACGCGACGTCGACGCCGCCACGCTCGCCGAGCGCCTCCGCCTCGGAACTCCGTCGGTCTTCGCGAAGCTCTGGCGCGACCGAGTCGTGATCGACGTGCTCGCCCTGTTGCCCGGCGACGATGAGCGCGTCACAGACGCGTTGAGCGCCGCTCTCTCGGGGACGTGACTCGCGAGCCTGTCGAGACGCCGCCGCCGAGTCGGTGAGCTGGCGCTTCAGTCGGCGACGAGCTGGAGGTAGCGTCCGCCCGAGTCGTTGGCGACTTGCTCGAGGAAGTCGCCGGCCTGGACTTCGTTCGTGAGGGACAGGCAGTGGATGCGGAGCTGGAGCACGTCGTTGCGCTCGGCGATGTAGTCGCGCAGCAGGTCGACGGCCTGGATCGTGCCTTCGGTGGGGACGCCGTCGCTGAGGAAGAAGAGCGTGTCGACGTCTTCGGCCTTGTCGATGGGGGCGTCGAGCGCCTCCTCGGCCATGTCGAAGACGAACGCGAGTGCCTCGTAGACGTTCGTCGCGCCGCTGGCGTGGTACTTCTCGACGACGGCCGACGCGTTGCGCTTGTTGCGTTCGTTCGCCGGCACGAGGCTCGAGTTCCACCACTTCGCCTTGTCGGAGAAGGTGACGAGGTTGAACGCCACGTCGCGGTCGAGGTTCTCGATGAGACGCTTGAGCTCGCGCTTCGTGATGTCGATGCGCGGCGAGGTGCCTTCGTAAATGCTGCGCACGTCGACGGGCGTTGACATCGAACCCGAGACGTCCGTGACGAGCACGAACCGTCGTGACAGCGTCTTGATGCCGTAGTAGTTGAGGCCGCCGGAGTACTGCGCGGGCATCAGCGCGGCGCGGTCGGCGCGGGCCATGAAGTCTTCGGGCGGATCGGCGATGAACTCACGCCAGCGTTCGATGTTGAGCCCGAAGGTGCGCCCCGTCAGGCGCTGCAAGCGTGTGAGGCAGTCTTCGCGCAGGCGGCCGGGTTCGTCGGCGAACTGCTCGACGAGCGCTGCGATCGACTTGTGCGTCTTGATGTCCGAGAGGGCGTTGATGACGCCCAGCCGAACGCGCCAGCGTTCGTCACGCCCCAGCGAGCGCAGCAGCGGCAGAGCACGCGTGCCCGCCAGTCGCGAGAGGGCCTCGGGCACCTCCATGCGCACGCGCTCGGACGGATCGGCGGCGAGGTCGATGATCGCTTCGAGGGCCTCGTCGTCGCGCACGCGACCCAGCGCCGCGACGGCCGCGGCACGCACCTCCGGCACGGCGTCACCGAGCGCCGCACGTGTCGGCACGATCCAGTCGAACGATGTCGGGCGCCCCTCGCCGAGCGCACGGATCGACTGGGCGCGGACCGTCGCCGAGCGGCTCCCGACACCCGAGCGCACGAGCATGGCGACGCTCTCGCGCTCGCGATAGCCGGCGAGGATCCGGCGCGCGATCGGGAAGAAGGCGGGCTCGCCGGTTTTGAAGACGTCGAGCAGCGAGTCGACACAGACGGGCGAGTCGAAGGCCGCGAGGTCCAGCATCGCGTAGCGGATCGTGATCGGGATGCCCTGGCGCCAGGCGTCGCGGAACTCGCGCGAGGCCTCCTTGGGGTTGTCCGAAGCGCTGGCCGTCGCGCCACCGAGGACGAGCGCGGCAACCAGCCAAACACCACGCCACGAGCGCGCGCGGCAGGGGACGGCGGTGGACGCGGGCTCGCTCATGGCTCTTCCTATCGGCAGGCAAGACGCCTGGTCACGCAACAACTCGTCACCAAGCCTCAGCGACAGCGCCTGGATAGGCCGCAGCCGTGACATGGCGCATCAGGACAGCATTCGTGACGGGGCCGACGCCGCCGGGAACGGGCGTGAGCAGCCCAGCCACCTCGCCGACGGCCGGGTCGACGTCGCCGACGAGCCCGACGCTGCCGTCGGCCCGCGTG
Organism: Planctomycetota bacterium; assembly: GCA_029259745.1. Taxonomy (GTDB): domain Bacteria; phylum Planctomycetota; class B15-G4; order B15-G4; family B15-G4; genus OFTM221. The sequence goes on from JAJDEO010000027.1 coordinate 32,005, forward strand.
ACCTCGTGGATCCCGACGTCGATTACCGTCGCGCCGGTCTTGACCATCTCGGGCTTGAGCAGTCCGCGCACACCCGTGGCGATCACGACGATGTCGGCGATGCGCGTGTGGGCGGCCAGGTCGGGTGTGTGTCGATGGCAGAGCGTGACGGTGGCATCGGCATCGACGCCGCCGCCCGCAGACAGCATGGCCGCGAGCGGGCGTCCGACGACGAGGCTGCGGCCGGCGATCACGACGTGCTTGCCGCGCGGCATGCAGCGCTCGTCCGACATGAGCAACTCGACGACGGCGGCGGCCGTGGCCGGCCCGACGTGCATGCGACGGCCCGCGAACACCTGACCCAGCGCCGCGGCGCTGAGGCCGTCGACATCCTTGGCCAGCGGAACCGCATCGACGACGGCCGCACGACTGACGCCTGCGGGCAGCGGGAACTGCACCATCAATCCGTGCACGTCGCTGCTGCTGCCAGCCTGCTCGATCGCCGCGACGATCTGCGCCTCGCTGGCATCGCCGGGCAGCTCGACGCGCGACGTGCGCACACCGAGCTTGGCGGCCGTCCGGTCGATTGCGTCGAGGTACGCCAACGACGGCGCGCTGCGTCCTGCGATGACGTTGACGAGGTGCGGCGCCGCCAACCCCTGCTCGGCGGCCTTGGCGATCGCGGCGCGCACGTCGGCCTTGATCGCCTTGGCGACGGGCGCACCACGCAGCGGCTCAGACGTCACGACGTCCATCGGATCTTCTTCCTCACTCGGGCTCACGGGAATGGACGCACGCTCACTTCGCGGCCTTACGCGCTTTCTTCAAAGCCTTGAGCTGCGTCTGCATGCGGTTGCGTGGCATGTAGGCGCCGTTCTCCTCGGCAAGCGGGATGCCCTTCTCGTAGACGGCGATGGCTTCCTCGGGCACGTTGGCCTCCTCGAGCGTCAAGCCGAGGTCGAGGTAGACGGGCGCGTTGTTCGCGTTGATCGACAGCGCGTGGCGCAGGTGTCCGATCGCCTTGGCCGGCATGCCGAGCTTGCGATACGAGCCTGCGAGGGCGACGCGCGCGAGCGGGTCGTCGGGGTTCGCGGCGACCTTGGCCTCCTGCTTCTCGACGAGTTCAGGGTCGACGATTCCGCCGATGCCCTTGTCCTTCGACGGGTCGCCGCCCTTGCGCTTGATCTCCTCTTTCCAACCGAGGACGCGCGCCTTGGCCTGCCACTCCTCGGCCGTCTCCTTGTCGCCCTTCAACATCCAGAAGCGCGACATGTTGGCGTGACCCATGAGGCTGTCGGGACGCAGCTTGACGAGGCGTTCGGTCAGCTCGATGGCGCGGTCGTTGTCGCCCTCTTCAGAGAGAAGCATGCCGAGCACTTCGAGGCTGTCGCCGTGATCGGGATCTTCGGCGAGGATGGCTTCGAGGATCGCGCGGGCCTCGTCGACCTTCTTGGAGCGACGGGCTTTGAGCGCGCGCATGAACTGCATGTCGAGCGGCGAGGGTGCGTCGGGCATCGAACGGTTCCGCGGGCGGCGTGGGGTGGCAAGAGAGTTATCGTACCGCGCGGCGGGGGGCGAATCGACGCAAGTGCCGGAGGGCGTTCCGCGGGCCGAGCACGGTGCCTGTGGCCGGCGTCGTGGGCGGGGTTCCGCACCCGGATCGGCGGACTTCGGTCGCGTGCAGCGCGGCTGTCCTCTACACTCACAAGCCTGGTCGAGACGCGCTGCGTTTCACTGCGGGAGCGGCAAGGTGCTGGTGTGCCTACTGGTCTTCAAAACCAGATGGGGGGCTGACCAGGTCCCCGGGTGGGTTCGATTCCCATGCGCTCCCGCCACTTTCCCCGCGCCGCGGGAAGCGACGGTTCACTTGTGGTCGTCGTCCTCGTCAGGCGCGGCCTCGGGCTCATCGCGTTCGATGTAGCCCAGGTTGATCAGCTCCTCGCGCGTCCCGGCGCCGGGGCCGTGCTCGGCGCCGTCGTAGAGCGTGAAGGCGCCCTCGCGCTTCTCACGCACATTGAGCAGCTTGCCGGCCACGTTCGAATGCTCGTCGAAGTTGTTCGTCCATTCGGTGGCGTCGACCTCGAGGTCGTAGAGCTGCATCGGCATGCCGAACGAGAAGCCGGTGTCGGTCGGGAAGACGAGCTTCCAGTCGCCGGAGTCGTCCTGCGATTGCGGCAGGCCTCCCGGCGCACGGACAACCGTGGCTTCGTTCGAATGGGCGAAGATGTAGGGGCGCGCTACGAGTCCGTCACTTTCGACGGACTCGTGCAGCGGCGTGCCGTCGAGGCGCTCGTCGATCGCATCGACGCCCGCAGCGCGCAGCAGCGTCGGCATGATGTCGACGTTCTCGACCGGGGTGTCGCTGCGCACGCCGCGCGCGAAGTCGGCGCCGGCGACGATCAGCGGTGTGGCCAGCAGCGACTGGAACATGTGGTAGCTGTGGTCGCGCCAGAAGACGTTGCGCAGCGTCTGGTCTTCGGGGGCGAGGGCGTCGACTTGCTTCGGATGGTGGCGACGTTCCCAGAGGACTTCGCCGTGGTCGGACGCGACGACGACGAGGTGGCGCGAAAGGGCGTCGGCGAGACGTGCGGCGTCGCTGGCCGTGGCGCCGTGCGTCGGTGCGGACGTCGAGTTGCCGCTGCGCGACGTGAAGATGCGATCGAGCATGCGCATGATCGACGCGTCGGTGGCGACGATCTCGCGGTCGTAGGCGTCGACTTGGGCTTCGATGAAAGCGCGGTCTTCGTCGAACGTGAGTGCCAGCGGGCTGCCCTCACCGCGTGCCTCACGCTCGAGGCCCCACGCATCGACGGTTTTGTCGGGGACCTGCACTTCGCCCGCGAGTTCGATTCCGGCTGGCGGCTCGTAGGGATCGTGCGGGTCCAGGTAGTGCAGGAAGTAGAACCGCGGTGCGTCACCCGGTGGGTTGGCATCGAGATAAGACTCGAAGGCCGCCTCGAGGTGCGTGTAGTCCCACGTCGTCGTGTTGGCCGTCTTGCGGTTGACGTACGTGTCGAAGCCGCGCGCGTACCCGCCTTCGATCGTCATCGCGGAGTTGCCGACGAAGGCGGCCGTCTCGTAGCCCTCTTCGCTCAAGCGCTCGGCGAGGGAAGGAATGTTCGGCGGCATGCGCTGCGCGTTGACGAAGACATGTCGCCCCGAGAGCATCGACGCCATCGACGGCAGGGTCCACGACGACTGGGCCGTAGCGTCTTCGAAGACGACGCCGCGCTCGGCGAGCAGGTCGAGACCCGGCGACGTGGCGCGGTGATAGCCGTAGGTCGAGAGGTGATCGGCGCGCAGGGTGTCGACGACGACGAGCACGATGTCGGGGCGCTCGACGGACGACGGCTCGGGCTCGCTCGCGCAGCTCGTGAGAGCGGCGAGTGCCAGCACGGCGACGACCCGCGCGGCGAGCACGCGTGTGATGAAGTCATTCACGGGTCGTCCCCGTCCTCACCGTCGTCGGTGCCTTCCTCGGCTTCGAGGCGTGCAGCGCGACGCTTGTCGTAGGCTTGGCGGAACATCGCGGCGCGGTGGTCGAGTTCCTGCGTGCGCCAGGTGAGCTGCGCGGAGAGGTCGGCGAGCAGGCGCACGGCGTCGTCCATGCGGGCGTCGAGCACGGCGACGTCGGCGGTGGGCTCGAGCAGGTCGCCGATCGCGGTGGCGTAGAAGACGTGGGCCACGTTCTCCTGCACGAGCGGGTCGGCGTCGTCGGCCTCGAGCGCCTGGACCGCGTAGCGCAAACCCGCGCGCGGATCGTAGGGCGTGACGGTCTGTCCGCCGACCTTGAAGGGCGGCGCCTTGTCGAGAGTGCTGTCGATTTGACAGCGCGCGATGCAGGCCAGGACATAGGCGTCGTCGATCCCGTGATGCACGGCCTCGCGCAGCCAGCGCAGCGCTTCGGGGTAGTGGAACGTGCCCCAGGTGAAGAAGATCATCCCGCCGTCGCGCCAGGACGGACCGTGATCGGGGTGGTGCTCGAGCTCTTCCTTGAACGCCGCGAGCGCACCGGGGATGTCGCCGTCCTTGCTCAGGACATGGGCGCGGCCGTGGCGCGCACCGACGATCGTGGGGTCGACTTCGAGGGCGCGGTCGTAGGCCTCGCGTGCGAGGTAGGAGAACTCCTCGCGCACCTCGCGCTGCAGCTCCGGCATGAAGATGGCCAGCGCGTCGCCGAGGGCGATGTGGCGGACGGGGTCATCTTCGGGGAGCGCCTCGGCGGCCTCGAGTGCGCGGAAGCCCTCGTCAAGGATGCCGAGTCGACGCTCGAGGTTCTCGGCCTCCTCATCGTCGGCAACCGGGCGCGTGGCGCGGTGCTCGACGAGTTGACGGTGGAACACTCGCGCCTTGTCGTAGTTGCCGGCGCGAATCAACGCCATCATCATCCCCCCGTCGCGGTTGTCGACCGTGTACGGGTTCTTCGTGCTCGGCCAGCACCACGTCACGAAGATCGCGAAGGGGATCGCGGCGACGACGAGTGGGACGACGCGTCGCCGCTGCACGGAGGTGATGATCCAGTCGACGGAGACGCCGGCGAAGACGGCCATGAGCGGCACGGCTTGCAGTCGGAAGCGCGCCAGGATGTAGAGCAGAACCACCGAGCCCGTGATCGCGCCGAGCATCAACGCCGGCACCATCAGCTTGCGCCAGTTCGCGATGCCGAGCAGCAGCCCGAGCAGCGCCAAAGGGGCGAGCAGTGTCCATGTCACGGCGCCAAGTCGTAGCGTCGTGAGGTGCGCGCTGTGCAGGTAGTAGTTGACGTTGTTCGGAACTTCGTAGCCGTTGAAGAACGCCGACGTCTTGCCCCAGAGGAGCTCGACGTATCCGAGCGGATCGCTGCGGTGCGTGGCCACGGTGAGCGCCATCGTCTTCGACAGCGAGAAGTTGCTGTCCATGAGGATCGAGCGCATCAGCGTCGTCGGCGGGTGCCAGCCGACGCCCGTCTGGCCGATCGCGTTGCCCGTCACGAAGACCTCGGGGCCGCGCGTGGACAGCTTGGTCAACGGTGCACCGACCTGCGCGTTGCGGATGTACGCCGGCGAGGTCACGAGCGCCCAGCCGACGACGAGCACGGCCGCCGTCGCGATCAGCGCCTTCGGCGCGCGCCGATGGACGATCGCGAGACCGACCACCGTCAGCACGAGCAGCGCGGGGCCGGTCTCCTTGGCGAGCGTGAAGAGCCCCAACGACGCACCGGCGAGAAACCAATCGCGCAGACGGCCCATGTCGGAGGCGCGCTGCAGCGCGAACGTCGAGAGCGCGACGAGGAACGCCATCGGCCCGTCGCGCAGCAAGAAGACGTCGTAGAAGTAGTAAGGACCCGTGAACGCGAGCAGCAGCCCCGCGGCGAGGCCGGCGCGTGCGCCGGCGGCGCGGCGCGTGATCAGGAACGTGAGCAGGCACGTGAGCGCGCCGAGCACCGCTTGCGCGTAGCCGACCGTGGCGTGGGCGCGGTCGATCAGCGTGTAGATCGTCGCGACGAAGTAGGGATAGAGCGGCGCCTGGTGGTAGACGAGCTCGCCGCCGTACCACTCCGTCCAGCGGCTCTCCGGAGCGACGTCGGCCGTCCAGAGGTGATAGGCGTGCGGCTGGTTCTCGCAGAGCACATCGCCGTCGGCGATCGTTGCGGCCCAGGCGGCGAAGATGTGGTTGTCGGTTTGGGTCAGCGCCGAGACGTCGAGCCCGAGCACGTCGTGGTGCTCGTACACGTAGGCCACGCGCAGCGCCAGGGCGACGATGAAGACGATCCATCCACCGTAGCGCGTCATGGCATGACCTCCAGTCGACGAGCGAGCATCGGGCGTGCCGGGTCGAGCGCGACGGCCTCCGTGAGCGCCTTGCGCGCGCTGTCGAGGCGGCCGGCATAGAGGGCCGCGCGCGACTGCCACTGCGCGAGCTCGGCTTCCAGTAGCGGGTCGTCCTGCGCATGTTCGCGTCCGCGCGCGAAGAGTCCCGCGCTGTCGGCGTAGTAGCCTTGGAGCAGCTTCAGCACCGCGACCCGCAGCCAGACGCGCGGGTCGTCGGCGCGATGATCAACGCTCGCGACGAACTGATTGATGACCCGCTCGGGCGAGTAGCGCTGACCGAACTGCTCGGCGAGCGCGCGCATCGCGACGTCGGCCTCGCGCCACTGACCGAGGGCTTCGAGAGCCGTCACGTGGGCCCACATCGCGAGCAGGTTCTGCGGGTCGCAGAGCAGGAGCAGCTCGGCTTCCTTGCGCAACCCGTCGACTTGCCCCGTGGCCTGCAAGAACGCAAGGCGGAAGAGCGAAGGGCCGTTGCGCGACGAAAAATAGTGCGGTAGACGCCAGGCCCGCTCGCGCATCTCGTCGAGCGAAAGGCCTTGCGCGGCGAAGCTTCGTGCAAGCGTCTCAGCGAGGTCGCCGGGGAGTGAGCGCGTCTCGTCGCGTTGGAGCAGCACGATGGGGAAGGGCTTGGCTGCCAGGTGGTCGAGGGCCTCGGCGACGGACTGCGCGACGGCGGTGTGGTCGGCGGCGCGAAGGGCGAGTCTCGCCGTGCGTTCGAAGAGTTTGGTTCGCTCGAGGACGTCGTCGGTGAAGAGCAGCAGGTGACGCGTGTCCTGCGCGGCGGCGGCGTAGTTGCCCTGTGCGATGTTCTCGGTGGCGCTGGCGCTGAAGTGGTCGGTGTAGATCGGATGCATGTCGAGGATCTGGCCGACGTCGCTGAGCGACTCGAGCGTCGTCGACGGGCGTGCGTCCTCGGTGGCATCGCCGCTTGCGCCGGCCTTGGCGGCCTGCGTCTTGAAGAACTCGACGGGACTTCCCGCTGCAACGGTCTTCTCGTAGGCGCTCATGAACAATGTGCGGGCACCCGAGATGTCTCCGGCGTCGAGCGCGATCTTTCCGCGTTCGTTGTCGAGCGTCCATGGCTCGCCGCGCAGCAGGTCGGGCGCGGTGCGTTCGATCGACTCGAGCACGGCCAGCGCACGATCGTCGCGACCTGCATCGCGGAAGGCGTTGTAGGTGTCCATCCAGAAGCGTCGCCCGACGGGGCGCCCGTTGAGCTCATCGTCGGTGTGTCGAGCGAAGAGCTGCTCGGCGGCTTCCACGAGCGTCAGTGGCGGGTGGTTCGTGGGTGCGCCGCCCGCGCGGATGGGGAGGCTGCGATGTCCCTTCGCGTCGCGGCGCCAGGGGATGTGGTCGATGACGCCGCCGTCGAGACGCAGCGCGTCGACGAGGAAGGCAAGGGCGGCGTCGCGCTCGCCCTCTTGCGTGAGGCACCAAACGCGATCGGCGCGGTCGCGACTTTCGTCGCCATGACGGCGCGGCGCAGCAAGAGCTTTCGAGTAGGCCTCGGAAGCTTGGCGGTGCATCCCGTTGCGCTTGTAGAGCTGCGCCAAGAGGCTGTGGCTGCGGCTGTCGAGCGGCGTCATGTCGATGAGCTCGTGGAGCAGCGCGTGCGCCTTGTGGAAGCCTTGGTCGGTGCTTTCGAGCCAGCGCGCGAGCAGCTCGTGCGCGCCAGGGATGGTCGGGTCGAGTGAGATGGCCTTCGCCATGGCGCGCCGCGCGCGCGGGAGTGCGATCTCGCGGTCGATGGCGAAGGTCGTTTCGAGCAGGTGGAGCTGGGCTTGCTCGCTGCGCGTGCGTGCCCAGAGCGGGCGCCAGGCCGTCGACGCCGCGACGAGCAACAGTGCCGCGGTGACGAGCATGGCGGGGCCCAGGCGCGGGCTCCAGGGCGAGCGTCGATGCTGCGCGACAAGGCCCGTCATCGCGAAGAGCGGCGCGGGAACGACGGTCATCAGCGAGAGACCGAGGTCGAGCGCGTTCGCCACCGCGAGCGCCGCGCAGCCGGCCAGAAGGGACGCGACGAGCACCGGCGGGATGTCGTCGTCAGCACCCGCCGAGGGAGGGCGTGTGTAGCGACGCCAAAGGCCCGTCAGCAGCGAGGCGATCCAACCCACGGCCGCGACGAGCGCAAGCAGACCGCCGGCCTGCGCGACGTAGAGCAGGACGTTGTGCGGATGCGGTGACGTCGGATCGTTGAAGTACCGACTTCCGGGTTCGAACGCGAACATCGAGACGTTCGTGTTCGGGCCGATGCCGATCCACGGGCTCGACGCGATGACGGCCGCGCTGTTGCGCCACGCGTCGAGTCGGTAATCGAGCGAGCGCGCGACGCGGTCGAGCCCGCCGCCCATGCCCGCCGACGACGAGTCGACGCCGCTGATGAGCATCGCGCCGAGCGCCACGGTGCTCACGAGGACCAGAGCCGCGAGCGTCACCATGACGCCGCGTGGAACCCGTCGCGCGAGCGCACGGACAGCAGCGAGGCCGGGAACCAGCACGAGTCCGAGCAGCATCGCGGCGCGTCCCGCGTTGGAGTCGGTGTGGATCGTTGCGGCCACGAGCAGCACCGTGACGGCGAACCAGCCCAGACGACAGGCGCGCGAGGCCGCGAGCGCCAGGCCCAGCGCGAGCGTGGCGTGCAGTCCGAAGAACGGCGCGAGGAAGTTCGGGTGCTGGCGGAACATCCGCAGGCGCGTTCCGAGCGCGGCGTCGAACGAGACGTCCTGAGCGAGCTTGCCGATGAGCAGCGCCATGCAGAGGGCGACGAGCGCGGCGACGAGCGTCGGTGCTGCGAGAATGCGGCGCCAGTCGTCGGCGTCGCGCTTGCGGGCCGCCACGGATGCGCCGATGAGCGTCATGGCGACGATCCACGACCACGCGGGCTGGGCGTCGATGCGATGCTGCGCGTGGGCCGTCGCGATGGTGATCGCGACGAAGAACGCGAGCATCCAGCAGACGGGACGTGCGGCCTTCAGCGACAGCGTCGTGCGTCCCGACGCGAGCTGAGTGGCGAGGGCAACGACACCGAGCGCCACGCCGGCCGACGCGGGCAGCAGGCACAGGGCGCCGTCGAGCGTCGTCAGGGCCAGGGCGATGAGCAGTGCGTGGTCGGCCACGTCGCGGCGTGCGGCCGTGCGACTGAGCGCAAGTGGCGTCAGCGCGACAGCGGCGGGGTAGAGGAAGGCGAGCAATGGGGGCACCGACTCGCGCAACGTGGCCAGCGACGTCTGGCCGTCGACATGGGCGAGGCCGAAGACACCGCAGGCCGCGACGATGAACGTCAGCGCCAAGCGATCGGCACTGAAGGACGTGCGTCGGTCGCCGAAAACGAGGCGGAGCACGTGCCCGACCACGAAGGCCAGCGCGATCCAGAGCCACCCTGTCGGACGTCGCGCGTCCAGCGCCGTGGCCTGAGTAGCCGTGGCGACAGCGCAGACGCTGAGCGCAGCAGCCGATCCCCAGAGGGTCAGGCTCGACGACAATCGCAGCAGAATCATGGGCCGAAGAGAGGGAGATGAAGCCGAGTGGCACGCATCATCACATCGGTTCGGCAGGAGTCACGAGACTTTGCGGTTTCGCCAAAAAAAGCGATAGGGTCGACTCCGCCTCGCGGAGCCGACCCTATCCTCCTCCCGTCAATCCTTTGATTGCGTCGCTGAAGCCCGATCTCCGGCGTCCGCAGGATTGAGCATCCGAAAAATCCTCGGCGACCAAGTAGTTACACGTCCCGTGCCAAACGGAAGATCTGACCACCTTTTTTTCCAAGTGCCTGAATTCAGTCCCCCTGGGTTGATTCGACGCCTGGGTGGGACACGGCCGAAGACCGGCTGTTGACGCGCTCCGAAATGAGACCTGTGCCCGCGTGGGCACCCTAACATTGAGGGAACACCGCTAAGTGCTTGCAAAGGCGTGGCTTACGGATGTGCATCGGAGGGCACGGTGTTGGCGTGCCTGGGCCCTGGGGGGCATGGTGGTCGTTCTGGCCTCGTGCGGAGGGCCGCGGCGGCTCGAGTTGATGCCGGATGACCGCGCGCTGGATGCCGTGTGGGTCGCCTTGGAGCGGGGTGACGTGGTGGGCGCCGAAGAGGCCGCCGAGCGTGTCGAGAACCTCACGTTCCGTCAGCGGGCGCGGCTCGATGCCGTGGGTGCCGCTCGGGGACGCGTCGGAGCGCTGGCGACGGCGCGGGCCCTGGACGGCGAGGCATGGCACGCCGCGCGCTACGACGCCTCGGCCGAGCGTGCGCGCGAGCGGCTCTCGGAGCGCGTTCGGAGAGCAGACGACGAGCCGGGCGTCTGGCTCGAGTGGGGCCGCCGTTCGCTCGACGTCGACGGACGTCGGGTCGGAGCGTGGCGTGCCGAGGACCTCCAACCTGGGCTCATCGAAGCATGGCTGCTGACGGTCGACGCGCACCTGCTGGAAGGCGAGCTGGAGGAGGCCGACGCCGAGCTGTCGCGGCTCGAGGAGGTGGCGTCAGACCTGGCCCGCGTCCGCTGGGCCCGCCGGCGCTGGCAGTGGGCGGTCGGGCAGCGCCATGCGCTCACGTTGGGCGTCATCGACGATATCGCCCTGGGCCTCGCCACGCCGTCGAGTCTGGCAACGCTCGGCGAGATCCTCGCCACGAGTCCTCATCACGACCTTGTCGAACCGGCGATCGATGCGCTTCTCGTCGCGGCTGGTGAGGCCGGTGATCTCTGGCGGGCCGAGAGCGCGCGTCAGCTTGCACTCGGCTATGCCGCGCAGGGTCGTTGGGAGGTTGCCGTGGAGTGGCTGGCGCGGCTCGCGACGCTCGACCCCGTCGATGCACGACGGCTCGACATGTGGCGGGCGGCCGCGCGCGGAGTCGCTCCGACGTCGAACACGGCCGAGATCGCTGCGCGCCGGTTGGCCAGTGCGTGGCGAGCCTACGCGACGGCCTCGTATCGCGACGCCGTCGAACGAGGAATCTCGCGCGACCTCGACGCCTTCATCGAATACCTCGACCTCGCGGCTGAGCAGATTCCAGACGCGCCGCGCCTCGCGTGGCTGCCGCGCACGTCGTTCGGCGTCGTCGGGGAGATGATCGACACGACACCGCTGCGCACGGCGCTTCCCAACACCTTCCTCATCGGTGGCAAGGCGCTCGGGCTTCCGTCCGACCTCACGTGGTACGACGAACTCGAACGTCTCACGGTCCCGATGCCGGCCGCCCTCGACGCCGCCGACACCTACCTCCGTCATCTCGTGCGCGAGGCGCGCGTTCCGGGTGTGCTCGTCTGGAGCGGTCGCGCCATCACGGGCGCCGGACTCCATCGCACGGTCTTCCTCGATGTCGACGCGATCATGAGGCAGACGGCGCGCACCGTCCCGGCATCGCTGACGCTCCCCGTCCAGCCCTGGCCGATCGGTGGCCCACTCGACATCGATCTCCTCGACCTCGCCGAGCCGCTCGACATCGCGGACCGCTTGCGCGCCGCGGTGCGTGCCGAGTGTGCTTCACCCGACGACTACCTTGCACTGTTGGTCGATGAGGTTGCCGTGCACGAAGAGAAACACATCGCCGACGCGAGCGAGGCGCTCACGGGATCGCTGGGCGACACGTTGGGACTCGTCTTCAACGTGGGGCTCCTTCCGTCGTCCGTGCGCGCGGCGCTCGAGGAACGCGCCCAGCTGCACGCACTGCGCAACGCGCGCGAGCCGCGACTCGCCCTGGCATCGATGATCGACTTCTTGCCGGTCGAGGGAGCGCGCGAACGGAGTGAACACGCCGTCGGTTATCGCGACGTCCTCGCTGCGTTTCTCGCCGTGCTCGACGCCGAGGCTTGGCCGGGTGCTGTCGCGCTGACAGAGCTCGGTCTCGATCGCGATCACGTGCTCCTGCATCAGCTCGATCGACTCGACGTCGAGACGCTGCGCGCCATCGCACGCGCGATCCCCGACTGACGCCGGCGGCAAAGCGCGATCAGACAGCGCCCTTCTGGAGCACGACGACCTTGACCGTGCGGAGGATGACGGCGACGTCGAGTGCCACCGTCTGGTTCTGAACGTAGTACAGGTCGTACTGCAGCTTGATGAAGGCGTCGTCGTCGGTGTTGCCGTAGCTGTGGTTGATCTGCGCCCAGCCCGTGACGCCCGGCTTGACGAGGTGACGCTGGTTGTAGTTCGCGATCGCCTTGCTGAGTTCATCGACGAAGAAGGGACGTTCGGGGCGCGGCCCGACGAGGCTCATGTCGCCGCGAATGACGGCCCACAGCTGCGGGATTTCGTCGATGCGCAGCTTGCGCAGCCACTTTCCGATGCGCGTGATGCGTGCGTCGTTCTTCTGGGCCCACACGGGGCCGCTCTTCTTCTCGGCGTCGGCGCGCATCGAGCGAAACTTCGTCACCGGGAAAGGCCGGCCGTTCAGGCCCGTGCGCTCTTGGCTGTAGAAAACCGGACCGGGACTCTCGAGCTTCACCGCGATCGCCGTAACGAGCATCAGCGGTGCGGCGAGTAGGAGCAGCAGGCCTGAGGTCGTGATGTCGAGCACGCGCTTGGCCAGCTCGCCCGTCTTCGATTGCGACGCCGTCTGGGCGAGGAGCAAGTGCGGGTCGTCGAGTCGTTCGACGGCGAAACGTCCCGTCACCCGTTCGTAGAGGGATGCGACGTCCATGACTCGGACGCCGCCCTGGAGAAGCGTCAGCACGACGTCGCTCGGAAGATCGACGGACGAGTCGATGACGATGCGTTGGATGTTCTTCTCGCGCACGATGTCGAGCGTGTCAGCCACCGAGCCGAGGCGTCCGGGGACGCGTTCGTCGTCGACGATCGAACCGACGAGTTCGACGGACGGGTTGCGGTGTCTGTGAAGCTCTTCTTGGACGACTTCGACGTGCGGGCTGTCACCGACGATCGCGAGTCGCTCGGCGAGCCGCCCCTCACGAATCCACCGCGGCCAGCGCATCCGCAGCCCGTACGCGACGAGGAACCCGGCCCCCGACGCGGCCATCACGAGCAGCGGGTGGACCTCGAAGCGCTGCAGCATCCCGCCGAGGTCGAGCTGTCTGTCGACGAAGGCCATCGCGTAGTGCAGCAGCGGCAGCCCGATGAGCACGGTGATCACGGCCTCGACGAGACGCACGACGACGAGCTGCGGGCGGACGATGACGTTCCAGCGATAGAGGTCGCGGAACGCGAAGCTCACCTGCAGGGCGACGACGACCAGTGCCGAGCGCAGCAGCACCATCCAACCTTCGCCCGGGGGCAGGTCGACGAGCGTCTCACCCAGCAGCAGCCGTTCACCGAACGAGCGCACGTGGGCCACGGGCACCACCACCGCGAGCAGCAGGAGTGCCTCGATGACGAGGAACGGAGCGTTGGAAAAACGGCCTTTCACGGAGTCTTGATCGACGGCGGGGGCGTTGGGGCCTGAGAGAGTTGCAAGAACGCGTTCAGCGGGTTGCCATCAGCGCCTCGACGGCGTCGGGGTGGCTCGGCAAGGCGCCGGAGAGCTTCACAGCGCCGTGTTCCGTCATCACGTAGTCGTCTTCGATGCGGATCCCGAGGTTCTCCTCGGTGATGTAGAGCCCCGGCTCGATCGTGAAGATCGTACCGATCTCGATCACGGTGCCACGTCCGCCGACGTCGTGCACGTCGAGACCCAGCCAGTGCCCGATCGAGTGCTTGAAGTACGTGCGGTCGGCACCGAAGCCGACCGACCCGAAGTACTCGCGCGCGACCGTGTCGAGGTCGCGCAGCGTCACACCGGGGTGGGCCGCGGCCTCGGCGCGGCGTTGGGCTTCGAGGACGTGCAGGTAGACTTCGCGTTGGCGCTCGGTGAACCGACCGTTGACCGGGAATGTGCGCGAGATGTCGGCCGAGTAGCCGCGGTACTTGGCGCCGATGTCCATGAGGATGACGTCGCCGTCGAGCAGTGTGTCGCGGTTGGCGTTGTAGTGCAGCGTCACGGAGTTCTTGCCCGCGCCGCAGATCGACGGGAAGCCGTCGCGCTCGGAGCCGAGGCGTCGGTACGTTCCGACGATGGCGCCCTCGACCTCGTACTCCGTGCCGCCGGGGCGGATCTGGTAGAGCGCGTTGCGGAAGGCGGCCATCGTGACGTCGACGGCCGTCTTGACGCAGCGGATCTCGTACTCCGATTTGTTGTGACGCAGCGACGCGATGGCAGGTGCGAGCGTCTCGGTGTCGAGCGTGGTGTTGGCCGGGAGCGTGATGCTCGGGGACTCGCGCGCGTAGATGCGCGCGGGCTCGAGTGCAGCGAGGACGGACGCCTTGTCGGGCAGCGGTGCGGTGCGCATGAAGCCGGTCATGCGCTCCGAGTCGGCGCCGGGGGAGGGCGTGAAACCGTGCCAGACCTCGTCGTTGGCATCGTATGGCGGGAGGAACAGCACCTCGTCATCGAGCGTGCCGCCTTCACCGATGACGAGCGCGATCGCGATCTCGGGGACGCTGACGTTCGTGAGGTAGAACATCGAGTCTTCTTGGAAGAAGCGACCGTGGTCGTCGGCCGGCGCTTCGAGCCAGACGACGCCGGGCTCGAGCAGCGCAGCAAGGCGCACGCGGCGGGCGCGCGTCTCGAAGGCCATGTCGACGTCGGGCGCGACGATCGTCGGTTCGTGTGCACGCGCGACGTCGAGGGCGGCGCGTCCTGCGGCGATGTCGAGGGTGTCGGATGCCACGGGCGTCAGCGCGGAGGCCAAGAGCAGTTCAAGGATCACCACGGTGGTACTCCGGGGAATGTGCGAAGGGATCGTCGATGATGGCTGTACTGATCGGGCGGCCGGTGTCGTCGAGTTCGACGCTGACGACGACGAAGCGCCAGAAGTCGTTCGGCATGTCGTGCCGCGCGAGCCAGACGTTGGCGCCGCGCAGGAGCGTGCGCAGCTTGCTGCCCGTGATCGTCGAGGATGGATCTTCGGTGCCGTGTGCGCGCGCACGCACCTCGACGAAGACGATGCCGTCGGGGTCGCGTGCGATGATGTCGATCTCGGAGCCGGTCGTCCGGAAGTTCGTCTCGATCACGCGGTAGCCGGCCGCCTCGAGAGCGGCGGCGGCGGCGTCCTCGGCCGCACGACCACGGCGATGCGCGTCGGAGGTCATGCTCGTCAGGAGTCGTCGCTGCCTTCGGGCGTCAGCACCGAGGCAATCGCCGAGCGCACGACACGCACGCGCGTCGGCCCGTCGTCGAACTTCAGCGTGAGGTCCTTCTCACCGACGGCCGCCACGGTGGCGTACATGCCACCCGAGGTGATGACTTTGTCGTTCTTCTTGAGTTGCGCGATCATGTCCTCGCGCTTGCGGCGTTCCTTCCGCTCGGGGCGGATCACCATGAACCACATGATGAAGAACATGATCCCCAGCATGGGCAGCATGTCGGCGAAGCCGGGGGCTCCTTGACCGCCGCCTTCCTGGAGAAGAGCGAGGGGGGCGGCGAACGAGTAGGGGCTGGCGACGGGCATCGGAAAAGTCGGAGGCGTGGAGGCGGGCGGGCGATCTGTGGAGCGTCGCGGAGTCGACACGACGCAGAAGGCGGATCATAGGGTCGCGGTGGAGTGGGGAACAGGCTTCGTGGGCCCCGCGGCGCTTCACCTGCCATCCGCGACGAGATCCAGGCCCTCGTCCGGGCTACACTGGGCGGATGTCCGGAGATCCCCAGAGAACGTTGGTGGCCATGAGCGGCGGCGTCGACTCGTCCGTCGTGGCCGCGCTGTTGGCCGAGGCCGGCGAGGAACTCGTCGGTGTCTTCATGCGCAATGGCGTGACCGGGTCGGCGTCGCAGCGCTCGTGCTGTTCGCTTTCCGACGCTCGCGACGCGCGCGCCGTGGCCGACGGCCTCGGCATCCCCTTCTACGTCCACGACATGGCGACGTCCTTCGCCGAGTTGATGGACGAGTTCGCTCGCGACTACGCGGCCGGCCGGACGCCCAATCCCTGCATCGTCTGCAACAACCGCCTGAAGTTCGGCGATCTTGCCGACCTCGCCGATGACCTCGGCTGTCGCTCCGTCGCCACGGGCCACTACGCCCGGCTCGACGGAACGCGTCTGGCGCGCGCCGTCGACCGAGCCAAAGACCAGAGCTACCTCCTGCACGGTCTGTCCGACTCCCAGCGCGCCCGCGCCCGCTTCCCGCTCGGCGGGATGACGAAGGCCGAGGTGCGCGAGCACGCGCGGCGGTTCGGTTTGCGCGTCGCCGAGAAAAAAGACTCGGCCGACATCTGCTTCGTGCCCGGCGGCGACTACCGCGCCGTCGTGCGTGCCCGTCGGGGCGATCTCGGGACGCCCGGCGTCGTCGTGGATCGCAGCGGGCGCGTGCTGGCCGAGCACGACGGCGTCGCTGGGTTCACGATCGGACAGCGGCGTGGCCTCGGGATCGCGACGGGCGAGCCGACCTACGTCACGGACATCGACGTCGAGTCGGGAGTCGTGACCGTGGGGCGCGCCGACGAGCGCGGCACGGCGCAGGTCGTCGTCGACGGGATCGGCTGGCTCGAGGACCCGTGCGGCCCTTTCGATGCCGACGTCCAGCTGCGTCATCATCATCGCGCCGAGCGTGCGCGCATCGAGCCGCTCGCGGACGCCACGGCGCGGGTCACGTTCGCGACGCCGAGCACGAACGTCTGCCCGGGCCAGTACGCCGTGTTCTATCGCGGCGACGAGGTGCTCGGTGGTGGTCGTCAGCAGCGCGCGCCACGCGCCGTCGACCAACGCGAGGTCCCCGACGAGGTTCGAACAGACGAGGTACGAACATGAGTGACGCCCAAGGCGAACGGATCCGCTTCTGCTCCCAGTGCGGGAGCGACGTGGCGTTCGACGTGTCGGTCTGCCCTGTCTGCAGTCATGAAGAGGGCGGCTGGCGGAGCCCGCCCGGCGATCCCACCAATTGTCGCGCCTGCGAGGCGGACGTGCCGGCCGGCATCGTCCATTGTCCGCGCTGCGGCGCCGTGCAGGGTGTGACAGAGGCGCTCGTGCCGTCGGTGGCGTCCAACGCCGTGGACGAAGCCTCACCCGACGAGCGACGCGACCTCATGGCCCAGACGCTCGTGCTCCTGGCGCCGGCGCTGCTGCTCGGAGCGATCGCGCTCGCGCTGCGCTGAGTGGTCGAGCGCCGGGCGCTGCGTCGCTCAGTCGTTGTCGTGCGCCTCGCGAAGTTCGTCGCGCACGAGGGCGAAGCACGGATCGTCGCGAAGTCGGCGCAGGTCGGCGTCGCGCTCGATCGCGCGCAGGTCCCGGTATCCGAGTCGGATCGCGGCCAGGAGCTCTTCACAGGCCGCCGCCACGTCGCCCGACAGGCTCAGCGTGCACGCGAGGCGGTAGCGGTGCTGGGGCTCGTCGGGCTCGGCAGCGATGAGCCGCTGGCCGACTTCGAGTCCACGGCGGTAGCGACGCAGACGCGTGCAGAGGGCCGAAAGGGCCGTCAGGTGCGCTGCATTCTCGGGGTCGCGGTCGACGAGAATCTCGAGGACCGACGCATCGAAGGTCAGCTCCGCGCGGCCGAGGCGACGCTTCAGCCGACCCGAGGCCGCCGCCGAGGGGCGGGGTACCGGATTTTCGGGTGTAGATGTCATGCCCGTCGAACGTCGATAGGTGAACGCCACAGGTCAGAAATGAGGCTTACGCGCGGAACCGACGGGCTCCGAGCGGGAGTCCCAGGATAAGAAGTTCGTTTCTGGGGCTCCGACCTGGGATTCTAGGCGTCCTGACGGAGGCCGCAAGCAAGGGCGGACGAACGAGACGATGAAGATCTATTTTTGCGACGGATGTAACGAGAGCATCCCAGTCACGGCGATCCAGGACGGATCCGTCACGACGATCAAGGGCAAGCTCTTCTGTGGCGACTGTGTCCCGACCGGAACGGCGGTCACAGCCGCCCCGGCGTCGGCCACCGTCCGCGGCGGCTCGAGCCCCCTGCTTTGGGTCCTGGTGCTGCTTCTGATCGCCTGGACGGCCTATCGCGAGTTTGGCGCCCCCGGGGCCGCAGCCACGGGGTTCGGTGAGACGACCCAGGCGCTCGAGTCGTCGGACGCCGAGTGGCGTCTCTCGACGGTCGAGAAAGACGTCTCCACCCTCCGCATGACGAACGAGGACGTCGCCGATCAGCTCGACCGCCAGCGCTCCGACGTCGATCAGCTGCGCACGACGGTCACCGATCTCACCCGCTCGGCCGACCAGCTGCGCGACGAGGTCGACGGCTTCGCGCGCGGACAGGCCGAGATGGGACGCGGCATCGAACGCACGACGATCCTCGAGAACCGCGCCGACTATCTCAGCGAACGCATCGACGTCCTCGCGGGCATGATCAACGACATGCGCGGCGAGGTCGCACGCGTCGAGTCGTTGGCCGAGGCCGGCATGATCGGCGTCGGCGCCAGCGGTGGGGCGATGGACACGAGCCCGGCCGATGCGACGTCGGACGGCGAGTACGCCGCGTTGCGCCGACGTCTGCTCGACCCCGACGCCAGCGAACGCTTCGACGCCGTCTCCGACATCATGGACCAGCGTCTCAAGGACCTCGCGCCCGACTTGCTCGAGGTGCTCGGTGACGAAGACGCCTTCGTGAAGATTCTCGCGATGGAGGCCCTCGGCGACTTCGGCTATGTCGAAGCCGTCCAGCCGCTCTTCGAGGTGCTCGACGACCCGAGCCCGCAGATTCGCAAGACGGCCGCCGAGACGCTCATCCGTCTGACGGGCTACGACCCCGGCTACGATGCGCGCGGCACTCAGTCCGAGCGCAAGAAGGCCGTGCAGGCTTGGTCGAAGTGGCTCGCCGACGACGCGAACGGCTGACCGCGCTGGCGGTCAATCGTTGAGCAGCGACGCCGCGTCGTAGCGTTCGCGCAGCATCTGTCCGAGCTGCGTGAGTTCGGCCGACGTCGGCGCGCTGGCTGCGAGTTCGGCGCGGATTGCCGGCGTGGCCTCCTCGAGCGTGACGTTCTTGCGGACGACGAGTCGCGCGGCGGCATGCCCGTCGAACATGCGCACGACGTCGGTTGTCTCTCCGGGACGATCGAGGAGATTGATGGCTTTGTCGAGTGCGGGACCGAGGAGATTGCGTCGGTATTGCTCGACGAGCCCGTCCTCGATGAACTTGTTGTCGATCGGGTCGGACAGCTCCCGCAGCTCGGCCAGCGACAGCCCCTCGCGCATCTTGGCGACGACGATCTTGGCGCGCTCGGCGCTTTGACGCATGAGCTCGTCGCGGTCGACAGCCGTGCCGGGTTCGACGTCGTGGTAGAGCGAGAAGAAAATCACCTCGATCGTCGTCTGCTCGGCGTCCTGACCGTAGATGGTCTTGAACCGCTCGGCGATCTCTTCATCGGTCACGACGCGCTGCGCGAGCACGATGCGATCGGCCTGCAGCTCGTTGCGGATCTCGATCGAACGCCGCTCGCGCCAACGTTCCTCGGTGTACCCGCGGCGCTGCATGTCGAGTTCGTAGCGCTCGGGCATCCCTTGGAAGAAACGCTCCGTCTTGTCGGCGGCCTCGGCTTCGTAGGCCGCTGCGACTTCCTCGTCGGTGACGACGATGCCGAGGTCACGCGCGGCGCGTTCGATGGCGCGGAACTCGATGTACGGCAGGATCGTCTCTGCACTGAAGCGCGTGAAGAGCCAGTCTTCGTAGTCACCGCGGGTGAGCTCGTCACCGGCCAGCGTCGCGATGGCGTCACTGTCGTTGTCGCCGTCTTGCGCCAGAGCGGCGGGGGCGGCGAGCAGAAGAGTCGTGAGCACGGCGGAAGAGATCGCGGCGTTCATCGCGGCGGTGTGTCCTGAGTAGGTGCGGAGGGGGCGGCATCGGGGCCACGGAAGAACATGATATCGAAGTGACGGGCGCCATCGGCGTCTTGCTCGGACGACACGCGGGCGCCACGCGGCAGCGAGCTCGCCGCCGTGACCAGCCGCAGGCTGACGACGTCGACGTCGCGGCGTCACCGACGCTCCGCGGCGCGGCGGCGGCGCTCGAGGATCGCCGGCTGTTCAGGCGCGGCGGCGAGTGCCGTGTCGTAGCGCGCCAAGGCCTCGACGATGCGACCGGAATCGGCGAGCACGTCGCCAGCGCGTACGGGGAGGCGCACGTCACGGTACTGGCCCCAGGCGTTGTCGAGCAGCGCGACGGCTGCGTCGACGTCGTGCGCATCCTCGGTGAGCAGTCGTGCCCAACGTAGCGTGATGGGGACGCCATCGCGGGCTCCGTCGGCGAGTTCGAGCCCGCGCCGGTACGCGGCGACGGCCCTGTCGAGACGGGCGAGCGCCCGTTCGGCGTCACCGAGAGCTCCGAAATTCGCGGCGTGCGTCGGGTCGAGGTCGACGCCGCGCTGGGCGAAGTCGAGCGCGTCGAGCTTCGGTGCAAGCGCCCGGTGCTCCTCGAGGCGCCGCAGACCCTCGTCGCGTCGGCCCGCGCGCACGAGCGCCGTGCCGAGACCGTAGAGCGCCGCGGCGTCGAGCGGGGCCGCGGAGAGGGCGCGTTCGAAGAACGTGACGGCGGCGGCGTGGTCGCCGCGGCGGGCGTGGGCCTGGCCGCGTTGCACGAGCACGGCCGCGTCGTCGACGCCGCGCACGCGCGCAGCGTGGTCGAGCAGTGCCTCGGCTTCGTCGAGACGCCCCAGGGCCGTCAGCGAGTCGAGCATCATGAGGATGTCGAGCGGGTCGTCGCGGTCGAGCAGCGGAAGCGCCTCGTCGTAGCGCGCCAGGACGTACAACGCCGGTCCGCAGATGTCGCGCCCGGCGCTGCCGAGTGGCCCGGCCGTGCGCGCTGCGGCCTCGTAGCGATGCATCGCGAGCTGGTACTCGGCGAGCTGCAGACGCACGTCGGCGTCGTCGGGAGTTTTTCTGAGCGCGGATTCGAGTTGCTCGACAGCCGCGATGCGTTCGCCGGCCGCCCAGAGTTCGGCGGCGTCGTCGGCGACGCTGGGAGCGCATGTCAAGGCGACGGCGATCAGCGCTCGTGCGGCAAGTGTCATCGACTCGGCAGCGGCGTCGAGACGACGTCGCGCCCGCCATAGGAGATGTGATGACGTTGGTCGATGGCGAGGTCGGCGTGCTGCGTCGTCTCGCCGCCGGGCCAGCGGATCGACAGCGACTCGATCACGCTCGTGTTCCCGAGGCCGATGACGAGTTCGGTCGACGAATGACTCGCGTACGATCCGCCCGAGACGATCTCGCGCGCGAACGTCTTGCCGCCGGCCTTGATCGTGACGCGTGCGCCCTCGGCATCCGCGCGCCCGCCGGGACCGTCGAGTGCCAGCACGATGCGGTGATGTCCCGCCTCGTCGGCCGCCACGTTGCGCAACACGAACGGCGCGGTGTTGTTGTTCGTGACGATCAGGTCGACGTCGCCGTCGCCGTCGAGATCGCCCATGGCGA
Organism: Planctomycetota bacterium; assembly: GCA_029259745.1. Classification (GTDB taxonomy): domain Bacteria; phylum Planctomycetota; class B15-G4; order B15-G4; family B15-G4; genus OFTM221. Next base: position 53,126 of record JAJDEO010000027.1, read on the forward strand.
GCCCGCGTCCGACGCCGCTCGTCGCTTGATCCAGCGAAGTCCCGCGCCCGGGGTCGACGAGCTCGAAGCGCCCGCTCCCGTCGTTGGCGAACAGCATGTCGGCCTGGATGTACGTCGTGAGGTCGGAGTAGAGCTCGACGTTGTCCATGATGTGGCCGTTGGCGACGTAGAGATCCAGGTCACCGTCATTCTCGAGGTCGAAGAACGACGATCCGAACCCGAGCGGTGCGCGGGTGGGTACGCCGGTCCCGCTGCGCACCGAGGTGTCCGTGAAGAACGAATCGCCGTCGTTGCGGTACAGCGTGTTCGTCTCTTGCTCGAAGTTCGTGACGTAGACGTCGATGTCGCCGTCGGCATCGGCGTCACCCGACGCAATGCCCATGCAGGCCTCCGAGCGTCCCTCGGCGTTGAAGTCGGTGCCCGAGCGGCGGCTGACATCCTCGAAGCGCCCCGCGCCGTCGTTGCGCAGCATGCGGTTCGCCGTCGAGTCGTTGGCGACGAAGAGATCGACGTGTCCGTCGTCGTCGAGGTCGGCCGCGAGGACGGCCAGGCCCTTGCCGTCCTTCGGGCGGCCGGCGACGTCGGTGTCGGAACCCATCAGGCCCGCCGCCTCCGTGGCGTTCGTGAAGTGGCCGCTGCCGTCGTTGAGGTAGAGGTGGTCTTGCGTGCCATCCCACCAGTCGACATGGCAGTAGGTCCGGATGTCGTCGCTCGGTCCGCACTTCTGGTGCGAGAGGATCGGCATGTCGAGGTACGCGACGGAGTAGAGGTCGAGGTCGCCGTCGCCGTCGGCGTCGAAGAAGGCGCCGCCGATCGTCCAGCGTGGATCGTCGATGCCGGCGTCTGTGGCCGGCGTGAAGTGTCCGCGGCCGTCGTTGACGAAGAGCCGGTCGCGTCCGTACGCGGCGACGTAGATGTCGCGGTCGCCATCGGCGTCGATGTCCCCGACGGCGAGGCCCTGGGCGTAGAAGGCGACGTCGAGCCCGCTGCCGCTCGTCGCGTCACGGAACGTGCCGTCACCCAGGCCGATGTAGAGCTTGGCCGTTTCGCCGCTGCCGGCCCCGAAACGCTCGAGCTCGACCTCGCCGAACTCGTCGGCGGGCAGCGTGCCGCTCTGGAGGAAGAGGACGTCGGGCAACTCGTCGCCATCGAAGTCCGCGATCGCGACGCCCGAACCCATCGTCTCGAACAGGAACTTGCGCCCGCGTCCGCCGTGGGTGTGGACGAAGTCGATCCCGGACGACTGCGTGACGTCGACGAGCCACGGGGTGACGTCAGACGTGACGGCCGGCTCGGTGTCGACGGTTCCCGGCGCCTCACCCTCGCGGCACGCGAGGGCGGCGAAGCACACCAGCGAGACGAGCACGGGCTTCACGGTCGTCCTCCGCAGTACTCGTTCTTCAGCGTGTTGCGCATTGCATCCGGCATGGACGGGTTCTCTTCGACGAGTCGCTCGATCGTGCGACACGCGGCCGCGGTGTTGCCGTGCTTGCTGTAGAGGTCGGCGAGGTCACGGAAGCCGTCGGTCCACTCGGGGTACGCGAGCGTGATCTGCTCGAGCACGACCGCACGATCATCGGCACGCTTGCGCGACTTCATGTAGACGTCATCGGTGAGGTCGAGGAAGAGCCGGTGGATCGTCTCCCAACGCCGCGCCTCGTCTTCGTTGCCGAGGCGTCGGTGCGTCAGGGCGAGACCGTTGAGCGTCTCCTTGTAGTCGGCGCGTCCGCGGCGGGCGGCCTCGAAGCGCTCGAGAGCCTCGGCGAAGCGGCCTTCCTCGAGCAGCAGCACGCCGTGCAGCGACGCGCAGCGATATCCGAGCGTGGAGGGCAGCGTGCGGGCCTTGTCGAGCAGCGCCATGGCCGCGTCGATGTCGCCGGCCTCGTAGCGCAACAGGGCCAGGTGGTAGAGACCATCGCCGCGGAACTCGTCGCTGTCGGCGAGCTGTCGGACGAGCGGCTCGATGTCGCCGGTGGCGTTGATGGCCGTCCTCAGCGAGATCACGGAGAGGACGGACTGGAGGTCGTCGGGGCGGGCCTCGAGAACGGCTTCGAAGTGGCGCAGAGCGTCGTCGTTCTGCTTGAGTTCGCCATGAAGCTGACCGAGACGCCGGTGGATGCCGGCTTGTCCGGGACGCAGGGCCGCGACCTCCTCGAGCAGATCGATCGCCTTGGCTCGATTGCGACCACGCTCGTGGACACGGACCGCCTCGGCCTTGAGGCGCTCGTAGTCGGCGTCGTCGACGGGCGTCGGGGCCCCGCTCTCCGAGCAGCCGAGGGCCGTCACGAGCAGGCAGGCGGCGAGACCGCGCAGAAGGTGGGGGAGGCGACGGGGCATGGGTCCGGAATCCTGGGCGAAGCAGCCCATCGCCAAACTCATCCGGCGCGAGGTACGCACCCGAACACGGCTGCGCGCGGGGAGCGTCGGTGAATCCACCGGTTCACCTGCATTCGCACATGAGCGCAGCCACGCTCGGTCACGCACGTCGCACTTGGAGCAGTTCGACGAGGACCTGCTACGGACCGTAGAACGCGCCGTTGGGCCGTGCAAGGAGGCCGCAGGATCCCGGAGTGGATCAGAAAGACGCCGCGACGGGCCTGCCGCGCGAATGGCAGAATGCGGGGATCATGAATGACGCTGTCCTCAGTCCACCGCCAGTCGGCACGCCGGGAGGTCCCAAGGTCCTCCTCGAGGTGTTCGGCTGCCAGATGAACAAGCTCGACGCCGAACTCGTCGTCACGGCGCTCAAGCGCGCCGGCTACGACTTCACCGACGACGACGACGAAGCGGCCGCCGTGCTCCTGGTCACCTGCGCGATCCGCGACCAGGCCGAGCACCGCGTCCACAGCCACCTCGGCGAGCTCGCCGTGGCCAAGCGCAGTCGCCCCGACCTCGCCGTCGGCGTGCTCGGCTGCCAGGCCCAGCGCGAGGGACAAGATCTCCTCACGCGCTGGCCGTCGCTCGATTTCGTGGCCGGCACGCGCGACTTCGGCAAGGTCGCGAAGCTGCTCGACCAGGTGCGCGCCGACCGCACGCGCGTGCTGTCGATCGAAGGTATCGCCGACGAGGTCTCCGAGCAGCGCGACGTCACGGTGCGCCCCCATCGCGGGCGGGCGTTCGTGAACGTCATGCGCGGGTGCGACAAGCCGTGCACGTATTGCGTTGTTCCGCGCACGCGCGGGGCCGAGGTGAGTCGTTCCATGGTCGACGTCGTGACCGAGGTCGAGGAACTCGTCGCCGACGGCGTCAAGGAAGTGACGCTGCTCGGGCAGACGGTCAACGCCTGGGGACGTCATGAAGGTCACTCGCTCGGCGAGTTGCTCCATCGCCTCGAGGACATCGACGACCTGCACCGCGTGCGCTTCATCACGAGTCATCCCGAGGAGATGGACGACACGCTCGTGTCCGCCATCGCCGCGTGCCGCAAGTCGGGTTTGTTCCTGCACCTGCCACCGCAGTCGGGCAGCTCGCGCATGCTGCGACGCATGGCGCGCGGCTACACGAACGAACGCTACCGCGAGATCATCGCGCAACTGCGCGAGCGCATCCCCGGTATCGAGATCGGCGGCGACATCATCGTCGGCTTCAGCGGTGAGACCGACGAGGATTTCGAAGCCACGGTCGACCTGCTGCGCGACGTGCGCTTCAGCCAGTCGTACATCTTCCGCTACTCGCCGCGTCCCGGCACGCCGGCCTTCGGGCGACTCGAGGACGACGTCCCCGACAAGGTCAAGCGCAAGCGTCTCAAGATCCTCAACGAGATCCAGACGGAGATCATGCGCGAGCGTCACGAGGCGTTGATCGGTACACGTCATGAAGTGCTCGTGGAAGGCTCGAGTCGCAAGGACGCGCGCCGTCTGTTCGGGCGCAACCTGGCCTTCGACCGGCTCGTCTTCGAGGGCGAGTCGAGTTGGGAAGGACAGTTCGTGACGCTCGAGGTCACCGGCGCGACGCCGCTGACCTTGTCGGCCAAGGTGCTGGCCGAGCCCACCGATGCACCGCGTGACACGACGCTCGCGCGCACGACGTGACCGACGTGCTGCTCGACGTCGAGCGGCGAGCGTTGGACGCGGCGCGCGCTGCGGCGTGGGAACGTCGCGGAGATGTCGAGCCGAACCCGCCCGTGGGCGCGGCAGTGATCCCGGCTGGCGGGACGATCTTCGCGGTGGGGACCCATCGTGCGTACGGCGGTCCGCATGCCGAGGTCGACGCGCTTGCCGCGGCGCGGGCCATGGGCTTGTCGCTGGACGGCGCGACCGTCGTGGTGACGCTCGAGCCGTGCTCCACACACGGCAAGACGCCGCCGTGCACCGGCGCGCTGATCGATGCTGGCGTGGCGCGCGTGGTCGTCGGTGCTGTCGACCCGTTCCCTGCGCACGCCGGCGCCGGGCTGACGTTGCTGCGCGAGGCTGGCATCGATATCGTGCGCGCGAGTGGTGAGATCGCCGGCGCGTGTGACGCGTTGCTGGCCAGGTTCAAGGCCGGACTCGCGGCGTCGCGCCCGCACGTCCTCGCGAAGTGGGCGATGTCGGCCGACGGGACGATCGCGCCGGCGCGCGACACCGACGGCATCCGCCCGCGCGCCGTGCTGTCGGGCCGCGAGTCGTACGCGCTCGTCCAACGTTGGCGCGCCTCGCTCGACGCGCTCGTCGTCGGTGTCGGCACGATCCTCGACGACGATCCGCGCCTGACGATCCGCGGCGTCAACGCCCTGCGCCCGCTGCGGCGCGTCGTCCTCGACCCGTCGCTGCGCACGCCACTCGCCGCGCGCGTGGTCACGTCCCTCCACGACGGCTTCGATGACGACGAGGAACCCGCCGCGACGTGGATCGTCGCGAACGCACAAGCCGACGACGCGCGCGAGGCGGCGCTCACCGACGCCGGCGCGCGCGTCCTGCGCATCCCGACCGACGCCTCCGACCGCCCGTGGATCACGAGCGTGCTGCAAGCACTGCGCCTCGAAGGTGTCGCCCGCGCAATGATCGAAGGTGGCTCCGTCACCCTCCGCCGAGCCCTCGATGCCGACGTCATCGACGACATCGCGGTGTTCCTCACGAACGCCAAGCTGGGCGACGACGCACTCCCGGCGATCGACGGTCGAAGCTGGGATTCGCTCGAACCCAACGCCGTCGCGAAGCAGCTCGGTCTCTGCGACGTCAGGCTCGATGCGTGCGGCGATGATCGCCTCTTGCGCGGCACGCGGCGACAGAGATGACGTCTTCAAAGAGCGCTCGCTGACGTCCGCCGAACGCTCCACGCGGCACGTTGACGGGATCCGTGGCACACTCAGATGTGTGCCCATCGGACTGTCGTGGAGCTCCTGAGGTATGAATGATTGCGCGCGCGGTTCGAGGGGTGTTGTGGCGTTTGCCGCGTGGGCGGCGATGACCGTCGGCGGGGCGGCGGGTCAAGGGGCACCGGAGCCACCCGTCGGAATCGTGTGGTCGGCGTCGTTCGGGGGGAGCGTCGAGGAGGGCGCGCGTGCGCTGGCTCGCGATGAGGTGACGGGTGATCTCATCGTCGCGGGTTACACCGATTCGCCCGATCTGCCTACGACGCGCGGAGCGTTCGACACCTCGCACGGTGGGGGGCGCGATGCGTTTGTCGCGCGGCTCTCGTCCGACGGCGCGACGCTTCACTGGCTCACGTACCTCGGCGGCGGCGGGCATGACGAAGCCCACGGCGTCGCCCTGCGCGCGACGGGTGAGATCGTCGTCGGCGGGCTGACGGGTAGCGCCGACTTCCCCACGACGCCGGGCGCGTTGTCGACAACGCCGTCGATCGGGTTCGTGGCGACGTTGACGTCTGACGGCGCGGACCTCGTGTGGTCGACGTTCGTGCCGGGGGCACGCGTCCGGGCGCTCGCGCTCGACGCACAAGAGCGCATCGCCATCGGAGGAACGGCCTCCGGCGCCTTTGCAAGCCTCGCCACGCCGGGTGCGTTTGACACAACCTACAACGGCGGTCTGAACGACGGCTTCGCAGCGCTGCTCCACGCCGACGGTCATGGTGCCGTCTTCGCGACGTACATCGGCGGGAGTTGCGCCGCGCCATACGAAGGGAGCTACGCCTTGAGCGTGACTCCGTCGGGCCTCGTCACTGTCGCGGGACTCACCTGCTCCACGGACTTTCCGACGACGGCCGGTGCACCGCAATCGATCTACGGCGGCGGGACATCCGACGCCTTCGTCGCCCGCTTCGATACGAACGGCGCGCTGCTCTTCGCGACATACCTCGGCGGCGATGAGTTCGACATGGCCTGGGCCTTGGACGAGAGTCCGCCCGGCTCCGTCATCGTCGCCGGCCAAGCCGACTCGATCGACTTTCCCGTCACGCAGGGCGCCTACGACACGACGCAGAACGACGAGCATTCACCCGACCCTGACTCCGACACGGGCGTCGGCGATGCCTTCGTGACGTGGCTCGACGTCAACGCAGGCGCGCTCGTCGCGTCGACCTTCCTCGGCGGTTCGCAGAATGACCACGTCCACGCCGTGCGCCGCGCAAACTCCGGCGCCATCGTCGCCGTCGGCTCGCTCTCGTCTCCCGATTTCCCCACGACACCAGGCGCCCACGACGAAACGCGTAATGGGGGACAGGACGCCTTCGTCGCGCGCATTTCGGTCGACCTCGCGAACCTCGAATACTCGAGCTACCTCGGTGGACTCGACCGCTCGGTGAGTCATGCACTGCTCGTCGACGACAGCGCAGGCACGAGCATCGTCACCTGCGGCCCGTCCCGCGCGACGGACTTCCCACTCACCCCGAGCACGGCCCCCGTCGTCACGGGCGGCGACTGGGACGGATTCGTGACCCGGATCGAGCTCCTCGCCTGCGACGGGACGACGAGCGAGTACGCCAGCGGCTGCGCAGGCGCGTCGGACTTCGCGCCGGCGCTCGAGGTGACGGGCTGCCCCGCGTCGGGGTCGTTCATCTTCCTTCCGCTCCGCTACCTCTCGACGGCCGGCGAGACGGCTTTCTTCTTCGTCGGTCTGGGCGACACCTCGCTTGCCCTGCCCGGTGGGTGCACCCTCGACGTCGCTCCGTTGGCCCTTGCCGCACCCGTCATGGTTTTCCTCCCCGCCACATCACCCTTTGGCGGTGCGGTCTCGCTGCCCGCGGAACTCCCGCCGGGACTCGTCCCCGTCGCGATCCACGTGCAAGCGGTTCTCGTCGCGGCCGACGGTGCCGCGACCCTCTCGGTCACGAACGCCGTCACCTTCACGCCTGGCCCGTGATGCGTGCGTGTCCTCGGCCTCGACGAGCCCTGACCGACGTCACTCCCGTTTGACGCGCCTGCTAGACGTTCCCATCCTTGGTGCGTCCATCAGCTCCCGGAGCCCTTCGCCGTGATCGCCTCTCGACCACTTGCCCTCTTCGCCGCGCTCGTTCTCGCCCTCTGCTCGACGAGCTGCGCCAGCGGCCCGCGCGACATCGTCGTCATCGACGACCAGCTCATGAAGGTGACGATGCTCGGTGCCGAGAACAACGCTCGTGACGGCGTGCAGGAGATCGACGTGCTGATCTACCGCGCCGAGGCCAAGTCACCCGAGCGACGCTTCGCGAAGTTCCAGTGGGCGCTCTTTCACGACCTCAATCGCAACGAGAAGCTCGAGCTCAGCGAGGGCCTTGCCTTCGCGACGTCGACACCGACCGAGCCGCAGTCGAAGGTCGAAGTCTTCGGCGCGCCGACGCGGGCGCGTGGGCGCGTCTGGCTCGAGGCCTTCGTGCTCATGGAGACGGGCGATACGGTGCGGCGCATCGCTCCGGTTCCCGGCTGGTAACGAACGCAGCCGCGAAACGAACGCAGCCGCGAGGAGCAAACTCCCCGCGGCTGCGCGATCATCGCGACGATATGTTGCCTTCAGGCTTACTCGTCAGGGTGACGCGGCTCGAGGATGAAGCCACCGTCCTGCGTGTGGTGACCGTGCGGCATGAGCGTGTTCACTTCGAGTCCGTCGTCCCCGGCCGGGTCGTAGTTCGCGACACCGGCGAAGAAGTCGTAGAGCTCGGAGAAGTTCAGGTACGCACCGGCGTTGAGGCTGAGCAGGTACAGCTCGCCACCGACGCGCCAGCGGTCCCAGAGTTCGGGACGGTACATCTGGCAGCAGTTGATGCCGAAGACCGCGAACTCGTGGTCACCCGACGGAACCGCGAAGGTCTCGCTGGGGCCGTCGAACCCGTAGACGACGACATGGATCGCGCTGTGCGGCCCTTCGGTCGCCTCGCGGCCGTACTGCTCGATGACGTTCTCGTACACACCGCCGCCGAGACCGGCGCCGAAGTAGTTCGTGGCCTCGACCTTGGCACCGAGGCCGGTCGAGTCCCAGGTGCAGCCGAACTTGGTGTCGATCACGTCGCCGGCGTCGTAGAGACGCTTTTCCACGTAATTTTGCCCGGGGCCCTGGCAGCCCCCCAGCAGCAGTGCAAGACCTGTCAGCGACAGGAATGCGCGAGTCTTCGAGATGAGCATCGAATAGTTCCGTGACGAAAGACGTGCGGCGCGCTGAGGGTGCGCCCGGACTTGCGCCTATCGGCACTGTGAGGCTGCACCTTGGGCGCAATCCGACGGAAAAGCGCTCGTTCGGGCGATTCCGACTCTCGCGACGCCTCTCGATGAGACACGTCTTTCGATCAGACGTGTGGCGCGCCTTGCGACGCGCCGAGGAACTACTCGCCGAGGATCATCGTGTCGAGCAACAGTCCGTCGTCGTCGGCCGGATCCCACGTGGTGAGGCCGGCGAGGAAGTCGCCGAGCTGACCGAGGTTCACGTAGAAGCCGGCGAGGCCGTTGATGAGCAGCAGCTCGAAGCCGACGCGGAAGCGGTTGACCATCGCGGGGCGCACCATCTGTCCGACGTTGAAGACGAGGCCGTAGACCTCCGTGCGCACGTGCTGCGGGTTCTCGGTTCCCGGACCGTCGATGCCGTAGAAGCCGAGGTGGACGAACTCCATCGGGCCGACCTCGAGGTGGCGGCCGAAGTCCTCGTAAACGGCCTCGTAGAGACCGGCGCCGGCGCCGATGCCGATGAAGTTCGTGACCTCGACCTTGGCGCCGAAGCCAAAGGAGTTGGCCGTGCCGCCGTACTTGAAGTCGACGATGTCGCTGGCGTCGCGACCCACGTTCGTGAAGTAGTTCCCGACCGACGCGCAGCCCGGCAGGGCGATGAACACGGCGGCGACGATCAGAACGATGGTGCGGGTCGAAGCGGCAGACATGGAGGCATCCTGCGGATGAGTCGGCGACAGTGGTTGGCTGCGAGCAGTGTGCTGAAGGCTCTTCAACAGGCTGCTAGGACGGCGCCCGTGGGGCGTGTCTTCCCGCACGGTCCCATGGGCTCGAATATGGATCAACAGGCTGTCGAAGAACTGCTCGCCGGGTGATGTGCCTCGCCGAGGGCCTCACGACAGGGCCGGGAACGCCGGCCGATCCGTGGGCTCGTCGGGGCTCGGGTGCCCCGCGGGCGATCACAGATCGACGTCGACCGTGTGGCTCCAGTGGGCCTCACCGTCGGGGATGAAGGGCTCGAGCTTGTAGTGCAGCGCGATCCGGGCCCGGCGCGCCGCCCCGATCGGCACGGCCAGCTCGCGGCTCTCGCCGGCCGGGATCTGCGTCGACGTCTTGCCCGAGCTGCGATAGGGATTTCGGAAGCGCAGGCGCGCGGTGCCCTCGGTCTGTTCGTCGACGATCTCGGCGTCGGCCGCCATCGGGATCGGTCGTCCGCGGCCGTCGTAGAGGGTGACGACCAGGTCGAGCGCGCGGTTGCGTGAGTCGGTCAGCAGGTGGTGGCCTTCGAAGGCGTTGCGGATCGTGGCGACGAGCGTTCCGTCGGCCTCGTCGATGCGGTGGCTGAGGTCGATGCCGGGCAGGGCGAAGTCTTTGTCGCGTCCGCCCAGGAAACGGTGGCTGCGCCCGACGCGCGGGCCGCCGACCTCGGTGTGGCTGCGCTCGACGCGCTCCATGTGGCAGCTCATGCAGTCGTCGCCACGTTCAAAGGCCGGCGAGGCGAGCCACTCCTGATGCGTGAGGTGCTGGTCGTGACAGGCTGCGCACATGAAGTGCGTGGAGACCTCCTCGCGGAAGACGGGCGTGCAGGCACCGGTGAGCCCGGGGCGCGCGGCCGCCATGCCCTCGGGCGTCTTGTGGCACGCGATGCAGTCGACGCCGTCGGCGCGCCGTTCGATGCGTGCCACGACGCGCTCGCCCTCGCGCACGCCCTGGTCGAAGAGCGGTGCCGGCGCGTGGCACGGCAGGCACTCGGTCTTGCGGAAGTTGTCGGCCTGCCCCGGCGCGCGCACCTGCGGGTCGGTGAACGCGATCGCGTGCGTGGACGCGGCCCACTCGTCGTAGACCGCTTGGTGACAAGGCAGGCACGACGTCGGCGAGCCGAACGCCGCGGCCGGGATCGAGACGTTGACCGGGTCGGACGCGTGATCCGTGTGCGGGTCGGCGGGCTCTGACGACAGCACCGCGATGGCGGTTCCGAGCGCTGCGAGCAGAACGAAGGCGACGATCGTCCGGGCGCTCATCGGTTGCTCTCGAGCAGGCGCGGTGGTGCGGTGGCCGAGACGTCGACCGACGCGTCACGGACGAGGTCGCGTGGGTCGGTGGCGCTGCGCAGGAGGTGATCGCCGAGCTGCACCCAGCAGCCGCCGCGACCGTCGGGTGCGACGTACCGCCCGTTGCCAACCGGTGCTGCCGTCACGACGACGTCGGACGCCATCAACAGCGCGACGACCTCGGCGTCCGCCGGCGCAGAGCGCACGACGAGTCCGTGTCCGAAGTCGACCGAGCCGCCGGCATCGGTGCGCCCGCGCAGCAGCGTGCCGCGTCCGGCGAAGGCCGCGAGCGATGCCGTGGGTGGCGCGGCGAGCGCCTCGTCGGCGTCACCGAGCCACCACCCGCCATCACCGCTGAGCGACAGCACCTGCGTGCCGAAGAGGGCGACGTCGTCGGCGTCGTGCGTGACCGTCAGGCTCGTGCAGCCCAGCTCAGCGACGAGCGCCGGCAGCAGCGAGCGCATGCGCGCCTGGGTCGCGGCGTCGAGATGACTGAGGGGTTCGTCGAGCAGCACCCAGCTGGGGCGCGCCGCAAACGTGCGGGCCAGGCCGAGGCGCACGCGCTCACCGCCCGACATGTGATCGGGCTTGGCACGCGCGAGGCCTTCGAGCTCGAAGCGCGCAAGCAGCGCCGCTCGCCAGGCGTGGTCGTCGTCGACATCGACGAACGCGAGGTGCTCGGCCACCGTCATGTGCGGCCACAGCGCGCCGTCCTGGAAGTGCATCCCGGGGTGCTCATCGGGGCGCCGGAGTGAGCCGGAGCGCAGCGGGTGGAGCCCGGCGAGGGCGCGCAGCAGGGTCGTCTTCCCCGAGCCGTTGGGGCCGATGACCGAGGTGCGGCTGCCGGGCTCGAGGGACAGCGTGAGATCGCTGACGAGCGGCCGGCCGTCGACGTCGATCGAGACGCCGTCGAGCGCGAGCGCGGAGGCAGTGGTCGTGCTGGCTGACATCGGGGCTCTTCGGAGGAGCGGGACGAACCCGGGCTACGAGACGTAGGATGGCACCGCCATCGGGCCCACGCCAGGATGTGCGCTCCCTTCAACGCAAAGGAACACCCGACGTGACGCAGCTTGCCGGACAGATCCCGCGGGTTCTCGTCGTGGGCGGAGGGCATGCCGGCGTCGAGGCGGCGCTGGCGGCGCGGCGGGTCGGTGTCCAGGTCACCCTGATCACGCTCGATCCGCGCGCGATCGGTCGGATGAGCTGCAACCCGTCGATCGGTGGGCTCGCCAAGGGGCAGCTCGCGCGCGAGGTCGACGCACTCGGCGGACTCATGGGCATCGCGGCCGATCATGCCGCGATGCAGTTCCGGATGTTGAACACGTCGAAGGGGCCGGCGGTCCAGTCGCCACGCGCCCAGACGGACAAGGAAGCCTACGCGGCGTTCGTGCGACGGACTGTCGAGGCGACGGACGGGATCGATGTCGTCGGTGCGCAGGTCGAGTCGATCGAGACGCGCGGCGATCGCTTCGTCGCGCTGCGGCTCACGGACGGCACCACGCTGCACGGCGCTGCCGCCGTTCTCACGACCGGGACCTTCCTGCGCGGGCTGATGCACGTCGGCGACAAGACGTCGGCCGGTGGGCGTGTCGACGAAGCGCCGGCGCATGCGCTCTCGGCCTCGCTCGAATCGCTCGGCCTCGAACTCATCCGTCTGAAGACGGGCACGCCGCCACGCATCGACCGCCGCAGCGTCGACCTCGCGGCGCTCGAGCAGCACCTCGGCGCGCCCGACGACGGACGTTTCTCGTTCCGTGTCGCGCCGCCGGCCGGGCGCACCAGCGTCGCCACGCACGCAACGAAGACCACGCCCGCCACGCACGACGTCGTGCGCGAGCATCTCCACGAAAGTCCCTACGGACGCGGTGCCGTCGACGCCAAGGGCCCGCGCTACTGTCCGTCGCTCGAAGACAAGATCGTGCGTTTCGCCGAGCGCGATGAGCACCGCGTGTTCATCGAACGCGAAACGCGCGAGGGCGCCTCGCTGTATCTCAACGGCCTGTCGAACTGTCTCCCCGCACCGGTGCAAGAGCGCATCGTGCGTACGATCCCCGGGCTCGAGACGGCGAAGATGCTGCGTCCGGGCTACGCCGTCGAGTACGACGCGGTGCCGGCGTTCCAGCTGCGTGCGACGTTGATGTGTCGCGGCGTCGAGGGGCTGTTCCTGGCCGGGCAGATCAACGGGACGAGCGGCTACGAGGAGGCGGCGGCGCAGGGGCTCATGGCGGGCGTCAACGCGGCGCGCTCGGCGCTGGGGCTCGAGGGTGTCGTCCTCGGGCGTCACGAGGCCTACGTCGGCGTGCTCGTCGACGACCTCGTCACGTGCTGTCCGCGCGAGCCGTACCGCATGTTCACGTCGCGCGCCGAGTACCGTTTGCTGCTGCGCCAGGACAACGCCGACCGTCGCCTCACGCCGCGCGCCCATGCCTGGGGGCTCGTCGGCGACGCCGTGTTCGAGGAGTGGCAGGCGCGCGAGGAACGCATCAAGACAGCCCGAGCACGACTCGGCCAAGAAGACACACCGCGGCATCGACGCATGCGCGCCGGTGCGCCGTTCGATGAGATCGCGGCCGAAGATCCACGCCTCGCCGCACTCGACCTCCCGGAGGCCGACAAGCAGCAGGTCGAACTCGATTCACAGTACTCCGGCTACGTCGAGCGACAGCAGCGCGCGGTCGAGAAGATGACGGCGCTCGAAGCCGTCGCCCTGCCCGACACCCTCGACTACACCGCGATGGGTGCGCTGCGCGGCGAGGCCCGCGAGGTGCTCGCGCGCTTCCGGCCCGCCAATCTCGCCCAGGCCGGACGCCTCGCGGGCGTCACGCAAGCCGATCTGCAGTTGTTGGCTCTGCGCATGCGCCGCGGCGCGTGAGTGGAGCGCCGCGGCTCGCTACACTCGCGGGTGAGTCGCACCAAGCGCGTCGGCGGGAGGGCTGACGGGGCGACACCTCGCGGAAGAGCTCATGGCGGGCAAGCCGAAGATCTTCATCAGTCACAGCAGCGACGACGACGCCGATGACGGCGAGCGCCGTTGGGCGCGTGAGATCCGCGAGGAACTCACCGCGCGGCTGTCCGCGAGCTACGACGTGCTCATCGATCGAACGGGCCTCAAGGCGGGGCGCTCCTGGCGCAACGCGATCAACGGTTGGCTCGGCGCCTGCGACGGGGCGATCACGCTGCTGTCGAGCAAGGCGCTGGAGTCAGCGTGGGTCGGCTATGAGGTCTCCGTGCTCGCCTTCCGCAAGCAGCAGGCCGGAGACGGGTTCGCCGTCGTGCCCGTGCACCTTGCCCAGGCCGGCTCGTTCGCCGACTGGCCGCGCGTCGATCCCACGCAGCTGCTCGAAGGTCAGGGCATCGATGGCCATTTCGTCGAGACATGGGACGCGCCGGCCGCGAACGCTGACCGCGTGACCGCGCTCGAGCGTGTCTGCGCAGACGTCGCCGCGGCACTCGACGGACTGGTGCCCTCGGACGCCCCGCCTGTCGCGCGGGCGATCCGCCAGGTGACGGCGGCACTGCAAACCGTCGCCCAGTCCGGCGAGCACGAGATCAGCCAGTCGATCGACGAGCTCGGCGACGCCGTCGAAGGGTGGGGGCGCTGCGACGAGGATGTCGAGCACCTCGCGCGCTGCATGGTCACGCTGGGGCTCTGCAAGAACGTCGCGAAGTGTCTCCGTCGACTCGCGCCGAAGCTCGGCCCCGAAGGCCTCTGCAACATCATCGACGCGTTGGCATCGAGTTGGGTCGACTTGCGCGCCGTCGAGCTCGTGAAGGGCGCGGCGGCGGCGTCGCGCGTCGTGGCCTCGAACGTCGAGCACGCCGACACCGCGTGGTTCTACATGTGGGCCCAGGCCGACATGCCGCCATCGCAGAGCTGGAAGGTCGCGCCGGTCGTCTGGGCGCCGCGTGCCGACGATGCCGATGGCGAGGCCTTGATCGAAGCGATCGACATCTCACTGCGCGATGTGCTGCGGCGCGACACACGTGCGGACGTGATCGAGAAGCTCGAGGACATGGCCTTCGCCGACGACCGCGTCTTCGCCACCGTGCGCCATGACGGCCTCGATGCGCCGCTGCTCGATCGCGTCCTCGATGTCTTCCCCGAGCTGTGCCTGTTCTTGTTCGACAGCGATCGCGTGCGCGCGGCGAGCACCGTCGTGAACAGCGCGCACGCCGACCGCATCTTCCTCGCGCCCGACGTCGAACGCGACGACGAGAGCCACTACCGCGACGTGCGCCGCAAGCTGCGCAACGTCTTCGACCTCGGGAACTCGACTTGAGATGACCGCATACGAATACACGAAACTCTTCGACCCCAAGCACGTGCATCGCGTGACGTCGTCGCAGACGGAACTCGGCGACCGTCGCGCGCGCCCGACGTACGTCTATGACGACGACATCGTGTTGGCTGTGAACGTCGCACTCGCCACCGGGCGCCCGCTGCTCGTGCGCGGCGCGTCGGGCACGGGCAAGTCGACGCTCGCGCGCAACGCCGCGCACGTCCTCGGTCGGCGCTTCTACGAGGTCGTCGTCACGTCGCGCACACAGGCGAACGACCTGCTCTACGAGGTCGACCTGCTCAAGCGTCTCAACGACGCCCAGGCCGGGCGCGGCAGCGATGCCGCTGATCCGCTCAGCCGCGACATGACGCCGTACATCAAGCCCGGTCCACTCTGGTGGGCGCTCGACCGCGAGAACGCCGAGCAGCTCGGCACGACGTCCGATCCGGGCGATGGTCCGTCGGATGCGCCGGCTGCGATCCTGATCGACGAGGTCGACAAGGCCGAC
>JAJDEO010000028.1 GCA_029259745.1 Planctomycetota bacterium
GCCGACATCGAGGCCCATCGTGGCGGTCGTGCAAACGGGCGAGCTGGTATCATGGGACATGGCCGGTCTCCTGGATCGAGGTTGGTTAACGCCCCCGATCGTGCAGCTTTGACTGCGTCGGAGGCCGGCCTTCTCACACCATCCGTTGAAGAACTGCTCCGAGTGCGACGTGCGTGACCGAGTGAGCCTGTGCCCGTGTGGGAACGCAGGCGAATCGGTGGATTCGTCGAGGCTTCCGCGCTCGCACAGGCGTGCTCGGGTGCGTGCGGCGTGCCGGATGAGTTTTTCAATGGGCTGCTAGCAGCGCCTGATCGAGGACAACTGGGCGCGTGCTACGCGTCGAATGAGTCAGAAGTTCGCGTCATTCGTTTCGCGCCTTCCGCGCCGCTGGCGGTGTGGCATCTCCTCGTCGAATCCACTAATTCGCCTGCGTCGACGCGCCTTGCCAGCGACGACGATGAATCACACCACTCGCGCAAGATGTCTCGTTTGAGTTCGCGCCGCTCTGGCGTCAACGTGTCCAGCAGTTGAGACGAGACCGGTCGGTGCGCAAGGTCGACGGGTGTCGTCGCATGGTGCGACGGCCCTACTTCGCGACGGCCTTCTCTGCTTCTCTCACAATACGTGCGATCGGCTCGGGGACTGTGCGCCGGCCCGGCGTGTCGGCGGCGACGATCTCGACGAGCACCATGCCGTCGAAGATCGCCACGGTGTCGGTGTGCGAGCGCCAGAACTTCGACCACGTCTGCTGCCACTCAGGCGGATGACCGAAGACGCCGAAGTGACGGTGCAGGCGGACGCCCTCGAGGAAGTTGACGGCGACGTGCGTGATGCCGTCGTCCCCGAGTCGGGTGTGCAGCTCGTCAGCGGTCTGCGCGCGCTCGAGGTAGCGCGACAGCACAGGCCGGTCGAAGATCGTTGCCGAGACGTGGGGACGCTGCAGGCCGAAGGTCCTGTTGTCGCCGAGGATGAGCACCTTGACGTCGTCACCGAGGTGGTTGATGACCTCGAACATCGAATGGGCGTGGTGGGGCAGCAAGGTTGCGTGTCCGCCCGTGAAGTATCCGCGCGTGTCCACGGCACCGCCGTGATAGGCCGGCGCTCCGTGCATGAGGCTACCCACGGCCAGGAAGTACGACGTGAGGAGCCACAGGCTCACCGTCGTCACACCTGTGACGACGATGCCGATGACTCGCGGTGTCTTCGCCAGAATGTGATTGATCGCTAGTCCGTAGAGTAGCGCCGTCGCGGCCATCGGTGGTGAGGCGTAGCGGCTCGCGCGGAACGTCAGTGCCCAGATGATCCAGCACGTGAACACTGCCAGCATGTACAGCGGCAACTGCTTCGCACGCGGCCCGGCAAAGATGAGTCCGACAACGGCGACGGGCAGCAGCATCAGGAAGACCGGACCGATGAGCAACGCGATGTCGGGTGTCGACAGACTCACCTCCCAAGGGAGCGTGAGGAGGTCGTGTCGACTGCGGACAAGGCTGGCCGCCATGCGCGTGGCCATGGCGAGGCCTGGCTCGTGGACTTCACGCGTTTCGAACACGTTGCGCAAGAGCGGCCAGACGGGATTGCCGGTCACGACCAGGTTCTTCATCAACCACGGCAGGGGCATGACGATCCCAGCCAGCGCGAGACGCCCCATGTCGGCGATCGCCGCCTTCGTTCCGGCAGTCCTCCAGCGCAGCACGAACAGGAGCGACGCGACGACGAGGATGTACGGCGCAGCGGTGTACTTCGCCGACAGTGCCGCGCCAAGGAAGAAGCCAAGCGCGATGACCCACGGCGTCCACAGCGTCTGGCGCCAGCGCACCAACGCGAGGAAGCTCAACGAAAAGAACATCATCACGAAGAGGTCGTTGCCGGCGCGCGGCGCGTTCTCGACGACGGTCAGCGATGCGAGCAGCACGAGGCCCTCGACCGGGAACGTCGAGTCGGGCAGAACGCGCCTGCGCGCGCACGCGAGCGCGATCAGCGACACGGCGAGGCAGAATGGCTGAAGCAGGCCGACGGTGACATCGGGTCCGATGAAGCGCAGGGTCGCACCGAGCACACCGTGGCTCAGCGGGAAGTTGCTGAAGAAGTGGCCGGGCAGGAACGTGATGCCGCCGTTCTGCATCCACTGGTTCGGGACGCCCTGGTGGTAGACGAGGCCGTCGTAGAAGCTCTGCGGGACGAGTCCGAGGATCGCGAGGCAGGCGACGGCGACGGCACCGAGCGCGAACGTCCCGCGCTCGCACCACGTCGTCGAGCGCGGGCCGGTGGAGTCGCGAGTTCGTGTGCGTGTCAAGAACACGCGGATCGACGTGCGCTCGAGCCATGCGACGAGGAGGGCCGATCCGAGCAGGAGGGCACGGACGACCGCGACGTTCCAGAGCTGCAGGAGTCCGAGAATCGTCATCACCAACGCAACTGCGCTCAGCCCGAACCCGCTGCTGAACACGAACCGCTCGGCGCGCGTGAGACCGTCGAGTGCGAGGCGACGGCAGACTCGCGTTCCGAGCGCCACGCTCAGGGCGATGAGCGCGGCGAAGGCCAGGAGTGCCGCGCAGGACGTCCCGAGATTGCTTCCGAGGAAGGCGTGGCTTTCGATGCCCTGGATGGAGCCCCCGGTTTGGGTCGCGAAGGTCGTGGGACTCACGAACAGGAACGGGTTCCCCCAGGTCCAGCCGGAGAGCCCGGCGAGCGTGAGTGGGTCCCACGCGAGCATGAACTGCGCCTCGACCCAGAGCGCCCAACCAAGGCTGACCGCGACGGTGACGCATCGTGCGACCGACCATCTCGCTGGCGCGACGTCAGCTCTCATCGCAACATTCACAGGGAACTGCTGCGGACGGATCTGAGTCCATCCTGGCAGCGTTGAAGCGACGTTTGTGATCCTCAACGGTCAAGATAGGCCGCCTCCGGTCAGAGCCGCCGCGTCGCTTTGCCAGCAAGGCCCAGCTGCGGGCGTGAGTTCGAAGACTCGTGCGCCGTCTTTCCTCACGACTCTATTCCTCACGACTCTGGCCGAGTTGCCGATGACCACTGTGCCCGGCGGAGGCACGTGCGGACCCTACCATGAGGGTCGGCGGTCGAGCGCGCGTTTGCAACTCGACGAGCTCGGCGCAACGTGTTGAACGTCCTGAAGGCGTGACGGCCGCACACGTCGGAAAAGGCTTCCGGAGTGCGGTGCAGTCGTCAGGCTGCCTGTGTCACGCGGCCATGTGGTGCAGAGAGGTCAACAGCGCGAGTAGCGCGTGACGCTGACCCTGCTGTCTTTGCACGCACGCCGTCGAGGCGGACGCACTCACCACAGCCGTCGGCGCCGGCTCGACCTTCGCCGTGGTGCAGGTTTGCTTCGAGATGCTCACCGATGAGCCCACTTCGTCGCCGCCGTGGAGCGGAAACTTCACGGAGATGGTCGTCGTCTCCGTGACGCAAGCCTCCCGGCCCCAAGGTCAGTTCTTCGGTGGCACCGGGCGGTTCTCCGCCTTGATGCGATCCTTGAAGCGCAGTGCCGGTCGTGCGGGGCGGGTGTTGTACTCGGCTGCCCATGCGCGGTGCTCCGGCGTGTCTGGGAAGGCCTCACCTCGAGGTGGTGGGTAGTCACTCATCGCATGGAAGGGCAGCGGGGCGACGTTGCGGGCCGCGGTCGTGTTCGGGTCTCGGTCCTTGGCCCAACCGTCCAAGTACAGCAGCCAATCGCGGCCGCGCGCCGCGCTCCGGCCGCCAGCGATCGCTGCCTCTCGAGCGGCGAATCAAGCAGCGGAGCGCCTGTTCCCAGCCCTTTTTTGCTCCTGAAGAAATTCAAGCGAGCGGGGCATTCTTGCCGATGTTATGATCAAGTGATCAGCTTATCGGCGACGCCCTGAGATGTCGAGGGTCAGACGACCCTTGCCCTGTCGGACCCGCGCCGCCCCGCGCACTCTCGTCGTGGAACCCATCGTCATGGCTCCCTGCCAAATCAGCCCCGACCAACATCTCGCCGACCTCGCCGTTCAGCGCGTGGGGGCCTCGCGTGTCTTCCATCGCCACGGACTGGACTTCTGTTGTCACGGCAGGGTCTCGCTCGCGGAGGCGTGCGCCCGTCTCGATCTCTCAGTTGATGCGTTGGTCGAGGAGATCCAGCGGGAGGAGGTTGTCGACGAAACCTTCAACCGCTGGGATGAAGAGCCGCTCGGTGCGTTGATCGACCACATTCTCAAGCGGTTCCACGAGGCGCACCGCGCCGAGCTTCCGCGTCTTATCGAGATGGCCCACAAGGTCGAGCGAGTGCATGCGGACAAGCTTCATTGTCCGCGCGGGCTCGGTGCGCACCTCGATCGAATGCACTCGGAACTCTTGCTCCATATGGAGAAGGAGGAAGACGTGCTGTTTCCCGCGATCGGTGCGGGACAAGGGCCCATGGCCGTGATGCCAATCCAGATGATGCAAGCCGAGCATAGCGAGCACGGCGAGAACCTCGCGCGCATGCGCGAGCTCGCGCATGACTATCAGCCGCCTCCGGGCGCATGCGGCACGTGGCAAGCGCTCTACCTCGGCCTTGCCGAACTCGAGAGCGAGCTGATGCATCACATCCATCTCGAGAACAATGCGCTGTTCCCGAGAGCACTCCGCGGCGATGCGGTCGAGGCCGCTCCGCCGTCGAATCTCGGTCCGCAGCCGGCCGACAGGTGATGTCCGGGCCTACGCCAGACTCGCGCATGAAGCCCGAAGCTGTGCCGCTGCCCATCATCGAGCCCTTTCGTATCAAGAGCGTCGAGCCGTTTCGCGTGACTGAACGTGCTGAGCGTGACGAGAGCCTCCAGCGCGCCGGATTCAATCTCTTCAAGCTCGCATCCGCCGACGTCATGATCGACCTTCTCACGGACAGTGGGACGGGCGCGATGAGTAGCGCTCAGTGGGCAGCAGTGATGCTGGGCGACGAGTCGTACGCTGGCTCGCCGAGCTTCTTGCGCTTCGAGCGAGCCGTCCGCGAGACGACGGGTTTCGAGCATGTGATCCCCACGCACCAGGGTCGCGCTGCTGAGCACTTACTCTTTCAAACGCTTGTGAAGCCGGGACACGTCGTTCCCAACAACACGCACTTCGACACGACACGCGCGAACATCGAAGCTGCCGGTGGCATTGCGCTCGATCTTCCGTGCGCCGAGTCGACGGACACGCAGAGCGCCTTTACTTTCAAGGGCAACATCGACCTCGACAGGCTCGCGACGGTCTTGGAGGACCAGCGTGGCAACGTTCCGCTTGTGATGATGACGGTCACGAACAACGCGGCGGGCGGACAGCCCGTGAGCCTCCAGAACCTGACGGGCGTGCGAGCGCTCTGCTTGAAGGAACACGTTCCCTTCTACCTCGATGCGTGCCGGTTCGCGGAGAACGCGTTTCTCGTCCGTGAGAGTACGGAGAGCCTTTCGGGTAGCACGGCTCGCGCCGTCGCTGAGTCGATCTTCGGTCTCGCAGACGGGTGCACGATGAGCGCCAAGAAGGACGGGCTCGCAAACATCGGGGGCTTCCTGGCAATGCGTGACCCGATACTCGCGAGGGAACTGCGTCAGCGCCTCGTTGTGACTGAGGGCTTTCCAACGTACGGAGGAATGTCCGGACGCGACTTGGATGCCGTTGCCCAGGGCCTCGTCGAAGTACTCGACGAGGACTACCTCAGGTATCGTACGGTGAGTATTCGTTACGTCGTGACGCGATTGGTCGCAGCCGGTGTGCCCGTCGTTCGCCCGGCCGGTGGGCATGCGATCTTCCTCGACGCCGCGCGCTTCCTCGACCACGTGCCACGATCGCAGTACCCAGGCCAAGCGCTTGCACTTGAGCTCTATCTAGAGGGTGGCGTACGTACCTGTGAGGTTGGGAGCGTGATGTTGGCGCGTACCGACGCACAGACTGGCCAAGAGGAACCGGCGCTCCACGAACTCGTGCGCCTGACTGTTCCGCGCCGTACGTACACACAGAGTCACATGGACTACGTGATCGCGATCATCAAGCGCGTGTGGGAACGCCGTGCTGGGATTCGCGGCGTCGAGATCGTCGATGCGCCGAAGGTGTTGCGGCACTTCCAAGCCACCTTCCGAAGACTCGCGAATCACCAAGACCCTCAGCTGAAGATCCCGCATCCGGTAGGTCAAGACGTATGAAAGTCATGCACATCACGCGCACCCTTCCTCAAGAGATGTTGGGGCCCATGTATCTCAGCCGAGCCGTCAAGGACGCTGGGCACGACATGCGTGCCGTCTGCCTGCCCGACCCGAAGTGGCTGAGCAAGATCAAGGAGTACGCACCGGACGTGATCACTTGGTCGACGATGACCGGCAATCAGCAGCCGATCTACGACCTCAACCGCGTTCTCAAGCGCAAGTTCGACTTCTTCTCCTTGATGGGCGGTCCGCACGTCACCTTCGTTCCCGACGAGGTGAAGGACCCGGACATCGATGCTCTCTGCATTGGTGAAGGCGAAGAGGCGCTGGTCGAGTTGCTCGGCAAGCTCGAGCGGGGAGACGAGTGGCGGGATGTTCGCAACCTCGCCTACTCCGACGACGGGAGGGAAGTGATCAAGAACCCCGTTCGACCTCTCGTCTCCGATCTCGACTCGTTGGGATTCCCCGACAGAGATCTCATCTACGATGCTCAGAGCCTCTACCGGGAAAGCCCGCGCAAGGTCGTCGTCACTCAGCGCGGCTGCCCGATGAGCTGTTCCTTCTGCTTTCATCACGCTTGGAGGAACAAGATCTACGGTGCACGGAACTCCGAGTACGTGCGCAAGAACTCCGTCGACTACGTCATCGCGCAGGTGCTGGAGATGCGCCGTCGGTATCCGCTCGACTTCGTTCACTTTCTCGATGACATCTTCAATCTTGACAGTCAATGGCTCGCAGAGTTCTGCGAACGCTGGCCGCGCGAGGTCGGGTTGCCGTTCGACGTGATCCTGATGGCGCGGATGACGCGTGAGGAGCATATCGCGCAGCTCAAGGACGCCGGATGCATCTATGCGCGGATCGCGTTCGAGGCTGCGAACGATCACATCCGCAACACGATCTACCGCAAGAACACCGAGCGCAGTCAGCTCGAAGATGCCGCAGGGTGGATCAAGAAGTACGGCATCCGGCTCGGCTCCCTGAACATGCTTGGCGCCCCCGGTGGCACCGTTGAAGATGACATTGCCACGGTCGAGCTCAACGTGAAGTGCAAGGTCGATCATCCGCTGTGTTCGATCGTTCAGCCCTATCCAGAGTTTGAGCTCAACGACATCACGCGCGAGATGGGCATCGCTGTTGCGGAGTACGACGACTTCCCGGCGCAGTTCAACCGCGAGTCCTCCATCGAAGTGAAGGACAAGGTCGCGATCGAGAACCTGCACAAGTGGTTTCCGATTCTCGTGCGTCACCCCAAGTTGATGCCTCTCGCGAAGCGTACGCTCGGTGTGCGTGTAGCGCGCATGCCCTTGCTTTGGATGTACATGCTCTATTCGGAGTGGATGGTCACGGAGCAGAACACGCTCTACAACCGTGCCCAGGGGAAGCGCGGTGTGATGAACTGGCCAGCGATCGACTACACGAAGCGCATCACGACCAAGGGTGCCGTACGGCTATTGTCACTTGCGGGGGCGAAGGTCGTGAACCGGATGGCCACGCGGTTGCAGATGGGTGACGAGCGCGTTACTGCCCACATGGACTGAGGTGCCGTGCGCTGCCGCTGCGCTGGGGCGACGGCCTATCAGTGCGTTGAAAAGCTCACTCGGCGTGCGGCGTGCACCCAGTCGCGCGCACCGAGGCGTGGAAGCTCCGATGACTTCACTGATGCGCCGCCGGCGTTTCCTCACCCCCGTCGAGCACGACTGGTCAGGCACCGTTCATCCGAGAGAGTTCTTCGACACGCTGCTCTACCGCTCACGCTGAGTCGCCAACGCGGGGGTAGTCGTCGCGCCACGTGCGGAAGTCGGTGGGCCGCAGGAACAGTGGCATCCAGGCAAACATGAGTCTCAGGAGCGACGCTCCCACCACCAGCCCCAGCGCAGGGAACCAGAACGAGAAGCCCGCGACCCAGTCCGGTTCCGGGGTTCCGAGGTAGCGCGTAACGCCCGTAGCCAAGCCGCGCGTCAGCAAGAGCACCACGAGGCCTACGAGCGAGCCGTTCAGCCAACGCAGCGAGCGGCGTCCCGCGTCGCTGTCGATCACGTCTCGCAGCACCTCGCGCTTGGGGAAGAGCTCCGACAAGACAGCGGCGAAAACACCCAGGAGAATGTAGCTGTCGATGGCGATCTCCGAACCCATTGCGTGTGCCATCACCACGTGTGTGCCATGGATAAGCGCATTGAGTGGTGGAACGGAGATCAGCAGTGCGACAGTGAGGAGGCACAAGTTCCAGCGTTTGCTGAGACCAAACAGGCGCTCGGTGAACGAGGGGGCGGTGTCGCGGAGTCGACGCTCGCGGGACATCGCCGCCGTGACCTCCCGGAACACGATCACGAGGATGAGGATCTCCAGCATGCTCACCGAGAACGCAGTCCACTTGATGATGTGAGACTGCGGAAGGTGGTACGTGTGGTGTGCGTAGTTGGTGAACGAGTTCAGCAGCCCGATGCCGAGCAGCGCGAAGGCAGCGCGGGATTGTGCGGGACGCGTATCGCCCGACTTGCGTTCACCGATGTACATCAGCGATCCATACACCATCTGATTGAACGCCGCGACGATCGTGCCGCACGACTTCCATTGGATCTGCAGGTCGGCAACCGGGTGCTCGCGCACACCAGGGAGCAACCACGCGTGGCCCTCGGCAAACGTCCACAGGAAGTAGAGGATTCCGACGGCCCACATATACACATAGGCGGGTCGTGCCCAGAATCCCTTGCGAACCCGAGCAAAGAAGGTCCAGGAGAACAGCAGCCATCCAAGAACGATGAGTGCCGAGATCGCGGGGTGGAAACCGAGATATTCTCGACCCGTGGTGATCCCGAAGGGCAGCGTCAGCAGTGCGCCGAGACCTGCGAGGCCCCAGCAAACCATGGTTGCGCGAAACTGAAGGCGCTCGCGTGGGCTTGGCTCACCATAGGTGTGATAGAGGAAGCGCAGGACGCACGCCACGGCGCCGAGGAAGATCCAGGCGGACGCGAAGGTCGTGTGGAGTGGACGCAGCTGGACGAGACTGAGGCCGACCGAGTTCATGGCGGTCGCAATCGGGCGTATGTAGGACACGGCCCCGATCGCGCCGAACACCAGTGACAAGACAGCGCAGAGAAGTGCGCATCCCATGACGAGCAGCACTGCACGGTCGCCGGCGCTGAGGTCAGCACTCTGACGGCTGTTGCCGAGGATCGTCTTCATGTCATGAGTCGGTGGGCGTCGGGGAGGTCGGGGCCGGTTGCTCAGCAGGACGCGGGTACTCGAACCACGGCAGCGCGAAGAGTGCGCCGAGCGCTCCGCTTCCGGCGTTTTCGAAGCCCGCACGCACGGTGTCGCCGTGGCCTTCGAGGTGGTCGAGTGCTGCGTGAATGGCATCGATGTCGGGTGTGGGCAAGACGAACACCGGCATCGCCTTGCCGGGTACGCCCGCTGCGAGGATGGCGGCGAGACCGTCCCGTCCGAGGCGCCCGGACATGCGGGTCATGTCGGCCGCACGGTAGGCGCTGCCGACGTTGGGCAGGTGGCAGTCGATGCAGTTCTTCTCGAGGAGGATGGTGAGTCCTCGCTCTTCGCGTTCGAGGATCGGTTCGTCGGGCGTCGCGGTTCCTCGAAACAGGCTCTCGAACAAGGTGCGTGGAGACATGGCGTCCGCCGCACGCACCTGACCTTGACCGGTGAGATCCAGCTCGACGAGGAACGTGCGCACGGCCGCGCGTTCTTCGGAACTCATGTGAAACGCCGGCATGACGTCAGTGCCACTCGTAAGCACGACGGAGAGGCGTTCGTCGGTGAGTTGATTCGCTGCGTTGGTGAGGTCGGGGCCGAGGAATCCGCCGAAGCCATAGACCTGGTGGCAACTCTGGCAGTTGTGTGCATGCCACAACTCTTGTCCGCGTGAGGCCTCGGCCGTCAGCGGTGCGGACTCACGACCGACGGGGTCGGTGTAGACCAACCACGTCTGCACGAGGAAGATCGTGACCAGCGCAAGCAGCATGGCCTTCCGAGTTCGAATGTCTGTGGCGTGAACCATGGGTCAGCGCTCGAAAGCGGGCTCGCCTCGGCTCTCGGGGTCGAGACGCAGATGGTGGTCGAGCGAAAGCGGCCCCGACCCGTTCCAGACGAGCAACGCCAGCGTGAAGAACACGAAGAACGTGAACTGGAAGTCGAGGTTCGTCCCGAGAAGTCCCTGCGCTCCGTTGCCCGCGAGGTGCATGCCGACGGCGCCGAGCAGCACGACCGCGTTGATCAAGGCAGCGATACGTGTCACGAAGCCCAGTGCGAGGCTGGCTCCTCCGACGACATGCGCGAACACGAGCAGCCAGGCGATCAACGTCTGGCCCTCGCCCATGCCGGTGCCCAGCGTCGCTTCGAGAGCGGACATGTCGGTGATGAAGTAGATGCCCTTGAGGACGAGCGCGATGCCGAGGTAGATGCGCAGCACATCCATCGGTCCCACATGACGGAGCCAAGGGACGAGCTCCTTGAGAGGTGGGTGGTCGTCGCGCAGCTTGCGGCGTGCTGTCATGGCCGCGGCGTGCTCTCTCGCGGCTGTCTCTTCCTCGGCAGGTGAGAAGGTGACGGCCAACGTGAAGAACGATGCCAGGGTGACCAGGCCGCCCAAGATGAGCAGCGCTTGGGGGTAGCTGATACCTTCCGAGCGGATCAGGAAGCCTGCGGCCACGGCACCCATGTTGCCGCCGGCGCCGACGATGCCGGCCACGGCGCCCAGCGCCTTCTTGTTGATGAACGGAACGATGGAATAGGTCGCGCCCTCGGACATCTGTACGAACAAGCTGAAGGCGATCATCATCGGTATCGCCAGGGCGATGACGCGCATCTGGCTGAAGAACATCAGGGCGACGCCCTCGATCAGCAGCGCGATGAACAACCACTTCACGCGGCCCTTGAGTCCGTGCCTCTGGACGAACTTGTCGCTGACGTAGCCACCAAGGGTGCGCGCGAAGATGTTCATCAGGCCGAACAGTCCCGCGACGAGGCCCGCAGTCTTCAGGCCGAGGTCGAAGTGGTCCATGTAGTAGAGCGCAGCGATGTTGTTGATCGTCAGCTCGATGCCGAAGCAAGCCGCGTAGATGCAGAACAGGGCCCACACCCGCCTGTCCTTCATCGCCATGAAGAAGGCGCCCTTCGTCTTCGCGACCACAGGCATCTCGCCCCGGGCGCGGAGTTCTTTGAAGTTGCCTTCCGGAAGGTCCGTCGTGACGAAGTAGTACGCGACGCCCGTCAGCATGCAGACTGCGCCCGCGACCACCATGGCCATGCGCCAGCTCTGAGCATCGCTGAAGCCGAACGCGACGAACGCCGCCATCACCAACGGCATTACCATCTGCGTGACGCCGCCGCCCAGGTTGCCCCACCCGGCGGAAGTCGCATTGGCCGTCCCGACGCAGTTCGGCGCGAA
Source organism: Planctomycetota bacterium (assembly GCA_029259745.1). GTDB lineage: Bacteria > Planctomycetota > B15-G4 > B15-G4 > B15-G4 > OFTM221. The sequence goes on from JAJDEO010000028.1 coordinate 11,536, forward strand.
CATCACCGAGGTGTGATACTGGGTGATGACGAACGATGCCCCGATGACCCCGATCCCCAACCGAAATAGAAGGAACGACAGGTAGTCGGTGGCCAGTCCGAGGCACATCACGGGGATGCTGCCGAGTACCAAGAGGCACGTGTACGACAGGCGCGGGCCGATCCGATCGCACAACCAACCGATAAACAAGCGCGCAATGATGGTGATCGACACCGAAGCGATGATCGTGTTGCCAACCTGCTCCTTCGTGAGTCCTAGTTCGTCTCGCACCACTGCCATCAGAGGTGCGATGCCGAACCAGGCGAAGAAGCAAAGGAAGAAGGCGAACCAGGACATGTGGAAAGCGCGCATCGGGCGCGTCTTCAACGAGAACAAGTCGATGCTCGTGGCCTTGTTGCGAACGTCCATCAAGTGCGTTTTCTATAGGAGGCGGTGCGAGCCTCGGGGTTGGCAGTGTGTTGAAGGACTGCTACGGATGGGCGGTGCGCGACTAGTCGTTGTCACCGCGGTGTGGAAGCGCAGGCGAATCGGTGGGCTCGTCGAGGCGGACCCGCCGCGGTGAGGGACACCGGGTGCGTGCTGAGCGCCGAATGAGTTTTCACCGGGCTGTTTGCCCGGGCCCTGCATGAATGATGCGGGTTAGGGGGTCGTGTAGCTCAAGCTGTCCGCAAGGTGCGGGTGATTTGGCGCGACGGAAGGGGTACGCGCGACGGCCGTCTCGGCGACCAGGAAGAAGAGCGCGAGTGCACCGGCCATCGGAGCGACCTCCCACGCGCCAACGACGGGGTGAGGCCCCATGAGCGGCGGTCCCACTTGCACGAAGAGATCCAGCGCCTGTCCTACGAGAACGCAGATGGCGACGCGTGCGAGCACCTTGCGGTTTCGGCACAGCGAGCGCGGCATCAGTGCGAGGAACGGAACGACCCACTTGATGACCACCGTGGCTTGCACGAGCAGCCACCACGGGCCCTCCTTGCGCACGGTGTAGTGGACCGTCTCTTCAGGGATGTTCGTGTACCAGATCAGCATGTACTGGCAGTACCAGCAGAAGACCCAGAGCAGAGTGAGCGAGAACAGGATCTTGCCGAGGTCGTGCAGGTGGTCGTCACGAAGCGGGTGGACGAGCGCGCCCTGTCGCTCCTGGCGCAGCAAGATGAGGATCGCTGCGGCAAGACCGGCGGCACCGAGGCTCGCGAACTGGAGCAACGCGAACATCGTGCTGAACCAATGCGGCTCAAGTGACATGAGCCAGTCCATGCTGGCGATGGAGAATGTGGTCGCGGTGACGGCGACGAAGGCTGCCGACCATTTCACGCGGCTGATCGCCAATCCCTCGGTGGGGCGCCGCGCGAACTGCGCGGACAGCGTGCTGAGCTTGCGTGCGAAGAAGCACCAGACGAGGAAGACACCGACGAGGCGAAGCGCAAAGGCGGTGGGATTGAGCCACGCTTCCTTTCCCTGCAGGATCACGTCATGTTCGAGAACTGAAGCGTGCGGCCACTCGTAGAGGCTGTGAATGCCGAACAAGAGCACGAGTCCCAATCCTCCAGCGAGCGGAAGCGTCGTCGACATGGCCGCCGGGATGCGCTCGAGGCTGATGGACCAACGCGCGCCGGACAAGCAGATGAAGGCGAGAAACACGGGGCCAGCAAGCGCCAGGAGCGTGAAGTAGCTGAATCCCATGAGGAACCCGGCCCAAACGCGTTCGGGTGCGGCGAACAGCCCCGCGAGTGTGATCAGCCCTGCGACGATCGCGACGAAGCGAAGTACTTGACGCGTGTGATCACCGCGCTCTCCGTCGTGGGACATCGACCCTACGTCGACGCTGTTCATTGGGGTCCCTCCTCTTGCAGTCTTCGAACGTGCGCGATGACAGCCCAGCGCTCCGACCGGCTCAACTGTGCGGCGTACGACGCCATGTTTCCCTGGCCGCGCGTGAGGATGTGGAACATCTCACCGTCGGCCATGAGTCGTGCGCGATCCGCGTGCAGCGAAGGTGGGGGCAACATGCCGCGGAACACGACGGGGCCCTCACCGTTGCCGCGGGCGTCGTGGCAGACGAGGCAGTAGATGCGGTAGAGGTCCTTCCCTTCTCGCGCTGCGGCTTGGGCGTCTGCCTCGTTCGCGGTTGCCAACGGACTGACGAGCTCGACGCCCGCGCGCTTGGCCTCGTCAGGCCCGGTGCCATAGCGGAACGGCAGCATGCCCCGAGGAACGACTCCGGCGACAAGGGCTTGCTGTGTCTTGCCGTCTGCGAACCACGGATTGGGTGTGAAGGACTCCGCTGCGTGGCTGTATGCCATCTCGGTGAAGATCTCGAGGTGGCGCACCTCGGGATCTGGTCGCAGCGCAGCTTGGAGGCCCACGAGCGCAACGCAGATCGCGGCGGTCCAGCCCAGAAAGACGGCGTAGCTTTTGTTCATCGCTGATGCTCCGTCCAAGAATCCAGGGCGTGATGGCGTGCCCAGAGTTGTGCGACCTCCTCCTGGCTGAGCGAGGCGTTCGCGCGTTCGACGACGAGTACGAAACGGTCGTCTGTCACACCTTCGTGCGCGACGCGTTCGGCGCCCCCCGGGCGTAGACGACTACGCATGAGCAGCGCCGCGACCGTGCTGAGTCCTGCGAAAAGGATCATCACCTCGAATGCGATCGGGACGAACGCGGGTAGCGAGTCGAAGGGCTTGCCACCCACATCGACGGGCCAGTCGGTCGATGACGCCCAGTACTGGAACCACAGCGCGAGCCCGAGGCCGAGCGCGCCGAATGTCAACGTGACGAAGGGCAATCGCGAACGGCGCCGCCCGAGCGCGGCTTCCAGTCCATGCACAGGGTGGGGCGTGTAGGTGTCGACGACGTGCAGGCCTTTGCTGCGCGCGTCCGCGATGGCGGACAGCATCGTTGCGGGGTCCTTGAAGACACCGACTTGACGCAGGCCGACGCGCTGCGCTGCGGCGGGCTCGTTCACGACGACGTGTGCGTCGTCGTGAACGTGGCCATGTCCGTGGTCGGTGTCGACGACCGCGCGGACCTCGGCCATCGCGATCATGGGAAGGAAGCGGCAGAACAACAGGAACAAGGTGAAGAACAGTCCGAAGCTTCCCAGCAGTGTGCCCAGCTCGACGAGTGTCGGTGCGTAGCCGGCCCACGCAGAGGGCAAGAAGTCGCGGCTCAGCGACGTGACGATGATCACGAAACGCTCAAACCACATGCCCACGTTCACAAGCAGCGAGATCGCGAAGACAGCGCTGATCGAACCGCGGATGCGCTTGAACCACAGCAACTGTGGGACGAGCACGTTGCAGCCCACCATGATTCCGTATGCCCAACCCATCGGGCCGAAGATGCGGTTGGCGAAGGCGAACTGTTCGTATGGACTGCCTGAGTACCAGGCGATGAAGACCTCCATCGCGTAGGCCGTTCCGACGATGCTGCTCGTGAACACAACGATCTTGCACATCGCAGTGATGTGCTTCCTCGTGATGTAGCCCTGCAGGTTCATGACGCGCCGAGCGACGATCATCAGCGTGAGCACCATGGCGAACCCGCTGAACACCGCGCCGATGACGAAGTAGGGCGGGAAGATCGTCGTGTGCCAACCGGGGATCACCGCTGTCGCGAAGTCCGAACTCACGACGCTGTGAACGCTGACGACGAGCGGCGTCGCCAACCCAGCCAACAGCAGGCAGGTCATTTCCCAGCGCGACCACGTGCGGCCTGAGCCGGTCCAGCGCAGTGAGAAGAAGCCGAGGATCCTGCGACGAAGCCCAGTGGCGCGATCGCGCATGGTGGCCAAGTCGGGCACCATGCCGACGTACCAGAATGTCGCCGAAATGATGAGGTAGGTCCCGATCGCGAACACGTCCCACAAGAGCGGGCTGCGAAAGTTCACCCAGAGCGGCCCGCGTAAGTTCGGGTACGGGAACACCCAGTGCGCCAACCACGGACGTCCCATGTGAATCAGCGGGAACAGCCCGGCACACATGACCGCGAAGATCGTCATGGCCTCAGCGGAACGGTTGATGGACGTTCGCCAGCGCTGCCGGAACAGCAGCAGCACAGCTGAGATGAGCGTGCCCGCGTGACCGATGCCGACCCAGAAGACGAAGTTCGTAATGTCGAAGGCCCAGCCGACCGTGCGGTTGAGGCCCCACGTTCCGATGCCGACTCTCAACTGGTATGCCACGGACACCACACCGATCAGCAGCATGATCAGCGATGCGGTGAATGAGATCTTCCAGAGCTGCGTGGGCTTGCGCTCCAGTGGCTCACAGACGTGGCGCGTGACCTCGCCCGGCGTCGTCGCTCCCGTGATGAGCGGCGTGTCGACGAGCGGATTGTCGTCCGTCGCCAGCTCGCGCTGCGGCTCGGCGGCCTTGTCGAGCTGTGCCTCGTGGACGCTCATCCCTCTTCTCCTGGCCGGTTGCGAACGTCGGCGAGGTAGCGCACTCCCGGCTTGACGTTGAGTTCCTCCAGCACCGTGTACGCGCGTGTGGAAGCGACTTGCTTCGAGATGCGGCTCTCGGGGTCGGAGAGGTCACCGAACACGATCGCTTCGGTGGGGCAGCTCTGCTGACATGCTGTCTTGATGTCGCCGTCTTTCAGTGGAACCCCACGGCGACGTGCCTCGGCCTTGCCCTCTTGGATGCGTTGCAGGCACATCGAACACTTCTCCATGACACCACGACTACGGATCGTGACGTCCGGGTTGAGCACCATGTTCTGCATGCGGTCCGGCTTGCTGTACTCGAACCAGTTGAACCGGCGTGTCTTGTATGGGCAGTTGTTGGCGCAGTAGCGCGTACCCACGCAGCGGTTGTAGACCTGCGTGTTGAGCCCTTCATTGCTGTGCATCGTGGCCAACACGGGACAAACCGTTTCGCAAGGCGCATGTGCACAGTGCTGACACATGAGCGGTTGGTGGACCACGTCGACTTCACCGGGGCCGAGATCGCTGCGGTCGGAGTAGTAGCGGTCGACGCGCAGCCAACTCATCTCGCGGTGGCGTTGCACCTCATCGCGACCCACCACGGGGATGTTGTTCTCGGCTTGGCAGCCGATCACACAGGCTGAGCAGCCCGTGCAGGCTGTGAGGTCGATCGCCATGCCCCATTGATGGCCGCGCGGTTCGTGGTCATCGGCCCAGAGTTCCGTCGATGTGCCGTGACCATCGTCGGGTGCGTATGTGTGGTCGTCATTCAGCTCCGGAAGCGTGATGAGGTGGACGGCATCACGCACCGCACCACGCGGCGGTGCCAGGTGTGCGGGGACGGCGAGGCTGTGATGGTCCTGTGTGGAGGCGAGCGGGCGCCGCTTGCCGGTGGGCGTGAGTCGAACGTTCAGCGCGTCGGGGGCGAATGCGCCGTTCGAGAAGTGCAGCAGTGGCGCGGCGTTGACGCCGACGGTGTCGCCGGGCCTTACGGTGGGGATCGCCTCGATCCACTCAGGGCCGATGTCTGTGAAGCGATCGGTCCCCATGCGGCCGTAGCCGAGCGCCACGGCGACGATGCCCTCGTCTTGTCCGGGCTGTACGAGTACCGGCAACTCGAGAGTGGGCCGAGTCGTGTCGTTGGAGCCGTCGTCAGTCACGACGGCGATGAGCACCATGTCACCGTCGCGGATCCCGAGCGTCTCGGCTGTGGCCGGCGAGAGTGAGGCGTGATTGTCCCAGGTCGTCTTGGCGACCGGATCGGGGAGCTCTTGCAGCCAGGGGTTGTGCGCACCGCGTCCGTCCAGGATCCCGACTGTCGGAAAGAGCACGGCGCGCAGGGTGCCTTCGGCGGGTGCGCTTTGCCCGCGTCCCGCACGCTGAAGGGCACCGGCAGCTTGCGTAGGGTCGAATAGGCCCGGAGGAGTTGATGGGCTGGGAGCGAGCTGAACGAAACCGCGCTCGAGCACGCTGTCGAACCAGCCGTCGAAGGGCTCAGTCTGCGATGCGCGGCGATTGCTCAAATGATCGCGCCAGTGGTCCTTCAGCAGGTCGCGATCGTCCCGCTCGTCGCCGGTCCAGCGTGCGAGGGTGGCTCGCAAGCTGCGTGTGTTGCGCAGCGGCGGCACTGTCGGTTGCGTGGTGCAGTACAGGCCCGAGTGTGGCTCTGCGTCGCCCCAGCTCTCCAACTCATGTGGCTCGGGGCAGACGATCGTCGCTCGGTAGCTGGTTTCATCCTCGAGTGAGGCGAGGCTTACGTGCGTCGCGGCTGCCGACACGGCATCGGCGAAACCCGGGATGTCGTAGGCAGGATTGCAGCCAGCAGTGAGGAGGAGGTCGACGTCGCCCGCTAGGAGCTCCTGGCGAAGCGCTTCGACATCGGCGTCGCTTCCGAGGCGTTGCTGCGAGGGCGCATCGAGATCCCACGTGCGGCCCTTGTTGCTGAGCAGGTGATTCACCCAGCACGTGAGACGCTGTGCATCGCGATCGTTGCTCCCGCAAAGTACGAGGGCGTCGCGACGATTCGCCCACAGTTCGGTGGCCGAGTCCTCGAGCGCATCTCGCACGGCGGGGCGCAGGGCGTCGATCTTCGGAGCTGGGCCTGGCAACTCGACGCCGGCGCGCGCAGCGAGCGTCGCGGCCAGTTGCGCAAGTGCGGGTGTCGTCTCCCAAGGCGCCGTGCGAACGCGGCGGTCGGCGCGCGTGCCGGTCAGCGACATACGCCCCTCGAACTGCCAATGGCGGCTCATCGCGTGGTTGTCGTGCGTTTCGGGCGAGCGTGCCGCGGCGTACCCGGCCGAGTACTCGGCCGGCGAGATCCACGTGCCGAGTGGGTCGGCGTCGAACACGGCCAGCACGCGTGCGGCCGACAGGTCGTAGCGTGGAAGGGCGCGTACGCCATAGGCCTCGGCGTGGGCGTCGAGCAGGGCCGAACATGAGAGTGCGTCGTAGGCGATGTGGCGGCCGTCAGGCACAGAAGTGAGGAACCGTTCGATCCAGGCGCGGGTACTCGGTCCTGTGACGGTCGAGGTCAGCACACGCACGCTTCCGCCTGCGGCGGTGATCGCCGCGATTTTCGTGCGCATGGCTTCGTCCACCGCTGCCCACGAAGTCGAATGCCCGTCGAGGCGCGGGCCGTCGAAGCGATGGTCGTCATAGAGCGAGAGCACCGATGCCTGCGTGCTGGCCGTCAGTCCGCCCCTGTTGAGCGGATGCGCGGGGTTGCCCTCGAGCTTGACCGGGCGGCCGTCGCGGCAACGCACCAGCACGCCGCCGCCTGAGCCGTCTGCCCAGGAGGTCGTGGCGATCCAGTAGGCGCGGCCGGGGATGATTCCCTCCCGAGCGACGAGTTCTGTCAGTGCCGTTTGCGCCGGGCCGCGCGAGCAGGCTGTCACTCCGGCGGCGGCGAAGCTGAAGCCAACCAGGCGAAGGAAAGCGCGGCGGTCGACGCCCTTGTCGGCGGGCGTGGGGTAGGGGAACTCTGCCGATTCACAAGGAGTGTCCGAGGCACACTCATTGGGTGACCGGTACCAGTCTGTCTTTCGTGACGTGGGCATCGTTCGCGGGTCCGGGTCGTGATCAGTAGTGGCAGGCGGCGCAGTCGGTTGACACGTGCTGCGATGGGTCGAGCTTGACGTGGTCCGGGCTCACACCCATGGACGCTTCGACGCCGTGGGAACGGTGGCAGTTCACGCACCAGCCCATGCTCAGGTCGCGACTTTGGTGCACGCGTTCCATCGACTGCACGGGGCCGTGGCACTCCGCACAGGCCAGTCCGCGAGTGACGTGCACGCTGTGGTCGAACGCCACAAAATCAGGCAGGTTGTGCACTCGGATCCACGGGATAGGACGCGGTCCGACGTCGTTCGGTTCGAGGTCTTCGTCGAGACCCATCGCCGCGTAGATCTTCGCGATCTCCGGTGACACGATGCGCTTTGGTTCGCGTCCTTCGCTCAGCGCTTTTGCGCGTTCGGCAAGGGTCGTGTCGAAGCCTGCGCTCACGGTCGTGTGGCAGTTCATGCAGATGCTCGTCGCCGGAATGCCCGCGTGCTTGCTTGTGCGCGCGCCGTGATGGCAATACAGACAGTCGACCTGCAGCTCGCCCGCATGCAGGCGGTGGCTGTAGTCGATGGGTTGCACTGGTGCGTAGCCCTGGTGCAATCCCACGGGACGCCAGTCGCTGGTTCCCGCGACCACGAGGAGTCCGCAGATCGCGAAGATCGCGAGAAAGACCCGGCCGTGCGTCGTGCGCGGGAAGATGCGCGTCCTCAACATGAGACCTCCGCGTTCTTCCTCGCGTAGAACCACCAGTTCACAGCGAGGCATGTGGCGTAGTAACCGGCGAAGCCGTACAGCGCGTACTGGGGCGTGCCAGCCTTGATCTGAGTCGCGAAGATCTTCGGGATGAGGTAGGCGCCGTAGGCGGCGATCGCCGAGGTCCAACCCAACACCGGGCCCGCTTGCTCCTTCTCGAAGATCATCGGGATCATGCGGAAGGTCGAGCCGTTGCCGATACCCGTGGTCGCGAAGAGCAGGACGAAGAGCAACAGGAAGGGCATGAAGTGCCGCTCAGGATTCACCGACTGGCTTGCTTGACTCACGTACCAGCCCGCACCAATCGTCGCAGCGATCATGACGAGGGTGTCCCAGTGCGTCACGCGGGCCCCGCCGAGCTTGTCGCTGAGCCAACCGCCGACGGGCCGGATTAAGGCTCCGACGCCCGCTCCGATCCAGATGTACGACGACGAGACGGGTGCGTTCGGGTTCACGATGCCCTCGGCGAGAAGTCCTCCGTCAGCTCCGACGCGGATGACGCCGAAGACATCGTCGATCAACTTGGGGAAGGCGTTTGCGTAGCCGATGAATGACCCGAACGTCATCGTGTACAGCCAGGTCATGACCCAGTTGTGCTTGTTCTTGAAGATCGCAAACTGGGGGTCGAGGCTCTTGCGCGTTTCTTTGGACGTGACGCGCTTCATCAGGAAGAGGGTGACCAAGACGGCGGCCACCAAGATGATGAATACCTTCAGCAGTTCTGGGAATCCGCCCCAGGGTGTGATGAGTAACCACACGCCGACGCCGCCACCCGCGAAACCCAGGACGGTCAGCCACAAATACCGACCCACGCCGGCGAGCGTGCTGCCCGGTTCGTGTTGCGGCATGTTGTTCATCAGCAGGAAGGCGAGGATTGCGCAGACCCCGAGTACCGGGGTCCAGACGAGTCCCGCGTTCTGGATCCAGACCTGCTCGACGCCCACTTGGTACGGGGCGCCGCCCCAATCTCCGAACGCGCCGAAGGTGATGATCCAAGGCAACAGGAACTGCATCACCGAGACGCCGAGGTTGCCGAGCCCCGCGTTGAGGCCCAACGCGAGGCCCTGCATCCGCTTGGGATAGAAGAAGCTGATGTTCGACATGGACGAGGCGAATGCGCCGCCTCCCACGCCCGAGAGCGCCGCGAGCACCACAAGCACCAAGAAGCTCGTGTTGGGGTTCTTCAGCGCGATGCCTGCGCCGAGAGCTGGCAGGATGAGGAGCAACGTCGTCATGAACTTGACGTTGCGCCCGCCGCAGATCGCAATCATGAACGAGTTGGGGATGCGCAGCGTGGCGCCCACCAGGCCGGCGACGGCTGGCAGCGTGAAGAGCAGTGCGCGGTAGTCGTCGCCGCCCAGTGTCTCTCCGTCGTTCCAAGCGGTGAAGGAGAAGAGATCCGTGTTTGCGAAGTGCGCCTTCTGGACGAACTTCGCCACCATCCCCCAGTACAGCCAGACGGAGAACCCGCACAGGAGGTTCGGGATCGAGACCCAGAGGTTACGACTGGCGATGCGCTTGCCTGTCTGTGTCCAGAAGGCTTCATCCTCCGCATCCCAGTGCTCAAGGACGTGTCGCGGGCGTCTAGCGCCGGTGCTCATCACGTGTTCCTGTGGAGAAGGTGTGCTTGTCGAGATTCCTCAGTCGACTGATCGGGTCGTGTGGCGGTCGTGGTTCCAGATGACGACTTGCGTTCGGCGCCAGAGGTACTGATTCGGGACGACCAACACATGCACCAAGCGCGTGAAGGGGAAGAAGCCGATCAGTAGCCAAGCGTTGACGACGTGGAGCTTCACGAGGAAAGGCAGCGCGCTCACGTAGCTCAGCTCGGGCTCGAGGCGTACGAGTGACCAGAACCACGGAGTCAGCGAGGTCGCGAACCACGAGCTACCCCAGCCGTGAAAGATGGCGACGCCGATTCCAGTGACGATCTGCACGCCGAGTAGTGCGTAGACAATCCAATCGCTCGGTGTCGTGACGGTCCGCGCCTTGCTGACTTGCATGCGTCGTAGCACGATGTTCACGAGGCCGACGAGCGCGATCAGCGCCATCGCGAGGCCCGTCGCTTCTGTCACGAAGAGTCGCAAGGGCACCGCGTTCCAGGCCAGGATCATGTCGGGGATGACAAGCCCGGCGAGATGGAGAAACAGCACGAACAAGATGCCGTAGTGAAACGGCACCGAGCCCCAGAAGTGTTTCTTGTTCTCGAGGAACTGCGAGCTGAGGCTGCTGTACGTGAAGGTGCGCTGGCGGTACCTCTGGATCGTCACGATCAGGAAGATGCCGACCGCGAGGTACGGCAAGACTCCGAACAACAACGTGTCACTCATGACCGAACTCCTCTCTGGGGCCGCACCCGTGGCAGCTGTCGTGCGCCATGGAGTGGGGCGGTGCCCACTCCGATTTGCTCTCGGGTTCGTCCTCCGGCGGACGGGGGCTGTGCTCATGCATCGCCAGCACGGCGGCGACGGCAGCGAGCACGGATGCCCAAGGGTTCTGCTGGTCGATCAGCGCGGTGTGGATCTTGGCCACCGCTGGGGCGACCGTGTCGTGGGCCATGTCACCTGACCAGCGCGCGTCGGCGCGACCCAGAACGGCCATGACGTGGCTCAAGTGATCTGGGAGCTCGCCGTTCTCCTCGACTCCGACTTCGCGCATGCGTTGACGCATGCGCACCATGAACGTGCCGCGGGTGTAGTTCTCGCCGAAGGTGTGCCAACCCACCTCGAGGGCTCGCTCGGCCGAGTTGTCGAAGGTGCGAGTGAACGTCTCCTCCAGCGTGCTGAGAGGCTCGCTGCGGGCGAACGCGACAAAGGGCTCGAGCATGGCGCCTGCGTCGGCGTTTGAGTCGGCCACTTGGCGTGCAGCCTTCTCGACCGCGTCCGCGAAGCTCTCACGCGGGTACTCGAGCAAGCGTGCCAGCGCATCATGCGTTGCGATGTCGGGTCTCATCACTGCCCCCTCACTGGTGCACTGCGGAAGCCGAAGCCCATCGACTGCTTGTGCTCCAGCGGGTCCTCAAGGGCCTCGATTGCCATCTCGCGTTGTGACGGCGGGACGACCACGCGTTCGTCCATCGATGCAAGCGCCGTGAGCTTGTAGATGGCTTCGGCTTCGTCGACGCTGCACTCGGCGTCCGTGAGCGCGCGCTTCGCCGTCTCCTCGGTGATGTCTCCGACAGTGACGTGGCGACGCCACAGCCGGACTGCGTACTGCTTCTTGAGTGCCGAGCGGACCTTGCCCTCATTGCCAGCAGCGAACAGGTTCGCGAGGTACTTGATCGGCACACGCGCCTTCTCGATGTCCGAGAAGATGTCTTCGGTGTCGTTGCGGACGGGACCAGCGTCCTTGTTCGAGATCACCGGCATGAGCGGCGGCACATAGAAGAGCATCGGGAAGGTCCTGAACTCCACGTGCAACGGCAGCGCGAGCTTCCATTCCTTGACGAAACGGTAGACGGGCGAACGCTGCGCCGACTCGATGACGTCATCTGAGATGCCGGCGATCTTTGCGGCCGCGATCACGGATTCGTCATGTGGGTCGAGAATCAGCTCGCGCTCGGCGTCAACGAGTTCGAGGTCGGGCTTGCTGGCGCACTCGACGATCTTGTCAGCGTCGTAGAGCACGGTGCCCAAGTAGCGGATGCGACCGACGCAGCTGTGGAAGCACGCCGGCGCCTCACCTGCCTCGAGGCGCGGGAAGCAGAGGATGCACTTCTCGCTCTTGCCGGTTGACCAGTTGTAGTAGGTCTTCTTGTACGGACAAGCCGAGACGCACGAGCGCCAAGCTCGGCAGCGTTCCTGGTTGATGAGCACGACGCCGTCCTCGCCGCGCTTGTACATCGCGCCCGAAGGGCACGACGCGACGCAGCTCGGGTTGATGCAGTGATTACAGATTCGCGGGAGGTAGAAGAACGCCATGCGCTCGATCTCGAACATCTGACGGCGCACTTCGGGCGTCAGCTCTTCTAGGTTCGGATCGTTCTCCGCGTAGACCTTCGAGCCACCGAGGTCATCGTCCCAGTTGGGACCCGCTTTGATGTCGATGTGCTCACCCGTGACCATGCTGATCGGACGCGCGGTCGGCTGGTCATCGCCTTCGGGGGCGTTGAAGAGCTCGTCGTACTTGTAGGTCCAGGGCTCGTAGTAGTCATCCATGCTCGGCATGGACGGGTTATGAAAAATGCTGGGGATGATGCGCCCGCGCCCGGTGCTCTTCAGGCGCAGCTTGCCGTTATGAAGCGCCCAGCCACCCTTGTAGTGCTCCTGGTCTTCCCACTTCGTCGGATAACCCGTTCCGGGCTTGGTCTCGACGTTGTTCCACCACATGTATTCGGTGCCCTTGCGGTCGGTCCAGATGTTCTTGCACGCGACGCTGCAGGTGTGGCACCCGATGCACTTGTCGAGGTGAAAGACGAGTGCGGTTTGTGAACGGACGTCCATGTCAGTGTTCCTGGTTGGTGGGTTACCAGACGAGTTCGGGGCACTTGCGCACGAGGATGTGCGTGTCGCGGTTGGAGCCTGTGGGGCCCCAGTAGTTGAAGTGATAGGTGAACTGCCCGTAGCCACCGACCATGAAGTTGGGCTTGAGCCGCGTGCGCGTGAGGCTGTTGTGACCGCCTGCGCGCCGATGCTTTCGCAGCGGACTCTTCGGCACCGAGTACGTTCGCTCGGGTGAGTGGTAGATGATGCAGATACCGCGCGGGATGCGGGCGCTGACCGCCGCGCGGGTGACGACGACACCGTGGTCGTTGTGTACCTCCACCCAGTCGTTGTCCTCGATGTCGATCGAGTCGGCGTCTTTGTCGTTGATCCAGAAGGGTTCGACACCGCGCGAGAGCGTCGACATACGGTGGTTGTCGGCGTACGTCGAATGCATGTGCCATTTGCCGTGCGGCGTCAGGAAGTTGAGTCGCAGCGTCTTACCCACTTCATCGCTGAACCGCAGGTCCGCGTAGTCGTCGGGCATCGGCTTCGGCTTGTAGGTCGGCAAGTGTTCGCCGAACTGCAGGTAGCCGGGATGGTCGAGATAGAAGTGTTGGCGACCGGTGAGCGTGCGCCAGGGCACGAGTTTTTCACGGTTGTAGGTGAAGGGCGCGTAGGGGCGACCGTTCTCGACAAGTCCCGACCACATCGGGCTGTTGATGAGACGGCGCGGTTGCGACTGGAGGTCGCGGTAGGTCGTGCGGACACCGCGGTTCTTCTCGGCCAGATCAGCGAGCTCGAGCCCGGTTTTGGCCTCCATGTCCTTGTACGAACGCCAAGCCAGTTCGCCGTTGGTCACCGTGGCGAAGTTCAGGATGAGGTCGCATGCCTCGGTCGCATACTTCAGCGAGGGGTAGCGCTGGCCGCCCCAAGCGTGCGTCTTGCCGTGCTCGATGGCATCGTCGTAGATGTCGTCGACGGCATAGTGCGTTCCGTGCGCTCCAAGCCCATTGGCCCGTACGTTGGGGCCGTATGAGATGAACTGGTCGTAGAGATGTTCATAATCGCGCTCGACAACTTGAAGGCCGGGCATCGTCTTTCCGGGAATGGCCTCGCACTCGCCACGTGCCCAGTCCTTGATCTGTGGTTGCGCGATCTCGGCGGGTGTGTCGTGGAGGAGAGGCGTCGTCATGATGTCTTTGGTCTTGCCCGGCAGGTGCTTGGGCGAGAGGCGGCTGATGGCCTTTGCCACGGCGCGGAAGATGTCCCAGTCCGACTTGCTCTCCCAGCACGTCGGAACGGCCTTGCTCAGCGGGTGAATGAAGCTGTGCATGTCCGTGGTGTTGAGGTCGGCTTTCTCGTACCACGTCGCCGCCGGCAGGATGATGTCCGAGTAGAGCGCCGACGTGTCCATGCGGAAGTTGAGATCGACGATCAAGTCCATCTTCCCGACGGGTGCCTCCTTCACCCAATCGACTTCCTTCACGTGGTCCTCGGCCATGTCCTCGGCAACGGTGTTCGTGTGCGTCCCGAGGTAGTGCTTGAGGAAGTACTCGTGGCCCTTCGCCGAACTCATCAGCGCGTTGCCACGCCAGATGAACCACACACGCGGCCAGTTCTCCTCGGCGTCCGGCTGCTCGATCGCGAACTTCAACTTCTTCTCGGCGAGTTGGTCGCGCACCCAAGTTGCGATCTCCTCATTTGTCTTCGCCCCGGCATCCTGGGCTTCCTCGCAGAGTTTGAGCGGACTGCGCTCGAACTGCGGATAGAAGGGCAGCCAGCCGTTGCGCACGGCGCGCACGTTCACATCGATCGTGTGGCCTTCTGCGAGGCTGCCCTCGGGTTGGTCCTTCGGAACGGTGTGATAGTCGCGGAAGCTGCGTTCATAGCGCCACTGGTCTGTATGGACGTAGTGCCAGCTCGGTGCGTTCTGAAGGCGTGACGGGCCGTACCAGTCCTTCGCGAGTGCGATCGACGACCACGACTCCATTGGTGCCAGCTTTTCCTGGCCGACGTAGTGCGCGAGGCCACCGCCGTTCGTTCCCACGCACCCGCAAAACATGAGCGCGTGGATGGCAGCGCGGTACATGAGATTGGCGTGGTACCAGTGATTGATTCCGGCGCCGATGATCACGGTGCACTTACCGCCCGTGTGCTCAGCGGTGGACGCCCATTCGCGGGCGAAGCGCGTGATGGTCGCGCGGTCGATGCCCGTGTACCGTTCGGCCCATGCGGGGGTGTAGACAGCGTCGTCGTCGTAGCTCGTCGGATAGGCGCCGGGGAGGTCGCGCTGGACACCGTACTGCGCCATGAGAAGGTCGTAGGCCGTGGTGACCGTGACGGGGCCATCCGCGGTTTGAACCGTGCGCACCGGCACTCCGCGCTGCAGCGAAGCGCCCTCAGCGAAGTCGTCGAGGCGCACTTGCACGACGGCGTCGTGCGTCTCGAGGAAGGTGAGTTCGGCGTCGATGGGGCTGCCGTCCTTGCCGTCCTCGGGCTTCATGTTCCACTTGCCCTTCTCGGTGCCCCAGCGATGCCCCGAGCTGCCCATGGGCATCTTCGGCCGGTCGTCGTTGAGATCCCACTGCAAGAACTTCCACTCGCCGTGCTCTTCGTCGGCGTAGTTCTCCAGGCGACCCGCGCGCAGGAGCTGTCCCGCTTCCCAGTGCCCGTCCTTCTCGGTCAACTCGACGAGGAAGGGAGCGTCCGTGAACTTCTTCGTGTAGTCGATGAAGAAAGGCGTCTGCTTCTGGTGGTGGAACTCCGTCAAAATGACGTGATTGACGGCCATCCACCATGCGCCGTCCTGGCCCGCGTTGACTGCGATCCACTCGTCCGCGTACTTCGCGACCTGATTGAAGTCGGGCGAGAACACAACCATCTTCGTGCCGTTGGTTCGCGCCTGCGCGGCGAACGGTACGTCCGGTGTGCGCGTCATGTTCAGATTGCTGCCCATGACTGCCAAGAACTTGCTGTTGTACCAGTCGGCCGACTCGTTGACGTCGGTCTGCTCACCCCATGTCTCGGGCGACGCGTTGGGGAGGTCGCAATACCAGTCGTAGAACGAGAGCGACACACCTCCCAAGAGCTGCATGAGGCGCGAGCCCGCGGCGTAGCTGACCATGCTCATGGCGGGGATCGGCGAGAAACCGGCCACGCGATCGGGGCCGTGCTTCTTGATCGTGTGCACGCTCGACGCGGCGATGATCTCCAGCACGGTGTCCCAGCTCGCGCGCCGCAGACCACCCTTGCCGCGCGCGCGCTGGTAGCGCTTTCGCTTTGCGGGATCCGACTGCAGCCAGTTCCACGCGTCGACCGGATCCTCGTGGATGGCTCGAGCTTCGCGCCAGAGGTCGAGGAGCGCGCCGCGGATGTAGGGATACTTCACGCGGAGCGGGCTGTACAGGTACCACGAGAAGCTGATGCCGCGTTGGCAACCGCGTGGCTCGTAGGCCGGGATACCCTTCTCGAGACGCGGGTAGTCGGTTGCCTGCATCTCCCACGCGACGATGCCGTCCTTCACGTGGATGTCCCACGAACAGCTGCCAGTGCAGTTCACGCCGTGAGTGCTGCGCACGACTTTGTCGTGCTGCCAGCGGTTCCTGTAGAACTCCTCCCAACTGCGGGTCTGGGGCGCGACAGTGTCCTGGATCCAGGGATTGTCACTGCCCTGAGTGCTTGGGTCGTTGCGGCCTCGACTTCCGGGCTCGTTCACGAGTGAGGTCCTTCCAGCGCGGTGGGCTTGATGGTGTGCTCGGCAGCGTGGCGCAGCGCGACGAGTGGTGCGCGCGTCGCCACGTAGCGATCGCGCCAGGCGAGGTCGAAGAGGACGAGGATCAGTGCCGCGAGCGTGAAGCCCGTGAGCAGGAACGCGAGCGTGCCGTTGCTCGCGGCCTCTTGTCCGGTTGCCGATGTGTCCTTCAGGTATGCCGTGAGGGCGAGGACTTCTTCGCTCTCGATCGGCGTCGCGCGGTAGATCGGCGTCATGATCTCGGAGGGTGGCGAACTCAGCCACGCGGCCAGTGCCTTGCGTCCCTCGAGTCGCGCATAGACTGCGGTGAGATCGGGGCCGAGTTGTCCGCCGCCGAATCCGCCGGCGCCTGCAAGGGTGTGGCAGCTGAAGCACGCGGGTGCGCCGCTCGCGAATGGAACTTCACCCCGGAACAGCTCGCGTCCGAAATCGACGTCGGCCGCAGTCAGCGGTCGGTCCGAGATCTGCAGCCCGGCGAAGCGGCTCTTCTCGAGCGCGCCTTCCACCTCCATGACATCCACGAGCTTGTCAGCCAGCGCCGCTGTCATGCCGGGCGGGTCGGGCATATAGACGCCGCGCGCATCTCGAAAGATGCTTTGCCCGTAGGCATCACCGCTATCGATGACCGCCTTCGGGTGCTGGATGAACTTCACGAGCCAGTCACGGTTCGCCCGGTCCAGTGCGCCTTTGAGGTCCGGGCCGGTGAGTGCTCCGCCACCGATCGTGTGGCAGCTCTTACAGTTCAGCGCGAAGTAGTCGTAGGCTTCTTCACTCGGCGCCTGTCCCGCTGCGCTGGCGGCGAGAAGCGCGAGCGCGAGTCCTGCCATCCGTGTGTGAACCGTCTTGCGCATATCCGATCTCCTTCGAGGTCGGATGAAAGAGCAAGGGGTGTGCCATATAGAAAACACCGCAGAAGCGGGTGTTTCGGGCGTGTTGTGGGGCGGGCGACGAGCGAGTGCATACGCGCGTTAGCATGTCGCTGCAAAGTGCTGGAGGCAGTGCCTCAGCAGCATGGCGAAGAGCTGCTTCGGATCGGCGGTGCGCGACCAGTTGTTCTCATCGGGTGTGAGAACGTAGGCGACTGCGTGCGCAACGAACGCCGAATGAGCTTCTTCAATCGGCTGTTGACGCGCATGACTCGTGGACGAGCTGCTGCGGTGACACCTGCATTCCTGCTGCAAGGCCCAGCCGCAACCTCGCCACGACCGTCCATGGATAACCTGGGTCAATCAGCGGGCTTGAACGCCTGCTTGTCGATATCGAGCTGCCGCAGGATCTTCTGCAGCGCGACCCGCGTCATGCCACACGCTGCCGCCGCTTGGCTCACGTTGCCGTGACTGCGCTCGAGCGCTCGCTGTACGAAGTCCCGTTGAAAGCTCTCGACGGCAGCCTGCTTGGCGGTGGCGTAATCAGCCTGATCCACCGTCGTGTGGGTTGTCGCGGCGATGTCGGTCGAGATCCCCCAGCCCGTCTCGAGCCCCAGGTGATACGGCAAGATCTGCTCGCCGCAGCAGACGACCACGGCGCGCTGAATCGCGTTCTCCAGCTCGCGCACATTGCCGGGCCACGAGTGCTGGCGGAGGGCCTGGGCGGCTTCGGGTGTGAGCTCAGGGGGCTGTGCGCCTTCACCCAAGCATTCTGCAGAGACATGCTCGAGAAAGTGGTGCGCCAGCACCAGCACATCGCCGGGACGCTCGCGCAGCGGTGGGACTGCGATGCGGACGACCTGGAGACGGTAGTAGAGGTCCTCTCGGAACGTCCCCTCTGCGACCATCGCTTGAAGGTCGCGGTTGGTGGCTGCGACCAATCGGAAGGAGACTTCACGGTCCGTGCTCTCGCCGACGGGGCGCACGAGCTTTTCCTGCAGCACGCGCAACAGCTTCCCTTGGAAGGCCGGAGTCATGGAGGACACTTCGTCGAGGAAGACGGTGCCGCCGCGCACCTCTTCGAAGAGGCCTCGCCGATCGCGGTCGGCTCCCGTGAACGCTCCGCGCTTGTGTCCGAAGAGCTCCGACTCGAGCAGAGTGTCGGCCATGGCGGCACAGTTGACGGCCTGAAAGGGTTTGTGTGCCACGGCGCTCGCCGCGTGAACGGCGCGCGCCACGAGTTCCTTGCCGGAGCCGCTCTCACCTTCGATCAGCACGGGCAACGGACTCGGCGCAACGCGCGCGATCAAGTCCATCACTCGCTGCATGCGTGGGTCGACGGCGATCATCTGCCGTTCGTCACTCTCCGTCGGATCGTGGGTACGGCGCGCGAGGATCTGACGGCCCAGGCGCCGAACGACGCCGAGGATCTCCTCGTTGTCGAATGGCTTCGTGAGGAAGTGTGACGCGCCGGCTTGGAGGCATTTGACCGCGGTCTGCACGGTGCCGAAACCCGTCAAGAGCACGAGCATCGTCTCCGGTCGGCGTTGCTTGATGGCAAGCAGGAGCTCGACGCCGGTGAGGCCTGGCATCACCAAGTCCGTGATGACCAAGTCCGCGACCTGCTCATCGAGACGCTCCAACGCCTCGGTGCCCGAAGCGGCCTCGCGCGCCTCGATGCCGAGCGTGGACAGCAAACGCCTCAATCCCAGTCGGATGTCGTCTTCGTCGTCCACGACGAGGACGCGTAGAGCACTGAGGGAAACCCGCTTCGTGCTGCTCTCCGCGCTCACGCGTCGCTCCCACGGCTAGCTTGGCTCATCAAGGTGCGCGAACGAAGTCGTACGCGGAACGTCGTGCCTGCTCCCGAAGACTCGACCATCTCGAGGCTGCCTCCATGCATCTCGGCGATGCGTCGAGCGGTGGGAAGGCCGAGTCCGGTTCCTTCACCGCGTGGCTTCGTCGTGAAAAACGGACGGAAGATGCGACGCGCGCGGTCGGCATCGATGCCCGGCCCTGTGTCGATCACGTTCACGACGAGATGGTCTTCCTGGTTGAGCGTGACGATGATCACCATGCGTTCGGCATCCGGGCTGGTCGGGGTATGGCCAGCCACGGCCTGGATCGCGTTCATCGTCAGATTGACGAAGACCTGGCGGAGTTGGATTTCATCGCCCGTGATGTCCGCGTGCTCGGCCTCACGCACGAGCCGCACGCCGACTCCAGCGCGTTCGCTGAGGGGCCGCAAGAAGCGTACGACGTCCTCGAGGACATCGTGCAGGTTGAGGCGGCCGACCTCCGGTGTCGTGGCCGTCGCATAGTCGAGCAGTTCCCGGATCGCGCGCTTCGCCGAGTCGATGTTGCGCGAGATCACGTCCGTGTTCTCGCGCAGCGGGGACGTCTCGGGGAGTTCCTTCGCCAGCATCTGGTTGAACATGCTGATGGACGCGAGTGGGTTGTTGATCTCGTGGGCTACGACAGCCGCGACTTCGCCCAGCACGGCCAAGCGCTCATTGTGGATCTGGCGCTCGTCTAGCTTCACGCGGTCCGTGACTTCGCGCGCGATGAGGACGCGTCCTCGTCGGCCCATGTCATCGAGCGGGAGTGGGGTCGTGTGGATCTCGAAGGTGCGCACGCCGACGTCGACGGAGCACGAACGCGGGGGGCCCTGGCTGTCCATGAGGCAAGCGAAGCAGTCGTCGTCGGAGTGGGGGCGGGGCGGTGTCCTCAGTTTTATGGGGGCTTCTTCGTCAATGCAGACGTGGTGGCTCATGGCCGGGTTGCCCTGCTCGATGAGCCCGAGCAGAGGCTGAGCGGCGACGTTGGACAGCACGACTTCGCCACGGCCGTCCAGGACGATGAGTCCGTCGTGCATCGATGAGATCACGGCTTCGACACGATCGCGTTCCGCGCGTAGCTCCGACTGTCGCTGACGGAGGTCTGCGGCGGTGTGTTCGAGCCGGCGCGTCCGCTCTTGGATGGCACCTGCCATGCTGTTGAACGACCGGCCTAGCGCGCCAAGTTCGTCCCTCGATTCAACCGTCACGCGCGTCTCGAGTTGACCTTCACGCAACTGCTCTGCAGCACGCGTGAGCTCGATCAGAGGGCGGACGAGGAAGCGCATCGGGAAGTACAACAGAAGCGTGGACACGATCGAGAGCACGATGCCTACGCCGAGCATCCTGCTCTTGAGGCCCGAGACGGGAAGAAGCGCGCGCTCCGCGCTCAGCGTGACTTCGACCCACCAGCCGCTCTCGGAGAGCGGGAAGGAGCGGGCGTAGGTCCCGCGCACCGGAGCGATGGTGGGTGTGTCGGCCGGACGGTGGGGCGCGGCGTCGGCGAGGATGCCTGAAACTCGTCCTTCGTGCGGGATGACCTCCAGGCTTCTGCCGGCCCCGTCGTGGAGCAGCATGGTCACGCTGAGGTCCTGCGCGTCGTCGCCCGCAGGGTCGATGGACATGCGGATCCAGGATTCGGCATCCACGAGCGCGTGCATGTGCCCGATCGTCTGCTCGCCATTCAGCGCGTGAAGTGGCTTTGTGAGCAGCAGGTGGGGGCGGGTATCCGTGTCTGGTTCGTGTTCGCCGAGTGGGTTGCCGGCGAACGCGACGTTGGCCGGGTGGTCCGGGGGCTCGATCCGGTGCGGGCCGTCGGCGTGAACTGTTGTGAGCAGGGCACCTTCGGCATCCGTGACGGCGAGGTTCAGATATGCCTCGACCAAGGGCAGCTTGTTCCGTTCGAGGTGCCGTCGCAGCACCGTGCGAATGTGTTCGGTCTGCGGTTGGTCACCGAGGCGAGTCGCAGATTGCAAGCGGGCTGCTTGGTCGCGTGCGTATCCATCCGAGGCGAAGTCTTCGAGCCGCCGCTCCAGGAGTTCGAGCGACGTGTCCAACCGCATCGCGTAGGTACGGCACTGAGCCCCGAGCCGCGCGAGGATCTCGTCCCCGAGTGCTGTCTCGGTCCAGCGGGACACCAGCGAGCCGCCAAGTCCGTAGGCCAACAGGCACAAGCTGACGAACATCAACGCCAGTTTGATTCGGACTGAGACGCGTTCGAGTGGATCGATCAACGGAGGGCCTCGCGTGTGCCTCCCAGAGGCGTTTCGCCGATGAAAACTCTGTGCGAGTTGCCGATGGTCAGCCTCTCGAGACTCTAGCATGAACGCCGGGCGTCGCGAGTGCTGTCGACGACGATGACGCGTGCCTGGGGCGCGGAAACGTCGTGGCGTCCGAGCACCGTTGCCGTTGCTTCTGATGTGTCGTCCGTGGCAACCGCCGCGAGTATGTCGAGCTTCAAGCTCAGCGCGACGACGTCGACATCCTTGGGCTTGTGGTTGTGCCTCGCGAGTGCGTCATCCCCGTGTCCGACCGGAAGGGTCATGACGGTGTGCACTCAGTCTGCTGAGCAGCCAATGAACGCCGAGCGCGGCGTTGGCCCGCATCGCTTTCCACAGACCGACGCCGGTGCCGATCGCGCCGGCCTCTGATCTCGTGTGCCGGGCCGTCGAGCTCTACGAAGACTGCGAGCGTGAGAGTCCGGGCAAGGGCCACGCCAAGCGAACGCTCGACCTGCGCACGCGCTCGGGAGCCTGGGAGCGCTGATCGGCTTCGATGCGCACGAAGAATCGCTTGGCTTCAGCGGGACGCCGGCTTGGCGTCGATCAAGCGCAAGATCAGCTCGTGGAAGCCCGCCTTGTCGACGCCGAGGATGTCTTCGATGTTGTCGAAGAAGCGTTCGCCGTCGGCACCCGAGCTTAGGAGCCTGAGCACCTCCGGGAAGCCGTGGCGCTCGAGGACCTCTTCGCAGATGAAGGCGCCGATCACGTAGTAGGTGAAGTGCCTGTTCACCGACGACTTGCGTCCCTTCTCGTACTCGCGGAGGAAGTTGATCTCCGGGTCCTGCGCGAGCTTGGCACGGAACTGTGCCTTGAGCGTCGGCATGTCGTCGCCGCTCAAGGCGTAGCCGCCGTAGTACGCCGCTACGCCGTTGCTGAATGGCGCGTAGAGGTCGGCCTCGTCGCCACCGTGGAGCTGCAGGAAGCTCCGGAGGAAGCCGAAGATGTAGCGTTCGTCGCCCGTGCCTGTGACGTAGATGCGCCCATCACCGTCGAGGAAGCCGAGGTCGTGCGTGAGCCAGTTGCACTTCGTGGCGTCGTGGACGAGACCGTAGGCTTTCAGGAGGGCGTCGAGACTGTCGAAGCAGTAGTAGTCGAGCGGCGTGGGCGGCGCCCCGAGGAGGTGTTCGATGTGCGTCTTGAACTCGGCGAACTCGCGTGCGCGTTGCTCGTCGAACGCCGTGGCGAAGTGGAAGGTGACGTTGCCGAGCGTCTGCGTTCGGAGCGACGCCGTGCGGTGATGGAACGGGCTCTTGAAGCCGAACACGTCCCCGCGCGCGTAGGCGTGGAGCTCGACGATCCGAGAGATCTGCGGTCGGTCGTCACGTGTCGTCAGGAAGGCGAGTGTCAGTAGGTAGTCGTCGCCGTCGAGCGGGAAAGACTTCAGCACCAGCGGACTGAGGTCGCTGCCCTCGAGCCGTGAGCCGATGCTGGCAAGCGCGCTGAAGAAGAACGAGTGCTTCTCGGCGTCACCCGGTGCGAGGTGAGCCGCGGTCGACTCGCCGCGGAAGATCGCGCCGAGGAACGCCGAGAGCGACGCCTCGAGCGATGCGGCGACCTCGTCATTCTCGGAGAGCGTCGCGCCGAGGTTCGCGCGTACGTCTACGTCGTCCTCGGCACCACCGCTGGCCGGCGCAAGCGGTGCGAACATCGCGATCAAGAGAAGGGCCAGGCGTGCGGAGCGCGCGAAGGCCCACGCGAAAAGCGTCGATCGTGGAGATGGCATGGAAACTCGGGCGGCATGGGCTGACGAGGCGGACGAGCAAGGACTCTGTACGCAGACGCTTGGCATGCCTGTTTGATGATGATTCCACGTGCAGGTGAGGGTGATCCTCGGCTCCACGGACGGCGTTCCCGCGTTACGATTGAACACAGCGCTCGAAACCGTCCCGCGAGACTCCACGATGTCGAACCTCCGTACGCTGACCGTCCTCACGTTCTTGGCCGCCGTGATGTCGCCGTCCTGCTCGTTTGTCGAGGGCGTTGCGAGCGTGGCTCGCGCGTCACGCGACGTCTCTCCGAAGCAAGCGCTCGCGGCGAAGAAGGCGAAGCTCCCGCAGGACAACTACCTTGCGATCGCGGCGAAGAAGAAGTCGACCGGCTCCGATTTCATGGTCGTGCAGCTCTCGCGCGATCTCGTGCCGCCGTTCCGTTACGAGGTGCGCGCAGGCTTCATGGACCCCGAGGGCGAGCTCGGTTCGGGCTCCTTCTTCTGCACCGAACTCGACGAACGCACCGATACCGCCGCGCGCTTCTTTGCCCTGTGCGTCCAGCCGTCCGGGGATGGTCTGAACCCGTTCGTCAACGTGGGCGTGATCGGGCAGGGCGGTGGCCAGCAGTTCGTCGGCCCGGTCTTCGCCGACACGGATGTCGTTGATCTCGCGATCGAGGCCACGTTGTCGCCCAACGAGCTGACCTTCTACGCGCGTCCCGAGTCGGATGACCCCGGGGCGACGTACACGGAGATCGCGAGCGTGGCGTACACGGTCGACGAGCCGCTGTTCCCGACGGTCGGCGTGATCGGCCTTGCGAAGGGCAACGAAGTCGGCTTCGACCGCTTTGCCTTCCCGACGAACACACCGGCGAACGTCGCCCTGTCACCAGCGGCCGACGTGGCGAACACGATCTGGGAGGCCGCCGACTCGTTGCTCGATGCGCTGAACCAGCTCGACGGTGCGTCACCCGACCTCGAAGGCGGGCGCGTGAGTCTGCTCGCCGCGAAGGCGGGGCTCGACGGTGTCGACGCTGCGATCGCGGCGCTCGAGACAAAGGAAGCCAAGAAGGCCGGTAAGCAGGTGAAGTCGCTGCCGAAGAAGATCGACAAGCTCGTCAAGGCCGTGGACAAGGCGATCGCGAAAGAGAAGGTTCCCAAGTCGCTCTTCAACAAGACTTTCGCGCTGGTGAAGAAGGTCGTCATCGCGACCGACCTGCTGAACCCGCGGCCCTGACTTCGGCGCCGCGCGCTCTCAGCTTGAAACCTCGATGCGGCGCACGATGTTCGCGTCTGGCTCGAGTCGCAGGCCAGGCGAGCCGCGGTCGGGGTAGTCGATCACACTCAAGACATGCCGGATGCTCTCGAGACGCGCACGCTTCTTCGCGTTCCCCTGCACGCGCACCCACGGCGCACCTTCGCAGCTCGAGTGTGAGAACATCGCTTCCTTGTAGCGCGTGAACGAGTCCCAGTACTCCTGCGCTCGCTGGTCGACGGGCGAGAGCTTCCAGTGCTTCAGCGGGCTGTCGCGACGCCGCGTGAGTCGCCGCACCTGTTCGTCGCGTTCGATCGAGAACCAGAACTTGATCAGCACGAGCCCGTCGTCGAGAAGCATGCGCTCGAAGTTCACTACTTGGCCCATGAACAGCTCATACTGCGCGGGCGTGCAGAAGCCCATCACCGGCTCGACGACGGCGCGGTTGTACCAGCTGCGATCGAACAAGACGATCTCGCCGGGCCTGGGCAGCTCGCGGACGTAGCGCTCGAAGTACCACTGGCCGCGCTCGATGTCGGTGGGTTTGGACAGTGCGACGACGCGCGAGTGGCGCGGCCGCAGTCGTTGCGTGAAACGTAGGATCGCGCCGCCCTTGCCGGCCGTGTCGCGTCCTTCGAAGAGCACGGCCACGCGCAGCTTCTTCTCGATGACGTGGGCCTGGAGTTTCAGGAGCTCCACCTGCAGGCGGCTCAGCTCGATGACGTAGTCACGATCGAGAGCGTCCTCGAGCACATCCTGCATCCAGGGCTCGAGCTCAACGGATGGCGGCGGCAGCGGTTGGTCGGAGGTCATGTCGGCGCCGGTGGGAGAGATGCGTGCACACCATGGTCGTCTCGTCGTCGTGGGCGGGGGCTGGAGTGTCTACCCGCGAGGACGCCAGCGCGAGCTTCTTCTCCCCAGGTGCCGACGATGCCTCGCATCGGCGACCGGCGCTGAGGAAGCTTCGAAACTGCACGACGGAGCGCGCTGTGGAGCGCGTACGTTTCGGGTCGAGGGGGCACCGCGCTCCGCGGATCTCACCCGGCGCCGCGCCGTGTGCTTGTGGTTGCTCGACGTCGCAGCATCGAGGGTGTGGACTTCCTCTGAGATGTTGCAACGGCGTTTCCGGATTGCGAAGGGACACCAGTCCTTCGGAGCCCGTCATGACCATCGCCCGCCGTCTGTTCGAACTCGCGCTCAGCTTGCCCGCCTTCGTCGCCTTCGCCCCCGGCCTCGAGGCACAGGACATCTCACACACATGGTCGGGCTACCACTCCTACGACGGTTGGGGCTGGGCCGTGGCGGTCGTCGGTGACGTCGATGGTGACGGCTGCGACGACGTCGGCGTCGGGGCGCCGTATGCCGATGTCGTCACGGTGATCCCTGTGACGCTGACCTGGTCGAACGTCGGTCGCGCGCTGGTCTACTCGGGGCGCACGGGGGCGCTGCTCCACAGCTGGCGCGGCGACCTCGACGGCCTCACCGAGTTCGGCTTCTCGATCGCGGGTGCCGGTGATGTCGACGGCGACGGTCGCGCGGACGTACTCGTGGGCGTCCCGAGAGCCGTCGATGGCCCCGCGTCGAACGGCGGGCAAGTGCACCTCTACTCCGGCGCGTCCGGCGCTCTGCTGCGCACTTTCTACGGACTCCAGAGCCACGCGCGCTTCGGCCACGCCATCGATGGCGATGTCGACGTCAACGGCGATGGCACTCCCGATGTTCTTGTCGGCAGCCCCTACGAGTCACTCAACGGATCGTTCGGAACGCTGACCGGCGAGGGCGAGGTCCGCGTCGTCTCGGGCACGGACGGCTCGTTGATCTGGCGCTCGAGCTGGGAGTCGAGCATCGTCGGTGGCACGGTTTTCTTTCCGATCACGGCCCACGCGCGTTTCAACGGCTCGTCCGTGGCCTTCATCGGCGATGTCGACGGCAGCGGTCACGAGTGGATTGCGAGTGGTGCACCGTCGAGCTTTCTGACGAGTTTCCCGTCGATCACGCAGGACGATGCCGGCGTCGTCATCTTCGCGACGCCCATGGGGTCGAGCTTCGACGTCGAGGCGGGCGGGGAGGAAGGCGAGCGGATGGGGGCGTGCGTCGCGGTGATCGAAGGGGCGAGTGGGGTCGACGGTGTGGCCGTCGGAAGTCCCGGACTGCGCGACGCCTCGGGCGCCGTCGTGGGCGCCATCGACGTCGACCTCTACGACAGCGCGCTGCCCTCGGCATTCATCCGCGGCACGCCCCAGGCGCCGATCGGGAAAAGCGTGGCGGGGATAAGCGATCTCGATGGCGATGGCGTTGCGGATGTCCTCGTCGGTTCGCCGTTCGAGAGCTTCGGCACGCAGCTCATCGTTCCGCACGCCGGGGCCGTCCAGGCGCACTCGTCCGTTGGGGGCTCGGGCGCCGACACGTTGATCAAGACGTTCACGAGCCAGCAGGCCCACGGTCACGTCGGCGAGGCGATCGCGGCGGGCGATGTCGATGGCGATGGGCTGCCCGACGTCATCGCGGGTGCGCGTGACTACACGATCACGCACGCGGGCGACGGCGCGGTCTTCGTCTACGCCGGACACGGATGCGTTGCGGGCTGGGCTGTGGTCGGTTGGCCCTGGCCCGGGACGCTCGGCGACCCCGCGCTCTCCGTGTCGGGCAAGCCCGCCGTCAGTGCCACGTTCACACTCGACGTGACGAACTCACGCGGGTCGCCGACGCCAGCGTGGTTGTTCATCGGCGCCGCCTCGACGCAGGTCCCGCTCAAGGACGGCATCCTCTTCGTCGACACGCTGCTCACGCTCCCACTCGCTCTCCCCGCCACGACGCTGGCGCTCCCCGGGACGCTGCCCGACGACCCGACGTTGTGCGGAACGTCCATCTACCTGCAGGTCATCGAGGCCGATCCCGGCGCGAGCGCAGGGGCATCCTTCACGAATGCTGTGCGCCTCGAGGTCGGGTTCTGACGACTCGACGCGCGAGCGCGCGCACCTCCCGGTGCGGGGAGGCGCTGAGCATGACGTCGCGATCGAGCTGTGGCGGCGCAGAGCCCGTCCGGCGAGCGGTCGCGGACTCTGCGCGCCAACATCACCGTCAGTCCATGATGTTCTCGAGGCGATCGATCGCGGCGCGTGTCTTGCGCTGTTCACCGAGTAGCTTCTCGCTGACCATCGAGCGAAGACCAACCGAGAGCTCGTCGAGGTCGCCTTGGTAGTCCTTCAGGCCGTGCTCCTCGCCCTCCTCGAGAGCGCTGACCGCGGCGGACTGCCCGAAGATCTTCGCTCCACCTTCGACGGCCTTCGCGAACGTGCCCCATGCGCCACTGTCGTCGGCGGGACTCCCTCCGAGCCTCGTGATCTCGGTGCGCAGCGTCTGAACGCGCGAAGCGTGACTGTTCAGATTGTCGTGCAGCACCTTCTTGGCCGTTGCGTTGTCGACCTTCTCGAGCGCCTGGTTGTAGGTCTCGACAGCCGAGATCTCACCGCGGAGAAAGGAGTTCAACTGTTCGATGTCGTCGTTCTTCTTGCCGCTCATCTTGTCTGTCCGTTTTGTAGATCGGGATGCGCATTCTGGTCGGGCCGCGCGTTTGGGTCGTGCGAACTCTCGACACGCGGCGCACAAGGACGGCGACGCACGTCGTCGGAGCAGTCCGACGGTTCGACGGTGATGATTCGTGAAGCAAGTCGCGCGCCAATGATGGGCCACTGTTCAGATCGCACGTCCGACGTGAGTGTGCTCCCGCGGCGTGTCGCGACGAGTTGATGAGTTCGGGGGCGGTCTGTGACCTCGTTGGCGTGTCGCGCATCTCACGGCGATCGAGAGCCGCGAGCCACGCCGGTGAAGGCTGCGCTCCCTTAGCCAAACGTACTCGGGAACGACCCATGGTGAAGAAGAAGAGCAAGCGCAAGCGTTCGTCCGCGAAGTCAGGAGAGAAGGGCGCGACCCATCAGACAGCGCCGAGTGTCGGTGACGCACTGACGACGAATCAGGGTCTGCCGATCTCGGATAACCAGAACACGCTCACCGTAGGTCCGCGTGGGCCGCAGCTTCTCGAAGACCACATCCTGCGTGAGAAGATCACGCACTTCGATCATGAGCGCATACCCGAGCGCGTCGTCCATGCGCGCGGCTACGGTGCGCACGGAACGTTCGAGGCGTATGAGGGCAACGAAGAACTGACGAAGGCGGCGTTCTTGCAGGCGGGTGTCGAGACCGAGGTCTTCGCCCGCTTCTCGACCGTGGCTGGGAGCGCGGGTTCGCCCGACGTTGCGCGCGACGTCCGCGGGTTCGCCACGAAGTTCTACACGAGCGAAGGGAACTACGATCTGGTCGGCAACAACATGCCCGTGTTCTTCATCCAAGACGCGATCAAGTTCCCCGACTTGATCCACTCGGTGAAGCCCGAGCCCGATCGCGACTTTCCCCAAGCGCAGTCCGCTCACGACACGTTCTGGGACTTCGTGTCACTCACCCCCGAAGCGGTTCACATGCTCATGTGGGTGATGTCCGACCGCGCGATCCCGCGCTCGCTGCGCATGATGGAGGGGTTCGGCGTCCACACGTTCCGCATGGTGAACGCCAAGGGCAAGGTGACGTTCGTCAAGTTCCATTGGCGACCGAAGCTCGGCACGTTCTCGGTCGTATGGGATGAGGCCGTGAAGATCAACGGCGCCGATCCTGACTACCACCGGCGCGATCTCTGGGGGGCCATCGAGAAGGGTGACTTCCCCGAGTGGGAGTTGTCCGTGCAGGCGTTCAGCGAACGCAAGGCCAACAGCTTCGACTTCGATGTCCTCGACCCGACGAAGCTCGTGCCCGAGGAACTCGTCCCGCTGCGTCCCATCGGGCGCATGGTCCTCAATCGCAACGTCGACAACTTCTTTGCCGAAACCGAGCAAGCGGCGTTTTGTCCCTCGCACGTGGTTCCCGGAATCGACTTCTCGAACGACCCGCTCCTTCAGGGGCGCTTGTTCTCGTACCTCGACACGCAGCTGTCGCGTCTCGGAAGCCCGAACTTCCATCAGATCCCGATCAACGCACCGAAGTCGCGTTCAGCGAACTTCCAACGCGACGCGCACATGCAGATGGATGTTCCGAAGGGGCGTGCCGCGTACGAGCCGAACTCGCTCGACGACGGGTCTCTGCGCGAGCACCCCGACGGATTCGCCTCCGTGCCGGCCGGCGAAGAAGGTCAGAAGCTGCGCGTCCGGCCGGAGAGTTTCGCGGACCACTACACCCAGGCGCGGCAGTTCTGGACATCGATGACGGACGTCGAGAAGCGTCACATCATCGGGGGGTTCGGCTTCGAGCTGGGCAAGCTCGGCGTGGACGCTGTGCGCGACCGGATGCTCGGGCACCTCGCTCTCGTCGACGACCAACTCGTCGATGGCGTGGCGGAGAAGCTCGGCGTGTCGGGGCGCGGCACGAAGATCAAGCCCGCAGTCGAGCCCAAGGACACGAAGCCGTCCGCGCCGCTTTCGCAATACGCGGATGCGCCGCATTCCATCGAGGGAAGGACGATCGCCGTTCTGACGACACCGGGCGCGCCGTCGCGGCTCCTCGCTGCCGTCAAGAAGGCGGTCGAGGCAGCAGGTGCCGACCTCGCGATCATCGCGCCCAAGAAGGGACCGTTCACGACGAGCGGAGGTAAGGAGATCTCCCCCGACGACTTCCTCGGTGGCGCACCGTCCGTCCTCTTCGATGCCGTCATTCTCGCACCTGCCGACGAGGATGACTTGGTGGGTGACCACGCGGCGATCGACTGGGTCCGCGACGCGTTTGCCCACCTCAAGGTCATCGGCTTCACCGACGCTGCGCACGCCCTTCTCGAGAAAGCCGGGATCGGCGCTGAGGTGGATCGGGACGAGGGCCTCGTCCTTTTGAAGTCGAATGGCATCGACGAGTTCATCGAGCGCGCGAAGCAACACCGCATCTGGGCTCGTGAGGAGCGCATGGGCGGGTAGCCGGGGCTCGTCGTGTCCTCGCGGGCTCATCCACGGGCCCGGACGCCGCGCTGTTCGCTGGCGGGCAAGCTGCGCTCACGCCCTCGCGGGCTCAGGCGCGTGCGGCGGGGTGACGCCGTCGGCATCGGTTGTTGTTCGATGCTCGATCAGCAAGTCACCCAGGGCCGCGATGTAGCTCTCGTTGGAGTTGTAGATCTCGCGGTTCACGTTCAGCAGCGTTGACGTTTGCAGGCGGTTCAGCATGTCACTGCGAATCTCGTCGTAGATCATGTCGTGCATGCGTCGGTGACGGTCCGCGTTGCATTTCGACAAGGGCGCGAGCATCTCCGCCGTTCCGCCTTCGAGTGTCGCCGGGTCGAGATCTCGGATCCGGAGATAGAACGCCTCGACGTCGTCTCGGAAGTGGCGCGTGTAGGAATGGTAGGCGTCCGACTCGGAACGCTCCATCTGTTGGAGGTCGTGCGCGGTGTCGCGGATGGACTTGGCTGCGTGAATGCCGTGGCGATTCGCTTGGATCAGCTGGTTCAAACGCACGGACTCGCGCGCGCTCAACTGCACCTTCTGCAACTCGAGGCAGTGCGCCAGGATCGCGCCTTCCAGCTCTTTCGTTCCTTCGTAGTCGACGTCTTCCGGCTTTGACCAGGTGTGCGCCTTGCTTCCGGGCCGAGGGTTCGCGTGCACTGCTCGGGCCGGATCCAGTTTGAACGTGGTCTGGTTGACTGTCGCGACTTGATCGAGCAGACGCGCGGTCTCGCGCTCGATGTTCTCGATGGAGGATGCCGGCAACGAGAAGTCTTTCGACGTGATGAAGTGCAGGAGGTGTCCGTCGGCGTCGCCGAAGAAGCGCTCGAGGTATCTGCTCAACGGTGTGATCGCGGGCAGGAACATGGCGAGGCCGAGCAGATTGAAGAGCGTGTGAAAGGCGACGAGTGTGAAGAGCGGATCCGTGATGTGCAGGGTGCTCTTGATGAACGTCAGGAGGTGCGCGAGGAGCAGGAACGCCAGGACGTCGGTGACGACATTGAAGAGGATGATGCCGGCCGCGACGCGCCGCTTGGATGCCGAGCCGGCAACCGTGCCGAGCAGCGACGTCGTTGTCGTCCCGAGATCGGCTCCGATCGCGACAGCCATGGCGGCCGGCAGCGTCAAGATGCCGGCGTCGAGTGCGCTCAGGGTGATCATGATCGTGGCGGAGCTCGACTGCACCACCGCCGTGATCAGCATGCCCGCGACCAGGAACACGACCAGGGGCTTCCCGCTGAGCGCCGCCGGATCGAACAAGTGACTGACGCTCGCGACGCCTTCCTTCATGAAGGCGAGAGCCAGCAGCATGAGTCCGAAACCCAGCGCAAGTCGGCTGCTGTTTACGAGGGCGGGTTTGCGACGCGCCAGTGCGACGCCGGCGCCACCCACCGCGATCAGCGGGAGGGCGATCGCCTCGATGTCGAACTTGAACCCGACGGTTGCCACGAGCCAGCCCGTCGCCGTCGTGCCGAGGTTCGCGCCGAAGACGATCGCGAGTGCGCCCGCGAGCGACACGATCTCGGTGGCGACGAACGCGAGCACGATCAGGCTGACGACGGAGCTGCTCTGCAGAGCAGCCGTGGACAGGGCACCCGCGATGACACCCCTGATCGGTGGGGCGGTGTGGCGCTTGAGAAACCGTTTGAACGAACGGCCCGCGAGGCACGTCAACGAGTCTTCGAGTTGATGCATGCCGAACAGGAAGAGGCCGATGCCCGCCAGCAACGGCCACAGATCGATGCTCATGTTCATACCCGCAGTGTTTCTCTGCCCTCGGTAGCGCGCAAGAGCGAGATCGCACGCGCGTGTGACCAGGCCGAATGCCTCGTCGAACTGAGCACCGCGTTCAGCGTACGTACGCACGACCACTCGTGATGCGGCCGAATCGTTGAATCTTTGGGCTGAGGGAAGCTGCTCGGCGGCCCATCAGGGCATGCCAGGTTCGTAACATGGAGGGAATGCAGCAAGACGGCGCAGGCGCTGACGCCGAGCCGCCTTGTTCACACCCTCACGAGGTTCCCATGCCGAGCTCGACAAGCCTGAAACGCGTGCTTTCGCCAGAGGCAGCGCAGAAGCTCGATGCCTACTGGCGAGCCTGCAACTACCTCGCCGCTGGAATGATCTACCTGCAGGACAACCCGCTGCTGCGTGAGCCGCTCGAAGTCGCCCACATCAAGCAGCGCCTGCTCGGCCATTGGGGCGCGAGCCCTGCGTTGAGTTTCTCCTACGTGCATCTCAACCGTGCGATCGTGGACCACGATCTCTCCGCGATCTTCCTCGCCGGCCCCGGCCACGGCGCGCCCGGCGTATTGGCGCCGGTGTATCTCGAAGGGACGTACGCCGAGACGTTCCCTGAGAAGGGCGAAGATGAAGCCGGGATGCGCAGCTTCTTCCGCGACTTCTCCTTCCCGGGAGGAATCGGCAGCCATTGCACACCCGAGATGCCGGGCTCGATCCACGAGGGTGGTGAGCTGGGCTACAGCCTTTCGCACGCGTTCGGCGCCGCGTTCGACAATCCCGACTTGCTCGTCGCGGTCGTCGTGGGGGACGGCGAGGCCGAGACCGGGCCGCTCGCGACGGCGTGGCACTCCAACAAGTTCCTGAACCCGGTGCGTGACGGGGCGGTGCTGCCGATCCTGAGCCTCAACGGCTACAAGATCCACAACCCGACGCTGCTCGCGCGCATTCCACATGACGAGCTCGAGGCCCTCTTTCGCGGCTACGGATGGACGCCTCACTTCGTCGAAGGTGACGATCCTGCCGAGATGCACGAGGCGATGGCGGCCACCGTCGAGGAGTGCGTGCTCGAGATCCGGCGCGTCCAAGAGAGCGCTCGACGCACGGGGGAAGCGCGTCGCCCGCTCTGGCCGATGATCGTGCTGCGGACGCCGAAAGGCTGGACCGGACCGGCCGAAGTCGACGGTCACAAGGTCGAAGGTTTCTTCCGGTCGCACCAGGTTCCCCTGGGGAACTTGCACGGCAACCCGAAGCACATGGCGCAGCTCGAGCAGTGGCTGCGCAGCTACCGTCCCGAGGAGCTGTTCGACTCTTCGGGGCGACTGATCGCGGAACTGCGCGAACTCGCGCCGACCGGCACGCGCCGGATGAGCGCCAATCCGCACGCCAACGGCGGACTCTTGCGCAAGCCGCTCCGCATGCCGGAGTTTCGCGACTATGCCGTCGAGGTTCGACGTCCAGCGACGATCCGAGCCGAGACGACTCGGCCGCTTGGAGCGCTGTTGCGCGATGTGTTCCGCCTCAACCCGACGAACTTCCGCCTCTTCGGCCCCGACGAGACAAAGTCGAATCGCCTCGACGCCGTCTACGAAGTCACGAAGAAGACCTGGCTCGCGGAGATCCTGCCCGAGGATGCCGACGGCAGCGAGCTTGCCGCAGACGGGCGCGTCATGGAAATGCTCTCCGAGCACACGCTCGAGGGTTGGTGTGAAGGCTACTTGCTGACCGGGCGGCATGGGTTCTTCGCGACGTATGAGGCGTTCGTCCACGTCATCGGCTCGATGTTCAACCAGCACGCGAAGTGGTTGGACATCGCCGAGGACCTCTCGTGGCGATCGCCGATCGCGTCACTGAACCTGCTCATCACATCGACGGTCTGGCGTCAGGACCACAACGGCTTCACGCACCAAGACCCGGGCTTTCTCGACCTCGTCGTCAACAAGAGCCCTTCAGTCACGCGCATCTACTTGCCGCCCGACGCCAACAGTCTGCTCGTCACCGCCGACGAGTGCCTGCGGAGCGTCAACGACATCAACGTCATCGTTGCCGACAAGCAGAACCATCTTCAGTTTCTCGACATGGACGCGGCGGCGCGGCACTGCGCCAAGGGCATCGGCATCTGGGACTGGGCGAGCAATGACCAAGGTCACGAGCCCGATGTCGTGCTCGCTGGCTGCGGCGACGTGGCAACGCAGGAGGCGCTGGCCGCCGTGACGTTGTTGCGCGAACACTTCCCCGACCTGCGGATGCGCTTCATCAATGTCGTCGACCTGTTCCGGATGGCTCCCGACGACCAGCATCCGCACGGACTGAGCCACCGTGACTTCGACAGTCTGTTCACGGTCGACAAGCCCGTGATCTTCAACTTCCACGGCTACCCCTGGTTGATTCACCGCTTGGCGTACCGTCGCACCAACCACGAGAACCTCCACGTGCGCGGA
This sequence comes from Planctomycetota bacterium, assembly GCA_029259745.1. Taxonomy (GTDB): domain Bacteria; phylum Planctomycetota; class B15-G4; order B15-G4; family B15-G4; genus OFTM221. The sequence continues at coordinate 46,049 of JAJDEO010000028.1, forward strand.
TACAAGGAGCGCGGCAGCATCACGACGCCGTTGGTGCTCGCGATCGAGAACGAGATCGACCGATTCAGTTTGGCGATCGACGTCATCGACCGTGTTTCGCGACTCCGCGTCGCAGGGGCACACGTGAAGGGCAAGTTGCGCGACATGCAGATCGACTGCCGCCGCTACGCACGGACGCACGGCGTCGACGCACCGGAATATCGTGACTGGACGTGGCCCGAGTGACTCCGACGGCGCCTCATCACATCCCGACGCCCTGGGCCGATGCCCCGGAACTCGTTCTCCGTTCGCTCGACGTGACGGCGGCGAGCGGTCTCTCGCAGGTCGAGGCCACGCGGCGTCAGCAAGTGCACGGCCCCAACGAACTCCGACGTCATGAACGGCGTGGCGTGTGGCAGATCCTGTGGGACCAGTTCACGGGAATGATCGTCGTGTTGCTGGCCGCGGCGGCTGTGGTTTCGTTCGCGTTCGACGAGGTCGTGGAAGGCTTCGCGATCGTCACGGTGATCTTCATCAACGCGGCGATCGGCTTCGTCACCGAGCGCCGGGCCGTACGTTCGATGGAAGCGCTGCGCGAACTCGGGCGAGCTGAAACGACTGTGCGTCGCGACGGCGTGGTGCACTCGATGCCTGCGATCGAGCTCGTGCCTGGCGACGTCGTCGTGCTCGACGCCGGTGACGTGTTGAGCGCCGACATGCGGCTGATCGAGTCCGCTCAACTCGAAGTCGACGAGTCGCCGTTGACCGGGGAGTCGCTGCCGGTCGAGAAGTCGGTCGACGCCGTCGCGGCGTCAGCAGCTCTTTCCGAGCGTCCTTCGATGGTGTTCAAGGGGTCCGCGATCACGCGCGGTTCGGGCGAAGCTGTTGTCGTCGCAACGGGCATGGCGACCGAGGTCGGTCACATCTCGTCGCTCGTGGCGTCAGCCAAGTCCGAGGCCACGCCTCTCGAGAAGCGGCTCGACCGACTCAGCCGTCACTTGGTCGTGTTGACGCTGGTGGTCGCTGCGCTCATCGCGGCCTCGTTCGTCGCGTCGGGTCGCGGTGTCTACGTCGCGGTCGAGATCGCGATCGCGTTGGCTGTCGCCACGATTCCGGAGGGGCTGCCGATCGTTGCGACCGTGGCGCTTGCGCGCGGCATGTGGCGCATGGCACAGCGCAACGCCATCGTCGAGCAACTCTCAGCCGTCGAGACACTCGGATCGACGACGGTGATCTTGACCGACAAGACCGGCACGTTGACCGAGAACCGCATGACCGCCGTCGAGGTGGTGTTGGAGGGCGGGTCGGTCGATGTGCTGGGAACGGGGCTCGATGTGACGTGTGGCTTCCAGGTGGGAGGCTCCGACGTCGACATCACTTCGGTGCCGGGGCTCGTCGAGGCCCTGAGAGTTGCCGTGCTGTGCAACAACGCGGCGCTGCAGCGCGAAGGCGACGATGTCACGGTTTCGGGCGATCCCACGGAGGTCGCACTGTTGGCGCTGGGTGCCAAGGCGCAGTTGTGGCGTGAGGGCGTCCTGGTCGACTGTCCGGAGTTGCGCGATCTCGGCTTCGATCCGGAGACGAAGCGGATGGCCACGCTGCACACGTGTGCGGAGCGTGGCGTCGTCGTCGCGGCGGTCAAGGGCGCGCCGGAGACCGTGCTCGAAGTCTGCTCCACCGTTCGATCCGCGTCCGGCACGCGCCCGCTCGATGCCGCGGCACGGGCTCACTGGAACGGCGCGGTCGAGCGGCTGGCGTCGCGCGGCCAGCGCGTCCTCGCGCTTGCGACAGCCGAGGTGACCTCCCTCGACGACTTCGACTTCAAGGACCTCGTCCTGCTCGGGCTTGTCGGGTTCTTCGACCCACCGCGCAAGAGCGTGCGAGCCGCCGTCGATGCGTGCCAGGCGGCGGGAATCCGAGTCGTGATGGTGACCGGCGACCACGGCGCGACGGCGTGGACAGTTGCGGCCGCCGTCGGCTTGATCGACCCTGCGCCCGAGGCGCAGATGGCGTTCGTCGACTGCCGCACGCTGCCGGAGATCACGACGCTATCGGCGACGGAGAGGCAGTCCTTGCTGAGCGCGCCCGTCATCGCGCGGGCGACACCGACGCAGAAGCTCGAGCTGATCAACCTGCATCAGGATGCGGGCGCGGTGGTCGCGATGACGGGCGATGGCGTCAACGATGCCCCGGCGCTGAAGCAGGCCGACATCGGCGTCGCGATGGGCAAACGTGGCACGCAGGTGGCGCGCGAGGCGGCCGACATGGTGCTGAGTGACGACGAGTTCGGCTCGATCGTCAGCGCCGTCGCCTACGGGCGCGCGATCTTCGCGAATATCCGCATGTTCGTCGTCTACTTGCTGTCGTGCAACGTCAGCGAGATCATCACCGTCGGGCTCGGCGCACTGGTCCAAGGGCCGTTGCCGATCCTTCCCCTGCAGATCCTGTTCCTCAATCTCGTCACCGATGTGTTCCCCGCGCTGGCCCTCGGCGTGTGCGAGGGGAGCCCGGCGTTGATGCGGCGACCACCGCGGGATCCCCGCGCGCCCCTGTTGTCGCGCCAAGACTGGCGGACCATCTTCGGCCTTGGGGGCGTGATCGCTTTCAGTGTGCTGACAGCGTTGTTCCTCGCCGGCACCTGGTTGGACAAACCGGCCGACCAAGCGACGAGCATCGCGTTCTTGACGTTGGCGATGGCGCAGCTCTGGAACGTCTTCACGATGCGCAACACGCAGTCGGGCTGGGTCCGGAACGAGATCACGCGCAATCTCTGGGTCTGGCTCGCGTTGTTGCTCTGCGTGCTCTTGCTCATCGCGGCGGTGCACTGGCAGCCGTTGGCACGTGTGTTGTCGGTTGCCGACCCTGGAGCGTCCGGTTGGGCGCTCGCACTGGGGCTGAGCTTTCTGCCTCTGGTCGTCGGTCAACTCATGCTCTTCGTGCGCAGCCTGCGCGAGCGGGCCGGCGGCTGACCGTCGTCTCCGAGATCTCGCGCAATCGCGCGTTTGACCACCGGCCGGGCCTTCCCTACGGCGTGCCGAGTGCCAACACCTCGCACACCGCCTCGCCGATCACCTGCTCTTCGTCCGTGCGGATGACGCGGATCGCGACCGGGTTCGCGTCGCGCGAGATGACGCCCACACCCGCATCGTTGCGAGCGTCGTCCAACGCGATGCCGAGGAACCCGAGGCCATGGCAGATCCGGCTCCGCACGATCGCCGAGTTCTCACCGATCCCACCGCAGAACACGAGTGTGTCGAGTCCACCGAGCGCAGCGGCCAAGGCTCCGATGCGTTTTGTGATCTCGTAGCAGAACACGGACACGGCTTCGGCAGCTCTCACGTCACGTGCCTCGCGCTCGAGCAGGTCGTGCATGTCGGAGCTCGTCTCCGAGATGCCGAGCAAGCCTGACTCGGCGTTGACCATCTCGTGGAACTGCTGCGGGCTCATCTCTTCGGTGCGCGCGAGGTACCACGCGAGTCCGGGGTCGAGGTCGCCCGAGCGCGTGCTCATCGGCACGCCCGACGTCGGCGTGAAGCTCATCGTCGTGTCGACCGGCTTGCCCTCTCGCACGGCCGCCAAGCTCACGCCGTTTCCGAGGTGAGCGAGGATGACGCGACCGCGAGCGACGCTGCTGCCGTCGAGGCGCGCCAGCTCCTTCATCAAGAAGGCGTAGGACAGGCCATGAAAGCCATACCGCCGCACGCCTTGCGCCTCATAGCGGCGCGGAATCGGCAGCACCTGAGCGACGCGCGGCAAGTCGTGATGGAACGCCGTGTCGAAGCACGCGACCTGAGGGAGATCTGGATAGCGGCGCTGAAACTCCTCGATCAAGAGCGTCTCGGCGGGCAGGTGCTCGGGGTCGAACGGGCCGAGGCGGTGCAGCTCGGCGACCATGGCTTCCGTGATGCGCTGGGGTTCGCTGTAGTTCGGGCCGCCATGGACGACACGATGGCCGACACCACTCAGCGACGCGTTGTCACAGTGTTCGTCGATCCAGTCCATCAGTGTGGTCATCGCCGCCGCGTGATCCGGTGCCGCGACCGACTCCGTGGTGTCGTGGCCAGAGCCGCGCACCCGCAGCGTTGCTCCGGGTAACCCGACGCGCTGGATCGTCCCGTTCAGCAGCTTCTTTGGCGGTGCGCTGACGGCGAACAGTGCGAACTTGAGGCTCGACGATCCACTGTTGACGGCAAGGACATTCGCATCGGTGGTTTGCACAGTTACTCCTTCGCCGTGTCCGTGGTTCAGCGGCTTTGACGCGAGGAGTGCATGCTAACAGCCCGTTGAAAAACTCATCCGGCACGCCGTACGCACCCGAGCGCGCCAGTGCGAGCGCGAGCGCCGCGACGAATCCACCCATTCGCCTGCGTTCTCGCGCTCGCACAGGCGCACTCGGTCACGCACGTCGCACTCGGAGCAGTTCTTCAACGGGCTGCTAACCCGCGTTGCTCATGGAGAAGCGTAGCGAGGGCGTGGCTGCGTCTGCAGGGCAAGGAGAATCGACATCTTTCGATAGGTCGGCGAAGTGACCACTTCGTTGAGCATTGAAAGTGCTGTTCGGCGCAGCCCTGCTGGCGCAGAAGCATCCGCAGTAGCTTCTCCGTGAATGATCCGTGCCAACCCGGGCCGCCGCGTGGAACGGCTGCGAACATCGGTCTTCATGTGCGGCGCGACGGAAGTCGTCTGGCAGGTGGGAAGAAACGATCGTTGCCGCGCATGCTCAGCGTTCGCAACGAGGTCATCGTGCGTCGTGGGGGCGTGGCTGCGTTGGACACCGCAGCGCGATTTCCGCAGACTTCAGGCGTCGATGGACGCTTCGCGTGCCGCGGTCGAGCGCTCATCGCTCGCTGCGGGCCCACCTCGCGAGGAGTCTTGTGCCACCGCGGAAGGGACGGCGTCGTCCTCGTGCGGTCACCACTCCTCAGAGCATCCCATGAAGATCGCCATCCTTTCCTGCGGACCCAACTCGTACAGCACGCGTCGCCTCAAGGAAGCGGCCTTGAGCCGCGGGCACGATGTCAAGGTTCTCAACACGCTGCGCTTCGCCATCGACCTCGACAAGGGTCGACCCGACCTTTACTACCGCGGCAAGCCGCTCTCGAGTTATGACGTCGTCATCCCGCGCATCGGCGCGTCGATCACGTACTTCGGCACGGCGATCGTCCGACAGTTCGAACAGATGGGGGTATTCTGTGTGAATGGGTCGGCGGGGATTTCCGACTCGCGCGACAAGCTGCGGTCGCTCCAGATTCTCTCGCGCCATGACATCGGCATCCCTGCTACCGAGTATGTCAATCACCGTGCTGACGTCATGCCGGCCATCGAGCGCGTCGGCGGCGCGCCCGTGATCATCAAGCTCATCGAGGGCACGCAGGGTGTTGGCGTCATTCTCGCCGACAGCAACAACGTCGCCGCGGCCATCATCGAGACGCTCCACAGCACGCGACACAACGTCCTGATCCAGAAGTTCGTCGCTGAGAGCCGCGGCAAGGATCTCCGCGCGTTCGTCGTCGGGGATCGCGTCGTCGGCGCGATGCGTCGTGTGGCCCAGGGTGCCGAGTTCCGGAGCAACGTCCATCGCGGCGGGCGTACGGAGCGGGTCGCTCTCGAGCCGGCCTATGAGGAAGCGGCGGTGCGTGCGGCACAGATCATGAACCTCCAGGTTGCCGGCGTGGACATGCTGGAGAGCAGCACGGGGCCGCAGATCATGGAAGTGAACTCGTCACCCGGATTGGAGGGTATCGAGGGCGCGACCGAGCTGGACATCGCGGGCTCGATCATCGACTACGCCCAGGAGCACGTGCGCTTCCCCGAGCTCGACATTCGCCAGCGCTTGACCGTGAGTCGTGGGTACGGCGTCAGTGAGCTGCACATCCCCGAGGGGTCGGCGTTCGTCGGGAAGTCGATCGAGAACTCCGGACTGCGCGACAAGGACATCGTCGTCTTGTCCCTGCACCGCGGAAACACGGTGATTCCCAACCCTCGCGTTGCTCGCGAACTCCAGGGTGGCGATCGGTTGGTTTGCTTCGGCAAGCGTGACTCGATGCGCGACTTGATCCCCGACCGGAAGCGACGCATCCGCAAGGGCAGTCTCAAGAAGCTGAGCACGGACGTTCCGTCGCACAGCGCTGAGAGCTGACTCAGCCGAGGTCCTGTCGTTCGAGTCGCGTGTGAGCGTGTGATGTGGTCGATGCGGTGCTCGCCGATCACATCACACGCGCTGCGTTCCAGGGCGAGGCAGCGTCAGAGGCCATCTGGTTGTCCTGCGAGCGGTGGGACGACCCGTGCGCGCCAGGCGTCGTTTGTCTTGCTCAAGGCGAAGATTGACGTCCGAAGACCGCCCCGTCCGCTGCTGCCGCGCGAGCAGCACCGGCATGCACACCCCGTCGCGTCTGCTGTCGAACGACTCGCCGTCGCTCAGCTCGCTGGTTGCGCGGCCTCCGCGTGAACCTCAGCCAACACCTCGCGGAGCACTTGGATCACGACCTCGCGTTCGGCATCCGTGATCCGGAAGTGCGGCGTGAAGCGAAGTGCGTTGCGGCCGCCGTGGATGATGTTGATGCCGCGCATCCGGCAGCGTTCCTCGGCGCTGCCCGGCCCGATCGCCGGCGCGCGTTCGGGGTCGAGTTCGCAGCAGAAGAGCAGCCCCGTTCCGAGCACCTCGGTGATGATGCCGGGGAACTCTGTCTTCAGGCTCTCGAGGTCTGCGACGAAGCGTTCGCCCTGGGTACGGATGTTCGCGCGCACCTCGGGCGTCACCATGTCGAGCACGGCGCAGGCCACATCGAGTCCGCGCGGGTTCGTCGTCATCGTGTTGCCGTAGATGCCCGTGCGGTAGGCCTCGGCCGCGCGCGTGCTGAGCCCCAGCACAGACAGCGGGAACTGCCCGGCATTGAGCGCCTTCGACCAGCTCTCGATGTCCGGTGCGGCGCAGTCTTCGAAACCGGGGTAGTCGACGAGCGACAGCGTGCCGGTGCTTCGCAAGCCGGCCTGGATCGCGTCGATGACGAGCATCGTGTCATGCTTCAGCGTGAGCTCACGCGCGACATCGTAGAACTCACGCGTGACGGCAACGCCGGGTGCACCCTCGCCCTGCACAGGCTCGACGAGCAAACCCTCGATGAACACGCCTTCCGCCTCGGCGCGCGCAAAGGCGGTACGCAGCGCGTCGATATCGTTGGACGGTACGGTCCACGTCGCCAGCGGCTGGGAGAAGGACGCGAGGTTCTTCTGGTAGTTGTCGCGCGTCGAGTCGCTGAACAACGCCGGGCGATACGTGCGCCCATGGAAGGCCCGTTCGATCGCGATGACGGCCGTACGCTGCTTGCCCGCGTGTGCGCCGCCCGGGCTCGTTGCCACCTTGGTGTGCGCATCCATGATGCGCGCAGCGACGCTCATCGCCTCGGAGCCCGAGTTCATGCAGATGAAGGCTTCGAAGGGGCAGCCGTCGGCACGCGCATGTCCCAGCTCGGCGCGCAGCTTCTGTCCGAAGCGCAGCTGCGAGATGTTGGCGGTCATGATGTTCGCCATGACTTGGTCGCGCGCCAGGGCCGAGATCACCTCGTCGGGCGAGTGGCCGAAGCCGAGCATTCCGTAGCCACCGCTATCGTGAACGACTGCGCCGTGCAACGTCACGACCCAGGGACCCTTTGCCGCCAGCGCGACGTACGGGTTCACAGCGTCCTCCGTATAGAAGTTCACGAAGTCGGCTTGGATGTAAACGCGTGCGTCGGCCTCCGACATCGCCACGACGTCGGGATACGCGCCTCGCACGCACTCGAACAGCTCGCCGGCCTGTTCGATGGCCTGTACGAGGGTCGGGTCGATCTCTAGGAAGCGTTCGATCGTTGCGTCGTCGAGCCCGACAGTGCGGGCCGGGCCGGTGTGATCGCGGAGGTGCTGGAGCGTGTTGAGCGGGGGCATGGAGACTTCGTCGGGGGAAAGAGGGGGGCAGATCAACTAATTTGGCACCGATTCGTCGCTGAGTCGACACCCGAGGTGCGCTGGTCTGGTCTGCCGGACGATACCGACGCCCGGGCCCAGGCGTCGATTCAGCGAGGTCTCGGCCGCGGTGATGTGCTTCGGCGAGCGGTCGTGACGCGCTTCAGACGTGGATTCCTCAGCAGCTCGCGGCGAGCGTCCGTTTCGATCCGTGCGGCTGTCGACGACACGACCTCCGCCTCGCCGAATCCCGACGAACGGAACGATTCGCCAGCGATCTGGCCCGCCGCGTCGGACGTCAGCCGAGTTCGTGCGGGTCGGCGCGGCTCATGCTCACGATCGACTCAGGCGCGCAGTCGCCCCGAGCGATTCTTGCTGCGGCGCTTGCGCAGGACGCCCGAGAGCTGCCCGGTGCGCACGAGGACGCGCAGCGCGTTCACGGCTTTGTCGCCGCGCACGCGCTCGAACCACTCGAGCTGTCCGTCGATCTCACAGCCCACGACCGGGCCGTCGCAGAGCTTCTGGCAGCGGACATCGACCGTGGCGACGTCGAGCTCATCGAGCGCTCGGGACAGACGGCGGTTCTTGGCCTTGCGGCAGTCACCACCCCGGCAGACGAGGATCCGACGCAGCGCTGTCAATCGCTGTAGTCTCGCAGCATCTTGCGCAACTCGAGGGTGTGCATCTCCTCCTGGCCGATCATCCCGCGAGCGTATTCCTCGAGGTAGATGCTCTCGCCCTCGACGACCTTGAGCAGGTCCTTGTAGAGACTCAAGGCGGCCTCTTCGTGCGCTTGGCTCTCCTCGAGGATGGCGCGGATCGAGTGCTTGTGCGACTCGTCGGTCTTCGCGATCTCGAGGCTCGGGTGGCCCTCGAGGCCGGTCAGGATCTCGCCGGCCTGCTGGGCGTGCGTGAGCGACTCGGAGGCCTGGGCCTTCATGAAGTCGACCAGCGGCATGCGGTTGGGGCCCGTGATCATCAGCGAATAGTGCGTGTACAGCACGACTCCGGCGAGCTCGTACTCCATGATCTCGTTGAGGATACGGATGGCTTCCTTCGTGGTGCTGTCGTTCACTCGTGACCTCGGGTGCGTGGGTTGGGGATGGCGGCGTGCTGCGCGCGCTTGATAGCAGCGCGCGACCGCTTCGTCCCGTGTCGGGGCGGGACGCGCCCGTGATGGTGCCCGGTGCCGTGCGCGAGTGCCATAGGGATACGGAGCCGCGGCGCCCGGGGGCCGAGGGAGAACGGGCGCACGACAGTTCAAGGGACACGCAACGCCGTCTCGATCGTGTCGATGACGAAGTCGGTGTGCGTGTAGAGGATCTGATGCCCCGCGTCGGGCAGGCGGATCATCGTGCTGTCGGGCGTATCGCGGTGCAGCGGAAGGGAGTGGATCGTAGGGTGCACGACGAGGTCGCCCTCCGACACGACGATCGTCAGCGGTACGGCCAGCTCGTCGTAGTGCTCACTCTGCGCACGCAGGAACGGTTTCAGCGTGCGGATGTCCTCGGCGTTCGCGCGGTAGCTCGGTGGTCGCAGGGCCAGCAGCACGGGGGACGACTCGAAGGCATCGGCGACCGGACGCGGAGCGAAGGCGCGTTCGACGCTCGAGTCGGACAGCGCGGCGCCGAACGGCATCAGCAGCGTCTCGACGACGAGGGGGCCGAGCAGCGGCACCGTCGGCAGGCGGTAGTGCAACTCGATCGGGTCGGGCCACGGATGGCTGGGGCCGTTCAGCAACACCACGCCGCGCACGCGCTCGGGCGCACGCAGAGCCGCGGCGAGCACGACAGCGCCGCCGTAGGAGAACCCGACGAGCAGCGGGCGCTCGACGTCGAGTTCGTCGAGCAGGGCGAGCAGCACGTCGGCCTGCACGCCGGGACCCGCTTCGCCTTCGGGACGCTCGCTGTAGCCGTGACCGGGACGGTCCCAGACGACGCAGCGGTGCCGCGCCGCGAGCGAGTCGAGCACCGTCGCGACGAAGTCGTGCGACGATCCGAAGGCACCGTGTACGAGCACGATCGCGTCGCCGGCACCGCGCTCGATGACGTGCTGAGCGAGGCCGTCGACGTCCACGACCCGCCCGAGGCGTGGGTGTTCGCTCTCAGCGCGTGCGACGAGCGCGCGCGTCGCGACCGTGCCGACGACGAGCAGCGCGACGATCGCGAGGACGACGCGACGCACCCAGCGCGCGGCTCTATTCGGAGGTTCGGTGGACACGCAAAGCGATCAGTAGTCGGCGGAGAGCGAGAGTGCGTCAGCGGAGTCGACACGCACGATCGCTTCGGTGTACGTCGTGGTCATCGTGCCGATCAAGGGCGCGGTGCAGTCGCCTTTGCCGAGGGTGGCGATCGAGAAAGCGACGTCAGCCGCCTTCAACGGCTGCCGACGTGCGCCGTGGCGACGACCTCCGGCGTGACGTCGGCGAGGGCGTACCAGACGGCGAAGCGCTCGACCTCGGGCGTGTCCACCGCGAGCAGCTCGGCCGCCCAGCGCGCGCCAAGCGGCTGGTACAGCAGCGCGACGTCCACGCGCACATCCTCCAACGACGTGTCGTCGGGGACCGCGAAGGCATAGTGCACCGTGTCGCGCCCGGCGACGAAGTCGTCGTCGCCGTCGGTTCCTACCGGGGCTGTTCGCTCGCCCTCGGCGTGATCCGCCCGCCAGCCGCGCGGAAGCAGCCTGTCGTCCTTGAGGTAGCGCGCGCCGCGCAGGAGGACGTGCGTGACGGCGCCCTCGGCGTCGGCCATCTTGCTCTCGAACGTCGCCACCTGGAGCGACGAGCGAATCACGTCGTGGTGCGGCTCGATCGAGCCGCCGAGACGTTCCGAGGGCAGCGGCTCGCCCGCCGCGTCGACGATCCTCCCGCGCTCGTCGTGCGTACCGGAGACGAACAACGGCGCGCCGTCGGCTCCGCGCACGACCACGCGCAGCCATGCCCGACGTGTCGGATGAGCCGTCGGGAACTTGTGCCCCGTGAGGTTGTCGACGGCGACGGCGAAGCGCAGTTCGTCACCGACGCGCTCGAGCCGCTCGACGTGCACGCGCGCCGTGAGCTCGCGGAGCTGCGCACGGGTCGCGGCGATCGTCGCGTCGAAGGCCGCCGCGGGCGCGACGACGTCGAGCTCCTCGGCGTGGTCGCGCAGCATCGACAACACGAGCGTATTGCCGCCCACGAAGGTGTGGCGCCCGAAAGGTTGGCGCGGCGCGACCGGCGGGAAGTCGCGACCGCCAGGGTTGCGCGCGATGCGCGTCGTGATCGCGCGGCCGTCGGCGTCGCTCGTCGGGACGTGGCAGTCTTGGCACGTGACGTTCTCGTCGGCGAACGTCGAGTTCAGCCACTCGAGATACGGGGCCTGCTCGACGAGCACCGCGTCGAGCTCACGGCCGTCGGGCGTCAGCGCGCGCGTCTCGAGCGTATGGCACGACGCGCAGAGTTCCGAGGTCGTGACGTGTTCGCCCTTCGTGGGAGTCATCCCGACGTGCATCTGCATCGGACGCGTGAACGGGCCGTCGTGCGGGCCGTACATGCGGCGCTCGGTGTTGAGCGTGAAGGCGCCCGAGAACGTCGCTTGCGTCCCGAGGCCGTCGGGCGACATGCCGTGGCAGACCGTGCACGAGACGCCATCACGCGCGAGTTGGCCGAGCGACGAGTCGCAATCGAGCAGGTGCGTGACGCTGCCCGTGCCGTGGTCGACGAGTCCGAGTTCACTCGCCATCGGCGCGTGGCAACGCATGCATGTCGCTTCGATCTCTTGTTTGCGTGTCGGTGTGGATGCGACTTCGACCGACATCACGGCGCGCCAGAGCGGGTCGCGCGCCGAGTTCGCCATCATCGTTGCGCGCCAGAGCCCGTGCGGCGAGATCGCGCGTCCGTCGGCGTCGCGCATCGCCGTTGCCGCCGAGGCGTTCGAGTGGCACAGGGCGCAGTCGTTCGACAGGGTGACGGGCGCGGCGTCCTGCGCGGCGGCGGCTAGGGCGAGGAGCAGGAGGCAGACGAGGGCGTGCGGCATGGGGCGTCTTGAGTGGTGTGGATCGGTGAGAGACGCTTCGTTCGACGGCGCCTCGCCATGTGTTGTGAGTAATGAGTCATTTTATAGATCGCGCCGGCTTGCCGCGAGACCCGATGCTCTGATCGCGCTCACAGCGTGATACCTGCCGGGGTCTGCGCACGCGACGAGCGGCGCCCCGAGAGCTGCATCTCACCTGCGCCGACCACCAGATTCCGACCATCACGGACCGAGCCGGCGAGCCGACCTTCACCGACGAGTTCAGCGAGACGCCCGAGGTCTCGAGGTCTGGTTCGAGTCGCCATGGTCGGTGCTCTCGCCCGGGCGGAGCCGCGCGGCGCGCTGTAGCCTGTCGTCCATGACCGAGCCGCCCCGCGATCCCGAAGACGCATCCCCACGCCGGCGGCGCGTGCGCTACGTCGGCACGCACCCGCGCGGCTTCAAGGAGCGTTACAAGGAGCGCGACCCGGAACGCTATCCCGAACTGAGCGAACACGTACGTCAGAAGGGGCGGACGCCGGCGGGGCAGCACGTGTCGGTTCTCCCCGACGAGACGCTCGCAGCGCTGCGCCCCGTGGCGGGCGAACGCGCGGTCGACGGGACGCTCGGTTATGGCGGTCATGCCGAACGCCTGCTCGCGACGCTTGCGCCCGACGGTCAACTGCTCGCGCTCGATGCCGACCCGATCGAGCTGCCGCGGACCGAGGCTCGCCTGCGCGCCGCGGGGCACGACGAGCGCGCGTTGATCGTGCGCCGGTGCAACTTCGCCGGGCTCGTTGCGGCGCTGCACGGCGTCGGTTGGGCGGACGGCGTCGACGCGGTCCTCCTCGACCTCGGTGTCTCCTCGATGCAGATCGACGACCCGTCGCGCGGTTTCAGCGTGGGCGCCGATGGTCCGCTCGACATGCGCATGAATCCCGCGCGCGGTGCGTCGGCTGCGCAGTGGCTCGAGCGCGTGAAGCGGTCGTCGCTCGTGGCTGCTCTGGACGACAACGCCGACGAACCGTGGCGACAGGAGGTCGCGGATGCGCTGTGCGAGGCGCGCGACGCCGGGCACGGCGTGCCCCAGACCACGGCCGAGCTCGCCGAGATCGTACGCACCGCGCTGCCGGCGTCGTGTTCAGACGACGAGCGTGCGCTCAGTGTTCGGCGCGTGTTCCAAGCTCTCCGCATCGCGGTCAACGAGGAGTTCACGGCACTCGAAACGACGCTGCGAGACCTCCCGTCCTGCCTGCGCGCGGGCGGGCGCGCAGCGATCATCTCGTTCCACTCGGGTGAAGACCGCCGCGTGAAGCGCGCGTTCAAGCAGGGGTTTGCGGATGGCACCTGGTCGGAGATCTCACCGACGGTGATCCGCGCGTCGGCGCGCGAACGTGTCGAGAACCCACGCTCCACGTCGGCGAAGCTGCGCTGGGCGGTGCGCGCCTGATGAGCGACGCCACGTGGTGAAGGGCGCAGCGAAGGTCTTCGACGTCATCGTGTTGGGTGCCGGCGCGGCCGGACTCTTCTGCGCTGCGCAGGCCGGCGCGCGCGGTCTCGACGTGCTCGTGCTCGAGGGCAACGAGCGCGTGGGTTTGAAGATCCTCGTCTCGGGCGGGGGACGAGCGAACTTCACGAACCGCACCGTGTCTCACGAGAACTACGTGTCGCGCAACAAGCACTTCGCGCGTTCGGCACTCGCTCGCTATCCGTCGACGCGCTTCATCGAACTGGTCGAAGCACACGGCATCCCGTTTCACGAGCGCGAGCACGGACAGCTCTTCTGCGACGAGTCGGCCAAGCGCATCACGCGCCTGCTGCTCGACGAGTGCGATGTCGCGGGCGTGTCGTTGCGCACCGGCTGTCGCATCGCGGCTGACGACGTGATCGAGGCCCCGTCGGGCGCGGCTCCCACGCGTTTCGTCGTGCGCGTCGGCGGCGAGCGACTGGCCACCCAGTCGCTCGTCATCGCGACCGGCGGACGCAGCTGGCCACGCCTCGGCACGACGGACCTCGGGTACGACGTCGCGCGTCGTTGGGGGCTCGACCTCGTCGCACTCCGGCCTGGCCTCGTGCCGTTGCAGTGGAGCGCAGCCGAACGCGCGACGTTCGGCGAGCTGGCCGGCATCGCTGTCCCGGCCAGCGTGTCCTTCGGGCGAGCGACGTTCCGCGAGGCGGTGCTCTTCACGCACGGCGGACTCTCGGGGCCGGCCATCTTGCAGATCAGCAATCACTGGATCCCCGGCGACGCCGTCACGATCGACTGGCTTCCCGATCACGCGGCGCTGCTCGCGGACGCCAAAGCGACCGGCGGGTCGGCCTCGGCGCGACGTCTGCTCGCGGAGCGCTTGCCGCGTCGGCTCGTGTCGGGCTTGGTTGGCGGCCATCCGGCGGCCGAGCGGTCGATCGCGCAGGTGTCCGGCAAGGACCTCGCAGCGCTCGACGCCCGCGTGCACGCGTTCGAGTTCCGACCGGCGGGCGATGCGGGTTGGGACAAGGCCGAGGTCACGCTCGGGGGCATCGACACGGCGTGCCTGTCGTCGCGCACGCTGGCGGCGAATGACGTCCCGGGACTGCACTTCGTCGGCGAAGTCGTCGACGTGACCGGTTGGCTCGGTGGCTTCAACTTCCAGTGGGCATGGGCCTCGGCTCATGCCGCCGCCGAGGCGCTTGCCGACGAGTTGCAGAGACGCTGACGCTGCCCGCACCGCGAACGACGCGCCAGCGTCGAGTTGGTGCTGATCGAGTGCGGCGCGCAGACGCGTGAAGCCATCTGTTAGGCGGGCTCGGCTGCATGCGTCGCGCCGGATGAGTTCTCCAACGGGCCGTAAGTGAGAGAAGCACCGCGCTTTCCGACGCGGCGCGGTATCGTTGGCTTGTCGGCCCCAGGGATTGTGAGGTCGTGCGTGGGCGCCTGGGCCGAGTGTTCCTCGCACGGGATGGCGCAGTGGGCGCCTCGAGGAGCGAGGGAATGTCGAAGACGATCGCGTGTGTGGCGATGTGGGCGCTGATGGCGGCGGCAACGTTCGGGCAGGACGTGTCGAAGAGCGAGGTGCTGCTGTCGGCGGGCAAGTCGGACAAGGTCACGATCTCCGTGCCGGGCTGCAATCCGAACTGGACGGTCAGCGTGGTCTCCAAGGGCGACTCCGTCCTTACGGTCTCGCCGATGTCGGTCACCGGCAAGGAGAAGGCCAACTTCACGATCAAGGCCGACAAGGATGCCTTCTCATCGCAGGCGATCGTGCGCGTACGGATCGAGGACGAACTCTGTCTCTCCAATCCGATCGACGTCGACATCGATGTCTATGTCGTGATGGATGAGAAGGGCGTCGCGAAGTTCTTCGGCAAGGACATCAAGGCGCGACAGAAGACACTCAAGAACGAGATCAAGGGGGCACAGAAGGCCTTCGATGCCGAGGTCAAGTCGATCATCGCGATGGCCAAGGCCGGTGAGCTGGCGGAGAGCGTCGACGGCGAGACGATCTACCCGTACGACACGGCGTTCCAGCTCATCATGCTGGCGCTGTTCGCGGCCTTCATCACGATGTTCACGGCTTACCGCAGCTACCTCGGCGGCATCGCCAGCGACGGACGGGCCAAGCTCTCGCTCTACGGCTTCCTGCCGCTGCTGTTCGCCCTTGCGCCGCTGAACTTCACTCACGGAGGCTGCGGTCTCTGGGACAACGCGCGGTTTGCGGGCTTCGCGCTTCTCGTCAGTGGGCTGCTTGGCCTCGTGAACTCGGTGAAGAAGGCACGCAAGCAGCTCGGAGCCGCACTGTCGCTCGCGGCGGTCTTCTCGTTCAGCCCCTTCTTCATGGTCGACCTGAGTTCGACGATCCCCGATCCCACGGCGTCGACGGCCGGCCAGACAACGTCGCTCGACGAGCAGGTGCGCATCATCCAGGCCGCGAGCACGAATGCGACGCGTCTGCAGGGGCAGGAGGTCGATGGCGTCGACGTCTTCGGCGCGCGGACGGACAACGGGCGCATCGCCATGCTGGGGCGCTCGGCTCCGTTGACGCCGGTCGACGTGACGGCGTCGAGCGACGGTGTGCCTGACGGTGGCGGCTGGGCGACGGTCGTGATTTCCGACGCGAACGGCTTCTGGCTCGCATTCCTTCCCGACGCGGGCGCTCCAGCAATTCTGTCGCCTGGTACTTACACACTCACCGCGACGACCGAGAACGGCACCGACACGTCCGCGGTGGTGATCCGCAGCTCGCTCGACTGACGCGTCCGCGCAGCGCGGAGAACAAGTGCGAGCGCCCTGTGCGCGCGATATCGTCACGGCGTTGTCGACGCACGCCTCGTGAGAGGCGTAGCGGGCCGGAGCGGGTCGGCAACGTGGTTTGACGTGCGGCTGGCGGAATGCGGGTGACCGTCAGGGGCGCTCGCTGCCCTGAGAACCTGTCCTCGAGCGGAGCCTCCGCCCTGATGGAGCGGATGCGATGTCACAGCAGGCGTGTCCGCGTCGTCGAACCCGAGAGTTCCCGAGGAGGACCCCCGATGATCCAACGCATCTTCGCTGTCACCGTTCCGGTGCTCTTGAGTCTGGTGTTGATCGCTTCCGAGTCCGCCGCACTCGGTCCCCAGGGCTCCAAGTACGTCTTCCACTGAAGTTCCCCCAGTCCGGCCCCGTCGGGGTCGGGAACGATCGTCATTGCAGGTGATGCGGCAGGTCCCAAGGCAGCGCCGACTTCGGGCGCTTCCAGCTTGGCCACGGGGGGGCGCAGATCGGTTCGCTCGACCCGTGCGTCGACGGGTTCGGGTGGTGGTGTCCGTGGACGCAGCGGACGACGCGCGACGACCTCGACGCAGCGGCCGATCTCGTTCACGCGCGCCGACTGGGAGATCTGGTGGGAGATCAACCGTGACGCGGTCCTCGGCCGCCGAGGTTTCCTCGAGCGGACATCGGCGACGACGAATGTGGGTCCGCTCGCTGGGCGCGGCCGCCGTTCGGCCGGAGTCGGGGACCGTCAGCACCAGGTTGAAGCGCAGATCCTACCCAGCCTGATGCGTGTTCTTCGTTCCGAGGACGACGCAGGGCTCGTGCAGCGCGCCGTTCTCGCGATGGCGCGTGTCTCGCCCGACCACCTCTCCAAGATCGTCAGCAGTCAGGTCCTCGAGACCATCGAGCACGCTGACCGTACCGTGCGTCACTCCGCGACGCTGTCGCTCGGCCTCGCCAACTCGTCGGCGTCGATCAAGGCGCTCATCGATCTTGCGAGTGACACGCACTCGGGCCGCGGTCTCGTCGGTGGCCAGGTCCCGTGGCAGATCCGATCACGCGCCGCTCTTTCACTGGGAATCAGTCAGTCGCGCCTCAGCGTTTCGGTCCTCGAGTCGATCTTGCTCGACGAGCATGCACCAGATGACGTGCGCAGCTGCGCGGCGTTGGCGCTCGGTTTGACCTCGGGGCGTGCAGCGACGAAGGCCGTCAAGGTCCTGCGGACACTGGTCGACGACGACGCGGCAGACGAAGTCGTTCGCGCCCAGGCACTCGTGGGGCTCGGCAAGCTCGGCGACGTGACTGCACTGCCGTTGCTCGTCGCCGTACTGACCGACGATCGAGAGGATGCGCGGGTCCGTCAGTCGGCGGCAATCGCCGTCGGGCTCCTGGGCGAGGTGTCGCACGTCGGTGCCGTCGAGGCGCTTGCAGAAGTGTCGCGTGACGCGCGCGACGAGACGCTGCGCGGCTTTGCATTGATCGCGCTCGGACGGATCGCTGGGCGTGCTGCCGACAATGGCGGCGACACGGCCGGCGCGCTCGAGACGGTCGTGCATGCGATGCGTCGTCCTCGTCACACGTCGGACCGCCCGTGGGCGGCGCTGGCGATCGGCCTCGTCGGTCTCGAACGCGGAGAGCTCGACCACGCGCTACAACTCGCGCTCACCAACGAGCATGAAAGTGAGTCGAACCCGACCACGAAAGGCGCCTTCGCGCTCGCCCTCGGACTCGCAGGCGTCGAGCGGGCGGGCGAGGATCTTCACGACGAGTTCTCCGACCGTCGCGACGAGGTCTACCGCGGCTATGCCGCCACGGGGCTCGCGCTCATGGGTCACTGGGACGTCGAGGGAGAGCTGCTTGCCGAGCTCGTCAGCAAGGGGACGCCGGAAGCCCTGCGCCTCCAGCTCGCCGGCGCGCTGTCCATCCTCGGCACGCCGGGGGCCACCGATGTCGTGATGGCCGCATTGCTCGAAGATGCCAACGACGACATGGGCTGGGCACTTGCACGCGCGCTCGGGCGGCTCGACGACTCGCGCGCCGTCGAATCGCTCGTGGCGATTGTCGACGATACGAGTCTGGCACCGCTGCCGCGCTCGTTGGCGTGCGCGTCGCTCGGGTTCATCGGCGAACTCGCGACCACACGCTGGAACACACCGCTCGTCGC
The DNA here is from genome assembly GCA_029259745.1 of Planctomycetota bacterium. GTDB lineage: Bacteria > Planctomycetota > B15-G4 > B15-G4 > B15-G4 > OFTM221. The sequence continues at coordinate 64,350 of JAJDEO010000028.1, forward strand.
CGACTTCAACTTCAAGGCACCAGTCGACACGCTCACGGCTCTCGTCGATCTCTGAGGGGTGAGCTGCTGTCGAGGGCTCGCCTGCTCAGCTGGCATCCATCGGATGCTCGCTCGTGTGATCTCGAACCATGGGAGTCGCTCGCAGGAGGCGTCGTCAGACGCGTTGACGCTTGGACGCGCTGGCTGTGCACCTCGCGGGATCCGGTGTACGGTCGACTGCCGGTGCCGCGGCCGGTCTCGTCAGAACGGGGCAGGCGCTTTGCCGAGAACGAGTGGCGTCACCGATGTCACCACCGACGTGCTCGCCATCCGGGTCAGTCGACGAGGAGGATGAACGATGCTGCGGCGTGTGATTGCTGTTGCAGTCTCTGCGGCGCTCGCGTGGGGCGACGAGATCGTCGTCGAGCGCGGCGGGACGATCCAAGCGGCGTTGGATCGCGCGGCCTCGGGCGACACGGTCAGTGTGCCGGCGGGCACGTATGTCGAGTCGCTCACGATCTCCAAGCACGTCGAGTTGATCGCGCCGGATGGCCCGCTCGTCACGATCCTGATGCCGGGCGCACCCAAACAACGCGTCGTGCACATCATGCCGGCGACCTTTCCGACGGTGACCGGGTTTACCATCACGCAGGGGGCGGCCGAGCGTGGTGGCGGGGTGCTCGTCGAGGGACAGTTGCAGCTGTTCGGCTGCGTCGTGTCAGCCAACGTCGCGGCCGACCGAGGTGGCGGCGTCTACGTCGACGGTCCCGCCGGCGGCGGGCTCTTGGCGTCAGGAAGTCGCTTCACGAACAACCGAGCCGTGCACGGTGGCGGCTTGGGCGCCGAGATGGCAGAGGGCGCTGTCGTGGAGGTTGTCGACTGCACGTTCGATGGCAATGCCGTCACGGGGAACGGCGGCGCGATCGAGCTGGTGCAGGGCGACAAGAACGCGTTCAACGTCTTGACGCTGAGGGACACGCGTCTGATCGGCAATACGGCCGGTGGTGATGGGGGCGGGCTGCACGCGGCGGTCGGTGCGGGCGCGCCGTTCACGTTCGCGGACGTCTCGCTCGTGAACTCGACGGTCATGCGCAATGTCGCCGGAGGGACGGGCGGGGGCGTCCGTGTGACGACGTCGAGTTTCCCCGCCAGCTCGCTGACGGTGACTCACTCGGTGTTGGTCGGGAACACGGCGGCGAGCGGAGGAGGCGTGAGTGCCGACGTGCAGTTCGGGATCGTCAACAACAGCATCGTGCGTGACAACGTTCCCGACCCAGGCGTCGGCGTGCAGTTTCGCGAGAGCAATGTCGACGGCGGCGCAACCGGCGTTGGCGTGATCGACGCCGACCCGCTGTTCGTCGACCTCCACGGCGGAGACCTGCACTTGCTGGCCACGTCTCCTTGTCGCGATGGGGGTGTGGGGCTCGTGTTCCCGCTGGACATCGACGGCGACGAACGCCCGTTCGGCGCCGAGGTCGACATGGGTCTCGACGAGTTCGCTCCGCGCCTCTACGTGACCGCGGATCTTGCAGGTATACCGACGTCCGTCGGGCTCGTGGCTGTGCCGGGGGCCGGCGAGATGGTCCTCGCCACATCGGCGGCGTTCCTCGAGCAACCGATCCAGCTCGGTCCTGGACTGCTGTTCCTCGCGCCGCCCCTGACGTTGTTCGCCTTCGGAAGCGTTCCGTCCGAGGGGATCCTGACGTTCGCGATTCCACGCGGGGTGTCGCCCGGGTTCACGGTTGCACTTCAAGGCCTCGCGGGCGACACATTGACGAACGGGCTCGTGCTGACGCTGCCGTGAGAACGGGTGCGGGTCACGACGATCGCTGCGTCCCTTCAGGGGCGGTAGTCGATGGCGTAGTCGAGGGTGAAGCCGTCGGCGGTGTCGACTGAGTTGGGGCCGACCGCGACGATGATCTCGACGCCGGCTGCGAAGTTCGTCGCGGGCATCGAGAAAGTCACGGATCCGCCGGCCGGGACGATATGCACCTGCTGCACGGTGAGCACGCCGGCATCGATCGTCACGACGCCGACGACACCGCCGTTCGCGGCGCCCCCCGATCCAGGGAAGGTGAGCGCGCCACCGTCGATCTTGTACTCGCCGGCGAGTTTCGTCGTGTACGACGCGAGAACGTAGCGGTCGGCTGTCCCGGTCTGGCTCGACCCACGGCCCGGATGTCCGCCTGTGGGAGTGAAGGACGCGAAGGCGCCGGGGTTCGTCGTGGGGAACGCCAGCCCGTCGACTGTGTAGCGGCCAGCAGAGGGGTCCCAGTGGAGGTCGGCGTAGTTGGCCGGAAAGTTCACTGGTCCCAGGAGGTTCCAGCGGTAGCGCCATCCGTCGGTCGGGCTGCCTGGACGAAAGTCGTCGCGATAGTTTGCGACTTCACGCCACGCAGCGCCGAGCAGCGTGAACGTGACCGCGTACATCACGCCTGAGTCACCCGTCGCGCGTGCCGTGTGTGTCGCTGATCCTGCACCGCCGAAGGGGCCGCCCGTGAAGAACGGGATGATGTGCGGCGGCACTGTGCTCGGGTTGATTGATGCCAGCGAGTTGAAGGACACGTACACACCACCTTGTTCGTGGTCGAGGTTTGCGCGCAGACCGAAGCTCGTCGTTCCGAGGCGGGCCGGATCGACGACTGCACCGGGCTTGAGTTCCATCAAGTCGTCGCCCGTGGTGCCGTTCATGAGCGTGATGCTCGTCACTTGCGCGTTCCCGGCGTAGCTTTCGAGCATGAACTCATCGACGTGCTCGGGTCCGGTCATCGCGGACGTCGGCTGCGGTGTGGCGTGCGCCGTGTTCGTGACGAGTCCAGCAGGAATCACACCATGGACTTGTGCGGCGGGCTGGGATGGTTGACGGCGCGCGTCGTTCTTTGCCTTGAGCCCGTGGATCACCGGGAGCGCGCCGAGTCCGAAGCCGTCGACGCCTTGGGTGTGATGACACGTCAGACAGAAGGTATTGAGCGACGAGTGCGGGCGTGGTGCGTTGTAGTAGAGCGGGCCCTCTGGAAAGTGCACGCTTGCGCGACGCCACTCGGTGCCTGCGGGAATCGTGCCTCGGTGAACAGTGTTGTCGCCCGAACGATCGTGGAATGCGGCGTAGCGCGGGTTGGACGTTTCGCCGGCGTTGCGGAGGCGATCGCTGATCTCGTCGTGGACCCAGTCGGGGTAGCGATCGGCGTGGTCCGTGCGCCACGTGCCGGAGTACGTGTCGGGCAGCCCGATCAGCGTGGCGGCAGCGTGGTTGCATGCGGTCTCGAGGTCGACGGAATGGGCGAAGATCTTGAGTTCATCGGTCCAGCCTGCGAAGCCGGGTTCGGGTTGCGCTGCGACCTTTCCGAGCGTCAACGCGCCGGCCGTCATCTGAAAGAGTGCTTTGCCGTCCGGGTGCCGCGTCCAACGATGGTAGAGGAGACCGTTCAGGTGCACGTCGACCTGTGAGCCGGCGTCGCTGACTTGGAAGCCGAGATGGGACCAGCCGAAGCGGGGCAGCAGGTCGGGCAGTCCACCGGTGGTCGGCGGCAGTGTCATCCTGTTGACGATCGTGCCGTTGGCGTCGGCAAAGAGGACTTGCGAGCGACCGTGCAGGAACACCGCAGTGCCGTCAGGGAATGTGAGCACGCGGCGTCGGACTCCGTCGTCGTCGAAACGGCAGTCGACGAAGAGTCCGATGTACCAGTCGTGGTCGGAGACGTCGGGATTCCCCTCGGCGGCAACTTGCAGCGGGACGTCGAAGCGCAGGCCGATCGTGCCGTCCATCCAGTAGCCCTTGCCGCGGACACCGCCGTTGGCAGCTGGCTCGAGTCGGCCCGGACCCTCGACGACGCCGTACGCCGGCGTCTTCCAACGCGTACCCGTGGCCCCGTTCTGCAGCTTCACAGGATCGGCACCGGGGTCCCATGCGACACCGTTCCAGCTCGTGTGGTGCTTCAACGAGCTGCCGTGGATCGCACTCGCCGAGACGCCTTGATTCCATGTGAGCGCGCCGGCCATGTTCGCGATCACGAACGCGTCCGGGTCCATGTGGTCGTCGAAGCCGAACTCCTCGGTCTGGCGCCCGTTCGTCATCGTCCACACCACGTCTTGGAGGCGGATGAACCGAGCCGCGTCGTTCGCGTTGAGCTTGTTCTCGATCGAGTCGATGATGTTGCCGTTGTCGTTCTCGCCGGGCGGCATGATGCCGGTCGTGCGACCGTAACCGAGCACGAGCTTGCCATCGTGGACGCCGCTCGGATACGTGCCAGCCTGGTAGAGGTCGACAAGCCGAGCTTGAGGTGTGGGAGTGGCTGCGCCGTCACCGATCGCGTAGTCCATGTCGTTCAACAGGTTGTCGAGTTGGACGAGCTTGCCGTGGCCCCAAGAACCGATGAACGAGACGCCTTGATGCGTGCCACTGTTCTCTCCGACCTCTGCGCCGTACCAGGTGTCGCCCGGCACTTGCTCCTGCGGGTAGCGTGACAGCAGATTCCAGGTGGATCCTTGCTTGTATCGGAGCTGGTCGCGCACGGCTTCGAAGAACAGGTTCTTCGCGTCGCGGTCGATCCAAGGGTACGAGCCGCCAAGGTCTTGGCCCGACGTGATCGGGTTCCCGGCGCCGTCCCGGAACGGATGCTTCGCGAAGCCGAACTTTGTGTTGATGCGCGAGTCGTCAGGCGCGTACGTGATGGGGTAGATGTCGGTCCAGCGTGACGGGTCGGCCTGAGCGATGCCGGTGGGGTCGTAATACGAGTAGACGATGTCATGCCCCGGCGGCGACGTGATTGACGTGTCCGGGTGCGTGAACGTGTAGTCGTCCGAGGCGATACGGAGGACGAGCAGGCCGCCGTCGCCTGCGATCACGGGCTCGAAACCCGACCCGCCGAAGCCTGTCGTGCCTGCCGAGAACAGCGGCCCGGCAATCGTCGGTCCGGCGCGCACGATCGACTCGATCGATGCCGTGCTCGTCTTGGGGTTCGCGACGGTGATCTTCACTTTCGTCACGAAGAACTGGAACGTCCGACCGCCCGAGGTGTCGGGTTCATTCGTCGTGACGAAGACATCCACCTCGTAGACGTCCTTGCCGCCCACGTCGATGGGCGGATCGGCGTCCCACAGGCATGCGTGACGCGCAGTCTTCACACCATCCGTGAAGTTGGCGTTGATGTAGGCCTGACTCGAGTTCCCGTCGAGGTACGCGAAGCCTGGATCGGTCATCGTGTATGAACTGCTTTGGTCGGTCGGTGATCCGCCCGGGTTCAAGAGGATCGGTGTCGTCGTCTTCTCGGGTTTGATGAGCGTGAAGCCTGGCACGCGCATCGTCGAGTTGCCCTCGACGATGACAGCGATGCGCCCATCAGCTGTCGAGCGAAAGCCGGGCACATGGGGGCGCGTGAAGTACGGGAAGTGCACGGGGTTCACGCCCGCGTCGATCACGCCGGTGACTTCGCGAAACGTCGACGGAACCTCGGGTTCGACTTGTTGTGCGCTTCCCAAGCACGCGGCCATGAGGACAGCCGCGATCACGGTCAGACTTTTCATACTTCACCCTTTCCCGGAGGGCGGATCGCCCTCACGATCATCGACGGCGCCGATCACGCCCTACCCGACGTGCACGGCGCACCATCTGACGGGGATGCTAGCAGCCTGTTGAAGAACTGCTCCGAGTGCGCCGTGCGTGACCGAGCGTGTCTGTGCGAGTGTGGGAATGCAGGCGAATCGGTGGATTCGTCGAGGCTCCCGCGCTCGCGCAGGCGCGCTCGGGTGTGTGCGGCGTGCCGGATGAGTTCTTCAACGGATGCTAGCGGGAGTTTCGAATCCGGTGAACGTGAGAACCGAGATCCGCGGGGATCGTCACGGACTCCGGGAGCATCCGTATTCGGAGTGAGATGACGACGTGGTGTTGAGCTGTGTAAATGTCGAGTGCAGCTGTATCCATGTCGAGTGCGTTGGGCGCAGCGTCGTTCGGCAGGGTGCGCGCCGAGTGGCTGGGTGTGAGAGCGCAACGGCGTCGCCACCGGCGAACGTCTTGGCCGGCCGGACGTCGGCTCGCGATCAGTGCTCGACCGATGGAGAGCGACGGTCGTGGGACGGGCGTGCGCGCTACTCCTCGGCAGCAAACGTCGCGAGGTAGCGACTGACGAACTCGCGGCCCTCGAGGCCTTCGGCCAGCGCAGCAGCGAGATCGGGCCGGCGAGCCTCGGGCTGCGTCGCCAGGAGCGCGTGCAGGAGCTGCACTCCGACACCGGCATCGCAGCGCGCGAGTGCGGCACGCGTCTGCGCGCCATCCGTGACGTCGACCTCGTTCGCCAGGGCGTCGGCGACTTCGCGCGGGCTCTGGTGAACGCCATCGCCGTCGACATCGAGCCAGACGGGGTTCGTCGCGCCCAGCGTGTACGGGTTGAGCAGCGGCCAATAGTGACCGTCGACGGCATCTCCGGTGACGACGCAGACGATCCAGGCGTCGTGCCGATGCGGCCAGGGCAGCGACATGTCCAACGTGACGTCGAGCGGGGCATCGCGCTCGACCGCCAGCTCGCGGCGAGCGATCTCGACGCCATTCGCGAAGACACGCGCCAGACGCGGACGCACCCAGCCGGGCGCAGCCACGCGCAGACGCACATCGAGCGTGCCGTCGAGCGCCGCGGTCGCACCCATCGACGCACCTTCGACGAGCACATCGGTGAAGATGCCCATGGAGATGGACGTTCGTCCGCCCGCGAGGTGCGTGCAGGCCGCATCGACATCGATCTTCGACGGATCGTCCGTCGTGCTGGGGACGTAGGTACGTCCGCCGCCCACCGGGTCGCCGACGGTATGCGAGTCGGAGGAGCCGACCGCGACGACGCGTTCGCCGGCGTTGAGCAGCGCGAACCAGTCCTCGAAGAGCGTCATCGCCGACGCCTCCTCGGTCGTGGCGTTGATCAACTCCGTGGCGTCGAAGGGGAGCGGGCGCGGGAGGTTCACATCACCGGTCCACGTGTCGAGTCCGAAGACACCCCAAGGCCCCGTGTCGTGAGCAGGCCAGCGCGGATGGTTCAGGATGACGACCTGCGCGCCCTTCGAGCGCATCCCTTCGACGAGCGTGACGAAGTCGGTGGAGCGGAAGCCGGGGATGTCGTCGCTGTGATCCATCGGGAACGCGTTGAAGTGTCCGACCTTGGTCGTGACTTCGTTGCCCATCACGGGCGTGAAGTACGACTCGAGTCCGAGGTTCTCCTGGTACGGCCGATAGTCGATGTTGTGGTTGTGATCTGTTGCGACGGCCAGCTCCACGCCCTCGCCCGCAAGCGTCACCATGCGTTCGTCGATCGAGGCGTCACCGTGTCCGCTGAACGTGAGTGTGTGGATGTGCGTATCGGCGGCGACGAAGCCGCGCGTGTCGACCTCGCGTGTCAGGGCAAGAGTCGCGCGCGCCGTTGCACCGTCGATGTCGACGCGGACCGCCGTGTGATCCAGGCTCCACTCGCTTCCACGCGTGGCGTAGATGTCGTACTCACCTTGCGCCAGTTCGAGTGCGACGCTTCCGGAACTCGTGTAGGCGACGCCGTCGCGCAGGGCCAGGTGTGACCCGTCGCCGAAGAACAGGGCCGGCCGATGGCCCGAGGCGTCGACGATCGTCACACGGGCGGGCAGCGCTGCACCAGACGCGGCATCGGTGACGCGAACGGTTAGCGGGGCCAGGTTGAAGTATTCGCGGAACGTGGCGTCGTACAGGCGGATGTCGCCGATCGTGATGTCGTCGTTGGGGTCCGTGGGGACGACGGCGAGGTCGTTGCTGCCGTCGCGGAGAACCCCTGGCGGGAGCGCCGCGAAGCGTTGTGCGGGCTGGCCGTCGCCGCGTGGGAGAACGCAGAGCTCGACGCCGTTGATCTCGATTCGCCAGGCGCTGTCCACGCTGCGTTGACGCCATGACAGCACGCGTTCGGCATCGTTCGCGCGCGCATCGAAGGACATGTCGAAACGCTTGCCTTCGGGGTCGACGGGCGCTTCGGTCCAGTCGGGCGTCGGGTCGTTGCCGAGGTGGTGAAACGCCCCTTCAAGCACGCGACCGTCGTCGGCGAGCACCGCAGTCGTCAGGAGAGCGCCCGCGAGCGCGAGGCGCCCCACGGGGAACGGCAAGCGACTTGGTGCAAGCATGCGTGGTCATCTCGGCGGGAAAGAAGGAACCCCTCGACGGTAGCTGTCCCCACGGAGTTCGCCAAGGCGCCGCAGTGAGGCGCCACGGGCGCGAAGCAGCGGTCGTCCTCGAACGTGTGCGACACGGCGCATGCGCGCGCGGACACGATTGCCGGTTTGGAGCGCATGCGGTCGCGCCGCGGAGGTCCTTGATCGAGAGCAGCGTCGCGCGTGCGCCGTCGCCATGCACAGCCCGTCGCGCCACGGGCGTCGTCGTCACGGTGCTCGGGAGCGGACGGTGTCGAGCGCGGCTTGCCCGCTCGATGACGCGGTCGAGCAGCAATCGCACGTCACCCGCTGGCGGCGATGTCGCAAAGGTTTCCGCCCGCGCGCTTCAGGGTGTCGTGCCGCGCACGCCGTGGCTCGCCGTGAATCCCACGGGCCCCGTGGCGTCGGCAATCCACGCCTGGAGCGAGACGTCGAAGCCCGCGGGCACGCCACTGGGCCACGTGGACGCCAGCAGCAGCTCGCCTGCGCCGTCGGTTGATAGTCCGATGATCAGGACGTCGGGGCTGGGGACGAGCACGCCGCCTTTGAGCGGAAGCCCGACACTCGTGAGGCCCGCGACGAGCGCCGTCGCTGCGGACGGCGCAGCGTGGCGTACTTCGAGCGTGATCGGTTGTCCACCCACGAGCGAGCTCTGCGGCTGCAGCACCGGCGTGCCGGCCTGACCCGCGAGCCCTTGGCCCAACCACGTCCATGCAGGTTCGAGCAGGTCGAAGACGAGCGCAGCGCCGTGGCTCGTGTCGGCGTTGGCATAGGACGCAGCGCCGAGGACGATCAAATCGCCGTCGAGTGCTGCGCTGACACCAAGCTGGTCTGGGGACTTTGCGGACGGGTCCATCAGACGCTCGAGGGGCTGCCAGGTGCCGCCGCCGTCGAGTCGGAACAGGACACCGGCGCCGCCCGGCCCGCCGGCAAGCGCGCCGAACGGGGCAGCGACGACGAGTTGATCGTCGTCCAGCGCAACAGCCGAGCCGAATCGATCGCCGGGCTGACCGGCGCCGTCGTTCAGTTCTTGCTCGAGTGACCAGTCACCGCTGACATCCTCGACAAACGTGAATGCCGAGCCGGCGTTGGTGTTGTCGTCGGGCGCACCGACGAGGATGCGGTCTCCGTCGATGGCCACGGCGTGACCGAAGTCTCCGCCCGAGGACACGAGGCCTTGCCCCTTGATCGAGTCGACGCGTGTCCACGCGCTGCCGTCGAAACGTTGGAGGTGGACCATGCCGAACGGGGAGCTGAACTGGAACGTATGCGGTCCGCCGATCACGGCCGTATCGGCATCGATCGCGATGGCCGCGCCGTAGCGACCATTGGCACCCGAGAAGCCCGTGATCGTCAGTGCGGCCTCGAAGGCCCAGCCGCCTGGGCCGAGGCGATAGGCGTAGGTCATGCCCGCGCCGTTGTTGGGTGGCACGTCGCGTCCCGGTGCACCCACGAGCAGCAGGTCGGGCCCGCAGGCGACGGCGAACCCGAACTCGTCCCAGGGCGCGGCGGACGGTCCGGACAGCTGCGTCTCGAGCGTCCATCCACCAGCGCCGTGGCGATACAGAAACACCGACCCGCCGTTGTCGTCGCCCGGCGCACCGACGGCGAGCCAGTGGCCATCCGGCGTGAGCGCCACGGACTTCCCGAACTCGTCGTAGTCCTCACCGTCGATGGGTTCGAGCACCTGCTCCTCGACCCAGGCGACTCCGTCCCAACGGTGCACCGAGGCGCGACCGATCGAGAGCTCCGTGCCGATGTCGTACCCGGGCGAGCCGATCACGAGGACGTCGCCGGCCAGGGCCGTGGAGGCACCGCTGCCCTCGAAGAACTGCACATTGCTGGGCACGATCGCAGCGAGGGGTAGCTCGTCGGCGAGGACATCAGTGGCGCAGACGGCGGTGAGCAGCGCACCCAGCGCAACGCTCGGAACACGATTCTGGCGGTCGGTCATCGGACTCTCCTCTGCTGTTCCATTCGCTCTGTCTGACCAAGTCCCCGATGTGGCTTGCCCTGGCGACAGGTTAACCGAGGTGATCAGTGCTCTGCTGCGACGACGTCGTTCGGCGCCATTCGCACTTCCGAACGAGTCCTTCAGTACGACAAAGCGCAGGAGAGCGCGCCCGAGCGAAAAGACCATGCGGATTCGGTGGATCTCGTGTGCCGCGCCGCGCCGTGCGCGTTCGGCGCGTGCGGGTATCATGCCCAGGCCGAATCTCCCCGCCCTCTCCCAGGCTCCGCACATGCCCCTCTCCCGCATGGTCCGCGGCGCACTCGTGGCTGCTGTCGCGATGTCGCCCGCTCCTTTCAGCCAGACGTTCGTCGACCGTCTCGTTTCCGACGATCTTCGCGTCGTCTCGTACAACGTTCTCTGGGACACGATCTTCCCCAACGAGGACGCGATCCAGGCGGCGAAGTTCGAGCGCGTCGTGCTCGCACTCGAGCCCGATGTCTTGGCGCTTCAGGAGATCGGCTTCAGCGTTCCCGTCTCGAACGTCATCAACCTGATGAACGACATCGCGCCGATCCCCGGCGGCTGGCACGGCCACAAGGCGGGCGACTGCGTCACGCTCAGCCGTTGGCCGCTGACGATGAAGGCCACGGAGACGATTCCCGAGGGCGACAAGGACCAAGCCATGGCGCTGGTCGATCTTCCCGACGCGTCGTACCCCTTCGACCTGTACGTGATGAACAATCACTACAAGTGCTGCGGTGGGTTCGATGATCGCCGGCAGGACCAGTCCGACTCGATCATCGCGTGGATGCGTGACGCGCGTCAGCCGGGCGGGTTCATCACGCTGCCCGTCGGGACGCCGATGATGGTGGTGGGGGATCTCAACATCGTGGGTGGTCCGCAGCCGCTGCAGACGCTCGTCGACGGCAACGTCATCGATGAGTCATCCTACGGCGCCGACTCACCGCCCGACTGGGACGGAACCGACTCGTTCGACGAGCGCCCGCTGCACAACGTCGTCGGGCCGGCCGACTGGACGTGGTCGAGCCCGGGGCCCTTTCCTCCCGGACGACTCGACTTCGTGATCGTCACCGAGAGCGTGCTCGCGTCGGTGCATTCGTTTGCCCTCAACACGACGACGATGACGTCGCAGGCCTTGGCCGCGGCGGGCTTGCAGAGCAACGACGTGACCGTCGACTCACAGGGCGTCGACTTCGATCACCTGCCGCTCGTCGTCGACTATCGCGTTGCGCTCGACCCGTGGTCAGATCTCGGTGGTCCGCTTGCGGGCACGGCGGGGGTTCCCGAGCTGAGCGGTGAATGTCCGCTTGCCGCGGGGACTCCGGTGTCGTTGGCACTGGTCGGTGCGCGCCCGCTCGCGGCGACGACGCTCGTGGTCGGACTGTCCACGCTCGGCGTTCCGTTCAAGGGCGGCACGCTCGTCCCGGCGCTCGATCTGCTCGTCAGCGGGCTGACCACCGACGCGGCCGGCGCGCTCGAGATCCTGTCGACGTGGCCCGTCGGCGTTCCGTCGGGCACCGATTTCGCGTTCCAGCACTGGATCGTCGACCCGACCGGTCCCCAAGGTCTCGCGGCGAGCAACGGCGTGGGCGCAACGGTGCCCTGAGTGCGCGCGGTTCGTCTTTCCTGTCCCACTGTCTTTTCACCGAGGACCTGCGGTCATGACACGCGATGGCTCATTCCCCGACCGGCGCGCGTTCCTCGTCGGCGGACTCGCCGCCACGGCGCTCGTCTCGACCGGGCGCGCCGTGATGTCATCGGTGCCTGCGAAGCGGCGGATCAAAAAGGCCGTCAAGATCGGCATGGTTCAGGTCGACGGCACGCTGACTGAAAAGTTCGCGCTGCTCGCTGAGCTGGGCTTCGACGGCGTGGAGCTCGACGGGCCGGGCGGTCCCTCGGCGGACGAGGTCAAGGCCGCGAAGGACACCACGGGTCTCGAAGTGCCCGGCGTGGTGAACGCGGTTCACTGGTCGAAACCCTTCTCCCATCCCGACCCGGCCGTGCGCGCCGAAGGGCTCGCCGCGATGCAACAGGCGCTGCGCGATGCGAAGGCCTACGGCGCGAGTTCGGTGCTGCTCGTGCCGGCCGTGGTCGGGAAGACGGTGAGCTACCAAGACGCCTGGGATCGCTCCGTCGCCGAGATCCGCAAGCTCGTTCCGCTCGCCGAGGAGCTCGGCGTCGACATCGCGTTCGAGAACGTCTGGAACAACTTCCTGCTCAGCCCGCTCGAGGCCGCGCGCTACGTCGACACCTTCGAGTCCGAGCGCGTCGGCTTCTATTTCGACGTCGGAAACGTCGTGCTCTACGGCTGGCCCGAGCAGTGGATCGCCACGCTCGGGCCGCGCATCAAGAAGCTCGACATCAAGGAGTACAGCCGCAAGAAGCTCGACGACGAAGGTCGCTGGAATGGCTTCGCCGTCGAGCTCCTCGAGGGCGACTGCGACTGGCCGGCCGTGATGGCCGCGCTCGACGACATCGGCTACGCGGGCTGGGGCACGGCCGAGATTCCCGGCGGCGGTCGCGCACGCCTCGCCGAGATCGCCGAGCGCATGGACCGCATCTTCGCGAGCTGAGGCCAGGTGTCGCGGTCGACACCCGTCTCAGAAAGCGGTTCGGCCGTCCAGCATGCGGTCGATCGATGCATGCGGTCGCTCGGGCGACCACCGTCGTCGAAAAGAGCCGGGCGTCGATGGAGGTGTCGAGTCAGTGTGGGGGGCGAGTGCGCGTGTTCGCGCCACCCTCACACCACGCGTGTGACGCCCGGCACGGCGATCGGGTAGCGACCGTTCGCGTCGGGGAGGCTCGGCGGCTGACCGTCCCAGGCGTAGGCCGTCGGGGCCAGGCGCACGTCGGAGGCGAGGGCTTCGTCCCAACTCACGGGGCGTCCCGAGTACGTGGCCATGCGCCCGAGGACGCTCGTCATCGTGCTGTGCGCGCCGAGCTCGGCCTCGTTGTGGTCCTTGCCGTCGCGGATGGCTGCGAAGAGGACGTCGTGCTCGACCTGGTAGGGGTTGACGTCTTCCTTGTCGTAGCGCCAGGTCCAGCCGCCCGACGACTCGAGCCGCCCCGCACCGATGTCGGCCGTGCCGCGCGAACCGTGCGCGTGCTCGCTCACCGACGACCAGCAGCCTTTGATGTGACGACACTGGCTCAGCATCTTCGTGCCGTCCGCGTAGGTGAACTCGACCATGTGGTGATCGAAGATCTCGCCCGTGTCGTCGCCGACGCGCACCTGGCGACCGCCCTGTCCCTGGGCCATCACCGGCGGGCCGCCCTTCACCCAGTTGCAGACGTCGAGGTTGTGGATGTGCTGCTCGACGATGTGATCGCCGCAGAGCCAGTTGAAGTAGTACCAGTTGCGCATCTGGTACTCCATTTCACTCATGCCTGCCTCGCGCGGACGCGTCCACACGCCGGAGCTGTTCCAGTAGCAGCGCATGAAGACGATGTCGCCGATCGCGCCGTCGCGCAGACGTGCGACCGTCTCTTGATACTTGGGGTCGTGGTGACGTTGCAGGCCGACGCCGACCTTGAGGTTCTTGCTCTTGGCCTCGTCGGCGGCAGCGAGCACGGCGCGGACGCCGGGGCCGTCGACGGCCACCGGCTTCTCCATGAAGATGTGCCGGTTCTTCTTCACGGCGTACTCGAAGTGCATCGGACGGAAGCCCGGCGGCGTCGTGAGGATGACGACGTCCACGTCGGAGTCGATGGCGCGCTGGTAGGCGTCGAAGCCGACGAAGCGGCGCTCTTCGGGCACGTCGACGAGGTCGCCGTGGATCTCGGTCAGGTAGTCGAGGCAGCCCGTCAGCCGATCTTCGAAGGCGTCGGCGACGGCGACCAAGCGCACGGCCCCCGACGTGCTCAACGCCTGCGCGGCCGCGCCCGTTCCGCGTCCACCGCAGCCCACGAGGGCAACGCGCAACTCATCTGCGCCGCGCGCGCGTCCGGCCGGGTGCGGCTGGGCTTCGGGAGCTTGCGCACTCGCGGCCGTGCCCGTCACCGCGACGGCGGCTGCCGCTGCGGCCGAGGACGCCTTGAGGAACGAGCGACGCGTGGCGCCGGTGGGATCGTCGTGGTTGGTCGTGGACACAGAGTCAGCTCACAGCTGCAGAGAATCGGGGGACGCCTTGCACGTCGGGTGCCTCGTCACTCAGGCCGGGCGGGCTGAGCGCGGGGGCAGCGACGGGCGGGGCCACATCCTAGCCCGAATCGCCCACGACGATCGCGAAGAGGGCGCGACGTGCTTGCCGGCTGGGTGAAGCGGTGCTTCGGACGCGGGGACCGAGGAGGGCTGTCTGAGTGCTCGAGGATCCGCAAGAGATCGGCGCGAGGCGTGCGAGTCGGCTCCAGGCGTATGCGTCGCGGAGTAACTCAGGTCGCGCGGACGGCTGCCGGCGATTCATCCAGCGATGAGCCGCAGATCCGTCAGTGGGCGGGCTTGCGATCGGTCATCTCGCTGCGTCGCATCGGCATCACGTCGATCAGCGCGAAGACTTCGTGGAGGTCGACCGGTGACGACCAGCGCTGCTTCACGCCGCCGTCCTTGCCGACGAGCACCACCGACCAGCGCCGCGCGTCGAGGTCCCAGCGTTCGCGCAGTTCGTCGGCGTGGTCGACCGACAGGGTGCGTCCGGCCATGCGTCCGCCGCGGCGCCCCATGAGCTGGACGACGCGCAGGTCGCGGGCGGTGAGTGCGCTGCGCTCGACTGCGATACGAGCCGTCTGTGCCGACGATGTCGCGTCGAGTTCCGAGGGGGCCGAGATCACGAGCAGACGTTCGTCCCACTGCGTCATCGTGACGAGCGCCGCTGCGTCGACGCCGGAGTCGATGGCCGCAGCGAGCGCCGCCGTGCGCTCACGTTCGGCCATGCGGCTTCCGGGGAGCAGCTCGTCGCCACCGCGCCAGGCGTCGATGGACGCGACGTCGAGCACGTACTCACCGTCCTGCTTGTCGGAGATCGAGACGCCGATCTGGGTGATGCGCGAGGCGTCGAGCGGCGGTGCGTCGGTGACAAGGCGCCCGCGCCAGGTCGGTGCGAAGTCCTCGAACGCCAGCGTCGCGTCGACCCAACGGTTCGCGACCGTGGCGAAGGACGCCTGCCAACTCACGCCGCTCCACTGGCCGTCGCCACGCAGGCTCAGCTTGTAGACCTGGCCGTCGCCGAGGACACGCACGCGCAGCCCGTCGTACTCGCTCAAATCGGGGAGGCGTGTGCCGATGCGAAACGACGCGAAGCCGCCGTTGTTGTCGAGCGAGAGATCGCCGCTGAGGCGCACGGCGCCGTCGACGGCCGTCGCCCGCCCGCTCGACACGCCGCCCATGACGCCGTCGTGGACGGGACGAAGCGCCTCGACGGCGCGACTTTCGGAGAAGTCGAAGAGGCGCATGGTGTCGGTGTCCGTCGCGGTGAGCGCGGGCGCAAGGGCGAAGAGGATCAGGGTCGCGAGCAGGATGTTTCGAGGAGTCATGCCCGTTGATTCGTGTGACGGAGCAGCGTGGATTCAAGATCGTGCGCGCCTTCGTTCAGACGCCGATCACGAACACCAAGACCGGGCTGACGTCGGAAGCCGCCGGGTCGGGCGACCACTGCTGAGTGAGGGTCTCGTCGTCGATCGTGATCGACACGTTCAGGCGCTCCCGCGGGACGCGCGCACGCGACGTCATCGCCGGAGGTCCCATCGGTGTGACGGGAACTGCGGCTCGGTACACGGAGTGAGACGTGATCAGCCGACCATCGGCGGTACGGACAACCACGCTCATCGACGTGGCATCCGAGCCGCGGATCTCGCCGGACTCGAACTTCGCCATCATGTCGGCGATACGGTCCTCGCGTGTCGCCGAGGCCGGCGGCCACGTCATCTCTCCGCTGGCGGCCGGGCCGCGCGTCACCACGAGAATGTCGAGTTCGACCCGATCCGCTTCACCGAGAACGAGATCTTGGCGCGCGGTCAGCGGAGCCGTCAGGTCGAACGATCGCTCGGCGACTTCGAGCTTCTCACCGAAGATCCTACTGCCGGGGGACGCCTCCACGTGGATCGTCTTCGCAGGGAGCTCGGTGGCGTGTACCTCGCCGAGGTGATCAGTCTCGAGATGCCTGACTGCAGTGAATGGACGCGCTCCGGGCACCATGATCTGCTTCCCGTCTGACGAGAAGCCGACCTTCGCCCCTTCGACGGGCACGCCGGACGTGTCGAGCACGCGCAGGTGGAGTTCTCGCAGCGGGAGCAGCACAGCGTCGACGACGTGAACGCCGACGTCGTACTCGTCGCTCTCCGACCCGAAGTGCGCATAGCCTTCGGCGTGAAAGGAGACGGACTTCTCACCGGGCAGATAACCCGAGATCATGTAGCGGCCGTCGTCGCTTTCGATCTTACGGTTCCACCCCGAAGATCCCTCGATGACGGCCACCGAGAACGACGGAAGTGGTGCGCCCGTGAGGGCATCCGTGACGCGCCCGCTGAATCCGACGCCCGTCACGACATCGTGGTCGAGCACAACCCGCTGGTCGGTGATCCCCGCCGCGGCGCGGACCTGGACGCGCAGCGTGTGGTCGTCAGGATGCTGAGCGGTGATCGTGAAGGGCCCGGCGTAGAGGTGGTCGAACGTGAACGCGCCGTCTGCCCCGGTCGAGACCGACGCGTCGGAAGCGAGCGATTCCCATGTGACCTTCGGGGTCTGGTTGAACTGCTCGAGGACCCGTTCGCCTTCGATCGAAACCCAGGCGCCGTCGATCGGTTTTCCCTCGCCGTCGACGACGGCGCCGGCGAGCTGCAGCGCTGGCTCGAGCGCGATGTCGACCGGTGGGTGGGGCGTGTTCTCCTCGATGATGAGCGGCTCGCGCACGTGCACGGCGTGACCCTCGGCACGAACGCCGAGAAAGCCTTGGTCGGTGGGAGCCAACCCGCGAAACGAGAAGACGCCGTCCGAGTCGGTGTTCGTCGAGTGGCGAGATGACCGAGGCGACGTGTTGAATCGAACGTAGGCGCCGCTGAGCGGCGAGCCGTCCGACCCGACGACGCGCCCTCTCAGCGTGCCGCCGGTCTCGAGACGCACGACGAGCTCGGGGTCGCCGGGCGCATGAGTCCCGTGCCACTTCGGGAACCCGTCGGCGTCGACGGTGATGTCGAGGTTGCGACTCGCAACACGTTCGAGTTCGAAGCGGCCGGACTCGGCCGAAACGGATACGACCGGAAGCGGGCCCTCCTCCTCGGCCTTGCTCTGTGAAGGTGTGGGGGACCATCCGTCGACCGACGCCTCGACGCGGGCATCGGCGATGCTCGTGCCACGCGCGTCGACGACACGTCCGCGGATCGTCCGTGCGGGAGAGAGGACGATTCGCAGGTCGTCGATCGCGTCGTGCTCCGTGGGCCACGATGAGGTGAGCGTGATGTGGCCGACGAGCTTCGCTGTCTCGGCCGTCAGTGTGAACGTCGGACCGAGGCCGTCGAGGTGGAAGTGCCCCGCCGTGTCGGTCTCCGTCTCGGCGGCGTCGAGCGCGGAGTGGAGCTGGGTCACGCGGTCGAAGTCCATCGACCAGGCGCGGACGCGCGCTCCGGCCACGGGGATGTCGTCGAGGTCGACGACCATTCCAGCGAGGGTGATCGTGCGCGGAAGGCGGATGTCGCGCGTGATCTCGTCGGCCGGGGCCACGGTGACGCGCCAGGTGCGCTCGAGGTGTTGCGGCCAGGTTGCGCCAGCGAGAACCTCGAGCCCCTCGAGATCCCACTGCGCGACGACGGGGGCGGCGATGACATAGCGTCCTTGCGCATCCGTCGCGGCTCGGTGCGTCGTGCGCTCTGCGTCACGCTTGACGTGCGCGATGACGGTCGCGCCGACGACGGGCTCACCGCTGGCATCGAGGACGACGGTTCCCGTGATGATCGCATCGGCGGTCTGCGCGGACGAAGGCGTCGCGGACACCTCGATGTCGGGCGTGACGTCGAGACGTTCCGCGACCGGGCCGCGACCGTCGCGTGCCATCCCCGGATCCGTGCCGGTGACGGACACATCGTCCCCGGGAGCGACGAGCGCGACATCGATGTCACGTCCCTTCGCGTTGTCCTGCACCCCCAAGAACCACACGCCGACCGCGACCAACACCAACACGACTGCCCCCATGATCTTCATCACGGAAGTCTACCAGTCGGCTCGTTCGCCTTCGTTCAGACGCCGATCACGAGCTCGACGGCGTTCGAGAAGCGGAAGCTGTCGCCGTTGGCGTCGATCACTTGCATGTAGACGGGCGTGGGGGCGCCGGCCGAACCAGGCACCGGGAGGCTGATGCGGCCAAAGGTGTCGGCGGAGAGCGGAAGCAGGATCGTCCAAGGCAGCGGGACGAGTGTGCCGCCCTTGAACGGGGTCGGCGCGTTCGTCACGCCGATGGGCGCGAAGACGACCTGACCCGGCGTCGCGTTGTAGACGTTCAGCGTCGCGCTGCTGCCGGGTGTCGTCAGTGCATCGCCGCACACCGTGAGCGTCATGCCGCCGGCACTCCCCGCACCGAGGTTCGTCTGGCAGACCGTCGGCTGGTCGACGGTGAAGAGCAGGAAGGTCGTGATGTCGTCGAAGATGTTGATGCCAGTGCGATAGTCGACGACGTCACCGGCGCCGTTCTCGAGTTCGATGAGGTACGCGCCGATGGGGGGCTGCAAGACAAACTCACCCGACGCTGTGAGCGCCTGCGACCCAGAGAAGGGGAAGGCGCCTTCGAGGTGCGTCACGACGGCCGTGAGGTTCGTGACAGGTGCGCCATTCGAGTCGGTGACGAAGCCGTGCAAGATGCCGCTGCCGGCAGCGTTCGCGAAGGCGGGGGTCGAGAGCAGGAGCAGTAGCGTGATGCGTGCGATGAGGGTGTTCGTCATGTCACGATTCCGTGGAATTTGCGACGCGGTGCGTGCGTTGATCTTATGTCGTCTTCACGAATCACCCATGGGCACGAGCGTGGCGTATCTGCGTTGCATCGCAGCGCACCCTCGCATGCGTTGAGACCCGCGTCGTCTTGAATCGAGACTCGCTCAGCTGCTGCAGGAACGCGGCGTCGTGAGACATCGGCAGACCCACAGCGCGTCACAGGCACGCCCATGCGTCCGGTCGGTTCGTCGGGTGGGGCGCGCCTTGCTTCAGGTCGTGTCTCGGTTCTGCACGCAGGAGCCTCGTGAACGAGTATCATCGCGAACGGTTACTCCGGGCAGGGGTATTCGCCGGAGCTCTGTCACAGCAATCTCCAGGTTTGAGACATCCATGATCACCATTCAGTCAATTGCGTGCGCATCGCTCGCGCTCGGCCTCATGCCGACGATGGCACTTGCGGCCAACGACGTTCCGTCCGACGTGCAGATCCAGCTCGTCGATGCCAACAGCTTCCCGGTCGAAGGCGTCGACATCTTCGTGTCTGACGCCAGCGGGCGGACGATCATCGCCGAGGCCGGCGCCGCGAGCACGCTCTCCGCGTTCGCGCTGGGGGACACGGTCACCATCTCGCTTCCGACGCTCGGCACGACGTTCGACGTTGCGCTCACGGATGGCCCCGCCACCGCGATCACGCTCGAAGTCGGCGGCGACAAGCGCGCGGCATCCGTGTCTTCCGTGAAGACGCTGAACTCCTTCGGCTACACCGGCGTCGGTGGCGTCCTCGTGAACGACGACTGCGCCAACGCGCTTCCGATCAGCGACGGCGACACCTCGTTCACGACGATCGGTGCAACCACGGACGGCACCGTCGGCTCGAACAACAACGACATCTGGTACCTGTACACGGCGAGCTGCAGCGGTGTTGCAACGTTCAGCACCTGCAACCAGGCCGACTTCGACACCGACCTGATCTTGATGGTCGACGACAACTGTGGCGCCCAGGTCGCTCTGGCGATCAACGACGACGTCGGCGGCTGTCTCGGCAACACGTCGATCCTCTCCGCGCCTGTCACGGCGGGTACGACCTACCTCCTGAGCGTCGGCGGCTTCGGTGCCGGTGACGCGGGCTCGGGCACGCTGACCGTCAGCTGCGCGCCCGCGACGGCGAACGATCTGTGCGAGAACGCCGAACCCCTCGCCGTCAACTCGTCGGTGACGTTCAACAACTCGGCGAACTCGAACAGTGCGTCCGACCCGATCTTCAGCTGCATCTTCTCGGGTGTAGGCTTCGGCTCGACGTGGTTCAGCGTCGTGCCCGAGTCGACGTCGATCTTCCTCGACACGAGCGCAAGCACGGGCTCGACGGACACGGTCGTGGCGGTCTACTCCGGCGATTGCGGCAGCCTCGTCGAAGTCGCCTGTAACGACGACATCGATCTCGGTGCTGGTCTGTTCTTGTCGAACCTCCTCGCCGAGGGGCTGACGCCCGGTGACGAGTACCTGATCCGCGTCTCGACGTTCGCTGAAGCGTCTGCCGGTGACATCACGCTCGAGGTCACCGATGCTGGCTCGGGCTTCCAGGTCTGCAATGGCAGTGGCATCAACACGGCGACGCTCTCGGGCGACACGCTTCCCGCCATCGGCCAGGACTTCACCGTTGTCGCCAGTCCCGCGGGTGCAGGCCTGCTTGCAATCTCGCTGGCCGGTGATCAGCTCCTCGTCCCGACGGGTGAGTTGCTGGTCGACCGCAACTTCGTCGCACTGCTTCCCTCGGACGACGGCTCCTACACGCTGTCGGTGCCGGATGACGCGGTCTTCGTCGGTTTCACGGTCTACCTGCAGGCGCTCGCAGGGGACGGCACGCTCACGAACGCGCTCAAGGGCGACGTCGGCGAGTAGACGAGATGGTGTGCCTCGGCGTGGTGCATGCACCGCGTCCCGAGACACGGCTCGTTGAACATTGCAGTCTCGACCGGCTCGATCTCCTGGCCTCGCCCGGAGGTCGGGCCGGTTGTGCGTGATGCCCGCCAACCGGGTCGTGGCGAGGTGTCGCGACTCGACTGCCCTGACATGCTTGGGAGACGTTCATGACGATCACCCGCGTCGCCGCGTGTTCCCCTGCTCTACTGGGGCGCCGACACGATGGTGCCCGGGCACTCGGTCGTCCTCTGTCAGGCACTGTGGACGCTCGGGCCGATCTACTACGCGACGAGCAATCACGTGACAGGTGGTGAGGGTCGGATGTGCCTTCCCGTCGGCGCCGCAGGGCTGGGCATGATCTCGTGGGCCTCGGTGGCGCGCCATTCGCTCGAGGAAGACTTCGTGCCCCGCGGACCGTTCGGGGCGCTGTGGATCGACGATCGGTGGGGGCCGATGCGTCACCGACGGCAAGAGCGAGCCGTTCGTGTCGTTGTTCTGGATGCGGATTCCGCTTTGATCGTGTGGTGCCGCGGAACGCGTGCAGGCTCACGATGTCGGCGAAGAGGAACTCAGGAGCGGTCGTCGTGGCGATGCGACGTTCAGCTTCCCTCTTGCTCGCGGGCGACCTTTTCCATGAGCGCGTCGAGGTCGCGGCCGGGCTCGTGCTCGAAGGTCTCGTCGAGGAGTTCGAGGCCGGTCATGCGCTGCGGGACGAAGTGTCGGAAGTCACTGCGAAGCTCGCACCACGCCGCGGCCGTCCACGTCGTCCCCCAGAAGGCGAGGCCGAGGGGACGGACGGTGCGCCGCGACTGCGCGCCCTTGCGATCCTCGTAGGCGAAGCGAACCTTGTGGCGCGTGTCGACACCTTGGCGAAACAGCTCGACGCGATCGCGTTCTTCGACGGGAAGGTCGGGCGGCACGAACATGGCAACCGCCTCGAGGCGCGGGCGCAGGCGTTCGGGGAGCGCGGTCTCGACCTTGGCCAGCACGCTCCGTGCGCGCTGCGCCAGCGTGCGACTGCCCCAGGCCTCGACCATGCGCATGCCGAGCACGAGCGCGCCGATCTCGTCTTCGTCGAACATCAGTGGTGGGAGGTCGAAGCCGCGCGGCAGGCAGTAGCCCACGCCCGCCTCGCCCTCGATCGGGACGCCCGACGCCATGAGGTCGGCCACGTCGCGATAGACGGTGCGGGCGGAAACTTCCAGCTCCTGCGCGAGGTCGGCCGCCGTGACGACGCGACGCCCGCGCAGGAGTTGAACGATCTGGAAAAGGCGGTCGGCGCGGCGCATGGCTCCGGTCTATCCGACCCAACCCGGATTCTCCACGGTGTTCTGCTGCGGTTGCATCTGAGTTCTTCCTGGCGAGACCCAGCTGCATCCGCAGCAAATCGTCCGTGAATGATCCGGGCTACTTCTGGTCCGCGCCGGCTTGGAGGGAGGCGGGGTCGAAGCTCGGGTCGGGCTTCGTGAGGTAGAGCCCGATGCCGTTCGGGTCGGCGACGACGCAGCCGCGGCCCCACGGCATGTCCTCGGGCGGCTTGATGGCAGCCGCGCCGGTAGATGTCAGGCGCGCCCACTCGCTGTCGACGTCCTCGACTTCCAGCGACCAGAACAGGCCTTGGGCGTCGCCGGGACGCGTTGCTGCGTCCTCGGGGGCTGGCACCATGAAGGCCACGGTGGCCGCTCCGTTGCGGAGCTCCATGTAACCGGGCGCATCGATGGTGATCGTGAAGCCCATGTGGTCGGTATAGAAGGCACGCGTCTCATCGAGACGCTCGGTGATGAACAGAGGGACGAAGGCGTTGATGCGCATCGGATCGACTTCCGGTGAGGCGTGGATAGCAGCCTGTTGAAGAACTGCTCCGAGTGCGCCGTGCGTGACCGAGTGTGTCTTTGCGAGTGTGGGAACGCAGGCGAATCGGTGGATTCGTCGACGCTCCCACGCTTGCTCAGGCGCACTCGGGTGCGTGCGGCGCGCCGGATGAGTTTTTCACGGGTTGATAGCCCGCCGACTCGTACGGGCGGGACTTGTGCTCTCAGGTGTACCGACCCCGTACTGACAGCGTGCTGTCAGGAGCCTCGGAGAAAATCTCGAAGTCCCTCGCTCGCGTGCGTGCGGCGCGCCGAATGAGTTTTTCAACGCGCTGGTAGGGGGGCTCATGGCCAGCGGGATCTCTGCATGGCTTCGTGTCGAAGCAGCGCCTTGCGCTTCATGGGAACGGAACGGCGTCGCGGGGCAGTGACGCCGAATCACAAGGTTCATAGGAGAGATCCGTGTTCACACAAACCTCGAAAGACGTCGCGCGTCGCCTTGCGACACTCGCGCTCATCCCGTTGCTCGCGTGCGTCCTTGCCGCGCCCGCGCAGCAGACACAAGTCCCCGGGCAGCAGCAGGTGAAGCCCACGGTCGTCCCGGCAATCACGCAGTCGTTCACGTGGAATCTCACGTCGAACCCTGCAACGCGTTCGCCCGCGACAGCCTCCGTCACGATCGGTTGGGTGGCCACCTCGCCCCCCGAGCTGCTCGTCGCCGATCTCCATTGCTACGACGGCGAGACCGTCGTGCCGGACTTCAAGTTCGTCGAGTTCGTCCCCGGCTCCGTCGGCGGATTCTTCGAGTGGACGAACCTCGATCCGAGCTCGATCTACACCGCCAACCTCACGGCGACCTTCCCCAATGGGGATGTCGCCGAAGCCAACACGCTCTACTTCTAAGGAGAGAGACGATGAAGACAAAGACACTCGAGATGTTCGCGTCGTTCGTTCTCATCGCGGCGACGCTGTTCACCGTGCACGACCCGCGGGATGATGGAGCGCGCGTCGATGTGCCTGACGTTTCCGACACGTACGCCTCGGGAAGCTACGGCGGGGGGTACTTCGTCAAGAGCGTCAACGGTTCGACCTGGAACATCAAGGTCACCGACAACGGCGACGGCACAGGCACCTACAAGAAGATCGACAGCAACGGCAACACCACCGATCAAGGCACGATGACGATCACGACGGGCGCACTCCTCTTCAACTCCGAGTGGAGCGACTGCGAGGGCTTCCTGCTCGAGGACGAAGACGACCCGGGGTACTTCACGTGGGTCGCCATTTGCGATGGAGTCCCCGACGGCGGATTGGCGCGCAAGAAGTAGGACGGCACAAGGCCTCGGCGAGGGCGTGGCGCGAGGACGGCGCGTCACGCTCCCGGCCCTGCCCCAGCACGAAGCGTGCGCTGTCGCACGCTCAGTTCGAGGCAGCGATGGCGAGGTTCGCACCGCGCGTTCGTCGGATTCGATGCGGAAAGTTGGCGGTGTCTTCGGGTGGTCTGCGCTCTCCACGATGCGAGGGCTCTCCACCCGAGGGCTCCCGCTGACGTCTCCCTGCGCACCATCGAATAGGACACCGAGCGGCATGAGCGTACCCACGGCTTCGCACCTCCGATCGCACGTCATCCAGACGTCCCGCATCCGTCCGTGGGGCGCAGCCCTCGCCGTGCTGCTGAGCTGCGTCTCGGTTCGGGCCGCCGATGAGGACGTCATCCCGATCGCGTTCGGCGACGTCGTCGAAGGAGCGATCGACTTCACAACCGACGTCGACTGCTATGGCTTCACGGCGTCGGAGGGTCAGACCGTCTTCCTCGATCGCCTCTCGTCCGACAACCTCAACGGGCTGAACTGGAGTCTCGAGGACGCGTTCGGCCGAGTGCTGCTCTCAGCGGGCCAGTTCGCCGACCTCGGAGCTGTCACGCTCATGGGGGGCGAGTACACGGTCGTCGTCGAGGGCGAACTTCACGACGTCGGAAGCTATGCGTTCACGATCCGTGAACCGGGTGTCGACGCCGCGACGATCACGCTCGACACGGAGTTCACGGGCTCGATCGACGTTCCCGGTGACGTGGATCGTTGGACCTACGACTCGTTGCCTGGCGACGTCGTGTCGCTCGACCTGCGTTCCTCCAGCGCGGCCACCCAGATGGAGTGGCGACTCGTCGATGCCGCGGGGCGCGAGTTGCTCGTGCCGGGCAACAGTCTCTCCGACGCCGGACCGTTCGTGCTCAACGGTGGCCCCGTGCTGCTCGAGGTGCGCGGCGAGGACGGCAACGACGCCGTCGGCACCTACGAGTTCGCCCTTCTCACCGTGCCCGCAGGGACACAATCGAGCGTTGCACTGGGCGATTCGATCGACGGCGAGATCACGGTCTGGGGCGAGCGCGATCGCTTCACGTTCGACGCGCTCCCCGGTGCGCGCCTCTCGATCGATGTCGTGTCGTCGTCGGCGTCGAGCTGGCTCAATCTCGAACTCCGCGACGCGTTCGGTCGTGCCGTGCTCGGGCCGACGAACGCCCTCACCGATCAACCGACCGTCACGCTGATGGGCGGCGAGTACACCCTCGAGATCACAGCTGAGCTCGGAGCTGTGGGCACCTACGCGATCGACCTGCTCGAACCGCAGCCGACCGTCGTCACGAACGTCGCGATCGGCGACACGATCTTCGGCGGCATCGAGACGTATGGTGAGCTGGAGGAGTGGGTCTTCGACGCGCCCGCCGGTGCGATCGTGTCGCTCGATGTCGCGCAGAACTCGATCAGCACTCTCAACTGGGAGCTCGTCGACGAGGTCGGTCGTGCCGTCCTCCCGAAAACCAACACACTGCGCGACGAAGATCGCCTGGCGCTGATGGGTGGCGAGTACCGCATTCGCGTCACGGCCGAGCAGGGGCAGAGTGCTCCGTACGAGTTCATTCTCCACGACGTCGTCGACTCCGACACTCCGATGACACTCGACACGCCCGTTGCTGCGGCCCTCGCCGCGCCGGGTGAACGCGATCGCTACCACTTCAATGCAGCGCCGGGTCAAGTCGTGCTGCTCGACCAGCTCAGCACGTCGAACCCGTTTGGACTCGGCGTCAACTGGCTGCTCGAGGATGAACGCGGACGCGAAGTCCTCCCGCGCACGAGCAATTTCGGCGATCAAGGTCCGTTCACGCTCATGGGCGGCGACTATGTGCTGACCATCCTTGGCGAGACGGGCGTCACAGCCGACTACGAGTTTGCAGTCGTGGATCAGGGCATCGACCTCTCGTACGTCGCACCCGCGGCGACGGACGCTCTCGGCGACACGATCGAAGGCGAGCTCGCGGATGTCGGCGCCACGGAGATCTATGCGTTCGAGAGTGCCGGCGAGACCGTGTTGCTCGACCTCACGTCAGGCAACAGCCAGCTCCGTTGGACGCTCCGCGATCCCGTCGGACAAGTTGTGTTCGAGACGGCCGTGATGAACAACACGACGACCAACGACCAAGGTCCTTTCGCGCTCGCCGCCGGCACCTATGCGATCGAGGTCAGTGGCACCGGTTCGAGCGCGCCGTCGTACGCGTTCGACCTCGTCGAGGTGATCGACGGCGAGGCACGGCTGGCGCTGGACGTCTCGCTCGTCGGAGCGCTCGCCAGTGGCGGAGCCGTCAACGGCTACGTGCTGTCGCTCCCGATAGACACGCACGTCTATTTCGACCTCATCGACGGTGACGGCGCGCTCGACTGGACGCTCTACGACCCCGTCGACCAGCCGGTGTTTGCGACGTCGTCGGCGAACAACTCCAACAGCCACGATCAAGGTCCCTTCATGCTGCGCGCCGGCGACTACCGCCTCGAACTCGATGCCGACGGAGGATCCGCGCCGTCGTTCGAGTTCGTGGTGGGTGAAGTCTTCGACGGCACCTCCGTCATCGCGATCGGCGCGCCGGTGCTCGGAAGCGTCACGAAGGCCGGTGGCACGGAAGTGTTCCTCCTGGACGTCAGTGACGGGCAGCGCCTCGTGTTCGACAACCAACTGGGCAGCAACTCACTGCTGTGGGAGCTGCTCGATCCCGTCGGTCAACCGGTCTTTGGTGCAACGGGAACCGGCAGTGCGAACAACGGTGACGAGGGCCCGATCTCCTTGGCGGCGGGGCAGTACAAACTCACTTTCGACGCGACCTACGCGAACACGTTCGACTTTGCGTTCCAGGTCTGGGAGGCACTCGACATCCACGATGCTCTCGCGCTCGACGTCGACATCACGGCGACGAGCAGCGTTCCGCAGCAGCAGTTCCGGTACGCACTGAACGTCCCAGCAGATGGACGCCTGTTCTTCGACGGTCAGTTCGGCGTCAACAACATGGTCTGGACGCTCATCGACGCGGAGGGCCAGGTGATCTTCGGGCCGAGCGAGTTTCACACGGGCAACAGCGACCGCGGCCCGATCGGCTTGTTCGCCGGCGACTACGAGTTGATTGTCGAGAACGGCTACATCCTCGACGGGAGTTTCGGCTTCTCGGTGCACACCGTCGACGACATCGTCGCGCCGGTCGCGATCGGTGACGTCGTTTCCGAAACGGTGCCGGGTCCGGGTTCGGTGCGTCTGTACGACCTCACGGTGTCGCCCGGTCAGCGCGTCTTGTTCTCGGTCACCGAGGGTTCGAGCGACGTGCTCTGGACGTTAAGCGACGAACACGGCGAGACGGGCGGGCTCTTCGCCGACGCGAAGGCGACCATCGTGGGCAACCACGACCAAGGTCCGTTCGAGCTCGCGGGGGGTGACTATCGGCTCGAGCTCCGCGGTGCCAACGAAGCTGTGCCCGACTTCTCGTTCT
This sequence comes from Planctomycetota bacterium, assembly GCA_029259745.1. Lineage (GTDB taxonomy): Bacteria > Planctomycetota > B15-G4 > B15-G4 > B15-G4 > OFTM221. Next base: position 91,841 of record JAJDEO010000028.1, read on the forward strand.
CCATTCGGAACGTCGACCAAGACCTTCGCCCCGAGTCGGTCACGTTGTCCATGCCGGTTCTCTTCGAAGGTGACCTTGCACGACAGACGGACGTGACCTGGACGGTTCGCAACCTCGGTGGTCCCGACGATCTGCTCGGTTCGTGGACCGATCGGATTGTCCTTTCGAACGACACGAAGCTTGGCGACGCCGACGACGTCGTGCTGGGTGAGTTCGCGATCACCGGACCGGTGGCGAGCCTCGATGTCTACGAACAAACCAGAACCGTCACGATCCCCGACGAGTCGATCCTCGGCGACTACCGTGTGTTCGTCGTGATCGACGCGTTCGACGACATCGTCGAGGTCGGCGGCGAACTCGACAACGACATCGCCGCGTCGCTCTCGATTGTGCCCGAGCCGACAGGCGGCGACGACTGCATCGTCTTCGACCAGCTCGAAGGCGCCGAGTACCCGGCCGGGACGCTGCTTGCGTTGTCCGGTCGCGCGCAGACGATCGAAGGATCGGTCAACGTCGTCTACGTCCTCGATGTCTCGACGAGCACTCAAGGAGTCTGCGGCTTCGACAGCAACTTCGATGGCGTGCTCGATGAACTCGATGACATCAACGGCGATGCCGGTGTGTCGTCGCAACCCGATGGCTGCGAGTTCGGCACGATCCTCGACTCTGAACTCGGGGCGACCCTGCTGCTCGACTCATACCTCGGCCAGGCGTCTGATCTTTCCCATGCCGTCGTGGTCTTCTCCGCCTCGGCCGCGAGCGCCGACCTCGGCCCCGAGGACGCCAAGCAAGTTTGGATCGCTCCGTGGGACCGCGACCAAGATGGCGACGGCGCACTCGATCTCGACACCGTCTTGCGCAGCGCCTACTCGATTGGCTTCCTCGCCTGCGCACTCGGCACAGGTCTCGACGAGTTCACGAAGGTGAACGTCGGCTGCGGCACCAACTTCCGCGCCGCGCACCTTGCGACGTACGACGCACTGCTCGGCGCGGCGCCCGCCGGCCGCAACGTGATCGTGTTCCTGTCGGATGGCGAGGCGTTTCCCGACACGGCCGTTCCGACGCCCGACGAGATCGTTGCGCTCGCGGCCCTCGGTGTCGACTTCCGCGGCTACCAGCTCGGCGGTGAAGTCGTCACGCCGTCGCTGCAGGCGCTTGCCGATGCCATCGACGCCGAGTCCAACTCGACGGGTTCGGCCCGTTCGGTACTCGATCTCGACGATCTCCTCTTCGAGCTCGTGCAGAGTGTCGCGGTCCAAGCCGTGACGGTGAACGGCGTCGACGTCGACAGCCTCGATGCCACGGGTCGCTTCTTCCACGCCGTCGAGATCCAGCCAGGCCCGAACGTGTTCTTCGTGGAGGCGATCGACAGTGATGGCTCGGCGTGCCTGTCGACGATCACCCTCAACGGCGTCACGCCCGAAGACGGCGCGTTCGAGAATCTCTCCGTCGTCACGACCTCGCTCGAAACCGACTGGAAGGACTCGACCTTCAACCAGTTCGATGACACCTACGTCGTCTCGGCCCGCGCAACGAACACGGGCGAGGCGCTCGTGCGCGGTCCGTTGTTGATGGTGATCGACGGCCCGACCGACCCGACCGTCACGGTGGCCAATCCCGACGGATATGCGCCCGACGGACGCCCGTTCTTCACGTTCCTCGACACGACGGTCGATGCCGAGCTCGAGCCCGGCGCCTGGACGCCGACCCGCACGCTGCGCTTCTCGAATCCCGGGCAGGTCGGCGTCGACTTCGACGTCGAGTGGCTTGCCCTCGGCAACGCCGCACCGTTCATCACGAGCGCTCCGCCGCTCGCGGCCGTCGCCGATGTCGCCTACTCCTACGCCGTGACGGCCGCCGACCCTGACGGTCATGCGCTGACGCACGACCTGCTCTCGGCGCCCGTCGGGATGCTGATCGATGCCGACACGGGGCTCATTTCCTGGTTGCCCACGCTCGACGACGTCGGGTCGCACGGCGTTGTCGTGGCCGTCGATGACGGGTGGGGCGGCCGCGCCGAGCAGAGCTTCACGCTCGTCGTGGCGCCGGACGCCGTGAACCACGCACCGACGTTCACGTCGACTCCGCCGACGAGCATCCCGGTCGGTGCGGCCTACACGTACGCCGCGAGTGCGAGTGACCCCGACGGCGATGCGCTCACCTTCGAACTCCTTGCCGGGCCCGCGAACATGGTGGCGAGCGTCAACGGCGTCGTGTCTTGGCCGTTTGCGCTGCAGGGCGAGTACCTCGTCGCGTTGCGCGTGAGTGATCCCGCCGGCGCCTCTGCCGAGCAGACCTGGACACTCACCGCCGGCGCGACGTCGACAGGGCCGCTGCCGCCGATCGTCTTCGGCGCGCCGTCGTCGGTGGGCGCCGTTGCGAGCCTCTACTTCTACGCACCGGGCGTCGACAGCTCGGCACCCGTGACGTTCAGCCTGGCGAGCGCGCCACTCGGTATGGAGGTCGACACGACCACCGGTCGCGTGACGTGGACGCCGGTGGACGCGGATGTCGGGAGCCATCCCGTCTCGCTCGTGGCTGACAACGGCAGTGGCACGGCCGCGCAGTCGTGGACCATCACGGTGTTCGACGAACCGCTGAATCTGCCGCCCGTCATCACGTCGCTGCCGACACTCAGCGCCTTCGTCGACGAGGCCTGGAGCTACGACGCCGAGGGCATCGACCCCGAGGGAACGGCGTTGAGCTGGAGCCTTGTGTCGGCACCGCCAGGTGCGACGATCAACGCCTCGACGGGCGTGATCGAGTGGACACCGAGCGCTGCTCCTGACAGCGTCCTCATCGCCGTGCGCGCGACGGACGTCGAAGGCGCAACGGGGGGCCAATCCTTCACGCTCTCCGTGTTCCCGACCAACTCGCCACCCGTCTTCACGTCGTCGCCCGTCACGGTCGCTTCGGCAGGTGAGACCTACACGTACGACGCCAATGCCGAAGACGCCGACGGCCACGTTCCACACTTCGCGCTGATCGACGCTCCGACCGGGATGGTGGTGAACGCGCTCACGGGGGCCGTGACGTGGACACCCGCGCCCGCTGACATCGGCGGCGCCTCGGTCGCGCTCGCCGTCACTGACGGCTTCGGCGGTCTCGACGAGCAGTCGTGGACGATCGTCGTGTCCGAAGACACCACACCGCCGAACGTCACGCTGTTCGTCTCGCAATCACCGGGCGTGGCCTTCGAGCCGGTTCAGGTCTGTGTCCAAGCGAGCGACGCGGCAACGATCGTCTCGCGCATGCTGACGGCAGACGGCGTCGAGGTCGCGCTGGACGCAGCCGGATGTGCCTTCGTGACGCCGACCATGCCCGGTGCGATCGCGCTCGTCGGCATGGCCACCGATGCCTCGGGCAACACGGGCAGCGACAGTCGCTTGCTTCCGATCGGTCCCGACGTGAGCAGCCCGCTCGTCGAGGTCATCTCGCCCGTGCCGGGGTCGATCCTCACGAAGCCCACCGACATCGTCGTGTCCATCACGGACGACAGTCCCGGCCTGAGTTGGACCATCGACGTGCGTCGTTCGGGAACGGATCCCTCCGAGGCCGTCGTGATCGGCTCGGGAACGGGTGAGGTCTTGAGCGATATCATCGCGACGTTCGACCCGACGACGCTGCCGAACGATACGTGGCTCGTACGCATCCTCGTCAACGACGGCTTCACGCTCGGCGGCGTCGAGTACGCCTATGAGTTGTCGGGCGCACTCAAGCCCGCGCTCTTCACGATCGAGTTCGATGACCTCGTCACCACGCTTGCCGGCGTGCCGATCGCGATCACGCGTCGCTACTCGAGCCTCGATCGGTCGCCGGGCGACTTCGGTCCCGGCTGGCGCCTCGGTTTCTACGGTGACGTCGATGACGGCCCGGTCGAGTCGACCAGCACTCAGCCACTCGTGCAACTGCTCGGCGATGAGCCCTTCCGACAGGGCAGTCGGATCTACGTCACGCGTCCCGACGGAACGCGCGTGGGCTTCACGTTCACGGGCCAACAGATCGGTTTCCCGACGCCGGCGCTGTGGTCGGCGAACTTCGAGCCCGACCCCGGCGTCGACGATGTGCTCGAGGCGCTCGACGCCGTGCCGGTCATGAGCAACATCGGCGGGCTCTTCTTCAACTTCGCGATTCCCTACAACCCCGAGCTCTACAAGCTGACGACGAAGGGTGGGGCCGCGTACATCATCCATGAGCGCGACGGTTTGCAGTCGATCGAGGATGCACAAGGCAACATCATCACCGTGACGCCTGACGGGCTCTTCGCCGAGTCGGGCGAGGCGATCGTCTTCGAGCGCAACGCTGCCGGCTTCATCACGCGCATCGTCGAGCCGCCCGTTCCGGGTGACATCGACGGGCCGGCCGCCCTCGAGTACCTCTACGACGCCGTCACGGGCGATCTGCTCGCTGCGATCGATCAGAACGAAGCAGCGACGACGTTCGCGTACGACCAAGCAGGGCTCGATCACTACCTCACGGAGATCATGGACCCGCTCGGCCGACCGCTCGTGCGTTCGGTGTACGACGAGGCGGGCTTGCTGCTGGCCTACTGCAACGGCGAGGCCGATGTCGACACGCTCGAGCGCTGCGTGCAGTTCGACACAGACGTCATCGCGCTGCAGCAGACGATCACGACGGCCAAGGGGCGGCGCATCGACTTCCTCTTCGACGATCGCGGAAACGTCGTGAAGGAGATCCGCTTCCTCGACGACGGATCGTTGCGTCAGATCTGCCGCACGTTCGACGAAGACGACAACCTCACGAGCGAGATCGACCCGGCCGGCAACGCGACGTTCTTCACGTACGACGACCGCGGCAACGTCATCTCGCGCACGGACCCGGCGGGGCGCACGTGGACGTTCGCATACAACGACTGCGGCGAGATCACTCTTGCCTGCGACCCCATGGGAAACTGCACGCAGTCGATCTACGATGACGACTGCAACCTCGTCACCGAAGTGATGCCCGACGGCGCGACGCGTCACTGGACGTACGACGATCTCGGCCGGCAGCTCACGTACACCGATGCGACGAGCAACACGTGGGTCGCATCGTACAGCGATGGTGTCGGCGGACTCGAGGTCTTCGACTCCGACTTGCCGATGGGCGATGTCGCGTTCACGCAGTACGGGCCGAACCAGGAGGTGCTCTACCGCGTCGATCGCGATGGGCGTCGGATCGACTACGCCTACGACGATGCCCATCAGATGGTGAGCGAAACGTGGGATGACGGAACGGTGTTCGACTTCACCCACGACGCAGCGGGGCAGGTCGTCGCGATGGCGACCGCCGACGCCGCCTTGTCGATGGAGTTCTCGGCGCTCGGCGCGATCACGCGTGTCGACAATGTAGGCACACCGGGCGCGCCGAACGTCGTGCTCGACTACACCTACGATGCGCACGTGGCCGTGACGTCCGTGAGCGATTCGCTCGGCGGGCTGACGAACTACGTGTACGACGATCTCGACCGGCTTGTGTCGGTCCAGCAGCAGACGATCGCAGCAGCGAGCGGGCGCGGGCGCTCAGGACTGTCCGCGTCGGGTGCGGCCTCGGGGATCTCGATGGCCATCGGCGCAGGCAAGGCCCTCGGCGCCAGTCCGCTCGAGCGTCGCGTCGACTTTGTCTATGACGACGCCGACCTCGTGCGTTCCATCCACCGCGCGTCCGATCTCGGCGGCGCCTTGGGCGTCACCGAGACGTTCCTCGACTACGACTGCGGCGGCTGCGAGCAGACGCTCGTGCAACTTCATCATCGGCGTGCGTCCGACGGTTCGACTGTCCACGACATCGACCTCGTGCGCGACGACGCAGGCAACATCATCGAAGTGCTGGATTCCGAGGGGCTGCACCTCTATCAGCACGATGGGCGTGGACGGCTCCTCGGCGTTCAGCACGTCGGCGGTCTCCAGCCCGGTGAGGCCTACGTCTATGACGGCGAGGGCAACCGTACCGACAGCCACCTCGACACGCTCCCGCCGGTCTACAGCTATGAGTCAGGCGAGGGTGGGACGCGGCTGCTGTCCGACGATGCCTTCACGCGGCAGTACGACGGCGAAGGGCGACTCGTGCTCTCGACGGACAACGTGACGGGGGCGTCGACGAGCTACGCGTGGGATCACCGCGGACGTCTCGGCGAGGTTGTGCTGCTTGACCCTGTCGGCATCGAGATCGATCGCGCGACCTACGTCTACGATCCGCTCGACCGCCGCATCCGCAGCACGGAGTCAGGCATCACGCAGCACGTTGTCTGGGACGCTCGCAACCCGATCCTCTTCCTCGATGACACCGGCGCCGTCGTGGAGCGGCGTATGTACACGCGCGAGATCGACGAGATCCTGGCCGACGAAGTCGACGGAGCCAACCGCTGGTATCACGTCGACCAAGTCGGGACTCTGCGCGACCTGACGGACGACGACGGCGTCACGCTCGGTCACTACGTCTATGACACGTTCGGCAACGTGATCTCCGCGCCGACCAACCCGGTGGCGGAAACAACCGTCGGCTTCCAGGGCCGCGACTTCAGTCGGCTCACAGGGCTCGGCGACTTCCGCTCGCGCTGGTACGACCCATCGGTCGGCCGCTTCATCTCACTCGATCCCGTCATGCCGATGCAGTACGTCGGCTTCGAGAATGCCCCGCATCGACTCACCGATCCACGCGGTCTGACGGCGGCGATCTCGTATGCGTGCCTGGCCGTCGCTGCCTACAACAACGCGGTCACGATCACGAAGCCGTCCATCTACGTATGGAAGCACTGGACTCCGAAGGCGCTCGCCGGGCTCACCGGCGGGCCCGAGAACGTGCCACCAGGTTTCCCGGACCTCCCCCTCGCGGCCAAGGCCCTGATCAAGGGTGTCTGCTCGATCACCGGCAGCGCCTTCCCGGGGGCCAAGTGATGCCCCGACGCGTTCATACATCCTCACTGCATCCGGAGACCGATCCCATGAGACCCAACCGAATCGTCGCGCTTGGAGCGGCTCTCGCCTGCACGGCGCTGCTGTCCGCGGTGCCGACGCATGCGCACGACGGGTCGCCGAGCGCAGAGGATGCGACGGCGCCGACGCCGACGACGCTCTGGCGCGGGCCTGGGACGACGACGCCCTCGAGTTGGTCGGGGACGGCCGAGGCGGGGCTCGTAAACGGTGACTTTGCAGACGGCCTCGACGCATGGAGCGCGGCGGAGTCGGGCGGCGGAAGCGCGCCGGGTGCCGTGTTGGGCGTGGATGGGGAGGCGCGATTGTTCGAAGGCGACTCGTTCCTCGTCAGCCTCGCGCAGTCGTTCGTTCTACCCGCGGGTACGACGTCGCTTTCGTTCGATGTTCTCCAGGTGCCGGGCTTCGATCTCACGGACAACTTCCTTCCCGACGCTTTCGAGGCGACGCTGCTCACCGAAGGCGGTTTTCCGGCTGTCGACCCTTGGGCGCCATTCGCGACATCGTTCTTCAACCTCCAAGAAGACGGTTCGACGAACCTCGGAAGCGGGACGACGTTCGACGGCACGCGCGTGTCGGTGCTGGTCGACGCCGTGCCAGCTGGCGAGACGCTGACGCTCGTCTTCGACATGATCGGTGCCGACGGTGACACGGCGGGCGGCCTCGCCGTCGACACGGTGACACTCGACTTCGAGTGTGATGTCCCCGCGTCGTGGAGTCACTACGGCAGCGCGTTCCCGGGCGCGAATGGTGCGCCTGTGCTCACGCCGTTGTCGACTCGCGCGATCGGCGCGACGTACGACATCGACATCACGAACCCCACCGGTGCGCTCACGTCCGCCATCGGATTCATCGGCTTGACGCCCGCCGCGACGCCGACGCCGCTCGGTGGCGTGCTTTTGCTCGACCCCGTGACGATTGTCGCGTTCGACCTTCCGCCCGCTGGCAAGGTCGTGCCGCACACGAATGATCCGGACATCGCCCTCTGTGGTCTGGCGGTATACGCGCAGGTGATCATCGCTGATGCGACGGCGCCGGGCGGTTACACGTTCAGCGAGGGGCTGGAGATCATCATCGGCAGCCCGTGACGCTGTGCGTTGTGCTTCAGGGCGCGTGGGCGGCGGCCCAACGGTCGGCGTCGTCGTCTTCGCCGAACTCACGCAGGTCGGCCGTGGTGGTTTCGATCGCGGCTCGTTGTTCATCTGCCGGCAACGCCTCGATGAGGCGTTCGAGCTCGGCGAAGGCCTCGGTCGTGTCGGCCTGCCGGACACACAGCACGACGGCGAGACAGCGCTGCGCCTGGACCATGCCCTCAGTGTCGTTCGGGGCGAGCCGCAGACGTCCCGCGATGCCCATGCGCACGAGCGCTTCGGCTTCGTCATGCAGGCCCCAGTAGGCGACAAAGCGCGCGGAGTTCTCGTGGTACGCGAAGGGTGCGACGTGGTCGAGGTGCTGGTCGAGTTCGAGCTCGAGCAATGCCTGGCATTCGCGACGGACTCCGTCCGCATCGCTTGCCATGTAGAGCATGTGGATGAGGTTGCAGCGCGCCAGCACCGTTTCTGGCGCGCGCGGCGACGTCAGTGAGCGCGCGACGATGACCTCGCGCGTGAGGCGCGCAGCCGACGCGGTGTCACCTGTCTTGAGACGCAGCACGGCGAGGTTCGAGAGGTCGCCGAGCACGGCCGGGTGGTCGGCCGGGAGCGTGGCGCGGCGCGCCGTGATGACTTCGTCCATCAAGGCCGCGCTGCGGTCGTAGTCGCCGAGAGCGACGCAGACGCTTGCGAGGTTCGCCAGGGCCGTCAGCGTCGCGGGGTGTCGACTGCCGAGCCGTGCCTGCAGGAGCGGCACCGTCTCGAGGAGCAGCGCGTGGGAGTCTTCCCAGCGGGCCATCGATTGGTAGAGCGCGGCGAGGTTCGACCTGATGCGCAGGACGAGTTCGTCGTCATCCGGGAGTCTGCGGCGCACGACTTCGATGGCCTTGCGGTAGAGCGCCTCGGCAGGACGCGTTTCGCCGCGCGCGTGGTGAAGGAGTGCGAGTTCGGCCCACGCCATCGCGGTGTCGGTGTGATCTTCGCCGAGCAGAGTGAGACGCTGTTCGAGCACCGCCTCGAGATCAGCGGCGGCGTCCTCGTAGCGCTTGGCCTCGCGGTGGACGGCGCCGCGTGCGGCAAGTGCGGAGAGCTTCTCCTTGCCGTCGGCGAGTGATAGGGCGAGCGTGAAATGTCGCTCGGCCCCTGCGTGGAGGCCGAGGTTGTAATGCAGTCGACCGAGAACGGAGTGGAGCGAGGCGCTCAGCTGGGGCTGGTCGGCGAGCGAGATGCCGAGCTGTTCGTCAGCGCGCGCCAGGACATCGACGACGCGGACGTCGTTCCCGTCGAGTGCCGGGTCGGGCGAGCGCACGAGCTCGACGACGAAGTCCGTGACGGCTTTCGCGAGGGCGCTCTCCGCCTCGGCGCGAGCGCGCTCCTCTTCTGCGCGCGTGCGTTGAACTTCCGCTTCCAAGCGCTCGGCCTCGGCCCGTGTGCGCTGCAACTCGGCCTCGACACGCTCGGAGTCCGCGCGCCGTTCGTTCTCCTCCGCGACGAACATCCAGACCGTCGTGCTGACGAGACCGACGAGCAGGGTCAGCGCCACGGCCGTCGTCGCGAAGACCCCAAACCGATGCCGCCGCACGAAGCTGCGAATACGGTAGCCCGCGCCGGGTGGCCCGGCTGCGACGGGTTCGCGCGCGAGGAAACGTCGGACGTCAGCAGCCAGCTCCGACGCGCTCGCGTAGCGCCGTTCAGGGTCGTGGGCGACAGCCTTGGCGACGATCCAGTCGAGATCCTCGGAGATGTCGGGGCGCAACTGACTCGGTCGTCGTGGACGTGTCTCACGGATGCGCCGCGCGATCTCCGTCAGCGACGCGCCTTCGAGATCGTGCAGTGGGGCCCCGCACAGCAGCTCGTGCAGCACGGCGCCGAGCGCGTAGACGTCCGTGCGTGCGTCGACGCGCTCGGGGTCGCCGTCGAGCTGTTCGGGACTCATTGTCCGGAGCGTCCCGAGGAGCTCGCCAGCCTGCGTCAAGCGTGTGCGGTCCTCGTCGTTGGTCACGGCGCGTGCAACGCCGAAGTCGATCACCTTCGCGTGACCATCGGCGTCGACGAGGATGTTGGCTGGCTTGAGGTCGCGATGGATCACGCCGTGTTGGTGCCCGTGCTGAATCGCATCGCAGACTTCGGCGAAGAGTTCGAGCGTGGTGCGCCGGTCGAAGTTGTGCGCGACGACGGCCGTCGTGATCGGGTCTGCACCCTCGATGAGCTCGAGCGCGAACCACGGCACGTTCTGTCCCGATGCGTCGGTCTCGACGCCGGCGGCGTAGATCTGCGAGATACCTCGATGACGAAGCCGGCCGAGGAGCTCGGCTTCCCAGCGAAAGCGGGCCGTCGTCTGGGGCGTCACGGTGCCCGGCCGCAGAACTTTCAGCGCCACGCGCCGGTGCGGCTTCGCTTGCTCGGCCTCGTAGACCGTGCCCATGCCGCCCGACCCGAGCGTGCCGAGGATCTTCAGACCTGCGAAGGTCGTTCCGGCGCGCCAACCCGTGATGGAGTGGGTGAAAGCGGCATGGCGAGCAGCGGCATCCGGCGCCTCGAGGAAATCGTCGGCGACGTCGAGTGCGAGGAGACGGTCGACTTCCTCGCGCAGCGCGCCGTCGTGACCGCACGCGGCATTCAGTTCCGCCTCGCGCTGATCCGACGGGAGCTCTCTGATCGACTCGAAGATGGCGCGCACGCGGGTCCACTGGTTGTCGGTCACGGGGAGGTCATGCTCCCTCGCAGCCAGGCGCGTGCCGTCGACCAGCCGCGCTCGAGTGTGCGCAACGGAATGTCCATGACTTCGGCGGCCTCGCGGTTCGTGAGCCCGCCGAAGAAGCGCAACTCGACGATGCGCAGCAGCTGTTCGTCCATCTCGGCGAGCTTTGCCAGCGCGGCGTCCAGCTCGACGAGGTCGTGCACCTTGTCCTCGTAGACGACGACGGCGTGATCGAGCGACTCGCGCCCCCGGGCGCCTCCACGCTTCGCCGCGCGACGCGCCCGGGCGTGGTCGACGAGTACGTTGCGCATGACGTGCGATGCGAGGCCGAAGAACTGCCGTCGGTCACTCGGCCCTGCACCCAACTCGCCGACGAGCCGCAGCCATGCCTCGTGGACGAGCGCGGTCGGCTGCAGCGTGTGTCCGGGTGACTCGCGACCCATCTGGCGTTCGGCGAGTCGTCGAAGTTCGTCGTACACCAGCGGGAGGAGCTCTTCCGTCGCCGCTGTCTCACCGGCTTCGAGCCGACGGAGCAAGAGCGTTGTGCGACTGAGATCGGCCATGGGGGCGTGACGTATGGGGGACCTGCGGGACAGACAACTCCAGACTAGCAGCCTGGCACGCGGGTGCTGGAAGACGTCACGAACTGACGTGCGTTGATCTGAGACGGCGACGCGCCCGGGGTGCATTCCGATGACTGGGCCAGGGCGCTTCGTTGCCGGCAGACCGCGCTCGGGCACTCGATGGCATCAGGCGCTGTCGCTTGCTGGAACTGCAGTCGCCGCGCTGCTCTTGCTTCGACTTCCGTCGAGCATGTGCGCGATGAGCTGCTCGGCCAACGCTGCGGTCGCGCCACGGCCGTCGAGCTTCAGCAAGGCGTGACCTTCGTCAGGCGTCGGCGCTTCGAACCGCGCGTGGAGCTCGGCCGTGACGGCGGCGTCCGCGTCGCTGATGTTGCCCGCCTCGTCTTGGCGGGCCGTGGCGCGTTGCTGCGCCGTTGCGACATCGATGTCCACGTGCGCGATGAGGAGCTCGCTGCCGGCCTCTGCGGATGCCTTCGCTGCGCGCTGGCGATGGTGTGCCGAGGGGAAGTTGCCGTCGATCAGCACGACGGTCGCGCCGGTCGCCGATCGCTGCCGAGCCTGCTCGAGCAGCGCGGCGTAGGTGCGCTCGGAGAACTCGCGCGTGTAGTGCTCGGCCGCAGCGTGTTCGGTCGCGCCGATGCCGGCGAGCTCCTTGCGCACGACGTCGGTGGACAGATGCGGCCAGTGCGTCGTCGCCGCGAGTTCACGGCACAGGCGGCTCTTGCCGCTCGCCGGCGGGCCGCAGACGACGACCCACCACGGGCCCCGAGTCTCTACAGCGTAGGCGCTGGCGAGCACGAGGTGTCGACGGGCCGACGCGCGCGCGCCGGAGCGGTCGTCGGCGGAGATCTCCGACTCGGCAGCGGCGAGCGCGGCGACCTTCGCGCGGACCATGGCGCGATAGCTGCACAAGGTCGGCAAGAGGCTCGGCAGTTGTGCATCGCCACTGCGGTCGACGTAGGCGCCCACGAAGGTGGCTGCCAGCGAAGCGGCTCCCCGGTAGCGCAGATCCATGGCCAAGAACGCGACCTCGGTGGCGACGTCGCCACAGCGAAACGCCGGCTCGAACTCGATGCAGTCGTAGACGGTCGGTGGGGCGGTCATGCAGACGTTGCGTGCGTGCAGGTCGCCATGTCCATCGACGACGAAGCCGTTGTCGGCGCGCTGTCGGAGCAAAGGAAGCAACGCGTCGAAGTCGTCGGCCGTGGCGCGTGCCAGGCGTGCGAGGAGTGCGGCAGGAAGTGCGTGATCGGGCACGGCGTCGAGCTCGGTGAAGTTGGCGCGCGCGAACCCGGCCAGCTTTGCGGGGTCGCCGTGGGCCGTCACGTCGGGGCCGCGCTGGGCCTCGCGGTGGAAGCGGGCGATCAGTTCGGCCAGCTCGATGATCTCGGCCTCCGAGACGTCGCCCACCTTGACGAGTTCATCGAGCATCCGCTCTTGCGGCAGTCGCTTCATGACGACGGCGACGTCGATGTCGTCGCTGCTCTCGTCGTCGCCGATCGCCGCGAAGCGCAGCACGCCGTCGATGCGTCGAAGCGCAGCAGTGCCGAGATAGGTGTCGGGGCAGAGTCGGCGATTGAACAGGACCTCGTCGCGGCAGGCCCGTCGGCGCGCCTCGAGTTCGGCGAAGTCGACAAACGGTAGCGTGATGGCCTTCTTGAGCTTGAAGACGAGGTCGCCCGCGAGACAGACGACGGAGAGGTGCGTCTGAATCACGTCGACGACCGCCGGGGAACCGGGGAAGCAGCTCCCACTCTTCAGTTCATCGACCAGCGCTTCGGCTGTCATGGTTCGGCGGCCTTTCATGTCGTCAAGAGTGACACCACGTCGAGAGTGACATCTGTTCCGACTCTAGCATTGTGACGCAGCTCGCAGGCGGGGCGTTGCCGCGTGCGATGTGCGCGAGTCCGAACTCCAGAACCCGCGTGCGTTCACGCCACTCCGTCCCCCCGGTTCCACGGTTGTGCGCTCAAATGTCGGGGGCGGGACCAACCACGCGGAGGCCGTGGCACCGGAGCGTCGGGGCCTTCACGCAACCTTCGTCTCGGTGGCGGATCCCGCTCACTCAAAGCTGATGAACCACTCGACTCCACGGACACGACCCATGCTCTCGATGCGCTTCGCACTCGCTCTCGCCTTCCTTGGTGCCCCGCTCGTCCAGGCTCAGATCTCCGAGAAAGCGGCGGTCGAACGCCTCGAGGATGCGATCGACGAAGCCGACGACGAGTTCAAGGATGCGCTGAAGGCCGCGAGCAAGAACGGTGTGGCGTTGATCAAGGCCTATGGCAAGGATGTCGAGAGCGGGGGCTTCGCGCAGATCTTCCTCGAAGACTTTCACGACGACCTCGCCGACGTGCAGCGCCAGATTCGCGACGCCTACGATGCCGCGCTCCTCTCGATCTCGACGGCGGGAAGCGCTGCGCTCGTCGCCTACGCCGGAGACGCCGAGCCGGACAGCCTCGCGGGGATCTACCCAAAGCCGTTCTACGAGCGTCAGGGCGGACTTCTGTCCAAGGTGCGTGGGGGCATGGACAAGCGCGTCGCGAAGGTGACGCGGAAGCTGGCGAGCTTGCTGAAGAAGACGTTCAAGGACATCGAGAAGGACACGGGGTATCCGATCTCGTTCCACATCGCGGCCGTCGGTCCGACGGTCGACATCACGATGCGTCAGGAGGGGGCGGTCGCCGGTAACGGGCGCACGCAGACCGACGTCACGATCGACCTGGTCTTCTCGTGGAGCAACCCCGAGACGGTGGGCGCCGGGCGTGTCATGGCCGGCGGGACCTCGGGAGTCGACACCGTGGCTACGCTCGGGTTCGCGGTCGGAGAAGCCGGGGCGTCATCGGCCTTCAAGCTCACGCCGCTGAACCAGCGTTGGAGCAAGGTCTTCTTTGCGGACGAGGGGAACTACGTCGTGAGCGTCTACCAGGACACCGACGCGGACTTCGACGGCGACGGACCGTCCGTCGCGATCGGCGTGCGCTGACACGACGCAGCGCGGCGCCGATCCGATGCGTGTGAAGCCGTCGGGCTTGACGTCGGCCGCTCGCCGCGTCGCCTACGAGCTTCTCGAGCTTCTCGCGTGCAACGCGAGTGCGACTTCGCCAACGACATGGCGAGTTTGATCGCCGTTCGCTTCCGCGATGCTCAGCGCGGGGTCGCAGCGGGCTGGGGCGGTGTCGCTCGCGAGGTCTCGGCGCGTCCCTGTTCGACGAAGCGGCGGACATACTCGCCGTGCACCGTCACCGTGCGCTTCGAGCGACTCCAGCCCGCGCCGCCGTCGCCACCGACGAAGCGCACCGTCACCTGCGAGTGCCAATCGAAGCGCGACAACGCCGCGCGGATCTCGTCCACGAGCGAGTCGGCGCAGAGCTGGGCAAGGAGCGGATCGTCGCTCTCGCAGACGACGCGCGATTCGGTCGACGTCACGTCACCGGGCATCCAGAGCGGTGCGAGCGTGCGGCGCCACGAGCGATGGATCTCGGAGCCGTAGTCGCGGCTGGCGCGGCGGTCGCGTGCGGACATGTCGACGAGGTCGGCCACCGACGCGTAGCGCTCGGGATCGGCTGCGACGGCGAGCGCGGCGATCTGGTACGCGCGGCGAGCGTCGCTGTTGTGCTCGCCCGTGACGGTCCACACCTCACGATCGACGTCGCGCGCCTCGCTCATCAGAGACGTGACGCGCGCCTCGAGCACGGCGACGGCACGTTCGGGCAAGTGATACGTGAGGAAGTGCGTTGCGAAGGAATCGGCGAGGGTTTCCTCGTTGCCGAGGATGGGGAGGTCGAACTCGCGGACCAGGGCGTGACCGAGTTCGTGCAGGACGACGTGCAGCGTGACGTCGCGAGCGAAGTCCGAGAGCGTGAGGGTCTCGTCGGGCTCAGACTCATCGCTATGGCGGCCTCCGCCCTCGTGTCCGCAGTTGACGTGCCGGAAGCGCTCCACTTCGGCTTCCAGGTCGGCGTCCGTCAATCCGAAGTGCTCGGCCGCGGCACTCAACAGAGCGTCACCCGTCGCGAAGCGCGTTTCGGCGTTCTCGAGGAACGCGTCGACATCGTCACTCTCGCGCAGCACGCCGAGCATCAGCGCGTTCGAGACGATGTCCTTCATGTGCCCCGCGTTCGTGAGGTCGAGCGAGCACGCGGCAACCATCTCCTGCGCGGGCGTGGGAAGACAGCCCATGCCCACGACGGCGAGCGACAGGGCCACGCGCAGCAGCCGCGCTCGTGCCAGCTTCGGCGGTGCGTCGATCATTGCGGATACTCCCAAGAGCCAGTGGCGAGGACCTCGTCGACTTGACTTGTAGCCGCCACCGATGTTGCGGTGACAGGGCCGAGGAGAGCGACGAACGTCATCCGTCCTGGGTCGAAGCATGGACGTTCAACTTCACGTCCTGAAGCGCGGTGACTTCGAAACGCTGCTGTTCGGCGAGTGCGGGAAGCTCGATACCTGGCTCGCCGCGGAGACCGTCGCCGAGGCCGAGCTCCGCTTGCCGGAACGTCGCGAGGTCAAGCGACCAGCTGCCTGGCTCGACCTGCTCGAACTCGAAGGTGTTGTTGTAGACCTGCTCGACGCGGTAGCCAGCGATGCCGTCCGTGCGACGGAGATGGGCGAAGCCGGTGAAGTCGTCACCCGCGTCGAGGTGGATCACTCCACGGACGCGCGCGGCAGGATGGAGGACGAGCGAGATGCCGTCGATGGTCTCACCGGCGCTGACGTCGACGGGGCCGTGCCGGATCGGCAGCGACATCGACTGGTTGCACATGAGGGTGTAGCTGCCTGGCGTGAGCGGCCCGTAGGAGAAGTGACCGTTCGCATCGGGGCGGATGTAGCCGCGGTGCTCGTCGAAACGCGTCACGTAGATCGAGGTGTCTTCGGGCAGCGGCCGGCTCGGATCGCTCATGGTGACGCGCCCCGTGAGATGGGCTGTGCCGAAGTCGACTTGGAGGTGAGGCGCGTCACCTTCCTCGGCCACGACTTGGCGTCGCTCCCACACATTGCTGCGCGAGATCAAGAAGATCTGGTAGGTGTCGGCACCGGGTAACGCGAGGCGGAACACGCCCTTCCCGTCACTGCGGGTCGAGACGGAGTTGCCCAATCCCTTGGGGTCGGTGGAGGCGATGACGCGGACTTGCGGAAGTGGGTCTTGCCCGGTGAGTGTGCGCCCCGTGAGCGTGAGCGTAGGCGCGAGCTGAAGTTGCACGTCGAGTTCCTCGCGTGCCTCGACGGTGATGTGGCGCTCAACGCCGGGTTTGGCGCGCAGCACCCACGCGCCGGGCTTCAGTCCGTGGAAGGCGAAACGTCCCAGCCGATCGGAGCGTGTCGGCATGGATGTCGTGACGCCTGACTTGGCCGAAGCGGCGTTGGGCACAAGTGTCGCGTCGATCCGGTGCGCCACCGCGGGGGTGCCATCTGCGTCAATGATCGTGCCGACGATGTCTGCGCCGCGTGTCAGCACGACCTCGATCTCGGTTGCGGGGGATGTGCTGTCGATGCCCTTGAGTTCAAAGCGCGGGTAGCCGTGCTTGAAGACGCCGAGGCTCCACACGCCCGCATCGAGTGCCTCGAATGTGAAGCGACCGTCATTCGTCGTGAGTTGCTGTTCGAACTCGAGGAAGTCGTCGAAGATGTCCCACTCTGTGCTGAGCCAGACCTCGGCTCCGGCGACAGGGTCGCCCTTTTCATCGACGACGCGTCCGGTCACGGGCTCACCGGGCCCGAGGGTGACGACGATGTCACGATGTTCACCCGGCTGGCACGGTTCGACGTCGACGCGTTGTGGAATGCAGCCCGGTGCGCTCACGAACACCACGGTCCCGAGCCTGCCGGGTCGGTGAACGACGCGACCGTCGTCGACGGCGAGCGGAGTGAATGCGTTCTCGAGGAACGCCGGGAACGGCTCTTCGCGGAAACCCGTCCGCGCGACGGCGATGAGTTCGGCATCGGTGATCGGTTCGCCGTCGCTTGCGCGCCGCACGTCGACATTCAGGCGCGCCTCGGGGAGCAAGCGAATGTCGATGTGAGTCGTGCTCGGAGCGATCGACTGCACGTGTTTGATGTCGAACCCGGGAGCCATGGCGAAGAGCGACACGGCGTCCATGTCATGCGAGAGTCCACCGAGCTCGAAGGTGCCGTCGCTGTCGGTGCGGGTCGTGAGCGGGCTGTCGCGCGCGAAGCGGAGCACGACGTTCGTGAGGTCGATTTCACCTGGGGCCTTGTCGAGAGCGCGTTCGGCGAGGGTGCTCGCGAGCGCCGTGATGTGCACGTCGGCAAGCGGCGCACCGTGGTCGTCGAGGACCACTCCGGCAACGGCGAAGCCCTTCGTCATCACGACGTCGTCGAGATCGGCGTGTTCCCCGGCGGGGAGCTCGACCCGCAGGTGTTGCGTGACGAATCCCGCCTTGCTGAATGAGACGTTCATGCGGCTCGGCCAGCGGTGCGCGTCGCGCAGCCGCCCGTCCGCGTCCGTGACTCCGAGCGCGCGCAACGTCATGAAACCCGGCGGGCTCGGGTCGTCGTCAGCCGCCGACTGGTAGGAACGTGACGTCACCTGCGCGAGCACATCGGGCACCGGTTCACCGCGTTCGTCGACGACGCGCAGCGAAATGCTCGCGCCGGGGTGTGCAAGCACGAGGTCGCCGAGGTCCATCGCCTCGCCGTCGAAGCCGAGTGCGGGGTGTCCCTGCCATGCCATGCCCTGCGCTGTGATGGCGATCGACGGATCAGCGTCGGACGACCGCCATGACGTGCCGAGCTCTCGCTCGTACCACGGCCCGCGCAGCTCGAAGCGCCCGCTCGCATCGGTCAGCGTACGCGGCAGCTCGGCGTGCGGAGCATGAGCAGGAACGGTCGAGCTGCTCGGGTCTGCCTCGAGTTCATCACGGGTGCGGCGGTCGGGAGCGAATACCACCGTGGCGCCCGGCCAGGGATGGCCCCGCTCGTCGACGACGCGTCCACTCAGCGAAACCTCGGTGACGCCGGGCGGCCAAGGTCGGTTGGGGGCGAGGCTCGCGACTGTCGGTGCGTCGAGAGGGACGGCCTCGGTGGTCGAGGTGCCGAGCGGCTCCGTCCCGGAGCTGCGGTCCCGGGCGGGTGTGCTCTGGGCGATCTCGGACGCCTGCTGGACCGAGGGCACCGCCTGCGAGTCGTTCCCCATGGTGAGGAACCACACGGTGCCGACGAGCACGACGGCGGCGGCTGCTGCGATGAGAATCTGCGTTCGCTGTGACACCGTCGTCGCTCCCCGTTCGATGGTTGAGATCCGCTTGAGAGTGTATGCGACGTGGGCTGGCCTCGCCCGCACGATCGAAGCTCGTGAACGCCGGTGCAGGCGGGCATCAACGCGGGCCTCGGTGCACGGAGCGACACGGGGCTGGACGGCGTGCGCGCCGTCCAGCCCCGTGTGAGTGCTGCGTGTTCTGCTGTCAGCTCAAGGAACGATCAGTTCGAACGCGACGCCGTTCGTCGACGACCAGAGGTTGCTGCCGTCCTTGAACCAAGCCTGCGTGACGAGCTCGATACCGTCGGGAAGACCCGAGACCGGCCCGCCCAGGCTCTGCGTCGCTCCGCCCGGCGCGAGGTTGATCGCGATGTCGGGCGAGGGCACGAGCGTGCCACCCTTGAACGGCGCGTTGATCTGCGACGCCGAGATGTAGAGCACGCCGGGAGCACCGGGCGTCAGGTTCGTGAGCGTGAGGTCGAGCGTGTTCGCTCCCGTCGTGAACGACACGTCGAGGTTGGGCACCCCGTTCGCGCCGGCCTTCGCCGCGCCGAGATCTTCCGTGAACACGCCCGCGAACAGCGGCATGCAGCTGTTCACGATCGCACTGCGTACGGTGTTGACGACTTCAGGATGGAAGAACGTCGTGACGTTCTCCAGGCCGCCGTCGCAGAGGTGGCAGTAGCTCATGATCGTGCCGACGGGCGTGCACTGTTCCGACGTCTGACACTGACCGAAGTAGCCATCGGGCGCGCACTGGTCGATCGGCGGGCAGTAGTCGTGCGTGTGAGGCGTCGCGAAGTTGTGACCGAACTCGTGCGCCGTGACCATGAAGTCCCAGTTGAACGCGTTGTTCGGGATGATCGGGATCGGCGTCAGCGCGGCGAGGTTGCCACTGACCGAGAAGCCGTAGTCTTGGTCGCAGAGCACATCGAGATACGCGACGCCACCACCGAGGCCCGCACCGCTCCAGAGCGTGTAGAGGTCGGCGGTCACGGGCGCGGCGCCGTTGTCCCAGGCATCCTGGAACTCGTAGAGGACATCGATGCTGCTGCCGCCGAGGTCCTGGTTCACCCACGGGTCGTTGTTGGACGTGTAGAAGCCGACGTAGGGCATCGAGAAGATGGCGCCGACCTGCTCGCGGTAGCGGTCGCTCACCGCGCCGAAGAGGCTGAAGGCATAGACCTGCGTCGCCGGCAGGTCGTTGAACAGCTGGTAGAACTGGTAGTCGGTCTCGAGCGCGATGCGCGCGTCGTAGTAGGGGAGCGTACCGCCGGAGTACGAGGCTTCAGGCGAGCTGCCCTGCGGCATGGGAAGCGACGGCTGCGTCGCGTGGCGCACAGAGTCGGAGTGACACGCGAGCTCGGGGCCGACGCCGAGCTCGGTGAGCATCGACTGGCGCACGAACGAGTTCGTCGACTTGGCCCAACCCGCAACGGCGTCGGGCTGGACAGCGAGGTGGATCGTTTCGTTGCCGCGCGAGATCCAGCCGCGCGAGCCGAAGCTCGAGAACGAGAGGAAGACGTCGCTCCCGCGCTCACCGCGCACCGAGCCCTTCCAGAGCGACAGGTTCAGGTGCGACGTGTCGGAGCCGACGTGTTCGCCGTCGACGTAGATGGCTGTGCCGTCGGGCGCCACGGCGATGCGTTCGAGGTCGAGCGTCGCGGGTGCCATGTCTGGCAGCGCGACGTCGATGAACGTGACGCGGTCGAGGGGCGCGAGGCTGCGGATCAGCGACGGGATGGGTTCGAGGGTGATGGCGTCGGTCGATTCCGAGTCGATGGCGCGCAGCGGAAAGGGCTGGACGTGATCGTCCTTGGCGTCGAGCGGAGCGTTCAGTGCTGCGACGAGTGCAAAGCCGATGAGGGCGGGGCGAGAGGAGAGCAAAGCGAGACTCCGAATCGGGGAACGGACCGGTCGCCATGCAGCCCGATGTCGACGGTGCGTTTCAGTCGAGAGACGCGCAGCGACAGGAGAGACGGGATCCACGGCTGGGAGGTCCACGCTAACACGCGCCTCTCGAAGTGAGGGGCGCGATGCGTTTTCGTGAAGCGGTAGGCACGCTCCAGACCGACGTGACGCATGCGCCGTCTCGCTGATCGAGGCCCAGCATCTGCGGCGGCCGTTCGTCGCTCGATGCGAACAAGGCTCGCGTCGCGATGGGCACACGAAACACAGGCGAGTTGCTCACTCTCGCGCTCCCTACACGCAGTGAGGCGCGCTCGCGAGCCTGCGATGAGAATGGAATCCGCAGCGCGTTGTCAGGGAAGTGTCCGGCTTGCCGGCAAGGCAACAAACACGAGCACCCGCCTCGCGCCGCGCGCAAGACGGGTGCTCGTCGGCATGCGTGATGTCACTCGTCACCCGAGCACGCGCTCACTGGAAGACGAGCTGCACTCCGTTTGTCGCCGACAAGCCGAACGAAGAACCCGGGTCTTGGACCCACGCCTGAGTGAAGAGTTCGAGCCCGGTCAGACCCGGCGGCGTGAGGAACGGCAGGCTCGCTCCGCCGAGCGGGTCGAGCGGCAACGGGATCAGGAAGTCAGGCGTCGGGACGAGGATGCCGCCCTTGAAAGGCGCCGAGAGGTCGTCGAGTCCGACGACGAACGTCGTGGGCGCACCGGGGAGGCCGTTGATGATGTCGAACTGACTCGGCTGTCCGGGTAGCAGCGTGCCGAAGCCGAGCAGGTCCGGGACAGCCGTGTTGCTCGCCTGCTTGCCGCTTCCCGGGACGCGCGTCCAGGGGAAGTCGAGCGGCGGGAGGCCGAGGCACAGCACGTCGTCTTCGGCGTCGAGTTCACCTTCGAGTGCACCGAGCACATCGGTGCCGAGCACGACGAGGTCGAACGGCGAGGTGTTCACGAGCACGGCTTGGTTCTCGATGAAGACGGGCCCGTTGTCCGTGATGATCTCGAGCTGATCGATCATGAGCATGTCGAAGAGCCCGAACGCACCCAGGCTCGTGAATCCGTTCTTGAGCAGGATGCCGTAGTCGTCGAGATCTTGGATGACGTCGATCTGCCCGACGAGCGGGATCGGCGGGAGTGCGCCGAGCACGGCTTGCGGGAGGATCGTGTGCGGGAAACCCGACGGGATCGCCGGGATGTCGACAACCTGACCGCCGTGGTGCAGCAGGACGTGATCGTAGGCGTCGTAGTCACGACCCGTGGCACCGCTCGTCGTCGGCACCAACGTCTTGGTCTTCTTGTCACCCTGAGGTGGCGCCGCTTTGGGCCACTTCAGCGTGTCGTCCTCGAACTCCCACACGGCCTTGACGGCCTTGAGCCAGGCCTTGCCGAGTAGGTTCGACCCCGCCTTCGTCTTGTCGCAGATGACCGTGATCGCGATCGTTGCGCAGCACTCATTACCCTTCGAGTCCTTGACGGCGATCTTCAACGGCTTGGTGACGGCGTACTCGATCGACGAGCCGTCCGCGACCGTGAACGACTTCTTCTTGGGCTTCGTCGGATCGCCGGGGTCGGGCTCGAAGTAGGTCATCACGGGGTCGCCGGCGGCATCGAGCAGGCCGCAGTCCTTGGCGTTCGCTCGTGACAGTTCGCTGGCGGCTTCGCCGGTTGCGCCCGAGTCGAGCGTCATCGACTTCGTGCACGTTCCCGTTCCGACGGTGAACGTCGCGTCGACTTTCTTCGTCTGAGCGGCGGCGCCCGAGGCCACGACTGCAAGGATCAGCAGGCCGGCTGTCAGGGTGTTTCGGATCTTCATCTCGTCCTCTCCTTCATCTTCTTCATCATGAAGCGACCGGGGGACGGCTGATGATCAGTCGCCTGCCAACACGGCCATCCAGAGAGGCGCGATCGACTCACGCGGTGTGCAAATGTCCATCACGTCACATACGTGCAGGCCGAGGGCGGAGCTTGACGGTGCGTCAGAGGTAGACGCAGTGAAAGAGACGCGAAGTGACGTCTTGGCGCGACGCGGGGCGTCGGTTGCCGATCTGTTGCGGCGTCATTCCGCTGAAAGCGCGGGCGTCGTGGGACATGTGCGCTTGATCGGTGTATCCGTAGGCCGATGCGATGGCGGCCAGGCTTTTCGTCCCACGCCGGAGCGCCGGGAGCGCCGACTGGAACCGCATGACGCGTGAGTAGGTCTTCGGCGACAGGCCGATGTCCTCGCCGAAGCAGCGCGCAAGGTGCCGCTGTGAGAGGCCGAGGTCATGGGCGACCGCCCGCACGGTCCTGTGCGTGCGTGACGTCCCGAGGCATTGGGCGGCGTGGCGGACGATGTCGCGGGGAACACGCGCTCTCGTGGCGTGAAGGGTGTCGAGGAAAGAGAGCGCGATGCGCGCTCGCGCTGTGAGTCCGCGCGCGGCGTTGAGGTGGTCCTCGAGCCACGCGACTTCGCCGTTGTCGATGAACTCACTCAGCGGGGCGTAGGCATCCGAAGCGGACGAGCAGCCCGGCAAGAGGCTTGGCGCGCTCCAGGGGTAGAGGCTGATGACGAGCAAGTCATGACGTCCGCGGATCACGGGCACGACGGGCCGCGTGCGCTGACCCGTCACGTACATCGACGGCAGGGCACGGCCGGCGTCGACGTCGATGTGCACGATCGGATCACCGAAGTTGAAGATGATCTCGACCGTGCCGGTGGGCAGCACCGTGCGCGGTGGGTCGTTTGCCGGTGCGTCGCCCGACGAGCCCCAGAGCCCCTCGACGACGTGCTCGAGCGATGCGGGGATGAGGCGCGAAGTCAGCATGGCTTGCTCCCGGAGGCGCACCGCATCTCACATACCTCCCTCGACGTGCACACCCGGGGTGGGATGCAGGCGCGCCGTCAGTCCCCAGCCGCCGAAGTCTTCCGTGACCGCAATGGCGAGCACGTGACGTCCAGCGGTGAGGGGAAGGATGACGGTGTCGTGAAGACCGACGGTTCCGAGGAAGCGGTAGTCGGGTCCGGCGTAGTTGCGCGTCCCGCGGTAGAGCAGCTGCCCGTCGAGGTACACGGCCGCGCGATCGCTGAAGCCGAAGTCGAGAGCGACCCGGCGCTCCTCCTCGCTCGTGATCGTCGTGCGTGCGACGACGGTGTTCGGGCCGCCCGGCGTGGCGACCTCGGCCAGGTTCGCGATGCCGCGGATCGTCGCGCTGACCGGTGACCACGTTGTCCCGAGTGGTCCGGTTGGGTCGTCGTCCGCGAGCCGTTCTTCGTCGAAGGCCTCCGAGACGAGCCAGGTCGTGATCATGCCGTCAGGTGCTGGGCCGATCGGTCGCTGCTCGTCTGTGAGCATGGGCGGTGTCTTCGTGTCGATGCGCAGGTTCGCGAACCATGCCGGCGCGTGGCTCGCCGTCAGGGCGACTCCGCCGCCGGGCTTCGCGCGCAGGAGCGGGCGGACCTGGAGGAGCGGCTCGGTGTCGTCGACGAACACGTCGGCGCCATCTGGTGCGACGACGAGGCGCACGTGTTGCCACGAGTCGAAGCTGTGTTTGCGCGGGTTCGCGTACCTCTCCCCGTAGCAGAGCTGCCAAGCCGCATGTCCGTTCACGACGGGCTGGTATTGACTCGCATCCGGGTTACCCGACTGGTGCGGGCGCAGGTAGAAGTGCTCGTAGTTGAATGCATCGTCGATGTGGAACTTCGCCCCGACGAAGCCACGAGCGTCACCGAAAGCGATGTCGAACTCGATCGTGCCGTACTCGAAGTCGAGTTCGGCGACGGTCGCGCTTCCCTGTCGAAGGAACATCGCGTCGCGATCGAGGTGACGTCCGAACTCGCAGTGCTCAGCGGTGAGCGCGAATGACCCGGCGTCCATCGCGATCGACTGACCTGCGAGCGACGTGGCAAAGATGAGTAGCGATGCGATCGGGAAGATTGACGAGGCGCTTGGCATGACGACTCCAGCAGCGAGGTGACCACGATCATGGCAGCCGAGCACGCTGAGTGTGAGGCGCAAGTGAGGCGTTGAGAGGATGTCCGATTCTTACAAGACGGCGCGGGTCCCGTGCTGTTCCGTGAGTGCTCATGGCCCGATCTCGTGTCCCACTGTTGGAGCAGTCCCATGCCCACGATCGCACAGCTGTTGTCACTGTTACTCAGCACCTGCTTCACGTCGCTCGCCACGGCCGCGCCTCTGGGTGATCCGTTCGAGTGGACGTTCGATGAACTCTCACCCGATGTCTGGGCTGGCGTGCGTGAGGACGCCGGGCGCACGCCCGTCATGGGGGCGACGATGTTCGTGGTGACCGACGTCGGCGTCGTGGTGTTCGACGGTGGGGGCGTGCCCCTCATGAGCGAGCGTCTCGTCGCGAAGATCCAAGAGGTGACGGATCTCCCGGTGACGCACATCGTGATCAGTCACTGGCATGGCGACCACTGCTTCGGCATCGCGCGCATCCGCGACGTCTACCCGCAGGTGGAGATCGTCGCTCACGCCTTCACGCGTGCCGCCATGACGGGCAGCCGGATCACGTACATCCACCGGCGCCCGCAGGTCGTCGGCAGTCTGCGCGGGATCTACTTGGACATGGTCGAGAAACGGGTCGACGAGGAAGGCGTCGAGATTCCACCGCACGCCTTGGCGCGCGCTCAGGAGTTCTTGGACGACGCGGACGTCATCGATGCTGAGTACAACCGGCTCGAGCTCGTCTTGCCCACTGTCAGCTTCCGCGAGGCGCTGACGATTCATTCCGGTGAGCGCGACATTGAGCTGCTGTTCCTCGGCGATGGAAACACGGCCGGCGATGTCGTCATGTGGCTTCCAGAGGAGCGCATCGTCGCCACTGGTGATCTCGTCGTGCACCCGACGCCGTACGGCTTCAACGTTCCACCAAGCCGCTGGGCCGACACGCTGCGTCGCCTTCAGGACCTCGAGTACCGCACGCTCGTGCCGGGTCATGGCGACATCCAGCGCGACACCAGCTACGTCGATCTCTTGATCGAGGTCTGTGACTCAGTCGTCGAACAGCGCGATCGCATGGTTGCCGAGGGAGTACCGAGTGACGAGATCGGAGCGAAGCTCGACGTCTCGGGCTTCGAAGAACGCTTCACGGGTGGCGACCCCGGCCACGCGGATCTCTTCGAGTCGTACTTCACGGCCCCGATGCGCCGGGCGGCGTTGAAGGAACTCAGTGGGATACCGATGGTCGACGTGAAATGAACCACGCGGACCCGCCCGCGGTCGTGGCCGGGGCGAGTCCGCGTGGTGATGCGGGCGGAGTCCGCTGCGTGCTTAGCAGCCTGTTGAAGAACTGCTCCGAGTGCGACGTGCGTGACCGCGAGTGTCTGTGCGAGTGTGGGAACGCAGGCGAATCGGTGGATTCGTCGAGGCTCCCGCGCTCGTACAGGCGCACTCGTGTGCGTGCGGCGCGCCGGATGAGTTTTTCAACGGGCTGTTGGGATGTCGACTCAGGTGTCGGCGAGCGCCGGGGCGCGCGGGAAGTCGATCTCGGTGTCGGCCACGTGGTTGAAGAAGTTCGTGAACGTGTTGAGCGCGACGTGTCCCACGATCTCGGTGATGTCACCGTTGGTGAAACCGAGGTCGCGAAGGTTCTGGAGGTCGTCGTCCTCGACGAAACCGCGCGTCTCCTGGATCTTCCGCGCGAAGGCGAGTGCGGCGTCGTTGCGCTCGTCGTCGGCGCCACCACGGCGTGCTGCTTCGACGGCGTCATCGCTCAGGCCCGCGCCCTTGCCAATCGCCGTGTGGGCTGCGACGCAGTAGTTGCAACCGTTGGCTTCACCCACGGAAAGGGCGAGTTGCTCGCGGAGCTTGGGGTCGAGCGACCCGCCTCCGAGGGCGCCCGAGAGGCCGAGCAGCCCCTCGAGTGCGGCCGGCGAGTTGCCGACTGCGCGGTAGATGTTGGGGACCATTCCGATCTTGCTCTTCACGCCGTCGAGAAGATCTTTGGTCTTGCCTTCGGCTGCGGCGGGGTCAACGAGTGGGATGCGGTTCATTGCTCTTCGTCTTTCGTAAGAAGGCTCGCGTTGAGCGCCGTCATGGCGCTGTGTTCGTCACGTTCGGCTTCGGATGCCGCACCCGACGAGAGGTTTCAGGACTTCGGTGCGCTGGCTCTCAGCCGCTCGAGAACATCGCCTCGGCCCAGCTTGACCACGTGTCACTGATGCCGATCGTGAGGCTTGGCACGACGGTCATCGCGAACGCGATCCACGTCGCCGCGTGGAGACGTCCGAGGCGCTTGAAGCTCGTTGCTGTGTATGAAGAAACTGCGTGCGAACCCCGCGAGCACGACACGGAGCAGCAGGAGCGACGAGGCGACGAAGAACCGCTCGCCGGTGGTGTGCGTGGCGTCGTGCCGAAGACGCAAGTCCACGAACGGTGAACGACGAACGCGCGTGACACGCCGCGTCCGGCAGAGTGTGGGAAGAACGACAGTGCGCGCTGGGGGCGAACCCTCGACGTCGCCTTCGAAGCCCGCGTGTTTCGGAGCCGTCTACGCGGCCGCGGCGGCGCCGTTCTTTCCGCGTCGGCGGAACCAGGTCACGATGTAGACGAGCGAGAGCACGGCCATGATCGACTGACTGATCACTGCGGCCGGGTTCGCGGCGGTTCCGTCGACCAGGGAGCCGATCTTCGCGAGGCCCGGAGCCGAGCCGCCAAGGCCGGCGAGCACGAGCACGAGTGCGACGATGGCGAGGGCCGGCTTCGTGTCGACGCCGCGCGCGAGAAGCGCCAGCGGGATCCCGAAGAACGCGGGGATCAAGGCCGTGACGCTCACGGCTCCAGTGAGGGCGTAGCCGGCGATGCCGAGCACGATCAGGGCGATACCGAGGGACAGCGTGGCCGACTTCATCGGTTTCTCTCTCCGAAAACCAAGGTGCCGGGCTATAGCACCCGACGAAGACGCCTGCACTCGGACGTCGCGCCCATCCTACGCGTGTCGGGAGCGTCGCCGCGACGGCCTGGTCGACGCTCGACGAGGCGCCACGCCGAGCTATCCCGCGGCGGCCACTTCGCGATACTGAAGCTGCTGCGGCGGTCGCCGGCCGCACGTCGACCCGTCTCATGAGCCAGCTCCCTTGATTCAGCGCATCGTCGAGACTCTCCGCGCGGCAGGTGCCGTCGGCCCGATCGCGCTCTACACGGTGGCGATGCCGGCGATATCCGTACCGATCCTCGCGGCCACGCAGCAGAGCTGGTATCCGCAGCTGGTAGAGGCGGGCGGCGCGATCGCTCCGTGGTACGTGCTCGGGGGAGCGATTCTCGCGGGACTGTCCCTGGTTCCGACGCACGCCGTTTCGCTCGTCGCCGGGCTGCTGTTCGGGAGCGCCGTCGGTTCCGTCGTCGCGTTGATCAGTGTCATGCTCGGGGCCGCGCTCGGGTACGGGGTGTTTCGGCCACTCGCCGCGCCGCGCGCGCTGACGGGGCTCGCCGCGCGCCCGCGCGCCGCGGCCGTCCACCGCGCGCTCGTCCGCAGCGGCGCACGCCAGACGATCGGGCTCATCGTGCTCGTGAGGCTCTCTCCCATCATGCCTTTCGCCGGGACGAATCTCCTGATGGCCGGAGCGGGCGTGAGTTGGCGCGAGTTCCTGCTCGGTTCGGGGATCGGACTTGCGCCGCGCGTGATCGCTGTCGCCGTCGTAGGAGCGGGACTCGCGGAGCTCGACTTCTCGAGTTCACTCGGTCGCTCCTGGTTGATCGCCGGGCTGATCGCAACGATCGCAGCCGTCGTCATCATCGGACGAGCTGCCAAGCGCGTTCTCGACCGAGAACTCGATCGAAACGCTGTTCCGCATCCTGATCGTGGCACCGGCGTCGGTTGACGTGTGGACGGCACGGGCGGCTCGACCGCGGCCGTGCGTTGGGCGCGTGATGTACACTTCGGCGCGTTGAACGACTCACCGCGGAGAATCCGATGAAGGTCCTGAAAGTCCTGTTCGTGCTGGCCGTTGTCGCAGTGCTCGGCGTCGTCGGCCTCGGCCTCGCCGTGCCACAGGTTGACTACTCCGTCTCCATCAACGTCGAGCGTCCCGCGGATGTCGTCTGGGACGCGTTCCACGATCATGAGAAAGCGACGTCTTGGATTTCCGGTCTCGAATCGTTCGAGCTCGTCTCCGGCAACGGCATCGAAGAAGGCACGAAGTACCGCATGACCTTCATCGAGAAAGGCGAGAAGCTCGTCATCGACGAGACGATCGAGACGGTCGTGCCGCACGAACGCTTCGTGTTCAGCTCGACGGGCGAATCGATGATGATGCGTGCCGACACGGAGTTCGAGCCGAACGCGAACGGCACGACGGTCACGTCGCACGTGACGATGGAGGGGGAGGGGATCTTGATGAGTGCGCTTCTCCCGCTCATGAAGGGCAAGATCGCAGAACGTCAGCAGGGCGACCTCGAGGCGCTCAAGGCGCTGATCGAGGGAGGCGCCTAACAGCCCGTTGAAAAACTCATCCGGCGCGCCGCACGCACCCGAGCGCGCCTGTGCGAGAGCGGGAGCCTCGACGAATCCACCGATTCGCCTGCGATCCCACACTCGCGCAGACACACTCGGTCACGCACGGCACACTCGGAGCAGTTCTTCAACAGGCTGCTAACCCGGATTGTTCACGGACGATCTGCTGCGGTCGCCTCCGAATCTTTCTTGGCAGCGTTGAAACAACCGTTCTGATCCTCAACGGCCAAGACAGGACGTCTCCGGTCAGAAACGTCGCTTCGCCTTGCTAACACGGCCCGGCTGCAACCTCGCGACGATCGTCCATAAAGAGCGCATGCTGATAACAGCCCGTTGAAGAAGCGGCGTCGAGGAGCCAAGTCATGACCGACGATGAGAGACCGCGCCCCAAGCTCGGCGCCTTCCCGATCGTGCTTGCGCTGTTGCTCGTGGCGATGTCGGCGTGGGTGGTGCTCGAATGGTTCGACACGATGCGCGCCGCCGGCGATGGTTGACGTGCGCGGCGTGCCAGGGTTCGGCGAGCGAACGGGCGCGTCGTCACGCGGGTTCTCGAGGTCGCGCGAACACGGCGCGTGATACAACGGATGTGTCTGATCCGGCACTTTCCATGACGGCGCGCTCGCGAGCGCGCCCGTCCCTCAGGAGTCGCCTCGTGTCCACATTCCCACCGCGTTCCGCCGCCGTCGGCACTGACGGAAGCCTGCTCACAGAAGGCGCGCTCAACGTCGCCGCGTCTTGGGCCGAGTCGTCCGGAACCCGGCTGCATCTCGTGCGCGCCGTCGACGTCAGCCACGTGTCGTCCGAGCGCGTCGAAGAAACGCTTGGCGAGCGCGCGCGTGAGCTCGACATGTTGCTCGAGGCGCGCCTGTCCGGTGCGCGGTTGTCGACGCTCGACCCGGCGCCGGAGGTGCACTGTCGCCCCGGGCACGCCGCCGAAGTGCTGCTGGATGTGGCGCGTCAACAGGAGGTCGACATGCTCGTGCTCGGAGAGCACAAGCGTCGTGGCCTGCTCGACCATGGGTCGACGGCGCGCGCGGTGCTCGCCCACGCGCCGTGCCCGGTGTGGACGCAGGTCGGCCCGGTGCGCGTCGTGCGGCGCGTGCTCGTCGCCGTCGACTTGTCGGAAGAAAGTCGCGTGGCGCTCGAACTCGCCTGTGCGGTCGCTCGGGCGACCGGCGCGTCGATCCAAGCCGTGCATGTGTTCCGCCTGCCCGACTTCGCGGGCGGGCTCGAGGATGAACTTCCGGGGCCGACCTACGTCATCGACGGGCTCAAGGATACGGCGGACGAGGAGTTCGTCGCGTTCCTCGACGCCCACGTGCCCACGGATGTCACGGTGCAGAAGGAGCTGCTCGTCGGCGATCCGATCCACGAGTTGGTGGGACGGGCCAAGGCCGGCGCGGATCTCGTCGTTCTCGGCACTCACGGCCGCACGGGCCTATCGGCGTGGTTGCTCGGGAGCGTGGCGCGCGGAGTCATCGGACAGAGCCCGATTCCCGTGCTCACGACGCGCGCCTCCGACCGCGAATGGCGCTTGAAGGCCTAGTGGTGTGATTCAAGAGTTCGCGTCTTTTGACGCACACCACGAGCTAGCCCGGGTACTTGCGGACGATCTGCTGCGGTCGCATCTGAAGCCTTCCGGGCCGCGTTGAAGCGAGGCTCCTGATCCTCAGCGGCCAAAACACGCTGTGTCCGGTCAGACACCTCGCTGCGCCTTGCCAGCAACGCCCACCTGCGACTGCACGACGATCGTCCATGAACCACCCGGGTGGTGCGCTATCAACTCAATCGGGTGTCACCGAGACGCCCCGCTGACATCCGAGCAGCGCAGCGCTCGCACGCGTCGCTTGCCCGGACTGTCATCCCCGCTTCTCTTTCTCTCCCGCCGAGCCGTCGCCCATGTCCCGATCCTTGCAATTCACCGGCGTCGCGGCCGTCCTCGCTCTGCTCGCGGCATGCGCGGACCAACAACTCGTTCCGGTCGTAGGGACGTCCGATGCCGAAGTGGCCGACACGACCGGCGCCGTCGTCGCGACCGACAAGCCGTCGCTCGAGAAGGTCGAACTCACAGAGGACGAGTGGCGCGAGCGGCTCACGCCGATACAGTTCGCCGTTCTGCGCGAGGAGGACACCGAGCGCCCCCGCACCGGAGAACTCTGGGACTCGAAGGCGGTGGGTACGTACCGTTGCGCCGGTTGTGACCTCGCCCTGTTTGCGTCTGCCACGAAGTTCGAGTCGGGCACGGGCTGGCCGAGCTACTGGGCGCCGATCGATGAAGCCCATGTCGGCACGAAGTCCGACTTCGCGTTCGGCTGGATCCGCACGGAGGCTCACTGTGCACGTTGCGACGGTCACCTCGGTCACGTGTTCGACGATGGACCCGAGCCCACCGGCCAACGCTGGTGTATCAACAGTGCCTCGCTCGTGCTCGACAGCGGCGAGCCCACGATCGCTGATCGCTAGTGGTGTGATTCAAAAGTTCGCGAACTTGGTTTTGGGTCATCGTCGTCGCTGGCAAGGCGCGTCGACGCAGGCGGTGGATTCGTCGAGGAGCTACAACACAGCCAGCGGCGAGGAGGGCGCGAAACAGATGACGCGAACTTTTGAATCACACCACGAGCAGCGTTGAAGCGAACAGGCCGGCTCCTCACCCCACATCGCCTTGAAGCAGGCCCATCTGCGGCCTCCCGCACGATCGTCACGACTCGGGCTCGTGGCGTCGTCACTGCTGGCGAGGCGAGGCAGGCGTCACGTTGAGGGTTCCGGCACAGCGTCGTCATGGTTGCGTGCGCGCGGGCTACGGCGACGTCGCGCTGTTCGCGAGCACCGCGAGGTCAGCCTCAGCGGCGATGTGTCCGAACGCGGCCCAGCTCGTCTCGTCGGCGATGCGCCGCAGCAGATCTTCGGCGTCGTCGACATGTCCGTGCGCCCGCAGCCAACCGGCGTATCCGTAGGCGTAGCTCGCCGCGCTCGGGTCGACTCCGACGTCGTCGAGGTGCGCACCGGCGGCCGGAGGGCCGGAGCGATACAGCTCGATGAGATCGCGGTAGCTGTGGTTCTCGACGACGACGAGGTTCACGGGGATCGACTCGATCAGTCGTCGCGCGTCGTCGGGGCGTCCGAGCCGCTGCAGGCATTGCCAGCTCCAGTGACCCGCCGAGACGACCTTGTCGGCATTGCTCAGCGGCGTCGCGAGGCTGTCACGGAACGCGTCGTGTGAGGTCTCGAAGTCGCCCAGGAGATAGTGGGCGAGGCCGAGGTGGTATTGGATGTTCGACCACGTGGAGCTGATCGGGATGCCGGCGGCATTCGGTGCACCGTCGGGCTCGACGCGGTCGGGTTCGTCGCGTGCGAGCTCGGCGGCGCGCGCGAGGTCGGCGACGGCGCGCTCGAACTTTCGCAACGTGATCCAACGATGCCCGCGATGGCGGAGCAGGCGCGCACTGTTCGGGTGTCGCTCGAGTGCGGTGCTGAAAGTGTCGACGGCGTCGCGGTACCGGCCGAGGTAGGCCTGGCGACGTCCGTACCAGACCCAGCTCATCTCGTCGCTCTCGTTGCCGTGGAGCGCCTCCCGCGCGATGTGCAGATCAAGCTCGAGACGCTCACGGGTTTCTGCGTCGAGAACCGGGCGCATCAAAGGCGCGCCAAGCAGAGACGTGGCTTCGCGACGCTCTGTGGACGATATGCAGGCAGGAAGCGCGATGCAGACGACGAGCAAACAGGTGAGGAGTTTCATGAATCCGAGCGTAACCAACGCGTCCCCGGCTCTCACGAATCGCTTCCGTCTGCGCGACCCTCGTTTCCGGCGAACGTTCGTCGCCGCGATCGACCGACGCTTGGAGCAGCGCCTCCGTGGGGCGGGCAGCACGTGTTACCGCGGAGAGCCAATGCTCGTGAAACTCAGGGTACGGTGTCGCCGTACTCGATACGGAGTTCCTCGAGGCGCAGGGCAAGCGCGGCGCGCACGTCGCGGTAGGCCGGCTCGTCGTGCACGCTGCGTAGCTCGTCGGGATCGTCGGCGAGATCGAAGAGCTCCCACTCGCCATGCTCGTAGTACGAGATGAGCTTGTAGCGATCGGTGCGGACGCCGACGTGGCGCGCGACGCGATGCGGCTGGGGGTACTCGGTGTAGTGGTAGTAGACGGCGTCGCGCCAGGCGGGCGGCGTCGTGCCTGACATGAACGGCAGGAGGCTCGCACCGTGCGTGTCCATCGGGGTCTCGACGCCCGCGACGTCGAGCAACGTTGCCGCGAAGTCGGTGTTCTGCGTGAGAGCTTCGATGCGCGTGCCTGGGTCGATCACACGCGGCCACTTCATCACGAGCGGCATGCGTAGGCTCTCCTCGTACATCCAGCGCTTGTCGTACCAGCCGTGATCACCGAGGTAGAAACCCTGGTCGGAGCAGTAGATGACGAGCGTGTCGTCGGACAGCTCGAGGTCGTCGAGGGTCTCCAAGAGTTCGCCGATGCCATCGTCGACAGCCGCGACGCAGCGCAGGTAATCCTTCATGTAGCGCTGATACTTCCAGCGGACGAGATCGTCGCCCTGGAGGTTCGCGTTGCGGAAGGCGGCATTGCGCGGCTCGTAGGCGCGACGCCACGCCTCGCGCTGATCAGGGGACATACGATCGAGGCGCCCCTGCGCCCAGCGATCCGGGCCCGTGAGTTCGGCGTCGTCGGCTGGCGCGACCTTGAGGTCATAGAACTCCCAGAGGTGGTCTGCGATGGACATCTCACTATCACGCGCGACCGAGGCGCGTCCTTCGTAGTCGTCGAACAACGTCGCCGGCTCGGGGAGATCGCGGCCTTCGAAGAGTGCGTGGTGTTCGGGGCCCGGCATCCACTCGCGATGCGGCGCCTTGTGCTGCACCATCAACAGGAACGGTTCGTCGTCCGAGCGCTCCGTGTGCAGCCAGTCGATGGCGAGGTCGGTGATGATGTCGGTGACGTAGCCTTCGCGCTGCTGACTGCCCGTGGCCGTCTTGAAGTCGGGGTTGTAGTAGTGCCCCTGGCCGGGCAGGACGTCCCACGAGTCGAACCCCGTCGGGTCGCTGCGCAGATGCCACTTGCCGATCAGGGCGGTCTGGTAGCCGGCGTCTTGGAGGCGCTGCGGAAACGTGGCAAGCGTCCCATCGAAGGTCTCCGAGTTTCCGCGGACGCCGTGGGCGTGGCTGTGAAGTCCCGTCAAGATCGTGGCGCGGCTCGGCGCGCAGATCGAGTTGCCGCAGAACGTGTTCGTGAAGAGGGCGCCGTCGGCGGCGAGGGCGTCGATGTTCGGTGTGACCGACGGATAGATCGAGTTGTAGGCGCCGATCGCGTGGGCGGCGTGGTCGTCGGTGAGGATGAACACGATGTTGGGGCGACGAGCCAGATTCGCTTGCACTTCGGGCGCGCCCTGGCACGCGGCGAGAGCGAACGCGAGAGCAGTCCATCGAGCGAGACGAAGGGTCATCGGAAACGCTTCCGTGAGGGGCGACGTGGCGTGCATCGGGCGAGCTGCAACACTTTGCTGCTTTGCGACTTTACTGCTTCGCCGTCTCGAGGTCCTGGCTGCGTCCGAACTTCAGCCGCCGCATCGAGTATCGTGCGAGGCGCTGTCCTCATCCCTTCGCACTCGACGAGTCACTACGCCATGACCACTCGCCGCACCTTCCTCAAGCGCGCAACAGCTGCGGGCCTCGTTGTCGGTTCCGCCCCGTTTCTTGCGACGAGCTGTGCCGCGCCGCGGCGCCACATGGCCGCGGGACGGCGGATGCGTCATGCGTGCATCGGCGTGGGTGGAATGGGGGGCGCCGATCTCGATCGGATCGCATCGCACGACGACGTTGACATCGTTGCGCTGTGTGATGTCGACGCGGGCACACTCGCCGCAGCGCTCGAGCGCGTTCCGTCTGCGCGCGTGTACTCCGACTGGCGCGAACTCCTCGATGCCGAACGCGGGCTGATCGACTCCGTCAGCATCAGCACGCCCGACCACATGCATGCGCCGATCGGCCTCGCGGCGATGCGGCGCGGGTTGCACGTCTACTGTCAGAAGCCTCTCAGCCACACCGTGTTCGAGGCGCGCCTCATGGCCGACACCGCACGCCGCTACGGTGTCGTCACTCAGCTCGGTATTCAGAACCACTCAGGCGTGAACTTCCGCCGCGCGTTGCAGATCTTGGAGTCCGGCGTGACCGGGCCGGTGCACGAGGTCCACGTCTGGAGCGATCGTCCGGCTGGCTGGTGGCCGCAGGATGTCGGCCGTCCCGAGGGCTCGGATCCGATTCCGACGGATCTCGACTGGAACGGTTGGCTCGGCGTCGCGCCTGCGCGCCCTTTCAAGGAAGGCGCCTACCACGCCTTCGCCTGGCGCGGCTTCAAGGACTTCGGTACGGGCGCGCAGGGCGACATGGGGTGTCACCTCATGGATCCCGTGCCGTGGTTCCTCGGCTTGATGACGCCGAAGAGCGTGCGCTCCGAAGGGCCGGCTCCGAACGGCGAGACCTTCCCTGCGTGGTCGGAGGTGCACTACGAGTTCGACGCCGGCAATGCCTTATGTGACCCGCGCGGCGTACACGTCGTCTGGCGTGACGGCGGCAAGTTGCCCGACGCGTTGCTCGAGGAGTGGAACGCGGGCGAGGACGTCTATGCGAACGCGGCACTGCTCGTCGGGCGCGACGTCACGATGCTTGCCAGTCCGTACGACGACTGCCGGTTGCTCACGCGCAACGGCGACCTGGAGGTCGAGCTCCCCGAGCTACCCAAGATCGATCACTGGCACCAGTGGGTCGAGGCCTGCTTCGGACGCGAAGAGCCGCGGACGCCGTTCTCGTACGGCGCTCCTCTCACGGAGACGGCGCTGCTGGGCAACATCGCCCTCGAGTTCCCCGGCGAGACGCTGACCTGGGACGCCGCGGCGATGCGCTTCCCTGGCCGCGCCGATGCCGACGCCCTGCTGAGCAAGACCTACCGTCGTGGGTGGGAGCTGCGCGCCTGACGCGCATGCGCGCCCAGCACAGCGGACGACGGTTGCGTCGTCGTTGCAATGCTCGCGGGCGGCGTGGGCGACAGGACCGGTCGCTACTTCGCGAACGCCGCGTGTTTGCGGTTGCCGTTGGCGGCGACGTAGGCGACGAGGTCGAGGATCTCCTCAGATGTCAGCGTCACGAGCAGGCCTGGCGGCATGGCCGAACTCATGAGTGCGCGCTTCTCGCGCACCTCATCGAGCGGGACGGTCGTGACGTCGTCGGGTTCGTAGAGGTTCTCGATGACCTGGAGCGCATCACCATCCTCGCCAACGATCAGACCGACGACCGATAAGCCGTTCGTGAGGTCGACGGCGTACATGCGGTGGCTGTCGTCGATCGTGAGCGATGGCTGGAGGATGTGCAGGAGGATCTCGGCTTCGGTGTAGTTCGTCGCGACGGCCGTGAGGTCGGCGCCGACCGCGCCACCTTGCCCTTGCACGTTGTGGCACTTCGAACAGCTCGCCACCGTGAACATCTCTTCACCACGCGCGAAGTCACGTCGGCGCAGCGGCACGGCGAAGGCGCCGTCGAAATCGGAGACCTCCCACATGTTCACGACGCCGCGCCCGTGTGTCGCCGCGCCACCGAGCAGCTCCTCGGGCGAGTAGAAGCCGACCTTGTCGAGTGTGGCGGCACGCACGTCGCGCACCGTGTCGGGCTTGACGATCGAAGCGTTGTTGCCGAAGGCGTTGCGGACATAGGTCAAGACGTCGGCGATCTCGTCGTCGTCGAGGAGCGCGCCGAAGGGCGTCATCGGGACGAGCCCGGGGTAGGTGCGGCCCTTCACGTCGATCGGCCCGAGCAACCCGTGCAGCGTCAGCTTGATCAGGCGCTCCTCGTCCTGCGTGGCCCACACGGTGTCTGCGAGCGGCGGGAACCCGGCCGCCGTGAGTCCCTGGCCGTCGGGCTGATGACACGTCGAGCAATGCCCGTCGCGTTCGTAGATCTCGGCGCCGCGCAGGAACTGCTCGCGCGCCGTCGCCGCGAGGTGGGCGGGCACGTCGATGATGCGCTCCTCGACGATCGACTGGTTGTTCAGGTGTGCCTGGGCCGTGAGGTACGGGGTGTCGAGCCACGGGTCGCCGAAGATGCTCGGCGACTCGATCTTCACGTCGAGCTCCGCGAGCTTTGCACCGTCGGCCGACGTGAAGACGATCTGTGCCGGGCTGAACCGAGTTTCGTAACCCGGTCGGTTCCAGATCTTGATCGCGTCGATGACGCGCGGCGGGTCGAAGTGCACGGCGATCCAAGGGTTCTCTTCCGTGCTCGTGTGCGAGAAGTTCCCGAGCTCGCCGTCGACGAGGTTGGCGATCGGATACATGCCGTCGTTGTACTCCGACGACTGGCGCAGCGTCGCGAGCTGCGTGACGTCGTGCCCCTCGCTCATGATCTCCAGCTCGGCGAGGTTGATGATGCCGGCGTCGTTGCGGACCGTCATCGTGACATCGCTAACCGCCGACCGGGCGATCGCGGGGTGGCGCAGCGTGATGCGTCGTCCGCGATCTTCGAGGACCACGTGCTGCGGGCCGTCGTCTGCCGGCGCCGGCTCGATGTGACTCGTCGACGCTTCGAGCACGCTCGTGCCTTCGTCGCGCTCGAGCCACGACGCCGCCACGATGGCCTCGAGCTTCACGCGCCCGTGCTCGTCCTTGGCGGCTTCGCGCAACAGCCCGACGTGCTCGGGGATCCGGTGTCCGCTGTAGCGCAGCACGCGCACGGCCGCGGCACGCGCACGGTGATCCTCCGACCGTAAGACCCGCCGCAAGAGCGTCTCGTCGACGCGGTCGAGCCCCCACGTGACCCACAGCGCCTCGAGCAAGTGGTGCTCGTGATTCGGGTCGTTGGCGTCAAGCTGACCGACCCAATCGTCGAGTGCCGCGAGGACCGCGTCGGCATCGCGACCGCGCAACTCACGGCGCGTGCGCGACCGTGAGCGGTCCTCGGGGAGCTTGAGATTCTCGAGCAGCACGTCGATCGGCGCGCCTGCGATCTGTGCAGGTTCGACGAGCGGTCGGCTCGGGTACGTGACGCGATAGATGCGTCCGTGGGCGTGATCGCGCAGCGGGTCGCGCGCGTTGTGCTGCATGTGGCCGATCAGCGGGTTGTGCCAGTCGACGAGGTACAGCGATCCGTCGGGCGCGACCTCGATGTCGACGGGGCGGTAGTTGCTGTCGGTCGACGACGTGAGGTCCTGGCGCCAGCGCGTGTCGAAGCCCGTGCCGTCCTCGAGCATGCGGTGCTGCTTCGTGCCGAGGAAGCCGATGTTGTTGTTGAGCAACATGTCGCCCTGGACGTCGTCCGGGAAATGCCGGCTACTCAGGAACTCGATTCCGGACGTCGGGCGCACGCGGTGCGCTGGTTCGATGAGATTGCGGCTGCCCGGCGTCGAGACGCCGTAGCGCGGCTTGATCGTCCCCGGCAACATCCACTCGGTCGTGGCGCCGGACGTGTGCAGGAAGAAGTGCTGTCCCCAGGCGTCGAACGCGACGCCCCAGGGGTTGGGGATCGAGAGCTGAGCGTGACGCTCGAGATGCCGACGCTGCGGTGCGAAGCGATAGAATCCGCCGTTGGTGCCGCGCACAGGGCCGTAAGGTGTCTCGACATTCGTGCGCAGGAAGACGCCCTCGCACATGAACAGCGCGCCGGACGGGTCGGTGGCGAAGGCGCTGATGGCGTGGTGCGTGTCGTGGTCGTCGAAGCCGCTGAAGATGATCTCGCGCTCGTCGGCGCGGTCATCGCCGTCGCGGTCGCGCAGCAGCACGAGGTTGATGCCTTGCGACAGGTAGACGCCCTCGGGCGCGAACTCGAAGCCCATCGGGAGGTGCAGGCCGTCGGCGAAGACGGTCTGCTTGTCGGCCTTGCCGTCGCCGTCGGTGTCTTCGAGGATCAGCAGCTTGTCGTCGGGGCGCGGGTCGCCGGGGCGATAGTGCGGGTAGCTCGGCATCGTCGCGACCCAGAGTCGGCCGGCGTTGTCGAACGACAGCTGCACCGGGTTGGCGAGGTCGGGGAACTCCTTCTCCGTCGCCCACTGCTCGATCGCGTAGCCCTCGGGGACGCGGATCATCGCGCGCGCGGCTTCACCTTCGAGGAACGTCGGGGCGGTGCTCTTCCCGCCCGGCGTGTAGTTCGTCTCGACGGGTGGGAGCGTGGACGTTTCGGCATCGCGCTCAGCGAGGTCGACGACGCGGCCGTGCAGCGCTTCCCAGATCGCATGATCGCGGATGGCCGTCATCTCGCGGATCTTCGTGAGCTCGAAGGGATAGTTGTCGGGGCCGAAGGGGTCGTGGCGGCGGCCGAACACGTGCACACCGTTGGGGATCTTGAAGTCGTTGATCCAAAACCAGTTCTTCTCCATCACGGCGTCGTGGACGAGCGTGCGGTGAGGCTGCGGCGAGCGCGCCGGCGTGTCGAAGATGCTGTCGACCAAGAACGCCGAGAAGAGCTCGTAGCCGGTGGCGTTGAGCAGTGCGCCGTCGGCAGTCAGCGGTTCGACCGACGACGCGTACCACCCGAGCGAAGCGTTGAACGCGTTGACGAACAGCACGTCGTGCTCTGCTGCGACGCCGTCCATCACCGCCGTGTAGGCCGCGAGGTTTGCGTTCTTGCGCGTGCCGTCGGGGACGTTCAGCTTGTCCGAGCGATCCTCGAACGCGATCGGCGAGATCAGCACGAGCTGGGGCGGTGTGTCGTTTCCGTAGGTCTGCTGGAGCGTGTGCGCGAGGAAGGCGTCGAGCTCGCCACGGAAGTTCTCGATGCCCGCGCGCCCGCCGAACGATTCGTTGAAACCGAAGAACGCGAGGATGACGTCCGGCTCGAGCGTCGTCAGCCACTCTTCTTCCGTTGCGAAGTGCCCGATGCCGGCGGCGATGTTCCCGTCGGCGTAGGGCGCGTGAAAGGCCTCGGCACCCGGGAAGCCGAGCTGATTGCTGCGTCCCGAGTGTGGGCGAAAGCTCGGCGTGTTGCCCTCGTCGCACATGTTGCGCAGGAGCAGTCGGTGCCCGGGGTAACGCAGGTGCAGCTCGGTCTCGAAGTGTCCGAAGTGCACCATGCGTGACCCGAGGCCGTTGCCGATCAGGACGACGTGCGCACCTGCGTCGAGGTCGACGAGATCGGCGGGCGTGGCTTCGAGCGTCGCACAGAGGCAGGCGAGTGCGACGAGTGCGGACGCGAGGCGGGGGAGAGTCATCGTCGTCGGTCTTCTGGGGCGGGGGACTACAGCGGGAGAGCCGAGCATAGGTGCCGCGGGCGTGGT
This sequence comes from Planctomycetota bacterium, assembly GCA_029259745.1. GTDB lineage: Bacteria > Planctomycetota > B15-G4 > B15-G4 > B15-G4 > OFTM221. The sequence continues at coordinate 131,990 of JAJDEO010000028.1, forward strand.
GAGTCGACCATGGCGAACGCGTTCAGGGGCGGCGCGCCGGACGCGCGGGGTGCAGTGATCATCCTCGGACTCCGACGATCTCGCGCCGTGTCGCTCGTCAGCGGCGTCGCTTTCCGCGGATCAGGACGTCGATCACGCCGGGACGATCGTTGATGTAGTTCAACGCAACGCGACCGTCGGGCTCGGTGGTGACGGTTGCGGGCACCGCATTCTCCACGAGGTACCAGCCGTCGGGAAGCACGACCTTGTTGCGCGAGCGACCGAAGCTTCGGTCCCAGAGGAACTCGTGCTCGCCGCTCGCGAAGTAGCGCTGCGCGTCGGTGTAGGTCTCTTCGATGCGCAGCAGCGTGCTCGCGCCCTCCGGGACCGGGTCGAACCAGATCGCGACGACTTCGGTTTCGCTCGTCGGTGGCGTCCCGATGTCGAGCCCGCGCTCGGTGATCTCGTCGCCGCGGAGCGTCTCGACCTCGAGCACCTCGCCGGTGTCGAGCACCACGGCCGAGGGGTTCGAGGCCTTGCTGCCGGCGCGGACCACGTTGATGTAGCGGCCGACGCCCGGGCGTGTCTCTTCGTAGTCGTGATAGAGGCGGAACGAGTTGGTCTCGGGCTGCTGGAGGAAGTAGACGATGTCGCGCGTTTGTGAGGCGCGCTGCGGGATGCGGTAGCTGCCGCGCCAGACCTCGCTCGAACCGCGGTCGGGCGGCGCGTCGTTCGTCTTCGCGATGATGTCCGTCGCGAGCGCCGGGCGCACGGGCCGTGCGCGGATCTCGTAGTCGACGCCGACGGCGCCCGGGTTGATGAAGCTGAGCTCGAGTCGACCGTCTTCGCGCAGGATCAGCTGTGACGGATAGTTCACGGAGATCAGCTCGTATCCCGCAGGCAAGACGACGGCGTTGCGCTTGACGCCCAACGTCCGGCGAAACGTGGCGACGTCGCCGTCGGCCCTGTAGCTCGCCGCGTCCTTGTACGTCTTGTCGATCAGGAGTCGGCCGCGCCCGCCGCTCGGCACAGGGCGCGCGAGGTCGACGCGGATGTACTCGCCCTCATCGGCCGCGTTGGGGACGAGTCCGCTGGCTCGCGCGTCGTCACCTTTCACCAGCGACCACTCGAGATCCTCGCCCGTCATCCGATCGACGACGCCGTGGACGTCGGGCTCGCTCCCCGGGCGGATCGGGTTGTAGAAGCGCGTCGCGCCTGCGCGTGTCGCGCTGACGAAGTACGTGATGCGGAAGCTTTCGCTTGCGGGGGCGAGCAGCTCGTAGCGCGTGAAGGCGTCGGCTTGAGTCTGGGCGCGCGACGTGGATTCGTCGGCTTGAGCGTCGGCGGGCACGAAGCACGCGCCGAAAGCGATGATCACGCGGAGGAAGGCCGACATTTCGTTCTCGCTCGAAGGGTGTGCTCTGTTGACGCGCAACTCGAGCCCGGATTATTCACGGACGATCTCCTGCGGTTGCATCTGAATCCTTCCCGGCAGCGTCCAAGCGCGGTTTCTGATCCTCATCGGCCAAGACTGGTCGGAAGCAGCGCGTCGCTTCACCAGAAAGGCCCAGCCGCGCCGTCGCCACGATCGTCGATGGAAGACGCGGATCTCTCGGACGGTGTGTCATTCCGACCAGCGCGGCTCCCTGTGAGCCGAACTCCGTCGTGCAGTTCTCGGCGGCGTCGCGACGTCCGGTGTCCCGACCACGGCACTGCGCGCACGGTCGCGATGGCGTACTCTCCGAGGCGTGAACGACGTCCCCATCAAGCACGACCTGCATCCGCGCAATCGCTTCCGCACGGGCTACGACTTCGCGGCACTCACGGCGTGTCTGCCCGAGCTGGCGGCGTTCGTCCGCCCCAACACCCACGGCAATGCGTCGATCGACTACTCCGACCCGCGCGCCGTGAAGACGCTCAACCAGGCGTTACTCCGTGACGTCTATGGTCTGCACGACTGGGACATCCCCGCCGGAGCGTTGTGTCCGCCGATTCCGGGGCGAAGCGATCACGTCCACCACCTCGCCGACTTGCTGGCGACGTCTCACGCGACGAGCGACGTCCCACGCGGTCGCTCCGTGGCTGTCTTGGACATCGGTACGGGCGCCAGTTGCATCTATCCGCTGATCGGCGCGAGCGAGTACGGCTGGCGTTTTGTGGGGTCGGACGTCGAGCCTGAGGCGCTGCGCTGGGCACGCAAACTCGTCGCGCGACATCCCCAGGTGTCCGACCTCATCGAGTGCCGGGAGCAATCCGAGAAGAATCGGTGCTTCGAGGGAGTGGTGCAGCCCGGCGAACGTTTCGATCTCTCGATCTGCAATCCGCCGTTCTACAGGTCAGCGAACGAGGCTGCCGAACGCAACGAGACAAAGCGGCGCAACCTCGCGAAGGGCAAGGCCGTGAGTCGACGCCGTAACTTCGGCGGCAGCGCGCGAGAGTTGTGGTGCGACGGCGGCGAGCTGGGCTTCGTGCAGCGCATGATCGCCCAGAGTGCCGAACGCCCGACGCTGTGCACATGGTTCACGACGCTGATCGCGAGCGGCGCTCACCTCTCACGCCTGCAGTCCGATTTACGCCAGGTCGGAGCAGTCGACATCCGGATCCTCGAGATGGCGCAAGGTCGGAAGCAGAGTCGCATCCTGGCCTGGCGGCTTCGATGAGTGTCGAGTGGCGGTCCGTGCGGTCGTCGACCCGGAGCTCATGATGTGATGTACCCTCGACGTGGTGACCACTCGCGCCGAGACCACTCGCGCCGAGACCCAGCCTTCACGTGACCTCAGCATGCTGACTCGGGCCGGCCGCCGTCGCGAAGTCTGCTACGACCCACGGAGGGCCAATCGATGATCAGCACGTCCCGTCTCTCACTCGTCCTCGCCGCGGGACTTCCAGCCTTCGCGGGTGGCGACGTCGACTTCGATGCGCCGCGCGTCTTCGAGGGGCCGGCCACGGACATCATCGTGGCCGACCTCGACGGTGATGGACTGCGCGACTTCGTGTCCAACGCGGATCCGCTCACGGTTTCCTGGGGGCTGGGCGACACGCTGTTCGAGCGCCAGGAGCTGCTCGGTGGCGGTCACCTCAGCATCGCCGACCTTGATGTCGATGGTGACCTCGACATCGTCGTCGTGAGCAGTTCGACGAGGACGGTCCACCTCAACGAAGGCGACCGCACGTTCTCGACGACCATCACGTCGTCGTTCCTGAGCCCGCGCGACGTCGAACTCGCCGACATGACCGGCGATGGTCTGCCTGACCTCGTGCAGACGCGCTGGTTCAGTTTGATGCTCGGTGGGCGTGTCGACGTCTTTCCGGGGCGGGGCGATGGAACGTTCGACGCCTTCGACCCGCTGCTCTCGCTCGAACTCGACGATCCCGAGACGATCGCCGTCGGGGACCTCGACGGTGATGGCGATCCCGACCTCGCGGTGCAGAACGGCAGCTTCGTCGCCATCATCGAGAACACGGCGACCGATCCGCTCGTCTTGGCTCACAACTACTTCGTGAACGGCATGACGTCACGCGACGTGGCACTGGGCGATCTCGACGAGGACGGGAACCTCGACCTGGTCCTCGCGGGCTTCGATGGTCCGTTTCAGAACCAGGTCGGCGTGCTCGTGACGAGTGCTGGAATCGCGGGCGATGTCGCCTTCGCGGGACCGGTTGTCTCTTCCTACGAGCCCAACTCGAACTTCGCCGGCGTGACGGTTGCTCCCGTCGTGGCGGGGGGAAGCCCGACGATCGCGGTCTCGGATTCCACGGCCGAGGTCGTGCGGATCTTCTCGGTCGACGGGACGGTTGTGTCGGAGCCGTTGCTCACCGTCGACATCGGTGGCTTGCCTCGCAGACCGCGGCTCGGCGACGTGACGAACGATGGACAGCCAGACCTGCTCGTCGGCGACTTCGACAGCGACGTCACACACCTGCGCGTCAACGACGGAAGCGGGCTCTTCACCGAAGCGCTCGCGCCGATCGCCGCCAATGGCACGGGCGAGCTGCTGGTGGCCGACATGAACGCCGACGGTTTGGACGACCTCGTGATCGTTCCGGTGTTCTTCGACGAAGGCCTGAGCGTTCACGTCTGGCTGCAGGACGGGGCGGGGAGCTTCGTTCCGTCGGCGTCCTTGGCGACGCCGGGCACGACTCTGGGGGGCGCGACGCTCGGCGACTTCAACGGCGACGGCGCGCTCGATGTCGCCGTGGCAACGCGCGACGGGCAGGTGGACGGGTGGCTGGCCGTCCATCCGGGCGATGGGCTCGGCACCTTCGCAGCGCCCGTCACCGCGGCCCTGCCTTCGAACGGCAACGCGATCGCGAGCGCAGACTTCGACCTCGACGGCACCGACGACATCGTCGTCGCCACGCGTGATCCCGTCTTCCTCGTGAAGGGTGATGGGGCGCTGTCGCTGACGCTCGAGCTCGTCCCAGGCAAGGCGATCTGGTCGGCGGACATGGCGGTGGGAGACGTCCACGGCGACGGTCTTCCCGACGTGCTCGTCCAGCGCAACAGCAGCTCGTCGGGGCCCGCGACACTTCTCTTCCCGGGCCTGCCGAACGGAACGCTGGGGGCGGGCAACGAACCCTTCGGAACCTTCCTGACGCTCACTCGGAACCTGCTCGTCGACGTCGACGACGACGGTCTTGCCGACTGGATCGGTCCGAACAACATCCAGGGATTCCTCGAAGTGCGTCCGTCACTCGGTGACGGCAACTTCTCGTCGACGCTGAACCGCGTCACGTTCTGGTCGGACTTCGAGAAGGGAATCAGGCAAGCGGTCGTCGCGGATCTCGATGGCGACGGGATCGAGGATCTCGCCGCAGCGATCGGGCCAGCGGGAGCCGTGTCGATCGTGCGCGGGCTCGGCGCTGCAACCTACGGCACGCCGAAGCACTACGCCGCCGGCGCGGGGCTCTCGGGACTCGCGGCTGTCGACATCGGTGGCGACGGTCAGCTCGACCTGGTCGCCAACGTGTCGCCGGCGGGTGCGCCGGCGCTTGTCGTCCTGACCAACAGCACGGTCGAGTCGCCGTGGTGTGACTTGGGGAAGGCGCTGGCCGGAACCCAGGGCGAGCCGTCGCTGTCGGGCCTCGGAACGCTCCTTCCCGACACGCTCGTGGCGCTGCGCGTCACCGCCGCCAACGCCTCGAGCGCGACGTCACTCGTCGTCGGGACGACGCTCCAGTCGGCTCCGTTCAAGGGCGGCACGCTCGTCCCGACGCCCGACCTCATCATCAGCGGGCTCATCACGGACGTCGACGGCGACCTGCTCCTTCCGGCCACGTGGCCGAGCGGTTTCCCGTCGGGCTTCGAGACATTCTTCCAGGCGTGGGTCGTCGATCCCGAAGCACCCAAAGGCCTCGCCGCGACGAACGGTCTGTCCGCGACGACACCGTGAGCGAGCGCACCCGATCGCCTGCGCGAAGCGCGTGGATCAGGGCGACGTGGATGACAGACCGTTGGTGGCCGCGAAGCCCTTCGGCCCGGCGGCGTCGTCGATCCAGGCCTGGTAGTACAGCGTGGTGCCCGCGGGGATCAGCATCGGCCAGTTCAGCGACAGGCTTGCACTGCCTTGGCTGTCGAGCGGAAGCGGCAGGATCGCGTCGATGGTCGGGATGAGCAGGCCGCCCTTGAAAGGCGCGTCGAGCTGAGCCGCGCCGACGACGAGCTGCGCCACGGCGTCGGCCCGCGCATCGTCGACCGTGAGCGTGACGAGTTCGCCGGCGACGAGCGCGCCCGCGCCGGTCAGCGAGGGCTCCCCGTTGGTGCCAGCGAGGGCCGAGCCGAGGTCCGTCCAGGGCCCGTCGTCGAGCATCCATGACGTGATCGCCCCGAGGAGATCGACGCGGTCGGTCGTCGGCAATGTGTTGAAGGGAAAGGCGAGGTAGGCCACGCGGTAGCCGTCGTCCACCGTGAACGCCGCCACGCCGCTGCTCTGGATCGTGCCGCTGCCCGACGCGCCGTCGAACACGAACTCGGGCTGGGCCGGGAACGTGACGTCGAGCTCGCTCGCAGACACGGGGTTTCCGAGGGTCAGCGTGAGTCCATCACCGAGCGTGCTGCCCGTGAGACCGTCGAGCGCAGCGAAGTTCGGGCCGGTCTGCACCCACTCGGCGTGGAAGTAGTCGGTGAAGAGTTCGGTCGTCTTGATGTACCCGCCCATGTACGAGCCGGAGAAGACGAGCCGGCCGCCGGCGTCGAGGTAGCCCTTGATGGCCGCGCGCTTCGCGGCATCGAGTTGGTCGGGGTAGCTCGGGTGGAAGTAGCCGACAGCCCAGATGACGAGTCCGTTGGTGTAGGGCGCGAGGACGGCTTCGGTGATGGTGCCGTCGACGAAGGGGTCCCACGTCGCGGACGCGATGCCGAGCGAGTTCAGAGCCGCGGAGTAGGCGCCGACGTAGCTCGTGTTGCCGTCCGAGAAGTAGCCGTTGACGATCAGCACCGGGAAGTCGGGGCCGACGACGACGGTGGGCGAAGGCTGTGACTCGTTGCCCGTCGCGTCGACAGCGGTCACGCGGTAGTGCTTGTCGCTGGCGGCGGGGCTCGCGTCGGTGAATGTCGTGTCGATCCACGTCGAGCTGTCGAGCCGGACGAACGGCCCGCTCGCCGAGTCGGCGCGGTACACGTGGTAGCCGGCGAGGTCGGCGTCGCTGTTCGCCGTCCACGACAGCACGACAGACCCGAGGCCGGCATCGCCGGTCAGACCAGTGGGTGACGACGGCGGCGTGACGTCGGCCGGGTCGGGCGTGTACGGTCCTTCGATGACGTAGCTCGCCGTCGCGAGACCGCCCGCGCGTTCGACGTCACCGAACCACGCGACTGTCGACGCGAAGTTCGGCCCGAGTGACTCCATCGCGACGAGCGTGGTGTCGAGTGCACCGTCGAACAGCGCGTTCACGGCGCCATCGCCGAGGCTGCCCGGTGCGGCGAGCGTCCACTCATCGCTGTATCGATAGCGGTCGGCCCAGACGAGGAAGGTGCCCGTCGCCGTGGGCGCTTGCGCCTGCACGGCCGAGCGGACTGCGGCCGCGTTTCCGACCGGAAGGTTCGTCGGCGTCGGCGTGGTCGGGACGTCTTCGGCGAAGAGCCCCGTGCCCGCATTCCACTCGCCGATCGCAGCCGTGAGGTGCGCCTCGTAGGCGGCCTGTAGCTGCGTGTCCGACGACAACTGCGCGTAGAGCGCCGACAGGGCCGCAGAGTCATTGCCGCGCACCGTCTCGAGCAGCTCGGCGAAGACGTCGCTCTGTTCGTGCTCGAGGAATGTCATCAGTGCGCCTGCGAAGGGATAGAACGCGAAGCCGAGGTCGTAGGTCCCGTTGAGCACCTCGGAGATCGTCATCCACGTCGACGTGCCGTCGATCTGCGACATCGTCACGCCGCGCCGCAGCACGCCCTGACTCCGCGTCGACCCGACGAGCGCCTCGGCCAGCCCTTCGCCGTACGTGTCGATCAACCCGTTCTCGTAGAGCGTCCCCGGCCCGTAGAACCCACCCTCGATCATGTAGCGCCCGTCGAGGTAGTGGACGTACTCGTGTCGCAACAGCTCCTCGAGCGTGAAGATGCTTTCCTGCGGCGTGCGTTCGTACGTGAACAGCGTGGTCCAGGCCTCGATGTAGATGCCGCCGTTGGCTGTCGAGAGGCCGTAGAGGAAGGGCTGGTAGAGGGCGTACTCGGCCGGGCTGCCGTAGATGACGAGCGTCAGTTCATCCCCGAAGTCGCCCGGCACTGGCGCGAGTTCGGGGGCGTTGCGGAAGAACTGGCTCTCGACCTCCTGCATCGCATCGTAGAGCGACTCGGCCGTGGTGAGCGGTACGGCCGTGCGGAACGTGAGTCGACCCTGATCGAACGTGTACTCGTGCGGGAGCGCGAAGGCCAGCACGTCGTCCTTGATCTGTTCGATCGGGAGCGGTGTCCCGTTCGACAGCTCGGCGTCGAAGAAGTAGTCGAGGTCCGTCAGGGCGCGAAACCAGGGGCCCGTGTACTGCGGGAAGATCTGATACGCCGTCGAGAGGTGTGCGTGGGCGAGCGACGCCGTGGGCGCATCGAGTACGGAGAAGTTGCCGAAGGCGAAGAGCGCGTTCTCGGTGATGGCCTGGGTGTTGGCGTCGAAGCCGAGGTCGTGGCCGACCGTTTGCATGTCCTGTATCAACGAGGTCGGGACGAGGCCGAGCCACGGGCTCTGTGAGCCGTACGCGATTGCCGCGTTGCTCGGTTGACGGGCAAGCGTGAAGAAGGCGTTGAAGGCGATGAGTCGCTCGACGTACTCGAGCTTCAGCGCGGGCGTCGCGATCCAGCGCTCGATGAGATCTTCGACCGTTGTGAGGGCGAGGTGTGTGCCGTTGACGGAGTCGATCGTGACGATCCACTGCCGCCGCACGGCGCTCAGCGCGGACGTCTCGGAGAGGAACGCGGGCTTGGTCCCGATGCCGGCCACGGCGCTCTGGGCTGCGTCGTTCACGGCCCCCGAGTACGTGACGGACGACTGGTAGAACTCGTGGAAGTACGCAATCTGCAGGAAGTAGGTGAGGTTCGTGATGCGCCCGGCGTTCGCGGCGAGCTGCTGCGACTCGCTGACGATCGCTGCGGCGATGGCACTGATGTTGCCCGGCTGGATCACCGACGCGACCGTGGCGTCGAAGCTCCAGAGGACGTCGAGGCACGAACCGCCCGTGGCGACGGCATTCACGAGCGCGCTGCCGGAGAGGTCGAACTGCGCGGCCGAACATCCCGCGTAGACGGCCGGCGCGGGGCGACGCGTCGTCGGCGCCGGCGGCGTCGGCAAGGCGAGATGCTGGCGCTGAGCGGGGGGCGCCTGGCGTGAGCACCCGTCCGTGAAGGCGCGTCGTGAGGCTGCGTGCGGCGCTCGCCCGCGCTGCTCGCCGAGGTCGGGCAGGTCCTGCGTTGCGGCGGGCATGGCGGCCAGTAAGGCCATGACCAGCGGGAGAGCACATCGGAGGAGCTGCGCCATGGCGGGGCCTTTCGGTCGGTGGTGGGGTCTTTAGCTATACGTGCGACTAGTGCGACTGGCAAGTCCGGTCCGGACAGGAGTATTGTGGCGCATGCACACCATGGCGTCCGTGTTTCGCGCTTCGATCGGGCAGAGATCGCATGCGCGTGGCCGGGCGCCCGCATCCCCGTCAGGGCGGACGTGCCCATCCACCAGGGCTTGACCCGCCGTCGACGCGATCGCACGAACAGCTTGTCAACGACACCGAGGAATCACCCGATGAACGCACGCTGGTTGCTTGCCACCGCCCTCACGGCGGTCTTCGCCCTCATGCCTTCGGTCTTCGCGGACGTCATCGTCGTCGACGCATCAGGCGCCGGCGACGCCACGAAGGTGACGACGGCCGTGGCGAACTCGCAAGACGGAGACGTCATCGTGGTGCGAGCGGGGACCTACCTCCCGTTCGCCGAGCTGATCTACATCCAGGACAAGAGCCTCACGATCATCGCGGATGGTCCCGTCACCACGGGGCGCATTCGCATCCAGAGCCTCGGCCCCGACGACACGGTCGTCCTCCGCGGTCTCGACGTGATCGTCACGCCGCTCGGTTTCGGCCCCGCGCTCACGATCCTCGACTCTGCCGGCCAGGTGTGGGTCGAGGACTGCACGCTCACGGGTGAAGACGGCTTCTTCACGATCGGCACGTCGCCCGGCGAGCCCGGCGCACACGTCGCCAACTCTGCGCACGTCGCCTTCAACCGCTCGACGCTCAACGGCGGCGTCGGCGTCGACACCTTCTTCCCCTACGCCGCGACGCCAGGACGCGGCGGGCCAGCGCTGACGGTCACGGACTCCAGCGTCTCGCTGCACGACTGCGCGCTGGTTGCCGGGATCGGCGGCGACTTCGTCGGGTTCGACGGCGGCCTCGGCCCGGGCGGCAACGGTGGGCATGGACTCGATGGCGTCAACGCATCCGTGCTCGTCTCGGGCGGCTCGATCACGGGCGGTGCCGGCGGCGTCGGTGATGAACTCGTGCCGACGGCCGGGTTCTACCAAGGTGGCGACGCGATCCACCTCGAGGGGACGAGCGCTCTTCGTGAACTGACCGGCAACGTGCTGACGCCCGGTGCGGGCGGCCCCGACGGACTCGGAGCGCTTGGACCCGCTGGCGTGTTGCGTCACGTCCCGGTCGGCTCACAACTCGTCTATGACGCCGCCCCGCGCAGCCTCGCCGTCAGTGGCCCGACGCGCGAGGGTGCCCTCGTCGAGGTTGACTACGCCGGCGAGCCGCACGACCTCTTCGCACTCTACGTCTCGCTCGCGCCCGCGGCCTTCCCGCTCAACAGCGGCAAGGGGACGTGGCTACTCGGCTTCCCGCTCGTCGGCTCGTACATCCTCGGCACGGCCGACGCCAACGGTGACGTGAACCTCAGCGTGCCGCTACCCGACCTGGGCCTCGGGCCCGAGGACGCCGTGCTCTTCTTCGAGCAAGCGTTCGTCCTCGGCCCCGTCGACGGCAAGGTGCTCTCGGCGCCGAGCATTCACGTCGTCGTCGACGAGAGTCTCTGAGGACGTACACAGGCTGTTAGCAGCCCGTTGAAAAACACATCCGGCGCGCCGCACGCACCCGAGCGCGCCTGTGCGAGCGCGGGAGCCTCGACGAATCCACCGATTCGCCTGCGTTCCCACACGGGCACAGGCACACTCGGTCACGCACGTCGCACTCGGAGCAGTTCTTCAACGGGCTGCTCGTGGTGTGATTCCAACGTTCGCGAAATGAGTTTTGGGTCATCGTCGTCGCTGGCAAGGCGCATCGCCGCAGGCGAATGGGTGGATTCGTCGAGGAGATGCAACACAGCCAGCGGCGAGGAGGACGTGAAACAAATGACGCGAATTTTTGAATCACACCACTAGGGACGTACGAGCCGCGTCAGCACTTCGACGTTCACGTCGGCCATGTCGGCGGTTGCACTCAACGCGTCGACGATCGGTTGCGACTTGAGGTGCCAGTCGAGGTCGGCCACCGAACGCCAGCGTTCATAGAGGACGTAGGTGCCCGCCGTACCGCCGATGCGCGCCAGCTCGTAGGCGTGGTTGCCGGGCTCGGTCCAGGTCGCGGCGATCGCCGGGAGGAGCGCACGCTCGAAAGCATCCGTCGCGTCCGCACGCACGTCGAACGTGACGAGCAGACCGAAGGGGCCGCCTTCGACGTCGAGCTGTTCGCGCACCATCTGCGCCACGGGGTGCAGTTCACCGACGACGACCGGCGGGGCGGGAGTTGCCTGGCATCCCACGAACACCAGCGCCAAGCACAGACACGATCCGACAACGTTACGCACGGCTCACCTCCGAAGACAGGTCGCGCCGCATAGGAGCCGGTCACGTGACGCGGGCAGCGCGTCGGCGCGGGAGGCACGATCGTGGGTTCCCGGTCGGCGCGTGTCCACGCCTTCGGGCGCGGGAAACGCCGCTGTCAGGGTGTCGTCGCCGAGAGCCCTTGGCTGGCCGACCACCCCTTGGGCGCGCCCGCATCGGGGACCCAGGCCTGGAACCAGATGGTTGTGTCGGACGGGATCCCGGCGGGCCAGAGGCCCGCGAGCGTGAGGTCGCCCTCGGCGTCGGTGGCGGCGACGTCGAAGACGATGTCGAGCGACGGCACGAGCGTTCCGCCGGCGACGTTCGCGAACAGCGCCGAGAAGCCGGTGACGAGGAAGACGGACGACGACGGAGGCGCGCGGAGCAGATCGATCGTCACGGGCGTGTCGGCGACGAGCGAACCGTAGCCGCGCAGGGCGCTGAACCCCGCCGAGCCCGGCAGCGACGCGCCGAGCTCCTTCCACGGGCCCGTCGTGTTGCGCAGGATCCAGACGTTCCCGCCCGTGTTGACGACGACGTCGACGGCACCGTCGAGATCGATGTCGGCAAGCTGTGCGGCGTCGGTTGACGATGCGATCGACACTTCCGTCTCCAGCGCGTACGAGCGCGGCCCCGTCGCGAGCAGAACGCTCACGTGATAGGGCAATCCGACGAGGTCGCGTTCCGTGAGCACGAGGTCGGCGAGTCCGTCGCCGTTGATGTCGCCGCGCGTGATCGTCAGCGGGTCGAGCGTCGTTGCGAACGTGACGACGGGTTCGTACGTGTCATTGCCGAGGCCGTATCGGATGACCAGGGCTTGATCATCACCGTGGACGAGATCGATGAAGCCGTCGCCATCGAGATCGTCGACGAGAAATGCCGGCGGCATGAGCAGTCCGACGGGCCCGGGGAAGGCGAACCGCGTCGGGAGCACCGTCGACGAGATCCACGTGCCGAGCGCTGTGTGGAGATACGTTTCGATGAACGAGTCCAGTGTGTCGGTCGCGACCGTGAGCACCGTGACATCGAGGAAGCCGTCGTCGTCGAGGTCGGCGAGGCGCAGGCTGTCGGCGACCGGGTCGACGGCCCACGACGCGGACTCCGTGAAGGTCCCGGTGCCGTCGTTCGTGAACAGCGTGACGACGCCGGTCGTGAGTGTTGCGACGTCCGTGTCGCCGTCGCCGTCGATGTCGCCGAGATCCATGTCGGTGCCGTTGCCGCTCGTGAACGTGTTTGTCGCGGGCTGGAAGGTTCCGTCGCCGACGCCGAGCGAGATGAACAGTCCGAGGATCGACGGGACTGCGAGCCCGACGAGGTCGAGGACGTTGTCGGCGTTCACATCGGCAAGCTGCAGGCGCCTGATGGAAAGCGAGGTGCCGAGCGGGAACTCCGGGTGAGGAAGGAACTGGCCACGATCGGTGCCACGCAGCAACGCGACACTGTTGAAGCGTCCGGCCACGATGTCGAGCGCGCCGTCTCCGTCGATGTCCGCGACGGTCGGGTTGGAAGCTCCTCCGAAACCCATGCTGGCCGTGTCGGTGAGCATGCCATCGTCGAAGCCGTCGGCGACGAGCAGCTCGCCGCCCGCAACGCCGGAGATGGAGAGCGACTCGGCGTGGCCGTCTTCATTGAAGTCAGCGACGATGGGGAAGCCGTCGCCGTGCGCGAAGCGTCCCGTCGCCGCGAAGGTCGCGTCGGCTTGCTGGAGCTCGAACAGCACGGCGTTCGAACCCGGTGGACGACACACGAGATCGAGCAGGCCATCGCCATCGACGTCGACAGCTGCATCGACGCTCGAGACGTCGTCGGACAGCGGCGTGGTCGCCGTGACGCCGACTCCGGCTGTCCACGTGACCACAGAGATGTTGAAGTTGATGTCTTCGAGGACGAAGTCGACCGTGCCGTTGCCGGTTACGGAGTCGATGAGCTCCGGCGCGTAGATGTCGTCGAACAAGACGGTGGTGGGGCCGAAGGAGCCGGTGCCGTCGCCGTGCTCGACGACGATGCGGTCGGAGAGGGTTTCGAAGAACACGAGGTCGAGATGGCCATCGCCGTTGAGGTCGAGGGCGGCGACGAGCGCCCCGGGGCTCAACCCGAGCTGATTCACGAGGGGGCCGAAGGTTCCGTCGCCGGCGCCGAAGAAGAACGACGTGCGTGCTTGGTCGTCTTGGGCCACGGCGATGTCGAGGGAGCCGCTCGAGTCGAAGTCACCCACCACGAAGCCGGCGAACTGCCCTGGTTGCGTGATCGTGGCTGAGCTGGAGAGCGTGAATCCCCCGTCGCCTGCACCCGTGAACGTCGAGATCTCGATACCGCCGGTGAACGCGACGACGACCATGTCGAGTGTGTTGTCGCCATCGATGTCCGCGAGAGCGAAGCGCGGGGAGTTCGGGACTGACAGCGTGTCGAACTCGGTGAGGGCACCTGTCCCGTCACCGTAGAAAACCGTGATGCCGTTGCTGCCCGTCCGCGCGATGAGGTCGAGATGACCATCGCCGTTGATGTCGAGAGGTGTGGCCGTTGTCCCGAAGCTCGTGAGCGATGGAGTGAGCGAACGCAGTGGTGAGTCGAGCAGTTCTTGTGCAGCTGCCAGCGTCGAGAGCGTCAACGCGCCGAGAGCGATGCGGAAGGCCAAGGTCGCCATGAAGGTCGTCTCCTGGGCGTGTCGCCCTAAAGTACCCCGTTTCCTCGCTGTCGGAACGGCACGCGCTGTCGCTTGCCACCCACCGTCTCCCACGAGATTCCTTCTAACTCTAGCACGGACTCGAGAGTGGAGAGTGTGACTCACACGCGCGGCCATTGGTGTGGTTTGTGAAATGGAGGTTGAACTCGCCTCCCATTCGAAGCGGCGCGTTCGCGGCTCTTCAAACGGCTCCGAGTGCGACGGCCGTGCTCGGGTGCGTGCGACGCGCCGGATGAGTTCTTCAACGGGCTACTCATGCAGCGTCGACAGATCGAAGCGACAGTTCGACCTCGGTAACAAGGCCATCACCGTTCGCGGTGAGCTCGTGTCGGGCGCGTCGCTCAGTGATCGATCGGCGGTGCCAGGATCTCGTTGGCATCGACGCCGGTTTCCACCGTCTCGTAGGTGATCTTGGCCTCGCCGAGGAGTGCGTTCGAGTACTTCATGTTGATCTGGAAGGGGATCATGACGCCCTCGATGTCGCGGTAGTCGCGGTAGGCGAGCTGGAGTCCGATCTTGCCCATGCCCGGCACGAGCGCGATGCGATCTTCCTCGGTGAGGAGTCCTGAGTCGAGGTTGATGAGTTTCGTGGAGCTCGAGCCTTCGCGCGATACGGTGTGCACGAGCATGCGCGCATCGGAGCCGTGCACGATCGGCCGCAGGGGCTCGATGCTCGCGTAGTCGGCCTGCCAGTTGTGCCAGCGGCGGATGGGGTGGTCGAGCAGGACCTGCTCGCGCAGCTCGCCGTGGAGTTCAGTCGTCTCGCCGCCGTTGACCTGGTGGAAGACTCGGTCGCCTTCGGTGACCCAGACGATCTCCGAGGAGCCGTTGATCGCGACATCCATGCGCGCGCAGCTTGCGTTGAACACAGCTTCGACGCGGCCCGTGATGGCGCCCGATCGCATCGCAAGCTTGCCCGTCAGGCGAATGGCCCCGACATCGTCGAGCGCGTCGCTGCCGTGAGCGTCGCGGAGGTCGGCGATGATCGACTCGACAGTCGGGAGGCGCGGGTTCGGACGATGTCGCGTCTGGCGCTCCGTGCGGCTGGAGAACGGGAACATGAACGCCGGCGACACTCCCTCTTCGGGTGCCTCGAACTGGAGGACCCGCCCCGGCTCACGCTCGATCTCGAAGTGTCCCGGCGTTCCCGTCGGAACGAGCCCGCTGACGAAGCCCCCCGGACGCGAGATCGACAGCCGCTCGCCCTCGAGACGGACGTCGTAGAAGGCGCGCATGTTGTCCTCGTCCCAGTAGATTCCTGCGTACCGTTCGAGGTTCACGGGGGCCTCCGCACGAGCACGCAGCTTCTCTCGGTGGCCGTTGACGTCGCCGCGGATGAGCAGCTGATCGATCGCGGCTTCGAGGTCGTAGCCAGCGAGCGTGCCGCGCGTCTGCGTGAAGAAGAGGACGATCAAGTCGCGCTCGGGCCAGGCCCAGGCGTGCGTGCCGTCCGAACCGTTGTGCCCGAAGGCGACCAGCTCTCCGTCGGCGTCCGCGTAGACCATCCACTGCTGCGCGTAGAACGTCTCGAGACCTTCGAAGCCACCGGGAACCGGGAGGTGCTCGCGCGGTGTCAGGCCGCGCGTGATGGCGGCATCGCTGAGGAGCTCGCGCCCGCCATCCATCCACAGGGCGAGGAAGCGTGCGTAGTCGCTGGTTGTCGAATACAGGCTCTGCGACGTGAGGAAGATCGGGAAGATCGGTTCGGCGGACGACGTCCAGTGGCGCGACCAAGCTCGCATTGCGCCCGAATAGGCGCTCGGGATGCGCGCGATGTCGGCGTCGTCGGTGGCGGACAGCAGCGTGAACGTGTCGTCCATCTCGAGCGGGTCGAGGATGCGCTCCTGGATGAACGCCTCGACGGGCATGCCGGTGACCTCGGCGACGATCGCACCGAGCGTGTCGCTTCCGGCGTCGCTGTACTGGAAGCTCGTGCCCGGCTCGAACTGCAAGGTGGTCGCGGCGGCTTCGGCAACGACATCGCGCAGACTCGAGTACTCGGCCAGCGGCGACGTGATCGTCGTGAGGGGCAGGCCGGTCGTGTGCGTGAGGAGCTGCTCGATCGTGATGCCCGCTTTGTCGGGCGTGTCGAACTCGTCGAGGATGTCGCGCGCCTCGGTGTCGAGTGTCAACCGCCCTTCGTCGAGAAGCATTTGGATCGCCGTGCCGACCAACGGCTTGGTCATGGAGCGAATACAGAAGAGCGAGTCGGTGGTCATCGGCCGCGCCTCGTCACGGTCGGCGAAGCCGAAGGCCTCGTGGAAGACCGTGCGTCGATTCTCGATGACGTGCAGCTCGGCACCGACGATCGAGTCGTTCGCGAGGAGGCTTTCCACCTGCTCGCCGAGGAGCTGCAGCATCTCGGGCGTGAGGCTCGGCGCTGCCGGCGATGCTGTGAGCGCGTCCTGCGCGACAAGCGACGGCGTCAGGAGTGCGACAGTGAGTGCGATCGTTTTCATCGAGAGAGGCTAGCCCTGGGTTGTTCATGGACGATCGTCGCGAGGTCGCAGCCAAACCTTGTCGACAAGGCGAATCGAGCTTTCTGACCGGAGGCGGCCTGCTTTGGCCGTTGAGGATCGGAAGCCTCGCTTCAACGCAGCGAGGAAGAACTCAGATGCAACCGCGGCAGATCGTCCGTGAACAACCCAGGCTAGCTTCACGCATCGTCGCAGTTTCCTGAAGTCACGGTTGCGTCAGCGGCACGCGCGGATGCGGTCTCGAGAATGTGCGTGGCAGTGCCTTGAATGTTCGTGCGAGACGCCCAACGCTCGTCACGCTTGACCGTCACTCGCGACGTCAGCTCGCGTGCGTCTCGGCGCGCTCGCACAGCGTCACGTTGCGCGAGTTGGCCAAGACGGTCACCTCCGACCACGCGCCTCACGAGCACATGGGTCCTTGACGTGTTCACGGCGTTGATCCGCGAAGGGCGCAGGGCTCCGATGGGCGTCGTGCCATGAACGCTGGTGCTGCACGCTGAAGACCGCGACCAAGGTCAGCGTCCCTCGAAGAAGCGCCGGTTGCGCTCGTAGATCAGGGCGCAGGTGGCCGGGTCGGGCGTGGTGTCGGCGGTGCCGCGTTCGAGCGTGCCGCCCAGCACGATCGCGTCCTTGCGCGGGAACACGTAGCCGTCGGAGTGACTGAGGAGCCACGGCAGCTCTTCAGGCTGGAGGTGCACGAGCTGCCCGCGCACCGGGATGACGCGCGCATCGTCGAAGACGCGCCCGGCGCCGAGCCCGAGACAGTTCACGACAACCGACTCCGAGAGCGCGCAAATGTCGTCGGAGGAATGGAACTCGGCGTGCTCCATCGCGATCCCGCGTTCACGGACGTCCTCTTGCAGGCGCGGCATGTAGATCGGGGGCTCGACAAGGAGCGTCGTCCGCACCGAACCGCCGCGCATCGTGTTCTCGAACGGCAGCCGATCGAGCGTGCGCGTCGCGGGAAGGAGTCTCTCGGAAACGCTGCTGAGGGATGATCCGCGCGACTCTTGGAAGTTCGGCCGCAGCGAGACGCCGTACTCGTCGCCGAGCAGGGCCGTGAAACGCTGAAACGACGTGTGGAGGATTCGCGCAAAGCGGGCACGTGCGGCGCGTCCGCGGGGGACGGCGATGAACGAAGGGGACCACTGACCGCCCGCGTGGTCCGATGTCGTGTGCGGCGTGGTTTGCCGCGCAAAGATCGTCGGGTGGTAGCCGAGCTCGTGGAGGACACACGCGGTGCTGAGACCGAGGGCGCCGGCACCGAGCACGGCGATGTCTGTCGGCCGGGGGGCACGCTGCTGCACGAGCGCGGCGGCCTCGACCGCGCAGCCCCATGACACCGTGATGCCGGCACCGCCATGCCCGTAGTTGTGGACGACGAGCGTGTCGGCCAAGTGCTCGGCTTCGAGGCGGAAGCTCCCCTCGCGGTATGGCCGCGCGCAGGCCACGGTGGCCAGGATGCGATCGCCTGAGAATGTCGGACTGGCGAGCACGTCGCGCGGCAGAGGCGCTGCGCGGAGTCGAGGTGTTGCTGCGCCGAAGCTCGTCCCTAAGAGCGCGAGCGATGAAAGACGCAACACGTCGCGGCGGTTCAGCGTCGTCATCGGGGCGTGCGTCATCTCAATGCACCTGCGCAGCGGTCCTACGGAAACGAAGAGCGACGATACCAACGCGCGTGTCGCGTCGGGTCGTGTCGCGTGGGTGACGACACCGCAAGACGATGGGCCATCCAGAACGTTCCTCGGCTCAGGCTCAGGGCGACGTGGAAGCGTTCCGATGCCGGGATGTTGCCGGCGTCGCCTATCGCGCCGGTTCGAATCGAGGCACAATCACGTCGCATTGACGGGCCGTCCGCTCGTCCTCCCGGACACGGGAGCTGCGCGACCTCTCAGACATTTCTCCCTCGGCGCACTCTCCCGCCGTTGTCGGAGTTCACCATGTCGCACCCCTTTCGGTCCATGGCATCTCGCTTCGCTGTCATGGGCATCTTCGCCTCGTTTGTCGCTGCCCAAGAAGGCCCTCTCTCCAAGGTCGTGATGGGCGACATCGTCACTGATGCGGTCGACTCGTTCGGCCTCGCATGGGGCGATCTCAATGGCGACACGGCGGTCGATGTGCTCGTTGTGTCCGGGCCATCGTCTGACAACCTCCTCTACTTCGGTGTCGGCGACGGCACCTTCGTGCGCGTGCCGGCTGGCGTCGTCGTGAGTGACAACGCGAACTCCTCTGACGTCGCTTTCGCCGACATCGACGGCGACGGCGACCTCGATATCTTCGTGACGAACCGCTTCGGTGCGAGCAACGCGCTCTACCGCAACCAGGGCGGCATCCAGGGCGGCGCCGAGGGCGCCTTCGTGCGCGACTTCGCCGATGCCTCCGTAAACGCGATCGGCAACTCCGAGTGCTGCCTGTTCGACGACTTCGACGGTGATGGCGACGTCGACCTCTTCGTCGGCAACACCGGCGGTGGCAACAACTTCCTGTTCAGCAACAACGGTGGCGCGCAGCTCGGCACCGAAGGGGAGTTCACGCAGATCATCCTCGGAGTGGCGGTGTCGGATGCTGGTGACACGTTCGGCTGCACATCGGGCGACTACGACGGTGACGGCGACGTGGACCTCTTCATCGCGAACGGGTCGGGTGAGAACAACGTTCTCTACGCGAACTCGGGCACGGGGCTGTTCACGAAGGCCACGTCCGTCGTGGTCTCGCAGCAGGGTGGCAACTCGCGCGACGCGGTGCTTGCCGACATCGATGACGACGGCGACCTCGATCTCGTCGTCGCGAACTTCTTGGAGAATAACTTCGTCTACCGCAATCGCGGCGGCGATCAAGGCGGGACCGAGGGCGTCTACGATCCGCTTCCCGGCACGGCACTCGCGTTGCAGGCAGCGTCCTCGTCGGCGGCGATTGCCGCTGCAGACTGGGACGCTGACGGCGACCTCGACATCGTCATCGCGAACTGCTGCGGCCAGACGAACGACTTCTTCGAAACGAAGGAGAACTGGGTCTTTCAGAAGGTCGTCGCGGGCGATGAGGCCACCGACGGTGGGTATTCGAACGACGTCGGTTTTGCAGACATCGAGGGCGATGGCGACCTCGACCTGCTCATCGCGAACTCCTTCGATTCGTCGGGTGCACGCGTCAACTTCCTCTACACGAACGGCTTCGTTGCGGGGGCGTTCGCGTCGCTCGGACCGGGGATCGCGGGAACGGCAGGGGTGCCGCTCTTGAATGGCAGCGGTGCGCTGAAGAGCAACGAGTCGGTCACGTTCTTCACGGCCGGCGCGCTGCCGAGCACCGTCACCATCCTCGTGGTCGGCCTGTCGAACATCTCGACGTCGTTCAAGGGTGGAACGCTCTACCCCGATCCGCTGTTCCAGATCCCGATCCCGACGGATGCCACCGGATTCTGGTTCGTCACCTCGCCATGGCCCGTTGGCTTCCCGTCGGGCTTCGACGTCTTCTACCAGACGTGGGTTCCGGACGCGGGAGCGACGAAGGGTTTCGCGGCATCCAACGGCCTGCAGAGCACGACGCCGCAGTACTGACGTTGGGCAGGACGCTGACAGAGATCGACTCCGGCGCTGGCGACGCATACGCGTTGTCGGCGCCGGTTGCGTTCATCGTCGAACACGCGCTCGCACGGGGGCGGCCGCGCTCTTGCGCCGCGATCGTGGCGCGGGCACGAATCGCAGCGCTGAGCCTGGCGTTGACGGTCCGACGCGAACGTGCCCGGACTGAGACGTCTCCGTGACGCGGCTCGCCGATCGGCCAAATGCGGCGATTCCCGGTGGACCTGAGTGGTGGCATCGCTAAGGTGCTCCGCCCCGATCTCCGCGAGTGCCCCGAGAAGACGTGTTCGACCTGCGCAGTAAGTTCTCCCAGTTTCGCCCCCAGACAGACCTTCTCTCCGGGCTCACCGTCGCCCTGGCTCTCGTTCCCGAGGCGGTGGCGTTCGCCTTCGTCGCCGGCGTCGATCCGCTCGTCGGCCTGCACGCGGCCTTCATCGTCGGCCTGATCACATCGCTGTTCGGCGGACGCCCCGGGATGATCTCGGGAGCGACGGGCGCGCTCGCCGTCGTGCTCGTGGCCCTCGTGGCTCAGCATGGCATCGAGTACATGTTCGCAGCCGTGGTGCTGATGGGCGTGCTGCAGATCCTGGCGGGCGTCTTCCGGCTCGGGAAGTTCATCCGCATGGTGCCGCACCCCGTGATGCTCGGGTTCGTGAACGGCCTCGCGATCGTCATCTTCCTCGCGCAGCTCGGGCAGTTCAAAACGCCTGACGCGACGGGCGCACTGCAGTGGATGGCGGGTGCGCCGCTCGTCGTGATGCTGGGCCTCGTTGCGCTGACGATGGCCATCATCCAGTTCCTTCCCAAGCTCACGAAGGCCGTCCCGGCATCGCTCGCTGCGATCGTCGCGGTCACGCTGCTCGTGCTCGGCCTCGGTCTCGAGACGCCCACCATCGTCGACTACCTCCGCACGATGACGGGCGACGCGGGTGCGTCGCTGTCCGGCGGGCTGCCGGTGTTCTCGATCCCGATGGTTCCGCTCAACGTCGAGACGTTGAAGATCGTGCTGCCTTACGCCGTGATCCTCGCGGCCGTGGGGTTGATCGAGTCGCTGCTCACGTTGACGCTCATCGACGAGCTGACTGAAACGCGCGGGCGCGGCAACAAGGAGTGCGTCGCCCAGGGCGCTGCGAACATCACGTGCGGCTTCTTCGGTGGCATGGGCGGTTGCGCGATGATCGGTCAGAGCATGATCAACATCAACTCAGGCGGACGCGGGCGCCTGTCGGGGATCACGGCGTCACTCGTGCTGATCGCCTTCGTGCTCGTGGCCTCGCCGCTGATCGAGATGGTGCCGGTCGCGGCGCTCGTCGGCGTGATGTTCATGGTCGTGCTCGGCACGTTCGAGTGGTCGAGCTTCCGCGTCGTCACGAAGGTGCCGGTGTCCGACGCCTTCGTCATCGTGCTCGTCTCGGTCGTGACGGTGATGACCGACCTCGCCGTGGCCGTGCTCGTTGGCGTAATCGTCTCGGCGCTCGTGTTCGCGTGGAAGCACGCCAAGGTCATCCACGCCGTCTGCCATACCGATGAGAGCGGCGCGAAGGTCTACTCGATCCGCGGGCCGCTGTTCTTCGGATCGAGCAAGAACTTCGCCGACCTCTTCGACCCCAAGAACGACGCCGACGACGTCATCGTCGACTTCCAGCACGCGCGTGTTTCGGATCACTCGGCGATCGAGGCCATCGACGGTCTCGCCGAGCGCTACCTCAGCGAAGACAAGACGCTGCACCTCCGTCACCTCAGCCCCGAGTGCCGCAAGCTGCTGCGCAAGGCCGGCAAGATGGTCGAGGTCAACGTGATCGAGGACCCGCACTACCACGTCGCCACCGACGCTCTCGGCTGACGGGGAAGAGTGCGGGGGCGAGCAGGTCGCACGCGTGGTGTGTGTCGCGGCGCACCGTTGGTCCGTCCCGATGAGCGCAAGCCCGCGCGTATCCGAGCTTCGCGGCGACGACCTTGCTGCGGATCAACGTGCCCTGACCTGCGCGCGAACCTCGCCCCGCCGCGCGCCGAGTCGACGCGGGTGGGGCGAGGCAACGTCTGCTCGACTACAGCGTCGTGGCAGAGACGCCGTTGCTGGCCGCGAAGCCGAACGGTCCGGCCGGGTCGACGATCCAGTACTGGTAGTACGACGTCAGGCCCGAGGGCAGCCCAACGGGCCAGGTCGTCTGGAACGAGAACGCGCCACGTGCGTCCGTGGGGAAGGGCAGCGGGAAGCCGGGCACGTTCAGCGCCGGCACGATGACACCGCCCTTGAACGGCACTTGAGCCTCGGCCGTCCCGACGACGAGCCAAGCCGTGGAGTTCGGCGCGGCGTTCGTGAGTGCGAGCTCGACGGGCGTCCCGCCGAGCATGACGCCTTCACCGTCGAGGCTCGGCGTGCCCTGGACGCCGTCGAGTGCAAAGCCCTCGTCGGTCCATGTGAAGGAATCGTTGGCAAGGAGCAGCACGGCGCGGAATCCGGTGTCGGTCAGCGCCGTGGCGGCGATGTCTCCGTTGTCGTTGATCTCGCGGGCCTCGAAGAGCACGCCGTCGAAGTCGTTCGGCGCGAAGTCGTTGAGGTCGACGAGCGTGTCGCCCATCGTGACGACGGCGCGGCTCATGAGCGGATCGGGCACGTAGTATGAGCGGCCGACGGCCTGCCCGAGGTTGTTGATGTCGTACAGCTCGCCGTGGTCCATGCCCGGCAGCACACCGAGGTCGGTGGCGCCGGGGTTGCCGATCGTCCAGCGTGCCGCGTGCCATGCTCCCGACGGGAAGGCCTGCAGGCCGACAGCCTGGCCGGCGTTGTTGACGTCCGAGGCCTCTGCGTTCTGGAAGGGGCCGTCGATGCCGCCGATCGTCACCCAGCTGCCGGCGAACAGCAGCGCGTCATTGGGGGAGAAGAGGTTCCAGCCGAAGCCGACGACGACGCCGTCATCGTTGATGCCCTGCGCACGGTTGTAGCTGTGCGGTTCGCTGTCGCCGAGGTTGTCGAGCACGCCGCCCGTCCACGTGACGGCGCGGTCGCGGTTGACGTCCGGGTCCTGGGTGTGCCCCGCGATCACGCCGGCTGCGTTGATGTCGTGCGCGAAGCTCTGTCCCTCGCCGAGGTCGGGCAGCGCGCTCATCGAGCCGAAGTGCAGGAAGCCGTGGAACGTCCCCGAACCCGCGATGACGTTGCTCTCGGACGTGCCGACGATCATGCCGGCGTTGTTGATCGCGCGCGCGACGCTCTCCTCGTCACCAGCGAGCAGGCCGAGGTCGATCATCGTGCCCTGCTGCCAGAGGAAGGCGCGGCGGCACGGGTGGCCGTTGACCGAGCAACCTGGGATCGAGGCCCAGCCGACGACCTGGCGACTGTCGTTGAGTCCCATGGCGACGGATTCGGGGCCGCCGAGCGTCCCGAGGTCGACAAACGTGTAGGGCGAGTCGCCGGCAGTGAGGGCCGAGCCGAGGAGCGTGATGCCGGCGAGGGTGCCGAGGAGGGGTGAGACGCGAGTCATCGGGAGGAGTCCAAGAAAGGAGGTCTGGTGGAGATATCGGCGCCAATCGAGCGCGAGTTCGAGTATTCCGATCCGCGCCGTCAGTGACGTAGAAAGTGTAATAAATTACAAATACTTCGCGCTGCGTCTGTGGCGCTTGGGTGTCCGGTGCTAGGCTCCTGCGGTGGACAAACGAGGCGAACAGGTCGATTCCGAGCCAGAACCGCCGGCGGGTGACGAGCCGGGTTGTCGGGGAGGCGGCCTAGGCGGCCGCTTCGCGGCTATCGGCGGCGAGCTGGGACGGACGATGGCGGCCGTCCTCGCAAGCCTGCCGGGGGCTCCGCTGCGTCCCAATCAGCTCGTCAAGGTCCTCGGGATCAACCGGGCCGTCGCGAGCAAGGTGCTCGGGGCGACGTCACGGCGCGACCCGCTCGAGGTCATGCACGAGATCCCGGGGCCCGAGCCCCTGCGCCGGCTGCTCCGCGCCGCGAAGGGCAAGGGACCATCAACGGAAGATCTCGCAGCCGCCGCGGCTGCGATCGACGCCTTCGACGGCCTCATCCGTCGCGAAGCGGGCACGCGCGGTGCGCTCGACGCGATGATCACCGCGCGCCTCCCCGGTGCGCGCGAGCGACTCGAGCTGGCGAGTAAGTACTCGATCTACAAGGGGATGAGCCAGCTGCGCGGCGTCCAGGCCGACCACTGGCTCGGGGTCGCCGTGGTGGCTCCTTCGGCGTCGGATCCACTCATGCACGATCTCACGTGGGTGAACGGCGCAGCGTCCATCCAGCGTCTACGCCCCGGGGTGTCCGTGCGCTTCGCATACCGCCATCACCGTGGCTCGGCGGGCATCGGTCCAACTGGTGATGCGGTCGGTGAACTGCCACCGTCACCGGGGATCTTGGCGCTCGACGAGTTCTGTGTGAACCCGCCCGCGCGTTTCGAGGCTCGGCGGTCGGGCGACGTGATCCACTACACGTTGCCCGACGACATCCTCGGTCGACGTGACGCCGTCGACGTCTTCATCGTCGACCACCACGAGGCGGCGATGCGTCGCTTCGCGAAGCACGATGGGCGCCATCGCAACTCGCTCTTCGTCGAGCCCGCCGTACCCGTTGCGACGCTCGTCTTCGATACGATCCTGCACGACGAGGCCTTTCCGGGCTCCGACCCGGAGCTCTACATCTACGACACGGGTTACGACGGGATCGCCAACGTCAATGACCCCGAGCGTGACGACGATCGCATCGAGATCCGCGAAACCGTCGAGTACCTCGGGCACGACATGACGCGCTTCGACGCCGCGGAGTTCCCACGCTACGGCGACATGCTGCTGCATCTCGCCGACCGCTTCGGCTGGGATCCGACGCGCTTCCGCGGCTACCGCACGCGAGTGCGCTACCCCGTCTACGGCTGGCAGGTCTGCCTGTCGTTCGAGCCTCCGCCGGCGCGCTAGCCCGCATTATTCACGGAGAAGTGACTGCGGATGCGCCCGCGCCAGCAGGGCTGCGTCGAACAACCCGCCTTCTGTGCTCAACGAGCGTTACTTCACCGACCTGTCGAAAGATGCTGATTCTCCTTGCCCTGCAGACGCAGCCACCCCCTCGCGACGTTTCTCCATGAATGACCCGGGCTAGCAGAGCGTTCTAAGATTCACTCGACGCGCCGCGTCGATGGCTGCAGTGCGGGTTTGCTCGAGATTCCCTGTCGGGTGATCAGCGCCGTTCCTGCGGGACGTCCTGGCCAACCGAAACCACACGACCATGGCGGTCGAAGGTCGGCCGCCGTCCTTGTGGGAGCCGCGAACGAAACGAACGCGTGGCAGCCCGACGTGAACCGCTGCGTCGACGCCGTCTGGACCGCCGAGTTGCTCGCGACGTCTCCGACGTCGTCGAGGACGTCAACGATGTGGAGGTGGCGCGCGAGTCGTTCGCCGCCCTTGTGCTGCCCGGCGCTGGCGGCAGCCACGGCCGCAGCAGGACGTTCACGAAGAAGCGGGCCAACGCTCACAACGACAGCAGATACTCCACCAGCGCCGCGCGCTCGGGTTGTGTCAACGTCGACGTCGTGCCGTGGACGTCGCCAGGGTTGTTGTCGAGCACGTCGAAGAGTGTTGGCGCCGAGCCGTCCGAGAGGTACGGCGACGTGGCCCAGAGGCCGAGCAGCATCGGGACGTTTGCGGGACTGAGGCTCGTCCCGAGCGCGGGGATGCCGCCGGCGATCGTCGCCGGGGCCGGCGGTGCGGGGATGAAGAACGGCGCCGTGTGACACGTGCTGCAACCGGCGCTGCCCTCGAAGATCACACGCCCGGCTTCGGCTTGTGGCGAGAGCGAACCGTCGGCGAGTCGGAACGGGCTCGCCGGAGCGGGGTTGCCCGTCGACAGGTAGGTCGTGATGAGTGCCACGCTCCCGGGTGGGGGCATGCCGCCGAACTGCGAGTGCGCGAAGAACGTCGCTTGGACGGCATTGTCGAGCACGGCCGTGTTGCCCTTCCAACCCCACGGCCCCGTGCTCCCGTTCTCCCAAACCGGCGGAACCTGTCGCGCGCCCACGCGGTGGTTGGCTCCGCCGTCGGGATGACACGTCGCACACGTGACGTTGTTCGGCATCAGCGGCGTGCTGTTCATGTACTCGACGCTGCGGAAGAACCAGCGCCCGTCCTCCTCGGGTGACAGGTCGACGAGCGCCACTTTCACGTTGCCCGAGTGGGCCAGAGCGATCTCCGGGCCGAGTACGAGCGGCGTGCCCATGTCGAGGCGCACCGACCGGACCGACTCGCGGAAGTTGTTGACGACGTAGAGACGGTCGGCGCCGACGCCGGGCGGTGCGGCGGGGACGAAGGCCGCGTCCTCGGGCGTGGCATTGGGCTGCAGCGGGGCGAGCACGACGCGGTCGATGACGCCGAACGTCGAGCCGTCCGCGACGACGACCGTGCCGCTGCCGGCGCCGACGGCCGCGAGAGTCGCGCCGTCCGGACTGGTTGCGATCGCGACGTAGTCGGTGCCTTCGTCCTCCAGCGTCTTGCCCATCACGGCGAAGGTGTTCGGGTCGACCCGCAGCACTTTGTTGCTGCCGAGCGTGCCGGGGATCGGTGTGTGTCCGAAGAGCGAGACGAGGAGTTCGCCAGCGTGGGCGATGACGTCCATGGGGACGCCATCGAGCGCGACGGCACCGAGAAACGGGTCGCCGGGCAGCAGCGCTGGATCAACGATCTCGAGCTCGGTGGTGTTGTGCAGCGCGACGGCGACGCGGCCGTCGTCGAGCGCGGCGAGGGCGTGCGGGCCGCGACCGCGCAGGGGTACAGACGGCAGCGACGTGAACGTTCCCGGCGGCTCTTCGCGCCAGCGCAGAACGACGTCATCACGCACGTTCGTGACGAGCAGCGTCGGCGGCGAGCTGCTCGCATTCCAGGCCGCCGAGCGGCAGCCGCGCGGTACGGAGAGATTTTGCGTCAGCGAGCCGGTCGCGGCGTCGAGAACAGCGAGCGACGTCGCGTCGCCGCAGACCACGAACGCGTGCCGCCCGTCGTCATCGACGACGACATCGCGGGGGTCGTTGGCCACGGGAACATCGTGCAGCACGCTGTCGTTCACCGCGTCGATCACGGAGATCGAGGCGTCGGCACGGTGGGCGACGAACGCCCGCGTGCCGTCCGGCGTGACGGCCACGGCGACGGGACGTCGCGGCGCACTCGGTGCCGCATCACTCAAGCGCAGACTGACGCTTCCCGCCGTGAGCGCCGCGGTCCCCGGCGAGGTGACGGCACCCTGCAGGTGCACGACGACGCCGGCGGCTTCGGGCGCGTTGGGGATCGGCAAGGGCAGCACGACGGACCCGCCCGCGGGCACGGTTCCCGAGAGCACGATCGAAAACGTCGCGGCGTCGACGAGCAGCGTTCCCTTCGCGCCGAGCGGGGTCTCGCCGGGCGCGAGCGCGAAGAGCAGCAGCCAGCTGCCGCCGGGCGTGCCTTCGAGCGTCAAGGTCACCGTGTCCCCGATCACGGGGAACGCCGTGTCGGTCACGAGCGTCGGCGACACGCCCGCTGCGTCGACGTGACCCGCGAGGGCGCCGATGCACCAAGCGCCCGCGAGAGCCAGACGTCGGAGCCTGCCGCGAGCGCGAGTCATGTCGATCATGGGAAGTTCTCGATGTGGGGATGAACTCCCGATCCTACTCGCGATCACGAGATCCGGCTCGCGATGCAGCGCTGAAGGCGGCGCGCAGCCCGACAAGCGGTGTCGATGCCCACCACTGACCCTGTCTCGGCGCTGTTCGCTCCGGTGCTCGTTCCGGTTTCGACGTTCGGTGCCGGTCACCGGTGTCGTGCTTCTCGCGACGAGCCGGCACGGTGCGTTCGGAAGCCACTGGACCATGCGCCTGGACACGCTCAACTCCCGGCCGATGTCTCCGGAGCGGTCGGTGACGCCGACCGCGACGGTGCCCGTGCCGACGCACGCGGCCCAGCGAACGACGAGTACGTCGGATGGCGCGCCGCCGCTGTCGCGCCGCGGCTCGGCCGCGAAGGTCGCTGGCCGTTCTTCCCGAAGTTCAACCACTGGTCGAAGAACCGCACGTCACGCCGCGGCGCACACGTGATCGTGGGCGATGAATCGGTCCGAAGTCCTCTCTCCGGAGGGCTACACGCTCTCTTCCGAACTGGCCGGGACGTAGGCAGATGCGCGTACGTGCAGATACACACAGTCGCGGTGGGTTCCCACGATGCAGAGGATGGCGGTCATCAGGGCATGTCGTGCTGATCGTAGTGACTAGGACAAGCGCGGAGGTCCGGCGGGTTGACCATCGGAACAAACAACCGGCTCGACGTGCTCCGAAAGCGAGCAGTCGGTGAGTCTGGGGAGTGTGACGGTGAGAACGACGAGGAAACGGGGCGTCGCAGAGCTCGCACAATCGATCCGGATGAAAGGCACACCGAACGAGCCTCGTTTGCGTGTACTGAAATGGGCCACCTCGGCGTCCCCGCGTCGTCCCTTCCTCAAGTCGGTCCGACCGCTTCTCGACGACATCTCTACCCGACACCCTGGCCCCTCACCGCTTGCTTGCCATGAATGACGCCTCGACAGTCCGCCATTCGTGGCGGTTGCTCAATACGTGCGCAGCGCCGCTCTTCGCGCTCCTGGTCGCTTTGGTGTGCCTCGGATCGGATGCGAGCGCGCTGGATGCCAACGACAAGCTCGCGGCCAAGATCGCGAAGCTGGAGGCCAAGATCGACGTCGCTGCCGCAAAGCAGTCGGACGTCGAAGCCGACCTCGCTCAGACGCAATCGGATTTGAGCGCGGCCCAGATCGCCCTCGGGGCGGCGCAGGCGCTGCCCGAGACCACGCCCGAAGAGGCCAAGGCCAAGAAGAAGGCCGTCGGGTCGGCGAAGAAGGCTCACAAGAAGGCGACCAAGCGCGTCGCCAAGCTCAGCAAGCGGGTGGGCAAGCTCATCGTCAAGCAGGGCAAGCTCGCCGAGAAGATCAGCATGCTCGACCCTGGCGGCGATGAGGACGAGGTCGTGCCGCCGGTCGTGTCGGCGAGTGCCGGCGTCGAACAGGTGATCGTCAGTTGGTCGAACGTCTCCGACGCCGTGGGCTACAAGCTCATGTCATCGACGGAGGACGGCGCAGATCTCGCGGTCGACGGCGCGATCGTCGACGGCGTCTCCAGTCCCTACACGCACACGGGCCTGGTCGGCGGGGTGCCGATCACCTACGCCGTCGCGGCCGTGATGCCGTCGGGCGCGCTCGTGGCGTCGGCCGTCGTCTCCGTGACACCCGTACCGCTCGTGACGGCTCCCGAGAATCTCACCGCGATCGCCGGCATCGGCGTCGTGACGTTCACGTGGGACGAGACGACGGTCGGCGCAACGCACACGCTGCACTGGAGCGTCGATGCGGGCGCCAGTCTCTCCGATGCACCGTCGGTCCAGGACGTCGAGAGCCCCTACGTGCTTGCGGGCCTCACGCCAGGCGTCGCCGTGTTCGCCGTGGTGACGGCCAAGGGCTCCGTCGGCCCCAAGAGCCAGCCGTCGAACGTCGCCAGCGCCACCCCGCTCGCCAACGAGGCGAGCAGCTACGACCCCGAGTGGGCGACGGTCACGCCCGTGCTCGACGTCGTCTTCAACCATGACCCCGGGCTCAACGACAAGCAGAACGGCAACGCGTTGCGCACGGCCGTGAACGGCCTGCAGCCCGGCCACCGTCTCCTGATCGGCGACGGACGCTACGAGTTCCTGAGCCCGCTCAGCATCGAAGTCTCGGGGACGCTCGACGATCCCATCTGGATCGAGGCGGCGCCCGGCGCGGCACCGCTCCTCGAGCGCGCCGACATCGACGCCGGTCTCGTCACGGTCGGCACGCAAGGCTCGACGCCGGCGTCGCGCTACGTCGCGATCCGCGGCCTCGAGCTCGTCGGTGGCGATGTCGCCCTGCGCGTCCACAAGGCCACGCAGATCTGGATCGACGACATGCACATGCACGACACGGGCGGCGGTGTCGTCGCCACGACCGAGCATGCCGACAACCTGCACATCACGCGCAATCACATCCACGACACGGTCTCGTGGGGCGAGGGCATCAAGCTCGGTCAGACGACGCCCAATCGCCGCGTCACCGAGTCGGTCGTCGCGCTCAACCACATCCACGACACGACGGCCGCCACGCAGGGCGACGGCATCGACATCAAGTGGCAGTCGCACAGCAACTGGATCGTCGGCAACATCATCCACCACACGAAGTACCCCTGCATCATCTTCCTCGGGACGCAGGGCAACCCGATCAACGTCTTCGAACGCAACGTCGCGTATCACTCCGAAGACAACGTCATGCAGGCCGAGGCCGGCGATGCGCTCGTGCTCAACAACCTGCTCGTCGGTCCGGCGGGCAACAAGGTCTTCGACTCGTCGCACAACAAGTCAGACCTCGAGAACCTCTACGTCGTGCACAACACGCTCTGGGACGAGGGCGGCCGAGGTGCCGGTCTGTACGCGTGGGACGGCCAGCCGAACCTCGTGTTCGCGAACAACGTCATCTACGTGAAGACGGTGAGTTCGGGCAGCTTCGCGATCGCCTACACCGACATCTACTCGGGTGGCACGCTGTCGGGGAACATGATCCTCGGCCCCGTGAAGAACGGTCCGACGGGCTACACGACGGGGATCGGCCTGACCGATTTCGTCAACGTCCCGAACTGGGGTTACACCTACGACTCGCCGCTCGACTTCCGCCCTTCGCCGACCGGCGCGCTTATTGGCAGCGGCGACCACGGCTACGCAGTGGGCACGGACATCACGGGCCAGGCACGCGAACTCCCGCTCGAGCCCGGCTGCTTCGACGGTTGAGTCGCACGGCCCGGCGATGCGCCGTGCAAGCGGACGCACGGCACCGGCTCGTCGGAGGTCGACGGGGTTTGCTGTTGTGTCTGGCGCGCGTGCCGAGCTGCGTCTACCGTGTTCGTCCCACTCGTCGCAAAAAGGAGGTGCGCCATGGCACGCTACGATGAAGACCGTCCCTGCTTTCGAGATCACACGTAAACGTCGCAAGGGTTTCCCGAGCGAAACGCACGTGAAGCGTGGCGACCGCGTCGTTCACGGGAACAAGGAGCTGGTCGAGAAGCTCGGCCGAAACGATCCCTGTCCCTGCGGCTCCAACCGCCGCTTTCAAGCGGTGCTGTCTCGCGTCAGGCCGCTTTTGACGGCGTCCTGAGAGACCACTATCGACGTGATCGGTAGGCGATGTTGCGCGAAGCGGTCGGGCCCCACGGGTTCGACCGCTTCTGCATGTCGAGGAGCTTCGCGCGCCGGCACACGCAGTTTGCCGCGTTGGATGTCGACGGGGTGGATGTCAGCGGGTCGGTCAACGGCAGACTGATATGCTCGGGCCTCGTTCCCCCCGACGAGGCGTGCCTTGCGGAAGAAGACCGTCGTGATCACCGGGCTGCTGTTCGCCGTGCCGCTGGCGGTGCTGTGGGGCATCGTGCCGATGGTGCAGGGCGCGCGACGTCAGGACGCGCTGCGTTCGAGCGATCCGGCGGTCGTTGCACGGGCGATCAAGGAGATGATGGCGTCGGGCACGTCGTACGAGGATGGTGCGTTGCGCGACTACGACCGAACTCACCCGCTCTGTGCGCTGGACGTCGAGCACGGTGTCGGTGTGCTCGCGGTGGCCGACGAGATCGGAACCGTGTACGAGCTGTCTGTCGCGCCGTCGCCGATGATGGTTCGCGTCGGTGATGGCGACTTGGTCGAGGCGAGCGCCGAGATCTACGCAGCGATGATGGCCGCGAGGAAGGGACGGTCGGTGAGCTGGCTGGCCAGCACGTCTTGCGGGAGTCCTGTCGAGGGCGCCCACCGCGTGAGCGAGGGCTCGACGGTGAGCTTCGTGGTGAAGCTGCGCGACGAGACGCGTGCACCAAGGTTGTTCGTCAGTGGCTTCGACGGCGATCTGCGCACCGAGAACTACGTCACGCACGCAACCCACGAGCAGCTCGCGGCATGGCGTCAGTACGCCGACTGGCCGACCGGGTGGTGAGCCGCATCGCTGCGGAGTGACGGCAGAACGCACGGCTTCTGCGATCGCCCCAACGCGTTCAACATGCCTGCGGTACCCTGGGCGGCGTCCCTTCTCGCTCCGGAGGAAGCCGCATGGGTCGCCATCTTGAGTCGTGTCTGTTGACGGCCTGCGCCGTCCTCTCGGCCGCAACGCTGTCCTCGGCGCAATGCTCGTTCGACGAGCGCCTGAAGATCCTCCCGAGCGACGGTGCCCAGGGCGACACGTACGGGAGTGCGATCGCGGCCGATGGCGACGTCGTCGTCGTCGGGTCGCCGCTCGCCGACGGCACGCACGCCAACTCCGGCGCGGCCTACGTGTATCGCCGGACGGCGGGTGTCTGGAGCGAAGACGCCGTGCTCGCGCACGAAGACCCGCAGGCCTTCGACGACTACGGCATCTCCGTCGATGTCGAAGGCGACGTCATCGTCGTCGGCGCCTTCTTCGACGATGGCATCGAGCTCGACGACGGCTCGGCGTTCGTCTACCGCTACGACGGCAGCACCTGGCAGCAGGAGCAGAAGCTCACAGCCAGCGACCCTGCCTTTGGTGATCGCTTCGGACGCTCGGTCGTGATCGAGGGCAACTGGATCGCCGTGAGCGCCTATCGCAGCGACGATCTCGGCGCCGACTCGGGCTCGGTCTACCTGTTCGAGTTCGACGGCGCGACGTGGGTCGAGAAGCAGCGCGTGTTCGCGAGCGACGGCGCAGCCGGCGACCTCTTCGGCGTCGACGTCGCGATGAGCGCCGACACGCTGCTCGTCGGTTCGTACTTTGACGACACCACGCAGATCGACGCCGGCTCCGGCTACGTCTTCCGCTACGACGGCGCGAACTGGATCGAAGAGCAGAAGCTCGTCGCGCTCGACGCCGAAGCCGAAGACCAGCTCGGCGCCACGGTGTCGATCGACGGCAACACGGCCGTGCTCGGTTCGTACGGAGACAACGTCGCCGGCGACAACTCGGGCTCGGTCTACGTCTACGAGTTCATCGGCGGCGCGTGGGTCTTCATCGAGGAACTCGTTGCCAGCGATGCCTCACCGGCAGACGAGTTTGGCTGGAGCGTCTCGTTGAAAGGGAAGGTCCTCGCCGTCGGCGCCTATCGCGACAACCACACCGTTCACGAGGGCGGCGCGGCCTACATCTATCGCCGCCTCGGGCACAACTGGATCGAGGAGACGAAGCTCGAAGCCAGCGATGTGGAGGCGAAGGACTGGTTCGCCTCCGCGGTCTCGATCGCGGGCGACGACCTTTGGATCGGCGCGATGAAGACCGACGACGACGGAACCGACTCGGGCTCGGCGTACCTCTTCGACATCCGCTCGCTCGGGCTCGACGCCGACCCGCTGAGCGTCGCGGCCGGGCAGACCCTGACGTTGTCGACGGCGGCGGGGGCGCCGGGCAGTCTCGCGGCCCTCTTCGTCGTCGGCGTGGGCGCGACGCCGGTCTTCTACACCGTCACGACGATGCCCTTTGACGGCGATTGCACGATGGACGTGCCGATCGTGATCCCACCCGGATTCGCGGGCATCGAAGCGAGCTTCCAGTCGTACGGCTACATCGCGACGGGCAAGCTCACCTCCAGCAATGTCGTCACCGTCAGCTTGCTCTGATGCGCGCGGCCGCCGTTTCGCGGCGCGTCAGTCCTTCTTCCACTGACCGACGGGCACGCCGCCCATGCCGAAGACCTCGAGCGTCCATTTGACGACCAGGCGGTTGTTCTTCTCGGGCAGGTTCACGACGCGGCGCAGTTGCAACGATTCTGCCGCCACGTCGGGGTAGCAGGCACGCAGCATGCCGTGCAGCGACTCCATCATCCCGGGGTCGTGCGGATCGGCGTAGGGCGGGATGCCCGTGTGCTGAGCGTAGCGCGAGCAGACGGGGGCCGTGTAGTCGCGCGGGATGTTGCAGACCATCTGCGCGATCGACACCGACTCGAGGAAGGCCGGCGGGACCTGGAACAGAAACTCGTAGCCGAAGAAGTCAGCCGGGAACGTCGGGATCATCAGCGTCCAGTCGGCGAGCGCGGCGAAGTTGATCCACCCGAGCGGGCGCGTCGAGATCTGTTCCTCGGGCGTGCCCAGCGGGTCGGCGAGGTCATCGCCGTACGTCACCCAACCGGAGATGATCGACCCGGCCGACTGTCCCCAGAGCACGAGGCGCTCGGGGTCGATGTCGTACGTCGAGGCGTTGAAGCGCACGTGTTGGATAGCGCGGGCGACGTCGTCGCGGTGGGCCGGGTAGGCGAAGCCAGGATAGGGCCGATAGTTGATCGAGATGACGGTGATGCCGTGCGTCACCATCATCCAGAGGATGTCGAGCTGTGCCTGCTGGACGTCGTCCTTGTCGCCGCCGGTCTGGGGTGAGCCCCCGTGGACGTAGATGACGACGGGCGTCGGGCCCTGGGCGCCGATCGCGGGGTACCAGTCGAGATTGAGCTCGGGGTGGTACGTGGCGTAGGGGATGTCGAGGACGACGGGCGGAATCGCATCGGCCTGGAGTGGCACGGGCGCGGCGGGGTTCGTCGCGGCGCCGGCCGGAGCGGGCACGACGAGAGCCAGCGCGACGACAGCCAGCGCGGCGATCAAGCCCACTCGCGCGGACAGTTCCGATGTCTTGCCTTGGTGACGATCCATGCTCGGCTCTCCCATTCTGATCCGCTTCCTCGCGCGCGCATCGCCGCGGTTGACGCCTCCACTCTATCAGGGCTGTCGAAGTCCCACCCGACCTGCTGCGGCTGGGTTCGACGGGAGTCTGCGCGGGGGGCGTCGGCGAGACCCGCTGCGCGGCGGAGGTTGCGTTCGACGCAAGACGATCGGCTCGGGCGCGTCCGCCGGTAGGCCATCACGCGAAGAGCGGGCTAGAATCGACACGCTCGGGTCGGAAGGATGCTGCCCGGTGTCTCGAACGCATGGGAGTGAACGATGGCGGTGGCCGAGGGTGGGCCGGGAGCGACGCGAGCGTTGATGTTGGCCCTTCTGGCGTTCTTCCTCGGAACCGCGGGCGTGCGTCGTTGCGTTCCCGCGCCGGACGACTTCGTCGTCAGCGACAAGCTCGCGTGGTACGCCGAGCACGCTGCCGACTACGACACCGTCATCATCGGATCGAGTCGCACGTACCGCGGCCTCGTCCCCGCCGTCATCGAGCGCCGTCTCGAACGCCTGGGGCATTCAGCGCGCATCTTCAACATGGGTGCCCAGGGCCTCGGCGGCTTCGAGCAGCAGCACGTGATCGAGCAGGTGCTCGAACTCGGCGGCGAGCATCTCGAGCGCGTCGTCATCGAAGAGCGCGGGTGGCCGCCGTTCATTCCGTCGTTCAATCGCAAGACGCAGCGTGCCGTCGGCTGGCACGATCCGCTCGACACGGTGCGCGCCGTCGCCGCATCGCTGCGCCTGTCGCCCGACGAGGGTGACAGCACCGAGTTGGCCCTGATGCACCTGGGGATGTTCGCCCGCTGGATCGGCAACTACGGACAAGGGTGGCGCATCGTGCGGCACCAGATCGGCCGTGACCCCGAACCGCTGATGACGGACGCCGAGTTTGCCGAGCACGCGGGCTGGCGCTCGCTCGAGATGGAGCAGGCGGCGGGGGACGTGGGTGCCACGCGTCGGCGCGAACTGTTCCTCGAGCAGCTGTCGGAGTACGAAACGGCCGTCAAGCTCTTGAGGATCGAGAACCGTCAGGAGGGCGATCGCGACGCGTATGACCTGGCGTCCCTGCGTCGCCAGATCGCGAGCGTGCAGTCGCTCGGTCTCGACGTCGTGCACGTCCTCCCGCCCGGGCTCGACTCGACGCCCACGGTCTTCGCGCTCGACGCCGACGGTGCCTTCCCGCTGCTCATCGCCTTCAACAACCCCGCCAAGTACCCGCGCCTCTATCGTCCCGAGATGCGTTTCGACGACGAGCACCTCGCCGAGAACGGCGCCGCGGAGTTGAGCGGCCTGTTCGCCGTCGCTCTTCACGAGCGCCTCCTCCAGGACGAGCCCTGACCGCGTGCTCTTCACCGAAGCCCTCTTCATCGCGTTCTTCCTGGTTGCCTTTGGCGTCCACTGGCTGCTGCCCATCGGGCGACCGCGGCGCGCGTGGTTGCTGGCCTGCAGCTACGTCTTCTACGCGGGTTGGAAGTGGGAGTTCCTCGGGCTGATCATCGCCTCGACCGTGCTCGACTACTCGGTCGGGCTCGCGCTGGCGAAGCACCGCGAATCGGTAAACGCCCGGCGCTGGCTCGTCGCGCTGAGCCTGGCGGGCAACCTCGGTGTGCTCGGGTTCTTCAAGTACTACGACTTCTTCGTCGTCGAAGGCGCGGCGCTGCTCGGCTTCCTCGGCTTCGACGTCGAGCCGACGACGCTGGGGCTGATCCTCCCGGTCGGCATCAGCTTCTACACGTTCCAGACGTTGTCCTACACGATCGACGTCGCACGCGGCCGGCTCGAGGCCACGCGCAACCTGCTCGACTTCGCGCTCTTCGTCGCCTTCTTCCCGCAGCTCGTCGCCGGCCCGATCGTCCGCGCGAGCGAGTTCCTCCCGCAGCTGATGGGCGACCGTGTCTGGGGTGACGTCGCGTGGCGTGCCAGCGCGTGGCGCTTCCTGAGCGGGTGGGTGAAGAAGGCGTGCATCGCAGACAACGTGGCGCTCGTGACGGACGCCGTCTACGGCGACCCCGGCGCCTACGACGCGACGTCGATGTGGCTCGCCGCGCTGCTGTACGCCGTCCAGGTCTACGCCGACTTCTCGGGCTACACGGACATGGCCATCGGCACGGCGGGGCTGCTCGGCTTCCGCCTGCCCGAGAACTTCAACTACCCTTACCTCTCGAAGAGCCTCACCGAGCTCTGGCAGCGCTGGCACATGACGCTGACGACGTGGTTCCGCGACTACGTCTACATCCCGCTCGGCGGAAACCGCAGCGGGCCCGTGCGCACGTACGTGAACCTCTTCTCGATCTTCTTACTCTGCGGACTCTGGCACGGCGCGGGCATCAACTACATCGTGTGGGGCATCTTCAACGGCGTCTTCCTCATCGTCGAACGTGCCTTCCGTGGCCGCGGGAGAAACAGCCTGATCCTGCGCGTCCTCGGTCATCCCTACACGCTCGTGCTCTGGCTGGCCGGCCTGACCATCTTCCGCACGACGTCGATGGAGAACGCGAGTGCGGCGCTGAAGAACCTGGCCTTCATGGGGGGGACGCCGACGGCCGAAGCACCGCACGCCGCCTGGTGGCTCGCCGTCCTTGGCTTCACGGTGATCCACCTCGCGCTGGCCGGGAACTGGTGGCACAAGATCGTGCGCCGGCTGCCGCTCGTCGTCGTCGACGTCGCCTATGGCCTGGCCTGGGCGATCGCCCTCCCGTTTGCCGCGGCCGACTACGCGCCGTTCGTCTACTTCCAGTTCTGACGGACGTGGCGCGGGGCCATGCTCGGCTCCGAGCCGCCGGTCAAACGCGAGTTCGCCCCTCCCGAGGGACTCGGCCGTCGCAGCGACTCCGCGCGGCCGAGTGTTGCACCGCCGCGCTGAGATCGCCTCCAGAGCGTCTTGCGGCGTGCCGATGAGGACGTATTCCGCTCCTCTGTACGGCAGCTCTTCGATGAATCACCCCTCGATCACGCGGGCCATCGCGGCTCTTCTCGCGCTCGCGCTCACGCTGTCGTCGACCTCGGCGCAGATCGTCGACGCGCAGGTCGAGTTCGGCGACACGTTCGAGGGACACTTCCTCAGCGGCGACACCGACGCCGTGCGCCTCGAGGCCGTGGCCGGCACCGTCATCACGGTGGTCGGAGCGCGGACGTCGAAGAAGCAGGAGATCTTCCCCGTGCTCACGGTGATCGATCTGACGACCGAGACCGAGCTGATCGAGGTCGAGTCACTCACGGGCCGGACGGTGATCAAGAAGCTCACCCTGCCGTCGACGGGCGAGTACGAAGTCCAGACGTACTCCTTCAAGCCCGACCTCGGCGGACATCGCCTGCGTGTCACCGGCAAGCCCCCCAAGGACGTGCTGTCGACGAAGGAGCAGGTCACGATCGCAGCCGGCGACTCGGCCGACGTCGTCTTCACGGCAGCATCCGGCTGGGAGCTGACGCTGCGGACGCCGAACGCGAAGGGCAAGGCGGCCTACGCCGGTGCGCCCACGCTCGTCGGACCGAGCGGAGCGGTCGACATCAGCGAGTTCCTCACGTCGAAGAACGGCATCAAGAAGTTCTCGCTGCCGGAGCTCGGGACCTACACGCTCACCGTTCCGAATGACGGCACCGAGGATGGCCTGTTCACGCTGTCCACGAAGCTCAAGCCCGTGCGCTCGAAGGAGACGATCCGCGAGCGCGTCGTCACGCGCGGTGAACTGCCGGTGACGCTGCTCGGCGGCACGGTGCGCGAGGTCGGGGCGGAGACGCCCGTTGTGGGCGCGACCGTCGTCGTCTCGAACGAGGCGGGCGTGTTGCTGACAACGACGACCAATGCCGCAGGGCAGTTCGTGTTCGTCGAGCCGCCGACCGGCGAGGTGGTCGTCGACGTCGACGGGTCGACGGCGAGCGGGACGTTCGACGACCTGAACTTCGCTGTCGACGTGGCACCCTTGTCGACGACGATCACGCGCGACGTCGCACTCGTCGACCCGACGTCGTCGGCCAACGCAGCCGGAAGCGTGGGCGTCAGCGGCGGTGCGACGAACGAGGTCATGAACATCCTCTACAGCGCGGAGTTCTCGTTCAGCCTGCCCGGATCGACGCCGATCACGCTCGACGCAGCGCCCTTCGTTGGAACGCTCGAGGTCAACCTCGCGCCCGTCGACGCGTCGGACGTCCCCGCAGCGCCGCCGGAAGGCCAGCGCATCGTGAGCGCGCTTCGCCTCTTCCCCGACGGCGCGACCTTCGGCGACGGCGATGGCACCGTGCTGCGCCTGCCCGACCCGCTCGACGTCGACGCCGGTCACACGATCTCGCTCTGGCACTACGACCCGCTCGACGAGGCGTGGACCGACCTCTCGGAGCTCACGTCCACGACCGGCGTGACGGACAAGGGCGGCTCCGAGCCCGCGCTCGCCTTCTCCGACGCGGTCACGCGCGGCGGCTACCTCGCAGCAACGATCCCGACGGTGGCGAACTGCGGCGCCGCGATCGAGGCGTCTTTCCCCTTGCCAGAAGACACGTACTTCGGCATCGAAGGCATGCGCATGACGGCGGCGACGGGCGACTCGGCTCTCACCGACTTCTCCGGCACCGCCACGCTGACGGACATCGCCGTGCGCGACCCCTCGCTCGGCGTCGACTGCACGCAGGCGCTCCCGCTGCTCGAACTCACCTTCACCATGCCGCCGGGCTTTACGGACCCGCCGGTGCGCTACGGCGTTCCCGTCGATGCCGGCGGTTCACTCGCGTTCGCAACACCGTCGGCCGACCTCCCGTCATGCCTCGCGGTCTTCATCGAGAAAGACGGGCTCGGCGTCGATGGCACGCTCGAGATCGTCAGCGCCGACAGTGACGTCACCGAGCCCGTCGTCGATGGTCGCGTGTTCGTGCCCGACATGGAACCCGGAACCTACGAGCTGTCGTTCACGTTCGAAGGCGACAGCGATCCGACGACGGTGATGGTCGAGGCGCGCGCGGGAGTCTTGACGACGGCGCGCATCGCGCCGCGCGTCGGCGACGGGTTCTCGAGCTTCCTGGCGCGTGTCGTCTTCGATGACCTCACGACAGCGACACCCGTCGGCGAGGCCGCAGGTGCGGACGTCATCCTGTACGGCACGGATGCGAGCTCGAAGAAGGGCCTGGTCGGCTCGACCAACTGCGCGGGGCAGGTGCTCTTCGCGGGCGTCGAGGGACCGTTCGACATCACGGCGTCGCTCGACGTCGAGACGGGCAGCATCGCGCCGGTGCGCACGCGCGTCGCGACGAGCCTCGTGACCATCTACCACGGTGTCGCGACCATGCCGCTCGTCATGACGTCGCCCGTCGAGGCGATCGCGCTCGACGAAATGTTGTCGGGACAGCTCACAGGACTCCCTTCGCTCGGCGTCGGTGATGCCATCCACGTCGAGGTGCGCGACGAGGCGACACGCGGCGCCCAGTTCCTCGCCAGCGACTTCGTCGACCCACTCGACGGGCTCTACTCGCTGGCGGTCCCATCCGACATCGACCTCGTCGTCACGGTGATCATCCGCGACGATTCCCTCGGCCCCGGCAACCCTGGCCCCACGCGCGGCATCGCCCCGCTCGGCGTCATCCAAGTGCCCCAGGGAGAGCTCGTCGTGCTCGATGCCACGATCGACAGCAACTCGTACATCCCCTTCACCGAAGATGTTTCCCTCACGCTCCCGGCCACCGAGAACGAGAGCGTGCGCATCCTCTGGATCCGTGTGTACGACGGCGAGACGCGACTCGTCACGAGCTTGCCGGCGTTCTACAGTTCTGACGGAGCAACTCCGCCGACGAGCGTCGGTCTCCCCGACCTCGGACTCGCCGCGCTCGGCGACCACGCGCTGTCTCTGGAGTGGGAGCTGATCGGGAGCGACGGCATGACGCGAACATGTGTCGCGCCGATCTCGGAGCCGCTCGGGGCCGTCGCATTCACCGACTCGCCGCTCGTCACCTTCGACAGCGTGCAGGACGGTGGTGCGTTGAAGACGAAGAGTCTCGTGACGAAGGGCCTTTCCGTCGCAGACCCGGACGAAACCAGCGACCACATGCTGCGGACGCTGGAGCTGAAGTCTGTCGGCGACACCGGCCTCGCGGGCATCGACGACGTGCACTGGCGCGTCTTCGTCCCCCAGGGCATGACGACGTCGCGCTTCCCCGCGAGCGCCGTGCCGATCCTCGTCAGCGGCTCAGACTACGAGCTGACGACGACGAAGGCGGTCTACGCCGGCACCGAGGTCTACTTCTTCGCGTTCTTCGTCGCCTGGGACGACCACGTCGCGAAGCTCGCGTCGTCGGACGTCTGCACCGCCACGCACACGATCGACGTGAAGCTGAAGTAGCACACGAGCGTCAACCGGCGCGCCATGGATCAAGACACCCCGACCGCCGCGCGCCGACGCCGCGTGCATCACAAGGTGTCGGCAGCGTGGCGAGCAGCGTCGATGCCAGCGGCCGAGAAGATGGCCACGTAAGCGACCGAGTCTTGGACATCGATCCAGCTAACGAGAGCGCCGAGTCCGAGGAAGCCTTGGAGCGCCGCGTCGTCGGATCGGACGCGTCGATGATCTTCATCCCGGAGTTCGTCGCTCCGTAGACCGAGCTTCCGACGGCCGGTGCGGAGCTCGAACCGAACGCGCAGCGCGCCGGTCTCATCGACTCGGCTGGCGCTCGAGCTCAACGCGCTTCCTTGCGAGCGGTGGTTGTTCCGGGCAACCGACGTGTCTAGCCTCCTGATGTGACGAGCGCGTTGCATGCCATGCGGTCGCGCTGATCGGCGGGGCAACGAGGAGGTTCACACCATGGGTCAGGCCATGCGTTGCGGACGGACGTCCGTTCATGCGCGAGGGTGGTTCGTACGAGCGGCGCAGATCGCTGTGCTCGCGCTCTTCTCTTTCGCCGCTCGTGATACGACGGCGCAGCTCACGGCCTGCGGCGCGATCCCGGGCGGGACGGTCTGGTCGCTGGCCGATTCGCCCGTGACGGTCACCTGCGATCTGAGCATCGCCGACCTCACGATCGACGCCGGCGTCGAGGTCCTCATCGACGGCAACCACGAGATCGTCGTCACGGGGACGATCCGCACGCTCGGGCTCCCGATGTCGCCCGTCGTCATCAAGCCCACGCCTGGTCTGGTCGGCGGATGGGGCGGGTTCTTCTTCCAGGACACGGTCGACGGCAGCCAGTTCCGCTGGACGACGATCGCGGGCGCGAACGACAGCGCCGTCCACCTCGTGCGTTCCTACCCGACGTTCGACCACGTGTCGTTCCTCGACAACCGCGCAGCGCAAGGCGGTGCCCTGCGCGCCGAGCTACTCGACAAGGATCTCACGCTCTCGGACTGCATCTTCGAGGGCAACGACGCGACGCTCGCCGGCGGTGCGATCTTCTGCAGCGGTCCGACGGGCCCCGACGACGGCACGCTCATCGTGGAGTCGTGCGCGTTCTTCGACAACCAGGCCGGCACGACCGCGACGTCGCAGGACACGCGCGGCGGTGCCGTGGCCGTCGACGGGAACGCCTCGCTCGGTGCCTGCACGTTCATCGAGAATGAGTCCCAAGCCTTCACGAGCTTCGTTGCCGGCGGTCGCTACACGCGTGGCGGGGCCGTCTCCGCTAGTGGTGGCTTGATGGAGATCGTCGCGTCGGTCTTCCTGGCGAACGGCTGCCGCATGGGCGCCTTCACGCAAACAGCCGACGCGAGTCGCGCC
Organism: Planctomycetota bacterium; assembly: GCA_029259745.1. Lineage (GTDB taxonomy): Bacteria > Planctomycetota > B15-G4 > B15-G4 > B15-G4 > OFTM221. The sequence continues at coordinate 174,353 of JAJDEO010000028.1, forward strand.
CACGGCGGGGCGATTCACGTCGCCTCGGGCGAACTCCGGCTGACGAATGCACTCATCGCCGATGGGTTCCTGGTCGTGACGAAGAACCCCGACCTGCGGGGTGCGGGCGTCTATGTCGGTGACGGCGTCGCGAGCTGCGTCAACACGACGATCGTCGACAACTCCCACGCCGGTCTGTACCGCGACGGTGGCAGCGTCGACGTCCTCAACACGATCCTGTTCTTCAACAACGGTGGCCTCGATCAGATCGACGACGCGTCGGGCACGCTGACAGTTTCCTACTCGAGCGTGCAGAACGGCTTCCCGGGCACTGGCAACACCGCCTTCGATCCGCAGCTCGACGACTCCTTCCGCATCCTCGCGACGTCTCCGGCCGTCGATGCCGGCGATCCCGATCCGCAGTACTTCGACGTCATCCCGCCCGGTCTCGGAGGCCCGCGCAACGATCGCGGATTCCTCGGCGGGCCGCTCGGGTTCCTCGCCAATACGCCGCCGACCGCAGCGTTCTTCGGCACACCGACGTCGGGCATCGTCCCCGTCACGGTGAGCTTCGACTCGTCGTTGACGATCGGCTCGATCAGCACGTGGTTCTGGGACTTCGGCGACGGCGCGACATCGAAGGAGCAGAGCCCCGAGCACACGTACGACACGTCGGGGAACTACACCGTCACGCTCACGGCGACGGGGCTCGGCGGGCAGGACGTCGAGATCAAGTCGGGCTACGTGGTGGTGTTCGATCCGCCGCCCGTGGCCGACTTCGGTGTCGACCACACGACGGGCGACGCGCCGCTCGAAGTGGCGTTCGAGTCGTTGGCGTCGGGCATCGTGTCGACGTGGTCGTGGGACTTCGGCGACGGCGGGGTCTCCAACGACGTCAACCCGACGCACACGTATACGACACCGGGCGTCTACACGGTGTCGCTCACGTTGACGGGCCCCGGTGGTCAGGACACCGAGACGAAGTTCGACTACATCACGGTGACGACGCCTCCGCCGATTGCCGACTTCAGCGCCACGCCGACCTCGGGCTTCAAGCCCCTCGTCGTCGACTTCCGCGACCTGTCAGAGGGCGGGCCCGTCACGTCATGGGCCTGGGACTTCGGCGACGGAAGCCAAGCGACGGAGTCGTTCCCGATCAAGACGTACGACAGCGCGGGCACGTACACCGTGTCGCTGACGGTGTCCGGTCCTGGCGGCCAGGACACCCTGACGCAGACCGATCTCATCACCGTGATCGAGCCACCGCCGGTGCCGTCGTTCAGCGGTTCGCCGACGAGTGGTCAGGTCCCGCTCGACGTGTCGTTCAGCGGGGAGGCCGTGGGCCTCGTCACGTCGTGGAGCTGGACGTTCGGCGATGGGGCGTCGTCGACGGAACAAAGCCCGACGCACGTCTACGAGGTGCCCGGCGACTACACGGTCACGCTCACGGCGTCCGGTCCCGGTGGAATGAACACCGAGACGAAGGTCGGGTACATCGCGGCCGTCTTCCCGCCGCCCGTCGTCAACTTCAGCGGTGCGCCCACGCTGGGTGACGCGCCGCTTGTGGTCGCCTTCGACGTCGACGTCACCGGTGAAGTCGAAACGCTCGCGTGGGACTTCGGTGACGGTGGTTCGTCATCGAGCCCGAGTCCGACGCACACCTACACGACGCCCGGAGTCTACGCCGTCACGCTCACGGCTTCGGGCCCGGGCGGTCAGGACACAGCCGTGAAAGCCGGCTTCGTCAGCGTGCTCTTCCCCGCGCCGATTGCCGACTTCGAGGCCGCGCCGACGTCCGGCTTCGCGCCGTTGATCGTCGACTTCACCGAGACGGCTGGCGGCGGTCCCGTCAGCGCATGGTCGTGGGACTTCGGCGACGGAGCGACGTCCGCGGACCAGAACCCGCAGCACGTCTACGGAGCGGCGGGCACGTACACGGTCACCCTGACGACCGTCGGTCCGGACGCCTCGGACACGGAGACGAAAACGAATCTCGTCGTCGTCGAGAACCGTCCACTCATGCTCGGCGACAAGGTCGACGGTACGCTCGCGGCAGGCGACGTCCACGTGTTCGAGTTCGAAGCGCTCGAAGACACGAAGCTCACGCTGACGGCGAAGCGTAAGGGCAAGAACGACATCCAACCGGCGCTGCGCGTCTTCGACCCCAACGGCGTCGAGGTGCTCACGACAGCCGACACGATCGCGAGCGAGAAGCTCGCGAAGGTCCCGAAGGACAAGAACGTGCTGACGGCGACGGGCCTCTACCGCGTCGAAGTCTCCGACGTCTTCGGCACCGGCGGGCGCTACTTCATGAAGACGAAGGGCAAGTTCCCGAGCAAGATCAAGGCCGACCAGGTGCTCAAGATCGGCGACCCGCTCGACCCGCCTCCGGCCTTCCCGCTGAACATGCTGACGGGCTCGAGCGCGAAGAAGATCACCGTGCAGAACGTCAAGCCGAAGGGGGCCCAGGAGCCGACCATCGACGGCACGGAGGCGAACCTCAAGCCCGGCGTCATCGTTGAAGATCCGTCGGGTGCCGAACTCGTGCTCGGCACGACGAAGGTCTCCAAGTCGGGCAACAAGGTCATCATCACGAAGACCGACTTCCCGGCACTCGGCGTCTACGAGATCCTCGTCGACGCGCTCGACGGCACGGTCGGCTACGCGCTGATCAAGGCCACGATCAAGCACCCCAAGGGTAAGACGACGTACGTGATCCCGTGATCAGTGCGATCAAGCTGGCTCGTCATCCCGAGTCGTTCAACGTTTCCAGACGGCGATGACGTGTGCGTCGTCGGGTGACTCTTCCGTGAGACTGATGCTGTCGAGTCGTTGAAGGGCCACGCGTGCTGCGACGGCGACGCCGCGCTTGTTGTCGATGTGCGTCGGGATCACGACGCGGTCGAACGACCAGTCGCGTTCGATCCAAGCGATGACTTCGGCGAGCAGATGCCCGTCGAGGTCCGTCGCGAGTTCGTCTTCGATCACCCAGTAGGCCAGCGCGGCTTCGTTCGTCGGTGACGCGCGCGTGCCCGTCGGTTCAAGATAGATGCAGCCGATGCACCGCGTGCGATCCGGAGTGAGCACCGTGTACGCATAGCCTTCGCGGTCGACGAACTCCTGCCAGTGCCGTTCGAGGTCTTTGCGGTTCTCGTCGACGGTGAAGTCGCCCCGCGGCCAGGAGCCCCAGCGCAACGTGGCCTGCAGGTGCTCGCGACTTCCCATGAGCGCCGCGAAGTCGAGCTCGACGTGCTGCGCCGCGAGGGGTTCGAGGTGCATGCGTGACGTCGAGAGTTCGGTGGGCGGGGAGTAGCGCGTGTCGAACCACGGCGCGGGGTCTGTGGTCATGGCGGGCGAGGCGCAGGACGTGAGGAGGAACCAAAGACTGACGAGCACGCAGGGCGCGCCTGTGATTCGCAGCGTGTTCATATCCCCGAGTCTACTCGCCGGGGAGTCCACGCCACCTGACGAGAAGCGCTGAACAAAACGCGCCCCGCCGATCGAGTGAACGATCGACGGGGCGCGCACCGTCCTTGCCCACTCCCCGTGGTCAGAACGTCTGTGCTGGTGTGCTCACGGAACGTTGATCGCGAGTTCGTACAGCTCGAAGTCGGTCAGCGGATAGTCGTAGATCCGCAGCTCGTCCATCGCGCCGTTGTACCGGCCGCCCTTGCCGAACGGAGCGAAGTAGGACGCCTCGGGGCCGAGATGCGGCCCCCACGAGCCGATCGTGATCTCGCCGTCCCCAGCGATTCCGGGCGGGACCGGGTTCGTGAACTCGCCGGCGCGGAAACCCGACGACACGATGCTGCCGTTCACGTAGAGCTTGAACGACGTAAGGTTGTCGCTCGCGTTGTACGCGGCCGTGACGGCGACGTGATAGAAGATGTTCGCGTCGAGGTTCGGGCCGGTCAGGGTGTTCTGCGGTCCTCCGAGTCCGAGCGGCACGGGCGGATTACCGAGCAGCGCCGTGATGCGGCGGTCGCTCAGGTACAGATGGAAGTAGTCCGCCTGGCGCGCGATCATGTTCCAGTTGTCTTCGGCGCTCGACGACCAGTTGAAGATCGGGCCGCTGACCTGCCCCAAGACGCCGCCGTGGAACGGCTGGACCCAGACCGCGAAGGTCCAACCCGCGCTGGTCGCGTCCGCCGTGAAGCGCGGGATCGAGGCATTCGGGATGGCTGTCGGGCCCCGTCGGACGACGAAGTTGGGGCCGAACGACGGCGTCCCCGCGTGGGTGAGTTTGTCGAAGCCGTCGGTCGTGTAGAACCGCTCGTTCCAGAAGTAGACCGACTGCTCGGCCTGGGCCGCGCTCGAGACGGCGTGGTGCCACTCGGCGCCGTCGTTGAGCGTCTGGCCGAAGGGTGCCGGGCCATAGGGCGGGAGCGACGTGACGATCGAGGGCGTCCAGTCCAGCAGCAGCGCGTTGGCGTTGCCGGACAGGTCGTCGAACAGCTTCGCCGGTCCGTTCCAGTGGTCGCGGTCGAACGAGATGACCATCGCCGGGTTGTCCCCGAAGGCGTCGAAGAACGAGCAGGCGCCCTGGATCGTGTCTTCGTTGTCCGGGATCCCGTCGAAGTCAGTGTCGAACTCGAACGGATCGGTGTGGTCGAGCATTTCCTGCATGTCCGTGACGCCATCGCCATCGAGGTCGGAGAACCGCGGATTCGAGCGCGTGGTGTACGTGAGCGCGTCGGCCTGGTCTTCGGTCAGCTCGCACGTCGTCTCTGACTCGAAGGTGACCTCCCAGCCCACGAGGATCTCCTCGTTGTCGTCCAGCCCATCGCCGTCGGTGTCGGCGAGGAGGTCGGATGTCCCGTAAACGCTCTCCTCCTGGAAGGTGAGCCCGTCGGCGTCCTCATCGGTGACGTACTGAAGCAGGTAGGCGTCGCCGGGCATCAGCCGGATCTCGTCGAAGTCCTTCACGAACTCCTTGCCGGAGACCGGGTCGAACTCCGTCGCGCGCGGGCCGTAGACGATCCAGTAGCGGATCGCCGCGGTGGGGTCGTCGGGATCTTCGATGGCCTGGGTCGTGTCGATGCGTCTGAGCAGACGTCGGTTGCCGACGAACGGCTGGATGCCGTCTGCGTCGGCGTCCTCGTCGGCCGTGTTCATCTCGAACTCATGCCCGAGGATGGACAGCGCCTCGGTCATCGTGAGTCCGGCTGGCGTGCCGTCGGGGTTGCGGTCGACGTTCGTGGCAACGAGGTGATCGTCGCTGCGGCCGTCACCCCAGTCGATCGTGAGCTGGGCCGTGCGCTCGACGACGTCCTGGGCGACGACGTCGTAGTCGATGACCTCGTTGCCTTCGTCGTCGAGCTGGAACAGTGAGTAGTCGCCGATGCGGAAGTACAGGCCTGTCGGGTTGGCGAGGTAGTCACGCACGCGCAGGATGTCGAGCTCGAGGTTCTCTCGCAGCACGGTCACCGAGCCCTGCGGGCCGAGGAGCACCGAACCCGCCGGGCTGCCCGATGTCGGGAACAGCTCGCCAAGCGGCTTGAGGCCGGCCGGGCCCAGCTTCGCGTCGAGCTGGAACACAAGGATGCTCAGGTCGTCGTAGCGGATCGTCAGGTCGGAGTCGTTGCGCACCTCGATCGCGGCCTCGATCTTGCCGGCGTCGAACTGCTTGAGCACCCCGGCCGTTTGCTCGAGGACGTTCGACATGTTCTGCGTCGACTCGGAATCCGTGTGGTACGTGTAGTCGGCGTTGACACTCGCGCGCAGCGTAGCCTCGGCCTCGACCGAGCCGCTCATCCCGCCGGGGAAGCCCTTCTTGCCCTTGGCCTTCACCATCGTGTCGAGGCTGCCCGACGTCTTGAAGTTGAACTCCTTCGTGCTCTTCGAGGCGAACGCGTCGTTGGCCACCGAGGTCTGCTTGCTCTCCTCCTCGATGATCACGTCGCCCTCGAAGCCCACGACGGGCTCACCGAAGACTTCGATCGCGATCTTCGGCACGTCTGCGACGCGCGCGTCCGTGCCGCCCTCGAGCACCTCCTCACGATCGCGGAAGCCGTCGCCGTCAGTGTCGTCGAGGACCGGCGAGGTGCGCAGGACGAGCGCCTCGTTTCCGTCGTAGAAAGCACTGTTCGGGATGGCGTTGAGGTCGGGGTTGCCGTTCTCGTCGAGCGGGAGCGCGTCGCCGTCGCTGTCGACTGTCACGGGCTGGCTGAAGTACACGCGCAGCTCTTGGACGTCGGTCAGCAGGTCGCCGTCGGTGTCGGCGCGCGAGGGATCGGTGCGGAATCCGAACTCTTCGACGTCGAGCAGCTCGTCTCCGTCGCCATCGACGTTGAACGGGTCGCTCGTGACGTGGCGCTCGGTCTTGTCGCCGTAGCCGATCTCGTCGACGACGATCATCCAGCCGTCGGTTTCGAGTGAGTTGCCCAAGCTGTCGCCATCGACGTCCGGCATCGGCGTCGCGACGAGGTCGCCCAGAGAGACGATGCCGTTGCCTGCAGCGTTGCTCGTGTCCACGAGCTGGTGCGCGACGAAGATCTCGTCGAGCAGTACGCAGAGGGCGTAGTCGCCGAGGGGGATGTCCACCGAGTAGGTTCCATCGACGCCCGACGTCGCGATCGTCGTGGGAACCGTGTCGAAGACGACCTGGGCACCCTCGACGGGCGAGGACACGACAACCGGCGGATCCGTGTTCGGGACCTCGATCTCGTCGACGAGGCGACCCGTCACGCGGGCGAGCACCTGCATGATGCCCATGTCGACGGGCGCGAGCGTCGTGACGCCGATGTCCTCGTCGTAGAGGGTCTGGCCGTCGCGCGTGATCGTCGTGCGGTGCATGCCTGTCGGGACCTGCATCGAGAACGTGCCGTTCGGGTCCGTCGTCGTGAGGATCTGCGGCGTGCTCTGCACGAGCACCTTGGCACCCTCGATCGGATTGAGGACGCCGTCGACGACGACGCCGCGCAGGGTCTGAAGCAGCAGGACGTCGCCGAGGTTCGACTCCTCGCCGATCGCCGAGTCGAAGCCGATCGGGTCGATTTCGTTGCCCTGCCAGTTCGCGGCGAGCTCGTAGTTGCCCGGCGCGAGTTGTGTCTTGAAGCGGCCGTCATCGTCCGCGACCAGCGTGCGATCGAGCGGCCCGGTGATCACGAGGACGGCGTCGGCGAGAGGTGTGCCGTCGCCATCGACGGTCCGTCCCTCGAGCGTCGAGAGGCTGACGATCTTTCCGAGGTTGACGTTCTTCGTGCCATCCACGTCGACGACGAGTTCGCGCAGCTTGGCGCTGCCAAGCGAGACCGTAAGGTCGTGCTCACCGGCGAGGACGACGAACTCGAACTTGCCGTTCTCGTCGCTCGTCTCCATGCCCTCGGTCGCGCCCGTCAGCTGCAGAACAGCGCCTTCGACGGCCAGGTCTTCGCCGTCGACGACGACTCCGCGCACGAGGAACGTTCCCGGCGCCTGATCGCCGCCGAAGGGGCCACCGCCGCAGCCGGACAAGAACGTAACGAAGAGCGCGGCGACGATCGCCGCCCACGCGAAAGGCACGCGCGCGCGTGCCGAAACCCTGGAGTCGAGTCCCATGATGACCATCTCCTGACCGATGGAAAGCGGGGCCGATCCGATGGCGTGCATCGAACCGGCCCCGCCGGCAGTCCAATCGGCCGAGCGTCGCGCAGCCCCGCGCGGTCCCGACCGGACAAGCCCCACGGCCCGTCAGTAGGGGTTGCGCAGGGAGCGCGGATCAGGGGAAGTCGATCTCGAGGAAAACCGGGATCAACGCGTTCTGTAACGCCGAGCCTCAGCGCTCTTCGTCGTCCGACGCCCACCAGGCGTGGGCCAGGGGCCGCAACGCTCGCAGCGCGGCGCGCTCTTCGTTGTCCTCGAGGGTCGCGTCGTCGCGGATGGCGCGGGCGACGTCGTGGGGGTGACCGAGCTGCGCGAGGAGTGCGGAGACACGCGGCGCCTGAGCGGCCGTCTCCGCGGCACGTGTACGTGCTTGGGCGTGGCGCTCTGACTGTGGGACAGAATCCCACATGCGAATCATTTGATCGCCAGAACAAGTGAAGATGCGCGTGCCATCGTGACTCCAGGTCACGCCGTGGATGTAGCTCCGGTGCCCGCCGAAGCCCGCCATGAGTTCATACGTCTCGCCGTCCCAGAGGCGCAGGACGCCGTCGGACGCGCCGGTGGCGATCCGGGTGCCATCGGGGCTCCAGGCCACACCGAAGGGTGTGCCTCCGTCGGCATTCAGCACGGCGATCCGCTCGCCGTCGGGAACGCTGTAGATCGCGACGCGCTCGGCGTCGGTGAAGGCGACGCGCGTTCCGTCGGGCGCGAAGCTTCCAGCCACCTGATAGTGCGTCGGATCGTCGGAGTACTTCTTGCGCGCATGAAGCTGCCCGACCTCGCGGCCCGTGCGTCGGTCGATGATGTTCGTCCCCGGGAGTTGCAGCGCCCAGCGTCCGTCGGCGGAGACCTTCTGCATGTTCGTCTCCTCGAGCCAAGAAGGCTCCGACCATGCCGGCGGCGTGCCGAGGTCCGGGGGGACGTATGCGACGTAGCTCACCGGTGCGCCCTCGTCGTCGAGCCAGCGGGTGTCGGTGGCGAGGTCGAGTCGTCCGACGACCGCAGGCCGGAAGAGCATGCCGAGCGACGCGCTGTCGGCCGAGAACTTGAAGAGTGTGCGGGGCGCGCGCCAGGACGGGGCGTGGCCCGTCTCGGGAAGCGGAACGCGGGCAAGCAACTCGCGACTGACGGCGTCCCAGAGGATGACGTTCGCGAGCCCGTCGCGTGAGGCGAGCACCTCGTCGTCGGGGGACATGGCGACGTCGTAGACGTAGACGTCGTGCCCCGCCATCTCCGCAGCGTGGTCGAGCTGGAGGTCCCAGACGCGCAGCACGGCGTCGCTGAGCACGGCGACGTAACGTCCATCGTCCGACAGGGCGCAGCGCGGCGAGACGCCGACCGCCTGGACGAGCTCGAGGCGATTCTCGCGCGTGTTCCTGACGCGCAGCTCACCCTCGTCGCCCACGCTCGCGATGAGACGGCCGTCGGGCGTGACGTCGACGTCGCTCAACGTCGCCTCGACGTGGAGGTAGCCCGTCGGCTCGAAGCTCTCCGGCACGCTTCCGTCGGTCGGGAACTCGAAGATGTCGACCATGCGCACCCACGTTCCCGCGGCGAGGAGCGATCCGCCGCTCGCGAGGCAGCGTGTGCGTTGGGCGTCGGACGTCGCGTGGCGCAGCGTCCACGTCGCCGTGTCCATGAATGCGAGGCCGAACTTGTCGCCGAAGCCGTACCACCCGCGCACGGCGAGGACTGTGTGGTCGGCCGCCCAGCAGAGCCCGTCACCGTGGCGTTGGTTCGTCGCGACGACGCGCGCGATGTCGTTCTCGCCGTTGCCGCCCGGCCGTCCGACGATGAGCTGCCCGCTGCTCGCGGAGTTCCACACCAACCCAGCAAGCGCCTGGCCGTCGGACGACCACGCGACCGACAGCAGGGCCACATCCTCGAAGCCCGGCGCGTCGACAGCTCGCCCCGACGCGATGTCGAGCACCACGAGGCGCGCTGTCCCGTCGGCGCGCACCGCCGCGACGCGCCCATGCGAGACGTCGAACGCGTGCGGCTTGATGTCCGTGTCGAACGCCAGGCGCTTGACGATGCGCGCCTCGGCAATGCTCCAGAGCGCCAACTCATCGGGAGCCGACGCCACGATCAGGTGTTTCCCATCGCTGCTGAACTGGACCCGCGGCGCGTTCGAGTTCGCGTTGTAGCGATCCCACTCCAGGCGCTTCGTCATGTCCTCGCGGTAGCCGGCGAGGTGCGGGATGTGGACCTCCCAGATGTGGCTCTTCAGCCGCGTACCGAGGTGCTGCCACTCCCAACCGCGGAGCTCGCGGGGGGCCGACTGATGGGCGAGACGCGCGTCGCGCAGCTCATGGGCCGTCGTCGCCGACGTGGTCGTGGAGATCGACAGGCGGTACGCCGCGCCCAGCGCCTCGTCGGCGCGTTCATCCGCTTCGATGGCGAACATGACGGCGAGCACGAGTCCGGCCGTGATCGCGGCAAAGGCCACGGCGAAACCCGCGACGAGTCCGCGATTGCGGCGCGCGAACTTGCGCAGTTGATAGAAGGTCGTGGGGGCGTGGGCCGAGATCGGCTCGTCGCGCAGATGGCGGCGGATGTCGGCTGCGAGCTCGGCGGCCGAGCGGTAGCGTCGCTCGATGTCTTTCTCGAGCGCCTTGCCCACGATGATGTCGATGTCGCCGCGCAGGCGCGTGTCGACCGACCCCAGTCGTGTCGCGTCCTCTTCGCGGACGATGCGCGCGGCCTCCACCATCGAACGGCGTGCCAGATCATGCGGGCGGTGGCCGGCGAGCAACTCGTAGAGCAACACGCCGATCGAGTAGACATCGGTGCGCGTGTCGATCAGGTCGCCCTCGCCGCCGATCTGCTCGGGGCTCATGTAGGGCAGTGTGCCGACGATCTGACCGATCTCCGTGACGAGGGTCGTCGCGTTGAGGTCCGCATTCGTCACCCGGGCGACGCCGAAGTCGAGCACCTTGGGGTGTCCGTCGTCCGTCACGAGCACGTTGTCGGGCTTGATGTCGCGGTGAACGATGCCGCGATCGTGCGCGTGCTCAACGGCGTCACAGATGCGGGCGACGAGAGTCAGTCGCTCCTTGATCGATGAGTTGTGTTCGTCACACCACGCCGTGAGCGGGTGGCCCTCGACGAACTCCATGGCGAAGTACGGTTGCGGACCTTGGCCGAGGTCGACCGTGCCGGCCTCGTGGACGTGGGCGATGCCGGCGTGGTGGAGACGTCCGAGGATCTCGGCCTCGCGCTTGAAGCGCACCAGCATCTCGCCGTGACCGATGTCGGCGCGAAGCGTCTTGAGTGCGACGCGACGGTGCGGCTCGGCTTGCTGCGCTTCATAGACCGTGCCCATGCCGCCGACGGCCATGCGGCGCAGGATCGTGAACGCCCCGATGTGTTCGGGGATCTCGTGCGCCGCGCCGGCCGCGGGGTCGTCGACTGAGATGCTGTCGAAGGCTGCGACGATGGCCGAGGGAGGAGCCGGGTCGTCGAGCGCAGACGGGTGCACGGTGCCGAATGACAACAGCGAGAGAACTTCCTCGTGCAGCTCCTCGTCGTCACCGCACGCCTGTGCGACGAACGCCACGCGGTGTTCGGGCGGCAGCCGCCACGCCTCATCGAGGATCACCTTGACCTTCTCGAAGTCGACGCTGCTCACGCGTCGAGTCCGCGTTCCATCTCCCGCGCAAACCAGGCGCGCGCAGTGGCCCAGTCGCTCTTCACGGTTCGATCGGAGACCCCGAGCACGCGCGCGATGTCGTCGATGGACAGCCCCGCGAAGAAGCGCATCGCGACGACTTCGCTGCCGCGCGGATCGACGTTGCCGAAGCGCTCGAGCAACTCGTCGAGGAGCATCAAGTCGACGCTCGCGCCCGTGGTGAAGGCGATGTCGCGGTGCAGCGTGACGCGTTGGTGGTCGCCGCCGCGACGGGCTGCGCGGCGCTTGCGCGCGTGGTCGACGAGCACGTGCCGCATGGCACGCGCAGCGAGGCTGAGGAAATGCTCGCGATCACCGCTTTCGATGGTAGGTGTATTGGCTAGGCGCAGGTAGGCCTCGTTGACGAGGGCCGTGGCTTGCAAGGTGTGATCGGGGCGCTCTCGACGCAGGAATCCCCCCGCGATGGCGCGGAGTTCGCGTACAAGGATCGCGACCAGATCCTCATCCGGGCCCGCCGCCGTCTGCTCCCGGATGTGATCGAGTAGCTGCCGTGAAACTGTGATGTCACTCACGTTCGCCTCAGTGTCCTGACAGGAACGTAGAAACTCTACTCGATGGTGGGATGGCGGGGGAGGGTGACGTGCCGTGTCTGCGGGCCCGTCTCGCCTTGGGATCGGTGTTTCGAGTCTGTCATGTGTCTGTTTTCATGATCTGTGCGCTCGAAGCGGCGACTCACGTTGCACGAACATGATTGTGCTCGGATCGCGCGGTGCTCGCGCGACGTCGCATTCCGCCGACCGCTTTCCGAGGTGCCGTCATGACGTACTCTGGTCGTCTTCCTCCATCAAGGCCCACGCAGACATGTCGAACACAACCCTGCGCGTCATCGGACGCTCGACCTGAAGCACGTGTCGCAAGGCGGTCGCCTTGCTGAAGAGTGAGGATGTCGAGTTCGAGTTTCGTGACTACATGAGCGACCCACTGTCCGTCGCCGAGATTCGCGACGTGCTCGCGGCGTTGGACGTCCCGGCGAGCGAGATGCTGCGCTCGCGCGATCCGGCGGCCAAGGAGCTGGGGCTGTCGGTCGATTCGCCGGCTGACGAGCTCGTGGCTGCGATGGCCGAGCACCCCGGCTTGCTCCACCGACCGATCGGCGTGCGCGGGAGCAAGGCGATCTATGGGCGTCCGATCGAGAACCTGCTCGAGATCTGACGCGCTGCTAGCGGCTGCTCAGCGCCGCGCGTACCGCCGGTTCGACCGCACCCGCGATCACGACGCAGCCCGCGGCCGTGGGGTGGATCCCGTCGAGGAACATCGCCTCGCCCGTCGCGCCGGCGGTGGCGAGTGCCGGCCACGGGTTGACGACGGGAACACCGCGCGCGTCACCCACGGCGGCCATCGCGCCGTGGAACTCGTCTTTCCAGAGGCGCTCGGCGTCACCGCGGACGGGCTCCTGGACGAAGACGAGGGCGACGTCGTGGGCCTCGCAGACGTCTGCGAAGTCTTCCAGTACGCGTGTGAAGCGCGTCGGCGGTGGAAGGCCTTCAGGAGAACGTTCCTGCCAGACGTCGAGTGTCGATGTCCCCGGATCGGCCTGCGCGAAGTCGGACGCGAGCTCGCGCAGCTCCGTGCGGCCGAGTTCCTCGGCATGCCGATCGAGCGCGTCACGCCACCAGTTGCGCTCGTACTCCGGCGCCGTGATGTCGGCGAGGTAGGCATCCTCGTCGGCGCGCGAGTGCGCGAAGGAGTCGTTGAAGGTCAGCGACACCACGACGACGTCGGGCTCGAACGGCAGCACGACGTCGCGCAGCAGACGCACGAGCCGCGGGCCGATGCCAGCTTGGATGCCGGCGTTGAGCACCTCGGTGTCGGCGTCCGTCTGCTGGAGCCGCGTTTCGAGCTGGGCCGGCCAGGCGGCATCCGCGCCGAGCCGATAGCCCCACGTCGACGAGCCGCCGATCACGGCCACGCGCTGGACGTTGGCGGGCTTGGGAACGGCGTAGCTGCGCTCGCGGAAGGTGTGGCGCGCGAGGTAGAAGTCGAAGCGCCGGTGCAGCGGATGCTCGAGCGCGAGGAGGTCGTCGTGGAGGCGCGGGCCGTGCCAGGCCGTGAAGCGCAGCTCGTTGAGTGACATGCCTTCGGTGTCTGGTCGCGGCTCGAGCGCCATGCGCATCATCGGCGGGATGGCGAGTCCGGCGCCGACGAGCGCGAGCACGGCGACGAGCGCGCGCAGGCGGGACCAGCACAGGGCAAGGGCAATGACCGCGATCGTCAATGCCGAACAGAGCGTGACCTCACTGGTGCTCGGGTGGCGTGCGGTGAACGCGGCAAGTGTGGTGAGCGGCGCGAGGGCCAGGCCGGTGACGCCGAGCAGGTCGAGCACGGGCGTGGCGCGTGGTGCGGTGCGCAAGGCGAGCGCCAACAGAGACGCGACAAGCGCTGCGAGTGTCGCTGCGAGGGCGAGGCTCGAGGCGTAGGACGTGCGCGGTGTCTCTGCGGGGACCACCGGTGTGATGACAAGGTCGCGGACCGTGGCCTCGCCGGGCGTTGCGAGCAGAACGATGCCGCCGGAGACGTGTGTCGTCGACTCGACGCTGCTGACGAGTTGTCCGTCGAGGCGCGCCTCGAAGCGCTGGCCGCGGATGCGCACGTCGACCGTGTGCTCGCGCGTGGGGGTGAGTGTCGGCGCAGGGGTTCCGAGCGGCAGGTAGTCGGCGGGTGTCTCGACGACCCAGCCGCGCTGTCTTCGCGCGTCGGTCGACAGGACGAGCGACGTGCCGACAGGGATGTCGACGTCGGGGGCGCGCGTGCGCACGAGCAGTGCCGAGTGTTCGTTGAGGTTCAGCGTGAACGCGAGGTCGACGTCTCGATACGGCTCTTCGAAGACGAGGGCGTTGCCCGCGTCGAGGCGTTGGGCCGTCGGCGTCTCTGTGCTGCGTGGCCGGCTGAGCTGGTCGGCCGCGTGCTTGCGCGCAAAGTCGGCTTCGAGGCGTTCGGCGCGTTTGTCTGCGATCACGAAGAGCGCTGCGACGAGTGCGCCCACCGCGAGCCACCGACTGGCGCGCGGTGCGGCGTGCGGCGTGGCCTGAACTCGTCGCCCCAGCCAGGCAGCCGAGACGAGGCCGAAGCCGACCAGCCCAGCCGTGGCGAGTGCGGATGGCTGCCGGCGCGAGACGGCCGCAAGTATCCATGCGAGGGCCAGGGGCGCGGGCGCTATGAAAGCGAGCGTCCACGCGTCGGGCAGCGGCTTTGCGACGAGGCGTGCGAGCGCGAAGAGTCCCGCGATCACGACGCCGACTCCGAGCGCACGGCGCAGGCGCGCAGTCATGTGCACGAGCGGGGCTTGCGGGGTGAGTGTGTTGACAGTCGCCGGCGAGTCAGCGGAGCGCGTGAAGGACACTCCGTCGACGCGCAGCGTGCCGCGCGCAGAAGTCACCACAACCGTGTCGATCGGCGTGCCGGCCGTGGGCGTCCAGTCGAAGAGGGGCACGCCGTTGACGTGCGCTCGCGCTGCGCCCTCGCGAACCTGCAGACGCACGGCGACCCGCCCGTCCGGCCCGAGGGGCACGGCGCGCCGGTCGCGGATCTCGCGCTCACCGGCGACGTTGGCGACGACGAGCGCCGACGCGCCGGCGGCATCGACGAGCACGGAGTGGTCGTCGCCGTCGAAATGCACGAAGAGCTGCGTGGAAGCGCCTTCGAGCAACGTCGAGATTTCGATGTCACTCTCGTCCGGCTGCCAGTTCAGCTCGAGGCGGATCCCGTCGGTGAGAGTAAGGCCCGGTGTTGCGGAGGTGACCTCGAGCGTCGTTCCGTCAGCGCGCAGGGCGTGCCAACCGGAGCCGGCTGCGGTCCAGCGTGGTGCCTCATCGCGCCCGAACGACGCGAACGCGACGGCGCCGACCAACACGACGACGATGGCAACGAGCCTCGACCAGATCACGGACACGCGTCTCCAACGGATGAGCCGGACGACGAGCATGCCCGACGTCGCGGCAGAGCGCACGCGCCGAGCCTCCGTTCGCGTGACGATTTCGAGGCAGCGCGATGCGCTCGCAACCTCGAGCGCCGCCCACGGTTCTCGTTCTCGGTCGCCGCTTCGTCCGGGTTCGACGCGCAGGCATTCCATCACACGAGAACAGCATGCGCAGAATCCTCACGTTCGGTCTGCTCAGCATCCTGGGCTGGTTCTGCTTCGCCACTGTCTTTCAGCGCTACGTCATCTTCCCGCGACTCGTGCATGCGCCCGCACCCGCCGAGCGCGTGCTCGCCGACGACATCGAAGTGCTGCACGTCGAGCTCGACACGGGACGCGTCGAGGCGTTCTTCATGCCCGGCGACGGCGTGAGTGCCGACGCGCCCGGCCCCGCCGTGGTCTGGGTGCACGGCAACGGCGAGCAGATCGACACTCTGCCCGAGCGTGCCCAGGCGTTCCGGTGGATGGGTGCCTCGGTGCTCATGCCCGAATACCGCGGCTACGGTCGCAGCGACGGCTCGCCCAGCGAGGCTGGCATCGTCGCCGACACGTTGGCGTTCTGCCGGCAGCTCGCGGAACGTCCCGACGTCGACGCAGCGCGCATCGTCTACTACGGCACGTCGCTCGGCGGCGGCGTCGTCTGTGGCGTCGCGAAGGAACGACCGCCGGCGGCGCTGATCCTCGCCGGAACCTTCCGCTCGATCCGCGTCATGGCCGCGCGCTATCTCGTTCCGCCGTCACTCATCCGCGATCCGTTCGACAACGAGGCCGTCCTGCGTGACCTTCGTGCGCCGGTCCTCGTGATGCATGGTCGGCGCGATCGCATCATCCCGTTCGAGCACGGCGTCGCGCTTGCTGCGGCAGCCGGGACGTGGGGCACGTTCGTCGAATGGGAGGCAGGCCACGGACCACTCACGTGGGACCGACGCGCCTACTGGGAGACCGTGCGCGACTTCCTCGTCGGCGCCGACGTCCTCACATCGAATGAGCGCCGCGCGACGTCTCGAAGACGTTGATCGTTCCGACGCGCTTCGCGACGCCGTCCCGCTTGGCCCGCATTCTTCATGGAGAAGCTCCTGCGGATGCGTCTGCGCCAGCAGGTCTGCGTCGAACAGCACGCCTCTTGTACTCGACGAAGCGTCACTTCGCCGACCTGTCGGAAGATGCCGGCTCTCCTTGCCCTGCAGACGCAGCCACCCGCTCGCTACACTTCTCCATGGATAACCCGGGTTAGCGATGTTGGTCGACGAGGATGGTGTTGCCGTCGGGGTCGCTGAGCACGAAGCTCGCGGGGCCGGTCGTCGACTCGTCGGCCTCGGTCGCGAAGGTCATCCCCTTCGCTTTCAGCGTCCGCTGCAGTTCGCGCACGTCCGTGAACGCGTCGAGATCCTTGGCCTGCTGATCCCAGCCCGGATTGAAGGTGAGGATGTTGCTGTCGAACATGCCTTGGAAGAGCCCGATGACGGTGTCGCCGTTGCGCAGGATCAGCCAGTTCTGCTCGGCGTTGCCGCCGGCCTGCTCGAAGCCGAGCTTCTCGTAGAATACGCGCGAGGCGTCGAGGTCTTTGACGGCGAGGCTGATCGAGAAGGCACCGAGGTTCATCTTGGGGCTCCGTGGGGTGTCGGACGCCTGTGTCGCAGACCAGGACAGGGCCACGACGAGTCCGAGGCTGATGAGGTTCTTGAGCATGGCATTCCACTCCGAGGACACGCGCCGGATGACCCTCCGGCGCACGGGCACTACCATGTCTGCACCGCCGAACTCGTGCTTGTCAGATCTTGCGAACCTCACCAAAAAACGACGTCGACTACGTGGCGCGTGTGAATCGAGTGATCGATCACGTCGTCCGCAACCTCGATCAGCCCCTGTCGCTCGACGAGATGGCGCGCTTGGCGCACTTCTCGCCGTTCCACTTCCACCGCATCTTCAGCGGACTCGTGGGCGAGACGCTGCACCAGTTCGTCAAGCGCGTGCGGCTCGAGCGCGCGCTGTCGATGGTCAGGCACGAGCCACGTCGAACGCTCACCGAGATCGCCCTCGCCTGCGGCTTCGCGTCGTCGGCCGACTTTTCGCGTAGCTTCAAGCAGCGCTACGGAGTGCCGCCGAGTGCCTTCGACGTCGAGGCCTACCGGGCCGAGCGACGCGAGCAGCTGCAGGACGCGATCACCGACGCCGACACCCGACACCTGCTCGAGCGTCTGCCCGTGGGGGAGAACCCCGACGGCTTCGGGGTCGAGTTCCGAGCGCTCCCCGAGCGGCAGGTCGTCTACCTGCGCGTTCCCGATTCCTTCCGCCCCGACGCCGTGACGGACGCTGCCGCCAGGTTGCTTGCGTGGGCCGACGAGCACGGCATCGCCGACGGGCAGTGGCTCGGGTACATGTGGGACGACCCCAACTTCACGGCGTTGAGCGACTGCCGCTACGACGTGGCCGTGGAAGTGCGCACCGAGGACCTCGCTCGCCTCGACGTCGGGGGCGAGTTCGGCGTGCTGACGTTTCCCGAGATGACTGTCGCGCAGGTCGAGGTCCGCGGCGCGATCGACCTCGAGCAACGAGCGCTCGACTGGCTCTTCGGGACGTGGCTGCCCTCGAGCGGCTACGTGCCGACGGACCAGCCGTGCTTCGAGGCCTGGATCGGGCGCCCGTTCGCCCACGGCTTCGAGTATTTCGAGATTTACGCACAGATCCCCGTGACGCGCGGCTGACCGTCAGGACGCCGGAGCGTGCGGCAAGTCGAGCGCATACCAAGCGTCGCAGCTGCAGTGGCCGGTGTTGCCCATCGCGCCGTCGAGGCGCGCGAAGCCGAACGCCTCGTAGAGCCTGCGCGCGGAGATCATGTGCTCGAGAGTTTCGAGATAGCAGGTGGTGAAGCCGGCCGCGTATGCGCCGTCGAGGATGCGCGTGAGGAGCCGCGCGCCCATGCCGCGTCCGCGCAGCTCGGGGAGGAAGTACATCTTGCGCAGCTCGCAGACATGGGGCTCGCCGCCGGTCAGTGCAGCGAAGCCGCCACCGCCGAGGACACGCTCGCCGTCCGTGATGACGAAGAAGCCCGCCGCCGACCCGCGATAGGCGCGGGACATCGCGTCGACCTCCGGGTCATGGACCGAGTAGCCCTCGCCGACCGCACCGAAGTCGCCCATGACGGAGCGAATGATCGCGGCCATCGCGGCGTCGTCGGCGCGCCGGATGGGGCGGATCGTGAGATCGCGTTGCAACCGCCGGCGCGCGAGGGCCTTGGCGTAAAGGGCGAGGCCCTGCTCGACGACGGCGCGTTCGTCGGGGCTGAGGAATCCGAGAGCGACGGAAACTTGTTCGTCGGCCGTGGCGTGCACGCGAGCGAGGGCGCGTCGGCCCCGCGCGGTGAGTCGGACGGGGCGGCGGCGGCGGTCGCTGGCGTCGACGCGGCGCGCGATGAGCCCGGCGTCCATGAGCCCCGTGAGCGTGCGACTCACGGCGGCCTTGTCGATCAGGAGCGTGGACGTGAGCTCCCCTGCGGTCGCCTCACCGAGGCGCTCGAGTTCCACGAGCACGTGGGCCTGGGCGTGACCGACGTCGGCGAGGCAGCGGTCGCCGAGGAAGCCCAACTCGCGCACCATCCGGCGCGACGATTCGCGCACGGCCGTCGTATCAATCCCTCGCGGTGTAGGTGCCATGGCGTCTCCTCGTACTGGGGTGATGCATGAGGGTAGCACTCAAATGGTTGACGAAAGCAACGAATGCACATGCCCAGGCCCGCGCGGTTGCTACCGTGACGGCCATGCATGCAACCGAAGACGTCACCATCCGTGTCGCGACGCCCGACGATGTCCCGCTCGTCCTTGCGTTCATCCGCGACCTCGCGATCTACGAGAAGCTCGAGCACCAGGTCGTCGCCACGGAGGAAGGTCTGGCGCGCTCGCTCTTCGGCGACACCCCGGCCGCCGAAGTGGTGTTCGCCGAGGTCGCTGGGCAAGCCGTCGGCTTCGCCCTCTTCTTCCACACCTTCTCGACCTTCCTCGGGCAGCGCGGCCTCTATCTCGAAGACCTCTTCGTCCAGGACGCGGCGCGTGGCAAGGGCGTCGGCCGTGCGCTCCTCGCGCACCTCGCACGTCTGGCGATCGAGCGCGGCTGCGGTCGGCTCGAATGGGTCGTCCTCGACTGGAACGAGCCAGCCCTGCAGTTCTATCGCGGCATCGGCGCCGAGGCGATGAGCGCTTGGAGCGTGCAGCGTCTCACGGGGGCGTCCCTGGAGCGTCTCGCGGACGCCGCGACCGGCTGAGCGGCGCCGGCCGCACGACCTGGCGTATGATGGTCGCGCAGTGCGACGGGCAGCATCGACGAGCGACCGAGAGCGACACACGATGGGCGGAACCGAGGGCGAGGAGCCCGAGCAGAGCGCAGAGCGGAGCGGCGTGCCGGAGATCGACGAGGTCTACGGCGAGCTACGCGCGATCGCGGAGAGCAAGCTGCGTGGCGACATGGCGCACACGCTGCAGGCCACGGCCGTCGTCAACGAGGCGTGGCTGCGCATGGCCCACGGTACGCCGAAGTACGAGACGCGTTCACACTTCTTCGCGACGGCCGCCAAGGCGATGCGCCACGTGCTCGTCGACCACGCGCGCGCCAAGCGCACGGCCAAGCGCGGCGGCGATGCCCAGCGCCTCACGCTGATGTCCGCCGATGCGATCGGCGAACAAGGGCTTGACGTCATCGACCTCGACCAGGCCCTCGCGCGCATGAGCGACGACGACGCCCGCGCCGCGCGTGTGGTCGAGCTGAAGTTCTTCGGCGGGCTCACGATCACGGAGATCGCCGAAGTGCTCGAGATCTCGCACATGACGGTGAGCAGCGACTGGCGGCGTGCACGCGTGCGATTGAGCCGGGAGCTCGGTTGATGGGCGGCGGCGCGACGGCGCCGGAGCGCGACGAAGGTGCCGACCCGCTCCTCGTCAGCGACCTCATCGCGCTGTGTCTCGAGAAGTTCAGCGCCGGCGACTTCGGCGCGCTCGAGGCGCTCTGCGTCGATCACCCCGACCAGGCCGGCGACCTGCGCGCGCGCGTGGCGCGGCTCGAACAACTCGGTCTCACGGCCACGCGGCCCGACGAGGCGCCCACGCGCATCGGCCCGTTCCACATCGTCGGCGTGCTCGGTCACGGCGGCATGGGCGAGGTCTATCTCGGCCGCCAGGACGCGCCCGTGCGTCGGCTCGTCGCCGTGAAGATCATCGGCGCCGGCGGTCGTCGCCCCGACGTGCTCGCGCGTTTCGAAGGCGAGCGCCAGATGCTCGCCCAGCTCGAGCACCCCGGCATCGCGCGCGTCCTCGAGGTGGGGACGACCGACGACGGACGTCCGTGGTTCGCGATGGAGTACGTCGACGGCTCGCCGCTGACCGAGTGGTGTGATGAACGTGCCGCCGACATCGACGAGCGCCTCGCGCTGTTCCTGCAGGTCTGCGACGCAATCACCTTTGCGCATCAGAACGGCGTGCTGCACCGCGACCTCAAGCCCGGCAACGTGCTCGTGAGCACGACGGCGGAGATCTCGTCGATCAAAGTCATCGACTTCGGCCTCGCCAAGGCTGTCGACGAAGATCTCGCCGAGATGCCCGACCTCACGCGCGCCGGACAGGTGGTGGGCACGCCGGCCTACATGAGCCCCGAGCAATCGGCCGCGATCCCCGATCCCGTTGACGTGCGCAGCGACGTCTGGGGGCTGGGCGTCATGCTCTACGAGCTGCTGACGGGCGCGCTGCCGTTCGACTTTTCGGGCGTACGCGAGCGCGGGTTCGCTGAGCTGCAGCGCGTGTTGACCGAAGACGACGCGGTCTGGCCGAGTCGGCGTGTCGGCGAGCTGCCCGAGGAGTCGGTGACGCAACGGGGCGTTTCGCGCACGGCGCTCGAGGAGCGGCTGCGCGGCGACCTCGACGCGATCGTCATGAAGGCTCTCGCGGCGCGCCCCGACGATCGCTACGCGTCGGTGTCGCAGCTCGCCGAAGACGTGCGCCGGCATGTCGCGCACGAGGTCATCGTCGCGCGCCCGACGGGCCTGCGGACACGCTGGCGCAAGCTGCTTCGGCGCCACGGGCGCGTCGTCGTTGCGGGCACGGTCGGCGCGATCGGCATTCTCGTGGCACCGTTCATCATCGGCGCGATGTTCCTGCGCAGCGAGCGCGCCCTGCGCGACTTCGACGTCGTCGCCGACGCGCTCACGCTGGCCGACCTCGTGACGGAGGCCGAGCACGACCTCTACCCCGCGTCGCCCGAACTCGTCGCTCCGCTCGATGCTTGGACTGCGCGTCTCGAGAGCATCGTCGCGACGACGCCTGTCTACGCGCGCATCATGGACGAACTCGAGCAGCGTCGGCGTCCCGACGGCACCTGGGAGTCACCGCGCGACCGCTTGCTGTGGGACCAGGTGTCGGCGCTTCGGGCCGACGTCGCCTCCGTCGTCGCCCCCGAAGGCCTGCGCGGGCACGTCGCCGCGCGCCGCACCTGGTCGGCCGAACTCGAGCAGCGCACGGTTCACGACGTCGCCGACCTCTGGACCGAAGCCATCGCGGCCATCGCGGCGTCTCCGCACTACGACGGTCTGAGCATCGATCCCCAGCTCGGCCTCGTCCCCCTCGGCCGCGACCCGGAGAGTGAACTCTGGGAGTTTGCTTTTCCTCGTCCCGACGAGGCGTTTCCCGTGCGCGGCGACGACGGCCGCTGGATGATCGAGGACGACACGTGTCAGGTGTTCGTGCTGATCCCGCCAGGGCGTTTCCAGCTCGGTGTCGACGTCGACGATCCCATGGCGCCCAACTACATGGAGGATGCGACGGCTGTCGAGTCGGGCGGTCCGCTTGTCGATCTCGATGCGTTCTTCCTCTCGCGCTACGAGCTGACCCAAGGACAGTGGCTGCGCTTTGCGGGCGTCAACCCCTCGACGCACGGGCCGGGCAGCTCGCTCGTGAACGGCCTGGATCATCCCGTCGAGACGGTGAGCTGGGACGACGCTCAACGAACAGCGCACCGCATGGGCTTGTCACTCCCGACCTCGGCGCAGTGGGAGTACGCCGCGCGTGCCGGTTCCGAGGGCCTGTTCTGGTGGCCGGGTGGCGCGCGTGACGCGCCGCTGCGGGCCGTCAATAGCGCCGATCTTGCTTGCCGCGACAGCGGGCTGACGCGCGACATTCCCTTCGACGATTGGCGCGACGACGGGTGGACGGCCCACGCGCCGGTCGACGCCGGAATCCCCAATCCCTTCGGCCTCCACGACGTGTCCGGCAACCTCTGGGAGTGGTGCCGTGATCGTTCGATCCGCTGGACGGCGGCGACGGTCCGACCCGGCGACGGGTTGACCGCACCACGAGATCCGTCATTTTCTTGGCCGTCCGGGCGTGAAAAGCGTGATCTCCGAGGAGGGTCTTTTTACAGCACGGTCTTCAAGTGTCGCGGCACCCTGCGCTTGTTCCAGCCCCAGGCGGCGGCGAACGAGCCGTTCGGTGTGCGACTCGCGCGCCCGGTCTTTGCGCGTGCGAGTCCCCGTTGACGCCTCTGTCTCCGTCGCTCATCACGCAACTCGCAAGGGAGCACGCCCCATGCACTTCACCCGTTTGACGGCACTTGCCGTCGTCTTCACAGCGGCCTCGACCCAGGCCGTCCAGCTCAACGAGGGCCCTGTCGTTGCGGCGCCCTGCGTCTTCGGCGTCGACGAGACCACCTTCTCGGCGCCCGGCGTTCCCATCGGAGCCAAGCGCATGCAGCGCAAGCGCGCCGGCTTCGATCTCCCCGCCTTCCCGATCGAGCCGATCACAGGGGCGGAGCCCGACTTCGACGAGCTTCCCTTCCTGAACCAGGTGTTCTTTGCCGACGCGTTCTCGATCGGTCAGGACGTCATCAACGCGACGCCTCCGAACAGCGGCGTGTCGTTCATCGACGTCCCTCCGATGGGCTGGGGGGCGATCGCCTTCTCGGTCAGTCGCGCCACCAAGGGCGAGCCGGGCTCTGTCATGTTCGACCAGTACCTCAAGCCCGATGGCACGGGCGGCGACATCTACAGCTTCACGCTCCCCGGCTCGACGTTCGCATCGGGCGTCGCTCCGTGCTACCCGACCGACACCGCGCAACTCGCCCAGGACAGCCCGTCGATCGGTCTCTTCGATGGGACGAGCCAAGGAGAGATGACGTACCTCGACCTGTACGTGCCGGCCTACATGGCCGGTTCGCCGGCGCGCGACTTCGTCCCCGACCAACCGGTCGCCTTCTTCTCGGTCCGTGACGAGGACGCCCATCCACGCGACGGCTCCCCGAGCCTGGTACCGGCGGGGTGGTTCGACGATGGGTCGCCGCAGAGCGGCGCGACGATCCTCATGACGCGCTGGATCATGGGTGTCGGTGGCGGGTTTTGGACGACGCCGAAGGTGCACCTCAACTACGACGAGCTCGGGCTTCAAGAGGACGATGACATCGACGCCCTCGCCGTCTCGCAGGCCCAGTGCCTCGCGCTCTTCTCGATCGTCAACACCGGCGGCGGACTGGCCGAGCAGCTCCAGGTCGTCAAGTGGGGCTGTGGGTCGGCGTGGGCGGGTGGTGGCGTCGAGGTGGGTGAGTACCGCGACCAATCGACGATGGAGCCGGTCGCGCGCAGTATGGACATCGAAGCTGACGGCGAGATCGACGGGCTCTGCACGATCGATCCGAGTGACCAGGAACTCGGCAGCTGCGGGCCGTACTACGGCTGGCCGACGGGCAAGTCGGCGTTCAAGAAGGAGCTCGCGGCGCAGGTCTATCGCGATGACGCGGCCACACTTCCGACGGCCACGCTCGTCATCGATGGCATCTCGCCGGCCTATGCCGGCAAGCGCCTGCACGTCTACGTGCTCGTCAACGGCTTCGCGCCGATCAAGGTCTACGACGAGCTGATCGTGACGACGACGGACCCGACGCGCACGATTCCGTTCGCAAGCCCGTTCCTCGGCGGATCACCCGGTGGCGCGTCGCTCTGCATGGACTTCGCCGCAGTGATCGTCCCGGCGCCCAAGGTCGGCGCCGTCATCTCCGGGCTCCGTCTGTACTGACCTGATATCACACGACGTCGCACGTTCGAAAGGCGTTCCCGCACTTCGCGGGGACGTCTTTCGCGCGTTCTCGCAAATAGTCGCGCGAACCCTTGGTGGTCTGTGGCGCGAACGCGTGTGAGCGGGTGAATCCTCGAACAACCTTTGGAGTTCACCCATGCGTTTCACATTCCTCATCCCGTTCGTGATGTCCGGCGCCGCAGCGGCGCAGGCACTCCCGATGAACGGCTTCGATCACTTCCCGCTCGGCGATGCACAGCTCAGCAACGACAACGGCATCCTCGTCGTCTCGAACATCGGTTCGAGCGGCCAGGACGGCGTGCGCACGCGCCTCGCCGGCGCCGACTTCTACAACGTCCAGTTCATGGCCGAAGGCGCCATCCAGGCACCCGGCTCCTTCATGAAGATCTCCACGCTCGGCCAGGTCGACGCGCCCGACGATCCGATCTGGACGCTCTCGGTCAAGAACCTCGGCAACGCGTTCGGCATCTCGATGAACATGGGCGACATCGGACCGCAGCAGATGCGCGTTCTGACGTGGAAGGACGGCCTGCCCGTCGCGGAACTCGCAGTGCCGATCTTCAACCCCGACGACATCATCGTCGAGGTTCCGCCGTTCGGGTGCCGCGTCGACCCCGTCTGGACCATGGGCCCGATCGACTTCCCGCCCGGCGGTCCGATCTGGCAGTCGACCTGGGCGCTCTTCGATCTCGAGGAGATCGGCGACGTCACGATCGTCAACCCGCTCACGAACGCGCCGATCACGGTGCAGGCCGATCGCATGGCGATCGAAGTGCTGCACGACAAGCCGATCGGCCCACTCTCCGACGCTTTCCTGCGAGGCATGGACGTCGACAAGGTCGAAATCTGTGACGAGACGTTCGGCTGGCATCACCACGAGCACAGCCAGCTCGGGAACAGCAACTTCTCGATCAGCAACGGCTTCTTGAAGGTGGCGAACATCGGTTCGAGCGGGCTCGACGGCGTCTGCCTCTGGCTCGACGAGATCTTCAACCAGGTGACGGACAACGGTCTGCGGATCCCGCTCCAGCCTGTGCAGATCAACCCGGGTCAGTCGATGATGCTCGAGGCGTTCGGCAGCGTGGGCGGTCGCTCGACGGGGCTGGGGATCTCGGAGATGAAGTTCGCGCCCGGCGGGCTCACCGAACTGACGGCCGACTTCTCGTCGCTCGGCGGGACCAAGGCGCGCATCGTCGGGCTGCTCGCCGGCGATGTCGTCGCCGACGAGATCGTCGACATGGGCGTCGTCGGGACGATCAGCGATGTCGTCGTGCTCGGATCGTGCGGCAAGCTCCCGCCGGACTTCGAGCCCTTCCCGCCGATCGGTCCGATCATCGTCATCGGTCCGCCGCAGCCGCCGTGCTTCTTCTGGGGTCTCAACCAGCCGGCCGAGCTCGACATCCTCCAGGGTGCCGGCGACACGCTCGTGACCGTCGACGAGATCCGCGTCCTCGCGGTCGACGTCCCGCCGGTCGACGGTCTCGAACGCTTCGGGATCACGGGTCGCAACCTCGACGAGATCACGCTGCTCGACGAGAAGACCTTGTTCGGCAGCGCATTCGTCGATCTCGGCGGCGCCGACCCGGGCACCAACGGTGATCCCGTCCTCGGGGCGCATGGCACGCTCACGCCGGGCTCGCAGAACATCCTCGGCATCAGCAACGGTCTTCCGTCGTCGCCCGCAGTGCTGTTCTTCGCGCTCAGCCAAGCGGCCGTGCCGTTCAAGGGCGGGACGCTGCAGGCCTTCCCGGTCCTCGGGAGTGTTCCGCTCACGACGAACGCCAACGGCACGATCAACCTGCCGTTCACGTGGCCGGCCGCGCTGCCCGCCGGGCTGACGCCGACCTTCCAGGCGGCCATCGCCGACTCGGGCGCCTCGAAGAACGTGGCTCTGACGAACGCCGTGATGGGCACGTCGCACTGATTCATCCCCTCCCGGTCTCGTGCACACCTGCGAGGCCAAACCGACGGCGCGGCACAGCGTCGTCACCGGCCGGAACGGCGCGTGCTGCCGTTCCGGCCGACTTTCGTTCTTCGCTGGATGCGATCCGGATCACGTCAATGTCCGAGCGCGCGGATCAAAGCATCGTTCGCGCGGGTCGGTTGGTCGTCCGCAGGGCACCGTCGAGAATGCAGTCCAAGGGTGAGCGTGTGAGGATGGGGCGACGGTTGCTGGCATTGGTGCTCGTTGGGTTCGCGCTGGGATCCTGCGCGTCCCGTAAGCCCTATCCCACGTCGCCACGGGGACGACGGCGACTTATCGAACGCACGAGCCGACGGTCGACGTGCCAGGTTCGTCGGACGTGCTCGTCGATTCGAAGGACTGCGGCTGCCCGTACCTCGAACCAACGTCCGATTGGGCCAGCGCTCGTTGATCGACACCATCACGAGTGTTGTCACGGGCGTCTACGAACCACCGCAGTACGGCGCGGGTGTGAGTTTGGCATCCGTGGAGGGCGCGGCGTCTCCGCCCGCGGCCGCGCAGAGCAATCCCTGTGTCGTCGTGGGCGCTGATGTCCACATGATCGAAGACCACAACTCGATCGACAACGAGCGCTTCGTCAACTTCGTCCAGCTCTTCCTGCTCTGGCACCTCTCCGACTTGAACGTTCCGCTTCCCGGCAGTGCCACGGCACCCTGACGAATGCAGGCAACGGTCGACGCACAGCCGCATCGTCTGCGCGTCGCTCGGCGCATTCCACGCTCTCCGTGACACGGTTCCGGGCGCATCGAAGATCTGTCACGTCGCGCCGGTGAGCGAGTCGTGGAACGTGAGGAGTTGCCGACAGGCCGAGAGCGAGCGCGCAAACCGCCGGCCCCACGTGCCGTTCTCGACCTGCCGACATGTCCATGAGGGGAATCGATCCACGTGACGCAGTCGCGTCGTCTCGACGTCACGCATGGCAGGTCGATGTCACTCCCGCATGGCAGGTGTAGGCGCGGGAAGTGCTGATGTAGAACGCCTGAACGAGAACCACGACGAGTGTTCGCGTGCGACACGCTCCTGTCGACGCAGTGGCCGGTCGCGCGCGAGCAGGAGCGTGAGGTGCTTTCACTATTCTCCACGGGCTTCTGAAGATGTCATCTCGCTACGTAGCATTGGCTTTCGCTGTTGTCGTTGCGTGCGGAGCCGCCCGCGCTCAGCACCTTGCCGCCGACGGTTCCTGGCTCGCATACGCCGACCCCGTTGAAGCCGGTTTCGACCGCGCGGCGCTCGACGAAGCCCGCGCACTCTGGGAGGCGAGTGACTCGGCGTCGCTGATGGTGGTGCATGACGGCACGGTCGTCGTGGCCTGGGGTGACGTCGAGCGCCGCTACATGTGTCATTCGACGCGCAAGAGTGTGCTCTCGGCGTTGATTGGTGTGGCCGTCGATCGTGGTGTGATGGACACGGAGATGACGCTCGCCGACCTCGACATCGACGAACCCGACCGGCCGCTGACCGACGTCGAGAAGACGGCGCGCATCTCCGATCTCCTCAAGGCGCGCAGCGGCGTCTACATGACGGCCGCCTACGAGCCGCCGCAGAATCCGAAGCCCGAGCGCGGCGCCTACGCCCCAGGGCGTCACTGGGTCTACAACAACTGGGACTTCAACACGCTCGCGACGATCTACATGGAACAGACCGGGCGCGACGTCTTCGAAGCCATGACCGAGGATCTCTTCGACCCGATCGGCACCGAGGACTGGCGTCTGCGCGACGGGTATCTCCACGTCCAGCCGCACATGTCGATCCATCCCGCGTACCCGCTGCGCATGTCGGCGCGCGACATGGCGCGCTTCGGGCAGCTGTTCCTGCAGGAGGGTGAGTGGGCTGGTGAGCGTGTGCTCTCGGCGAACTGGGTGCGCCGGAGCGCTGCGTCGTACTCGGAGTCGTGGATGGGCGGTTACGGGTACATGTGGTGGTTGCTGAGCGCTGGCGTGCTCGGGCCCTACGACACGTACGCTGCGCTCGGCGTCGGACAGCAGTTGATCGCCGTGATGCCGCCCGTCGACATGGTCGCGGTGAACCGCACCGACACTTATGCCGGCGACCGCCCGTCGATCGAGTCGATCGAGGCCGTCGTCGCTGCCGTCGTCGCGGCGCGGACGTCGGACGGGATTCCGAACCCGCGGCGCGTGCCGCTGGTGACGCCGACTTTCCCCAAAGCTGGTGATGGCGCGCACGCGGTCGACACGGAACAACTTGCGAAGTGGGCCGGATCGGCGCTCGTGCCCGCACCCGTGCTCGGCCTTGACGACCGCAATGAATGCACGCTCGCTGTCGACGGCGGTTCCTTGCTGATGCACACACCGCGGGCCGGGACGTTTCACTGGTGGCCGCAGCCTGACGGCACCTTCCTCGAGGAAGACAGCCTGACGCGCTGGGTGCCGATCGGGCCGAGTGGAGCGCTGGCGCCTGTCGGGTCGGAGTTGGACGGCTTCGCACGTTGGCACGAACTCGTCGACGCCGGCTACACGGCCTGGGTCGAGGGCGACGAGGACCGCGCGGCGTCCTTCTTGGGCATCGCGCACCGCCACTGCGGCGGACGAGCGCCGACAGCGGGCTCGGGCGTGCTCGTCGCCGTCATCGAGGGGGGCGATCCCGGAGCGGTTGACCTCGGTGAGGTCGGCCCGGAGGACGTTGTCGAATGGCTGGGTCGCGTGGCCGAAGGGCTCGACGAAAGCGA
This sequence comes from Planctomycetota bacterium, assembly GCA_029259745.1. GTDB lineage: Bacteria > Planctomycetota > B15-G4 > B15-G4 > B15-G4 > OFTM221. The sequence goes on from JAJDEO010000028.1 coordinate 203,255, forward strand.
TCAGTGGGACGCTGCCCATGGCGTCCGGCAAGCGATCGGTGTGCTCACCGCAGAGCCTGTGCGACAGTGAGGTCCTTCCGCTGATCCCGAGTCGAGTCACCCGATGACCTGCGTCGACTTCCGCGACTACCGCGACGCTGATCGTGCCGCGTGCCTCGCCTTGTTCGACGCCAACTGTCCGGCGTTCTTCGCGCCCAATGAGCGTGATGACTACGAACACTGGCTCTCCGACGCGTCCGAGCGCGGCTACCAGCTCGCGTGCATGGACGAAGTGGTCGTGGGCGCCTTCGGCCTGCGTGCCGACACGTCCGCCGCGGCGGCTTTGAACTGGATCATGATCTCACCCGACCACCAGGGCCGCGGGATCGGCGGAGCGATGATGGCGCGCGTGATCGACGAGGCGCGGGCGGCACGGATCGGCACCGTGCACATCGCCGCGAGCCAACACAGCGCGCCCTTCTTCGCGCGCTTCGGCGCGCGGGAGATTCGGCAGACGCCCGATGGGTGGGGGCTCGGGATGCACCGGGTCGACATGGTGCTCGACGGGCCCGCCACCTGATCGCGCGGGGGGCGCAGCGCGGGTCAGGTTTCTTCTGTGAAGATGCATACGAAAACTTCACAGTATGCGCATCCAACGCAGGCCTGGGCGGGCCGGGAGCGTCATGGATCCGTGCAGCTCGAGAAGCCCCCGCACATGACCGACGCTGATCCAGGCCGACCCGAAAAGCGCGGCGGCGCTGACAGAGGCGCGCGCGGCGCACTTGCCGGGGCGAACGAAAAACCGACGAGCGCGAACCCGCTCCGGCTCATTCTCGTCTTCGCGCTGCTGTACGCATTCCTCGTCTCGATCAAGCTGATGGAGACGGCGTTCAAGGGGATGGGCTCGGGGTCGGCCGACGGGCTTCTTGCGGGCGTGACGAATCCCTTTGCCGGCCTCACGCTGGGAATCCTCACGACGGTGCTCGTGCAGTCGTCGTCGGTCACGACGTCGATGATCGTGGCCCTGGTCGCGTCGGGCGAGGTCACGTTCGGTGCCGCTGTCCCGATGGTGATGGGCGCCAATATCGGCACGACCGTGACGAACACGGTCGTCAGCATCGCTGCGGCGCGGAGGTCGTCACAGTTCTATCGCGCGTTCTCCTGCGCGACCGTCCACGACGTCTTCAACATCATCATCGTCGCAGTCCTCCTGCCGCTCGAGCTTCTCACGGGGTTCCTGAGCAAGTCGGCCCTCTGGTTGTCGGACATCCTCGCCTCCACGGGATCGAGCGGCGTCCAGTACAAGAGTCCGATCAAGGCCTCCGTGAAGGCCGGCGGCAAGCAGGTGCAGGAGCTGCTCGAAGCCACGGGGCTCGAGGGCACGTGGCTGCATGTCATGGAGGTGGTCGTCGGCCTGGCGCTGATCTTCGTGTGTTTGCGCTGGATCACGGTGCACATGAAGGCTTTGCTCATCAATCGAATCGAGCACTCGCTCAACCGTGCGCTTGCCAGGTCCGGGCTCATCGGCATGGCGATCGGCGCTTTGATCACGGTGTCGGTGCAGTCGTCGTCGATCACGACGTCGCTGCTCGTCCCGATGTGTGCGGCAGGTATCCTGACGCTCGACAACGCCTACCCGCTCACGCTCGGTGCCAACGTGGGCACGACGGTGACGGCGCTGCTCGCTTCCATGGCGTCTGACAATCCACTCGCACTTGCCATCGCGCTTGTGCACTTATTGTTCAATGTCTCGGGCATCATGTTGCTGTACCCGGTGCCGAGTCTGCGGGCCATTCCGATTCGTGGTGCCCGGCTCATCGCGTTGCTCGCTGTGCGCAACAAGCTATGGATCATCGCCTACGTCGGCGTGGTCTTCGTGGTCGTTCCGTTGCTCGGGTTCATCCTCTTCAAGTAGTGCGAGGTGCTGTCATGTTCGAATGGTTGCACGGTGGCAAGAGCGGGATCGCCCATATCTTCCAGCAGTTCGGTCAGATGCTCGAGGACGGTCGGCACACGTTCGACGCGGCGTCCAACGCGCTGCTGGGTGGCACCGATCCCCGCGTCGTTCGTGATGACCTCTACGCGACGGATCGGCGGATCAACGAGCTCGAGCAGCGCATCCGTCGAGAAGTCGCCGTGCATGCGACGGTCAAGGGCGGAGCGGACATCACCGTGTGCCTGACGCTGATGTCGTTGGTGAAGGACGCCGAACGCATCGGCGACTACGCGAAGAACATCTTCGATCTCGCCACCGACTGCCCGGCGTTCCACGAAGGGCCGGAGGCCGCTGATCTCGTCGACCTGAAGAACCGCACGTCGCGCCTCCTGGCCAAGGTACGCAACCTCTGCGAGTCTCAGGACATCGAGCAGTCGCGCAGTTTCGTCGAAGAGGTCGACGACATGCTCAGCGAATGCGACAAGCGCGTCAGCGCCCTGACAAAGGGCGAACTCGAGGCAAGCCACCCCGTGGCCGCCGCGCTGCTCTACCGCTACATCAAGCGCGTCCTCGCGCATCAGATGAACATCGTCAGCTCCGTGTTCATGCCGCTCGACAAGCTCGACTACTTCGACGAGGACAAAGAGAGCCGCTGAGTCGCTCCGCGTGCCTCCACGCAAGATTGCTTGCAGGTCTTCGGCGGCCAGATGTGGAACGACGTCCTCGTGCAGCGTTGGGGCGGTGATCTCGAGCGCATCCAGCTGAGTGCCGACGGCCGCACTCTCCTGCAGCACGATGATGGTCTTCCCGACCTCCGCTGTCTCGACGTCCAGGTTTCGCTGACGCTCGTTTCGCCGGGAGCGCCGGCAGGGGCGTCTCGCAGCCAGCGGATGCACATGGAGATCAGCTGAACGTCGCGTCGCGCGTCGCCGGTATGATTGCGGGATGCAGCGACTCGCACGAATCCCTTTCGGTGGCGCGAGGCGGCGGTGCGTCGGCGCCGCGGCCCTGGTCGTCGTCGGCGTCCCCCTCATCCTGCTGAACGCGTGTCGTGGCCCGCTGCGTATCGACCCCCTGCGCGAAACCGTTCGGGGGCCGATCGTCGACGAGCACCTCGAGATCGCGCAGCGCTATGCCCCGTGGATTCTGCACGAGGCCGACCCGGCAAGACTGCGCGACGACATCCCCGCCGCCCTCGACTTCGACGGTGATCTTGACGGAGGCAACAACTGGGAGCACCTCGCGCACTTCGTGATCCGTCCGACGGTCGGTTACACGGTCGTCGCGACGGACACGCACTGGTTCGTGACATATCACCTGTTCCACCCGCGCGATTGGTCGTCGATCGACCTCGGATTGCACATGACCCACGAAGGCGATGGCGAGAACCTCCAGGTCGTCGCGCAGCGTGCCGATGGACGCGTCGTGTTGCTCTACGCCCAGGCCCACTACGTCGGTGAGGCGTGGGTGCGCGCCGGCTACGGTGCCCGTGGTCGGTCCGTCGAGCCACGCGGTCACCTCACACTCGTCGACACGGATGGCCGTCCGCGCGACGACGGCTCGCACGTGGCCGTCTATGTTCAGTCGGGTGGCCATGGCATCTACGGCGTTCCCGATCCCTGCTCGAACGTCATGGTCGACGACACAGGTGGCGTTCACTTCGAAGGCGCCGGACTGGTGCTGCGTCCTGCGCTTCAGGGTGAGGTCGTGCGCGAGCCCGACGTGGCATCGGCGTCGCCGACCGCCACCTGGCCGTACGTGCTCGAGTCGATTCCAGCACAGCTCTGGGATGGACTGCGCGACGGCTCGCTGGTCGGGGAGGGAGCGTTGCTCGACGGCGTGGTGGGCTACCGCGGTTCGGGGCGCACGTTCGACGTCCCGCGATATCACGAGGGCGATCGATTCAGCGGTCCCTTCGGTCCCGACCGCGGCATCTCGCCCTTCGCCGTCGACTTCGACTTCGAGCCACCGCATCTCGGCGCGCTTCTCTTCGACCCGGCAGCTCGGTGGAACGAAGCGCTCGTGCTGCCCGGCGAGTGGGGCGAGGCCCTGGTTGTCGATCCCTTCAGTGAAGGCTGGTGACTCCTCACTGCGAGGGCAGGCGGATGTCGTCGATCAGCTTCTGCACGTGCGCGGGCGGCGCTTTCGTGAATGCACACACGATCGACGCGCTCACGAAGTTGATCACCATGCCGATTACGCCGATGCCCTCGGGCGAGATCCCGAACCACCAGTTGTCGGCCGCGTTCAGCTCCGGGTGTAGCAGCTTGAACCAGACGATGTAGGACGCCGTGAACGTGATGCCCGTCACCATGCCGACGATTGCGCCCGCGCGGTTCATGCGGCGCGAGAAGATCCCGAGGAGGATCACAGGGAAGAACGACGACGCGGCGAGGCCGAATGCGAACGCGACAACCTGTGCGACGAAGCCGGGCGGGTTGATGCCGAGGTAGCCGGCGATACCGATCGCGACGGCGGCGGCCACACGCGCGGCGATGAGTTCGCCGCGCTCGGAAATGTCGGGCTTGAGTGCGCGCTTGAGGAGGTCGTGACTCACGGCCGTCGAGACGACGAGCAACAACCCGGCGGCCGTCGACAGTGCAGCGGCGAGTCCACCGGCGGCGACGAGTGCGATCACCCAGTTCGGCAGGCCCGCGATCTCGGGGTTTGCGAGCACGATGATGTCGTTGTCGATCGTGAGCTCGTTGATCACCGGTGCGCCATCGGCGTCCGTGGCATGGGGGCCGACGTACTGCATGAGCCCGTCGCCGTTGTGATCTTCGAAGGCGATGAGCTGCGTGGACTCCCACGTGCGAAACCAATCGGGTGCCTCCGCATAGGGGCGTTCGCTGAGCGACGTGATCAGGTTCGTGCGGGCGAACACGGCGACGGCCGGGGCGGCTGTGTAGAGGACTGCGATGAAGAGCAGCGCCCAGCCCGCCGAGATGCGTGCGCCGCGCACGGTCGGCACGGTGTAGAAGCGCACGATCACGTGCGGCAGCCCGGCCGTGCCGAGCATCAGCGCCGCAGTGATGCAGAAGACGTCGAGTGTCGACTTCGCACCACTCGTGTAGGCGTCGAAACCGAGCTGCGCGTGGAGTCCGTCGAGGCGCTCGAGGAGTGGCGCGCCCGACGCGATGTCGACGCCGCCGAAGCCGAGCTGCGGGATCGGGTTGCCCGTCACCATGATCGAGATGAAGATCGCGGGCACCATGAACGCGAAGATCAGCACGCAGTATTGGGCCACCTGCGTGTACGTGATGCCCTTCATCCCGCCGAGCACAGCATAGATGAAGACGATCGCCATGCCGATCAGAACGCCGACGTCGATGGGGACTTCGAGGAAGCGACTGAAGACGATGCCGACGCCGCGCATCTGTCCCGCGACGTACGTGAACGAGACGAAGATGGCGCAGACGACGGCCACGATGCGCGCGGACTGGCTGTCGTAGCGGTCGCCGACGAAGTCGGGCACGGTGAACTTGCCGAACTTGCGCAGGTACGGCGCGAGCAGCAGCGCGAGAAGCACATACCCGCCGGTCCAGCCCATGAGGAAGACGGAGCCGTCGTAGCCGGCGGCAGCGATGATCCCGGGCATCGAGAGGAACGACGCCGCCGACATCCAGTCGGCCGCCGTGGCCATGCCGTTGGCAAGCGGCGAGACGTGTCCGCCGGCGACGTAGAACTCCTTCGTCGATGCAGCGCGCGACGCGATGGCCACCCAGATGTAAAGGGAGAACGACAGCCCTACGAGCAGGAACGTCCAGTGCTGAACGGTCATCGCTGGGCGTCTCCCTCGTCGACGTCGACACCGTCGCGAGCGAGGCGTGCGTCGAGGCGTGACATGAGGAGCGCGTAGACCCAGATGAGCACGACGAAGATGTAGATCGATCCCTGCTGCGCGAACCAGAAGCCGAGCGGGAAGCCGGTGCCGGGGAGCGTGAACTGGTCGAGCCAGTCTTTTGCGAGGACGCCGCAGCCGAACGAGCACAGGAACCAGAGGGCCAGCAGCGTCAGCACGTAGCGGATGTTCGTGCGCCAGTACGTGCGGTTGTCGAGGCGAGGCATCGCGTGTCCGAGATGGAGGGGGGCGAGGTCGTCGAGCATCGGACACGCTGGAGGAAGGTGCAACCTCCGGGCCCGAAGTCGTGCTTGTCGATCTATGCTGGACGCGCGAATCGTCGCCTCCAATATGCCGGGTACTCCGTTGACCGACACGAACTTCCAGATCCTCAAGACACTCGCGTTCGTCGTGGCATTCGTCGTCGCGACGGGAACGCAGGCGTGGTGGCCGCACCGGGCGCTCGCAGGAAGCTGGAGGACGAACGCGGGCCTCGGCATCGTGAATGCGCTGCTGCTCGGTGCGATCTGCGTCGGGTGCGCATGCTCCGTTGCGGCATGGACGAGCGACCGCGGACTTGGCGTCTTCAACGCCGTCGAGCTCCCCGGCTGGCTGTCGCTTCTGGCGAGCGTCGTCGTGCTCGACCTCGTGTCCTACGCATGGCACCGCGCGAACCATCGCTGGGCATGGCTGTGGCGCTTCCACGCGGCGCACCACTCCGATCGCGCTTTCACGGTGACGACGGCGTTGCGCTTTCACCCCGGCGAGCTGCTGCTCGCGCTGCCGGTGCGCCTCGTCGCCGTGATCACGCTCGGGATTCCGGTCGCGGGCCTGATTGCCTTCGAGGTCATCTTCGTCTTCGCAAATCTCATCGAACACGGGAACATCGCGCTGCCTGTGCGCGTCGACCGTGCAGCAGGTCGTGTCGTCATCACGCCCAGCCTGCATCGGCGTCATCACGTCAGCGTTCCGCGCGCCGACCACGCGAACTTCGGAACGATCTTCTCGTGCTGGGATCGTTGCTTCGGAACCCTCGAGGTCGATGCCGGAGAAATGCACGAAACGGGCCTCCCGAACCTCCACACGTCGCTTGCACTCGCGCAGATCTTGACGCTGCCACTGCACCGAAGAGGCTCGTCCTCGCGCGGATGACGACGGACGCCGACATCTTCGTCCTCCGCCGCTGACCCACGGTGTGAGACGATGCGCGCGAAGCAGCGCCGTCCCTCTCGCCTCGCCGGTCCGCTCGCATGAGTCCCACAACGCCTGATTGGACGGACGTGATCGCGCGGCTCGCGAGTCGCTACGTCGATCCCGACGCTTCGCTCCGTCCTGCGCCCGATCCGAATCCGCCGTTCCACACGATGGTCGTCGGCGCGCATCTCATCGACGACGGTGCGCTGTCGCGCTGGCGCCAAGCCGCCCTCGACGTGTTCGAGACCTACGCCGGTGATGCTCCGCTGTTTCTCGAAGCCCTCGGGATCGAGGGCGTTCGCGACCCCGTGGCACTGCGCGCTCAGGTCGCACGCCGTCTGTCCGAGGCACCTCTCGAGGATCTTCGCGTCGACTTCGAGGACGGCTACGGCGAGCGCCCTGACGAGGAGGAAGATCGCGACGCGAAACGCACGGGGGCGCTGATCGGACGCGCGGTCGCGAGCGGCGAGGCGCCACGCTCGATCGGCTTGCGCATCGAACCTCTCGACCCGACGGGCGCGGTTCGCGCGCTCACGACGCTGACGCTCTATTGGGACGCGTTGCTCGATGCGGCCGGGCGTGCGCCCGAGCGGATGGTCGTCACGCTTCCGAAGGTGACGGTTGTCGAGCAGGTCGTCGCCGCCTGTGAGGCCCTCGAGCAGACGGAGCAACGGCTCGGACTAGCGGCCGGAGCGCTGCGACTCGAGTTCATGATGGAGTCGGTGCACACGCTCTTCGATGCCGAGGGGCGCCTCGCCCTGCCGGCTCTGATCCGCGCGGCCGCGGGACGCTGCAGCGGCGTCCACCTTGGCACGTTCGACTACACGGCTGCCCACCACGTCCCGGCGCATCACCAACAACTCATGCATCCGGCCTGCGAGTTCGCGCGTCAGCTCATGCGCATCTCGGTCGGCGCTCACGGTCCGCGCCTCTGCGACGGTTCGACACACGTGCTGCCCATCGCCGAGGGTGCGATGCCGCGCGAACGCATCCATGCGGCCTGGGAGCTGCACGCGCGGCACGTCTTGCATGCCTTCGGTCTCGGCATCGAGCAGGGCTGGGATCTCCACCCGCATCAGTGGCCCGCGCGCTGGGCGGCGCTGATCGCGGCCTGCAGCGAGGCGCTTCCACGCGACCTCGAGCGCCTCGCCGGGCTGCTTGCTTCACGCGATGGGACGGCCATGTCGGGTGGCGTGCAGGACGATGTCGTCACGGGCCAGGCCGTGCTCGACGACCTGCGCCGCGCGGTCGCTGTCGGTGCGCTGGACGTCGCGCGGCTGAGCGAGTGCGGGTTAGGCGCGGACGAACTCGTCGGGCGGCCGCTCGCCGAGATCTTGCGGCGGCGGCGGGCCTAGCGGCCCGTTGAAGAACTCATCCGGCGCGCCGCACGCACCCGAGCGCGCCTGTGCGAGCGCGGAAGCCTCGACGAATCCACCGATTCGCCTGCGTTCCCATACGGGTACAGGCACACTCGGTCACGCACGTCGCACTCGGAGCAGCTCTTCAACACGCTGCTAGCTCCCGCGGTAGGTCGAGTAGCCGAAGGGGCTCCAGAGCAGCGGCACGTGGTAGTGCTGCGTCGCGTCGACGACGTCGAACTCGATCGTCACGCGCGGGTGGAAGCAGGGACGATTCTGAGCCGCGGCCCAAGCGCCCAGGGCGAAGCGCAGCCGCCAACCACCGGCCTCGAGCTGCTCGTCGTCGGCGAGCAGGTCCGTGACGCGCCCGTCGTCGTTCGTGCGTCCGCGCCCGCGCGCGCGCCAGGCCTCGCCGTCGTGCTGTTCCAGTACCACATCGATACCGGCGCCGGGACACCCCGACGCCGTGTCGAGGACGTGCGTCGTGATCGCGCTCATGTGTCTCCCATCAGTTTGGCGAGGCGCAGGGCCGTGATGCGGCGCTGTTCCTCGGCGGCCACGGTGAGTTCGTGCGCGGGGTCGTGACGCATGCGGTGTTCGAGCAGAGCCGCCATCTCGCGCGGCGTCCGTCCCGTGGCGCAGACGACGTACGTCCAGCCGAAGCGCGCGCGATACGCACGGTTTCCTTCGGCGAGTCGGCGGCGCAGGTCGTCGTCGGCCGACGACGTCTGCGCTTGTTCGCTCGCCGACCAACGTGCCGCCCGCGCGCCATCAGGATCGGCTGACGCTCCGATCTCGGGGTGCGCGGCGAGCGCCTCGCGCCAGTCGTCCGCAGTCAGCTCCGACCACACGCGGTCGGCCGTGCGGCGGAGCACCGTGGGGTCGTCGTACGGGCGGTGGGTGACGAGGGCGTCGGCCAAGGCCGTCGACCCGCAGCAGTCGAGGAACGCCGTGCGAGCCTGAGTCGCGTCGAGCGCGTTGAGCCGCTCGAGACCGGCGTGCATCGTGCGCAGTGCGGCGGGCTCACCGCGCACGCCGAGGCGCGCGACGCCGCCGTCGGGGTGGATGTCGAAACGCAGCGCGCGGATCGCTCCGTCGTCGTCGATCTCGAAGTGGTGTTTCGCGTGCGCCTCGAGCTCTGCGCGCGGGAGGATCGTCCGCCAAGGTGACGCGCCGCCCGGCGCGACCGCGAAGCTCTCGGCGCTCGGCAGCGTGTCGCACGCTTGGACTTCGCACGTGGCCGGGGCGTTGCCTTTGAAGTGTGTCGTGTCGACTTCGAGGGCGCGGATCCGTCCCGGACGACCCAACGCAAGCACGACCCAGTCGAACCCGGGCCCGCGTCGTCGGCGCGTCTCCCAGCCGTCGTGCATGCCGAGCGACGGATGCGCTTGCAGAAGGTTCGCGGGTGCCGAGAAGTAGGCGTCGCTGCATCCGAGCACGTGGCCGCCGACGTCGAGCGATGCGAGGTCGCACGGCAGTTCGGTGGCGAGCAGTTGCTCGTGGTCTTCGGTGACGCGGCCGCGAACGCGCAGGCGCGCCACGCCGCCGTCGGGGTGGATCGAGAGGCGTACGTGCGTGATCGTGCGCGCGACATCGACGTCGAAGACGTGCTCGGTCCCGCCACTGAGCGGTGTGCGCGGGAGGATCTCGCTCCAGAGATCTTCGGCCTCCGTGAGTTCCTCGTTGGATGCCCCCGGCGCGAAGGTCGCGTGCACCGTTGCGGCTTCGGGGTGATTGCCCGTGAAGTGTGCCGTGTCGATGACGAGCTGTTCCACGCACCCGGGTCGCCCGAGCGCAATCACGCACCAGTCGTGCCCAGGCGTTCGCCGACGCCGCGACTCCCAGCCGTCCATCCACTTGCCGTGATCGGTGTAGCGCCCGGCATCCCAGAGCGCGGGCTCGGGGCGCAGCAAGTTCGACGCCTCGGCGAAGAAGTCGTCACTGCACGCGAGCACGCGTCCGCCGAGCCGAGCGCCGGCGAGGTCCACGAGGTCGAGACGTGAGCTGGGGGATGGATTCACAGCAGCCGTCCGTGGGGAGCGGGCGCGAGCTGCCCGGCACTGAAGACGCAGCGCCCCGCAAGCCATGTCGAGGCCACCTGCCCGTAGAGCGTCTCGCCCGCGTAGGGCGTCAGGGCATGGCGGTGATGCAGCGCGCGCGGCTGGACGACGAACGAGGACTCAGGAGCGAAGACGACCATGTCGGCATCGTACCCCGCGGCGAGCGCACCTTTCGTTCCCGAGAAACCGGCGAGCTGCGCCGGTGCTTCCGCCATCCAGCGCACGAGCCGTGCGAGGTCGTGCCCGCGCGCGCGCGCTCCGGTCCATGTCACGGAAGGGCCGAGCTGCAGTCCCGCGATGCCGCCCCAAGCCGCCGTGAAGTCGCCGCGCTCGCCGAGCTTCAACGACGGCGTGCAGGGCGAGTGGTCGGAGACGACGCCGTCGAGCACGCCGCTCGCGAGCGCGGCCCAAAGCTGCTCGTTGTTGTCGCGCTCGCGGATCGGTGGCGCGCACTTGAAGGCCGTGGCGCCGTCGGGGATGTCCTCGGCGGCGAAGTGGAGGTAGTGCGGACACGTCTCGGCCGTGAACGGCAGCGCTTCGTCGCGCGCGCGCTCGAGGAGCGTGAGTGCCGGCGCCGAGGCGTGGTGGACGACGTGGACGTGGGCGCCGGTGCGGCGGCAGACGTCGATGAGAAGCGCGACGGCCTCGTCCTCGGCAGCGTGCGGGCGCGACGCCAGCCACGAGGCGTAGCGCATGCTCGCCGCGTCTCCCGACGCCGGGATCTGCGCCGCGACGGCTTCGATCGGCCCAGGCAACTCGGCGTGGGCGAGCAGTGGCGTGCCGGCCTCGGCAAGGATCGGGAGCCCCGCGACGAGGTGCGCGCGCTCGACGTGACCGAACTCCGCGACGCCCGAGTCGATGAGGAAGCTCTTGAATCCACGCACGCCGGCGTCGATCAGCGGCTGGAGGTCGGCGTGGTTTCCCGGAACAAGACCGCCCCAGAACGCCACGTCGACCCAGCAGTGCCCTGTCGCGGCGGCGCGCTTGGCGTCGAGCCCTGCGACGGTCGTCGTCGGCGGGATGCTGTTGAGCGGCATGTCGACCAGCGTGGTGATGCCGCCGGCCGCCGCCGCGCGCGTGGCACTCTCGAAGCCTTCCCATTCCGTGCGCCCCGGCTCGTTGACGTGCACGTGCGTGTCGACGAAACCAGGCAGGACGGGTTGGTTGCCGACATCGACGACGAGACCCGGTCCGACCGGCTCGCGCAGGCCGACGATGGCCTCGATGCGGCCATCGGACACGAGCACCGTGCCGGCCCGCTCGCCCGTCGGCGTCTGCAGACGCGTGCTGCGCAGGGCGCGCAGCGGGGCGTCGACGTGGTCGACCATGCAAATCCTCCGTGTCTCATGACGCCGAGTGGCGGGCGCGGAAGGATACCATCAGGCGCCCTTCGACCCGCTCGCCAGGATGTCTGCATGGAACTCTTCGGTCTCGACGGCCTGCATCTCGCCCTGCGCTGGTTCCACGTCGTCGCGGTGATCACCTGGATCGGCCACGCCTACTTCTTCAACTGGCTCGATCGTGGGCTGCGCCCCGTCCATGCGATGCGTGACGGCGAGTCCATCGAAGGCGAGCTGTGGATGGTGCACAGCGGCGGGTTCTACCGCGTGGAGAAGCTCGACGTCGCGCCGCGGCGCATGCCGGAGGAGCTGCACTGGTTCCGCTGGGAAGCCGCGTTGTCGCTGCTCAGCGGCCTCGCGCTGCTGTTCGTCACGTACTACACCGGCGGCGGCGCGCTGCTCGTCGACTCGGACGTCTCCGACATCACGGGCGGCGAGGCGCAGCTCCTCGGGATCGCTGTGCTGTTCTTCGGTTGGCTCGCCTACGACCTGCTCTGGGCGACGAGCTTCGCCAAGACGCGCATCGCGCCGCTGGTCGGTTTCGGTGCGTTGATCGCGCTCGCCTATGCGCTCTCGGCTGTGATGTCGGGGCGTGCGGCGTACATCCACGTCGGCGGACTGATGGGCACGATCATGGTCGCGAACGTCTGGCGGCGCATCGTTCCTGCGCAGAACGCGCTGCTTGCAGCGACGAAGTCCGGCGGCACGCCCGACCCGGCCCTCGGCAAGGCCGCCAAGGATCGTTCGATCCACAACAACTACATGTCGCTGCCGGTCGTCTTCGTGATGATCAGCAACCACTTCTGGTGGACGTTCGGACATCGCAACTCGTGGATCGTCCTCGGCTGTGCGTTGATCGTCGGCGTCGGCCTGCGGCACCTCATGAACCGTCGACTGAGCGGGCTCGGAGTCCAGCCGAGCGTGGCCGCGCTCGTCTTGGCGGCGCTCTTCGCAGCGTCCTGGGTGCTTGCTCCCGAAGAGGCGCCAAACGCGAATGACGACGTGGTCGAGACGCACGAGTCGCGCGACCACGGCGCTCCTGCGCAGGAGGTTGACGTCGTGACGCCCGTCGCGCGCGGGCGCGTGAGTGGTGTCATGCGCCTCGATGATCTGCCGCCGGTGGATGCCGAGCTCGAGCTGAGCGGCGAGTGCGTCGACCTGGCGCGTCACGCACCGACGAGCGACGTGCTGCGCGTGCAGAGCGGTTTGCTCGCCGGGGCCGTCATCTGGCTCGAGGGCGACGGTCTCGCGGGCGCCGCGCCGGCTGTCCCGACGACGTCCGTCACGCTCGACCAGGAGGGCTGCCGCTACGTCCCGCGCGTGCTCGGCCTGCGTGCCGGCCAGACGCTCGAGATTCTCAACAGCGACCCGCTGCTCCACAACGTCCACGGCCTGGCAAAGATCAACCGCGAGTTCAATCGCGGCATGCCGGCCGGCTCCGCGCCGATCGAGCGTAGCTTCCGGCGCGGCGAAGCGATGGTCCGCGTGAAGTGCGACGTCCATCCCTGGATGGGCGCGTGGGTCGGCGTCTTCGATCACCCATGGTTCGCCGTCACCGACGACGACGGGCACTTCGCCTTGGACGACGTGCCGGTGGGCACGTACCACCTGCACGTCTGGCACGAGCTGTTCGGCGAGCACGAGCAAGACGTGGTCGTCACCGTCGACGGAGCGATCGATCTCGCGCTGACGCCGACGCTGCGGTGAGGTGGCCGCGAGCCATGTTGTGGAGCGCGCGTGCACTCGTGGCGATCGCTTTCGTCGTGGCCGTGCTCTTCGTTTTCAATGGGACGAACGGCTTCCACGGCGGCGGGATGACGTTTGCACCCGCGGCGGATGTGCGCCGCCGCATCGACACCGTGCTCGTTCCGACGACCTTCGGGAGCATCGAGTCGAGTCGTATGCTCGACGTCGACCTCTCCGATCACGAGCCAGTGTTGGTGGTCGTCGAGGTCTGAGCGAGGTGCAGGACCCAGCGGCGGATGAGTCGGGCGGTGGTGGCGCGGCGGTAGTCGGCGCGGCTACGGACGTCGTCGATGGGGGCGATGTCGTTGAGGACGGCTTGCGCGGCACGCGCGGCGAGCGGGCCGTCGGGCAGCGCGCCTTCGAGGACGGCTTCGGTGGCGCGTGCTCGCAGCGGGCGCGCGGCGATGGCACCGAGACCGATGCGCACGTCGGCGAGGCGCCCGTCGTCGCGTCGGTGCGTCGAGGCGCAGAGCATGACCTTCGAGATCGACTGGGCGCGGCGCGTGCCGACCTTGCGCCAGACCTGTTCGCGTGAGCTGCTGTCGACCGGGAGACGCACGGAGACGATGAGCTCGTCAGCAGCGAGGGCTGTCGTGCGGTAGCCCGTACAGAAGTCATCCACCGGGAGCCAGCGCGTGCCGTCGGGCCCGCGCAGTTCGATCTCGGCATCGAGAGCGAGTAGGACCGGCAGCGTGTCGCCGACGGGTGAACAGGTGCCGAGGTTTCCACCGAGGGTTCCGCGGGCCTGGATCTGCAGCGCACCGATCTCACGGGCCGACTCGACGAGCGCCGGCGCTGCGGCGGCGACGCGCGCATCACCGAGAAGGTGCGCGTAGCTCATGCCGGCACCGAGGCGCAGACGGCCCTCGTCGTCGTGCTCGCAGACGCAGAGCTCGGGCAGCCCGAAGATGTCGATCACGCCGATGGGCGCAGGCCGATCGATCGCGCCCACCATGACGTCGGTGCCGCCCGCGAGGACGAGGTAGTCGGGGTGGTCGCGGCGTGCGTCGACGGCCTCGGCGAGTGAGGTGGGGCGGATCCAGTCCGTCATCGCTTCGAGTTCCCGCGACGTGTGCTGGCTGCATCGACGAGTGCGTCGATGATGAGTTGATAGCCGGTGCAGCGGCAGAGGTTGCCGGCCAGCAGCTCGCGCAGCCGCGCGCGGTCGGCGTTCGGTTCGCGCGTCAGTGCCGCGCTTGCACACAGCGCGATCCCCGGCGTGCAGATGCCGCACTGCGTGCCGCCGAACGACACGAGTGCCTGCTGCACCTCGTCGAGCAGCACCTCTCCGTCGGTGCCTTGTCGCGCGAGCCCTTCGATGGTGCGAATGTCGTGGCCGTCGAGCTGAGCAACGGGCACGAGGCACGAGTTCACCGGCGCGCCGTCGATCAGCACCGTGCATGCGCCGCACTCGCCTTCGCCGCAGCCTTCCTTGCTGCCAGTGAGGTGGAGGTCTTCACGCAGGACATCGAGCAGACGCCGGAACGGCTCGACGTCCAGCTCCTTGTCTTCGTCGTTGAGTCGGAAGCGGAGCTTCACGCGAGAGTCTCCTGAGGAGGTTGATCGACGAGCAGGACGTCGAGAACTTCGGGCAGCAGCGGCACGACGTCGCAGGCCACGCCCAGAGCGTCTTCGATGGCTCCTGCGACGGCCGCAGCCGGGCCATCCATCGGAATCTCGCCGACACCCTTGGCGCCGTGCGGGCCGTGTGCAAACGGCATCTCGACGAGCAGCGTCTCGAGCTCCGGTGCATCGGCGGAGGTCGGGATGATGCAGTCGGTCATGCTCGGGTTGAGGACGCGTCCGTCGTCGTATGGCACGGCTTCCCAGAGCGCCCAACCGAGAGCTTGGAGCGTCCCGCCTTCGATCTGTCCCTCGACGATCCGGCGGTGGATCGCGCGGCCGACGTCGACGGCGTGGATGCAGCGCTCGACCACGACTTCGCGCGTGTCCTCGTCGACGGCCACGTCGACGAGACATGCCGCCCAACCGAACACGGGGTACGCGGCGCCGGTGTAGGTTTCGTCCGACCATTCCACGCCTGGTGGGCTCTCGTGCTCGCAGGTTTCGGCGAGCGGGCCGGCGTGCGCGACGCGGTGGGCGGCGACGGTCGCGAGGTCGGTGGCGTCGAGCCGGTTCGCGGCGGCGTGAGCACGGAGCTGCTCTGCGAGCGCGAGGCAGGCCCGCTCGACGAGCCGACCGACGATCATGCACGTGCGCGATGCGACAGTGGGGCCGCTGTCGGGCACGCGCTCGGTGCTTGGTTCGCTGAGCACGATGCGGGCGGCGGGCACGCCGAGAGCCTGGGACGCGATCTGCGAGAAGATCGTCAGCATGCCCTGGCCGATGTCGGTCGAGCTGCTGCGGATCTCGAAGTCGCCGCTCGGCAGACATGCCACCGTGACGCGCCCCGCGAGACGTTGCTCGCCGCTGCCCGTGAAGCCCGAGCCGTGGAAGCAGAAGGCGAGCCCGCGCCCGCGACGCACCGGCGAGTGCAGGCTGCCGAGGCGTGCCGCTGCCGGTGGTGCGGCGCGTTCGAGCGCCGCGCTGAGTGTGTCGAGCACGGCATCGCTGCCGACGCTGTCGGTGAGCACCTGGCCGGTGGCTGTGCTGTCGCCCGAGCGCAGCAAGTTCTTGCGGCGCAGCTCGAAGGCGTCGATGCCGAGAGCGCGCGAGGCCTTCTGCATCTGGCGCTCGTAGGCGAAGGTCGTCTGGGGCGCGCCGAAGCCGCGGAAGGCTCCGTGGGGCGGAGTGTTGGTGGCCAGCGCCCGGCCGACGATGCGGACGTGGGGGATGCGATAGGGGCCGGCGGCGTGCAGGATCGCCCGCGAGAGGACGACCGGTGACAGCGTGACGTAGGCGCCGCCGTCGAGCAGGACGTCGATGTCGGCCGCGACGAGCTGTCCGTCGGCGTCGAGACCGAGGCGGTGATGGACGCGCGCTGGGTGACGCTTCGTCGTCGCCGCGATGTCTTCGGCGCGGTCGTAGATGAGCTTGATCGGCCGACCCGCGGCGCGCGCGAGCAGCGCCGCGTGCCCCGCGATCATCGACGGGTACTCCTCCTTGCCGCCGAACCCGCCGCCGGTCACCGCCTGCGTGACGACCACCTGGTCGTCGGGCAGGCCGAGCAACATCACGAGCGCCTTGTGGACATAGTACGGGCACTGCAGCGACCCCGTGACGCGGCAGGTCTCGCCGCGCCACTCCGCGAGGATGCCCTGCGGCTCGATGTACATCTGCTCTTGTGCGCCCGTCTCGTACGTGCCTTCGATGACGTGCGCGCAGCGTGCGAGGATCTCGTCGATGTCGTCGTCGTTGCGGTGGATCTCGAGGCGCTTGAGGACGTTGTCATCGTTGTGGACGGCCACGTCGGCGCGCAGGGCGGCGTCGAGTGTCGTGACGGCGGGCAGCGCGTCGACGACCACGGTCAGATGGGCCAGGGCTGCACGCGCGGCGGCTCGCGTCGGTGCGGCGACGAGCGCCAGCGCCTCCTCACGATGGCAGATCATGCCGCCGACGGGCACGAGCGACGGCTGGTCGTCCTCGATCAGCGCCACGACGTTCTGCCCCGCGATGTCATCGGCCGTCACGACGACGACGTCACTCCAGTCGAAGTCCGCAGCGCGAGTCAGCGAGACGAAACGGCCGCGCGGCACGTCGCTCCGCAGCGTCGCGCCGTGCCACGCTCCGGGGGCCTCGAGGTCGTCGACGTAAAGGGCGGTACCGGTGACTTTCGGCACGCCGTCCACGCGGTCCGGCGAACCGCCGATGGTCATGGGCGCGTCTTCGTGATCCTTGCTCATGGGCCAAAGATGACGACCCGCCCGCACAACCTCAAGGAGTGCGTCTGCGGGGCCGCTTCGTCTTGCGCCTCGGAGGACGGGTTCGGAGGGCCTATCCCGGACTTTCACAGCGATCTGCTGCAAGCGCCGCCCCTGCCCACGCCGCGGCGGTGGGACGTCACTTCTGATCTGCTTGCCACAAAGGCACAGTCACGCTCGCGCGACGATCGGTGTAAGAGGTTCGGGCGAGGGCGGCTCGATGTGGACACCGAGCTCGTGTCTGTGGTGCCATCGGGCGTGTCTGTCGGGAGGTCGGCATGGTGAAGCATGGGCAAGGCGGAGTGCGAGAGGGCCGCACGCTGCGGCTGCGCGAGCGGCTCGAAGAAGCGTTTGGCGGTGTCGACCCCGACATCAGCCTCGATCGACCGATGCCGAGCGACGACCCGTCCCATGCCGTCGGCGTGCTGCGACGGCTCGCGACACGTGGCGTCGTCGGTGACCGCTACTCGATCCACGAGTGTGTCGGGCGCGGTGGCATGGGGGTCGTGCTGCGTGTGTGGGACGAGGATCTGCGGCGCCACCTCGCGATGAAGGTGATGCACGGCGAGACTCCCGGTGTCACTCCTGTTCGTGACCCGACGCCCGACGCGGGGATGAACGTCGACAGCGTCGACCGACTGCTCGCGGACCTACGGCGCCACGTCGGTCCGAGCGACAACGACGCCGGTGCGATTCCACGCGGCGACTTCTCGAAGATCCGCCAGTTCCTCGAGGAGGCGCAGATCACGGGTCAGCTCGATCATCCCGGCATCGTTCCCGTGCACGAGGTTGGCCTCGACGACGACGGCTGCGTGTTCTTCACGATGAAGCTCGTGAAGGGCGACACACTGCGCGACGTTCTCGGGCGTGTGCGCGACGGGAGCAAGGACTGGACGCGGACGCGCGTGATCGGCCTGATGCTGCGCGTGTGTGAGGCGATGTCGTATGCGCATGCCAAGGGTGTGATTCACCGTGACCTCAAACCGTCGAACGTCATGGTCGGTGGGTACGGCGAGGTCTTCGTCATGGATTGGGGTCTTGCGTGTGTCGTGGGCCGCGGTGCGAGCGAGATCGAGACGGTGTCGATCGACACGGCGTTCGACGAGGGCGATGACCCGTCAGTGGCCACGCCGAAGGAAGGTCGCATTGTCGGGACGCCCGTCTACATGTCGCCCGAACAGGCCCGCGGTGACGCGACGCAGATCACGCCCGCGATCGACATCTACTCCGTCGGTGCGATGCTCTACCACCTTGTTGCCGGTCATCCGCCGTACGGCAAATCGAGTGGCGATCCGGCGCGCGTCATCCTCGAGAAGCTGCGCGCCGGTCCGCCGGAACCCTTGAACCGACTCGCGCGGGATGCACCTGCCGAGCTCGTGGCCATTTGTGAGAAGGCGATGGCCCGCAAGGCAACCGACCGCTACGGCGACATGGCGGACCTCGCCGACGACCTCCGCGCCTACCTCGAGCAACGGGTCGTCTCGGCCTACGAGACGGGCGCCTTCGCCGAGCTGCGCAAGTGGACGGCGCGCAATCGCACGTTCGCGGCGACACTCGTCATGTTGATTGCCTCGCTGGTCGTCGGGACCGTGTCGCTTCTCGTCATGTCCGACGAACTCGCCGAGGGCAACGCGGCGTTGAAAGACACGCTCGCGCACGCCGAAGCGCTCGGGCGCGACCTCGAAGCACGAAACGAGGATCTCAATGAAGCCCTGCGGCTCGCGGAAGTCGAGCAGGCGAAGGTCCTCAGTCTGCTGGCGCTGGCCGAGATCGAGGGACTCACGAGCGAGGTCGACGATCTCTGGCCGGTCTCGCCGAGCATGATCGGTCGCTTCGACGACTGGCTCCGGCGGGCGCATGTCTTCGAAGAGAAGCACG
The DNA here is from genome assembly GCA_029259745.1 of Planctomycetota bacterium. GTDB lineage: Bacteria > Planctomycetota > B15-G4 > B15-G4 > B15-G4 > OFTM221. The sequence continues at coordinate 222,408 of JAJDEO010000028.1, forward strand.
CGGGCGGCGTGGCCGTTGCGGAGTTCCAGGAATACCTGCAGTCGATTCGCGACCGGGCACTTCCGGCCTCGCAACGCGAACTCGACGACGACTCTCGTCAGCACCCGGACTACGAGGAGTGGGTGGAGACACGCGACGGGGTCATCGCGACGGAGGCCGCTCTGGCTCAGCTCCCCGACATCAGTGAGCTCTCGGAGGATCAGGCTCGCACCGTGGAGGAGGTGCAAGCGCAGCTCGAAGAAGCGCGCGTCCTCGTCGGCGAACTCGAAGCGCGCGTCGCGGTTCGTCGGACGTTCACGTTCGCCGACCCGCACGACAGCCTCCTGCATGCGCAGCTCGAACGTCGTCTGCTTGCCTTCGAGCATCTCGTCGACAAGGACTCCGGGCCCATCGACGGGATCTCGCGGCAGTTCGGGTGGGGTGTGCGCGAGCGGCGCGAGCGCGCAGCCCGGCTGGAGGCGGAGTCGATCACGGGTGAAGAGGCGCGACATCGCTGGATGGAGGCGATTGCCTCGATGTCCGATCCGCTCCAGTGCCCTGCTTACGGCGGTTGGGCACCGTCTCCTCAGCTCGGATTGTTGCCGCTGTGGCAGAACACCGACACCGGGCTCTGGGAGTTCTCACACCTCCTCTCCGGCGTCCAACCCAAGCGCTCGGAGACGGGCGAGATCGTGTTGTCGCCCGAGTGCGGCCTCGTCTTCATACTGATCCCGCCCGGCGTGGCAGTGATCGGCGCGCAGTCCACAGATCCCGAAGGGCGTCACTACGATCCCTTGGCGGCTCTCGACGAGCAGCCGGTTCATGAGCACACGATGCCGGCCTACTTCTTGTCGAAGTACGAGATGACGCAGGGGCAGTGGATGCGCATGACGGGGCACAATCCGTCGTACTTCGCTGCCGGGCAGTTCGAACGTCGGGACCTGATGAGGACGTTGCTTCACCCCGTCGAAGACATGAACTGGTTCGAAGCGCGGCGCATCTTGAGTTGGCTCGACCTTCGACTTCCCACAGAGATCGAATGGGAGTACGCAGCGCGCGCTGGAACCGACACACCTTGGTGGACGGGGCGCGAGCGGAACTCGCTGATCGGCGCCGTCAACATCGCCGATCGGGCTGCGCGGCGGTGGGGAGCGGGGTACGAGGCGATCGCGGAGTGGCCCGAGCTGGACGATGGCTACGGCACGCACGCACCCGTCGATTTCGGCCGCGCAAACCCGTTCGGTCTGCACGCGATTCACGGCAACGTGCAGGAGTGGTGCGAGTCGGCGTATCTCGGCTCGTACGATGAGGAACTCGCGTCTCGCCCTGGGGCAATGAAGCGCGTGATGCGCGGTGGCGCTTTCTATCGCGGCGCGGCGTCGACGCGCTGTTCGCAGCGCGATGACACGTCGCCAGACCATGAGGGCAACGCGCTCGGGATCCGTCCGGCGCGATCCGTGAGCGAGGGGTGATCCCTCCTTCGGTACGGGCGCAGGGATCCTCGAAGTTGTGCCCCTGAGTCGAGATTTTGTGCGAGTTGGGCGCATGACATGCTCTCCGTTGCGCCGAGTTCCGCGCACAATGGGAAGCCCCGAGTCACGCTCCTCGCCTGCAGGGCACTTCCGTCACGCGCTCGTGAGCGCGTCGAGGGGTATGACTCGATCTCTCGTCTCGGAGGAAGCACCATGACTGTCAAACTCTTCGGCCAAGCACTCAGTGTCCTCGTCGGACTCCTTCTGGTCGTCTCGTCGATGACGTCCGGTGTCGTCGGCACGGCACGCTCGATCGACGTCGCCTGCAACGCGAACTCGTTCGTGGTCCAGGGTCCCACCACGGAGGTCGGTCCGGCCCATGGCGCTTCGTTCGTCGTCGAAGGCGTCATCTACCCCTCCGGCACGTTCGCGACGCAGGGCGCGGCGAGCGGCTTGCTCGCTGATGGTCGGGCCGAGTTCCCCGAGTTGGTCATCGGGACGTGGACGTGCCGCGGCTGGTTCGTGGGAGACGGCATGGCGACGACCACCGGGCCGTTTGTCGTCACCACTCAGATCTACGATCTCGATGACGCCGCGCTCGGCACGGGGACGCTCGTCAGCGATGGCGAAGAACTCATCGATCTCGACGTCCCATTCACACGCGCGATCATCGGGGCGACCGGCGACTTCGCGCGTCGCAATCGCAGCCCGCTCGAGGTCGTGCAGACGGGGATCGCCGTCAATGCGACGGGTCTGTTCAACTTCACGTTCGACTTCGACGGCTGAGCAGCGCTTCGTTGGCGCTCTGCTGTTGCGCAGTTGGTCGCGAGATCGATGCTGACGTGGGTCACGCTCGGGTTGTCGGCCGTCGCCGTCTGGTCGCAGACGGAGACGTTGCCCGGAGCTCGGCGCGGATTCACGACGGCGCCCACCCGCGCGCTCGAGCCTCGTCCGGCCGGCATGCGGGGGGCGGCGTACACGACGTGGTGCGGACGCGTGGCCCCGGAGCTGCCGGGAGCGCGCCGTCCGGGCCGGCGCGCGACGAGCTCGCAAGCTCCGCCAGGCGCCTACGTCTGGCCAGGCCCGGCGGCTGCGTGGTCCAGCGCGATCCTGACGGTGGCAGGGGATATCGACGCATCGGAGAAAATCTCGATATCCTCGTGACGCACTCTGCACGCCACGACGCTTTGCGGATCAACAGCGCCTGCAGCTGCAACGGGCGTACCACCAATCCTCTCGGAAAGGACCGCAATGAAAAACCATGGATGGAGGCTGTATGGCCTCTCCGCCGTCACTGTTGTTCTGGCGCTCGCGTCGAGCGTCGAGGCACTGCAAACGCCGGATTGGGACTTCTCCACGAAGCCCCAACTCGACAGCTACTGGGGCGACCCCACTCTTCCCGCCGTGACGTGGCACTCGAGCGCAGTGATCGCCTCGCCCGAGGAGACGCGCGGCTTCTGCCGCTTCGAGGCGCGCGGCACGTCGGCGCATGACGACGGTGTCTGGGTGATGCTGCTCACGCGCGTCACCATGAACCCGTCGTACTTGAACGTCGAGAGCATGGAAGACTACCAGCATTCCTCCTTCACCGTGCCCGAGTCGACCGCGATCGGCGGCAGCCATCAGGACGCGATCATCTCGTCGACGCGCTTCGAAGCGCTGATCGACACGCTGAAGGTCCAGGACGCGAACGACTTCTACTACCGCATCCCTGAGCGCCTCCAGCCGATGGTGCCGTCTGCGGACGCCTGCACCTGGGACGCCGACTACGCTCACTGGCCGGCGAGCGCGACGCGCGCGATGTGGCAGAGCTACCGCGTGCCGCAGACCGGGCAGGTCTTCAACCTCGAGGCGATGATCACCCGCACGATCACGGATCAGACGGGGGGCGCGATCAACGGCGAAGACATGTTCTACGACGTCGGGGCGGAGGCGATGCAAGACCACGACCTGCAACTCGAGGTCCAGGCGATCTTCATGCATGCCGACTCCGACTCCGACTTCTACAACCCGACGCCGCCGACGGGGCCGCAGGGCACCTACATCGCCGTCGGCACGTCGACGCCGGTGCAGTACAAGTTCTTCGACTCGACCGACGAGCTCACTGGCAAGATCTACCCGACGCTCGCGAACTACATGCCGCTCGTCGGAATGAGCACGGTGCAGGCGGGGCAGAGCTTCCCGATCTACGCGACCTTCGTCACCAAGCCGTCGCAGGCGACGGTACTCCTCGACTCGCCCGGATTCCCGCCGACGACGCTCAAGTTCACGGTCTTCAAGTTCCCCGGCCAACCGCTGAGCGTCTATGTCCCGCCGTGGATTCCCGCAGGGACGCTCGGTGAGGTCGTGCAGTTGCACACGCCGTTCGATGATCTCGCCACGATCCCGGCAGCGCATCGAGACGGTTTCTCGGTGTACTGACCGGCGTGCCATCGCAGCGTCTCGATCAGCCCGTTGAAGAACTCATCCGGCACGCCGCACGCACCCGAGCGCACCTGCGCGAGTGCGGGAGCCTCGACGAATCCACCGATGCGCCTGCGTTCCCACACTCGCGCAGACACGCTCGGTCACGCACGGCGCACTCGGAGCAGTTCTTCAACACACCACTAGTGGCGTGATTCAAGAGTTGGCGTCATTTGTTTCACGCCCTCCTCGCCGCTGGCTGTGTTGCATCGCCCTCGACGAATCCACCAATACGACTAGCGGCTGAAGGCGGCATGGAGCTTGTCGTCGAAATCGTCGATCGCCTCGCTGAGTTGTTCGCGCTCGTCGGCGGGGAGGTGCGCAGCGACCGGCAGACGCAGCATCGCGGCGATCGCCGCCCAGTCGCCCACGCGGCGAGCGGACTCGATCGCGCTGGCGAGCATCTGGAGTCGCTGTGACGTGGGGTCGCTCTCGGACGAGAGTTCGAGGGCGGCCCGCGCGTGTTCCCACGCGGCGCGCTCGAAGTGACGCACGATGGCCTGGTCGCTGGGCGTGCTGCCGAACCTGCGCTGGTGATCGGAGTAGCCGAGGAGGTCGACGGCGAACTCGTGCCGCGCCCACGGCATGTGATCGAGTTGCGGGACGGCGTTCTCCATGATGCGCACGAAATCGGCGAAGTAGCCCATGCGCGCGAGGGTCTTGGCGTACTTCCACTGCAGCACGGCGCGCGCCGGCGGGAAACGCACGATGCCGAGGAGGCGTCGGCCCTCTTCGGCGAGCTCGCCGTAGACTCGCGCACGATCCTGGGCATGGGTCGCTTCATCAACCAGCATCCGGTAGCGGTTCGCGGCGGCTTTGTCGCGGTGCAGGCTCAGGCTCGCGTCTCGCTCGACGCGCTCGAGTCGTGCGACGGCGTCGGCGGTGCGCGTGGGGGCCACACTGAGTTGGCTGGCCTCGGCGATCACGACGTCCCATGCCGGTTCGTCTTGCGCCGTGAAGTGGGCGAGGTGCGCGCGGGCTGTCTCGAGCGCCGTCTCGACGCCGGCTTCGACGCTGAGCAGGTCGAGGTCGAGGACCGCTTCGGCGGGCGTCCACGCCGCGCGGTCGATCAGCTCGAGACTTCGCCGCGCCGACTCGACGTCGCCGGTGCGATGTTGGGCGCGCGCCAGGTGTCGGCGCAGGGTCCGGGACTCGGGACGCTCGCGCGTCAGACCTTGCAAGCGCACGAGTGCCTCGGCCGCGCGGCCGGTGTCGAGGTCGAAGAGCGCCTTCTGGACGCGACCACGGTGGTGCTGAGGATCGTGCACCAGTGCACTCTGCAGCTCGGCGTCGATCTCGTCGGGCGTGCTACCTACGAGTCGCATCACGATGGCGGTCACGACGTGCTCGTCGGCCACGTCGGTCGTGGCCGCGGCCAGAGTCCAGTCGTTGTCGAGCAGTCCGCGGACGGCCGACCGCGCGCGTACCCACGGCGCGTCCGCCGCCGACGCCTCGAGCGCGGCATGTGCCGCGTCGCCTTCGCCGAGATGCCAGTGGGCGATGGCGAGCGCGAGGGCGGCGAGCTCCGGTTCGTACGTGGACGCGTTGCTGTCGATGACCGTCGCGACGCGCGAGCGAAACTGTCGTTCCGAGATGCTCGACGTGAAGTCGATGACGTCGTCGAGCAGCTGTTCGAGGGCGTCGCGCGCGCGGGCCTCGGCGGCGAGCGCCTGCTCGGTGGGTTGCGGTGCACGGATCTGTGCGAGGATCTCGGCCGCGCGGCCGTAGCGCTCTGCGTCCATCTCGACGCGGGCAAGCGCGATGGCACCGGCGCGCGTGCGACGTTCGTCTGCGCGGCTCAGGGACGTGATCGTGACGAGCGTTCCGAAGACGACGACAGCGGCGAGCGCGGTGGCTGCGAGACGCGGATGGCGCCGCACCCAGCGCACCGAGCGTTCGAGTCGGCCCACGGGTCGCAGTGTCAGCGGGCGTCCTTCGAGGAAGCGCGTCAGCTCGTCGGCGAACTGCGTCATCGACGCGATGCGGTGCTGCGGGTTCTTCTCGAGCGCCTTGTCGATGATCGTCGCGAGGTCGCGGTCGGCGCGGGCCAGGTCGAGCGGCGCGTGGTCGTCCCAGGCGATGCGCGAGAGAAGCACCTCGGTGCTCTCGGCGTCGAACGGGGGATGTCCCGCGAGGAGTTCGTAGAGCGTGGCGCCGAGGCCGTAGACATCCACGCGTGGATCGAGTGCGGGGCCGGCGCCAGCAAGGCACTCGGGCGCGAGGTAGGGCAACGTCCCTGCGACGTGTCCGTCTCGGGTCAGCGTGGCGTCGGTGACGGAGCGCGCGAGACCGAAGTCGACGAGCACCGGCGTGCCGTTGTCCATCAGGATGTTCGAGGGCTTGATGTCGCGGTGGACGATGCCGAAGCGGTGGCTCTCGTCGAGTGCGCTCGCGATCGCGAATCCGATCTGCGCCACGAGCGCTGTCGTCAGCGGCTTCGTCATCTCGTCGAGCGACGGACCCTCGAGGCGCTTCATCGCGAGGTACGCGAGCCCGTCGTGTTCCCCGGAGGCGTGGATGGGCACGATGCTCGGATGGTCGAGAGCCGCGACGAGATCGGCTTCGCGTTGGAAGCGACGGCGTGCGCGCTCGTCTCCGAGATCCGCGCGATCGAGGAGTTTCAGCGCAACGCGGCGGCGTGGACGTTCCTGGGAGGCGAGGTAGACCGACCCCATGCCGCCGCGCCCGAGGCGCTGGAGGATCGTGAACCCGTCGACTGTCGTGCCGATGCGCGGGTCGTCCGCGGTGTCGGTGAACGGCCGCGGCTGGAATGCCTCGGGGACGCCCGAGAGGAGTTCTCGGACACGAGCGATCAGCGCATCGTCATGGCCGCACAGCGCCTCGAGGTCGGGTTCCTCGCCGTCGCCAGCGCGCAAGTAGTACTCCACGAGCACCGACTCCTCACGCGTGTCTGGCGCTTCTTCTTCGCCTGTCACGAGCGTCGCTCTCGCTCGAGTTCGACGAGCAGCCGTGCGCGCGCGCGGGCGAGCAGCACGCGTGACGCGTTCTCCGTGCACTCGAAGATCTCCGCGGTCTCGCGATGGGAGACGGTGCCTTCGAGATGCAACGTGAGCATGCGCGCGTAGTTGGCTGGCATCCGTTGCATTGCGCGCGAGATGAGCAAGAGCTCCTCCGCGAAGCCCGCCTGGGCACTCGGCGTCGGCGTGCGGCTCGCGGGGTTGAGTTCATGGATGTCGCGTCCGACGTCGCGCCCGCGGTCGCGCTTCTCAGCGTTGTGGTAGCGCGCACGATCGCGCAGCGTGTTCTCGAGCACGCGCACGATCCAGTTCGCGAAGTCGTCTTCCGTGGCGCCCGTGAAGCGATCGATCGACTTGACGACACGCAGGTACGTCGACTGGAGGATGTCCGACGATCGGACCTTCTGTCCCAGCGCCTCGCCAAGGCGCGCGTGGGCGAGGCCCTCGAGGCGCTCCTTGTTTCGCTCGAGAAGAGCCTCGAGCGCGGGCGCATCACCATGACGCGCGCGCTCGACGAGGGAGTCTTGTGGGGCAGGGTTGTCGGGAAGATCCATGACGGGAGTCGATCCGAGACGAGGGGGACCACGAGCCGGAGATTGTAAGGGGGCAAGCCGCTGCGGGCCCGCTGAAAGAGGGCGACGGCGTGGTATGGCCCGCGAGGTCTGCAGCGGATGTGCCTGCCGCGTGTTGCGCGTCGAACCCTCGCGCGTATGTGCGTCAGCTCGGATTGTTCGCTGAGAACGGACCGCGGCCACGTCTACGGCAGCAGGGTATTCGCGAACGACACGTCGCTCGTGCTCAACCGAGAGTCAGTTCGCCGACGTGTCCGCCAGGTTCACCCGGGACGACTCACGGACGATCTGCTGCGGTTGCATCCGAGTCGTTCCTTGCAAGGTGGAAGCAACGCTCCGGATCTTCAACGACCAAGCCAGGGCGCCTCCGGTCCGCCACGTCGCTGAGCCTTGCTCGCAAGGTTTAGCCGCAACCCCACGACGATCATCCATGAACAACCCCGGTTAGGATGCCCACATCGCCCTCTCGAGGAACGAGCCCATGGCCAGCACCGATTCCGAACTCGTCACCGCGTGGCGGATGAACAACGCGGCCAACCTCTTCCTGCTCGGAAGCGTTCCACGCGGCGGACTCGATGACCGCTACGCAGCCCGGACCCGCACCGTCGCCGGACAGTTCGCGCACATGCACGACGTGCGCCTGCGCTGGCTCTCGGTGGCGGCCCCGCGATTCGCCTGCAAAGCAACGCCACTGGCCAAGGACGCGGCGCTGACGAAGGCCACATTGAAGGCGGCCTTGCGCGCATCCGAGCGCTCGATGGCCGCGTACTTGGAGGCCTGCGTCGCTGCGGGGAGCGTCAAGTCATGGAAGGGAGCACCTGCAACGTTCCTCGGATACCTCGTGGCACACGAGGCGCATCACCGTGGCCTCGCCATGGTGGCCATGCGTATCGCAGGGCGGAAGATCCCGCAGGAAGTTGTCTACGGTCAGTGGGACTGGGGCAAACGGTCGAGCCGGCGACCGTCGTGACGCCGAAGCGATGCCCGAGCGCTCACGTGTCGTGCGCGAGTCGCGGTGTCGACAGGATGATGAGCGTGCGCTGACCCGCGTCGGACGTGCCGCTTCGGAAGAGGCGCCCGAGGTTGGGGATCGCCGAGAGCGCAGGAACCTCGGATTTGAGCACGCCACCGCTGCCGGCTCGGGAAACTGCGTGACGTTCGAACTCGCCGTCACGAGATAGGGCCTTCGCTCAGCTGTGCACCGAGCGGGTCCGCAAGAGGAACGGACGCGAGCGTTGCCAAGGGGCCTTCGAGCCGGTGGAAGCGCGACACCCCGTGCTACGCGAACGGCGCATCCTTGGCGGCGATCTCGCCGATCGTCTTCGTGAACTGTTCGAACTTGCGCGCGGCCTTGTGAAGTGGCGGTCGATGTCGTTGTGCGTGTTGGAGCGGTCACATCTTCGCACGGTGAATCGCGCCGCCTTCGTCGCGGCGTGCGCCGAAACAAGCCGCGGCCACGCACGCGATTCGTGCGCGGCCGCGGTGCTCGTGCGGGCAAGTGCTCAGTCGATCTCGGGCTCGACGGTCAGGCCGCCCGTCTTGAACGTGTTGCCGCCGCCGTCGATCAGCGACGCACCGAGCGACGTGCGATTCGTGAGATCGAGACGATTGGCACGCATCTTGTTCGACACGACGATCGTCGCGACGGCCTCGTTCTCGATCCCTTCGCCGGAGTTGTTCGCGCACAGGTTGCCGTCGAGGACGTTGTCGAACGCAGGGATTCCGCCGTCGCCGAGCGCAGCGCCCCCGAACGGGATCGACACGAGGTGAATGCCGTTGTCCGTGTTGTTGGCCGAGGTGTTGCCGACGATCACGTTCCGCGAGCCGTCGACTTCGATGCCCGTGCTGTCGCAGTCGCGCACCGTGTTGCCGTCGATCGTGTTGTCGCTGCCGAACACGACGAGCCCGGCGTCGTCCTCCGAACCGCTGTTCATCACCTGGTTCATGCGGATTGTCGCACCTTCGACGAAGAGGCGCATGCCGCACTCGAAGGCGTTCGTCACGCGGTTCTTCTCGATCGTCGCGCCGGTCAGCGAGGAAACACAGATGCCGTCGGAATCCTCGCCCGTGTCCGCAACCTGGTTGCGCGCGATGAGGGCGCCGAGGCCGTCGACCTCGATTCCGTCTTCGTCAGACCCGGTGACGCGGTTGTTCGTGATCGTGATGTCGTCGCCGTCTACCTCGATGAGTGTGTCGGCGCAGCGGACGACGGTGTTGCGGTCGATGAGGGCGCCGTTGCCCTCGACACCGATGCCGACATCTCCGCTACCGCGCCCCTTGTTGCGCAGGATCTGGGCGTCGTCACCCTCGACGAAGATCAACTCGCCGCAGGTGTTGTCGATCGAGTTGCCCTCGATCACGACGCTTTGGCCCGAGACGGCGATGCCGATGCCGTCCTCGATGACGCTCGCCGTGCACATCGAGATGCGGCCGTCGTCACCGACGAGCTCGATGCCCGAGTCGGCGTCGAGTGTGACGCGGCACTTCTCGATCACGACGCGTGCGCCCTTGGCCTCGATGCCGCCGTCACAACCCTTGGCTCTGACGTTGCGGATCATGGCGTCGTTTGCGAGGGCGAAGATGGCCTCGTCGCCTGAGTTGATCACGATGACATCGAGGATCGTGATGCCCTCGAGCCGCTCGGGGTTCGACGGTCCTTCAGGTGGCTTGGCGCGGATGCCCTCCTCGGCCGCGTGGCGGATCGTCACCGACTTCACCGTGACGTCGTTGCTCATGATCGTGAGCCCCGGGCCGGCGAGTTGCCCGTCCCAGAGCACGCGCCCCTTGCCCGCGATCATCAAGCCGTCCTTACCCGCAGGCACGACCACGTTCTCGACGTAGTTGCCCGCGCTGATCGTGATCGTGTCGCCGCTGAGCGCTGCGTCAACGGCGGATTGGATCGTGGGGAACGACGACGGCACCGCGAGGTCGGCGGCGAAAGTCGGCGACGTGAGTGCCGCGGCGACGAGGATTGCAGACGAGGCGCGAGTGACAGCGCGTTGGATCGGATGTCGAGACATCGGGGTTTCCTTCCGTGACAGCCTTCGAAGCGGAGAGGCACCTGCGACGCACGCCGGGATACATGTGATGTCGACGCATGGGGATCCCCATGCGCACGGCCCGCTGCGTGCTCGTCGCATCTCCGTCCACGACCCAAGTGCCGCGCGACGGAGATGCCTTCCCATGAACGCTGCGTACTACGCGCCGCGTCGAGCGCCGGATTCATCGCTTTGCCGACTCGCGTACGAACGGCGGTGAGGCTGCCGTAGCTGGTCAGTGCGATGAGGGCTCGTTCTCGAGGCCTTGACGGAGGGTGTTTCGGCGCCGCGCTTTCGCCGCAGACGCGCGCGGTGTGTCACGGCCGCGCCACGTAGATGTCGGTGCCGAAGTTTCCGTCGCCGGCCTCGAGGAGCGTCGTGGCCAGCGACTCGAACGCGATGAACTTGCCCTTCTTCGAGGCGCTCGGTGCCGCAGACGTGTCGTCGGTCTCGACGCCGCCGAATCCGAGGCTCACACGCGTGACGTCGCCCTTCTTCATGTCCTTGAGGTAGATGTCCGTGTGGAGATTGAGGTCCTCGGGGCCGAGGTCCGTGCCCAGGCTCCCGAAGGCCACGAAACGACCGTCAGGGGAGATCGAGTGCGCCGAGGCGATGCTCGCCGAGGGCACTCCGTCGGGATTGGCATTCACGAGCTCGAGCATGCCTTTCTTCATGTCACGCCGGAAGACCGACACGAAGGCCGTCGCGCCGGCCACGAGGTTCTTCGCGCCCGACACGAACGTGACGTAGCGCCCATTGTCCGAGATGTCGGGGTTGGAGCTGCTGGCATCGCCGACGAGTCCGTCGGCGTTGATGCTGACGAGTTCGAGCGTGTCGAGCTTGAGGTCGCGGCGATAGACATCGAGCGCGCCGTTGTCATCCTCGGGCAGGAGCGCCGCCGACGATTCGAAGACGACGAAGCGTCCGTTCGCGGAGATCTTCGGCGACTCACTCGCTCCATCGACCGCGGCCCCGGGAGGCGTCGGGCTCAAGAGCGTCGTCACGCCGAGTTTCACATCGCGCAAGAAGACATCGCGAGTGTTGTCGAGGTCGCCCGCGACGAGGAGGTTCGCCGCGCTCGAGAAGGCGACGAAGCGCCCGTTCTTCGAGATCGACGGTTCCCAGGCAACCATCGTCGCGCCGCCCCCGTTGAGCGCCGTTGAGATGCGCACCGTCGTCTCCTTGATGCGGTCGAAGAGGAAGATGTCGTTCGTGTTCAGCTCGTCGCCCTCGACGATGTCGGGGTCGGACGTGCGATACGCCACGAAGCGACCCGTGGCGCTGATCACGGGCGACTGGCAACTCCCGGTCGGATCTCCGCCGGTGTGCGTGCGCGACACTTGCACGATGTCACCCTTCTTCGTGTCGACGAGGAAGATGTCGCTGCTCGGGTCGTTGCCGCCTTCGAGCATGTTCTCCGCGACGGTGCGGAACGTCACCCAGCGCCCGTTCGCCGAGATCTGCGTCTCGAAGACGCTGCTCGACGGGACGATCCCGAACGGCACGCGTGCGATGCCGTTCTTCGGGACGAGCGCCTTGCCGCCGAGGAGCAGGCCGGCCGCGAGGGCGACGAGGAAGATGCGTGCGGGTGTGCGAGTCATGGCTGCGGGCCTCGGGAAGGGGCGATCGAGCGCACGGAGATGCGCCTGGTGGTTCGATCCGGAAAGGAACCAAGACGTCGCGCACTTTTTCCGCGCAACGCTCGACGCTCCTTTCCGGTCAGGAAAGCCCGTTCAAGGAGATCGCTCATCATGTGTCACGTGCCTCGTCTGCTCGGCTTGGCGGCCGTCTTGTCTCTTGCGCCCCTCGCCGACTCGCAGTGCCACGAGGTGAAGACGCCGGGTTCGCTCGGCCCTGGCGCGCTGTTCGGCCAGAGCGTCTCGTTGAGTGACGACGTGCTGCTCGTGGGGGCGCCGGGTGCCGACGCCGTCGTGTTCCACGAGTGGACGGGCAGCGACTGGAATCCGATCGCGACGTTCACCGGTCCGACTGGCTCGAACTACGGCTCCGCGGTGTCGGTGTCGGGCGACCTCGCACTCGTCGGAGCGCCGCTGTTCGACGACGCCGGCGGAGGCACGACCGACTCGGGCAGCGTGCAGCTCTTCATCCAGGGCCCGCCGGGGACGTGGACGCCTGCGCCGCTCTTGGGTCCCCCGAACCCGCAGAACAGCGGTCACTACGGCTGGTCAGTCGACACTGACGGGACACGGCTGCTCGTCGGCGCGCCGGGCCAGAACGCCGACCGCGGCAACGTACGACTCTACGAAGTCGTCGCGGGGCAGCTGCAACAGACGCAGAACATCACGGCCGTCGTCGCGCAGGTCGGACAGACCTCGCGCTGGGGGCACGATGTTGCGGTCGACGGCGACGGTCTCGTCATCGGCGCGCCGCGTGCCGACGTGGGCGGCTTCTCCGAGAACGGCGTGGCCTACTTCTACCGGCGCCAAGGCGCGAGCTACTTCGCGAACCAGTTCTGGACGTTCAACGGCAACTTCGTGCGCACGGGTGTGGCCGTCGACGTCGACGGTGACCGTGGCGTCACTCAAGCCGAGAACAACGTGGGCTCCGTCTTGTGGACGCGCTGGGACGGCGCGTCCTACGCGCTCGACGACACGACGATCTCGGTCGGGAGCGATGCGGCGATCGCGATGTCGGGCAACCGCACGATGCAAGGCCTGCCCGAGTGGACGACGTCGCTAGTGGGGCCTGCCGAAGGAGGGTTCCGGTTCCACACGACTTCGACGCCTGGCCTCTGGAGCTCGGTGCAGCTCATCGAAAGCCTCGTCGACCCGACAGAGGGGCTGGGGACGGCCGTGGCGATCGACGGCGACCGTGCGGTCGTCACCGAGCCGCTCGACGACACCGGCGGTCTCGCGGCCGGCGCCGTCTTCACGTACGACGTGTCGCTCATCGCGTGGAACAACACCTTCGAGTTTCCGAGCACGGCGATCAGCGGCGTGACGGGCGAACCCGTGATGGCCGTGGACGGCAGCTTCTGTGACGGCGATCTGCTCGAGGTCGAACTCTCGAACTCGGCACCGTCGTCGAGCGCCGCGCTCGTCGTCGGTCTGTCGTTCCTCGGCGTTCCGTTCAAGGGCGGTGTCCTCGGCCCGAACCCCGATGTGATCCTCGACGGTTTCTTCGTCAACGCCCTCGGCAACCTGCGCATCGCCGCGACCGTTCCGGCGGGCCTGCCGCAGGGTCTCGACGTCTACCTTCAGTGGTTCGTCGTCGACCCGGTCGCGATCAAGGGCCTCGCTGCGTCGCGCACCTGGCATTCGATCACGCCCGTGCCGGCCCCGTAGCGGGACTGATGCTTGGTCAACCCGGGTTGTCTATCGAGAAGCCACTGCGGCTGCGACGGGGTCCTTCCTCGCAGCATTGAAGCGACGTTGCCGATCCTCGATGGCCAAGACTGGTCAGGAGCCTCGCTTCGCCTTGCCAGCTTGCGCGCCGGGCCCGCTGAGACGTCACTTCACCGGAAACTCTTCGTCCCAGTCGGCGCGCTTGTTCTCGTTCCACCAGGTCTGCCAGGCGTCGGGCATCGTCTCGCTGTGGCCCGTCAGCTGCTCCATCGACTTCATGCCGGGCTGCATGACACGCGTCACGCGCTCCTGGATCTCGGTGTCGTCGGCCTTGGCGCTCTGCGCGCTCATGATCCCGAGCGTCGTCTTGAGGAGGTCCTCGAAGATCTCCTTGCGCACCTTGCCCGGATGACTCGAGAACGAACCGAGCGCCGTGACGGCCGCCGACTGCGTGTTGATCGAGTTTGCCGTGAGGAGCTCCGTGAGCGGCTTGATCGCCGACTCGTCGCTCGAGTTGCCGAGCTGCTCGATCGCGAGCGCGATGAGCGTCTCGTTGTCCTCGTGCTGCTTGCTCTTGATGAGCTTCGTCAGTGCCTTGAGACTCGCCGGCATCATCGTCCCGAGCGCCTCGACACTCGCCGTGTGGAGCGGCACGTCGGGCTCGGTGTCCTTCGGCGTCTTGCGTTTCGCGGACAGGCACTTCTCGATGCCCGTCACGATGGCCTTCTGATCTTTCGCCTCGGCCTTGGCGTAGCGCGACTGCAGCGTCGTGATCGTCTTGATCGCGTCGGCGTCCTCGTCGCCCGCCTTGGTTTCCTTCGCGAGCGTCTTGATCAGGTCTTTGATGGTGATGCCACCCGCGGTCTCGCCGCCGGACGAGCCGCCGCCGCGCTGGGCTGCGAGCTCGGGCGCGTTGAAGAGGGTGAGAAACGAGACGAACAGAACAGTGGTGAACAACTTCATGGGGAACTCCCGTGGGGGGACGACGGCAAGTCTAGCGAGATTCGCGCAGACGACCTCAATCCGCTTCGAGGCGATCGGCGTCCACCGGCACTGCTGCGACCACGCGGACGTGCGGCCCCGGGTCAGGTCCGCGCGATTTCGCGCGTGAGCCAGGCGCGGGCGCGCCGTCGCGCAGAGCTTCGACGTCGAAGAACCGGATGTAGGCCTCGTGAACCAGGGCCGTCGGCTGGAGCGTGTGGTCGGCTCGCTCTTGGCGCAGCATGGCCGCCGCGACACGCCGCAGATCGTGATAGAGCGCGTCGAGGAGCCGCTTCTCGGCAGCGTCCTCGCCGTCGCGCGCGGTATGCAGCAGCACGGTGTTCTGAGCCTCGAGAGCGAGCTCAACGTCGCGGATGACGAGTGCAACTGCCGCGACGTTCAGATCCTGGAGGTCGAGCGGAGGTCGAGGCGCCGCAGGATCTGGATCTCGTGGAGAAAGCGTCGGTGGGCTTCGAGCGACGATGGACCGCTCGCGAGGAACTTCAGCGCGACGCTGCGGCGCTCGTGTCCGTCTTGCTCGGCGGCGTAGACGATGCCCATGCCGCCGGCGCCGAGCTGCTCGCCGATCGTGTACGGACCCACGCGCAGCCCTGCGTCCAGCGGCCCATCGATCGTGGAGTTCGCCTCGTCGGTTGCGCCGTGACCGATCAGTCCACGCACGGCGTCCCGAACACCCGGCAAGTCTTCGAGCGTGTCGTCGTCGGCGTGCTGCAGAAGCGAGGCGACTTCGTCGCGCAGGGCATCGTCCCCGGCCGTGAGCTCATCGAGCCGTGCTTCACGTTCACTGGCGGGCGCGTCGATCACTTCCGACAACATGCGCTTGGCATGTATGAAGTCGACTGTCACCCAACAAAGCTCGTGCAGAACGGGTAGAGCACCTCAGAGCTTGGCCCAGGTCGGCCGAGCTGGCGAGCCTTCGACCGTCCCACAGCGCGACATCGTTGCCACGTGGGAGTGGTCTGGTCTGGGCGTGGGTGTGGAACTACTCTGCTTGGCTCGTGCGCTGCTGTGCTCGTGCTCTTATGTCCGGGTCTTTCATGAACGATCGTCTTGAGGTTGCAGGTGGGTCCTGCGGGCAAGGCAAAGCGAAAGTTTCAGACCGGCGGCCTGGTGTGGTCGTCGAGGATCAGAAGCGTCGCTTCAGCGCTGCCGGGAAGAACTCCGATGTGACTGCAGCAGATCACCATGGATCAACCGGGTTCGGTCATCATCTCCCGAGGAAATTTATGTCCAGGAATCTCCGTCGTCACACGGCATGCGCAGGACTTGCGCTGTTCGCGCTGCTCTCGGGCTGTGCGAATGTCCCCTCGAACTCCACGCATGCCGTGCTCTCGTCAGGCGTGGGCGAGGGGGAGACGCAAGGAGCCGACAGCGCTGTGCGCCCGACGTCCTTCCACAACTTGCGCTTCGAAGAAGACTGGACCTGGCTCGGCGACGGCGAAGAGACCTCCGACCACGTTGCGCCCGGATTGAAGCATCAAGAACTCGGCGATGGCTGGACGCTCGGTGCCGGCGGACAGGTGCGCTACCGCTTTCAGAGCGAGTCGAACAAGAGCCTCACGGACACCTCGCCGCGTCGCAACGACTTCCACCTCCTGCGTACGCGCCTGCATGCCGACCTGCGGCACGAGTCGGGCTGGCGCGTGTTCGTCGAGGCGCTCGATGCACGCGCACACGGGAGCGAGCGCCCCGAGCTGCCCATCGATGCCAACAACGTCGATCTCCTCAACGGCTTCGTCGAGCACTCTTCGGGCGACCTGCTTTGGCGCGTCGGCCGCATGGAGCTTCAAGAAGGCATGCAACGCTTGGTCTCACCGCTCGAGTGGGGCAACACGCGACGGACGTTCGACGGTGCGCTCGTTCGCCTGATCGGCGACGGTTCGGCGACGGACATCTTCGTCACACGCCCGATCGTCGTCGATGCGCGCGACACCGACACGCGCGATTCGAGCCGTTGGTTCTCGGGCGTCTACCACACCGAGAAGCTCGACGACGGAGCCACGTTCGATCTCTTCGGGCTCGTCCTCAACGAGAAAGACGCCCTCTTCGCGTCGGAGGAGACCGGGACCGGCGACCAGGACCTCTACACGATTGGCGCGCGCTACGCGGGCAAGAGCGATGCCACGGACTATGAGCTCTGGTACGCGAAGCAGTTCGGCGACCAGGGCGGTGACGATGTCGATGCCTTCGCTGCGAGCGCGCGCATCGGTCACACGCTGACCGACACGAAGGGCAAGCCGCGCTTCGGGCTCGACCTCGACTACGCCAGCGGCGATGACGACCCGACCGACGGCACCGTCGAGACGTTCAACCAGCTCTTCCCGCTCGGGCACGCATATTTCGGTTTCCTCGATCTCGTCGGGCGTCAGAACATCATCGACGTGAGTCCGAACGCGACATACTCCTTCTCGGAGCGCACCAAGCTTCGCGGCGCCGTGCACTGGTTCCGTCTCGCCGAGCGGGAAGACGCACTCTACAACGCCGGCGGCGGGGCGACGTTCGCCGACCCGAGCGGCGCGGGCGGCACCGACGTCGGACGCGAGTTCGACATCACGCTGGTGCACAAGCCCGAGTGGCTCGGACCGCACGGCAACGTGTTGGTCGGCTGGTCACACTTCGAGGCGGGCGATCACATCGACCGCCTCGGCGGCGACGGAAGCGCGGAACTCTTCTACATCCAGCTCGCCTACACGTTCTGAACCGTCGGCGCGGCGCTCACGGTGCCGGGAAGAGAGCCGTGACCAGTTCGCGGACCTTGTCCTCGGCATGGATGAACTTCGCCGTGCGCGCCGAGCCGCCGAACGCGTCGTAGACGGCCGAGCCGACTTCCTGGCCCTGCTCGAACACCTCGAGCTCGGCGTAGGCCATGTACATGCCGAGGTCCCAGCGCCAGTTGGCCGTGTAGGTCGTGGTGAGCGGGCAGGTCGTCGTCGAAGACCCGGCGGCGATGCGCTGAACGCTCAGGCCACGCTCGCTGAGCGAGCGTTCGTAGGCCTCGAGAAACGTTTCGCGGACATCGGGGTTCTCGATGACGCAGATCGTCCGGCCCGTCGCGCCGAGAACCGGCTCGACTTCCTGGGTGATCGAGCAGGCCGTCGTGAGAAGCAGGAAGACGGCGGTGGAGAGTCGCGTTGCAGCGGAGGTCATGGCGCGCCCTTCAGGTGGCAATGCGGGTGAGCGCGCCATCGTTGCGTGTGGCGGGCGACGAGGCAACCGCAGGAGCTGCGCGCGGGCTTTGGTGGATCGACGGGCTCGCGCTAACGTGGGCAGCCGTGCAGGCGATCTCAGAGAAACCGGCGATGGTGCCCCGTGTCGCAAAGGCACGGCGATGACCCGCGTCCAGGGATCCGTGCTGCGGAATCTCGGGCTCGTGCTCGTGTGCGTCGCGGGTTTCGTCGTGACGACGAGGCTCGTGCGCCAAGTCGTGCCCTACGACGCCGACCGCGGTCAGCGCAGCAAGATGGCGGCGTTCACGGAAGTCGAAGACGAGATCGACGCCATCTACGTCGGCTCGAGCGTCGTCTACCGCTCGTTCGTCCCGGCCGTCATCGATCCGCTCCTCACGCGGCCCGGCGAACCCTTTCGCTCGTTCAACCTCGGCCTCGGCGGCATGTCGGACTTCGAGGCCGCAGCGCTGCTGCGTGAGATCCTTGTGCGCCGGCCAGCGCGGCTGCGTTGGGTCGTTCTCGTGCCGCCGCGTTGGGACCCACGCCGATACTCGGTGGGCAACGAGGAGACGTTGCGCAGCGTGCGTTGGCACACACCGCGCGGCACGTTCGATGCGCTCATGTCCGTCGCATTGCTCGAAGACGCCCTTGGCGACAAGCTCGCGTTGATGGGCGAACACGTCGGTGTCTTCGCGCGCTGGCTCGGAAACTACGGCATGGGCCCGGCGATCGCGGAGGCCTGGCTTGCCGGCGATGCGGCGCGCGGGGAGATCGATGCCTTCGTCGCTCAAGGTGGCTATCGCGCGCTCGAGGACGAGGACGATCCACGCGTCACCAAGCGTCGGGACACGTTCCTCGCGGACGAGTCGGCCTATCGAGCGGCGGTCGCGTCGCTGATGGGCGGCACGCAGCAGGCCAGTGACCTCGACGACTTCAACGTCGACGCGCTGGTCGCCCAGCGCCGTGAGGTTGCCGAAGTGGGGGCCGACGTCGTGTACGTCTTTCCTCCCGTGCTCGGGCCGCTCGCGGTCGCGCGCTCGCTCGCGGTCTCGGGTCGACTTCCGCTCGTGATCGACCTTCACGGACCGCTCGCGCAAGGTGACCTCTACGACGTCGATGCGCGCTTCGACAAGGGGCATCTCGATCGCGAGGCCGCCGCGGAGTTCAGTCGTCGCTTCGCGCAGCTCTTCGACGTTCTTCGCGACGAGGGGCGCTGAGTGATCTTCTCCGAGGCGCGCTTCATCGTCTTCTTCGCCGTCGTCTTCGGTTTGCACTGGGCGCTGCGTTCCCAGCGCGCGCGGAAGACGTGGCTGCTCGTCGCCAGCTACGCGTTCTATGCGGCCTGGGACGTGCGGTTCCTGGCGCTGATCGTTGCGTCGACGGTTGTCGACTTCGCGGCCGGGCGTGCGATGGCGCGCTCGAACGAACGTTCCACGCGGCGCCTGTGGATGGCCGCGAGTCTGGTCTGCAATCTCGGCCTGCTCGGCTTCTTCAAGTACTACGATTTCTTCGCCGAGTCGGCCGTCGCATTCAGCACCTGGCTCGGTCTTCCGCTCGACCTCGCGCTGCTGCAGGTCGTGCTGCCCGTCGGCATCAGCTTCTATACGTTCCAGACGTTGAGCTACACGATCGACGTCTACCGCAACAAGCTGCCTCCGACGCGCAGCCCGCTCGACTTCGCACTCTTCGTGGCCTTCTTCCCGCAGCTCGTCGCCGGGCCGATCGTTCGCGCGTCGACCTTCCTGCCGCAGCTCGTGCGGCCCGTGCGCTTCGCAGACGTGCGCGTACGTGCCTGCCTGCTGCTCTTCCTCGTCGGGTGGGTCAAGAAGGCGTGTCTCTCCGACCAGGTCGCCGTCGTCGTCGACCCGATCTTCGCCGCGCCAGCGAGTCATGCAGCGGCCGACCTCTGGCTTGGCGCCGTGCTCTACGCCGTGCAGATCTACGGTGACTTCTCGGGCTACTCCGACATGGCGATCGCGACGGCCGGGCTGCTCGGCTACGCGCTCCCCGTGAACTTCGCCGCTCCGTACCTCGCCACGTCCGTGCGCGACTTCTGGCGGCGCTGGCACATCTCCCTCTCGACGTGGTTCCGCGACTACCTCTTCATTCCGCTCGGCGGAAGTCGTGTCGGTCCGGGGCGCACGGCGCTGAACCTGCTGGTCGTCTTCACACTCTGCGGGCTCTGGCACGGCGCTGCCTGGACGTTCGTGATCTGGGGACTCTTTCACGGCGTCTTCCTCGGCCTCGAGCGACGCCTCGACGTGGGGCGGCTGCCCGGTGTCGTTGCGCGCAGTTACACGCTGCTCGTGGTGCTGGTCGGCTGGGTGCTGTTTCGTGCCGAGTCGCTGGACGGTGCGCTCGAGTATCTCGCGGGCATGGCCGGCGCCGGGAGCGCGGCGAGTGCAGGTGTCGATCTGCGCTGGTGGCTGCTCGTCGCCGGAACGCTTGCGCTGCAGTGGATGCTGAGCGCTGCGCGCCGTCGCGCCGACGATCCGCTCGCCCTCCCGCGCGTGCCGCTGCCCGACATCGCGTTCGCCTTTGCATACGGCGTCGTCGTCGCGTTGCTGCTGCCCTGGGCGGCGACGGGCTACCGTCCGTTCATCTACTTCCAGTTCTGACGGTGCGCCGCGCGTTGTCGCGTCACCGTGCGAGGGATACAGTTCTCGCCATGGTCCCACGTCATCTCCTCGCGCTCGCCCTGTTGCTCGTCCCGATCGGCTGCGGCGCGGACGTGCCTGCCGAGGATCCTGTCGACGACGCAACCGAGGCCGTCGGTCCACCGGCCGACCTCGCCGAACGCCTCGCGCAGTTGGGCTACGCCGAGTTTGCCGACCAGTCCGCCGACAGCGGGCAGTCGGGCGTCGTGCTCAGCGACGAGCGCCGTACGCCGGGGCATGACATGGTCGTGGCGATTCCGTTCGGGCGCGCCACGTTGATCGACGAGGCGGGCGAGCCGGTGCAGGAGTGGTCGGCCGACGCGGCGATGTCGTTCATCCGCTGCGAGCTGCTGCCCGACGGCGACGTGATCATCGTGGGTGTCGAGGGCGACCGTGCCGAGACGTCGCGCTTCATCATGCGCCAGACGTGGGACGGGGAAGAGGTCTGGCGCCGTTCGATGAACGTCCACCACGACGTCGAGCTGACGCCGAGCGGACAGCTCCTCACGATCGCCTCGCGCGACCGCATGGTTCCCGAGCTCCTGCCGACACGCGCGATCGAAGACAACTTCGTCACACGCTTCGACCTCGACGGCAACGTCGTCGACGAAGTCTCGCTACTCGATGCCCTCCAGCGCGGCCCGGGCGCTTTTCCGTTCGCTCAGCTCTTCCCGGACGATGACGGATCGCTCGACCTGCTGCACACGAACTCCGCGAAGTGGATCCCGCCCGAACTCGTCGGGCTGACACCGTTCCACGTCGAGGATGCTGTGCTCGTCTCGATGCGCCATCAGTCGATGATCGCGATCATCGACTGGAGCGAGAAGTCGTGCGTCTGGTCGTTTGGACGCCCGGCGATCATCCGCCAGCACGAGGCCACGTTCCTGCCGGACGGTCGCATCTTGCTCTTCGACAACGGTGGCTCGAACCGACCCTGGTCGCGCCTTGTCGAGGTTGCTCCCGTGACGCGCACGATCACGTGGGAGTGGAGCGCGCCCACCAAGACCGACTTCTTCTCGCGCGGCCGCGGGTCGTCGCAGCGCTTCGCCAACGGCAACGTGCTCGCCGCGAACAGCAACTCCGGCGAGGCCTTCGAGGTGACGCGCAGCGGCGACGTCGTCTGGCGTTACTTCACGCCCTACGTCGACGAAAGCGATCGGCGCGCAGCGATCCGCATCGAGCGCTATCCGAACGCTTTCGTCGAGTCGATCCTCTCGAACCGCTGAGCGACTACGGCGCGCAGAAGGCCGTCGCCAGCCCGTTCGAGAGACGCCAGCCGCTGCCGACGTTGGCGTCACGCGTGACGGTCTGGAAGAAGACGTCGAGTCCGTAGAGCGAGGCGTCGTCGGGGATGAAGAGCGGGAGGGTGACGGTGCCGAGACCGTCCGCCGCGACGGGGACGAGCAGTGCGGTCGTGGGGTCGACGAGCAGCGTCCCGCCGAGCGCGGGCAGCGCGACGGACGACGGTGAGGCGACGAGGAAGCCTGTCGCACCGGGCAGGCTCCCGCCGGAGACGAGCGTCTGCGTCTGGCCCACCTGCGCGTTCGACGTCGTGTCGAGGTAGAGCGTGTTGTTACCGCCCGCGCCGATGCCGTAGACCTCGTAGGCGCACGGCATGACCGCGATGCGATCGATGCCGAAGTCGCCCTGGATGATGTCCGGGTTGCCGATGATCGGCGCGAGGTCGTGGCGGAAGACGAGCCGGTTGCAGTTCGCCTTCGCCGTGTTGAACGAGCCGTTGCCCTTCGTCTGAATCCACTTCGAGGGATCCGTGAGGTCGACCTCGAAACGTTCCCAGCCGTTCTCGGGCGGCGTGAAGCCCTCGATGTAGAAGTAGACGTCGACGAAGGCCGAGCCGAATCCGACGTGGATCTCGAGTGGGTCGTCGGCGCCGGTGTCGCGGAGCCAGAACGAGAACCCGGTGACACCGCTGGTGTTCAGATTGCCCGTGAACTCGGGCGCGAAGATGTTGGCGCCGAGGTTGCCTTCGAAGTCGGTCGCCATCGACGCGTAGCCGTTGCCCGGACCGCCGACGCCATCGTCAGGCACGAGGGTGACCGTCGTCTGGACGGCGTTGAGGGTGAAGAGGTCGCCGTCGTCGAAGTTCGCGACGGTGCCAGGGTCGCCGGCTGTGGCGAAGGCGGGAAGGGAGCACGCGAGGAGCGCGGATGCTGCGATCGAGCGAATGTTCATCGGGGAGGAGCGACGCCGAAGAGGGGAGCGAGGTACTGCATCGGGCGACGAAGAATAGCCGCGGCTTGCGTCGCTGCTCGGTCGGTTGGTGCGTCCCCGCATGTGTCGAAGTTTGGTTCGACGCGCCCGACGAGTGGCGAGCGGCGAGCGCAGCGAGTGGTCGGCTCGGTGCGCTCGCGCCGGCGCAGCGTGGTCTCAACGCACTGGCGCGAGGTCGAGCGTCGCCTCGATCGGCGTCGAACCGCCCGACACCAGGCGTTGCTGCGCGAGCACCTCGCCCGCACTCGTCAGCACGACGTCGTAGACGCCGGTCGGGAGCGAGGCTTCGATTGGTGCGATCACGGGCTCCGCGCCCTGCGAGCGCGCGTGGCGATCCAGGATGAGGCGCCCGAGCTCGTCGACCACGGTGAGGTGCAGCGGCGTGCCGGGCGGGACGACGCCGCGCACGGAGATGCCCGTGAGAGCCGCCGGTTCGAGGTCGACCTCCACGCGCTCGATGGTCCCTGCTCCGACGGCGAACGCGGTGCGTCCAAAGCGCCCCGTCGTCGTCATCGCCGTGACCTCGTAGCCACCTGCCGGCAGGAACGTGTCCAGCACCTTGTCGTCGCGTGCGTGCTGCAGCCAGCGGCGACCCTCGGAGTCGAAGAGCGCGAAGGTCACCGAGGAGCTTCGCACGTCGTCTGCGAGCTCGACCGTCACCTGCGTGGCGTCGAGTGCCGGAGCCGCGATCTGCGTGACGCGCCCGGCCTCGACCGTGATGTCGCGGATCACCGAGGCGCCGATGCCCGCGAAGATCGGACGCAGCGTGATGTCGTAGCGCCCGGGCGGAAGACGCGTGTGAAGCTCGGCTTCGAGTCCTTCCGTCCCGCCGAGTCCGAGCATCCGCGCGATGGCATTGTCGGACTCCTTCGTCGTCGAGTAGATCCGCGAGCTCATGAGATGCCCGAGGGGTGCCGATTCCCCGGCGACGTGGATCGACGAGTGCGGCGTCGTCATCGTGCCCGGCGGCATCAGCGGCGCGACGTCGATGACGAGTCCGCCGAGGCGCGTCCCGGCTCCGCGCCCCATGATGTCGAGCGTGGCCTGGGTGTCGTCGCGCGTGACGTGCGTCGAGGCCAGCACCTCGCCGTCGCAGGCCGCGACGACCCAGGCATCGTCAGCCGCCCAGCCGTGACCGAGCGTCAGGTGCCAAGCGTCGTCGCGCTGCTCCGCGGCCCAAGAGTTCTGCGTCGGGTGGTCGCCCGGCTCGACGTGCGTGGCGTACACCCAGAGCTGAGGCGCGACGTTCGCGCTGCGTTCCTCGGGCGTGCCCACGTCGCCGGCCCCAAGCACGGTGACGTCGACGGTCCAGGTCGCCGTCGAGAAGACCGGACGCAGCTCGACGTGCTGACCGCGCCAGTCGATGTCGATCGGGTCGCTCTGCTGCCCGTCGACGGACGCGAGGAAGGTCCAGTTCCCGTGAGCCGCGCGCCACAGCTCGAAGTCAGACGCGTCGAGCGTCTGCGTGTTCGCGCGTCCGTCGGGACCCACGCTACGCAGCTGCATGCGCCCGGCGGGTGAGCCTCCAGCCCATGCGATGTGTCCGCGCAACGGTCCGCCGCGCTTGAGCGCGATCTCGACGGCGTCGACGAATCCTTCGCGATGGATCGTGGCGCGCGAGTACGTCGGCAGGTGGCCGGGAATCGATGCGCCCACGTGGATCGCCGTGCGGCCCTCTTCGAGGTACTCGGTCGGGCCGTGCGGTCCCGAAGCGAGGTGTCGGATGTCGTCGAACGTGAAGCGCCCGAGGACGTCGGTCGTCGTGCGCGTCTTGCCTTGGCGCGCCGCGCGCTCGGCGAAGGCGTCGTGACCGTTCATCGGGGCCGCGACGGCGTCGAGGGTGACGAGAGCGTTTGCCGCGGGCTTGCCGTCGGCGTCGCGCACGATCCCCGTCAGCGAGAAGGCGACGCGGCGCTCGAGCACGATCGTCGTGTCGCGCGCGGCGGTGTCGAGCGCGACGAGCTGCGGCACGTGGTCGGGTGACGAGACGTGCACGGAAGTCGTCGAGGCGTCGGCGTCGACGAGGAAACGACCTGTGGCATCTGTCGTGGCGCGGCCGAGCGTCGGCCCGAAGGCGGCGAGCACCGGCGCGAGGCCCACGCGTCCTGCGAAGCGATCCAACGCCGCGGGAATCGGTGCGACGTCGA
Source organism: Planctomycetota bacterium (assembly GCA_029259745.1). Lineage (GTDB taxonomy): Bacteria > Planctomycetota > B15-G4 > B15-G4 > B15-G4 > OFTM221. The sequence continues at coordinate 247,420 of JAJDEO010000028.1, forward strand.
TGTCGGCGAGCGTGTTGCCGTCCGTGTCGAGAACGGTTCCGGTGTGCGTGATGCCGCCGGACGAGATCGGGAGCGTCAGGGCGAAGCCGGCGTCGAGGGCCGCGGCGTGCACGTCGAGATCGTCGATCTTCAGCTGCGCGACGAGTGTCGACACAGCAAGCACGGCCGGCTGCACCACGACATCGGGGTCGTGCGCGACGACGATGCCGTGCAGCGCCTGAGGCCGCGCCGGCGTGCCCGCGGTGGAGATCGCCCACACGCCTTGCGGGATGCCAAGGAACTCGACACGACCGGCATCATCGGACAACGCCGAGCGCGCGGTGAGGTGTGCTCCGATCGTGCGCGCCGGCAGGGTCAAGAGCGTGCCGAGCTCGTCGAGTGCGAGGCCCGAGAGCGCCACGGCCACGCCGGGGACGGGACGCGCCGTCACGGCGTCGATGACGTCGAAGGCGAAGCGCGGCGCTGGGGACGTGAGTGGCTGGGCGTCGAGCTGGTCGTCGATTTCCACCGCCGGTGCCTGGATGCCGGGCGCGGGAGTCAGGCTCGCCGTGGTCAGCGCGTCCTCGGGGGTGTTGGTGGACGAGGACGGCGTGAGCACCTGCCATGCCGTGAACGCCAACGTTAGCGCCACGACGCCAGCGAGGACGGCCTTGGGTGTGATCGGAAACGCCCAGCTCCACGCGGCGTGCGCCGTGCGCGGAAAGGCGAGCGGTGCGAGTGCGGCGCTCCAGGCGCGACGGTCTCCGCCGTGCGCCTCGTCGAGGCTGCGTTCGAGCTTTGCGAGCCCGCGCTTGATGCGCGTGCGCACGGTTTCGACGGGGACGTCGAGCGCCTTCGCGATGGAGCGTGGCGGCAGATCGTCGTAGAAGCGCAGCAGGATCGCCGAGCGGTAGGGTTCGTCGAGAGCGACCACGGCGTCGACGACGCGCCGGCGCACGGACTCGCGCTCGACGATGTCTTCCGTCGACGGCACCGCGTGGCGTTGCGCGGCCATCTGCTCCCAGTGACGCTGGCGCGGTGCCCGGCGTCCACGCTCGAACACGACGCGCTTGACGACCGTCGCCAACCACCCGCGAGCCGCGTCGGCATCGCGCGGCGGGCGCTCGGCTGCGCGCAGGTAGGCCTCCTGCACGACGTCCTCGGGCTCGTCGGGATGTCCCGACCCGAGCAATGAGCGGGCAAGCGCACGCAGGAACGGCGCGTGGATGAGCAGCGCGTCGGCGTCAGCGGGTGGCGAGTGGTGAGATGCGTTCATGGCGGCTCGTTCCTTGTACCGGACGGGGCGCGCGACGGGGTGCCGCAGCGGGGCGTCCGAGTGGAAGATGGAGCCGACCGGCAAAGCGGTTCAGGAAAGGCTCGAAAATCGCGAACCGGTGCCATCGTGCCGCTCGGAGCCCGAATCGGCAGCGCGTGCCGGGGCCGGGTGGGGCGCCAGACTCGGGAAAAGTCGCGGCCGTCTACGCAGGGCGGCCCGTGTCAGAAGACGGGCAAGAACACAGCGGAGGCGAGGCTCTGAACCACGGTCTTCACGCGTCGCTCCGTCGTGTCGGCGATGACGCGCGACATGAGGTCCTGGCGTGCGATGAGCTTGCCGAAGAGACGCTCGAAGCTGAGGTTCGGCTCGTCATCCATGGCGTTGCTGACGAGCAACAGCTCGCCGTGAGCGTCGCGCGCGTTCGCGAGCTTCCAGGCCGCGATCTCGATGTTGCGTGCGCTGTTGTCGAGGAGCTGCGGGTCGAGTTGGTCGAGCAGCCAGACTTCCGTGCGGTCGCCATACGCCGCGAGCATCATCGTCTTGAGGCCGAAGATGAAGGCGAAGACGCGATCGCCGTCGAAGTCGGCATCGAGCGCGACTTGCAAGGCGTCGAGGTCGCGTCGTCCGTCCAGCTGGCGGAACGAGGGGATGGCTTCATGGAAGACGGCGTGGATCTGACGGTCGGGGCCGTGGCCCGTCTTGCGCCACTCGCGCGGGTTGCGCATGTAGAGCTTGCGCATGAGGTCTTCGAGGTCGTTCAAGTTCGCTTCGATCGTCCGGTCGGTCACCATGTCGACGTCGCTCTTCGTCAGCGACGCGGCGCGGATCGATCCCGTCGGGTCGAGCAACCCGCAACCTGCGAGGAGCATGAGCGATGACATGACGACCACGGACCGAAACACCGAGAGTCTCCCGCGACACACACGACTGCGATCACGAAGCAGTTTAGAGCGAGAGGCGCGGGTCTGCGTGATATGGAGATGACGGTCTCGTCATGTCCGCGCGAAGAGGCACTTGAGATAGCGACTCTCGGCGAAGTCCACGGGGTGGTCGATGGCGTGGCCCGTTTCCTCGATGTCGAGCAGGGTGCGTCCCGTGCGGTCGGCGGCGGCGACGACGGCGGCGCGGAAATCGTCCGGCGCGACGGGGCTCGAACACGATGCGGCCACGAGCGTGCCGCCGGGCGTGAGCAGCTCCAGGCCGAGGGCCGTCAGGCGTGTGTAGGCCTGCAGGGCGCGCGGGACCTGGGCGCGCTTGCTGGCGAAGGCCGGTGGGTCGAGCACGACGACGTCGAAGCGTCGCCGCGCGGCGGCGAGCTCGGGGAGCACCGTGAACGCGTCGCCTTGCAGCGTTTCGTGCTGCGCCGAAGCGATCGCAGTGTCGTCACGGTTCAAGGCGAAGTTGCGCTCGGAGGCCGCGAGTGCCGGCGCGCTGAGGTCGACGCTGCAGACCTCCGTCGCCCCGCCGCGCGCCGCGCTCAACGAGAATCCGCCGGTGTAGCTGCAGACGTTCAACACGCTCTTGCCCGCGGAGATCGAGCCGACGCGCGCGCGATTGTCGCGCTGGTCGAGGAAGCAGCCCGTCTTCTGTCCGCGCACAGGATCGACCTCGAAGCGCAGGCCGTTCTCGCGGTAGATGAGCTTCGCCGCGTCGCTGTTCCCGTAGACGGTCTGCCCGTCTTCGAGCCCTCGGAGCAAGTCGGGTTCGGCCGATAGCAGACGCGCGAAACGCAGCACGATGCGCTCGAAGGGCTGGCGCGCGCGAAGGACATCAAGCACGAGTGCGAGGTGTGGGAGCCACGCGTGGCTGTAGAGCTTGACGACGGCCGTGTCGGCGTAGCGGTCGACGACGAGCCCGGGCAGCCCGTCGCTTTCGCCGTGGATGACGCGGTAGCCGTTCGTGTCCGTGGCGAGCAGCGGTTCGCGTCGTGCGAGGGCCGCGCCCATACGCTCGTCGAAGAAGTCACGATCGATCGGGCCCGACGTGCGGGCGCGCAGCACGCGCATGCGGATCGGCGAGTGGGGGTCGAGCAGGCCGATGGCGAGGAAGGCGCGCTTGCGGTCGAAGACGACGGCGAGGTCGCCGGCGCTGCCGTCGTCGCTCTGGCTCTGGATGCGTTCGGCGTAGAGCCAGGGATGTCCGCGGCGCAGGTGACTCTCGGCCGACGCGCTGACGCGCAGCTTGACCGGGGCCGCTGCCGGGGCGGGCCAGTTCTTGAGCGTGGAGTGGTAGGCGTCGGACATCGGCACGAGTGTCGACTGCCGGTGCCCCATCTCGCAACGGACATCCCGCTCAGCTCGTCGCGCCGAGCTGCCGATGAAGGCCCGTTGGATGCCCTAGTGGTGTGATTCAAAAGTTGGCGTCATTTGTTTCACGCCCTCCTCGCCGCTGGCTGTGTTGCATCTCCTCGACGAATCCACCCATTCGCCTGCGGCGATGCGCCTTGCCAGCGACGACGATGACCCAAAACT
>JAJDEO010000029.1 GCA_029259745.1 Planctomycetota bacterium
TTAATTGTGCTTTTTTGGGGGGGGGGGGCCTGGGTGGTGCGCCCCCCCCCACCCCCGACAGCATTGATTCGAAGGGCTGGCGACGAGAGGCCCCTGGGCACAGCTTTGTGCGGTCATCGCTGCAAAGCGCCACAAGGAACCCATCTTCAAGAAAGGAGGTACTGCTATGGATAGAAACTGGATAGCGAAAACGCTCGTGATCGTCGGCTGGCTGGCATTCGGCATCGGCTCCTGTCTCGAAAACCCGTGCGTCTCCCTCGTGTTCTTGGCGCTGAGCAGGGCTCTGCCCAGCGGCCTCTTTTCGCGGTCTCTCAACATGGCTCGTGGAGTGATTCGAGTCGGCGCGTGACCCAGAGGCACCCTCCACGTCACAATCCGACTGTCTGAAACTCACGACCGACCTCGTCGAGGATCGCGGAGCATTCGACGCTCTACGATCCTCGCTAGCGTTCCTGGACATCCTCGTTGATCCAGATCGAACATCTCACACGTCGCTTCCACGATCTCGTGGCCGTCGACGACGTCTCGCTCGACGTCCAGCAGGGCGAGGTCGTGGGCTTCCTGGGCCCAAACGGCGCCGGGAAGTCGACCACGATCCGCATTCTCACCGGGTTCTTGCCGGCCTCGAGCGGACGTGCCGTGGTGGGCGGGCACGACGTCGCGACGCACAGCCTCGAGGCCCGGCGACTGATCGGATACCTGCCTGAGCTCGTCCCGCTTCCGCTCGATGCGCGCGTGGACGAGTACCTCGACTTCCGGGCGCGGATCAAAGGCGTGCCGCGCTCGGCGCGCAAGGCTCGCCGCGCTGCCGTGGTCGAGCAGACGGGCCTGGGCGAGATGCAGCGCCGCATCCTCAGCCAGCTCTCGCGTGGATACCGCCAGCGCGTGGGGCTCGCCGACGCGCTCATCGCCGACCCGCCCGTGTTGATCCTCGACGAGCCGACCGGCGGTCTCGATCCCGGTCAACGTCAGGACGTCCTCGACCTCATCGCCACACTGCGCGGCGAACGCACGGTGCTCCTCTCGAGTCATGTCCTCGCCGAAGTCGACCGCATCTCGACCCGCGTCGCGATCATCCACCGCGGCAAGCTGCTCGCCGTGGGGACGAAGGACGAACTCGAGCAGAAGATGGGACGTCGGGGTGACGTCGAGATCGGTGTCGAGGGTGACACCGCGGCGCTCGTCGCATGGCTCGGCGCTCGCGACATCGAGTCACACATGAGCGCCGGCGGGCGCGTCGTTGCGCACGTCGGGGAGGGCGCCGATCACGCCGAGCTCCTCAAGGCTCTCGTGGACGCGGGCCAACCCATCACGCGCTTCGAACCACTCACGCGCAGCCTCCACGAACTCTTCCTCGAACTCACGCGCGGAGCCGAAGTGACGCACCGCTTGTCACATCCGGCCCCGAAGGTGCCGTCGGCATGAGAACCACCCTGCCCGCACTGCTCTGGCGCGAACTCGAGAGCCTCTTCTTCTCGCCGCTCGCGTACATCGTGTTGACGGTGTCGCTGTTGCTCAACGGTGTCTCGTTCCTCTCGGCGCTGTCCATCAGCGGAGGTGTCGTCGAGGACACGGTGCGCTGGTTCTTGGGCGACGGTCCGCTCTTCTGGGTGACGATCCTCGCCGTGCCCGCGCTCGTCACGATGCGCCTCGTCGCCGAAGAGCGCCGCGCCGGAACGCTCGAAGTTCTGCTGACAGCGCCGGTGCGCGACGGCGAGGTCATCGTCGCGAAGTTCCTCGGCGCCCTGGCATTCCAAGCGTTCCTCTGGGCGCCGACGCTGATCTACATCGTCATCCTGCGCCAGTACGGCGCGCTCCCCGATGCCGGGCAGCTCTTCACGCTCTACCTCGGCGTGGCGTGTGTCACGTCTCTGCTCACGGCGTTGGGTCTGCTCTTCTCGACGCGCACGTCAAATCAGCTCGTGGCCGCCGTGGGGGCCATGGTCGCCAACGTGCTGCTGTTCGTCGTTCCGATCATGATCCCCAACCTCCAGTCGCCCGGCTGGACGCGCGCGGCGGCAAGCGTGTCGATGGTGGAGCACTTCTCGCGGTCGTTCGGACGCGGGCTGCTCGATTCGGGCATCCTCGCCTGGTATCTCGCGGCGACCGTGGCGCTCTTGATCGTTGCGACACGCAGCCTGGAGGCGCGGAGATGGCGATGAACAAGGGCGGCTTCTCGACCGGACGACGCGCCTTCGACGTCGCCGAGGGCCTCGGGCTCACCGTCGTGCTCTTTGCGCTCGTGGCGGCGATCGTCTACGCGGCGACGCGCCCCTCGGTGCGCGTGCGTCTCGACCTCACCGAAGGCGAGACGTACACACTCACCGAGCAGACGAAGCAGGTGCTCGCCGGCCTCGACGAACCGATCGAGTTCATCTCGATCATGCGCCCCGAACTGTCGGCCTATCCGACGGGGCTCGCAACCGTCCAGGCCGAGGCGGCCGACTACGTCCACAGCCTGCTGCACGAATACGAGCTGGCGTCGGGCGGCAAGGTCACCGTGCGTGTGCTCGACCCGACGGCCGATCGACTCGAAGTCGTCGACCTCATGCAGAGCCTGCACCTCGCGCGCGCCAACGTCGTGCTGGTGCGCAGTCGCAACCGCACCGAGCAGGTCTTCCTGCAGGAGCTCGTCACGATCGACGAGGGGACGAGCAACCTGCAGGACATCCATCCCGCCGAGATCGTCGACCTGCGCGCCGAGGGCCCGCTGACGTCGGCGCTGCTCTCGGTCAGCTCCGAGGTGCTGCCGCGCATCGGGTTCCTGACGGCGATGGGCGGGCCGGCGCTCGGCGACTTCGAGCAGTTCGGGCTCGGCTTGCTCGAGCAATCCGTGCGTCTGCAGGGCATCGAGCCGCAGGGCTTCGAGCTGCAGACGGCCAACGCGGTCGTGCCGCCGGAACTCGATGTCGTCGCCGTCATCGGGCCACGCAGCCGATTGACCCAAGCGATGGTCGACGCGCTGGCCGCCTTCCACGCGGACGGCGGGGCACTGCTGCTTGCACTCGACCCCGAGAGCCCGCTGCGCAGCCAGTCCGACGAAGCCATGGACGGCTTCCTGCGCGACCTCGGCCTCGCGCGCGGGCGCTACATCCTCGTGCAGGACGACCTCGTCGGGGAAGGCAACGGCGACAGCGTCTTGCCGATCCGCGACTTCGCCGACCACGACGTCACGGCCTCGATCGCAAGCCAAGGCACCGTTGCGACGTTCGTCGCCACGGGTCAGGTCGCACGTCACGACGACGCACCGGCAAACGTCGTCGTCGAACGCCTCGCTCGTACGAGTCAGCTCGCCTTCGCCGACCAGCCGCTCAACGCCCAGTCGAGCGCAGGCAACTACAAGCTCGATCCCGGCGAGATGCGCGGCTCACGCTGGGTGGCCGCCGCGCGCGATCGCGTCGGCGGCGACGGGCGCGTCGTGCTCTTCGGCACATCGCGTGTCATGACGAACGACACGATCCAGCGCGGCGGTGCAGCCAACCTGTCGCTCTCGCTCAACGCGATCCAGTGGCTCACGGGCCGGCAAGACGCACTCGCCGTGCGACCGCGCACGCGCTTCGAGTCGCGCGTCGAACTCTTCGCCGACGAACAGACCGAGATCTTCAGTTACGTGATCATCGCCATGCCGCTCGCCGGAGCCCTGCTGGGGCTGCTCGTCTGGTTCACCCGCCGTCGCTGACCTCCTGAAGGACACCGCATGCTCTCGCGCCTGATGACCCTCGCCGTGCTCGTCGGTCTGGCCCTGTGGCTCTGGGACTTCGCCTCCGACGAACGCAGCAAGGAGATCGCGCTCGTGTCCGGGCCCGGGCTGCTGTATCCGGGGCTCGTCGTCGACGACGTGACGTCGCTCTACCTCCAGCTCTCGTTCGGACAAGACCTGCTGCTCGAGCGTGAACGCGGAGGCCCGTGGCGGATCACCGAGCCGACTCAAGAAGTCGCCCGTCAGGGACTCATCGCGCAGGTGCTCGAGAATCTGGCGTTGGCCGAGGTGAAACTCGTTCCTGAAGAGCGTCGCACGGCCGAGCTCCACGAGCTGGGCCTCGATCCGCCCGAACACAAGATTCGCATCGGCATCGGCGACAGCGAGCGCACGCTGTCCCTCGGGGCGCTCGACGAGTTCGAGAACATGCTCTACGCACGGCGCGCCAACGACCCCGCGGTGCTGCTCGTCTCGCGCAACCTCACGTCCTTCTTCGGCTGGCATGGCGAAGAGTGGGTCGACCCGCACCTGTTGCGCGGCCTGAAGGGGACGTTGACGGGCATTCGGATCGACAAGCCCGACGGCGTGCTGCTCGACGCCGTGCAGGAGGGCGGTGAGTGGCGTCTCAACGGCGCCGGTGCTCCGCTGGCCGACAGCGCGCGCATCTCGCAGATGGTGCGCGCGCTGCAGTTTGCCGAGACGAATGGCGTGGCCGCCTCGCGCGTCACCCATGCCGCGCTGCGCGAGGTCGGTCTGCCGACACCGCCAGAGGCCGAGGTCGGCGACATCGGAAACGCGATCCGCATCGAGATGACCGCACCGGGACAAGACCCCGCCGTCGTGTTCCTCGCGCTGCCCGACGATCAACCCGGGTCAGATGTTTACTACGTGGCGCGCGGCGACTTCGGGCGCATCCTGACCGTGCCGCGCAAGGCCATCGCGATGATTCAGAACGACGCCTCGTTCTTCCGCGAGCGTTCGATCCTCCCACCGGTGCGCGAGCGGGCCTCGGCGCTGCGCATCACGGACGGCGACACCGTCACGCTCGACATCGTCCAGCAGAGCGGCGGTTGGGTGTTCCGGAGCCCCGAGCGCCTCGCCGGCGAAGCCGTCGACAGCCATCGCATCGAAGGCCGCTCGCCGCTCGGCGAGTTGTTCTTCATGTTCGACGAGCTCGAAGCCGTCGACTTTGCGACGCCGAAACCCGGCGAGGTCGTGACGGCGTCGATGCACGTCACCTGGTCGCGCGCCGGACTCGAACGACTCGATCGCGTCGACTTGCTCGGTGAGCCCTTCGAGAACGCCGAGGGACAGCGCCTCTGGCGCGCGCGGGCCTCCGACCGCCCCGCGGAACGTCTCCTGCTCGACGCCGAGGCCGTCGAGGCGCTGCTCGATCCGTTCATCGCCGATTCCCTGCGCACGCTTGCGCCCGTCGCCTTCGACGAAAACGACTACGCGTCGATCAAGATCTTCCTGCCGGGCCGCGCCGAACCGCTGACGTCGGGCCTCGACGCCGCGGGCAACTGGACGGGCGATGATGAGATCTCGCGCCAGCGCGCGTTGGCCGAGGACATTCGCCGGGCCGGGCTGCGAGGTTTCCGCTGGGAACCCGCGAGTCACAGCCTCACGAGCTGGCCGTACCAGCTGAACTACCTCGCGGACGACGGCAGCACGACGGCGGCCATCTCGCTGCGCCCGCCGCGCGCCGACGAACCGCAAGAGGCGTTCGGAAAGCCGGCCGCCTACGCACGCATCAGCGGCTGGCCGGACGTCGAACTCATCGTCCCCGGGATCTGGCTGCAGCGCTTCGACGCGCTCGGCCAACCGATCCGACGCTAGAACTCATCCGGCGCGACGCACGCGCCCGGTTGCCCTCACTGGTCACGCACTGCGCATCCGAAGCAGTTCTTCAACACGCTGCTAGGCACGGCGACCTACTGCGGATGGGCGTCGCCGGCGAGGTGGAGGCGAGCTCCGTACTCGCGGATCGCCGCAGGATAGGCCTCACACTCGGCGGCGAAGACGCGCGTCGCGAGTGAGTCGACGGTGTCGTCGGCGCGCACCGGTACCCTTGCCTGACGCACGACGGGGCCCGAGTCGTACTGGTCATCGACGACATGGACCGTGCAACCCGACTCGCTCTCGCCGGCCTCCAGTACGGCTGCGTGGACCGCGTCGCCGTACATCCCGCGTCCACCGAACTTCGGGAGCAACGACGGGTGGATGTTGAGGATGCGACCCGTGAGTTCGGGCGGCACGGGATAGTGCACGAGATACCCGGCCATGATGACGAGGTCGGGGCGGGCTGCGAGGATCTGTTGCGTTTGGTGACGCGCGAAGGCCTCGGCGCTCGCGAAGTCGCGCCGCCGGATCACTTCGACGTCGAGCCCACGCGCTGCGGCACGCTCGACACCCTTGGCCTTCGTCCGCGACGACACGACGCCGACGACCTCTGCATCGAGGCGCCCGGCCTCGATCTCATCGAGGAGGTTGAGGAGCGTGCGACCACCTCCCGACAGCAGCACGACGAGACGCAACGTCATGGCGACTCCGCTCGAAGACGTGTGATGACTACTCGGAGATGGTGTAGCTCGCCACCTCCGACATCAGCCCGAAACCCGGAGAATACAAGGCACCGGCCTGGATGAAGACCTCGACTCCGACCAGTTCGCGCGGGAAGATGGGAAGCTGGAAGCCCTGGCCACCGGCCGGCGGCCCGAGGTAGTCGAGGATCAGCGTCGTCGTCGCGAGGTCGAGCTGGAAGGGCTTGTCATACGCCGGAAAGTCGATGCCGGGCCCGGTGCCGAGAGCGCCGAGCAGCGCGATCTTCGTCGCCGGGTACGAGAAGACCAGGATGTCGGTCTCTTCGCCGAGCCCCTTGGGCTGGATGAAGATCTGCGGGCCCGTCGCCAGTCCGCTCGAGCCGTCGTAGACGAACAGCGTGCCGCGCCCGACCGTTGCCACTTCACGGCGCCCGTCGCCCGTTCCGTCGGCGAGGCTCGTGATCGCGATCTGCTTGGTACGCGTGTCCGCGATCCAGAGGCGAGCCGCCATGCCGCTGTCGACTGCGTAGACGTAGTTGTCGACCGACCCGCCGTAGCAGTCGATCGTTCCGTTGCCGTCGACGTCGCCGCCGGCGGCCACCGACAGGATCGCGCCGGTGTTGAACGTCGAGACCTCGCGGCGGAACTGGAAGCCGCCGTTGCCGCCGAGCACGCCCGTGATCGAGTTGTCGAAGCTGCCGATGACGACCTCATCGATCCCGTCACCATCGAGATCATCGAACGTGTCGAGCGTGGTGACGTTGCGGAAGACGTCGAACGCTTCCCAGACCACCGTGCCGTCGCGGCCCGAGATGCCGTGCAGACACGAGTTGAAGTCGTCGTACTCGCCAATGACGAGATCGGCGATCCCGTCGTCGTCGAAGTCGCCAGTGGGGAGGACGACCGAGCCGGGACCATCGAGCGCAGCCTGCCAGAGGATGCACCCGTCACGACCCGAGATCATCGTGACGAAGGGCGCGGCGTCGCCGCCGACAGCCGCGATGTCGCGGACACCATCGTCGTCGATGTCGCTGGCGAGGCGCGCGTCGATGACCTCTTCGGCGAAGCCCGCGAACCACGCGGTCGCTCCGTCGACACCCGACAGCAGCGCCACGCCGTCGACGCGATGCCCCCCCGCGACGAGCACGTCGTCGTTGCCATCGCCCGTGAGGTCGGGGACGATCTTGACGCTGTAGACGTCGGCTGGGTCGGAGGCGTCGGGCGCGACGAGGTCGCGGCTCCAGACGATCGTTCCGTCGTCGGCGGCGCGCAGTTCGACGGCAGCGCCGGGCGCACTGGCTGCCACGGCGAGCAAACCGTCGGCGACGTCGAGCGCCTGGAACCAACGGAAGCGTCCGCTGCGCGGTGAAGCCGACCAGACGGCAAGCCCCGTCTGGCCGTCGAGCACACAGAGCGTGCGTGCACCCGGCGCGGCGTCGAAGCCGATCGCGACGTCGGAGAATCCGTCGCCGGTGACGTCTCCGACATCGATGATCACGCGGCCGACCTCGAGGTCGTCACGCACGGCGATCTCGATCCCTGGCGACGCGATCGTCTGACCGAAGGGGATGGGGTCGACCGGCGCGGCGATCAACGCGTCGACGTCGGCGATGACGCGGTCGTCGACCGTCATCGCGCTGAGCAGGAACGCGGCGCAGAAAGTGGGGATCATCGGGTGCACATCCGTGGAGAGTGACAGAGGGAAGTGTAGTCGATCACTGCTGCGCCGGAGGGTTCATCGGCTCGCCGTGCGTGTCTCCTGGATCGAGACGCTCCGCGAAGCCGCCGACGATGGCCGTACCGATCCGCACGAACGTGGCACCTTCCTCCACGGCAACTTCGGCATCGCCGCTCATTCCCATGGAGAGTTCGGGCAGCGAGATCCCGAGACGGCTGACAACATCGTCACGGATCTCGCGCAGTGCGGTGAACACAGGACGGGCCGCTTCGGGCGTCGCGACGTACGGCGCCATCGTCATCAGGCCGACGAGCCGGACGGCCTCGAGCCTCGTGGCGCGCTCGGCAAGGGCCATGACCTCGTGGGGTTCGACACCGCCTTTGCTCGCCTCACCGGAGATATTCACCTGCACGAGCACTTCTCTCGTGAGTCCGAGTTCGCCGGCGATCCGGTCGACGCGCTCGAGCAGCGGCTGGCCATCGATGCCGTGGAAGACGTCGAACAGCGGCAGGGCCCGGCGCACCTTGTTCGCCTGCAGTCGACCGATGAAGTGCGTGGTGAAACGCTCGCGCCACGGGCCGAGTCGCGCGGCAGCCGAAGCGATGCGGTTCTCGCCAACGTGCATGACGCCGAGCTCGGCCAGCGCGGCGAAGATCGCCGGCGGGGCGCTCTTCGTCACCACCACGATGCGCACCTCGGACGCCGCCCGACCGGCGCGCGCGGCGGCGGCCTGGAGCTGGTCGGTGACACGGCCGAGCGCGTCGGAGAGCGGGAGCGGGTCGGGCGGCTTCATGACGCCACGATAGCGTGCCCTGATGCCGCGTCCTGCACTCCGACGCGACTCGGCCCCGACGCCGCTTGATTCGCTTCACGGCCGGGCGCTACGGTCGCCGCCATGAAAGCCCTTCTCGCTGCTGCCACCGTCATCCTGGCCGCCTCCGCGGCGCTGCCTTCGCCCCTCACCCGCGAGGCACGCCTCGAGCGCGCCTGGCAGACGTCGATCCGACCCTCCGAGCCGGGGCGCGTCGAGGCAGTCGGCATCGTCCGGCTCGACGACGTGTTGATCGTCGAAGACGACCGCAAGGGTCTCACGGCCCTGCGCCTCGCTGATGGCCTGCCGCGCTGGTCGCTCACGCTCGATCGGAGCCTCGACCACGCACCGACCGAGCACGACGGACTCATCACACTCGTCGCGGGCAATCACCTTCAAGTCGTGTCGAAGGACGCGGGCTTCCGGGTGTTCGAGTCCGCCCGCGCGCTCGCGCCGTCGGGTGCACCGGTTGCCCACGGACGCGGAGTCTTCGTGCCGTCGTACGCCGCCGATGGCCTCGTCGCGCTCTCGATGGATACCGGACTCGACGCGTGGTCGATGCGCTTGCCCGGGGACGTGATCGGCCCGGCCCTCGTGACGCCGGCCGAACAGGTCGTCGTCGCCCTCACGGACGGCACGTTGCGCGCCATGCAGGCACGGCTCACGACGCCGCGCCGTGAACTTTGGGTCGCACGGGTGGGCGAGATCCTCGGACGCGTCGTGCTCGAGGAGTCCTCGCTGGTCTTTTCGACGCGCGCCGCGCATGTGCAGCGGCGCGACGCAAACTCCGGCGCGCTGACGTGGACGGTGCGCCCCGGGCGCCCCGTCACGACACCGCCCGTCGCATCGGCGCAGCACGACGTCGTCATCGTGGGCATCGCCGGTGCGCTGCACGCCGCGAGCTTCGCCGACGGCACCGAACGCTGGCAGACCGAAGGCGCCGAGTGGCCCGTGGGTCTCGTCGAACCGGGCGCCGTGCTCGTGCGGCGCCCCGACGGGACGAGTGCCCTGCGTGACGTCGCCACCGGCGACGTGCTCATCGAGAAACTGTCGTCGAACCTGCTGCCGTGCGGCGCTGTGCTCGTCGAGTGGGGCAACGACCAGAAGGTCCACGCGCATCGCCTGACGCGCTGAGGAGCGCGCCCAGAGCGCCATCAGAGATACGACGACATGCGCGTCAGACTGCGCGCGATGCGGGCTGCCACGTTGCCGTCGCACGCGAGCGGCTCACCGAGAAGGTGCAGTCCGCGCGCGCTGAGCGTGGCGCTGAGTGGTCGCGGCGAGCCGGGACATTCGACGAGCCCTTGGCCGCGCGCGTGAGCGAGGCGGAGCGCGGCGAGCACGCTCGCTCGCGGGTCGATGCGGCGCGGCGTCGCGAGCGTCCAACCGAGCAGACGCAAAGCCTCCGCGAGCACGTCGTCGTCGGCGGGCAGAGCCCCGAACCAGCGCGCACCATGTCCCTCCGACGCCAGGCCGGCCTCGAGCCGACGCGCGGCCTCGCCGACGCAGCGTTCGAGGCGAGCGGCGGACACGGCGCGGATGCGGTCGATCCGTTCGACACACCGCGCACCCTCGCCCGCGAGCCACGCACGTACGTCGTTGCGCGGGATCGAGCGGTCGGCGTTCGTGGGGTCATCGCGCCAGTCCAGACCGAGCTGCTGGCCGAGAGTGACGAGCGCGGCGCGCGTGCGGGCGGCCCGCCGGGTGACGAAGGGCCGGAGGATCGCGGCGTGTGGCGAGAGCGGGCGGAGCGCCGGGATGCCGGCCAGGCCGCGCGGCGTGCGGTGTCCGCGCAGCAGGTTCAGTGCGACAGTTTCGCGGGTGTCGTCGAGGTGATGGGCGAGGAGGACGGGGGCGTGGTCGGCGCGACGCGAGGCGCGGGCGAAGGCCTGCATGCGTCGGCGGCGCAGGCGCGTCTCGGTCGGGTCGCCCTGGCCCCGCGCCTGCTCGATGACGAGGCGGACGCCGACCTTGCCCGCCGTCTGCGCCAGCTGGACACGATTCTCGGCGCCGTCGCCTCGCACGCCGTGGTCGACGTAGAGCGCCGTGACGCGCTCGTTCCCCAGCACGGCCACGCAGAGCGCCAGCAGCACCGTAGAGTCGACTCCGCCCGAGGCACCCACGAGGACACCTCGGCCATCCGACGGCAAGGTCGCGCCCAGCACCGCGGCGAGGTCGTCTTCGGCTTGACGACGGTTCCGTTCAGTCTGCTCGATGGTTAAACTCAAACGTTTCATCAGTGCCCCAAAACTCCGGGCTTTGGGCAGCCCATCGACTGAGGATCGGAGGACTCTTCATGACCATCAAGGTCGGCATCAACGGATTCGGACGAATCGGTCGCACGGTGTTCCGCATCATGGAGCAACGCGACGACTTCGAGGTGGTTCTCATCAACGATCTCTCGTCACCCGAGGGTCTTGCCCATCTCTTGAAGTACGACTCGGTCATGGGTCCCTACAAGGGCACGGTCGAAGAGAAGAACGGCTCGCTGGTCGTCGATGGTCGCACGGTGAAGGTGACGGCCGAGCGGGATCCCGCGGCGCTGCCGTGGGGCGAACTCGACGTCGATTTCGTGGTCGAGTCGACGGGCGTCTTCCGCACGCGTGAGCAGATCTCGAAGCACCTCGAAGCCGGCGCGAAGAAGGTGCTGCTCACGGTGCCGGCGAAGGACGAAATCGACGCCACGATCGTCTGCGGCGTCAACGATGCCGACCTCAAAGCCGACGACCGCATCATCTCGAACGCCTCGTGCACGACGAACTGCCTCGCGCCCGTCGTCAAGGTACTGATGGACGAGTTCGGCATCAGCCACGGTTTGATGACGACGGTCCACGCCTACACGAACGACCAGCACGTCGCCGACATGATCCACTCGGATCTCCGTCGCGCGCGCGCCGCCGCTCAGAACATCATCCCGACAACGACCGGCGCCGCGAAAGCTGTCGGCAAGGTGATTCCCCAGATGGCCGGCAAGCTCGACGGCATGGCGATGCGCGTACCCGTCGTGGATGGCTCGGTTGTCGACCTCACGGTCGAGCTCGACCGCGAAGTCACCGCGGCCGAGGTCAACGCCGCGATGAAGAAGGCTGCCGAGGGGCCGTTGAAGGGTGTGCTCACGTACACCGAGGATCCGATCGTCTCGAGCGACATCATCGGTCATCCGTCGTCGTCGATCTTCGACGGACTTTCGACGATGGCCATGGGCAAGACCGTCAAGGTGCTGTCCTGGTATGACAACGAGTGGGGCTACAGCAACCGCGTCTGCGACCTGATCGCGAAGTCGCACGCGCTGTAGTCGTCTCGCCCGGCAGCCTGTGGTGGAAGTGCTTTCGTTCGTGGTCGTGTCCGCTCGGTCGAGTTCAAGGCGCCCAAACCGCAGGGGGCAACGTGGAGCTCGGCCCAGCGGGCGCTGCCACGGGCGGAGTGACTGATCCCACACGCTGCTAGCGCGGGCGATCACGAACGATCGTCGCGAGGACGCAGCTGGGCCTTGCTGACACAGCGAAGCGAAGTTTCTGATCGGAGGCGGCCTGCTTTGGTTCGTGAGGATCAGAAGCGTCGAATCAACGCAGCCAGGAAGGACTCAGATGCGACCGCAGTCGGTCGCCTGTGAATAATCCCGGCTAGTATCCAACCCGCGGAGTGCTCCGATGAGCTGGCAGACTGTCGACCAACTCGACGTGGCCGGACAGGCCGTTCTTGTCCGACTCGATCTCAACGTGCCGCTCGAGAACGGCGCGATCACCGACGACCTGCGCATCCGCGCGGCGCTTCCGACGGTGACGTCGATCGTGGAGCGCGACGGCATCGCCGTCTGCATGAGTCATCTCGGTCGTCCCAAGGGTGTCGACGAGGCGCTGCGTCTGGCGCCCGTGGCAGCGCGCATGTCGGAGTTGCTCGGCAAACCGGTGACGGCTCTGAGCGAGACGATCGGTGACTCGGTCGCCAAGGCCGTCGCGGAGGCGGCGCCGGGCTCGGTGCTGCTGCTCGAGAATCTGCGCTTCGATCCCGGCGAAAAGGCCAACGATGCCGCCTTCGGCTCGGCGCTCGCGGCGCTGGGGACGCGCTACGTCAACGACGCCTTCGGGACGGCTCACCGCGCCCACGCGTCCGTCGTCGGGATCCCCGCCGTGGTGGGGCGCGAACACTCCGCGGCCGGGTTCCTGCTCGGCAAGGAGCTCGAGGCCTTCGGGCGCGTGCTGAAGGATCCTGCCCGGCCACTCATCGCGATCCTCGGCGGGGCCAAGGTGTCGGACAAGCTGGCCGTCGTGCGGCACCTGCGAGAACGCGTCGACGCGATCCTCGTCGGTGGAGCGATGGCCTACACGTTCCTCGCGGCCAAGGGTGTTGCCGTCGGGTCTTCGCGCGTCGAGTCCGACTTCATCGACGAGTGCAAGTCGCTCCTCGAGTCCGAAGGAGCGCCGATTCACCTGCCCAGCGATCACCTCACGGCCACGGCGTTCGAGTCCGACGAGGCCGCCCCGACAACGGGTGAGGCCATCGGCGAGGGGCGCATGGGGCTCGATATCGGTCCTGCGACGATCGAGCGCTACGCGGCCTTGATCGCCGATGCCGGCACGATCGTCTGGAACGGACCGATGGGCGTCTTCGAGCGCGAAGCCTACTCGCGGGGCACGCGGCGCGTCGCCGAGGCCGTGGCCGCGTCGAAGGCCTACTCCGTGATCGGCGGTGGCGACAGCGCGGCCGCCGTGGCCCGTTTCGGCCTCGCCGACCAAGTCAGCCACGTGTCGACCGGTGGAGGGGCGTCGCTCGAGCTTCTCGAAGGCAAGGCCCTGCCCGGCCTCACCGCCCTCGGCGCATGACCCGCGACGAGCGCTGGAGTCGCGGGCAACGCAGTGCGAGGATGGAGGCATGAATCCTCCAGCCGTGAAAATCGCTCCCTCGCTGCTGTCGGCCGACTTCGTGAATCTTGCGCGTGACGTCGCGGCGATTGAAGACGCGGGCGCCGACCTGCTGCATGTCGACGTGATGGACGGTCACTTCGTGCCGAACCTCACGATCGGCCCACCGGTGGTGAAGGCACTCAAGCGCGTCGCACGGCGACCGCTCGACGTTCACATCATGATCACGAACCCGCTGCGCGACGCCCAGGCGTACCTCGATGCCGGGGCCGACATCCTGACCTGCCACGTGGAAACGGAGCCGGACGCGCTGGCAATCATCCGCGCGTCGGGCGCTCGGGCGGGCCTCGCCGTCAGCCCCGACACGCCGATCGAGCAAGTCGCCCCGTATCTCGCGCAGGTCGACATGGTGCTCGTCATGAGTGTCCATCCGGGCTTCGGTGGGCAGAGCTTCATGCCCGAAGTCTTGCCGAAGATCGAGGAGCTTCGGCGCGGCGGCTTCGAGCGCGACATCGAGATCGATGGCGGCATCGGCCCGTCCACGATCGCAGAGGCCGCGAGCGCGGGCGCCAATGTGTTCGTTGCCGGGTCGGCGATCTTCGGGTCCGACGACTGGGCGGAAACGATCGCGACCATGCGATCGATCGCCACCAAGCACCTTGCAGCCACGGCCTGAGAGCCTCGGCGCACTCGATTCGATAGTCAGCACGACTCTTCTCGGCACGTCCGAGTCGACGTCGCCAGAAGTCCCGCTCGCGCCTCGCTCCACCAAGAGCGCGATGCCTTGAGAACGACGGAGAGACACGATGGTCGGTTTGCCTTGGCTTCGACACCGCAAGAAGGACATCCCCGGCGATCTCTGGGTCCGCTGCCCCGAGTGCGGCAAGACCATCTTCGGCAAGGACCTCGAAGAGCGTCGACGCGTGTGCCCTCAATGCGACTGGCACCATCCGATCTCGTCCCACACCCGCATTGCGTACACGCTCGACCCGGCCAGCTGGCGCGAGTTCGACATCGGTATGGAAACCGTCGATGCGCTGAACTTCATGGACAACAAGCCCTACCCTCAGAAGCTTGCTGACAGCGCCGCGCGTACGGGCCTCAAAGAGGCCATGCGCTATGGACTCGGAACGATCGACGGGCGCCCGATCGTGCTCGGTGTCCTCGATTTCCAGTTCATGGGCGGGAGCATGGGCGTGGTCGTGGGTGAGAAGGTGACCCGCGCGATCGAGCTGGCGCTTGATCGGCACGAGCCACTCATTCTCGTGGCTTCGTCCGGTGGGGCCCGGATGCACGAGGGGATCCTCTCTCTCATGCAGATGGCCAAAACCTGTGAAGCACTGGCGCGCTATCGCGAGTCGGGCGGCTTCTTCATCTCACTTTGCATGCACCCGACCACCGGTGGAGTGACGGCGTCGTGGGCCATGGCGGCCGACATCATCCTCGCCGAGCCGGGCGCACTGATCGGATTCGCCGGTCCGCGCGTGATCGAGGGGACGATCAAGAAGAAGCTC
This sequence comes from Planctomycetota bacterium, assembly GCA_029259745.1. Lineage (GTDB taxonomy): Bacteria > Planctomycetota > B15-G4 > B15-G4 > B15-G4 > OFTM221. The sequence goes on from JAJDEO010000029.1 coordinate 15,109, forward strand.
CCACCGGGCTTCCAGCGCGCTGAGTTCCTGCTCGAGAAGGGTCAGATCGATGGGATCGTTCCGCGCTACGAGCTCCGAGAGACGCTGGCACGGATCCTGAGCTATTCGTCGTGCGGCCTCGCCGGGAAGTAGCCGAGACGTAGAAGTCGCTGCAGCGCAGACAACGCCCATCGGGTCGGCTCCGGACCCGAAATCGAACGCCGCCGGCGCGGCGTGATGTTCGTGGGGCGCTGGACGCGGCTTCGCAGCGCAGAAGAGTGTGGCTCCCCAGGGTGGACTCGAACCACCGACACCCTGATTAACAGTCAGGTGCTCTAACCAACTGAGCTACTGGGGAACGGACGGCGAACCGTCGAGAGCGGCGCATCCTAGTAGGTCGCCTGCCCCGTCGCAAGCCCCGTTCCGCAGGCCTTGTGGGCCTGTTCTGAGCGCCTTCCGGGCACCGCGCGGTATCCCGTTCCGGCGGGGCGACACCACATCACATGCCGCTCATTGCGTGTGTTGTATTCCCAACAACCAAGAGAATCATTCACGAGCAACATTGACTTCACCAACCTATCAATGTTTCTTTAGGTCCTTCCGGTGGGTGCCCCTCTCGCCGGATTCTCCCCAAGACGCGTCTGCCAGCCCGTGGCAAGAATCATCTCGACCCCAGCAACACCTGTTCGGTCCATCTCTTCGTTGCCCAGTCTCGGCGAATCCGACGATTCGCCTGCGGCCGCGATCTGAACCGAAGCGGGCAGCGCCGGAGACGAAAGCACTTCACCGCAGGCTCCTGACGTGTCGGATCAGACCCCCTGGTCAACAACTCGTCGCACGCAAGTGAAGTGAAAGTGAATGCTTGTCACGGATCGCGCAGGCGACACGACTACAAGAAGAAAGAGCATGAACCTCAAGAAGATCGATACGACTGAACTCCAGCGTGAACTCGAGCGCCGCTCGCGCAGCGCAACGAAGCTTCTCGCAAAGCGCGACCGCCTCGCGGCCGAACTCGCGGAGCTCGACAACGAGCTGCGTGCGCTGGGCCAGACGGTTCCGTCCGCTCGCGGTGGAGCACCGTCGACGCGCCTCCCGGGTGCCCCGCGGACGCGTGCGCGGAACGACATGCCCCTCGCGGACGCGATCGCTGCGGCGATGGAAGTACGCGCCGAAGTGACGCCGAAGGAAGCCGCCGAACTCGTCATGAGCAACGGCTACCAGACGACGTCGAAGAACTTCGGGATGATGGTGAGCAACGCGCTCGCGAAGGACAAGCGCTTCAAGCGTGTCTCACGCGGCCTCTACCAGCGCGTCTCCTGAGCTGGCGCCGAGCGTGACACCGGGAACCCTGGCAGGGAATACTCCCCATCCCTGCTGAGGGACGCTCGGCCCAGCGCGTCGACCGGCGCGGCCCGACTCGTCGAGTCAGAGACTTCGACGAGTCGGCGCCGCGCTGAGGCGCTCCTGCGTCCGGGTGGTCTCGACGGTGATCGATGCCGCGTCGTTCTCTTCGAGAGCGGCGCGGCATCGTCCCGTTCTCTGGCGTCGCCCGAGAACAGCGCGCGACGCGCCGCGATCGGCGGCCCTAACAGCGTGTTGAAGAACTGCTTCGGATGCGCAGTGCGTGATCAGTTGTTCTCGATCAGGTGCGGAAACGCAGGCGAATCGGTGGATTCGTCGAGGCTTCTGCGCCTGATCGAGGGCGACTAGGCGCGTGCTACGCGCCGAATGAGTTTTTCAACGCGCTGCTAAGAGCCCGTTGAGAAAATCGGGCACACCGCACGCGCCCCAGCGCGCCTGTGCGAACGCGGGAGCCTCGACGAACCCACCGATTCGCCTGCGTTCCCACACTTGCACCCGCGCACTCGATCACGCACATCGCACGCGGAGCAGTTCTTCAACAGGCTGCAAAGAGGGGCATAGCGACGTGATGTGAATGGAGTCCGGACTCGCACGGGTTTCTCACAAGAACCTGCTACGGTCGCGTCCGGACCTGCGTGACGGCGTCGAGCGTCACGTTCGGTACTCACCGGACGACCCACCCGGCCTCCTCGCCGATGCAACGAACCGTCGCACGACGAAGGCGACGAGTGACGCGAAGGCCCGCTTGGGCTGGCGGGAAGGCGAATCGGCATCCTCCAAGGGGGCGGCGGCGGAACCTCGTCGAGCGCAGGGGACGTGGCGTTCGACACAGCCCAGCTTGCCAGCCCGTGTCGACAGCAGATCGTCGTGAGAAGTCCGGGCTGGCGCCCTTCGAGCCCCGCATGGGATGCTCCTGGGTTCATTCCCTCCTTGCTGCGACGACATGGTTCGACTCAACAAGATCTACACGCGGACGGGTGATGCCGGCACGACCGCGCTCGCTGACGGCACGCGCGTCCCCAAGACGCACCCTCGCCTGCATGCCTACGGCACCGTCGACGAGCTCAGTGCAGTGCTTGGTCTGTGCGTCGCTCACACCGACGACGCCGAGCTCCGGACGCGCATCCAGCGCATCCAGAACGACCTCTTCGATCTCGGCGCCGATCTCGCCGTCCCGCTCAGCGCTCCGCGCGAGGTCCCCGCGATCCGCGTGCACGCGGATCGCATCAGCTGGCTTGAAGCTTGGATCGACGAGGTGAACGCGGACCTCAGCCCGCTCGAGAGCTTCATCCTGCCCGGAGGCGGCATGCTCGCAGCGCACCTGCACCTCGCACGCACGGTCGCCCGCCGCGCCGAGCGCGAGACCCAGGCCCTCACGGAACACGACGAGATCAACACCACGTGTCTTGTCTACCTCAACCGCCTCTCCGACCTCATGTTCGTGCTCGCCCGAGCCGCAGCCGGAAGCGACGAGGTGCTCTGGAAGCCGACGCGCCACGACGGGGACACCGAGTCATGAGTCCCGGCGTGCTCGGCGCGCTCTTCGGAGCCCTCGCGGTGATGACGGGAGCCTTCGGTGCGCATGGCCTCGAGAAGCGCCTGTCGCCCGACGACCTCGCCACCTGGGAGGTCGCCGTGAAATATCAGATGTATCACGCGCTGGCGCTCCTGGCGGTCGCAGCGCTGAAGGCCGCCGGCGTCCAAGTCGGCAGCAGCACCACGTGGCTCTTCGCCGCAGGGATCATGATCTTCAGTGGGACCGTCTACGTCTTGGCGCTCGGCGGCCCGCGTTGGTTGGGAGCCGTCACGCCGATCGGCGGCGTGCTCCTGATCGGTGGCTGGGCGACGCTCGCCTGGGCGCTGCGTTCTTGAGCACGTGCACCCTGAGTCTTCGCGACGGAGTCGAGTGATGACCAAGCCCGCCAAGGACATCGCATTCGAGATCGTGGCCGAAGACCCGACCGGCGCGCGGCGCGTGCGCTTCGAAACGGCCCACGGCCAGGTCGAAGGACCGACCTTCATGCCCGTCGGGACGCAGGGCGCGATCAAGGCCGTGCTGCCGCGCGACGTCTACGCACACGTCATCCTCGCGAACACGTACCACCTCAGCCTCGGTGACCGCACCGAGCTCGTCGAGAAGGCCGGGGGCTTGCACCGGTTCATGAACTGGAACAAGTCGATCCTCACCGACTCGGGCGGATTCCAGGTCTTCAGCTTGCCCGGCAAGGAGGTGACGGACGACGGCGTGTCGTTCCCTTCGGAACGCTCCGGTCAGCGCTACTTCCTCGACGCCGAAGCCTCGATGGACATCCAGCGTCGTCTCGGCGCCGACATCGTCATGGCGTTCGACGAATGCTGCGACCACGATGCACCGCGTCGCTACGTCGAGCGCAGCGTTGATCGCACGGCACGTTGGGCCGCGCGTTGTCGCGCCGCCGACCTCGCCGACCATCAGCTGCTCTTCGGCATCGTGCAGGGCGCGGTCCACGACGACCTCCGTCAGCGCAGCATCGAGCAGATCGCCGATCAACCCTTCGACGGCTTCGCGATCGGCGGCGTCTCGGTGGGGGAAGGCTATGAGTGGATGACGCGCATCGTCGCGTTCACGGCGCCGAAGATGCCGCGCGACCGGCCGCGCTACCTCATGGGCGTCGGACTCCCCGAAGACCTGCTGTCGGCCATTCGTCACGGCATGGACATGTTCGACTGCGTCATCCCGACGCGCTACGCCCGCGGTGGCACGCTCTTCACGCGCGACGGAAAGCTGCGCATCACCGACCGGCGCTTCGCCCACGACGATCGCCCCGTGGACGTCGACTGTACGTGCTACGCGTGTCAGAGTTATCCGCGCATGGTGCTGCGTCACCTGCACTACGCGCGCGAACCGCTCTACGACACGCTCGCGAGCATCCACAACCTGCAGTTCTACCGCGACCTCATGACGGACGCGCGGGGCGCGATCAGCGAGCGACGCTACGATGCGTTCCATCGCTCGTGGCTCAAGCGCTACGGCGCCGCGACGTCCATCTACGAGTGCTCGGCCCTCGGCGTCGACGCAGCGCTTCCCGAACTCGCGCCACGCACACCGCCTTCAACCACCACTGCGCGCGCCAGCTCGACGAAGCCGCGACGCAAAAAGAAGCCCCGCCCGCAGCGCTGATGCGTCCAGGCGTGGCAGACTTCGGACAAGGAGCCACCATGCTTGCAATCCTTCGCTCGAGTGTCCTCGGTGTCCTGCTCGTCCTCGCCGGCTGCGGCATCCAGGGCACCACCGTCACGGTCTTCGGGATGAGCTTCGAGGACGACGGCCAGCGCGTGACGCTCAATGGCGTCGAGCTGCCGCACGCCCGCTGGGAAACCGTCACGCTCGCGCCGGCTGCTGACGCCGCATGGGAGATCGCGACGGGCACCGGGCCGATCTCGCTCACGGCCAGCGACAGCGCAACGGCGACCCTGGACGTCGAGATCCTGTCGGAGCTCGAGGGCGATGGAGAGGTCGTCGTCGAAGGCGGTCGACTCGTGAGCCGGAGTGCCGACGGATACGCGTCGATGATCAACGCCGTGCGCGGCACGCTGCCGCGCTCGCTTGGTCTCACCGTGCGCTCGGGAACGGGGCCGATCGCGCTGGGCGGCTTTCGTTCGGATCACTCCCTGCGAGCCGAGACGGGAACGTCGGCGATCGAGGTGCGCGACGGCGAGTCAGCCCGCGCGCACATCACGTCTGGCGTCGGCTCGATCGACATGAGCGCCTGGGTCGCCGCCGACCTCCAGATCGAGACGGGCACATCGTCGATCACGCTCACGGACGTCCGCACCGAGCAGACCTCGGCCGTGACGGGCACCGGTGACGTCTTCATCACCTCGTCGCACCTCGGCGCGGCTCGCATCGAGACAGGCACGGGCGACGCCCACCTCGTCGACAGCCACTGCGCCGGACGGCTCGACTTCACGTCCGGGATCGGTGACCTGAGCCTCGAAGGCGGGGCGATCGGGCACCTCTCGACGGATCTGGGCCTCGGCAGCGTGTCGCAGCGGGGCACCGTCATCACGTCCCAGGACGACTGAGCCGAGGCCCGGCGGCACAAGTCATCGCCCGGCGGCAGCCGACGAAGGGAAGGCACAGCGCGGAAAATGCTCATCAGCGGTCCGTGATCCCTTGATGTCATGCAGACATCACGCTACCTTGATTGCCTGATGACTTCGACGACGCCACTTTCTTCGCCGCCCCTCCACCAGGCCCTCCGGGTTCTGGCCGACGAGACGCGCCTGCGCATCCTGGCGCTGCTGGCCGAGGTGGAGCTGTCCGTCGGCGAGATCGCCCGCTGCCTCGCGATGGGGCAGAGCCGGGTCAGCAACCACCTGCGCGTGCTGCGCGAGAATGGACTGATCGGCGAGCGTCACGAGGGGTCCTTCACTTTCTGCCGCCTCGATGTCCCGGAGGGCGCCTTCGGCGACATGTGGGGCGCTCTGGCGCCCTCGCTCGCGGCCATCGACCAGGCCGCTGCCGATCGTCGTCGGTTGGCCACCGTGCTCGCCGACCGCAGTGAGAACCGCTCGTTCTTCGACAAGATCGCCGGCGACTGGGACCTCATCGGCGCCGACTTCACGCGCGGCACCGGGCGTCTCGAGATGTTGTCGTGTCTCGTTCCGAACACACTGAAGATCGCGGACGTGGGCTGCGGCACGGGCTACCTCGCGGCAGCGCTCGGGCGACGCGTCGGACACGTCATCTGCGTCGATGCGTCCGAGCCGATGCTGGCGCGTGCGCGCGAGAACCTGCACGCCTCGTCGGCGACGATGGAGTTCCGCATCGGTGTACTCGAACAACTCCCGCTCGAAGACGATGAAGTCGATGCAGCCTGCGCGCACATGGTCATGCACCACCTCGTCGACCCACGTCTCGGCTTCGCCGAGATGGCGCGTGTCGTGCGCCCCGGTGGTCTCGTCGTGTGCATCGACATGCTGCCGCACCACGAGGTCTGGATGCGCGACGCGATGGCCGACACCCGCCTCGGAATCGAACCGACATCGCTCGTCGACGACATGGAACGCGCCGGCCTGACCAACGTCCGCCACGAGATGCTCAGCGAGAACTACATCGTCGAGACACCTTCGGGGCGCACCATCGAACTCCCGCTGCATCTCGTGCACGGACGCGTCCCCGACGCCGACCGGCACGACGACGAATCAACCGCGAGCTGACGCTCGCAGACCAACTCTTACCCTCTTTCTTTCTTTCTACGGAGTGAACCCGTGACCGACACGGCGACCACCAGCAGCACCGATTACAAAGTGGCAGACATGTCTCAGGCCGAGTGGGGCCACAAGGAGATCATGATCGCCGAGAACGAAATGCCGGGCCTCATGTGGCTGCGCGAGAAGTACGGCAAGGAGCAGCCCCTCAAGGGCGCGAAGATCGCCGGCTGCCTGCACATGACGATTCAGACGGCCGTCCTCATGGACACGCTCGTCGCGCTTGGCGCCGAGATCCGCTGGAGCTCGTGCAACATCTTCTCGACGCAAGACCATGCCGCCGCCGCGATGGCCGATAAGGGCTACCCCGTCTTCGCCTGGAAGGGTGAGTCGGACGAGGAGTACGAGTGGTGCATCGAGCAGACCATCCGCTGGCCCGACGGCAGCGGCCCGAACATGATCCTCGACGACGGCGGTGACCTCACGGCACTCCTGCACAAGCCGGAGAACGCCGAGCTCATGAAGGACGTCAAGGGCATCACCGAGGAAACGACCACGGGTGTCCATCACCTCTGGAAGATGTGGAACGAGGGCAAGCTCCAGGTGCCCGCGATCAACGTCAACGACTCCGTCACGAAGAGCAAGTTCGACAACCTCTACGGTTGCCGTGAGTCGCTCGCCGACGGCATCAAGCGCGCCACCGACGTCATGGTGGCTGGCAAGGTCACGGTCATCGCCGGTTACGGCGACGTCGGCAAGGGTTGCGCGAAGGCCATGCGTGGCCTCGGCTCGCGCGTCATCATCACCGAGATCGATCCGATCTGTGCGCTTCAGGCATCGATGGAAGGCTTCGAAGTCACCACGATGGAAGAGGCCCTCCGCGAGGGTGACATCTTCGTCACGACGACGGGTTGCCGCGACATCGTCACGGCCAAGCACATGGCCGGCATGAAGAACGATGCGATCGTCTGCAACATCGGTCACTTCGACATCGAGATCGACGTCGCGGGTCTCAACGCATGGCCGAAGGTCAAGAAGGTCGAGATCAAGCCGCAGGTCGACCGCTACACGTTCGAAGACGGTCACTCGATCATCCTGCTCGCCGAGGGGCGTCTCGTGAACCTCGGTTGCGCCACGGGCCACCCGTCGTTCGTGATGAGCAACTCGTTCAGCAACCAGGTCCTCGCGCAGATCGAGCTGTACAACCGTCACGCAAACTACGAGATCGGCGTCTACACGCTGCCGAAGAAGCTCGACGAGGAAGTTGCCTTCGCGCACCTCGGCAAGCTCGGCGTGAAGCTCACGACGCTCACGACGGAGCAGAGCGAGTACCTCGGCATTCCGAAGGAAGGCCCGTACAAGCCGGAGCACTACCGCTACTGAGGAGCTCCGGCGATGGGCGCCGTCATGTCGCGTGAGGCGGCACTCGGATGCGTCCAGACCGGCGTTGGTCCGTGCTCGACGATGCGTTGCATCGCCTCCGCGCGGCCGCCTTGGTCTGAAAGCACCGAGCACCACCTCGCGCGACAGCACGACACCCATCGCCTCCGCAGGCTGAGGTTGTAGAAGAACGCCCCCGTGGCTCGTGATCCGAGCTGCGGGGTCGTTGCGTTTGTGGGGGCTGGGTGGGGCGCATCGGGCCTGCTCGACGAAGCGTTGTTTCGCCTCCGCGGGTCCGCCTTGGCACGCGCGCACCGAGCACTCTCTCGCGCGACAGCACGGAACCCATCGCCGCCGCGGGCTGAGGTTGTAGAAGAACGACCCCGTGGCTCGTGATCCGAGCTGCGGGGTCGTTGCGGTCGTGGGGGCTGGGTGGCTCGCAACTCGTCGTGCGAGCGAACGACCTCGCAGCTCGGCATGAGCTGCGGGGTCGTTGTCCAAAGAAACTCAGCGCACGTGGCGAGTGCAGCACGCGCGGTCAGTCCGCGGTGATTTGTCCGATGATCTCGACGATCTCGTCGCGGCCGTAGTTGTGGCCGGGGATCTTCGAGATGACGTTGCCTTCGGTGTCGAAGCCGACGATGCCGTGGCGTGCTTCGGTGAAACCGTACGAGTCGATTTCGTCGCTGCGCGTCTCGGTGTCCTCGGCGGACACGACGTTGAAGTAGACCTGGCCTTCGTATTCGGTTGCGAGTTCGCTCACGGCGGCCTCGACTTTCTTGCAGAAGGGTCAGGCGTAGGAAAGCATGAAGTAGCGGATCTCGGGCAGCTCGTTGGCTGACGCGAGAGGTTCGCTTGCGTCGGAAAGGGGCGTCGCGCTGTCGGCGACGTTGACGTCGGCCGCGAGCGCTTCGCTCACCGTGGGTGTCGAGTTGTCGGACGAGTCGCTGAGAGTGGACTCAGAGGAGCCGCAGCCGGACATGGTCACGGCCGCAGCGAGGGCCGCGGTGACGAGCACCGGTGCCAGGAGCATGGATGTTTTCATGGCGCCGAGAATACAGATCGAATCCGACGAGTCGGGAGACGGCCGTGTCAGCTCTCACGGCCGGGCGCCGGCGGGCCACTCCGCGCCGCGAGCATCGCCGCCCACGCGACCAAGATGACATTCACGTCATCACGCGACGTCGAAGTCAGGACATATCCTGAGCGCAACGGCGGCCCCGCAGGAACGGGGAGGGACCGCGGGACCCTTCGGGAGACTTCGATGACCGCCACCTCACCCACGCACCGCGTTCGTTGGAGCCTCTCCGCCGGGCTGGCGCTCGCTGGCCTCATCTCCTCGGCCGCCGGACAGGACTTTCCGCCGCCGCTCGTCATCGCGTGGAACGACCTCGGGATGCACTGCATGGATCCCGACTACTCGATCTTCACGATCCTGCCGCCGTTCAACACCGTCAACGCGCAGCTGATGGTGCAGGGAGAGCTCGTCGAGAACGGCCTGGCGTTCAACGTCACGTACCGCAGTGAGCTCGACGCCAGCGCGTCGATCAACACCACGTCGATCGGGAAGACGAACTTCTGGGACCACGTCGACGACCTCTTCGGCGTGTCGTTGCCGCTCGACGTCGGGCTGGCGGGGAACGCGATGCCCGGCCCGCTGAACGTCCCGCAACCGATGCACTTCGATCCGACGTGGACGTGGTTCCAGGCCGAGGGCATCCCGCTGACGCCGATCGACGACAACGCCGCGCTGAACACGTATCCCTTGATGCGCGTGACGGCTCACACCAACGGCGGCTCCACGCTCGCGTCCACCGTGACGTCCGTCCCCGTGAGCCAGGAGCTCGAGTGCTCCATGTGCCACGCCTCGGCGACGAGCCCCTTCGCCATGCCCGCGATGGGCTGGGTCTTCGACAGCGACCCTGACAAGGACGACCGCCGCAACATCCTCGCCGTCCACGACGACCGCCACCTCAACGAGACGGCGTTCGTCGACGCCCTCATCGCCGCCGGCTACTCTCCGCTCGGCCTGCGACACACGGCTGAGTCCGGCACCGCCGTGCTGTGTGCAACCTGCCACGGCTCCAACGCCTTGCCGGGCACGGGCCAGCCCGGCGTCTCGCCGCTCACCTCCGCCATCCACGGCTTCCATGCCGACGTCGTCGACGCGATGGGGACGAAGCTCGGAACGAGCACGACGCGCGACTCATGCTTCACGTGCCACCCCGGCCGAGTCACGCAGTGCCTGCGCGGCGCCATGGGCAAGGCGATCGGCGCCGACGGTGACTTCTCGATGCAATGCCAGAGCTGCCACGGCGGGATGGATGCCGTCGGCGACCCGGGACGCGTCGGCTGGCTCGAACAGCCGAGCTGTCAGGAGTGTCACACGGGGACGGCCACGGACAACGCCGGCGCGATCCGCTTCACGTCCGTCTTCGACGACAGCGGCAACCCGCACGTCGCCACGAACGCGGTGTTCGCCACGACGTCCGACGTCCCGGCCGCGGGCTTCGATCTCTACCGCTTCAGTGACGGTCACGGCGGCCTGCAGTGCTCGGCGTGCCACGGCTCGCCGCATGCGATCTACCCCTCTTCGTTCGCAAACGACAACGTCCAGAGCCAAGCGATCCAAGGCCATTCGGGAACCATCAGCGACTGCGCGTCGTGTCACGTCCCGGACTTCCTCGAACACGCCGACCTCGGCGGACCGCACGGCATGCACGACATCAGCGCCAAGTGGGCCAAGGACCAGCACGGCGACGTCGCCTCCAACCAAGGCATCGCGTCATGCCGCGCGTGCCACGGCTCGAACCTCCGCGGAACGGTGCTCTCACGCACGCAGGCCGACCGCGCGTTCCCGCTCGGCAGCGAGTTCGGCACGAAGACGTTCTTCGAAGGCGCGAACGTGACCTGCTTCGCGTGTCACAACGGGCCCTTCGACAATGACGCCACGAACAACCACGCGCCGCAGGTCACTGACCTCTCGCTCAGCGTTCCGACCGACGTGGCGCTACCGGTCGTGCTCCCCGGCAACGACGTCGACGGCGACTCACTCGACTGGCGCATCGTCTCACAGCCGACGCACGGCACCGTGGCCTTCGACGCCAACGGGACGACGGCAACGGCGACCTACCGCGCATCCGACGGCTACGTCGGTCGTGACGAGTTCACGTACGCGGCCTTCGACGGCTCGATCGACTCGGCGCTCGGACGCATCACGATCGACGTCATCGAGCCCGTCTGCCAGGGCAAGATCACGGCGTACGGATTCGGCTGCCCCGGAACCGGTGGGCTCCTCCCGATCCTCGAGGTGACCGGCTGCGCCCAGGCCGGAGCCGACCTCGCGATCTCGATCGCCGGCGGGTATGGCGGCGCCGACGGACTCCTCCTGCTCGGTGGCGGACAGTCGGCGCTGATGATGGCGGTCGGCTGCTTGCTGCGTGTGGCGCCTCTGCTGCCGCTCCAGATCCCGATCGCGCTCGAGGGCACCGGCGGGGGCGCAGGCACGTTCGACCTTCCCGTCGTCATCCCGGCCGCCGTCACAGGCATCACGGTCACGATGCAAGCGCTGCTCGGCGATCCCGCCGGCGTCGGCGTCGGATTCACGAGCACGAACGCCGTCGAACTCGTCTTCCCGTAACGAGACGGCCCACGTTCCGCGAGCAGCGCCCACGCCGTCGCATCGGCGCAATCCGCTGGTAAGCTTCCCCCATGTCGTGGGCGAGGATCATCGTGGGTGCCGTGGTCGCGTGGGCTGCGTGCGGGCTCTTGGGGGCGCAGGTCACTGGCGCCCCCGACAACACGCGTGACGTGACGGTGTGGGTCGTCAGTCACGACGGCAATCCCATCGTCGACGTGCCTGTCATCGTCGCCCGCAACGGCAAGCAGGTGAGGCGCGAGAACACCGACGACATGGGCTGCGTCGTGTTCGCCGGACTTCCGTGCGAACGACTCACGTTCTGGACATCGCGGAACAAGGAGTTCTCGGTGTCTCTGCGCGCCGGCCGAGCCGCCCGCGTGACTCTCGAGCTGCCGCACTTCCCCGTCGTCATCGGCACGGTCTTCGTCGGCGGTGAACCGGCCGCTGGTGTGACCGTTCGCGCGTCGGCTGCGTCGGGCAATCGTGAGACGGTCACAGGTGAAGACGGACACTTCAGAATCCAGGTCAAGCAGCCTGGAGCGATCGCCGTCCGCGCTGTGCGCGGCTACAAGTTCGACACGCTCGAACAGACGATCGACGTGGGCTGGGGTGACACGTGTCGCGTCGACCTCGATTTCCCGGCGCGGAGTCACGCGGCCGGCGTGCTCCTTGGGCTCGATGACAAACCCGCCGTGGGCGTCCCGTTCGAACTGCATCACAACTCACGCGTGGGACGACTCACGTGCGTCACCGATGCATCGGGAGCCTTCGCCTTCACCGGCCTGCCCGACGGGCGCTTCCGCCTCGGCATCGAGTCCAAGTCATCCTGGTGGGTCGTCGAGCCTCCTACGTTCAGGGTTCGCGGCGACGTGCCGCACCTGGAAGTTCGCGTCGCCGAGGGGTGTACCGTCACCGGCAGCATCACACTCTTGGCCCCCGACTCGATCAGCCTCGAGACGATCACCGTCGTCGCCCGGCGCGACGGACGCAAGATCGCACCGCTCGGCCGCGTCGAGGCCGATGGGTCCTTCTGCCTCCGCGTTCCACCGGGCCCCTGCTCACTGATCGCGCACCACGAACATCCCGCGGTGCGGCCCAAGGGCATCGCGCAACGGGCGGTCGACGTGCCGCCCGAAGGCCTCCACGCCGTCGACTTCGTCATCGAGATCACCGAGGACGACCTCGCAGCCAGGCCGTCGCCCGAGTCGACGACAACGCAAGCCTCCGACAACCACTGACGCGGCCGGCGTCTCGGCTTGCCGGCCCATCCGACCCGAACATCGCCTGCCCGGCGTTTCCTGCCCGGCTTCACTGGCGTTTCGAATGCTGCGGCGTCACCATAAGTGGCTCGCTATTCATGTTGTTTTGCCGCGTTCGGAGAAGCTTCGGTGCCCACGAGTCAGGATGTTCTGCAGGCCCTTCGGTCGGTGTCGGATGACGCCGTCGGGAAGGATGTCGTCAGCGCCGGGTATGTGAAGAACCTCTTCGTCGACGGGGCGACGGTGCACTTCGAGTTGCAAGCGTCGAGCGTCGACGGCAGCGACAAGTCGGCGCTCAAAGCGCCGTGCGAAGCCGCCGTCAAGGCCATCGCCGGTGTCGAGTCGGTCGAGATCGACATGAAGACGCTCAAGCGCACGCCGCGTGCGCCGCGCGCGATCATGAACGGCGTCAAGCACGTCGTCGCCGTCGCGAGCGGCAAGGGTGGCGTGGGGAAATCGACCGTCACGGCAAACCTCGCGATGGCGCTGGCGAAGGAAGGCTACTCGGTCGGACTGCTCGACGCGGACATCTACGGCCCCTCGATGCCGACGATGTTCGGCACGAACGAGCGCCCCAAGCCCGCGGGCGACAAGCGCATCCATCCCGTCGAAGCGCGCGGCATCAAGATGATGTCGATCGGCTTCGTCGTCGACCCCGACCAGCCGATGGTCTGGCGCGGACCGATGGTGCACGGCGCGCTGCAGCAGTTCCTCGAACAAGTCGAGTGGGGCGAGCTCGATTTCGTCTTCGTCGACATGCCGCCAGGCACCGGCGACGCGCAGCTCACGCTCACGCAGAAGGCCCCGCTGTCGGGCGCGATCATCGTGTCGACGCCGCAGAAGGTCGCGCTCATCGACGCGCGCAAGGGCCTCAAGATGTTCGAACAGGTCAAGGTGCCCGTGCTCGGCATCGTCGAGAACATGTCGTACCTGGTGGGACCCGACGGCGAGATGACCGTCGACCTGTTCGGGCGCGGCGGCGCGAAGGCTGCGGCCGAAGAACTCGGCGTGCCGTTCCTCGGCGAAGTGCCGCTGCAGGAAGGTGTCGCGCAAAGTGGAGACGAGGGCGAGCCGATCGTCGTGCGCGCGCCCGACAGTCCCGCCGGGAAAGCCTTCACGGACATGGCGCGGACCCTCGCGCGCACGCTCATGATGAGCGCCGAGGGCGAGGCGTCGCTGAGCATGAAGTGGGAGGGCTGATGGCACGCGTCCCGAAGAGCCTCGGCCAAGACGGCCCCGACACGCTCGTGATCACGTGGAACGACGGGGAGGTGTGCCGCTACAACGTGCGCGTTCTGCGCCTGTCCTGCCCCTGCGCCGAGTGCGTCGACGAGTGGACCGGCGAGGATCGCCTCGACCCCAACAGCGTGCCGCAAACCGTGCGTCCCGTGCGGATCGACCAGGTGGGGCGCTATGCCCTCAACATCGTCTGGTCGGATGGTCACTCCACGGGCATCTACACGTTCGATAGTCTGGCGGACATGTGTCAGCGCAGGCAGTCCCCGGAGACCAGTTCATGACGTCCACCGACATCACTCGCTCGGAGATCGAGGGGCTCGACCCCGAGGTCTACGCGGCCATCGAAGCCGAGAATCACCGTCAGCAGGACGAGCTCGAGCTCATCGCGTCGGAGAACATCACGTCGCGTGCCGTGCGGGAGGCCTGTGGATCGCGCCTCACGAACAAGTACGCCGAAGGCTATCCCGGGCGTCGTTACTACGGCGGCTGTGAGCACGTCGACACGGTGGAGCGTCTCGCGATCAACCGCGCCAAGGCGCTCTTCGGCGCCGAGCGAGCCAACGTGCAGCCGCACTCGGGGAGCCAGGCGAACATGGGCGCGCTCATGTCGCTGCTCGAGCCCGGCGACACGTTCCTCGCCATGGACCTCGCCCACGGCGGTCACCTCACGCACGGTCACCCGCTGAACTTCTCGGGCAAGCTCTACAAGCCCGTGTTCTACGGCGTCGAGCGCGAGACCGAACGCATCGACATGGACGTCGTCGCGCAGCTCGCGCGCGACAACAAACCCAAGCTCGTCATGGCCGGCGCGAGTGCCTACTCGCGACACATCGACTTCGAACGGTTCCGTGAGATCGCCGACGAAGTGGGCGCCGTATTCATGGTGGACATGGCGCACATCGCCGGGCTCGTCGCCGCCGACCTGCACCCGTCGCCGGTGCCGCACGCCGACGTGGTCACGCTCACCACGCACAAGAGCCTGCGCGGACCGCGCGGCGGAATGATCCTGTCGCGCAAGGAGTTCTCGAAGGGCTTCAACTCGCGCGTCTTCCCGGGCATCCAGGGCGGACCGTTGATGCACGTCATCGCCGGCAAGGCGATCGCGTTGCACGAAGCCGCGCAGCCGAGCTTCCGCGACTACCAGCAGCGCGTGCTCGACAGCGCCGTCGCGCTGGGTCGCACGCTCGACGAGCGCGGACTGCGGCTCGTCTCGGGCGGCACCGACAACCACCTGTTGCTCGTCGACGTCGGGAGCAAGGGACTCTCCGGTGCGCAAGCCGAAGAGGCGCTCGGCCACGCGAAGATCACCGTCAACAAGAACATGATTCCGTTCGACGAGCGCCCGCCGATGGAAGCCTCCGGCATCCGCCTCGGCACGCCGGCCCTCTGCACGCGTGGCTTCGGCCCCGCTGAACTCGTGCGCGTGGGCAACCTCATCGCCGACATCATCGAGGCGCCGGAGGACGAAGGTGTGCGCGCGGAGGTTCGTGCGGCGGTCACCGAACTCACCGACGCCCATCCCCTCGAAGCGATCGGATAACGGGATGCCAGGCGACGATTACGTCGTCGACATCGAGACCGTCGGCAGTAACTGGTCCGACCTCGACGACAAGACGCAGAAGGCGCTCGAGAAGCGCGGTCGCAACGATGCCGAGCGCGAGGGTGTCTCGCAGCGGCTCGGCCTCTGGCCGGGCACGGGGCGCGTGATCGTGATCGGCATGCTGAACGTCACGAAGGGCGTCGGCGGCGTGTTCGTCGAGGGCGAGTCGAAGGGCTGGCACGAGGGCGGTGCCGACGGCTTCAAGCGCTTCGATGGCACCGAGCCGGAGATGCTCGCGGCCTTCTGGGAGTTCGTCCGCGACGCCCGGCCGCGTCGGATCATCACCTACAACGGCCGCATGTTCGACGGCCCGTACCTCATGATCCGCTCGGCGCTGGCAGGCATCGCGCCGACGATGAACCTCGCCGGCTACCGCTACTCGATCACGCCGCACTGCGACCTGCAGGAGATCCTCACCTTCCAGGGCGCCTCGCGCGACATTTTCAGCCTCGACTACTGGTGCCGACGCTTCGGGATCACGTCCCCGAAAGACGACGGCATCGACGGCAGCCAGGTCCAGGCCGCCTACGACGACGGCCGCATCGAAGAGATCGCGTCCTACTGCATCCGGGACATCGTCGCGACAGGCGAACTCTACAAGCGCCTCGAAGACACACTCATCCCGCTGTTCGAGAAGAAGCGCAGCTACTGAAGGCGCTCAGCTCCCCGACGAGTCGCCGTCCGCGGCCTTCTTCGAGGCCTTCACGGCTTCGACCTGCAGCGGGTGCATCCAGCCGATCGAGCGGATCACCTCGAGCACCTCCGTCCACGTCGGGAAGGTCTTGCCGGTCTGGCGCTTGTACTTGTCCATCGCGCGCAGGAACTCGACACGCTCGAGCTCGAGCTGCTGGAGGTCGACTCCCTCACCTTCCTTCGGGCTGCGGCGCTTGGCCGAGCGTGACGACGTTCGCGTGGGAGCCGACTTCTTGGTCTTCGACTTTGCAGTCGGCTTCTTGTTGTCGGTTGTCGTCTTGGCGGACGCCATCGGAGAGCTCCTCGGTCTGGACATGCTGTGTCAGACTCTCTCTTCGGCAATCACTCCGTTCTCGATGAAGTGCTTTCTGACCTTTTCGGTATCCGGGTTCTCGATGACACCGAACTCCGTGACGATCCCGGCGATGTTCTCATGCGGCGTGACGTCGAAGGCCGGGTTGTAGACCTTCACGTCAGCCGGGGCGTTGATGCCGGAGTAGCCGCGGCGGATCTCGTCGGGATCGCGCTGTTCGATCGGGATCAGGCTGCCGTCGGCGAGCGTCATGTCGAACGTCGACGTCGGCGCAACAACGTAGAAGGGCACGCCGTGCGCTTTGGCGAGCACCGACACCGAGTACGTGCCGATCTTGTTGCATGCATCGCCGTTGGCCGCGATGCGGTCGGAGCCGACGAAGACCTTGTGGATGCGGCCTTCCTTCATGACCTGCCCGGCCATGTTGTCGCAGATCAACGTGACGTCGATGCCGCGGTTGTGCAGCTCCCAAGCCGTGAGCCGGCTGCCCTGGTTCAGCGGACGCGTCTCGTCGGCAAAGACGCTGAACTCCTTGCCGGCTTCCTGAGCGGCGAAGAACACAGCCAGCGCCGTGCCGTAGTCGGCCGTCGCGAGCCCGCCGGCGTTGCAGTGTGTCAGCGCAGCTTCACCGGGTGCGAGCAGCGGGTGACCGTGCTTGCCGAGCGCGCGGCAGATCGCGCGGTCCTCGTTCCAGATCGTGATCGCCTCGTCGAGCAGGTGCTGCTTGAGGTCGGGCACGGACATGTCGGCCGGCGTGGCATGCGCCACGCGCGTCATGCGGTCGAGTCCCCAGAAGAGATTCACGGCCGTCGGGCGCGACGTCGCCAGGTAGTCGGTGGTGGCCTCGAGGTCCTCGAGAAACGCCGCGCGATCGGAGGCCGCGCTGCTGCGGATCCCGAGCACGGTGCCGATCGCGGCCGAGACTCCGATCGCCGGCGCACCGCGCACGGCGAGACGCTTGATCGCGTCCCACATCTCCTCCTGCGTCGTGACGTCGATGATCTCGAGCGTGCCGGGCAACTTCGTCTGCTCGATCATCTTGCAGACGCCGTCGAGGCCGCCTTCCCACCAGAGGGTGCGCGTTTCCTGTTGCGTCATGTCGTTCGCCGGGAGCTTGTGTGCAGGGGAGAGTAGGGGGAGGAGACGGTCAGACCGAGGCGCGAACCGCGGCGTCCTTCTTGCGGACACCTTCGGCCATCTTCTCGCGGTAGGTGGAGAGAGCCTCGGCCACACGTGTGTCCGAGACTCCGAGAATCGCAGCCGCAAAGAGGCCGGCGTTCTTGCCGCCGCCCTTGTTCGAGCCCATCGTGCCGACCGGGATGCCGCCGGGCATCTGCGCGATCGACAGCAGCGAATCGAGGCCACCCGAGAGGTTGCTCGGCACGGGCACACCGACGACGGGCAGCGTCGTGCGCGCGGCCACAACGCCCGGCAGGTGCGCGGCGCCACCGGCCACGGCACAGATCACCTTGACGCCGTCACTGCGCGCGCTCGAGACCACCGCCTCGACGTCGTCGGGCGTACGGTGCGCGGACATGATGCGCACGTCGTAGCCGATATCGAGAGCGCGTAGGGCTTCGAGACCAGGCTCGATGTGCGGGAGGTCGCTGTCACTCCCGAGAATCCACAGTACGGGTGATGCGGTCATGGTCAGGATCCGAGAAGGCGCTTGGCGATGTCGCGGTAGCGTTCCATCGCACGATCGAGGATTTCCACCGGCAGCTCGGGCGCCGGCGGTGTCTTGTTCCAGCCCGTCGCGACGAGTGCATCGCGAACGATCTGCTTGTCGAACGAGTTCTGCCCGCGACCGGGCTCGTACTCGTCGGCCGGCCAGTAGCGCGACGAGTCCGGCGTGAAGAGTTCGTCGATGATCAGCAGCTCGTCGCCGATCGTGCCGAACTCGAACTTCGTGTCGGCCAAAAGGATGCCGCGCTCGGCGCAGAAGGCCGCCGCTTCGCGGTAGAGGTCGAGCGAGAGCTTGCCGGCCTTCGCCGCGACCTCGGAGCCCACGACGTCGTCGAGTTCAGCCAGCGTGAGGTTCTCGTCGTGCTCGCCGACGGGGGCCTTCGTGGTAGGCGTAAGAATCGGCTCGGGAAGTCGGTCCGACTCGAGGAGTCCTTCGGGCAGCTCGATCCCGCAGACCGTGCCGGACTTCTGGTACTCCTTCCAACCCGACCCGGCCAGGTAGCCGCGCACGATGAACTCGGCCTTCACCGGCACGGCGCGACGCACGAGCATCGAGCGCCCCGCGAGCGTCTCGCGGTGGGCCTGCACGGCTTCGGGCATCGCATCGATGTCCGACGTGATGACGTGATTCGGGATGATCCCGGCGGTCTTGTCGAACCAGAACTGGCTGACGCGCGTGAGCACGACGCCCTTGCCCGCGAGAAGCTGGGGCAGCACGACATCGAAGGCACTGAGGCGGTCGCTTGCGACGAGCAGCATCTGGTCGTCGCCGATCGCGTAGATATCGCGCACCTTGCCGCGGTGAAGCAGCTCGAGGCCGCTGAGTGTTGCCGTCATCACTTCTCCTCCAACCTGGGGGACACGGGGGTGGCCCAGAAGATAAGACCCCGGTGAGGTCGCTGCCAGCGGAACCACGGGCGCATCGCGAGGCGAACGCGTTTCGTGTCTGCGTCGCGCCGCGCGGAGGACACCGGAGCGCCAGAAGACGCGCAGATCGTCGCATCGAGTCGCGCTCGCGCGCAGACGGGCCTCGCGCGAGCTGTGCGGGCCATCGCCCCGTTTCTTCGGCGGGCGGGAGTCCCTATCGTTGGGCCGGCCTCGCCGCCCCGCACGGCGAGGCGCCTCGGACTTCCATCCGTGCGGGTTGGAACGTGCAGATGCTCTTGGCCACCGGCGGCGCCGGATACATCGGAAGCCACACTGTGCGAGCGCTGAGCGCGGCCGGCCAAGACGTCGTGGTCTACGACGATCTGTCCGAGGGACACCGCGACGCCGTGCTCGACGCCCCGCTCGTCATCGGCGACATCCTCGACACCGAGCTGCTCGAGCGCACGCTGCGTGACTACGGCGTCACGGCCGTGCTGCACTTCGCCGCGCGCTGCTACGTCGGCGAGTCGATGGAGAAGCCGCAGCTCTACTGGCGCATCAACCGCGATGGCACGCGCTCGCTGCTCGACGCGATGGCTCGCGCCGGCGTTCCGAACCTCGTCTTCTCATCGACCTGCGCCGTCTATGGCGAGCCCGACCGGCTCCCGATGACCGAAGACCTGCCGCACCGCCCCGTGAATGTCTACGGCGAGACGAAGTCGGCGATGGAGTCCGAGATCCGCGCCGCGCCCGGCCTGCGCTCGGTGATCTTCCGCTACTTCAATGCTGCCGGGGCCTCCGAAGACGGCGTGCTCGGCGAGCGCCACGACCCCGAGACACACCTGATCCCGTTGGCGCTCATGGCCCAGCGCGACGGCGGACAGCTGTCGATCCACGGCGGTGATTACGACACGCCCGACGGCACGTGCATCCGCGACTACGTCCACGTCTGCGACCTCGCCGACGCCCACGTGCTCGCCGCCAAGCACCTGCTCGCCGGCGGCGAGTCGCTCACCGCCAACCTCGGCTACGGCCGCGGCTACTCCGTGCGCGAGGTCATCGACGCCATCGAACGAGTCACGGGCGAGCCGGTGCCGCACGTGGTCGGGCCGCGCCGCCCCGGCGACCCGCCGCAGCTCTTCGCCGAGGCCGACCGCGCGCGCTCGGTGCTGGGCTGGAACCCGACGCGCAACGATCTCGATCTCATCGTCGAGCATGCGTGGAAGACGCTGACACCGGCTCCGCGCACTCCGTGAGTCGCCCGGCGCTCGTCGTGCTCGGCAGCGGCACCGCCGTCCCGCGCCGGGACCGCGGCACGAGCTGCTACATCGTCGCTGCCGGCGACGCGGCCTTCCTCATCGACCTCGGACCCGGCGCCCTGCATCGTGCGGCCTGCGCCGGCTACGACCTCGATGCCCTCGACGCGATCCTCGTCACCCACATCCATCCCGACCACTGCACCGACCTCATCTCGCTGCAGTTCGCGCTGCGCAACCCCGGCCCGCGCGCCGGGCGCGAGCCGCTCGGCGTCTGGGGCCACTCCAGCGTCGAGGACCAGGCTCGCCGCTTCCGAGAGGCCTTCCCCGGCTGGCTCGACGCGCCGCCCGGCCGCTGGGACTTCCACGCCGTCACGCCCCAGGCGGGGAGCCTCTGGCATGGCACGCTGCCCGGCGGCCATCGGCTCGTGGCCGGCTGTGTCGCCCATCACGCCTCGTCGGTGGGCTATCGGCTCGAGCTGCGCGAGGGGCCGATCGTGGCCTTCAGCGGGGATGCCACCGAGGGTGGCGATCTCGTCGAGCTGGCTCGAGGCGCGGATGTCTTCGTGCTCGAGGCGGCCGGCAGCGACCGCGACCCCATCGAGGGGCACCTCACGCCGCGCCGCGCAGGTGCTCTCGCGCGCGCCGCGGGCGTCGGCCGGCTCGTCCTGACACACTTCTATCCCGACGTGCTGAACGACCCGATCGCCGCCCAGGCCCGAGAAACCTTTGAAGGCCCGATCACACTCGCTCAAGATGGCTGGGTTCATCCTCTGATGTCGTGAGGTCGATTGACGACTCGCGACACGCCATCCGGGATTCGTCGATGCCGTCCGTCTTTGTGAGCCTGCTCGTCGCTGTCGCCTTTGCGGCGCTGCCTTCCGCTGCGCAGGAGCTGCCCGAGGCCGCGGCCAAGACGCGCGGAGAACTCGAAGCGATCGCGCCGATCGCGTCCGCCGAGCGCCTGCCCACGGGCGTGCGGCCGTCTGCGGCAGCCGACGTCCTGGCGCGGCGCCTCGACGACGGTGCGCTGCGCGAACTCGCGATCGGATTCGCCGCCATCGACATCGCGAGCGGCGAGTGGTTGGCGCTCGAGAACGCCGATGCCGCGCTGATGCCGGCGAGCAACATGAAGGTGCTCACGACGGCGACGGCACTCGGCGTACTCGGCGCCGACCACGCCTTCACGACGCGCTTTCTCGCCGCCGCGCGCCCCGATCGCAACGGCGTCGTGCGCGGCGACCTCACCGTGCTCGGTTCCGGCGACCCGACGCTGCGCAAGGATCTCCTCGTGCATGACGGCATCGGTGACCCCACGAGCGTCTTCGCCGACCTGCTCGTCGACGCCGGCGTCGTGCGCATCGAAGGCCGGCTCGTCCTCGATCCCGGCCCGTTCGACGACGAGTTCCTGCATCCCGAATGGGAGGCCGCCGACTTGCATCGTCCCTACGCGGCGCCCGTCGGAGGGCTGTCGCTGCACGGCAACTGCCTGGCGGTCGAGCTGGATGGCGGTGGCGCGCGTCCGCGTGCGCGCTGGAACGTCGTCACGCAGGGCTTCACGCTGCGCAACGAACTCGAGCGCGACAGTGGGGCGACCACGTACGAGGTCGGACTCGCGCGACCGAACCGCGACGGCGCCGTGCGCGTCTACGGCCGGATCGGTCGCTCGATCACGCCGCGGACGCTGCGTGTTCCGGTCGTCGACCCGAACGAGTACTTCGGTGCGTGTCTCGCGCAGCGCCTCGAGCGCCGCGGGATCGGCATCGAGGGCAGCGTGGAGGTCGTCCGCGGCGCCGCGGCGGCACTCGACGAGCCCGTCGAACTGGCGCGCTTCGAATCACCGATCTCGCTGGCCATCGTGCGCACGAACAAAGAGAGCGACAACTCCGTCGCCGATCACCTCTTCAAGGCCGCCGGCGCGAAGCTCACAGGCACCGGGAGTTTCGCCAGCGGCGAGACGGCCATGGCGCGCTTCATCAGCCAGCAGCTCGGGCTCGATGCCGGCGGTCTCGTCGCCAAGGACGGCTCGGGACTGGCGCGCGGCAACCGCGCGACGGCCCGCATGCTGGCCAGGTGTCTGCGCGAGATGGCGGTCGCCGAAGGCCCCGCGCGGGCGACGTTCCTGCGCAGCTTTCCGATCTCGGGCGCCGACGGGTCGCTCCGCGAGCGCCTCTCGGAGATGCCGTACGCGGGATCGATTCGGGCCAAAACCGGATACATTCGCGGCGTCTTCGCCCTTTCGGGCTATGCCAGGACGTCCGCAGGGCGCTGGCTCGCGTTTGCCACGCTGTTCAACTGGGAGGGGCCCGGCGCCGTGCCCTCGAACGCTTCGATGAAGCGCCATCTCGACGACGTCTGCCGCATTCTCGTCGACGAGTTCTGACGTGCCTCACGACCTCGAGTCGATCCAACAGTTCGCCGCCACACTCGCCTGCCAAGCGGGCGCGATCCTCCTCGACCACGGCGGCGTGTTGCCCATGGCGCACGTCGAGCTCAAGGGCCGACGCGATCCCGTCACGGCCGCCGACCTCGCGTCCGAGCGACACATCGTCGCCGCGATCCGCGAGCGCTTCCCCGAACACAACATCTTCGCCGAAGAAGAAGTGCGCGACGAAACCAACGGCCTGACCTGGTACATCGACCCGCTCGACGGCACCGTGAACTTCAGCCAAGGACACCCGTTCTTCTCGGTCTCGATCGCACTCTACGACGGCGACGAACCGCTCGTCGGCGTGGTGCACGCTCCGCGCCTCGGCGAGACCTTCAGCGCGCGCCGCGGTGGCGGCTGTCTGCTCGACGGGACACCGCGACGCGTCTCGGCGAAAACCGAACTCATCGACGCCGTTCTCGCGACGGGCTTCGCCTACAAGCGCGACGAGTTGCCGGACAGCAACGTCGAACACTTCGCGGACCTCATCCTGCGCGTGCGCGGGATCCGGCGCGGCGGGTCGGCGGCGCTGGATCTGGCGTTCACGTCGGTGGGGCGGCTGGACGGCTACTGGGAACCGCACCTCAACGCCTTCGACATGGCGGCCGGAGCGCTGCTCGTGCGCGAGGCCGGCGGTGTCGTCACGGACATGGCCGGCGGCGACACGTGGCTGCACGGACGCACGATCGTGGCGAGCACTCCGGGGTTGCACGGCGCGATCGTCGCGGCGCTCGACACGCCCGACGTGGCGGCCATCACCGGAGAGGTGTCATGACGCTTCAGGACATCGAAGTCGTCGGCGCGTCCGAGCACAACCTGCGCAACGTCAGCGTCACGATTCCGCGCCTGCAGCTCACGACGATCACGGGCGTGTCGGGGTCGGGGAAGAGCTCGCTCGCGTTCCACACGATCTACCAGGAGGGACAGCGGCGCTACGTCGAGAGTCTGTCGGCCTACGCGCGGCAGTTCCTCGGGCGCATGGAGAAGCCGGCCGTCGAACGCATCGACGGCCTCTCGCCCACGCTGCTGATCGACCAGAAGACCGCCGGCCGCAATCCGCGCTCCACGGTCGGCACGATCACCGAGATCCACGACCACTTCCGTCTGCTCTTCGCACGGCTCGGCACGCCGCAGTGCCCGCAGTGCGGCGCGCCCGTCGCAGGCCAGCCGATCGAGGCGATCGTCGACAGGATCGTGCGCGACCACGCTGGGGAACGCATCGCCGTGCTCGCGCCCGTCGTGCGCGACCGCAAGGGTGAGTACCGCAAGGAGATGGAGAACTTCCGTCTCAAGGGCTACTCGCGCATCTGGATCGACGGTGAGGAGCAGCGACTCGACGAAGGGTCCATCCGCCTGGCGCGCACGAAGCGCCACACGCTCGAACTCGTCGTCGACCGGCTGCGTCCCGACGACGCAAAGCGCCCTCGGTTGACGGAGGCCGTCACCGTCGCCGCGACGATGGCTGACGGCATCGTGCACCTGCGCCTCGGCGCCGATGGCACCGACGTCGAGACCTTCAGCACGGCCAACTCGTGCCCCAACGGTCACGGTGACTTCCCCGAACTCGAGCCGCGGCTCTTCTCGTTCAACTCGCCACACGGTTCGTGCCCGAGCTGCGAGGGGCTCGGCACGCGCCGCCAACCCGACGAGTCGCTCGTCGTCGGCGACGCGACGAAGTCGATCAAGGACGGCGCGCTCAAGATCATGAACCGCAACGGTTCGCTGAGCTACGTCCGCCTCGGTCCGCGCAGCCTGCGTTCACTCGCCAAGGCGTTCTCGATCGACCTCGAGAAGCCCTGGAAAGACCTGCCGGCCAAGTCGCGCAAGATCATGATGCACGGCTCGGGCAAGAAGGAGGTGACGCTCGAGTGGGACTGGTCGTCGAAGGATGCGCGTGTGTCGATCAAGGGCTCCGACACGCGCCCTTTCGAAGGGATCCTCCCGGCGCTCGAACGTCACCTCGACACGCCCGGCTTTCGCGGCGCCGAGAAGTTCTGCACCGTCAAGACCTGCCCCGACTGCGAAGGCACGCGCCTCAACGACGCCGCGCGCTCGGTGTTCTTCCGCGACGTCGTGGTCACGGACCTCATCGAGCGCACCGTCGACGACCTGCACGCGTGGTCGGGCAGCCTCGTCCTCGAAGGGCGCGAGGAAGCGATCGGCTCGCAGCTCATCAAGGAGATCACGCAGCGCCTGCGGTTCCTGTCCGACGTCGGCGTCGGCTACCTCACGCTGAATCGCTCGGCGCGCACCCTGTCGGGTGGTGAGGCCCAGCGCGTGCGCCTCGCCACACAGGTGGGATCGGGGCTGCAGGGCGTGCTGTACGTCCTCGACGAACCGTCGATCGGGCTGCATCCGCGCGACAACGCCCGCTTGATCAAGACGCTCGGCGCGCTGCGCGATCGCGGCAACACGGTGCTGGTCGTCGAACACGACGAAGACACCATCCTCGCCAGCGACGTCGTCATCGACATCGGCCCGGGCGCCGGCGTGCATGGCGGCGAGGTGCTGGCCGCCGGGCCCGTCGACCAAGTCCTCGCCGGACCATCCACACCAACCACCGACTATCTCGTCGGCCGCCGCGCGATCGAAGTTCCGCAGACGCGCCGCGAAGTCGACGCCAAGTATGCGCTCACCGTCGTCGGCGCGACGCAGCACAACCTGCACAACCTCACGGTCGCCTTTCCGCTCGGCGTCCTCGTCGCCGTCACGGGTGTTTCGGGCTCCGGGAAGTCGACGCTCGTCGATCGCATCCTCAAGCGCGCGCTTGCCAAGGAACTCCACGGCGCCGAGCAACCGCCCGGTGCGCACAAGCGCATCGACGGCCTCGAGCACGTCGACAAGGTCATCGAGATCGACCAGCAGCCCATCGGCCGCACGCCGCGCAGCAACCCCGCGACGTACACCGGCGCGATGGATCAGGTGCGCGACATCTTCTCGAACACGCCTGAGTCGAAGGTGCGTGGCTACTCGAAGGGGCGCTTCTCGTTCAACGTCAAGGGCGGACGCTGCGAGGCCTGCGAGGGAGCCGGCGTCAAGACGATCGAGATGCAGTTCCTGCCCGACGTCCAGGTGATGTGCGAGGTCTGCAACGGGCGCCGCTACAACGCCGAGACACTCGAGATCACGTATCGCGACATGGCGATCGACCAGATCCTCGACATGACGGTCGACGAGGCGCTCGAGTTCTTCCAGAACCACAAGAAGCTCGGGCGCGTGCTCGCGACTCTGCACGACGTCGGCCTCGGCTACGTCAAGCTCGGTCAGCCGTCGACCACGCTGTCCGGCGGTGAGGCCCAGCGCATCAAGCTCGCCTCCGAACTCGCGCGCCCGGCAACCGGCCGCACGCTCTACATCCTCGACGAACCCACGACGGGCCTGCACTTCGAAGACGTCCGCGTGCTGCTCGGCGCGCTGCAGAGTCTCGTCGACGCGGGCAATACGATCCTCGTCGTCGAGCACAACCTCGATGTCGTGAAGTGTGCCGACTGGGTCCTCGACCTCGGCCCCGAGGGCGGCACGGGTGGCGGCGAGCTCGTCGTGGCCGGCACGCCGGAAACCGTCGCCAAGACGAGCAGCTCGCACACAGGCCGCGCCCTGAAGCCCCTACTGCGCAAGCGTCTCGGCGCGCCCACGACGGCCGCCTCGAAGCGCCTCAAGAAGGGGAAGTCGAAGAGCAAGCCGGCACGCTCGGCCGACCTCGTCATCAAGGGCGCGACGCTGCACAACCTGCAGTCCGTCGACGCGACGATCCCGCACGGCAAGCTCACCGTCGTCACGGGCCCGTCGGGCTCAGGCAAGACGTCACTCGCATTCGACACGATCTTCGCCGAGGGACAGCGGCGCTACGTCGAGAGCCTGTCGACCTACGCGCGCCGCTTCCTCGCACGCATGAACCGCCCGCCGGTCGAGAGCATCCACGGCCTCGCGCCGGCCATCGCGATCGACCAGAAGACGGCCAGCCGCAACCCGCGTTCCACCGTCGCGACGAGCACCGAGATCCACGACTACCTGCGCGTGCTGTTCGCGCGCATCGGCGTGCCGCACTGCTGGACGTGCGGCAAGCAGCTGATGAGCTGGAGCCCGACGGCTGCGGCGATCGATCTCGTCGAACGTGGGAAGGGCGAGCGGGCGGTCATCACGGCTTCGCTCTTCAGCGAGGAACACGAGCATCCGACGTTGCTCAGCAGTCCGCTGGCTCTGCTGGACACGCTCAACGAGCTCGTGCGCGACGGGTTTGTCCGCGTGCTGCTCGATGGCGAGGAGCAACGCCTCGACGAAGCCTCGGCCACGAAGGCCTCGCTCGCCGAGCTCAAGGCCGAACTCGTCGAGACATCCGTGATCGAGCTCGTCATCGACCGCATCAAGGTCGACGGTCGACGCCGCACGCGACTTGCCGAGTCGCTGCTCGAGGCACAAAAGCGCGGCCTCGGCCTGGCTCACGTGCGCCTCGGAAGCGGCGCGGTCCTCGACTACGAGGCGCGCCTCGGCTGCGCCCGCTGCGACAACTGGCTGCCCGGCGACCTCGCGCCGCGCATGTTCTCGTTCAACAGCCACCACGGCGCCTGCGACCACTGCGAAGGACTCGGCCGCATGATGGTCGCGAGCGGCGACCGCCTCATCGATCGTCCCAACCGCCCGCTGCTCGACGGCGCGATGACGTCGCGCGTCGGTGCGTTCATCGCGCGCAAGCATGCCCGCCATGCGCGCACGCTCGAGAGCCTCGCCGATCGTTTCGACGTCGACATCGAGCGGCCCTGGTCGCTGCAGCCCGACGCGTTCAAGCGTTGCGTGTTGCGCGGCACCGGGCTGCACGCCGACGAGACGATCGCGGTGCACATCACGCGTGAGTCGGAAGGCAGCGTCCGCGAGGTCGACCACCAGGTCGAGTGGCACGGCCTGCTATCCGCCGTCGAGCAGTGGTGGCGTCAGACGGACAGCGAGGGCTGGTGGCGCCGCTCGCTCGAGTCGCTGATGCAGATCGACCAGTGCCCGGTCTGCCGCGGCGGACGACTCAAGCCGTACTCACTCGCCACGAAGATCGGCGCGGCGACGATCCAGGACGTCGTCCACATGTCCGTGGGGGACGCGCGCATCTGGTTCGACAAGCTCAAGCTCTCGAAGCACGACGCGACGATCGCCGAGGGCGCCTTCAAGGAACTCCGCAACCGCCTCTCGTTCCTCGACAACGTCGGCCTCGGCTACCTGACACTCGACCGGGCCTCGAACACGCTCTCGGGTGGCGAGGCGCAGCGCATCCGTCTCGCGTCACAGCTCGGGAACCGTCTCGTCGGAGTGCTCTACGTGCTCGACGAACCGTCGATCGGCCTGCACCCGCGCGACCAGGCCCAGCTGATCGCGACGCTCGAAGACCTGCGCGATCTCGGCAACACGTTCGTCGTCGTCGAGCACGACCGCGACACGATGGTAGCCGCCGACTTCATCCTCGACCTCGGCCCCGGCGCCGGACGTGGGGGCGGCAAGATCGTCGCGCACGGAACGCCGGCAGCGCTGAAGAAGAACGCGCGCTCGCTGACGGGACGCTACCTGTCGGGCGAGGCATCGGTGCCGATCCCGGCCGAGCGTCGCAGCGCAAAGCGCTTCATGACGCTCAAGGGCGCACGGCTGCACAACCTCGCCGGCGTCACGGCGCAGTTTCCGCTCGAGACGCTCACCGTCGTCACCGGGCCCTCGGGCTCGGGCAAGTCGAGCCTCGTCACGGGGCTACTCGTGCCGGCGATGGAAGCGCGACTCGAGCCGGGCTGCGAGATGCCCAAGGAGATGAAGGCGCTGACGGGCGGCACGACGATCGACAAGCTGTTCGTCGTCGACCAGTCGCCGATCGGACGCTCGCCGCACAGCAACCCGGCCACGTACACGGGCTGCTTCGACGAGATCCGCGCGCTGTTCGCCGGCACGCCTGAGGCGAAGATTCGCGGCTACGGCCCCGGGCGTTTCAGCACGAACGTCGCCGAGGGCCGCTGCGATGCCTGTCAGGGCCGCGGGATCGAGATCGTCGAGATGCACTTCCTGTCCGACGTGCAGATCACGTGCGAGGTTTGCAAGGGTCGACGCTACAACCGCGAGACGCTCGATGTGCGCTACCGCGGTGTCACGATCGCCGACGTGCTCGAGATGGACGTCGCCGACGCGCGTACGCTTTTCGAGAACCACAACGGACTGGACCGCAAGCTGTCGCTCCTCGTCGATGTCGGCCTCGGCTATCTCAAGCTCGGACAGTCGGCCACGACACTGTCCGGCGGTGAAGCTCAGCGCGTCAAGTTGGCGGCCGAACTGGGTCGTCCCGGCAAGGGGCGCTCGCTCGTGGTGCTCGACGAGCCGACCACGGGTTTGCACTTCGACGACATCGCGCGGCTCGTCGCCGTCCTGCACCGCCTTGTCGACCAGGGCAACACGGTCGTCGTCATCGAACACAACCTCGACGTCATCCGCGCCGCCGACCATGTCCTCGACCTCGGACCCGACGGGGGCCGCGGCGGCGGGAAGATCGTCGCCACCGGCACACCCGAAGAAATTGCCATGAACGGTGCGAGCGCCACCGCGCCCTTCCTCCGACGTGCCATGCAAGAAGGGGTGACCGCATGAGCGGCCAACCGCTGACGATCCAGAGCGATCACACGATCCTCGCCGAGGTCCATGCCGAGGGATTCACGACCGCTCGCGACCAGCTCTCGCTCTTCGCCGAGCTCGAGAAGAGTCCCGAGCACATCCACACGTATCGCATCACGCCGCTCTCGATCTGGAATGCCGCGGCGGCGGGGCTGACGTCGGCGACGATCATCGAGTTCCTCACGTCGATGTCGCGCTACGCGGTCCCGCCGAACGTGATGCGTTTCGTCGAGGACCACATCCATCGCTTCGGGCTGCTGAAGCTCGTCCGTGAGAACGAACGCCTCTACCTCGTCTCCGACGACGAGGCGCTGGTCGGCAAGCTCGCCAAGACGACGACCCTGAAGCGCTTCTTCGAGAAGGACGGCCGCACGGGCTCGCATCTCCCCGTCGTGGAGCTGTTGCGTGGCGAGGTCAAGCAGGCCCTGATCCAGGTGGGTTACCCGGTCGAGGATCTGGCCGGCTACACACCCGGCGCGCACCTCGGCTTCGAACTCGCGCAGACGACGGAGCGCGGCGGCGGCAAGTCTTTCGCGCTCCGCGGCTACCAGGCCGAGGCCGCCGACATCTTCCACGCGGGTGGCACCGAACGCGGGGGCAGCGGCGTGGTCGTGCTGCCCTGCGGCGCGGGCAAGACGATCGTCGGCATGGCCTGCATGCACCGGCTCCAGACGCAGGCGCTGATTCTCACGACGAACACCGTCGCCGTGCGTCAGTGGCGCGAGGAGCTGATCGACAAGACGACGCTCGGTCCCGACGAGGTCGGCGAGTACACGGGCGACAACAAGGAGATCCTGCCCGTCACGATCACGACGTACCAGATGCTCACGCATCGCAAGCGCAAGAGCGGCGAGTTCACGCACTTCGCGCTGTTCGGCGCGCGCGATTGGGGCCTCGTCGTCTACGACGAAGTCCACCTGCTCCCCGCGCCCGTCTTCCGCGTGACGGCCGAGATCCAGGCGCGCCGTCGCCTCGGGCTCACGGCGACGCTCGTGCGCGAGGACGGTCGCGAGGAAGAGGTCTTCTCGCTCATCGGACCCAAGAAGTATGACGTGCCTTGGAAGATCCTCGAGCGCGAGGGTTGGATCGCGACGGCCCACTGCGTCGAGGTGCGCCTCCCGCTCGAGTCAGAGTCGACGCTCGACTACCTCAGCGCCGGCAGCCGCGAGCAGTTCCGCATCGCGTCAGAGAACCCCGGCAAGGTCGACGCCGTCCGTCGACTCGTCGCCAAGCACGCCGTCGATCGCGTCCTCATCATCGGGCAGTACCTCGATCAACTCGACATCCTCGCCGAGCAGCTCGACGCGCCGCTGATCACCGGCCGCACGCCGACCGCCGAGCGCCAAGAACTCTACGCGGCCTTCCGCGACGGTGATGCGCGCCTGCTGATCGTCTCCAAGGTCGGCAACTTCGCCGTCGACCTCCCGGAGGCCAACGTCGCGATCCAGGTCTCGGGGACGTTCGGGTCGCGCCAAGAGGAGGCCCAGCGCCTGGGGCGAATCCTGCGCCCCAAGGCCGACGCCCGACCGGCGGTGTTCTACTCGCTCGTCACGCGCGACAGCCGCGAAGAGCACTTCGCGAACAACCGCCAGCTCTTCCTCACCGAACAGGGCTACACCTACGAGATCCAGGACGTCTCCGAGCTCCCCGGTCAGGCTCGCAGTGAGCCACTGGGGTAGTGCCTCGAAGCACCGTCGCCGCGCCGCTCCCGCGCCCAGCAGCGGCCCTCGTAGGGTGAGAAACGACGTTTTCACGGCCAATTGGCGAAACGGTGTTCTTGAGACTTGGACGCAAGTCCGGAGCCTTTTTCGCTTCACCGGCGAGCCTGGTCGCGGTAGCGTAGATGGATTGTCTTGTAGGGCCGAGAAATGGTGTCCAGAGAACCCACCGAGTCGCGCGGCGTCGCCTTGAAGGCCGCCCTCCAGCACAAGGACAGCGACGAACTCCGCGAGCTGCTGTCCTTCTGGGACGGCCACGGAGAGCCCCCGGACACACACGATCGACTGGTCGCCGAACTCCACCGCCGCATGTCGACGGAGAAGTCCGTCCGCAAGCGCGTGAAGTTCCTCAGCAAGAAGCTCGTCGACCTCATGAAGTTCTTCCTGCGCGGCGACGGCTACCGCGCGTCGGTCGACCACGTCACGCACAGCAAGTCCTTCTCGTACCTCAACGGGTTCGAGCTCACCGCGGCGATCAACGCGCTGCAGAAGCGCGGGTTTCTCTTCGCGTCCGTCACGCTGAATAGCGCCGAGTCGGAAGAGAGCTTCCTCGTCCCCGGCGAGCTGGGCGACATCCTCCAGGCGTTCATCTGGGACGACGACCGTTCCGTCGAGGAGATCTTCACGCTGCGCGGACACCTCTCGCGCCTCGTCGATCGCGACGGCCTGCCCGAGCTCGTCACCGGCGTCACGGGCTCGGCCCCCAAGAAGCTCACGCACCAGGAGGCCGCCGAACACCTCGCCGAGCCGAACTCGGTCGCCGAACGCGTGGCGAGCATCGACGACGAACGCCTCGCGGCTCTCGTCAGAGTCGTCGTCCACCAGTACGGCGGGATCGCCTCGCGCGCGCTGCTCGAGAAGAACCACAAGGCGCTCGGCCGTTGGAAGCGTCAGAACCTTCAGAAGGTGCTCGAGGAACGCTACCTCGGCACGGTGCGCCACGTCTCGCTGGGCGAGTACGGGATCCACCAGTTCGACGAAGCGGTCGTGATCTTCGAAGAGATCCTGTCGGCGGCGCACACCGCGCTCGCATCCGAGCCACCGGTGCTCGACAAGGTGCATGGACTGGGCGTCGATCTCATCTCCGACATCTCGTCGTTCCTGTCGTACATCGATCACAACCCGATCAAGCTGACGCT
This sequence comes from Planctomycetota bacterium, assembly GCA_029259745.1. Classification (GTDB taxonomy): domain Bacteria; phylum Planctomycetota; class B15-G4; order B15-G4; family B15-G4; genus OFTM221. The sequence continues at coordinate 47,491 of JAJDEO010000029.1, forward strand.
GTCGGGCAAGGTCTACCGCACAGCCGTCCGCAAGCTCGAAGATTCCTTCATCCTCGCGACGTCGTCGACGTTCTCGGGACAGTGGCTCTTCCAGTATCTGTTCGACTTCTGCCAGTCGCAGTCGATGATCGAACGGGGGCCCGAACGCACCGTCGCGCTCACGATCAAGGGCAAGATGTGGGACCGCACGCCGCTCGAGAAGAAGCTCTCGCGGCTCATGAACTTCTCGACGGGTAACTGGGTCTCGACGGTGGAGCCGTTCCATGGCGAGCGGCTCATGAAGCTCTACGTCGACTGCCTGCGCGAACTCAAGGTCAACGCGTGGGTCGACATACACCTGCCGGCGTTCATCGCGCGCAACCGCTACCTCTCGAACCTCGACCACTTCGGTGTGCGCGACACGTTCCAGAGCCGCTACCAGTTCGCCCAGCAGTCCGGCATGCGCGATCCGTTCCAGCTCGCTACCGAGCTCGTCACATGGACGCGCGAACGCCTCTACCTCTTCGGGCTGCTCGACATCGCCGAACAGGACGGCAAGCCGACGACCATGCGCCTCACGACGCTCGGGGCCAAGGCCCTCGGAATGAAGGTGACCGACGAGGAGGTCGATCGGTCGGCCCCGCTGATCGTGAACCCCGACTTCGAGATCATCCTCTTCCCCGACGGCGACTCGTACGACCTCATCACGGACATCGATCGCTTTGCCGAACGCACCAGCAGCGACTCGGCCTATCGCTACAAGCTCACCGAGGCATCGATCGAACGCGCCGTCGCCGAGGGCATCGAGCCGAGTTCACTGCTTCGCACGCTGAGTGAGAACAGCCGCGTCGATGTCCCGCAGAACGTCATCTACTCGATCTGTCAGTGGGCCGAGAAGGTCAAGTTCGTCAGCCACGCGCAGGTCTCGCTCGTGCGCGGGCGGAACAAGGAAGTGATCGACCGCATCCTGCACGACAAGAGTCTCAAGCCGCACGTCATCGAGCGCCTCTCGCCGACCGCGCTGCTGATGGCTCCGGACATCAACCGCGAGCACCTCGCGACGCTGCTCGAACCGATCGGTGTGTTCCTCGAGGGACGCGAGGATGACGCGGCCTGAGCGCAGTACGATTGCGTCGTGGTTGCGGGTTGTCGCCATCACGCCGGGGCGCTGGGAGGTCGACGCGACGGTCGCCTTCGCTGACGCCGTCCTCGACGGGGGAGCGACGGCCGTGCTCGTCCGCGAACTGCAGCTCGAGGAGAACTCGCGTGCCGCTGCCGTCATGCGCATCGCGGAACGCTGTCGCGCGCACGGTGCGGCGTGTCTCGTGAGCCGCGACATCGAGGCCGCTCGGCGCGCGGGCGCCGACGCCGTCCACACGGGTTGGAACGGGCCGACCGTCGCCGCGATCCACGCGGCAGGTCTCGTCGCCGGGCGTTCGGCCCACTGGCCGCTCGAAGCCGAGGACCACGCTGCCGACTACGTCACGTTGAGCCCCTTCGCAGAAACCCATCGGTCGTATGCGCGGCCCCGCTTGACCGACGACGACGTCGCCGCTGCGCGCGCGCAGCTCGACGGGCCGATCTGTGCCCTCGGTGGGCTCGGCCTCGCGAACATCGCGCGTCTCCCAGACGGCCTGGCGGGCGTCGCGGTGATCCGTGCGCTGTCCGACGTGCCCGACCCGCGCGGAACGGCCGCACAACTGCGCAGCCTCGTGGACGCGCGGCTCGACTTCGGGGGCAGCGGGGCGTGAAGGAGTCGGCGTTCATCCATCGTCTGCTGGCCGCGTCCAGTCCGTGCGCCGAGCTCCCGGTCGGCCCCGGCGATGACGCCGCCGTGCTCCCCGGTGGCCTCGTCGTGACGGTCGACACGATCGTCGAAGGCACTCACTTCCTGGCCGCCGACGACATCGCGCTCGTCGCGCGCAAGGCCGTCGGCGTCAGCGCGTCGGACTGCGCCGCGATGGGTGCCGCGCCGTGGCTCGTCTTCCACGCCGTGCAGGCACCACCCGGCATCGACGCCGAACGTCTCGCCGACGCGCTCGCGCATTGGTCGACGGCCTTCGGCCTGACCGTGGCGGGGGGCGACACGGTGACCAGCCCGACGCTTGCGCTGACGACGACGGTGATCGGACGACTCGAGGGCGCCGCGCCCTGGCTGCGCTCCGGCGCACGCCCCGGCGACGCAATCCTCGTCAGCGGCCCGCTCGGCGGGTCGCGCGGAGGCCGCCACCTGCGCGTCACGCCGCGCCGCGACGCCGTGACGCAGCTGCGCGCAGCGGGCGTCCCCGTGCACGCCAGCCTCGACCTCTCCGACGGACTGGCGCGCGATCTGCCGCGCATCACGGAGGCCTCCGGCGTCGGTGCGCGCATCGATGCCGCGGCAATCCCCGTCCACCCGGATGTCCCGCGCGGCCGCAACCCGCTCACGGCGGCACTCGGCGACGGCGAGGACTTCGAGCTCCTCGTCACCATTCCCGCCGACGTCGATCCTACGCGCCTCGGAACGGGCTGGACGCGCATCGGCGCGATCACGGAGGGTCGCGACGTCGTCCTGGTCCGCGACGGCGTCGATGAACCTTGGCCCCAAGGCGGATACGAGCATGACCTCTGAGACGCTCCAACTCGCCGACGTCGCCGCCACCCATGCCCTCGCTCGGCAGTGGGCCGAGCGCGCGGGCCCCGGGCAGGTCATCGCGCTGGTCGGCGATCTCGGAGCAGGCAAGACGGAGTTCACGCGCGGCTTCGCCAAGGCACTCGAGGTCCCGGCCGCGGTCGCGATCTGCTCACCGACGTACCTGCTGCTGAACCTCTACGAGGGTGGCAGGCGACCACTCGCGCACTTCGACGCCTACCTGATGGAGGCCGAGGACGATCTCGAACGCGCCGGGTTCGACGACCTGCGGCGCGACGGCTACGTGATCCTCATCGAGTGGGCCGACCGCGTCGTCGACGCACTTCCCGCCGACACGGTCTGGATCACGCTCGAGCAAGGCGACGGCCCCGACCAACGGTCGGCCGAGGTCGTCCACGCCGGATAGCGACCCCGCGCCACGTGGCGTCGGCGCCCGTGGAATCCCCAGGACCGAGAAAAGGTGCACGCCAGTTCGCGGCGCGCGGCCCCTGTGTCGCAATCGTGGCCTCCCGTCGTGCCGAACGCGCGCGATTCCATGCGCAACGGGCGTCCACCGCTCCTCGACCGCGACCGTACGAGGCGATCGATCGCGCAACAAACGGTGCCCGTCACATCTCTGCCGCCGCTCCTTCACAGTCTTCACTGTTGCACGGTGGCCGTCGGTCGACATCATGCTCAACATGTCTGCGATCCTTGCTGTGCTCTGCGTCATGCTGCCCCTCCAACTCCAGGAGGACACTCGGGCCACCCGCGATGCGCAGGAGATCCTCGCCGCACTCGACATCCAGCCGATCGCGCCCGACACCGAGCCGATCTCGCTCGAACTCGAGGACGCGATCCTGCTGGCCTTCCAGAACAACCTCACGATCGAGACGGCGCGTCTGTCGTCCGAGGCCGCGCTGGAAGGCTTCGGTTCGGCCTGGGGCGTCTACGACTCGACGTTCTTCGGCGAGGCCAACTGGGGCGAGTCGACGCGCTCGCCCACGCAGGCGACCGTCCTCGGCGGAACGACGTTTCCTGGATCGACGACCAACACGCTGACCGAGTCGTGGCGCGCCGGCGTCCGCGGCCTTCTGCGCACCGGCACGACGTGGCAACTCGACGTCGGCACGCAGCGCTTCCGCAACACCGAGCTGAACGCCGTCGACTTCGACATGGGGCAGGTCATCGACATCGGTGACGTGGAGTTGCTCGACCAGTACACCGGCGACTGGTCGCTGTCGCTCACGCACCCTCTACTGCGCAACGACGGCGACTTCCAGCAGCAGGGGCTCGAGCTCGCCGCCATCGACGCACTCATCGCCACCGCGGGCGAACGGCGCGCCGCCCAAGACACACTCACCGAAGTCGTGACGGCCTACTGGAACCTGACCTTCGCGCTGAAGGACCTCGAGACGACGCAGCTCTCCGTCGACCTCGCCACGGAGCTGCTGAGCATCACGCGCAGCATCTTCCGCCAGGGCCTGCGCAATCGCATCGACGTCATCGAGGCCGAGGCCGAGCAGGCTCAGCGGCGTGAAGAACTCATCTCGGCCGTCAACACGGCGCGCCAGGCCGACGACGAGGTGCGCCGTCTCGTGTTCGCGCCGCGGGGCGAGCTCGAGTGGCTGCGCTCGATCATTCCCGTCACCGAAGCCGACCCCGAGGCGTTCGTCCCGGCGGTCGACGACGTCTACGCGTTGATCGACCGGGCGCTCGACCGACGCCCCGAGATCCAGGAGGCGCGCTACGGCATCGAGCGGGCCGACATCGAGGTGCTGCGCGCCGAGGACCAGGCCGAGAGTCAGCTCGACATCAGCGGTTCATGGGGCCTGAACAGCAACGCGGGCGGTCACCGCCGTGCGTTCAACGGTCTCGACGACGGTGACTTCGAAGACACGACGCTCGGCATCACGTGGGAAGTTCCGATCGGCAACCGTGCCGCTGGCTACGCGCTGCGGCGCGCGCGCGTGGAGCGGCGTCGTGCGGGCGTGCTGCTCCGCGAGGCCGAGATCAACGTCATCACCGACGTCCGCCGTGAGGCGCGCAATGTCGTGCTGCTTGGCGAGAGCGTGAAGGCCGCCGCCGAGACGTCACGACTCAACCGTGAGGTCTACGAGGGCGAGCGGCGGCGTCTCGAGAACGACCTCTCGACACCGTTCAAGGTGCGCGAGACACTGCGCAACTACCTCGACGCCCTCGACGCAGAACTGCGCGCACAGCTCGATCTCGAAGTGGCCAAGGTCTCGCTCGCGTCGGCCCAGGGAACGCTGCTCGAAACCTACGGCCTGCGCATCGACAACCCCAACCTCGACCTCGAGGAAGCGCCGCCGTCCGGGTGGTGACCGCCGGCGCGGCTCAGCGGGTGGCAGGCGCATAGAGACCGCGCGCACGGATCTCCGCCAAGACGGCCGGCGCGAGATCGTCGGCCGGCTCGCCGGACGTCAACGCGGCGCGGATGGCCGTCGACGAGGCGGGATGGATCGGCGCGTCGACAACGTGCTCGCGGATGCGCTTGATCGAGTCGGCGTCGAGCAGGTCATCGAGGTGGTCGGTCGACAGGTCGTCGCCCTCGCGGCGCAGCGTGCAGAAGGTGACGAGGCGCGCGAGCTCATCGATGCGATGCCACGTGGCCAGGTCGGCAAGGGTGTCGGCGCCGATGATGTAGTAGAGCTCGACGTCGGGGCCGAGCTCTTCGCGCAGGCCCATGGCCGTGTCGAAGCTGTAGCTCACGCCGGCGCGGCGCAGCTCGATGTCGCAGGGCACGAGCCGCTCGTGATCGCGACAGGCGAGCTCGAGCAGCGCCAGGCGGTCATCGCCCGACGCGAGCTGACGGTCACGTTTGTGGGGCGGGATCGCCGCGGGCACGAGCAACACGACGTCGAGACCGAGTGTCTCGGCGGCCGCATCGGCGATCGTGATGTGCCCTTCGTGGACCGGGTCGAAGCTTCCCCCCAGCCATCCGACGCGGCGCGCCGCCACGCCTCTTGAAGTCATTCCGGCGTGCTCAGTACTGGTCGTACTCGAACGGCGAGTCACCGGCACCGCCGGCATCACTCGTGACGAGCACGTAGATGACGAAGGCCGCGACCACGACGATCGGCGTGATCCACCAGAGCTTGTTCTCGGCGAGGAACTGACGGAAGGAGGTCATGGTGCACCGGTCTCAGAGCGAGGGCTTGGGCACGTGCATCCCGTGAGGGCCGTGCCCGGAAAGGGACAGGATACCCGGTGGCGCCGCGTGTGCCAGCCGTCAGGGAATCCGCATCGTGCCGACAAAGCCCTGGCGCCCGCGGAAGCCCTTGATCTCGACCCAGCTGCCCGACGGGATCGCGGCGAGCTGCTGGGCGAGATCGGCGACGGAGTCGATGTCCGCGTCGCCGACGCCGTCGATGACATCGCCGTACTGCAGGTCGAGCTGGAGGTTGCCCGGGCCACTCGGGTCGATGTGCTGCACGAAGACGCCGAGGTAGCGCGGGTGATCCCAGGCACTGATCCCCATGAGCTGCTCGACGACGAGGTTCGGTGAGTTCGTCGTCCCGAGTGGGATGTCGAGCGTGTGGCGGCGGGTGACGCGATCTCCGTTGCGCTGTGTCTCGGTGCGTTCGACGACGAACTCCACGACGTCACCGGCCTGCGAGGCGAGCAGCGCCTTGTTGACGTCGAACTCCCAACCGACAACCTGATCACCGACACGCACGAGCGCGTCACCGCTCTGCAGCCCGGCCTGCATCGCCGGACTGCCTTCGTCGAGCTCGGCCACGAGCACCTTCTGTGTCGAGAGGCGGAAGTGCAGCGCGAAGCCGAGGTCGATGCCGCGCCGCCGCGGACTCAGCAGGTTGTCGCTCAACTCGCCGCGCACGCGATCGATCGGAATCGCGAAGCCCAGACCCTCGGAGTCGCGGAACACGGCACTCGTGATCCCGATGACCTCGCCGAGGATGTTGAAGAGCGGACCGCCACTGTTGCCGGGATTGATCGGCGCGTCGATCTGGATGAAGTCACCGAACGACGACGTAAACGCGCGGCCGTTGTTCGGGATCGGCACGCGGACATCGCGATACAGCGACGAGATGATGCCGGCCGTCACGGAGTTGTCGTTGCCGAACGGACTGCCCATGGCGATGACGGTCTCGCCGACCATGAGATCGGTGGACGTGCCCATGCGCACGGTGGGGAGGTCGTACCCGGCGTCGATCTTCAACAGCGCGACGTCGTTGTCGGGGTCGAGGTTCATGAGCCACGCGCGGTGCTCGCTGCCGTTCGACAGCCGCACGATGAGGCGCGGGACATCGGCCCGGATCACGTGCGTGTTCGTGAGGATGTAGCCGTCGGCGTCGATCAGGAACCCCGAGCCGAGCGTCTCCTTCGGCGGCGGGGTGTTGCGAGCCGTGGCCGGTGCCAGGCGCGGGCCGGTCGACTCGCCGTAGATGTTGACCACGGCCGGGCCGTAGCGTGCGATCACACGCGTGATCGGCGTGGCCCGCAGCGAACGCCGCTCCTCGAGCGTGAGTTCGTCGAGCGGATCGGGGCGCGCCGGTGTCTCCTGCTTCGAGACAGCCGCGAGCGATGCCGCGATGATGAAGAGCGCGAGCAGCGTGCGAACGGGACGGATCATCGGCGAAATCCTCGAAGAGACGAGTGCGACACGTCGTCGGCACCCTCAGCGTTGGGCTCGGCCTCCATCGTGCGTCACGATCGCGCCCCGAACCATGGCGGACCCGTGACCAAAGATCGCTCATCCCGCCGCCCGACTCGCGCAGGGCCCTGCGCCGCCGAGAGCTTATAGTGACGCGTTCAACTCCGTCTCTCCGATGCCAAGGGCTCGTTCATGCTTCGTCTGTCCCGCGTCGTGCTCGCCTGTGCAATCGCCCTCGGCGCCGTGACGCCACTCGACGACATCAAGACCGCCGCCGAGTCGATCACGTCCGACGACCTCATGGCGGATCTGCTCGCACTCGCGTCGGCGCCGCTCGAAGGACGCGACTCCCCGAGCGCCGGCCTGACGCGCGCCGGCGAACACATCGCCACGCGGCTTGCAGCGGCCGGCTACGAAGGCGCGGGGAAGGACGGCTCGTTCCTCATGCCGTTCACGATGCGCGTCTGGTCGCCGGTGGAGAGTTCCTGCGCGCTGAGCATCGAAGGCGGGGATGCGTTCGCGTACGGCACCGACTTCGTCCCGCTTGCCGGCGCCGACGGCGAGGCCAGCGGACCGGTGACGTTCCTCGGCTACGGCGTCTCCGACCGCAAGGCCAGGTACGACGACCTCAAGCGCCAGGCGGTGCGTGATCGGATCGTGATTTTCGCCGAAGGCGAGCCGCGCCATCGCAAGAAGTTTGACGGCCCGGTCGTCACCGAAGCGGCCGACCTCGATGACAAGCTCGAGGAGCTGGACAAGCGCCGCGCGCTCGGCGCGCTCGTGATCCGGCGACCGCCACCAGCACGCGAGGGCGCGCCCGAACCTGCACAGCTCGCGTTCCGGCACACGCGCGCTTCGTGGGCCGGCGTCCCGCCGAACCCGCAGGTCAGCGTGGACATGCCCGTGATCGAGATCAGTCTCGTGACGGCCTCGAAGATCCTCGGGCAGGACATCGGCGCCGTGCTCGACGCGATCGACGAGGAGGCCGAGCCGAACTCGTTTGATGTCGAGACGGTCATCTCGATGGCCAGCGCGAGCACCGTGCGCGACACCGAGATCCACAACGTCGTCGGGCGTCTGCCCGGCTCCGATCAAACCCTCGCCGATGAACACGTCGTCATCGGTGCGCACTACGACCACGTCGGCGTCGACGAACTCGGGCGCATCGGCTACGGCGCCGACGACAACGCCTCGGGCACGTCGGCGATGCTCGAAGTCGCCGAAGCCATCGCGCTCACAGCGCCACCGCGCTCGATTCTCGCCTGCGCCTTCGCGGCCGAGGAAGACGGACTCGTCGGCAGTCGCGCGCTCTGCGACAGCCCGCCCGTACCGGTCGAGTCGATGGTCGCGATGCTGAACATGGACATGGTCGGGCGCGGTAAGGCCAAGGAAGTGATCGTGCTCGGCACGCGCCGCAATCCCGACCTCGAGAAGGTGCTGAACAAGGCCAAGAAGACACTCAAGACGGGCGTCTCGAAGATCGTCACCGGCAAGGGCGAGGAGCTCTTCCAGCGCAGCGATCACTACTCGTTCCACCGCATCGGCGTGCCGGCGCTGTTCTTCTTCGAAGGTGTGCCGATCTCGAAGAACGAGGACTACCACACGTGGCGCGACACGATCGATCTGCTCGACATCGACAAGATCGAGAACACGGCGCGCTTGGTCTTCGCGACGGCCTGGCTGCTGGCCACGGACGAAGACCGCCCCGAGCCTCCGCAGAACTGACACGATGAAGCGCGGCGTCGGCATCACAGCGATCACGCTCGCCCTGCTCGCAGGGGCGTGTGATCGTGCCGATGATGGTGCAGGTCAGAGCGCGCACATCGCGCAGACCGTTGCCCCCGCGATCGAGGAAGAGCCCACGCTGCCCGATGACTTCGAGCCGCTCACGGTCGAAGAACAGCGTGAGGTCGAGCGGGCCATCCGCGGAATCGAGTCCGACTCCGAGATCAACGAAGGCTGCAGCACGGTCTTCTTTGCTCTGCTCGCCGACATCGAGAAGCACGGTGAGGCCGGCTGGCGTGTCGCCGATCGCAAGTGCCGGTGGATCGCACAGGTCGGGCGCGAGATGCACGGTCGGCTTGACGCCCCATGACGTCGCCGGCACGCACGATCCTGCACGCCGACATGGACGCCTTCTACGCGTCCATCGAGCAGCGCGACCATCCTGAGCTGCGCGGCAAGCCCGTGATCATCGGCGGCATGGGCAAGCGCGGCGTCGTCTCGACCGCGAGCTACGAGGCGCGCAAGTTCGGCGTGCACTCGGCGCTGCCGGCTTCGATCGCGCACCAACGTTGTCCGCACGGCATCTTCCTGCCCACGCGCATGGCGCACTACGCAGCCGTGTCGCGTCAGATCATGGACGTCTTCGCGCGCTACACGCCGCTCGTCGAGCCGCTCTCGCTCGACGAGGCGTTCATGGACGTGACCGACTCGGAGACACTCTTCGGCAGTGGCGAGACGATCGCGAAGCGCATTCAGGACGACGTGCGCGACGTCACTCAGCTATCGGTCTCGATCGGCGTCGCAGCGAGCAAGTCGGTGGCGAAGATCGCGTCGGATCTGCGCAAGCCCGAAGGTCTCGTCGTCGTCCCGAGCAACACGGAGCTGATGTTCCTCGCGCCGCTGCCGCTGGCGATGCTCTGGGGCGCGGGCAAGCGCACGCAGGAACGCTTTGCGGCGCGCGGCATGTCGACGATCGGGGACGTCCAGGATCTGAGCATCGAGGAGCTGCGCGAGATCTGCGGCGAGGGCGGCGCCGAACACTACTGGCACCTCGCGCGCGGTCTCGACGATCGCGGCGTGTCGCCGGCGCGCGAGGCCCGCTCGATCAGCCACGAGACGACGTTCCGCGACGACGTCGCCGACCGCGACGCGCTGCACGCCGTGCTGCTCGACCTCTCCGAAGCCGTGGGGCGCCGGCTGCGCAAGCACGGCCTCAAGGGCACGACGGTCAAGCTCAAGCTGCGCTACCCACCGTTCCAAACGCTCAGCCGCCAGGCCAAGGTCGAGAGCCCGACCTGGGACGACACGCTGGTCTACCAATGCGCACGCGACCTCCTCGATGCCACGCGCACGACCGAGCGGCCCGTGCGCCTCCTCGGTGTCGGAGTCAGCGACCTCGTCGCCGCCGACGACGTAGGACAGACGCAGCTCTTCGGCGCGCGCGACGAGCGCATGCTCGAGACGCTCGACGCGATCAAGGATCGCTTCGGCGAAGGCGCCGTCCGACGCAGCTCCTCGTCGACACGTCGTCACGACCGCGGCGACGAGATCTACGACCCCGTCGACTAGCAGCCCTATGCGGAATGCCCGTGCGGCGGTCGAACTCCACAGTTCGCCGCTCGCGTGTAGAGTGGTCGGGACGCTGTCGCCTGCGGCTGCGTCCGGCCCATGGAAGAAGGAGGAGACGCTATGGCCACCTGCTTGCGCGAGATCGGCACGTTGTTCGCCGCTGCCCTGCTGTCGTCCGTGTCCGCGTTCGCGGACGTCATCCACGTGCGCGCCGACGCCACGGGCGCGAACGACGGCTCGACGTGGGCGGACGCTTTCCGCCACCTCCAGGACGCGCTCGCGGTTGCTCAGTCTGGCGATGAAGTCTGGGTGGCCATCGGCGAGTACAGGCCCGACCAGAGCTCGAGCCCGATGAATCCGTCCCCTCCGACACCGGGCGATCGGGACGCCACGTTTCAGCTCCTGGACTTCGTCGCGATCCTTGGCGGTTTCGACGGCACCGAGCAGAGCCTTGCCGAGCGGGCGGGCGCCTTCGACCAGACGGTCCTCACCGGCGACCTGCTCGGCGACGACGAACCCGACTTCGAGAACAACGACGACAACAGCTCCCACGTGACGACCGGGTCGTTCACCGACGCCACGGCGATCCTCGACGGGTTCACCGTGACGGCCGGCCACGCGAACATGATCTTCACGTCGCGCGGCGGCGCCGGTTTGCTGATCCAAGGCGGCAGTCCGAGCGTCGCGAACGTGACGTTTCGCGCCAACCTCGTCTCGGGCCTCCCGGCCTTTCCCATCGACCAACCCTTCGGCGGCGCGGTGTTCAGCCGCGGTGGCAGCAGCCCGACCTTCGAGGCTTGCTCGTTCATCGGCAACATGGCGACGGACGGCGGTGCCGTCGACTTCGACAACCCGGGCACGCCCGTCATGCGGAACTGCGTCTTCCGCGACAACGTGGCCTTCGAGAGCGGCGGCGCCTTGTGGGCGCTCGATTGCAATCCCACGGTGACGGGCTGCCTCTTCGAGGGCAACGTGTCACTCGGGGGCGCCGGGGCCATCATCGCCCTCAACTCGCCGATGACCGTGAGTCACAGCCGATTCATCGCAAACTCGGCCCTTGCCTTCGGAGCCATCGTGGGCGGGGAACTCACCGTGTCGAACAGCCTCTTCTCCGGCAACACGAGCGACGGCTCGACCGGCGCGATCAGTGCCACGAATGCGACCCTCACCAACGTCACGATCCACGGGAACACGGCAGCCACGTCGACAGGCGGCGTGTCGGCAGGTTCGTTGACGATCGCCAACTCGATCGTCTGGGGAAACACGGATGCGAGCGGGGCTGGCGAGACGAGCCAGTTGAACGTCAGCGGTGAGCTGACCGTCGATCACTCGTGCATCGAGGGCTGGTCCGGAGCGTTCGGGGGCATCGGCAACACGGGCAGCGACCCCGCGTTCGTCGACGCGGACGGCCGCGACGACATCCCCGGCAACGCCGACGACGACCTGCGCCTCTCCGCCGGTTCGCCGCTCATCGACGCCGCCGACTGCGGAGCCGTACCCGCCGACGCTGACGACGTCGACGGCGACGGCGACACGACGGAGCCGAGCCCTACCGACCTCCGTGGCCACGTCAGGTTCTGGGAAGACGTCGCGACGCCGGACACGGGCGTCGGCGCGGCCCCGATCGTCGACATGGGCGGCTACGAGTTCCACGGAGGCGGCGACTGCCAGATCGACCTCGGCTTCCAGGGCCCCGGGAACATCACGCTGAACGTCTGCGGCGCCGACCTCACGCAGGCGGGCGGCGTGGCGACCTTGCAGCTCGCCGCGGCTCCAGCACTCGGGCCCGTCTACCTATTCATCGGCTTCACGAACGCCCCGACACCGACGCTGGGGGGCACGCTCGTCCCGACGCCGCTCACGGCCATCGTGTCCGACCTTCAAACCGACATCCACGGCATCCTGACGCTACCCGTCAGCGGCGTCGCCGGACTGGGAGCGACGGTGTTCCTCCAGGCGGGAACCCAAGACGGCGCGGTCACCAAGTTCTCGAACGCCGTGCAGATGGATCTCTGACCGACAGCGCGACGTCCTGGCCGGCGTTGCGTGCTGTCCCTCGGGAACGCGCGCGTCTCTGCGCAACCCGTGGCTCGCGATGATCGCGTGATGCGCGGCGCAGGGAGTGATGATCGTGCGACGCGTCCTCGTGTGCCTTGCACGCTCCGGTGTCTCCACGCCCCGCGAGCTCGCGCGCCGTTCCGTTGGAACGCCGAGCCGCATCCCCGCGTCGGGCAGCCTCTTGCACGCACTGCGCCGATCGCCGAGGGTGGCGCCGACCCCGAGGAGACCGGCGATGGCTCGCCCCCTGAATGTCGCGCTGATCGGCCAGAAGTTCATGGGCCGCGCCCACAGCAATGCCTACGCGCAAGTCGGCCATTTCTTCGACGTGCCGCTCCAGCCCGTGCGCCACACGATCGCGGCGCGCAACGCCGAGGAGCTCGCCGCCTTCGCCGAGCGCTGGGGCTGGCAGCACCACACGACCAACTGGCAGGACATCGCGGCCAACGACGCGATCGAACTCGTTGACGTCGCGACTCCGAATCACCTCCACGCCGAGGCCTCGATCGCGATGCTCGCGGCCGGAAAGCACGTTCTCTGCGAGAAGCCACTCGCGCACACGCTGGAAGCGGCCCGCACGATGCGCGACGCCGCGGCCGCCGCGCAGGGCAAGACGTTCGTCTGGTTCAACTATCGCCGCTGCCCGGCCGTCGCCCTGGCCTACCAGCTCGTGCGCGACGGGCTGCTCGGCGAGATCCACCACGTCCGCGGGCATTACCTCCAGAGCTGGGGCGGCGCACAGACACCGATGAGCTGGCGCTTCAAGAAGTCCATTGCCGGCTCGGGTGCACACGGCGATCTCAACGCGCACATCGTCGACATGGCACGCTTCCTCACAGGCGACGAAGTGGCGGAGGTCTCCGGCGCGATTGCGAAGACGTTCGTCACCGAGCGCAGCTTGCCCGACGGCAGCGGCACCGAGGAGTGCGACGTCGACGACGCGTGCCTGTTCCTGACGAAGTTCGCCGGCGGTGCGGTGGGGAGCTTCGAGGCCTCCCGCGTCGCGCCGGGTCATGAGAACCGCAACACGTTGGAGCTCAACGGCTCGAAGGGCTCGCTGAAGTTCGACTTCGAGGACATGAACGTGCTGTCGGTCTTCGATGGGGGTGACGCCCCGGCCACGCGCGGCTGGAAGCGCGTCATGTGCACCAGCGGCGAGCACCACCCGTACGCCGGCCAGTGGTGGCCCGACGCGCACGTGCTCGGCTACGAGCACGGCTTCGTCAACATGCTCGCCGATGTGCTCGTGGCGCTCGACGGCGGCCAGCCGGTCGTCCCGCTGCCCGACTTCGACGACGCCTATCAAACCCAACGCGTGCTCGAGGCCGCGCTCATCTCGGCCACGCGTGGCGCGGCCGTCCCGCTCGACGAGGTCGAGTGACAGCGAGCGCCTGATACCCTGTCGCCGCCCTGCCGACCCTCTCCCCGTCCCGTCCGTCGGAGTCGTCATGTCCAGACCCGTCTGCCTGTTCACCGGCCAGTGGGCCGATCTCTCGCTCGATGCCCTGGCCGACAAGGCCGCCGGCTTCGGCTACGACGGCCTCGAGCTAGCCTGCTGGGGCGACCACTTCGACGTCCTGCGCGCGGCCGTTGACGACGCCTACTGCAAGGACCGCTGGGAGCTGCTGCAGGATCACAAGCTCGGCGCCTTCGCGATCAGCACGCATCTCGTGGGCCAGGCGGTCTGCGATCGGATCGACGAGCGTCACCAGGCCATCCTGCCCGAGCACGTCTGGGGTGACGGCGACCCCGAGGGCGTCCGCCGCCGAGCTGCCGAGGAGCTCGTGCTGACGGCGCGGGCCGCGCGACGCTTCTTCGACGCCGCACCGCAGTTCGTGCGCGACCACCTCACGCGCACGGGCCGCACGGTCGTCAACGGCTTCACGGGTAGCTCGATCTGGCACCTGCTGTACGCCTTCCCGCCGCCGACGCCGGGGCAGATCCAGGCCGGCTTCGACGACTTCGCCGCGCGCTGGCGCCCGATCCTCGATGCCTTCGGCGACAACGACGTCTGCTTCGCACTCGAGGTTCACCCGACCGAGATCGCCTTCGACATCACGTCGACGCGCCGTGCGCTCGACGCCATCGGCCACCACCCGCGCTTCGGCTTCAACTTCGACCCGAGCCACCTCGGCTACCAGGGCGTCGACTACATCGGCTTCATCCGCGAGTTCGGCGCGCGCATCTTCAACTGCCACGTGAAGGACGTCTGGTGGTCGGACGCGCCGAGCGAGGCAGGCACCTTCGGCGGACACACGGACTTCGGCGACGAGGGGCGCAGCTGGGACTTCCGCAGCCCCGGCCGCGGACGCGTCGACTTCGAAGGCCTGATCCGCGCCCTGAATCACGCCGGCTACGGCGGCCCGCTCACGGTCGAGTGGGAAGACCCCATGATGGACCGTGAACACGGTGCACGTGAGTCGGCGGCGTTCGTGCGCAGCCTCGACTTCGCCCGCAGCGATCGCGCCTTCGACGCCGCCTTCTCCGACCCGAGTTCCGAGGCATGAGCAACGCTGACACACCGCCGGCGCTGATCCCGCGCCTGTCCCTGATGATGTTCCTGCAGTACGCGATCTGGGGCGCGTGGCTTCCGTTCCTGTGGTCGTTCCTCGCGGGTCACCGCGGCATGGACGGCGGGCAGATCGGCAACATGTTCGCCGTCGGCGCGATCGGCGCGATCATCGGGCCCTTCATCGCCGGTCAGATCGCCGACCGGCACTTCGCCACCGAGCGTTTCCTCGCGATCAGCCACTTCCTCGGCGCCGCGGTCATCTGGCAGCTCGCCACGATCGACTCGCCGAACGAGTTCCTGATCTTCTCGCTCGTCTACGGCCTCGTCTACGCGCCGACGCTGTCGCTCACCAACTCGCTGGCCTTCCACCACCTGCCGGACCGCGATCGCGACTTCGGCAAGGTGCGCCTGTGGGGGACGTTCGGCTGGATCGTCGTCGGACTCGCGATGGGGCAGTGGCTACTGCACATGCACACGCCCGACGGCGTGAGCCTCGAGGCCGTCGCCGCCGCGCAGGTCGCGGGCAAGGCCGACGCCTTCCGGCTCAGCGCCATCCTCGGCGTCGTCATGGGCTTCTTCTGTCTGACGCTCCCGAACACGCCGCCGGCACGTTCGGTGGAACGCAACGCAGCCTTCGAGGCGATCAGCGAAGTGAAGCGCCAGCCGCTGCTGACGTTGTTCCTGCTCGCCGTCCCCGTCAGCTGCATCCACCAGTTCTACTTCGTCCACACCGAGACGTTCCTCGGCGCGCGCCAGCTCGCGGCCCCGGAGATCTTCCAGTCGATCTTCGGCGTCGGCGGCGGGGGCCTGATGACCTTCGGACAGATGGTCGAGGTGCTCGTACTCGGCGCGATCCCGCTGATCGCCAAGAAGGTCTCGCGCAAGACGCTCCTCGCCGTCGGCCTGCTGGCCTACGCCCAGCGCATGGCGCTCTTCGCCTACGTCGACCAGATCCCGCTGCCGCCGATGGCCACGCTCATGCTGGGCATCGCGATGCACGGATTCTGCTTCGGCTGCTTCATCTTCGTGGCTTTCATGGTCGTTGACGAGGAGACGTCAAGCGACGTCCGCGCAAGCGCTCAAAGTCTGTTCAATCTCGTCATCGTCGGCATCGGCGTCATCGTCGGCAGCAAGATCGCCGGAGCCGTCGCCGAGTGGGCGACGACGGACGGCGTGCTCGACTACACGGCGCTCTTCAGCGTCCCGATGTTCGCGAGCATCGCCTGCCTCGTCCTGCTGCTGGCCTTCTATCCGAACCGGAGTCCAGCCGAGCCGGCGTAACTCAGCGCTGCGGCGCGAGGTCGCCCACGAGGACGTTGTTGCTCAGGAACTCGGCGAACAGCGCGGCCTTCTTGCGTGCGCCGCCGAGGTTCACGTGGCGGCCGTCCACATAGAGCGACTTGTTGCGCGGGAAGACCTTCGCGAAGTCGAACAGCAGCGCGTCGGTCTGCTGGCAGATGTCGCGCACCTCGGCGTTGAGCTCGAGGTAGGCGCCCTTGTATTCCTGCGACGAGACCTCGACTTCGCCCGGGAAGTCGGGGTGGAAGGCAAACGTCGCGAGCACGGGGACGATGCCGCGCCCGAGCGCGCCGTGCACGATGCCTTCGAGGTTGCGGCGATAGTGCGTGGGCTTGTTCGTGTCGAGCATCTTCTGCGCTGAGGTCTGCTTGAAGATCCCCGAGGGGTAGCTGCCGTCGAGCATCTGGCGTCGAAAGGCGCCCTGGTGGAACGACTGCGGGAAGCGGTCGAGCGTGCGGTTGATGTCGACGTGCGACGTCATCCAACCGCGGTCGACGGCGAGGATCCGATAGAGCGTCGAGTTCTCGCGCAACGGCGGCATGAATGCGCCGCCGCTGTTCGGTGCGCGTCGCCCCGAGTTGTCGCTGCGATAGCGCGACGGCGGCCAGACCATGCGCGGATGGATGTCGTTGACGCCGTGGTAGACGATGACGACATCGGGGTCGAGCTCGAGCACGCGCAGCTCGAAGTTCAGCAACGACTCCCAGCTCGACCAACCGCCGGCGCCGCCATTGATGACGCGCACGCCGGTGTGACCCTTCTGCCGCAGCAGCGCCTCGAGCTGCGCCGGGTACGACATGCGGTGGTCCTCGACGCTCGTCGTGTACGTCGTCGAACCGCCGAGGCAGACGATGCGGATCTCACCCTCGGGTTTCGCGATGGGGAAGTCGACGCCGCGGAAGCCGAGCCCGTTGTGTCGGTTCGTCCCGTCGGCGTTCGCGTAGTTCGGTGTCGGTGCGTAGCCGAGGTAGCGGTGCGGCACGAACTTGTAGCTCGTGTCGCCGGTGTCCAGCTTGCGTTCTGCAAGCTGCTGGAACGAGGCGTACTTCATGAACTGCTTGTGGCTCGCCGAATGCTCGAGCCAGAGGCGGGCGCCGAGTTCGAGCAGTGACACCAACACCAGGGTGAGGACGATCGAGAACCCGAGCTTCTTCAGCACTCACACATCTCACATCGAAACGGTCGACGTCGCCGAGGGAGGTCTCGCGACGCGCGGCATGATAACCACAGCTGCCCCGCTGATCGGTGCGTGAGGCCGGGACAGGCAGAAAACGTCTCTCATCGACTCGCACCAGCGATTCGCTGGATATACTTCTCAGTCGCCCGGACACCGCCCGGACACCGCTCAGAGCGGGGGTGCTTCGGGATGTGGGCAGGTCAGGGGTAAGGATCCCTCCTTGAGGGGGTCTTTGCCGTTACAACCGAGGATTGGCGCATGGCGTTGGACAAGGGGCTCATCTCATGAGGATGTCGAAGTCTTTGTTGGTGGTGGCTGCGCTCGCGTGGACCGGAACCGCCAACGCACAGAACGGTCATCTCTTCATGGCCACCGAGTACAGGGTGGGCGAGGAGTGCCACGACATCGCCAGCGGCGATCTCAACGAGGACGGCTTCATCGACCTCGTGGCCGCCTGCCGTGGGACCGACGACGTGGCCATCCTGTTCGGTGCGGCCAACGCGATCTTTGCCGATCCTGTCTTCGTCTCGACCGGGATCTGCCCCGTGGCCCTCGTGGTTGCCGACGTCGATGGGGACATGAACCTCGACATCGTCACGGCCAACTCGGGGGACGGCTCGCTGGGTGTCCTGCTCGGCGATGGGACCGGTGCGATGACGCTGGCGCCGGCGCTCACCGTCGGTGGGACGCCATCCGCCCTCACAGCCGTCGACCTCGACTCTGACGGCGACCAAGACCTCGTCATCGCCGACGAGGCGGGCAATCGCATCATCATCCTCGAGAACCTCGGCGCGGGCACGTTCGCCGCCGGTGTCGACCACTTGGTCGGCACCGAGCCGGTCGACATCGCCGTCGGGAACATCGATGGCAGCGGTGCCCTCGACATCGTCGCGGCCAACGTCAACGACGCGGGTGTCTCCGTGCTGCTGTCCACCGGCGTGGGTCTCGGCTATGCGGCGTCGACGATGGTCGTCGTCCCCGGCGCGGCGCCGAGTGCCGTGGCACTGGCCGACGTCAACGAAGATGGCGACATCGATCTGCTCGCTGCCAGCACGGCCTCGTCGACGCTGGTCGTGCTGCTCGGCAACGGCGCGGGGGCGTTCAGCGGCGCCGGAACGATGGCGATCGACGACGACCCGATGGCGGTCCTCGCGGCCGACCTCGACGGCGACTCGCACATCGACGTCGTCACACTCTCCGACGCGCTCGACACGATGTCGGTGCTGATGGGTTACGGCGACGGCACGTTCGATCCCGCCATCCAGCAGTTCGCCAAGCACCGCCCGCGCAACGCCGTGATCGGTGACTTCGACGCCGACGGCCGCCTCGACCTCGCGTTCGCGAACTACCACATCGACAGCCTGCAGGGCCCCTCGCACGTCAGCCTCGCGCTCGGTGTCGGTGACGGCACCTTCGAGGTCCCCGACCTCTACTACACAGGCAAGAACTGCCGCGTCGCCACGCCCGGCGACTTCAACCTCGACGGCGAGATGGACGTCTGCATCGGCAACGCCGTCGGGCAGTCCGTCACGCTGATGCTGTCGAACGGCGATGTGACGTTCACGGTCGAACCCGAGACGGACGTCGACGGCGCACCGAACTCGATCGACTCGGCCGACATGAACCAGGATGGGTTCATGGACATCGCGACGGCGAACCGCAACAGCGACTCGTCGACGGTCCTGCTGGGCGACGGCAACGGCGGCTGGAAGTACCGCCAAGATGTCTGGGTCGGGGTCAACCCGCGCGGCAGTCAGTTTTTCGACGTCGACGAGGACGGATTACTCGACCTCGTCATGGCCAACAAGAACAGCAACAACTGCAGCGTCCACCTCAACCTCGGCGACGGGACCTACGGCCCCGGCACCTTCTACCCCCAGGGAACGTGGCCGCTGCTCGGCATCATCGAGGACATCGACGGCGACGGCCATGGCGATCTACTCGCCTGCAACTGGACGTCCGACGACCTCACCGTGCGCCTGGGCGTCGGCGACGGCACCTTCGGCGAGAAGGTCAGCTACGGCCCGGTCATCAGCCCCGCGCGCGTCTTCCTTCACGACTTCGATGATGACGGCGACAAGGACGCGGCCTTCGCGACGCTCGAAGGGTTTGCGCTCACGATCCTGCCGTCGAATGGCGACGGGACATTCGAGAACTCGCCTCTGACCTGGGACGTCGGCGGTGAGTCGCGCTACCTCGCGATCGCCGATTTCGACGATGACGGCATCGACGACATCATCTATCCCAACGAGGGCTTCACGAAGGGCGGGCCCTCGCGGCTGACCCTCTTCAAGGGCCTCGGCAACCTCGACTTCGAGGAGGTCGCCCACTTCGCGACGGACAGCAAGCCGTACGACATCGTGCTGCACGACTTCGACCACGACGGCGATCTCGATGCCGTCGTTCCGAACTACATCGGCTCACGTGTCACGGCCCATCGCAACATCCTCGGCCCGTGGAAAGACCTCCAGCGCGGCATGCAGGGCTCGAGCGGCGAGCCGTTCCTGGTGGGCGTCGGCACGATGGAAGCCGGCGACCTCACGGGCTACCGCCTGGCGCATGCGCTTCCCAGCGCAGCGACGAGCCTGATCGTCGGCTTCACCGAGCTCGGCGCGTCTTTCAAGGGAGGTACGCTCGTTCCGAGCGTCGACGTGCTGCTCAGCGGCTTCGTCACCGACGGCGATGGTGTGCTGTCACTGCTCTCACCGTGGCCGAGCGGCGTCCTCCCCGACGTCGAACTCTTCGCACAGTTCTGGACCGTCGATCCGGCGGGACCGAAGAACCTCGTCGCAAGCAATGCCGTTCTGGGAGTGACGCCGTGATCACGCTCCGCAATCTTGTCGAGGCCGCGAGCGCCGTCGCGATCCTCAGCCTCGCCGCGCCGCTCCAGGCTGCCGACACGTTGCACCTGTCGCTCGTCTCGTCGTCCATCGACAACGAGTACGGGTACTCCGTCGATTCGATCGGCGACGTCAACGGCGACGGGTTCGACGACGTGCTCGTCGGCATCCCGCGCGACGCCGAGCAGGGCTCCGAGCGAGGTGCCGTGCTGCTCATCTCGGGCGCCGATGGATCGACCCTGCGACGCGTGGAGGGCAACCAAGACGACGAGCGCTTCGGCCATTCGGTGGCGTCGATCGCCGACATCTCCGGTGACGGCATCGAGGACTTCGTCGTCGGTGCGCCGATGCGCGACTTCCACGGCACCGATGCCGGCGTCGCGCGCGTCTACTCGGGCGCCGATGCCACGCAGCTCTTCCTGTTGTTCGAACTCGCGGGCGACGAGCAGCGTTTCGGCTGGGCGGTCGAGGATGCCGGCGACGTCGACAACGACGGAACCACGGACATCATCATCGGTGCGCCGTACACGGATCAGCCGAAGACCCTGCGCGCCGGCGCCGCCTACGTCTTCTCGGGTGCCACGGGCTTGCGTATCTCCGCGTTTGCCGGCAACCAGGCGTTCGCGTTCCTCGGTCACGACGTCGTCGGCCTCGGCGATGTCAACGGCGACAGTAAGAGCGACCTGCTCGTCGGCCTGCCTGGGCTCGACAACCTCGGCGTCGCGACGAACTCAGGGCGCGTCTTCGTCTACGACGGTGACACCGGAATCAGCCTCTACGGAATCTCCGGTAACTCGGGCGACGAGTTCGGCCGCTCGCTCGACGTCGTCGGCGACCTCAACAGCGACGGCGTCAACGACTACGCCGTCGCCGCGTGGGGACGTGACGGCGCAAGCCTCGAACTCGGTGCCGTCACGATCTACAACGGGGCAACAGGCGCAGCGCTCGGCCCGCCCATCCTCGGCCAACAGCGCGCCGAACTCTCGGGCACGTCCGTGGCCGGTGTCGGCGATGTCAACGGAGACAGCGTCCCCGACATCGCGGTGGGCTCCTTCGCCTACGACGCGTTCGGCATTCGGACGAGCTCGGGCATCGTGCGCGTCTACTCGGGCACCGACTCGTCCGTCATCTTCGAGGTGGCCGGCGACACGAAGAACCACCGCCTCGGCTGGGCAACGGCAGGCGGCGGCGACTTCAACAACGACGGACGCATGGACGTGATCATGGGGGCGCCGCAGCGTCCCTTCGAGCCCACCGACAACGCGCGCGTGCTGCTCTATCTCGACCTTCCGTAGCGGTCGCCTCGACGCACCGCGTCGTCAACGCGAGCCTCGGTGGATCGACACGATGCGCCGGGGCTCGCTTGCATCGACGCGGTTGGGCGAGCAGCCCAGCGCGGGCGGTCGTCACCTGGGACGTGACATGGCCTTCGATGGCCGCGCGCATGACAGCCGTCCGCAACAGAGGTGCGCCGTTTGACCTGACGGCGCGGGGCCGGGAGAAAAGAGCCTCCGAGATCCTGCTGCCACGAGCACCTCTCAGTGCCGCGCTACGCCTCGGCTGCCGGCGGAAGCTGGCGCTTCACTTCCTTGGCGAGCTTGACGAGTGCCGAGCCGTGACGCATGCGCGCGGCATCCGCGCTCGGGCTCTCGATCTCCTCGGAGATCTCGTCCCATGACATGCCCATGTAGTCGCGCAGCAGAATCAGCTCGCGGTAGTTCTCTGGAAGTGACGCGAGTGCATCGACGAGCACGGCGCGCTCCTCGGCCTTCGAGATCAGGTCCGGCGGGATGAGACCGGACGCGACGGGGTCGATGCCGACGTGCCCGCTGTCGGTGGGGCGTTCGAGCGCGACCTCGCGGTCGACGTTGCGCTTCTGCGCTGTGACGCGGTCGACGGCGTCCCCGATCTGGTGCTCGGCGATCGTGCAGAGCCAGTTCAGGAAGCGTGCCTCGGTGCGCACTTCATAGCGATCGAACGACTTCATCGCGGAGAGGAAGGTCTCCTGCATGATGTCGCCGCTGTCCATCTTGGAGCGCAGTCGGCGACCCAGACGGATCCGCACGATCTGCTGCACGCGCGGGTAGTAGCGCTGGAACAAGGCGTTGAGAGCGTCGGAGTTGCCGGCTTGCGCGCGCCGGACGAGTTCGATCGTCTGCGTGACGTCTTGAGCTTCCACAGTGCACCTCATCGGGATGGAGTCACGTCGAAGACTGTGACAAAGACATCCATCCCAGAGAAGGCCGTGGCCCCGGAGAGGTGCAATTCGAGGCGCTCTCTCTCGGCCTCGGCGATGAGCTGTTCGATGGACTCGCGCTCGCTGCCGCTCAGAGCGCGGCGACGCCCGCCGCGCGCTGTGCCGAGCAGCTCGGGCTCCAGCTCCTTGGCCAGAACGATGTTCCGGTCGCGGACGACCCGCCCGATCGACTCCTCGCTGAGAAGGGCAAACGCATCGTCCAGCTTCACGACGTCGTCCCGATCGGGCGAATATGCCCGGCTCAGGCGGTCAACGCGCTGGAGCCAATCCTCGAGCCGATCGCGTTCCTCGGGATCGACGGTCGCGAACATGTACAAGCCCTCGCTGGTCTCGTTGGCCGCATCGACCACGATGGAGCAGTAGACCTGGGAGACCTCGCCACCGGGCACGGTCAGTCCCCACGGACCACCCTCGTCGCGCGTCGGCTTGCCGATGAACTCGACCGGCACAACCATGGCGAACGCCTCGCCATCGCGCCGGAAGACCGACAGAGCGTGTATCGTCGTCTCTTCAGCCGCGGCGATCTCGGCGCCGAGCGCATCGCCGAAAGCAAGTGTCTTGATGTCCGTGTCGCGTGCGACCGCGCCGCGGTTCTGCTCCAACGCAACGGTGAGAGCACCCAGCTGCACATCGAGAGGCTTGCCCGAGAGGGCGTCACGCACTTCAGGCGCAGGCTCGAAGCGCAGCGCCTGGAACTCGACGCCGCTCGACGGGACGCTCAAGGCGGCCACGGGCACGAAGGCCTCGGGTGCCGAATAGGCGATCCAGCCCATGATCGACGCGAGCGCCACGGCTGCGGCCGAGACGAGCACGCCCGGGCGACGGGCGACGCGCCGCGCACTCCACAGCGTACGCGAGGCCACACCACCCTTGGCGGCCCGCGGACGTTCGTCACGCATGTAGCGCTCGAGGTCTTCGCGGAACTCAGTCATCGAGGCGTAGCGACGATCGGGATCGCGTTCGAGCGCGCAGAGGCAGATCGCCTCGAGTTCGAAGGGGACGCGTGAGTCGACGGCGCGCGGCGGGCGCAGGTCGCCGCGCCGAATGCGTTCGAGGATCGAAGAGATGTTCGACCCCGGGAAGGCGCGCTCGAGCGTCAGGAGCTCGTACATCACGGCGCCGAGCTGATAGACGTCGGCGCGGACGTCGAAGCCGACCGACTCGCGTTCGACCTGCTCGGGCGCGAGGTAGGCCGCACTGCCGAAGAGTCCGCGCGTGACTTCACCGGCTTCGCCGCCGGCGCTGGCGAGCCCGAAGTCGAGCAAGATCGGCGAGCCACCGCCGCGCAGCATGATGTTCTGCGGCTTGATGTCCCGGTGCACGAGGCCATGGGCGTGGGCTGCCTCGAGCGCGCGCGCGACCTGCGTGACGATGCGCGTCGTGCTGCGCCACCACGACGCGCCGACGAGATTCTCCTCGCCGAGGTGTGTCGTGCGTCCGATGGCGTCTTCGAGCACAGCGCCGGTCCGCGGCTCGCTCCTGCGGGCGCGCGCGGCCTCGACGACCTCGGAGATCGGGATGCCGTCGACGAGGTCCATGACGATGAAGTCGACGTCGCCGTCCTGGTCGCGCTCGTGAATCGTGACGACGTTGTCGTGCCGAAAGCTCGCCTGGAGCTTGGCTTCCTTGCGGAACTGCTCCTTGGGGTCGAGCCGCTGGGCACCAAACGACGCCAGCACCTTCAGCGCCACGTCGCGTTCGAGTTCTTCGTCGCGTGCCGCGAAGACCTTGCCCATGCCGCCCGAGCCCAGCTCCTGGCCGACCCGGTAGCGCCCGGCGAGGAGCATGCCGCCACGCACCTGAGCCGGCAGCAGACCGACGAGCCGACGAGTGTCATCGACGAGTTCACGGAGCGCGGCGCGCGCTTCCTCGGAGGGCAGTCCCGAGGCCATGGCGTCAAGGTCGGCGAGTTCGCCGCCATTGAGGCGCGCAACGTACTCACCAGCCAGGTCGTCGACGCGGCGTTCGAGTTCTTCAGACAGAGCCATGAGCCAATCCCACGGGGTCACCTACGCAGTGATAAGGGGACCCGCTCGCGGATCCGAAGTCACCACACAACCCGACTGACGGATCGTATAGAGACGGCGACACACACGCTGCTGCCCGAGCGAACCGGCCGTGCCGTGATCAGGCGACGGCCGCGAGCATGCCTGGCAACATCAAGACCGAACGGTCGACAAAGAGTGCAGGCGATACGACGTCCTGCGGACGTTGGGGCGGCCTCGCGGGCCGCGCGCCAGTGCGCCCGGAGGGCGAAGCCTGACCAGGCCAATCCACCTCACGGGTGGCGGCCCCGGCAAGGGCGGCCCCAACGGTGGCGGGCGGGTGAGATGGTGGGCGCAGTAGGGCTCGAACCTACGACCCCCAGCTTGTCGAGCTGGTGCTCTAGCCAACTGAGCTATGCGCCCCCGTTTGGGGAGAGCGAGTTGTAGGGATTTGTCCCGACGGGATCAACGAGAGATCCCGGACGTCTCTCGAGGATCCGCCCGGATGCCCGGGCGGAGAACTCGACCCACGCTTGACGCGAGGCCCGCCGAGCCACAGATTCGCCTGGCCGCTCCGGATCCAGTGGTGCGGTGCCTATCCTGCCACGGAGGCAATGAGACGCGGTCAGCAGATCGTTGTGAGCAATCCGGGTGGGCCGCGCGCTGCTCGCGCGCGAAGTCCAAGCCCGGCGCCCGGTGGTGCGGACGCGACGCATCGCGGACCCACCGCGTCGCTGTAGATCGCCGCGAGAGCTCCGGGTTAGACTGCGCGGTCGGCCGGCAGACCGCACAGCGTAGGCGCCACTGAGGCACCTCGTCGGAGCGGAGCGACATCGCGTCGCGCGCTGCTCGAGGCCCCGTTCACCGAAAAAGCCCCGCCCGAGAACCTCTGATGAAGATTGGCGTCCCGACCGAGATCAAGCCCAGTGAGAACCGGGTCGGCATGGTGCCGGCCGGCGCCGACGTGCTCGTCAAGGACGGCCACGAGGTCTACATCCAGTCCGGTGCGGGCATCGGCTCGAACATCACGGACGCCGAGTACGAAGCCGTCGGCGCGAAGATCCTTCCCGATGCCGACGCGACCTACGGCGAGGTCGACATGATCGTGAAGGTCAAGGAGCCGATCGCCGAGGAATACGGCCGGATCAAGAAGGACCAGATCCTCTTCACGTACTTCCACTTCGCAGCCAGCGAGCCGCTCACCGCCGCGATGCTGAAGTCGGGTGCCGCCTGCGTCGCCTACGAGACCGTCGAAGAGAACGGCACGCTGCCGCTGCTCACGCCGATGTCCGAGGTGGCCGGTCGCATGGCCGTGCAGGAAGGCGCCAAGTACCTCGAGAAGCCCATGGGTGGGCGCGGCGTGCTGCTCGGGGGTGTCCCCGGTGTGCCGCCCGGACGCGTGCTCATCATCGGCGGCGGCGTCGTCGGGATCAACGCCGCGAAGATGGCCGCGGGCCTCGGTGCGCACGTCACGATGCTCGACCTCGACATGGAACGTCTGCGCTACCTCGACGACGTCATGCCCGCGAATGTCACGACGCGTCACTCGAGCCGTCTTGCCATTCAGGAAGAACTCGCGAGTGCTGACCTCGTGGTCGGTGCCGTGCTCGTTGCGGGCGCCAAGGCGCCGAACCTCGTAAGCCGCGCCGACCTGTCCCTGATGCCCACGGGCGCGGTCATCGTCGACGTGGCCGTGGACCAGGGCGGATGCGTCGAGACGATCCATCCCACGACGCACCTCGAGCCGACCTACGAGGTCGACGGGATCGTGCACTACGCCGTGGCGAACATGCCCGGTGCGGTGCCGCGCACGTCGACGTTCGCGCTGACGAACGTGACCGTGCCGTACGCGCGCGTGCTTGCGGGCAAGGGTCTGCGTCGCGCGCTGCAGGAGACGCCGAGCCTGGCGCCGGGTGCCAACGTCGTGGCGGGTCAGATCACGCACCAAGGCGTGGCCGATGCCTTCCCGTCGATGCCGGCAGCGTCGCTGGACGCCGTCCTGGCGTAGTTGTTCGCCGAGCCGCGCGCGCGTCAACGCGCACGGCGACGAGGCACGAACACATGACGGCGGCGACTCGCGCGGGATGCCGAGTCGCCGCCGACTTCGTTGCACGCGTGCTGCGTGGGCGGCAGGCGCGGCGACGCCTGCGGCTGGTCGCGATCTGGCTCGCGCTCGCGGGGTCGTGGATCACGCCCGACGCACGCCGCGAGCCCGTGCCGAGCGGCACCTGGGAGGTCGTCGACGGCGACACGTTGCGCACGCCGAGCGGGCAACGCCTCCGACTCGCCGCAATCGACGCCCCCGAGGTGGGGCGGCCCGGCGCCGCCGAAGCCACGGCGTTCGCGGTGGAGTGGATGCATGCGACGCCGAACGCCGTCGTGCAGCTCACGGGGCGCGACCACTACGGTCGCCTGCTCGGCGATCTCCACTCGTCGGAGGGCAGCTCGCTGGGGGATGCGCTCGTGGCGGCCGGCTGGGCGTGGGTGCGCGAACCCAACGCCGCGACGGCTCTCATCGACGCCCAGCGACGCGCCGTCACGGAGCGTCTGGGGATCCACGCCGACCTTCCGCGCCACTGGCCCCGCGCCCTCGTCTCGACGCCGAACCGCTTTCACACACCGCGCTGCCCGTGGGTCCGCCGCAGAACGTCGGCGTTGACGGCCACGGATGACGTGGTCGCCTTGCTACAGTCCGGCCGTGCTCCGTGCCGAACCTGTTTGCCGTGGCCACCGGTTGCCCGTCTCGGTGCACCGAGCCCCGTCGTTCCCGCCGCAGAGGCCCCGCCGTTGTCCCCAATCGCGACTGCCGTCGAGACTGCCGCCCAGGACGGCGACCTGCTCAAGCTCCTGGCGCTCGGCATCGTGCAAGGACTGACGGAGTTCCTGCCCGTGTCCTCGAGCGGTCATCTCGTGCTCGGCGGCGCGTGGCTCGGCATGGGACGCGCCGACGGTCTGCTGCGCGAGGTGGCCCTGCATCTCGGCACGCTCGTCTCGGTGCTCGTGTTCTGCTGGCGCGACTTGGTGTCGATGCTGCGGGCGGGAAGTCGCTCGCTGTGGGTGATGGTCATCGCCTCGGCCGCCGTCACGGCGCCCTTCGGACTGATGCTCGAGGACGTCATCGAAACGCGCTTCGCGCACCCGCTGGGCGCCGGCAGCGGGCTGCTGCTCACGGCCCTGTTGATCGGCGTCGTCGCCCCGCGCGATGACGAGCGCCTCAAGCGCACCCTCTCGGAGGGCACCCTGCGCGACGGCCTCATCCTCGGGCTGCTCCAGTCGATGGCACTGATCCCGGGTGTCTCACGGGCCGGAGCCACCATCACGGCCGCGCTCCTGCTCGGCTTTCGCCGGCCCGATGCGGTGCGGATCGCGTTCCTGATGTCGGTCCCGGTGGTGGCGGGGGCCGTGCTCCTGAAGTTCACCGAGCCAGGGGCGCTCGAAGTCGTCACGCATCCCCAGCTCCTCGCCGGAATGGCGCTGGCGGCTGTCGTCGGACTCGCGGCCCTGCGCTTCATTTCGGTGCACTGCGACGCCACGTCGCTGCGTCGCTTCGCCGTTTACTGTCTCACCCTCGGGTCGATCGCTATTCTCGTCGCTTCGACCTGACGCCTCTCACCGAGACCTCTTCCCATGGCCCGCAAGGCACTCATCACCGGCATCACCGGTCAAGACGGCTCGTACCTCACCGAGCTGCTGCTCGAAAAGGGCTACGAAGTCAGCGGCATGGTGCGGCGGACCTCGGCGGATGACTACGGGCGCATCAACCATCTCGTCGACCGCGTCAAGCTGCTCGACGGCGACCTTCTCGACGAGGCCTCGCTGATTCACACGCTCGACGACTGTCAGCCCGACGAGATCTACAACCTCGCGGCGCAGTCGTTCGTCGCCACGTCGTTCCGACAAGCGGTTCTCACAGGCGAAGTCACGGGGCTCGGCGTCACGCGCCTGCTCGACGCGATCCGCACCGTCGTGCCGAAGGCACGCTACTACCAGGCCAGCTCGAGCGAGATGTTCGGCCGCGTGCGCGAGACGCCGCAGAACGAGGACACGGGCTTCTACCCGCGCTCGCCCTACGGCGTCGCGAAGGTCTACGGCCACTGGATCACCGTCAACTACCGCGAGGCCTACGGGCTGCACGCGAGCTCGGGGATCCTCTTCAACCACGAATCACCGCGCCGCGGAAAGCAGTTCGTCACGCGCAAGATCACCGACGCCGTGGCGCGCATCCACCATGGGCTGCAGGACGAACTCGCGCTGGGGAACCTCGACGCGCGTCGCGACTGGGGTTACGCCGGCGACTACGTCGAGCTGATGTGGCGCATGCTCCAGCAGGACGAGCCCGACGACTACGTCGCCTCGACGGGTGAGACGCACAGCGTCGGCGAGTTCTGTGAGATCGCCTTCGCGGCCGTCGACCTCGACTGGAAGCAGTACGTCGTCACGAACCCGGAGTTCATGCGGCCGGCTGAGGTCGATCTGCTGCTCGGCGACTCAAGCAAGGCGCGCACGAAGCTCGGCTGGGAGCCGAAGGTGTCGTTCAAGGAACTCGTGACGATGATGGTCGAGTCGGATCTCGAGCTCGTCGCCCGCGAGCTCCCCGCGCGACAGGGCACCTGATGGCGCGTGTTCTCGTCACCGGCGCTGCCGGCTTTGCCGGGCGTCACCTCGTCGACGCGCTGCTCGAGGGTGCTGACCCCGCGCAGGTCTGGGCGGCCGACCTCTCCGTGGCGCGCGAAGAGCGCGACGAACGCGGCGTCGAGCACGTCACGCTGGACGTCACGGACGCAAACTCGGTGAACCGGGTCGTCGAGGCAGCGCGGCCCGAGCGTATCTTCCACCTCGCCGGCTTCGCGCACGTCGGCGCCGCCGAGAAGCAACCCGACGCCGCGCTGGCGGTCAACTTCACGGGCACGCGCCACGTCCTCGACGCCGCAGCGCGCTCGGCACCCGAGGCGCGCGTGCTGCTCGTCTCGAGTTCCGAGGTCTACGGCAAGGTCGCTGCCGACGCCGTGCCGGTGTCCGAAGAGGCGCCGTGCGCTCCAGCAACGAGCTACGCGCTGAGCAAGGTCTGCGCCGAGATGGCGGGCATGCTCGCCTGCTCACGCGGCGCCGACGTCGTCACCCTGCGGCCCTTCAACCACATCGGCCCAGGCCAGCAGGACACCTTCGTCACCGCGGCCTTCGCCCATCAGCTCGCGCGCATCGAGGCCGGCCTGCAGGAGCCCGTCCTGCGCGTGGGGAATCTCGAGGCCCAGCGCGACTTCTCGCATGTCCACGACACGGTGCGCGCGTACATCGCGGCTGCCGACAGGGGGCGACGCGGCGAGACATACAACGTCACGAGCGGCCGCGCGATCGCGATCCGCGAGATCCTCGACGTGCTCGTGTCACTGAGCACGGTCGATGTCACGGTGGAGCAGGACCCCGAGCGGATGCGCCCGTCTGACGTGCCGATCTTCCACGGATCGGGCGAGAAGCTCGCCGCGCACACAGGCTGGCGCTCGACGTTCGATGTGCGCGCCGCGCTCGGCGACGTGCTCGACTACTGGCGCGCGAAGACGCCCGCGCGCTGACGGAACTCCTCGACGTGCCGCTGCAGATTCGCGCCGGGGCACTCGGTCGACTTCAGCTCTTGGTGCGTGAAGATGCTCCCGACCGGCACGCTGTAGCGCGACTGCATCGCGACGAGGAGCCCTTCGAGTGCACGCCGCTGACGCGAGTCGACGAGCTGTTCGTCGAAGTTCCCGAGCAGGCAGATGCCGATGTTGCCGGTGTTGAGCGCGTCGTTGCCGGCGTGGGCGCCCTGCCAGGCGAGTGGACGGCCTTCCCAGACCGTGCCGGAGCTGTCGACGATGAAGTGGTAGCCGATGTCGGCCCAGCCGTGCCCATCCATGTGGTCGGTTTGGATCGACTTCAGGAACGGGATGGCCTCGCGCGGGCTGACGGCGTGTGTGCAACAGACCGAATGGTGCACCGTGATGCGATCGACGTGCGCCATGCGCTTCGCGTTGCCCCTCATCGGGCGCGCCCCCCAGGACGACCGCGCGCGCACCTGCACCGTTTCTGGAAGGCTCGGGATCGGAGTCGACACCGATGGCACCGGGACCGGCGTCGTGACGGACTTGGAACGTACCGTCGCGCGATCTTGCGCGCGCTCACGCCACGACGAAGGAGCCGATCGCCCGGACTGGTGCAGAGCCGCGCGCCGGCGGGTCTCGAGGGCGTACTTCGCGGAACTCCCGATCGTGCCCATCGCCAGGGCCGCGTCGTAGTGCTCGAGCGCCTTGGGATACTGCCCCTGAGCGACGCGCAGGTCGCCCCACGTCGCCTCGACCTCCCGCAGGAAGTCGACGTCACCGGCCGGAGCCGACGACTCGGCGCGATACAAGTCTGCGAGGGCCTTCGTCGGTGAGCCCTCGGCAATACGCGCCTTCGCGGCCGCCAGCGAGGCCCCAGCCTCGCCGCTCCACGTCGTCGCGGAGCTGCTTCCGATGCTCGTACGCGTGGTGCTGCGCTGTGACGAACGCGACCCCGTGTCGAAGCTGATCGTGCGCGTGGGACTCGTCGAGACCTCGACCGTCGTGCCGACGCTTTCCACGCGTCCGTTGCGTGCCAGCGGCACCGTGCGGCCGTTCATCTCGACGACCTCGACGTAGCCGTTCTCGTCGACGGTCACGTCGTCGACACGGCGCGATCCATCGGACGTGTGCACGTACGTGCCGCTGTTGTCCGCGTGCCAGTCGGCAAAGGACTGACAGCTCGTGATCAGGGCCAGGACGGCAAGAGCGCCGGCAAGACGTTGCAACCGCGGGTGAGTGTTCGACATGGAGCGCGTGTCCTCGTGTGCATCCGGTCAATCCGTCCCCTCAGAGTTTCACGCGCCGGGGGGCGATTCAAGCGGCAGGCCGCGGCGTGCGTCGACGGCCCGAGTGGTGCGTGACGAAGAAGAGGCCTGCCAGGGCGAAGGCGACGACGGCGAGGGTCACGTAGGTGTCGTGGAGATCGCTGGCGAGCATCTCGTCCCAGGGGGCGAAGAACATCACGGCGGAGAAGAGGATGCGCGCGCTGACGCTCTGGGCCGACAGCAGCGAGGCCCGCTCGGCGGGGGGGATGCGCTGGTTGAGCGCCGTGCGGCCGAGTGGATGCATGAACCCGAAGGAGACCTGCTGCCAGGCGCAGAGCAGCGCGATGACGGCGAAGGTCGTCCACGTCGTCCCGAAATCGCTCCCGAAGGCGGCCAGCCCCGCGAAGGACGCCCCGAGCAGCGCCAGGACCGTAAAGGCAGTGCCCCGTTCGCCGAGCCGCGCGTAGGTGCGCATGACGGCGAACGCGGCGCAGGCGGCCACGAGATTCAGCACGCAGAGGAGCCCGCCGTGCAGGCGCAGGTCCGTGACGTCCTCGGCCAGGAGCGTCGGCTGGTAGAGCTGGAAGCCGATGCGCAGCAGCACGAACACGGCCGCGTACCAGCCGAAGACCCAGACGACGCCCTCGAAGCGCAGGGCACGCGCGGCCGTCCGGAGGCTGGGCGCGGGGCGGCTCGGTGCCCCGCGACGCACTTCGGACGGCAGACCCCACGCGATGACGCCGGCGAGGAACATCGTCGCGGCGCTGAAGTCGAAGGCCAACGAGGTTCCGAATCCCCAGGCGATGAACCCGCCCGCGAGGTCGGCCGCCGAGACGCCGAAGAGGCGCCAGCGGTGAGCGATGGTCTCGGCAGCGAGCGCCTCGCTCTGTCGCCCGACGCCCCGCAGCAGCTCGTAGAGGTAGCTGGAGTCGGCGCCGGAGATCATCGCGTGGCCCGCGCCCGTCGCCATCATCGCGAGCTGGCAGACCTCGAAGGACGTCGAGCGCCCGAGAACGACGAAGCTCGCCGCCAAGACGAACGGCCCGGCCACAAGCAGGCGACGGTAGCCGAAGCGATCCGCGACCCAGCCCCAGGGCAGCTCCGCGACGACCATCGCGACGTAGTAGGCCGCCCAGAGCTCGGCGTACTGCCCGCCCGTGAACCCGCGGTCGCGCGTGAAGGCCGTGAACATGATCGGCACCCACGCGAACGAAAACGCCAGGCTCGCGAACCAGCGGAAGCGTGCGAGCCCGACGTCGACGTCACCGGCGTCGTGGGGTTCGGAAGACGGCGGTGGGGAAGGGGCGTCCATCGGCGCGGCGATTGTGTCGCGCGCGACGGCCGTCTACCAGCGTGGCGTCGGATCGCTCAGTGAGCGGTCCCCAGCAGCGCGTTCGAGAGGGCGACGTTCTTGGTGGCCGCTCCGTCCTGAATCGCAAACTGCGTGACGAACCCGAAGCCGGGCGGGACGCCGGGCGGCCACGTGAACGGGAGCGAGACCGTGCCGCTCGGTGACGTGGTGAGGTTCACGGCCGCGAGAACTGGGACGGGGTGCAGCGTGCCGCCCTTGAACGGGACGGCGTTGTCGGCCAGGCCGGCGAAGAGGATCGCGAGGGCGTTCGGCGCGGCGTCGGTGAGGTCGAGGGAGTTCGGCGAGCCGGGCGTGAGGGTGCCGGTCCCGGCGAGCTGCGGGTCACCGGCAATGCCCGTGAGCGCGTCGCCGAGGTCCGTGAAGACGCTGCACGCGCCGATCGTCCGACTGGCGATCGCCGTGTTGCCGGCAAGATCGATCGCCTCGATCGTGTACTCGACACATCCGGCGCCCGCGGCACCGACGATGACGCCGCGAAACTGTCCGCCACCCTGCGAGAACATCGCGGCGGTGATCGGCGGGGCGCCTGCGACGCTCGACGTCAGCGTGACGTCGTAGAGCCTGATCAGCGCGAGCGAGGCGTTGTCGCTGACCTGGGCATGAACGACGACGTTCGCGCCCTCGACGACCCCGTCGTCGACGAGGCGGAACGCGGGCGCATGCGTATCGGGAACTCCTTCGATGTTGCTCCAGAGACGATTCGCGAAGCCGAGTTCCCGAGCGGTCAAGAGATCGACATCACCGTCACCGTCGACATCGGCCGCTGCGATGTCGCGCGTCCACCCGCTGTTGCCGGATGCAGGAAGCTCGAAGAACGGGTAGAGACTCACCCCGCTCGAGATCCCCGACCGATGGAACTCGCCGGCGACGCTGCCGCCCTGGCTGTTTCCGCCGATGTGCACGTAGGCCAACGCGGAGTTCGCCGTGATGGCGTCGACGTCACCGTCGCCGTCGATGTCTGCGAGGTCCACGGCCACGAGCCCTCCCGGCTTGCTCTTGATGGGCAGCCCCGTCACGTCGAAGTGCGCGACGCCGTCCGCATTCCCGCCGAGGTTGTAGAACAGCCGATCGTGCTGGTTCACGTAGCTCGTCAACCAGAGATCGAGATCACCGTCATCGTCGAGATCCGCGAGGGAGAGATCGCGCTCGGTGGCGTTGTGTGACTGCACCGTCCCCGAGGCCAGCAGTGACGGACCCGTCGTGTCCGTGAAGCGCGAGCTGCCGCTGACGGGCCCGTAGAGATTGTTCGTGTAGATGCGCGACTGCGCCTCGCGGCTCGCCACGACAATCTCGAAGTCGAGATCGCCGTCGAGGTCGGCGAGCTCGACGTCGAGCCCGCGCAGGCGAGGCTGGGAGGAGGCGTTTTTCCAGGGCCAGAGTTCATCGAAGACGCCGTGGCCGTCGTTGAGGAACACGCGGCTCTCGCCCGTTCCGTCGAACGACGGCCCGTACGAACTCTGGAAGAGATCGAGGTCGCCGTCGTCGTCGAGGTCGCCGAAGGCGCAGTCGCACGACCAGCCGAGCCAAGGACCGGAGTTCGTGCCGGTGAGCTGCTGATCGGCTGGCACCGAGACGAGACGACCCCAGCGCGTGTCGGTTTCCTCGGCGAAGAACCCCGCGCCGTCGTTGACGAAGAAACGACTCGGCTGACCGTCCGCGTTCGACACGAACACGTCGAGATCGCCGTCGCCATCGATGTCGGCGAAGTCGACGTTCTCGCTCGCGTCGATCGGTGCGTCGGCGAAACGCACCGCTGTCTGATCACCGAACGAGCCGGCCTCGCCTCCCTGCAAGCCGCCCTTGTTGATGAAGATCCGATTGCGCGCCGACAGTCCGCTCCCGGTGTTCGCGAGGATCACGTCGAGGTCGCCATCGCCATCGACATCGCCCACGTCGATGTCTCGCGACTCGCCAGTCCCGAAGGGCGACACCGTCACCGGGAAGTTGCGCCCCGGCTGCAGATCGGTGAACTGTGCCTGGGCTGGACTCGTCAGGGGCCCGACGCAGAGGACGATGGACGCAGTGACGATAGAGCGGCGCATACTGGGATCTCCCCGGGATCAAGGGCGACCACTGTAGCAAGCGCTGCCGAAGGCGCCGTTCGAGCCTCAGTGAGCGGTCCCGAGCAACGCGTTCGAGAGCGCGACGTTCTTGACGGCCGCAGCGTCCTGGATCGCGAACTGGGTGACGAACTCGAAGCCCAGCGGGACGCCCTGCGGCCATTGGAAGGGCAGAGCGATCGCGCCCGTGCCGGACGTCGACAGCGTCAGGACCGTGAAGATCGGAACCGGGTGCAGCGAGCCGCCCTTGAACGGGACGGGGTTGTCGGCCAGGCCCACGAAGAGCGAGGCGAGTGCACTCGGCGCCGCGTTCGTGAGATCGAGCGAGTTGGCCGAGTCACAGACGAGCGGCCCGCTGCCGCTGAGCAGCGGGTCGCCGTTCACACCGGCGAGGGCGTCGCCGAGGTCGGTGAATGCGTTGCACGCACCAATCGTCTGGCATAGGACCGTCGCATTCCCCGCGTCATCGTTGACGACGATCGTGTACTCGACGCACGTCGCACTGACGCCATCGGGGATCACACCGCGGAACTGCTGGCCGCCCTGCGAGAACATCTTCACCTCGACGGGGGCCGCGCCGTCGACGCGATACGTCATCACGACGTCGTAGGCGGCGATGAGATAGTAGGGCGCGTTGTCGGACAGCTGCGTGTGGACGATGACGTCGTTCCCGACCGTGATGCTGTGATCGAGGATGTGGCAGTTGGCTCCGTGGGTGTCGGGGATCCCGAGCACGTTCTCCCAGTAGCGGTTCGGCGCACCGTTGTCGTTGGCCGTGAGGATGTCGTAGTCACCATCGCCGTCCATGTCGCCCACCTCGCCGTCGAGCGTGATGCTGTTGTTCCCCGAAGCGGGGACTTCGTTGTGCGGGTACTGGCTCCCGCCGGACGTCGTTCCACTGCGGTGATACGTCACGGCAACCGAACCGCCCTGGGCATTGCCACCGACATAGAGTCGATTCGCCCCCGAGAAGTTGGCCGCGAAGCAATCGATGTCGCCGTCTCCATCGAAGTCCAGGCAGTCGATCTCGTTCTCGTCCTGGTTCGGGTCGCCCTTGATCGGAACGGATGTCTCCTCGAAGAGCACGATGCCCGCACCGTTCGTCCCGACGTTGAAGAGCACCTTGTCCGTGAAGTTCTGGTAGTTCTTCATCCAGACGTCGAAGTCGCCGTCCTCATCCAGGTCGGCGAACTCGCCTTCGTAGTTCGACGTTCCGCTGAGCGTCGCGCCCTGGTTGATGAGGGAGACCTGCGTCGTGTCGGTGTACAGCTGCGAACTCCCTGCAAGCGGGTTGTACAGGTTGTTCATGTATATGCGCGCCTGGCTGTCGCGGCTCGACATGACGATGTCGAAGTCGAGGTCACCATCGAGGTCGACGAGATCGAGATCGAGCGTGTGCGTGCGAATGTCGCCGCCGGCATCGATCCACGGCCACTGTTCATTGAAGACGCCGGTGCCGTCGTTCATGAAGATGCGGCTGTCACGCGTGCCATTGAGCGACGGACCGTAGGAGCTGTGGAAGAGGTCGAGGTCGCCGTCGTCATCCATGTCGGCGAAGTCGCAGTCACACGACCAGTCGC
Organism: Planctomycetota bacterium; assembly: GCA_029259745.1. Lineage (GTDB taxonomy): Bacteria > Planctomycetota > B15-G4 > B15-G4 > B15-G4 > OFTM221. Next base: position 83,995 of record JAJDEO010000029.1, read on the forward strand.
GGAACGGGCCCGCGCCACCACCGAGGACCTGATCGCTCGCCGGAACCGAGATCAGGCTGCCCCAACGGGTGTTGGTCTCTTCGGTGAAGAAGCCGTTGCCGTCGTTGATGTAGAACCGGCTCGGCTGACCGACGGTGTTCCCACCGCGGTTCGAGATGTAGATGTCGAGGTCGCCATCGTTGTCGATGTCGGCGAACTCACAGTCGCGGCTCGTGTCGTTCGGGACACCAGCGAAACGCGTGTTGGTTTCCTGGGTGAACGTGCCTTCGGTGCCGCCCTGCATACCGCCGTTGTTGATGAAGATGCGGTTGGGCTGGTCGCCCTGATCACCGCCGTTGGCAACGATGACATCGAGATCACCGTCGTTGTCGACGTCACCGACGTCGATGTTCTCCGAGTGATTGCCGCCGAACGTCGCCACGGACGTCGGGTAGTTCCGGCCCGGCTGCAGGTCTGTCATCTGCGCACCGGACGAGGTGCCGAGCACCGAGATCGAAACGAGCGTGAGAAGGGTCGGGCGCATGGTCACTCTCTGGAGGACGGGACGGCCGCATCGATCGTTCACCGCGGCACCACTCGTCTGTTGCCCCGCGAAGCGCCCCGTCTCTGAAGCAAATCCCGCTCGCCGTGAGCAGACGCTCTTCCCCGCCCGCCGCCCCTTGCTATGCTGCCGGCCATGAATCTCGCAAAGCGTATGAGCCGTCTGGGCACCGAGACGGCATTCGAAGTGTTGGCCCGCGCCCGCGCCCTCGAGGCGAAAGGCCGGAACATCGTCCACCTCGAGATCGGCGAGCCCGACTTCGACACACCTCGCAATATCGTCGAGGCGGGCAAGAAGGCGCTCGACGACGGGTTCACGCACTACGGGCCCTCGGCCGGCCTGCCGGCGCTGCGCGAGGCCATCGCCTCCGACTTCACGACGCGCCGCGGCGTCGAGGTCTCACCCGACCAGGTCGTGGTCTTCCCGGGCGGCAAGCCCGTGATGTTCTTCATGATCCTGGCGCTGCTCGACGAGGGCGACGAGGCGATCTACCCGAACCCCGGGTTCCCGATCTACGAGTCGATGATCAACTACGTCGGCGCGAAGGCCGTGCCGATCGCGCTGCGCGAGGAGAACGAGTTCCGTCTCGATGTCGACGAGCTGGCCGAGAAGATCACGGACAAGACCAAGCTGCTGATCATCAACTCGCCGCAGAACCCGACCGGCGGCATGCTGACGTCCGACGACTTGAAGCGCATCGGAGAACTCGCGGCCTCGAAAGGCATCTGGGTCCTCGCCGACGAGATCTACAGCCGCATCATCTACGGCACCGACCACGCGCACGACACGCTGATGAAGTACGGCGACACGAATCGCATCTGCGTGCTCGACGGCTTCTCGAAGACGTACGCGATGACGGGCTGGCGCCTCGGCTACGGCATCATGCCGACCGAGTTCGCGCCGCACATGGCGCGTCTGCAAACGAACGCAACGAGCTGCACGGCGGCGATGGTTCAGATGGCCGGCGTCGAAGCACTGACGGGTCCGCAGGGCGAGATCGACGCGATGGTCGCCGAGTTCCAGCGGCGACGCGACGTGATCGTCGATGGGCTCAACGCGCTCGACGGCGTCACGTGCATCAAGCCGCACGGTGCCTTCTACGTCTTCCCGAACATCCGCGGCACGGGTCTGAAGTCCAAGGACCTCGAGCACCGCCTGCTCGACGAGGCCGGCGTGGCCTGCCTGGCGGGCACGTCGTTCGGATCGGAAGGCGCGGGCTACCTGCGCTTCAGCTACGCGAACTCGGTGGCCAACATCGAAGAGGCGCTGAGCCGCATCGGCGGGTTCCTCGAGAAGGAAGCCGCGAAAGCCTGAGCGCCTGCGAGTGCTGCTAGAGCGTGCGGTAGAGCTCGAGCAAGTAGCCGATGTCGAGGTTGAGATCCGCGTAGCGCGACAGGCGTGATGCCGGCGCGATAGGGCGCGGGTCACCGAGTTCGCCCAGCGCGACGAGCGCGTAGGTGCGCACGAAGGCCGGCTGCGTGCTGTCCTCCACGATCGCGACGAGGTCGTCGAGTTGAGCGCGGTCGCCGACGAGCCCGAGCGCGAAGATGCGCGTCGCGCGGTCGATGAGGCTAGGAGTCGTGCCGACGTCGGCCGACAGCTCGTCGAGTCGATCGCGGGCGCCGAGAAGCCCCAGGGCGACGACGCCCCAGCGCTGCACTTCGACGTCATGGCTCGAGCGCATGGCCTCGTCCACACGGGCGTCGAGTTCGTCGACGCCGACGGGATCGATCAGTCCCAGAGCGAGCAGGACGTAGGCCTGCACCGCCGGGTCGCCGCGCTTCTCGAGATCGGCGAGCAACAGCGGCACCGCTTCATCGGCGCCGAGCAGTCCCATCGACACCGCCAGCGCACCCGTCAGCGAGGGCTCGCGCGCGCGCTCGAACGCACGCATCAAAGGTTCGACATGCCGTCCGTCGCCATCGAGCGCAAGGCCGATGCCGGCGTGGGCACGCAGCAGCGAGTTCGAGTCGGTCAGCGCCCAGTTCAGCGTCTCGCGTGCCGCGTCGGAGTGGGTGGGCCCGAGGGCGCGCGCGAGGTGCAGGCGCGTCGGATGATCCGAGACCTGCGTGAAGCGCGAGATCGCAAAGGCCGTGTCGTCGTCGAGGAAGCGCGCTGATATCCCCGAGAGTGCCGCTGCCGTCGACCGACGGACCTGGTTGTCGGCGTCGGAGAGCAGCTTGCGCAAGACGTTGATGTTGCGCTGGTCGTCGATCGAACCGAGTGCCATGGCGATCAGCGCACGCACGTCCGCCTCACGCTTGGCGACGTTCGATGCGGCCAGCAACCGCAGCGGTTCAGCGAGGCGCGGATGAGCGCTCACGCCGGCGGCATGGATGACTGCGGCCCGGAGTTGATTCGAACTCACTGCTGCAAGGCCCTTCTCGGTCAGCGACTGGCCGATGACCTCGACGGCATCGGCGTTGGCGACGAGCGCAAGCCCGGCGACGGCGTACCCGCGGATCTCGTCCGACTGATCGGTGTCGCGGAACAAACGCACAAGCGCCTCGACGGCGTTCGGCTGTCCCGAGACGCCCAGCGCGAGCACGGCCTGGGTGCGCACGAAGAGATCCGGATCGTCATCGACGAGCAGCTCGATGTAGGGCACGGCGTCGGAAAGACTCAGGCGCCCAAGCGCCATCACGGCCGCAGCGCGAACGTCGCGCGAGTTCGGGTGGACGCCGACCTTGCGGATCGCGGACGTGTCGCGGCGCAGGCTGTCGACAAAGAGCGGCAGCAGCGTCTTGAGCCGGTCTCGATCCGAGACCGGCGCGTAGGGTCTGGACGACGCGCGCGCCGGCATGCGCTGCTTGAGGTCGAGCAGCTGCTCCTGGTGGTACTCGAACCACCATTCCCAGCGCGTGGCGTCAAACTCCAGCATCGGCCCCGCGCCGGGCAGCGCGGCGACGGCCCGCGTCAGCCCTGCCTCGAACTCCGTGACCTCGCCCTCGTCATCGGGCAGGATCGGAGCCTGGAACTGCCCCCCGTGCGGCGGGGCGGACATCATCGAACACAGCAATAGCGACCACAGCATGGCGACTCCTCGTCGTGTTCTTATCGGCTTCGAGACTCGTTCGTCTTTCGATAACATCGTCTCACATGAATGCCGCGACCTTTTCCACTCTGATCGTGTTCATGGTGCTGGCGCCCTGCGGTGCGGCCCAAGATCGTCTTCCCGGCGAGGTGCTGCCGGCCTCGCCGCAGCCCGTCGAGGCCTTGGACGAACCCGAAGCGCCCCGCGAGCCCGAGGCCACCTTCCCAGCCTGGGCCCAGCCGGCCAAGCCGACAGCTCTCCGCGCCGCCGCGTCGGTCCATGTGCCGGGCCTCATGGACATCGACAGCCACCAGCCGTTGCAAGTCATGGGGCAGCGCGGAGTCTTCAGCAGCGTGCGCGTCCCCCAGGGCTTCCCCGTCTACCTCGCCAGCGAGTTCATGCGGATCGAGGAGGAGAAGCAGCTCGCATGGGTCACGACGCGCAACCTCAACGCGCGCTTCGTGCCTTCGACGATCGGGAATCTGCCTGTCGGAAAGGTCTCGAGTGACGACGGGGCGCTCGTGCTGCTCGGTATCGAAGGAGCTTGGGCGCGCGTGATCGCCCCCGAGACCCTGCTGCTCTACGTGCCGACATCCGACATCGTGACCGCCGCAAGCTCGCTCGACAGCCTCGATGCCGAGACGGTGCGCGCCCAGTACAACCGCCTCGCACAGACGCGCGAGGCACGACGCCAGGAAGCCATCGCCGCCTGGCGCGCCGCGCACCCCGAGTGGAAGCAGGAAGACGCCTGGCTCACCGAGCTCATGGAGTGGCGGGCGCGCGACATCGACGGGCTCGACGCGACGGCACGCGCCACGCTCGACGCACGCCTCCGCGAGCTCGAACCGCGCGTGACCTGGAACGAGAGCCGCCAGATGATCCGCACCCTGCGCCGCGAAGCGATGACGGTCGACGACGCCACGGCGGCCGTCGAACGCCAGCGCATCCAGGCCGAGCAGGCCGTCGACCGCGTCAAGCTCGCCGAGCGCCGCGTGGCCGAGTCTCTCGCGCGCGAAGCGAAGCTGCTCGACCTCGGCCTCGCGTTCGATGGCAAGGGGAAGCCCGACACGCTCGAAGGTGTCGTGGAGGTCTACGAAGGTGCCGAGGCCGCGCGCGTCTTCGTGCTGCGTGTGACGCAGACCGGCGAGGCGTTGAAGCTTACGTCGGCGCGCCGTGCCGTCGATCTCAGCTCACTGCTCGGACGCCGGGTCAAGCTCGCGGGGCGCCGCCTGTTCCTGCCGTCGATCAACGGCCCGATGTTCGTCGTCGAGAGCCAGGGCTGAAGCTGTTCGCGTCAGCCGCTGCGACGCTCGGCGTGGTAGCGCTCGAAGGTCCCGTCGACGATCGCCGCGCGTGCGCCGGCAACGAGATCGTGCAGGTAGCGCAGGTTGTGCAGTGAGCACAGCGCGCGTCCCAAGGGATCCTGCGCCATGACGAGGTGACGCAGCGTCGCCACCGACCAGCCGCCGGCGCAGGCCGGGCACGGACAGCTGGCATCGATGACGTCGCGCCGATCGCGGAAGCGACGATTGCGCAGGTGCACCTTGCCCTCTTCGCGCGTGAAGACCGAGCCGTGACGCCCGTTGCGCGTCGGGTAGACGCAGTCGAAGACATCGAACCCGGCCGCGATCGCCTCGAGCACATCGTCGGGGCGTCCGACGCCCATGAGGTAGCGGAGCCGGTCCGACGGAAGCAGCGGCGCGTAGCGATGCACAGCGCCTGCGAGTGCTTCGGGACCTTCGCCGACCGACAGTCCGCCGGCCGCCCAGCCGTCGAACGGCAGGGCGCAGAGTTCCTCGGCTGACCGTCGGCGCAACTCGTCGTCGAGCCCACCCTGCACGATCGCGAAGAGCGCCTGGCCCTTGGCGTTGTGCTGGTTGTGGCGCAGCACGGCGCGCTTGGCCCAGGCGGTCGTGCGCGCGACGGCCGTCTCCAGCAGCCCGCGCGAGGCCGGCAGTGGGGGACAGTGGTCGAAGACCATCGCGATATCGGAGTCGAGCGCGAGCTGGATGTCGACGACCTCGTCGGGCCCGAGCCGAAGCGGGCGCCCATCGAGTGGGGAACGGAAGGTGACGCCGTCATCGTCGAGTACGGCGATGTCGAGCATCGAGAAGACCTGGAAGCCGCCGCTGTCCGTCAGGATCAGACCGTCCCAGTTCATGAACGCGTGCAGGCCGCCGAGCGCGGCGATCGTGTCGGCACCGGGGCGGTCGTGCAGGTGACAGGCGTTGGCGAGCACCATGGCTGCGCCCTGTTCACGCACATCGCTGGGGAAGAGCCCTTTCACGGCTCCATAGGTTCCGACGGGCAAGAACGCTGGCGTCGCGAGCGACTTGCCGCGCACCGTCAACGTCCCGGCGCGCGCGGCGCCGCACTGCGCCTCGAGGTCGTAGGCTGCTCGCGTCATCGCAACGCTCCGTCACCTGCGTCGTCCAGAGGAAGCGCCATAAGCCGCGCCCCGGGATAGTACTGCGCGAGGATCTCGTCGTAGCTGGCGCCGCGCTTGGCGAGGCCGGCCGCTCCGTACTGGCAGAGCCCGACACCATGGCCCCAGCCGCGCCCCTGGATGACGAGTTCGTCGGCGTGCACGACGGGCGGACTCGACCACAGCGTGGAGAGCACCTGCTCGCGAATACGGAGACCGCGCGAGAGGTTCACGCGCAGGTCTTCGGCGTGCACGTTCGTCGTGCGATTGCCGGCCGTGACCTTGACCGTCTGCGCGCGTGCGCCGGCGGCCGTCGCGAGGACGGTGACGCCTTGCAGCGGAGCCTCGGGAAGCTTTGCCGCACGACACGTCGTGGCGCGATCGAAGCGGCGGGTCCAACTGAAGTACGGCGAGTGGCGACATGTGCTGCACGCGCGCGGCTCGTCGAGGAACCCCTCGGGCGCGGCGGGGAAGACGGCTCCGGCGGGGCGCGACATCCCACCGCACGTCGAGTGGTACCACGCCGGCGCGACGGCACCGTCCCAGACGATGACGAGCCCAGCTGTGGTCATCACGGCGTCATGCGACGCGGACGTCTCCCCGTCGATGCCGGCATACACCTGCGAGCGCGCATCGTCGTACACGACGCCACCTTCGGCGAGTCGCGCCAGCACCCAGCTCCGCGCAGCAACGGCCTGCGAGCGCAAGGCCGCCGTGCCGAACATCGTCGGCATCTCTTCGGACACGACGCCGAGGAGGTAGTGATCGACGGGGAGCCGATTCACGATCAGCACGCGATCGTGCTCACGCAGGATTCGCAGGGCACCGCGATAGGCACGGTCGTCGAAAAAGAGGGGACCACCGTCGGGGCCCGGTTCGATCTGGATCGCCGTGGCGGCCGCCTCGCCGTTGACGACGAGCCCGTCGGCCGCGGCCGGAAAGACGACGTTAAGGTCGCCGTCGAGCGGTGTGGGCTCCTCGCCGAGTGCGCCGATCGTGCGCATCCACGCCGTGCCGTCGATGGCCACAGCGAGTGTGCCGGGCTCGTCGATCGCGGCGAGACGGATGTCGACCCACGCGGGCGGGAGCTGCCAGTCGGACGAAGGGATCGCGGCGGCGAGAACAGCGGGCGGCGGGCGGAGGGCCCAGACGACAAGGCCCGCCGCGATCACGGCAAGCGCAAGACCACCCACAAGAGTCACGCGACGCGTCGTGCCCGACGGGGCGGGGTCATCCATCGAAGAGACCGCTGTTGTCGGGAGCGGGGCCGACGCCGAGCCCCAGGTGAACACGCGCGGCATCGGTCAGCTCACGCCCGCGCGACGTCTTGAGCACGAAGCCGAGGCGAATCAAGTGCGGTTCGTAGACGAGTTCGAGCGTGTCTTCTTCTTCGCCAACGGCCACGGCGATCGTGCGCAGGCCGGCCGGCCCGCCGCCCATGCGTTGAAGGGCCATGAGATAGCGGCGGTCCATGTCCTCGAGCCCGAGCTCGTCGATGCCGAGCATGGTGAGGCCTTGTTCGACGATGGCCGGCGAAACGTGCCCGTCGTTGTGCAGGTCGGCGACGTCCCGCAGGCGGCGCAGCAAACGGTTGGCGACGCGCGGCACACCGCGGGAACGCTCGGCCACAGCCTGGGCCGCGGTGGGGGCGAGCCCGCATCCGAGTCGCGCCGCGGAGCGCTCGACAATCAGCGCCAGTTCGTCAGCCGGGTAGGGCACGAGCTTTTCGACGACACCGAAGCGAGCTCGGAGCGGCTGACTGAGCAGCCCTTCGCGCGTGGTGGCACCGACCAGCGTGAAAGGCGCCAGCGAGAGACGCACCGAGCGGGCGGCCGGCCCCTGGTCGATCACGACGTCGACGGCGAGATCCTCCATGGCCGCATAGAGGTACTCCTCGACCGTCCGCGGCATGCGGTGGATTTCGTCGACGAACAGGACATCTCCCTCTGAGAGGCCCGTGAGGAGGCCCACGAGATCGCCTGCACGCTCGAGAACGGGCCCTGAAGTGATGCGCAGCTCGGCATCCATCGCCTGGGCCACGAGCGTCGCGAGCGTCGTCTTTCCGAGCCCCGGTGGGCCCGAGAGAAGCACGTGATCGAGGCTGCGCCCTCGTTTTCGGGCAGCATCGATCCAGGTCCGCAGGTTGTCCACCACGCGTCGTTGACCGACGAATTCCCCGAAACTCCGTGGTCGAAGGGGCCCATCGCCGTCGTCTAGGCGCGACAGTTTCTGAAAAATCCCCGTAGGCACGCGTTCCGTCATGGAGCGCGATGATACCGATGATCAGCGAGGCTCCCACTCACCGCCCGCAGCAAAAGTCACCCCTTGCCGGGGAGCGCTGCAGCACGCGTTCCGGCAGCGCGACGAGAGCGATCATCACGACGCCCAGCGAGTTGGCACGACGCCAAGGCGCGGCGGACACACCGCCGGCAGCGCATCGAGGCAGACCCTCGATGCAATCGCCGTGTGGCTGTCAGCTTGACTCGGTGTCTGGGGCTCTTCAGAATCGGCGGATTGGATTCCATCCGCCTCCCCGTTCGGTTGGTATCCGCCTGCTTCACCCGGCGTACGCCTCCACGTCCGTCACCCCTCGCGATCCGGGCCCCCTCGGATCCTCCCCGCGTTGGACCTCGCCATGACCCGAGTGCATCACGCCCCAACCCTTGCCGCTGGACTTGCGGCTCTCCTCGTAATGACGTCCTGCGGGGCGAACACCGGAGGAAAGGACAATACGCCCGGCCCCGGCAACAGCGGCGGTGCCAACGAGGTGAAGACCTACGCGACGATCGGGAGCGACGGCAGCTATGGCCGCGTCGACGTCGTCGAAGGCGGGATTCCGCTCGGCGACCCCGGTAGTCAGGCGGGCTCGAATCCCGGCAAGCGGCTCTTCTACAGCATGCTTTCGTCGATCAACAAGAACAAGCAGACGGGGCGCTTCGAGTCGATGGGTGTCGACTACGACGGCGAGTACGTCGACACGACGGGTGAC
>JAJDEO010000030.1 GCA_029259745.1 Planctomycetota bacterium
CCACGAGGCGTGCCTGAGCAACGATGTCCCCGTCGACCGACGCCGGCGGACAAGCACCTCACCCACAAGCACCACAGCCACACCGCACCCTCACTTCCCCATACAACACGCCTTGAACTTCTTCCCACTCCCACACGGACACCGCTCATTCCGCCCCACCTTCGCCCCCGGCCGCTTGATCGTCTCACCCTTCCCCGCGACACGACGCCCGTACTCCCCCGCCAGCGTCCGCGCGTACAAGCCGAGTCGCCGCCCGTCGGACAGTCGCCCGCGTGGCTCGAGATCCATGAGGAAGTCGGAGCACACCTCGGGCACGTCATCGTGCACCGTCGGCAGCATCTCCAGCCGCGCGACGTGGTCGAGCAACGCGGCGCGTACGTCGGGCTCTTCGATGTCTTCGGGCTCGACGTCGCCGTGGTCGGCCGCCGCCGTCATCAAGGTGAGTAGGAACGACGGTGCCACCTGCGCCGTGGAGGACGAGAGGAAGATGCCGGTGTCGCCCTCGCAGAAGTCGGCGACCCAGCTCTCGAGGCGTTCTTTCGTCAGCGGATGAACCATGGCCTCATCGTGCCGACACGTCCCGCGCCACGCCACGTCGAGTTGCCCAAGAGTGTCACGTCGTCCAGCGGGACTGCGACACAACGGCACCGAAACGTCGGAGAACGGCAACGCCTCACAAGTCCGTGTCACCCTTGCCGCGTCGCGGCTTCCAAGACACGTCCCGACCCTTGGAGCCGACCGATGTCACACACAGCACGCATCCTCACGATCATCAGCGCCGCCGCCCTGGCCCTGACGATCATCGCCGCGCCCGCCGACGCCCAGGCCAACCGCGCGTCTAGCTACAACCTTGAGAACGTCCTCGCGCTCCAGGGCTACGACCCGGTCGCCTACTTCGCCGAGGGCGGCGGCAGGCCACGCGAAGGCAGCAAGCACATCACCCACAACCACGAGAGCGTGACATACCGCTTCGCGACGGAGGACAACCGCAAGCGCTTCGTCGCCAACCCGACGCGCTTCGAGCCGGCCTACGGCGGCTGGTGCGCCTGGGCGATGTCGGAGGGCAGCAAGGCCGAGATCGACCCCGAGTCGTTCCGCATCTTCCGCGGCCGCCTGTTCGTCTTCTACGACGGCCTCTTCGCCAACACGCGTTCAAAGTGGGTGAAGGACGAGGCTGGTCGCATGGGATTGGCCGACAAGAACTGGAAGAAGCTTTCGGGTGAAGACCCGCCCGCGCTCGGTCGCGACACGACGCTGCAGAACCTCGGCGACGGCGCGCTCGCAATCCAGGGCTACGACCCGGTCGCCTACTTCCCCGAAGGCGGCGGCAAGGCCACGAAGGGCGACGCTCGCCACGCTCTGACACACGACGGCATCACGTATCACTTCGCCTCCGACACCAACAAGAAGACGTTCGAGGCGAACCCGAGCAAGTACGAGCCGCTCTACGGTGGCTGGTGCGCCTACGCGATCGCCGACAGCACCGACTTCGTCGAGATCGACCCCACGTCATTCCTCGTCCGCGAAGACGGTCTGCACCTCTTCTACGACGGCCTGTTCGGCGACACCCGGGCCCTCTGGCAGCAGGACGATGCGACGTTCGCCGGCAAGGCGCAGAGCGAGTGGAAGAAGATCGTCGCGAGCGACAGGCGCCCCTGAACACGCACGCACCCAGACGCAGCACACACGAACGCGACGCGGCGCACCGGGATCACGTCCCGACGCGCCGCGTCTGCGTTCTATCGCTCCGTTGCGCTACTCTTCGACGACTTCGAACGACGAGGCAACGAAGCGTCCGTCGACGACTTCTCCCGTGACCTTCGCGTTGCATGACGCGTTGCACAAGCCGTCGGCCGCGTGGGCATCGCCGTGATCGTCGATGCTCGATCCGTCGACGTACATCGACTCGCCGTCGATGCGCACCGCGAGATCGCAACCCTCGCCTTCCATGTCGAAGACGCACTGTCCACAGCCCGCTTCCACGACGGCATCGGTGTACTCGACGGCCGCGGTGTCGGATGTCGCCGACGAACAGGCCGCAAGCGAGGCGGCGATGAGGACACAGGACAGCAGGGCGATGCGCGTGATCATGGAACGGCTTCTCAGCGGAGGTGTTGGTCGAAGAAGGCGAGCGTGCGCGCCGTGGCGAGCTCAGCGTCGCCCTGATGGTAGTGCGCGCCGCCGGGACGCGCGAATGCGTGGTCGCGGTCGGGGTAATCGTGCAACGTGACGAGGTCATGGCCGTCGAAAGCCGCATGGATCTCAACTTGGGCTTCGGGACTGCAAAACTCGTCCTGCCCCGCGATGTGCAGCATGAGCGGCTTGCCGATGTTGTCGCGTTCGTCCAACGCGCCCTCGATGCCGACGCCGTAGAACCCCACGCTCGCGTCCGACGTCGTGCGCGTTGCCGCGAGGTAGGCGAGCTTGCCGCCGAGACAGAAACCGACCGCGCCGACCTTGCCCGTGCAAGCCTCGTGCATGCGTAGCGCCTCGATCGCGCGCCCCGCATCGGCGGCCGCGAGGCTCTCATCGCAGACCTTGTAGAGTTCGAACGCCCGCGCCCACTCGGCGTCGGTCTTGTCGGTGAGTTGGATGCCGGGCTCGATGCGCCAGAAGAGATCGGGACACAGCGCGACGAAGCCGCGCGCGGCCCACTCGTCGCAGAGCCGTCGCATGACATCGTTGACACCGAAGATCTCTTGCAGCACGACGAGCCCGGGGCCGCTCCCGCCTTCGGGCAACGCCAAGTAGCCTTCGAAACTGCCGTCAGTCCCGGCGTCGATCGTGATCATCGTCATGGTCGCGGCTCCATTCGCAAGTCGGACGCTGATCGTAGCGACAACGCGAACGTCGGTCATCACCTCGACCGGCGCGCCGGCTCACGCCAGCGGTTGTGCGAAGTGCAGCAGCGCGCCGGCCGGGTCCCAGACATACGTGACGAGCGCGCCGTGCCCTTCTTCCTTCGGTGGACTCGCGCGAGCACCGTCGAAGTTGCCCGACGCGATCACCCCGGACGCGTGGTCGTGCCAGGCCTGAGCATCGTCGACGACGATGTACATCATGAAGTTCTCGGCCCAGTTTTCTTCGTAGTAGTCCTGGAGGTAGAAGCGCTGCCCGGCGAGTTCGAACTCGGCGAGGCCACTGTCGTGGTGCCAGTTTTCCTTCCACCCCAGCGCGGCGTAAAACAACCGACTCATCGCGAAATCCTTCGAAGGGACGAAGATCTTCACGTCGCGCGCCGTTGGCGTGGTCATCGAGTTCTTTACTTCTTCTTGGGGCGGAAGACGGCGATCTTCGAGCTGTCGGTCGTGATGAACGGGCCGCCGATGAGGTCGATGCAGTAGGGGATCGCGGGCATCACGGCGTCCATGCACTCGCCGATCGCCTTGGGCTGGCCGGGGAGGTTGACGATCAACGCGCCGCCGCGAATCCCAGCCGTCTGACGCGAGAGAATCGCCGTCGGGACGGCGCGCAAGGACACCGTGCGCATGAGCTCGCCGAAGCCCGGCATCAGCTTGTCGCACACCGCCTCGGTCGCTTCCGGCGTGACGTCGCGCGGCGCCGGCCCCGTGCCGCCCGTCGTGATGACGAGACAGCAGCCCTGCTCGTCGACCATCTCCTTGATCGCCGCCTCGAGCCCGGACTGCACGTCGGGTTCGATGCGCGAGACGTCTTCCCACGGCGACGTGAGGACGTTCGCGAAGTACTCGCGGATCGCCGGGCCGCCGCGGTCTTCGTAGATCCCTTGCGAGGCGCGATCGGACACGGTGAGCACGCCGATGCGTGCAACGTCGGAATCAGTCATCGGTCTGCCGAGCGAGAGCGAGAGGAAGTCATGTCGCCAGCCACTGAGCGGCCTGGCGCGCGAAGTACGTGAGGATGATGTCGGCGCCGGCGCGGTGGATCGCCGTGAGGCTTTCGAGCACGACGGCCCGTTCGTCGAGCCAACCCGCTTCCGAAGCCGCCTTGAGCATCAGGTACTCGCCGCTCACCTGGTACGCCGCGATGGGCAGCGCCGTGTGTTCGCGCACGGCCGCGATCACATCGAGGTAGGCGCCGGCGGGCTTCACCATCAGCATGTCGGCACCTTCGGCCTCGTCGTGCTCGACCTCACGCAACGCTTCGCGGACGTTGGCCGCGTCCATCTGATACGTCTTCTTGTCACCCGACTTCGGCGCCGAGTCGAGCGCGCCTCGGAACGGACCGTAGAAGGCCGAGGCGTACTTCGCCGTGTAGGCGAGGATCGACACCTCCGTGAAACGTTCGGCGTCGAGCGCGGTGCGGATGGCGGCGACGCGGCCATCCATCATGTCGGACGGCGCGATCACGTCGGCCCCGGCGCGCGCCTGCATGACGGCCTGGCGACAGAGCACCTCCACCGTCGGGTCGTTCAGGATGCGCCCGTCGGGCGCGAGGATGCCGTCGTGCCCATCGCTCGAGTAAGGGTCGAGGGCGACGTCAGTGACGACTTGCATCTCCGGGTAGGCCTTCTTGATCGCCGCGATCGCGCGCGGGACGAGCCCGTCGGGGTTGACGGCCTCGACGCCCTCGGGCGACTTCTTCGCGTCAACGATCGCAGGGAAGAGCACGACCGCGCCGATGCCGTCGTCGCGCGCGCGGCCGACTTCGTCGACGAGCCCGGCGAGGCTCCAACGCGAGCACCCCGGCATCGACGCGATCGGCGCATCGGTCGATTCCTCGTGGACGAACAGCGGGTAGATCCAATGCGACGGATCGAGACGCGTCTCACGCACCAACGCGCGGATCGCGGCGTTCTTGCGGTTACGGCGCGGACGAGATCGAAGGTCCATGGACACGGCGCTCCCAAGGCAGCGGGCGAGAAGGGCGATGGTTCCCGAGCGCGCTGAGGTTAGCCCGAAGCTCTCGCGGCGATCTACTGCCGACGCATCACTCTGCGACCGCGCCGTGGCCCGGAAGCTTGCCGGTGGCCCCCTCGGCGTCCTGGACGGGCCGTGCCGAAGACGTCTCCTCCGATGCCCCACCCGTCTTGACGTCGCGGCCCAGACGCATCGCACCCCGCTCGTTCGGCCCTGCCGCGCATCACGATCAACGCGAGAAGTCCGGGCCGGCCTGGCGTCGCGGTACACTCCTCGCCGTTCACCACCTCACCGGAGACTCGCGATGTGCGCCGTGTTGCGTGATCGCTCGCGCGCTTTGCCCTTGACGCTCGCGCTCGCCCTGCTCGCGGGGTGCGCCTCGGATGACGTGCCCGGTGGCGACGTCGTCGATCCGTCGCTCGAGGAAGGACCGCAAGCGAACGGCGCCGATGCCGAGCTCACTGGCACCGACCTCATGATCGAGGAACCCGCGATGATCCTCGACGAGGACACGCGCGTCGCGCCCGGCTTCACGATCGACGCGAGCGGCGAGATTCGGGACGCCGCCGGCACGCGGCTCTACGCGCCGGGTGAACCGACGACCGAGCTCGTCGCGGCGCTGCCCGAGGCGGCCTCAGCAGTTGACGAGCTGCCTCTGCGCGTCGTCGCCGTCGACGCCGCTGCCCCGGCCGCAGCGATCGTGACCTTCGTGCAGACATGTCACGCGCCCGAGGCCGCGGCCTGCATCGTGCGCCTCCAGTGGGACGACGCGTCGCACGACATCGCACGTCCGCAGCCGCCGACGTCGGGCCCGTTCGCCGAACTGCCGATCATCTTGCGCTTCAACGAGCCCTTCTCGCGCATCACAGCTCCGGCCAGCGGCGGCACGGGCTGGGTCCGCGTCCCCGGCGACACGAGCTCGCTGACGTCCGCGCTCCGCGAAGAGGCCCAGCGCAACGACACGTCGCGCGTCATCGTGTCCTTTCCGAGCCAGGCGACAGCCGCCGTGGTCAAGCGTGTGCTCGGGGCCCTCACCGCCGCCGGCTTCGACGACGTGACGTTCGCGGGCACCTTCTGACGAGCGCGAGTCGGCACGTCACCGCACTCGAGCACGCGCACCCCGTGAAACGACAACGACCCCGAAGGGTTCGTCATGAACTCCTCGGGGCCGCGTGCACCCAGGCTTGCTCAGCCCGGATCATTCATGCCTTAGAAGAACTTCTTCGCCATGCCGAAGAGGTCGTCGGCGATCGAGCCGTCGCCATCGGCGTCGAGGAAGCTACCGAGAAAACCGCCGCTCTCCTTCTTCGTCGTGCGCACGGGCTTCGAACCACCGAGAAGGCCGCCGAGCAAACCGCCGAGGCCGCCGCCGCTGCTGTTCGTCGCTTCCTTCTTCATGCCGCCCATCGCCATCGCGGCGATCATCGGGAGCATCTTCTTGAGCAGACCCGACTCGATGCCGGTCTTTTCCGAGGCGCGCTGCGCAACGTTGCGACTGACGTCTTTGCTGCCGAAGAGATGGCCGAGGATGTTGTTGCCGTCGTTGACGGTTTCTTCGCGCTGCATCAGCTCGGGTTGCTCGAGGTAGCGCTCGTGTCCGCCGCGACGCAGGGCTTCGAGCAAACCGTTCAAGCCGTCATCCGACTGGGCGTTGCGCTTCATGCCACCCGCGAGGGCCGGCACGAGCTGCTCGAGGGCGGACTTCGTCTGGCCTTCATCGAGGTTGAACTGGTCGGAGAGCTTACGCACGGACTGGCCGCCGTTTGCGTTGAGAATGGTGTCGAGGAGACCCATGGCGGTCGTTCCTTGTAGCGTGCGGTGAATCGAAAGCGACGGGCGAACTACCCGACGGACGTGCAGTGTCACGACCGCTCTGCGATCGCACAACTCTCGACGATGTCACCTTGCGGCGCGCGCATCACACGACCGCTGCGACCTCATCGCAACACGGTCTCGATCTGAGCGTACGGCGGGCGTCACGAAACGGTGGCTGCGTTCAGTCTTCGGCGTTTGCCTCACCGTCGCGCTTGGCCGCGGCGAGCAGATCGCGCGCCTCCTCGATCCGGTCGCTGGGCACCTGGATCCCGATCGATTGGAGGTTCAGCGTGCGCTGCGCGATCGCGAACTCGTCCTGGAGCAGCGAGCCTCCGACGTAGATCGGGATCCCGGCGTTCCGCAGGAGCGCTGCGATCACGAGCGCCTCTTCGGCGGTCTTGGCGACGATCACGTCGGTGAGCGGGGCCTCGTCCTGAGTGCCATCGTGGGGTGAAGACATACGTCCTCCAGCTCGGAGATGAAGAGAGAGACTGACGGCCTTGTCACGTCTGACGGACGTCACACGCGCGGGTATCGGGATAGCGTTCCTGCCGTGGCGACGCGAGTCGTGATGTCTCTTTTGCGGAACCCACGTCAGTTGAGGACGGATTCCGCAGCTCCGCGTGAAGTCATCCCGTCGCATGTACGAAAAAGAGAGACCGCCCGCTCCCGGATTCATCCGATGCCACTGCCCCCATACATCACGCCGTCGAGAAGAGCGCCCGGGGTCACGCCGCTCCCACAGTTCGTCGCACTGAACGACGCCCGGTCCGGCGCCGCCCGCAGCCACTGCAAGTCAACTGAGGTTCCTCGATGACGATCACCCCCACACCACCTCATGTGAATGCTGGCGCTCGAGCGAACACCGGGTTCACGTACGTGGAAGTCCTGGTGGCAGCGATGCTGATCGGACTCGCACTCGTGACGGCGTCCGCGTCGCTCGACTCCACGGTGAAGATGAAGTCGGAACTCGACTCCGATCCCGGCACGGCGCACCTCCTCGCGAAGGAGATGTACGAGCTCGCAGCGACTCTGCCCACTGCACCGTCGGGCACCACGGCTGCAACCGCTGCCGACGACGTCGCCGCACTCGACTCGCTCATCGGCGCGTCATTTACACCGCCGCTGCGGGCCGACCTGTCGACGTACAGCGCGTACTCGACCTGGACTCAGCAGACGACTCTCACCGTCTACGACCTTGCCGACCTCGAGAACCCGAGCGGCGACAGTGCTGCCGACGGGATCGATGAACACGAATCCAAGATCTACAAGCTGTCTGTGACGGTGCTGCAGGGCGCCACCACGGAAGGCACCTACCACTGGTGGATCCAACCCTGAGGAAGCCCCGATGAATCCCACACCACTGAAGAAGCCATCACGCGCTGAAGGCGGCTACGTCGTCGTCATCACGCTCGTCCTCATCGTCACGGTCCTCACCATCAGCGTCACGATGATGAACCATGTCGTCGAAGAGAGTCAGACATCGAGTGTCACGTCCGAAGCGCTCAGCAGCCGCGAAGTCGCCTACTCCGGCGTGCAGCTCGCCAACCAGTCGATGAAGGTCGGCCTCGACCTCGACGCCAAGACGATCACGAACGGCTCGTCGCAGGCGGTCGTCGAGACGGCGAGCGTCAACAACCTCGTCGAGAGCATCCACTCGCAGGTGCTCGACTCGAACGGCATCGGCGCCACGCTCTACGCGCAAGCCGACAAGATCGCGTATGCAGCGGCTTCGAGTCCGAACGAGCTACCGTTCGTGAATGCAACGACGCTCACGGACATCATGAGCGACCCGTCCATCACGAAGCACTACTACAACGGTCAGGTCTGGCTACAGAACACCGAGCTCACTGGCATCGTGATCGTCGAGGACACGACGGCTGTGTTCTTCGACGACGTGATCGTCAACGGCGCCATCATGACCGAAGACGCGATCTCGACCGACCCGGCCGAGGACCTCGACATGTCGCACGTGCCGTGTGCCGTCGTCATGGGCAACCTCAAGGTCATCCCCGGCGACTTCCTGCCCGGCGTTTCGGTCGTGATGCCAGAGGGCATCTTCACGACCATGACGTCCGACGCGAACATCCAGATCGAAGGCGACGTCGTCGCGCACACGTTCAGGGTGCCGAGCATTGGCGGGTCCATCCTCGGAAACATCTGCACTGTTGCGGCAGCCGACATCGGTGACATCGAACACACCACGTCGTCGCGTGGTGACGTGCCGTGGGCCACCGACCTCGATACGGGCTCGAGCTGGACGACCAACTCGATCGCATTCATCCCCTACCGCGAAGACCCGGCCAACCTCACGGCCATCACGGGCTTCGCCGATGCCGACTGAGAACTGACGCCATGCGCTCTGACCATTCCTTTTCGAAGCGCGCTCGCGCGGGCTTCACGCTGATCGAACTGCTCGTCGTCGTCGCCATCCTCGGCGTCGTCTCGGCTGGCGCTGTGCTGAGCACCGGTGACGGAAACGAAGAGGCGTTCGATGCCATCGAGATCCGCGTCGACGACGCGCTCAACCGGGCATCCACGCTCGCCCGATCACAACGTATTCACTACGGCGTTGTCTTCGATGTGGGCCGAAACCGCTACGGCATCGTCGACGAGACCGGCGCGCTTGCGACACACCCGCTGACGAAGGGCAACTACGTCGTCGAGCTCGACGCCCCCGGCATGCCCGGCGGCCTCGAGATCACGGGAGCCAATTTCGGTGATGCCGGTGTGGCCGCGATCTTCGACGGTCAGGGCGTTCTGCTGCGCGGCGGTTCTTTCACCGTGACGCGCAACGGCGTCAGCCGTACGTTCGATGTCAACGCGGCGACGGCGAACTTGACGGTCGCACCGTGACATTCTCTTCGTGAAAGGCCTGCGCGCGTCGACCTTGTCGGCCCGCGCAGGCCGCACGCGCGTAAGCTGTCCGGAGCCTCCTCGAGACTCCGATGCACTCCCCCTATCAGCCCGCTGAAGAACTGCTCCCGGTGCGCGCGGCGCGCCGGATGAGTTTTTCAACGGGCTGCCATGCTCATGTCCTGCGACGGCTCGCCCAAGCCGCCCTCGCGCTCTGCGTGAGCGGCGCTGCGTTCGCGCAGTCGGAACGCGCAGCACCTCTGGTGATCACGCGCTCCGCGCTGGCCGTGAAGTTTCAGATCGCCGTCGTCGATGCCGAAGCTGATGCGTTCGCCGACGTCCTCGCGGCGCTCGATGAGGTCGACGCCCTCGAGGCGCAGATCAACGTGTGGTCGCCGACAAGCGCCATCAGCGCCTGGAACGCGGGAAACCACGACGAGCCCGTCGACGTTCCGCTGTCGGTCGCGTCGCTCGTCGCGGCGACGCAACGCATGTCCGCCCGCACCGACGGCGCTTTCGACATCACGGTCGGCCCGCTGTTCGACGTCTGGGGCCTGACCGACCGCAGGCTCCGTGAACCCTCACCCGAGGAACTCGCCGAGGCTCGCGCCTGCGTCGGCAGCGCGCTGTTGACCGTCACCATCGCACCGCCGCGCCTCGGCCGCGCACGGCCGTGTGTGCGCGTGGACCTCTCGGCGGCCGCGAAAGGCTATGCCGTGGCCCACGTCGTCGCGCGTTTGCGCGCCGCTGGCATCACGAACGCGTTCGTCGCCGCGGGGTCGAGCACGGTCTGCGCGATCGGTCGCGGACCTGACGGCGAGGGCTGGCCGTTCGAAGTCGAACCGGGGCGCACGTGGCTCCTCGTCGACCAGGCCGTGGCTACGTCGGGTTTTTCGGAGACAGACGTGCCTCTTGCCGACGGTCGCATCCGGCGTCACATCCTCGACCCGCGCACAGCAACGCCTGCCGCGCGAGACGTCGCCCGAGCGATCTTCGTCGGGCCCGATCCGCTCGAAGCCGACATGGCCTCGACAGCGCTCGTCGTGCTCGGCGAGCAGGGCGGCGCGGAGTGGGCCGCGCGCGAAGGCTGGCGCACGTCGGCGCGCGGTGCCGTGCTCGTGCTCAGCGATGGGCGCTCGGTGACGCTCGGCGCCACGCCCGACTGAGGCGCCCGGCCGCCGGAGAGTGGAAAAGGAGGGCACCGGCCGCGGACCTCCGTCGCAACCGATGCCCTCACTGTGCGTCGACTCCAGGTCCGTCACCGTGAAGTCGACATGACGCCGCGCGGGAGGAGGCCGGTTGGCGCCATGGAACTGCTGGGTGGTGGAACGGGAGACCGGGAAGGTCTCCCGCTTGCCGAGAGATGGAATAGCCTCGCCGCCACACCCCGCAGACTTGTCCTGCTATTTTCCTAGACGCGACAGTTTGGACGCCCGCCGGCTTCGCGCTGGAGTCGACGCCTGCGCGCTCCCGGGAGCACCCCCTTGCCAGCGCGACGCCGAACTGGTCAGATGTCCGGTTCGCGCCCGCTGGGCCGATTCGCTCTTCGCAGACACCTCCGCGTGTCCAACGAGCACGGATCGTCGGAACCGTCCGCGCGAACAACGCTGGCCAACTCGGCCTCGCGTGCCACACCGCATCGTCAGACCGAGGGCGTTCATCGGCCTCGGAAGAGGGGTTTTCGGCCCCAGGAGAACAGTTCCATGTCGCGTGTCTGCCAGGTCACAGGTCGCCGCACCCGCGTCGGTAACCAGATCACCCGCCGCGGTCTCGCCAAGCCCAAGGGCGGTATCGGCCTCAAGACCACCGGCGTCACGAAGCGTAAATTCAAGCCGAACATCCAGAGCAAGCGTGTCTGGGTGCCCGAGCTGAACCGCTTCGTCCGCGTCAAGCTGTCGACGAAGGCCCTCAAGATGATCTCGGTGAAGGGCCCGTACCGCGTGCTCGTCGACGCCGGGCTCATCAAGCCGATTCGCCCGCGCAAGAGCGCCTGAGAAACCCGAACCGATGGCCAAGTCAAAGAAGAAGATCGAGGTCGTACACCTGGTTTGCTCCGAAACGGGCGACCGGAACTACACGATCCTGAAGAAGGCCGGACGGCCGAAGCTCGAGCTGCGCAAGTACTCGCCGCGCCTCCGCAAGCACACGGTCCACACCGAGAAGCGCAAGTAAGAGGCGTCCCCGGCGCGAACTGCCGAATTTGCGCGGCGCGCGGGGATTCTTCAAACTCGGGGTCCATTGACCGATTTCGCGCCGCCTGAGGCTCCGGTGGCGCGTGACTATCCGTCCCGTCACGAGCGCTCTTCGAGAGCGATTCGTCCCGATGGGGATGGTCAGACCCGCTACCCTGGGTCTCTGCACGGTTCCTTGATCGTGTCCCCACTGCTGTACCAACCGAGATCGCCGATGTTCCGCACCCTGACGTTCCTGACTTTGCTGCTGTCGACCACTGCCATCCACGGGCAGGAGGTTCTGACAGTTCCCGCCCCGTTCGCCACGATCCAGGCTGCCGTCGACGCGGCCGAGGACGGCGACACGATCGAGATCTCGGCGGGCCTGTACGCGCCGTTCGCGATCGATGGCCTCGTCAACGTGTCGATGGTGGGCAAGGGCAAGGTTGCAGTCGTCGGCGGCGGGTCGGCTGACGCGCTCGTCACGATCGACAACTCGATCGCCATCACGCTCAAGAACATCGACGTCGTCGACGGTACGGGCGACGGCATCGTCGTCACGAACGGAACGAACATTCGCATCGAGCAGTCGTCCATCGACGAGCTCGGCGGCGACGCGATCCGTTACCTGGCGTCGAGCGGCGGGGCCGTCGAGAAGGCGTCGATCGAAGACGTCGGCGGATCCGGCATCGTGATCGGAACGCTCGGGATGGCCGCGAACGGCGTGCTGCTGCGCTCGAACAAGATCATGCGTGTGGGTGTCGACGGCATCGTCGTCTTCGGCGCCGGCAACACGGCCGAGAAGAACAAGATCGTCGAGGCTGGCGACACGGGGATGCGCGTCTCCGGGCAGTCGAACACGCTCGTGAAGAACAAGGTCACGAACGCGACGACCGCCGCTTACGTCCTCACGCTGAGCACCGAGGCCGAACTCGATCGCAACACCTCGTCGGGCGCCCTGATCGGGCTCGTCGTCGAGGGCCTGCAGAACAACATCGAGCGCCAGAAGATCGTCAAGACCGACAACTTTGGCGCAACGATCGACGGGCTCTTGAACTCCATGAGTCGCGCCAAGGTGACGAAGCCCGCGAACGACGGCATTCTCATCAACGGGAACAACCACACGCTGACGCGCAACAAGGTCGTTGCGGCCGGAGATGATGGCTTCGTCTGCGATGGCACGCAGTGCAATCTGATCGAGAACGTGGCGATCAAGTCGGCCGAGGATGGCTTCGACATCACGAGCAACGACAGCTTGATGTTCAAGAACCGCGCGTCGAAGTCGGGTGACAGCGGCTTCGAGGTCTCGGGCGAGGGCAACACGTTCGACAGCAACAAGGCCAACGGAAGCGCGTCGTTCGACCTCCAAGAGATCGTCAGCGACGAGAACTCGAACGTCTTCATCAACAACAAGTTCAAGACGGTGAACAAGTTCTCCATCTGAGGGAGCACCGGCAACCACGACGGTGTCGGTGAGCGGTGTCCACGCCGATGCTCACACACGCCTGGTCTCTGCTGCTCGACACGGCCCCGTACCTCTTCGTGGGCTTCGTGATCGCAGCGTTGCTCGACGGCTTGCTGCGCGGCGAGCGTTGGCTCGCGAGGCTCTCCGGTGAAGGCTTCGGCACGACCTGCCTGGCGACGCTGATCGGCGCGCCGCTCCCGCTCTGCTCGTGTTCCGTGCTGCCCGCAGCCATCACGATGCGCAAGCGCGGCCTCGGTCGCGGGCCCACACTGGCGTTCCTCGTCTCCACGCCAGAGACGAGTATCACGTCCGTGCTCCTGAGTTACTCGCTGCTCGGCCCGGTGTTCGCGGTCCTGCGCCCCATCGCCGCCGTCGTGACGGCGATCGCCGCCGGCGTGACGGAAGGCCTCTTCGGTCGCAACGCGCACGACGCGACGAACACCGCAGCGTCCCACCCCGACGACTGCTGCGCACACGACCCCCACCAACCGTCCGACACGTCGCTCGGCGCACGCTTCCAACGCGGCGCTCGCTTCGCCTTCGTCGACCTCTTCGACGATCTCTTCGGCTGGATCATCATCGGCATCTTCGCCGCCGCCGCGCTGAGCGCCTGGGTGCCCGCCTCCTCGCTGGCCGCCCTGTTCGACTCGCAGTGGCTGACGATGCTCGTCGTCATCGCGCTCGGCGTGCCGCTCTACGTGTGTGCCGAGGCGTCCACTCCGATCGCCGCGGTCTTCATCGCACAGGGTATGAGCCCGGGCGCCGCGCTCGTCTTCCTGCTCGTTGGCCCAGCGACCAACCTCGGCTCGCTCGGGGCCCTCGGCGAGCTGTTCGGCAGACGCTCGATCGCCGTGTACCTTGCGTCGATCATCACCGTCGCCGTCCTGATCGGGCTCGGCGTCGACGCGTTCCTTGGAGCAAATGCCGTACGCGCCGTCGATGCAGGCGCGGCCGTCGATCCCTTCTTCTCACCGACCGTCCAGGTCATCGCTGCAACGGCGTTCGTCGTCCTCGGCGTCGCGAGCCTGATCCGAACGCGCCCGCTCGTGATCATCGCCGCAGCCCTCGAGCGTGCCCTCCCCTTCGCTGTCGACACACGTCGTGCCGCTGCGATCGTCGCGGCCCTCGCAGCCATGCTCTGGGGATCGACGGCACTCTCGGTGGTTCCGCCGGGACACGTCGGACTCGTGCAACGATTCGGCGCTGTGATCGGTGGAGATCACGCGCCCGGGCTCGTTGTCACCTGGCCGACGCCGATCGAGACCGTCACGGTCGTGCCCACCGCACGCGTCCGCGTCGTGACACTCGCGACACACGGCTGGATGTTGACGGGCGACGAGAACCTCGGCGACATCGTTGCGAGCGCTCATTGGACGATCGCACCGGAACGTGTACGCGCCGCAGCACTCTCGGTCGCCGATCCCGACGCGCTCGTCCGAAGCGTCGTCACGACAGCCCTGCGCAACCGGATCGCGCGAACGCCGATCGGCGGCGCGCTCACCGGCGACCGCGCCGCCATCGAGTCCGACGTGCGCCGCGCGAGTCAGCAGCACCTCGACCGCTACGACGCCGGCATCTCACTGGCAACCGTATCGATCACGTCGGCCCATGCACCCGCCGACGTCCACGACGCCTTCCGCGATGTCGCCGGAGCCCGCGAAGATCGCAGCACGACGATCGAGCGAGCACGTGCTCGCGAGGCCCGCACGCTGCCGCTCGCGCACGCCGAGGCCGCCGGCATCCGCGAAGCCGCGCGCGCCGAAGCTGCCACGATCACGGCCCGGGCACGCGGCGACGCCATACGCTTCGGCCTCCTGCTCGACGCCGCACAACTGGCTCCGGCCATCACACGCCGTCGCCTTCAGATCGAAACCCTCGAGACGATCCTTCCGCGCTGGAAGAAATACTTCGGCGCGCGCGGTGATCTCGACCTCTGGTTCTCCGACGCTGCCTCCGTCCCTCCCGCTCGGCGCTGATCCACATGACCCGACGATCCTTCTGGCTCGCAGTGCTCGCATCGCTCGCGGTCGTGCTCGTCGTCCGCAGCGCGTTCGTCGTCGACCAGACCGAGGCCGTGATCCACCTGCGCTTCGGACAGCACGTGCGCACGCTCGACGCGCCGGGCCTCTTCTTCAAGTGGCCCACCGACTCCGTCGTCCGACTCGACCGTCGGCTCCAGGTACTGCAGAGCCCGCCGGGAGCCGCGGCTCCGCGCGAGTACCTCACGGGTGACGCCACTGGCATCGGCAAGAACGTCGTGGCGACGACGGCGACCTACTGGCGCATCGACACGACGCACGACGCCGCGCTGCGCTTCTTCGAGACGATGGGCGATCTCGACACGGCGCGCGCGCGGCTCGACGACATCGTCGTCTCGGAGTTCGGCGCGACGCTGGGGCGCACGCCGCTGGGTGACCTCGTCAGCACGGACAGCGACGCGCCGACATGGGACACGTTCCTCGACGGCGTCCGCGAGCGCTGCGCCGCGCGCGTAAACGAAGCCTACGGCATCGCACTCGTCGATGTGCGCATCGAACACCTCTCCTTCCCGGAGCGCAATCGCGTCAACGTCTTCGAACGCATGCGCGCCGAGCGTGAGACGATCGCCGCACGCCAGCGCTCCGAAGGGGAACGCGAGGCGACGACGATCCGCGCGCGGTCGGAGCGCCAGCGCGACGAGATCCTCGCGGCCGCCCACGAAGAAGCAGCGCAGATCCTCGGTGGTGCCGAGGCGCAGGCCGCGCGCACGTATGCCGAAGCCTACGGACGCGACCCCGTCTTCTACGAGTTCGTGCGCACGCTGGAGGCCTACGAGAAGACGCTCGACGAAGGCACCGTCGCCGTCTTGTCGAGCGAGTCCGGGTTTCTCGAGCTGTTGCGTGAGGCCCTCGGCGGCGACGCCGACACGACGACCGCCGCACCACCCGCGACCGACGCCACCAAGAACGAATGACAACGCGCAAAGTCATGATCGCGCTCGTGCTTGTCGTCGCGACGTACATCGCGTCGGGCTTCTACGTCGTGCAGAGTGACGAGCGTGGTGTCGTGCGCGTGCTCGGCGAGGCCCAGGGACCTTTCCTCCCAGGCTTGCACTGGACGCTGCCCTGGCCGCTCGCGCGCGTCGACAAACCCAAGACATCCGACGTCCGCCAGCTCGACGTCGCGCTCATCCACCCCGACAGCGGCGGCACGCTCACCGGCGACACGCACGTGCTCGACGTCGTCGCCGCGCTCCAGTATCAGGTCCTCGATGCGGTCGCCTTCGTGCTTGCAACCGAGGAGCCTGACGCATTCATCGCTCGCGCGCTGCGTAGCGCCATCGTCGAAGTCGTCGGACGCGCGAGTGTCGACGACGCTCTCACGGCGGGGCGCGCGACGCTCGGCCGCGCCATTCACGAGCGCGCTCAGCGGCAGCTCGACGACGCCGCGCTGGGCGTGCTCGTCGTGGCCGTCACGCTCGATCGCCTCGAGGCTCCCGCGCCCGTGCGTCCGGCGTTCCAAGACGCCGTCGGCGCACGCAAGGACGCCGAGCGCGCGATCGACCGCGCACACTCGGCCGCCGCCGGTCTTGTCTCCCAAGCCGCCGGAAATGCCACCGCGATCGTCGAGGATGCAGCGGGCACGAAAGCGCGCGTTGTCGCCGAGGCCCGCGGACGGGCGCAGCGCTTCGAAGCCCTGCGTGTCGAACACGAGCGCGCGCCCGAACTCCTCGAGCGCCGCCTGATGCTCGAGACACTCGAAGTCGTCCTCCCGCGCCTGCGCACCTACGTCGTCGACGAATCCATCAGCACGCAGCCGCTACGGCTCATCGAAGCCAGTAGTTCCAAAGATCACTGACGAAGCAGAAGCCAGAGCAACACGCCGAGCATCGGCAGGCAGATCGCAAGCGCGATCCACGTCGAGCGCCGCGCCTTCTTCGCGCCCCGCCAGTCGCGCGGTCGCACGCCTTGCCACCAGAACATCGCGACGCCCGCAAGGTTCACGCCGATGACGTTGACCACGACGATCTGAAGCGCCCGCAGCGCCGCGTCCACCTGGCCGTCGCCGACGAGCATGCCGAACGTCACCAGCGGCGGCAGCAGCGCGACGGCGACCATGACGCCGATCAGAGTTGCAGAAAGGCCGGTGGTGAACGCCAACGTCCCGGCGGCTCCTGATGCAAGCGCAAGGACGATGCCGGCGGGAACGACGTTCGTGCGCGCAGCGATCTCGCCGGCGACGGGCACGTCGATGAAGTAGCCGACGGGGATCGAGAGCAGCAATGCGATCGACACGCCGGCGACGTTCGTCGTGAGCGCCTGGCGCAGCAACTTCGTGTCGCCCAACGTGTTCGCGAGCGCAAGGGCGACGTTGGGGCCGAGCAGCGGCGCGATCACCATCGCACCGATGATCACGGCCACGTCGTCATACCGCAGCCCGACCATCGCCACGATCGACGACAACACCGTCATCCCGACGAACGTGCGCGACAGCTTCGCGCCGGCCCGCACCTCGCTCTCGAGTTCGTTGAGGTTCACACGGTGCGAGCGTTTGTCGTCCTCCTTCAACGCCGGCTCGATGTACACCGGGTCGACACCGCGCACGGGCAGGAGCGTGACCGAGAAGCCGTCCGTGGCACCGTAGCGCTGGTGCAGACGATCCATGATCTTCTCGGAACGCTGAGCCGTCGTCAGCACTTGGAACACGTTCGCCGCCACGCCGGCCGAATGTGCCGACCAGCGCGCCACGATCCGTTCCTCGGTCAAGGGCGCGGGGACGTCGGGACCGGCCTCGTCGGGCACCACGACCTGCATCACGCGCAGTGACATCTCTCTTCTCTCCTGGGCGACCGCGCAACTCGGGTACGGCGCGCACTATACGAGAGGCGACACGAAGGCGAGTCAGGGAACGGTGCCCTGAAGTGCGTTCGAGGCCGCAAGGCCGGCAGGCGCCACCGGGTCCGGCGTCCAGACTTGCAGGAAAACCTGCGAGCCGGACGGGAAGCCGCCGGGCCAGGTCGTCGACAACGTCTGTTCGCCGAGGATCGAGAGGGGGATGGCCTCCGTCACGAGTGGAGTGGGCACGAGGATGCCGCCCGCGAACGGAGAGTTGGCCTTCGTCGTGCCGAACACGATGAACGCGGTCACCAAGGGCAGTCCGTTCGAAACACCCAGAGCGAGCGGCGAGTTCGGCGCCAGCGTTCCGGCGGCCGAGAGCTGCGGCTCACCGAACGTCCCCGCCAGCCCGCACCCGAGGTTGAGCCACGTGCCTGCCGGCTTGTAGACGATGCCGCCGTTCCACATGCGATCGGCGATCGTGACGCCGTCGAAGAAGGGCGTGCCCTTGCCGACGCCGGCGATCACCGTGATGTCGGCGTTCGAGACAACCGCCGGGACGATGCCGACGTTCGTGTAGCGCAGGGGCGGCGGACCCTCGACGCCGAGCTCGAAGTTGGTCGTGATGTAGATACCGATCGTCTGGCCGAACGGGAGGTCGAGGCCGCCGATCGGGACCGGCGTGGCCTGATTGGGACCCCACGAGAGGACGTTCTGCGACCCGAGGAGTTCCCATCCGTCGGGGCTGTCGGTGTGTCCGACGTGCGTCCCCTTGCGCCAGTAGATCGTCACACGCACGAGAGTGTCGTTCGCCGCCGCGTTGTCGAGATTGACCTGCCAGCTCGTCACGCTCAACCCGCCCGGTCGGCGCGCGCGCACGTCGAACATGTTGCCGGCTTGGTTGTTGCCGCCGACGAACGTCGTGACGACACCAGGCGCAGGGTTCGGCTCGCAGGCGCCGGGTCCGATGCGGAAGTTCACCGCACCGAGGTACTTCTTCGTACCCGGCAGCGGGACGTTCGGGAAGCCGAAGACGGGCGTTTCGCGCCGGCGTGGCTGGATGAACTCGATCCGCGAGTTGACCTCGAACGGCGTGTCGCTGCCTTCGAGATCGGGATAGTCGTCGAAGTCAGCGCCGCCGGAGTCGCCCTGCCAGAACGCCGCGACGACGTAGCGGCGACCGGCGACGAGGGTCACCGGCGAACCCAGCGACACGTAGCGGTAGCCGTCCTGACACAGCGTCGCCGCTGTCCCTGCCGGCACCGTCGACAAGGCGAGCGCTTGCTGCTGCACGTCCCAGAGGCCGATCGACTTCGATGTGGCAAGCCCGCCTTGGGGCGCAAGGCCGAGCTCGGTGTCGAACACACCGATCGACGTGATGTTGAACGTCTCGAGGACCTTGAACTCCCACCCGACAGTGAGCGTCGGATCGGTCGACTCGAACTGCCCGGCCTTCGCTCGGTCCCAGCGCACGGCCGGATCGGACCCGAGCTGACCGGTGACCTCGACGTGGAATCCGAGAAGGCAGGCGACGGACCACGACAACAGCAGGAAACAGCGACGCGAGTTCATAGGTGTGGCTTCAGAGGTGCTCGGGACTCCCGCGATCGCTCGAACGTCGTCACGCTCGAACGAAAGACAGCCGCACGGTCAGTGTCGCATCCATGTCGCAGGAGTTCGCCCGAGCTCTTGCAGGACACTGAACGATCGGTACGAACTGGGGCTCAACTTGAGAAAAGCCCTATTCAAGGGCGCAATCGGACGCAGAACGTTCGTTCCGACCGCGGTCGCGGCGGCTGGTCGCGCGCACCGATCGCGAGCCCCGCCGTGGACGGTGATTTAGTCACCTCTCGCGGTGGCCGCCATTCGTATGTCGCGGTATCCCGACAAAACCGACCACTCGGTGTTCAGGTGCAGACCGCAGCGGAACGAAAAGGGTGCCGCGCGGGGCGAACGTCCTACGCACTGACGGGTGCCGATCCCCAACGGTCTCCCCCTCCCCCCTTCCTTCGTTGACAGGGTCGGCACCCGTCGTTTCTCCTCGCTCCGAACCCGCGTTCTTCATCGACGCCCGTCGCGAGGTCGCAGCTGGGCTATGCAAGTCCCAGCGAGCGTTCTGACCGGAGGCGGCCTATCTTTGGCCGTTGAGGAACAGCAGCCTCCCTTCAACGCTGCCGGGAAGGCTGGGATGCGACCGCAGCAAATCGTCCGTGAATCATCCGGGCTCACCGCGTGAGTTTCGGCGGCCGGATTGCAATTGGCGCTTGTTCTGTGGACCTTCTCCATGGCACAGAAGCGACCCCGCGAGGAAATGACCATCGACAGCGAGATTACAGCGCTCTTCACGGCTTGGAACGAAGCGCTCGCGACACGCGACCCCAAGGCCGTCGTCGCTCTCTACGCGAGCGACGCCGTGCTTCTTCCGACTCTCTCCAGTCGCGTGCGCCGCGATCACGAGGGCATCGAAGACTACTTCGCGATGTTCCTCGCCCGCGGTCCACACGGCGTGATCGACGAGTCGGTGATCCGAAGGTTCGGCAACGTCGCGATCAACTCGGGCATCTACACGTTCACGTTCGACGACGGGACCAGCGCGCAGGCGCGCTTCACACTTGTCTATGAGCGCCGGGACGGTGAGTGGATGATCATCGAGCACCACTCATCGTTCATGCCGGATTAGCCGCGCGGTGCGCGAGTCAGCGTCGTCGCTCCTGCGTCCATCCAAGGAGCAGGAGGACGAGCCCCGTGACGCCCGCAATCCACGCGGGTTCGCCGCGTGACCCCGTGAACGCCCATTCCACCAGGCCGAAGCCGACGGCCGCGAAGAGCGCTCCGACGATGATGAGCCACGGGATTCGCATGGCCGTTCGATAGCTCGCTCGAGAAACCTCGGGGATCTCCATTGACAAGATTCTACACCTGTCGTAATTCTACGCACGTCGAAGTTAGTCCCACCGAGCACGACGGAGATGGATCATGGCCTGGCACAAACCCTTCGTCATCCTCGCCCTTGCGGCGGGACTCGTCGCAGCCGGTCTGTCCGAGCCGGCCAGCGATGCCAACGCACCGCTCTGGCGCCTCGTCTTCGAGCGCGACGTGTCGAGCCACGCGCGCTCCATCGCGGAGCGCAAGCCGCTCGGTGGTGCACACGGCGCCGGCTCCCAGGGGTTCGTGATCAGCGACACGGTTCAAGGCGGCGCGATCATCGCGGGCTTGGACATTCCCGCACTCGGCGTCTTCGTCGGCAACAACGCTCCTGCCACCGTGGGGAACAAGCCCTTCGAAGACCTGCGCGTCTGGTTCACGCTCGCCGATGGGTCGATTCGTCCCGTCGCTGCGGGCACGGGCGGTCGCAACTCGATGCTCTTCCAGTCGCCACTCGACGTTCCGATCGGGGAGATCGTGAAGGTCGGGCTTTACGTCAACGGCACCGCAGACTGGGCGAAGTGATGAACGACTCGTCCTCGAACCTCGAGCTCACCGACCTCCAGATGTCCGTGATGCGCGTGCTCTGGGCGCAGCCCGGGGCGTCCGTGCAAGAGATCCAGAAGACGCTCGGGCGCTCGCGACCGCTCGCGATCAGCACGCTGACAACCGTGCTGACGCGGCTCGCCGAGCGCGACGTCGTGGCGCGCGAGAAGGTCGGCAGACAGTACCGCTGGCGTGCCCTCGTCGCCGAGCATGACGTCACGGGCGCACTCATCGACGAGCTCACGGAGCGCGCCTTCCAGGGCGACGCCACCGCGCTCGTGTCAGCGCTGCTGTCGCACCGCGAGCTCGCACCCGACGACCTCGCCCGCGTGCGCGAGCTGCTCGACGAGCACGAGGCCAAGCCGAAGAAGGCACGGCGGTCGAAGCGCGGCCGGGGGAAGGCACGATGATCGTCGAGACGTGGAACGGTGCCATGCCGATGGTCGCATCGTGGGTGCTGACGTATTTCGTGCACAGCACCGTCGCGCTGCTCGCCGCCTGGCTCATCACGCGCCAGCTCCAGAGTCCGTCGCAGCGGTTGACGACTTGGCGTCTCGCGATGCTCGGCGGCGTCGTCACGACGACGGTGAGTCTCGCCGTGCAGGGCGGTGCGCAGTGGCGCTTCGCGAGCGCGACGGTGGTTTCGGTGACGGCGATCGTCGCCGCGACGTGGCTCGGCGTCGGCGCCGTGCTCTTCGGCTGGCGCGTGATCCGCTCGCGCCGGCTCGTCACGCGCCTGCGCCGCGAGCAGATCCCGTCCGAGGCGACGTTCCCGGCCGTCGTCGACCGCCTCGCGCGTGCCGGCGGACTCAGTCAG
This sequence comes from Planctomycetota bacterium, assembly GCA_029259745.1. GTDB lineage: Bacteria > Planctomycetota > B15-G4 > B15-G4 > B15-G4 > OFTM221. The sequence goes on from JAJDEO010000030.1 coordinate 22,248, forward strand.
CTCGTCCAGCTCAGCGTCTCCGATCAACTCGTCGCGCCCGTCGTCCTCGGCCGGCGCGAGGTGTGCTTCCCGCGGCGGCTCGTCGAGCAGCTCACCGACGATCAGCTCGAGGCTGTCGTCGCCCATGAACTCGCGCACGTGCATCGCGGCGACTCGCTCTGGCTCTGGCTCACGTCGGCGCTCGAGACGCTGTGCTTTCCGCAGTGGCTCAACCGCGTCGCCGGTCGGCGCGTGGCCGAGGACACCGAGCTGGTGTGCGACGACTGGGCCGCGCAGCGCACCGGTCGCCGGCGCGCCCTCGCCGAAGGCATCGCGATCGTCGCGTCGTGGATGACGAGCAACACGTCCGCAACGACGCCCCGCCCGGCGCTCGGCGCCGAGCGCTCACCGCTCCTGCAACGCGTCGAGCGACTGCTCACGAACACGCCTCAGGCATCTGCGGCGCGCTCGCCCGCGGCCCTGGCCGCCGTGGCGCTGCTGCTCGTCGCCCTGTCGTGCGCCGGTCCCGTCGTGCAGATCACGTCGGCCCCGTTGCTGCCGGCATCCGTCGCCACTGACACTCTGATCGCCTCGCTCGAGAACGCGTCGGCCGTGCTCGGCACGCGTCTGCTCGCGCTGCCGGCCGGCTACGAGGCCGAGCACGCCGAGTTCCTCGCGGTGCCCGACACGGGTGCGGCGCGTCTCTATCAGCGCGGCCGCTACAAGTTCCCGACCAAGCGCGGCGGCCTGGCGCACTACTCGTTCGTCACGCGCGACAACGACTACAACCGCCAGCCGATGGTGACGCTCGAAAAGGGCCGCCTCTCGTCGGGGTTTTACGGCGGGAGCCGCGGCGTCGTCGTCGACCTCGGCGACGTCGAGCTTGAATCGCTCAGCCGCGACGACCTCGCTGCGGCCGCGCCGGACCTCGCCCACGTCACCTCACTGCTCACGGTGCCGACCGCCACGAGCAACGCGCGTGAGTCGATGCAGCAGCGCGTGCATGCGACGAAGATCAACTGGATGCCCGCCGCACTCGCCGACCACACCTATCTCGTGCGGTCGAGTTCACAGGGTGAGCACGACGCCCTCGTGGCGATGCGCGTCACGCACGCCGAAGACGACGGTGTCGTCTTCCTCTGGCGCACGCTCGCCGATTGGCATGTCGAGAACCCCGACGTCACGCGACCCGAGGTTCGCTTCGACACGACGACGGCCGAGCCATGGATGTTCGCCGTGCCTCTCCCAGAGCTGGAGGCGTGGGAGCGTGACGCACGCGCCGAACTCCAGGAACGCCTCCTGGCGTCAGACTCAGCGAACGTCGTGCGCCTGCTTCCGCGCGAAAAGTTCCAAGACCTCCTGACCGTTCGCGAAGGCGGCGCCTACTACTCGTTCCTCGAGCGAGAGCACGAGTTCACCGGCGCGTCGGATCTGCAGTACGAGCAAGGCAACCTCGGCATCTCGAACGACGGCGGCATCCTCGACATCGGTCCGTACGTGCTCGCAGATCTCACGATCGACACGATCCCCGGCCATCTCGATGACCTCGACACGCGCACATGGCGCGAACTCACCACGACGGCGTCGCCGCCGACGAACTCCGTGCCGTGGGTCGCGGCCAGCGTCTTCCACGATCTCTACACAGCGCGCCGCGCTGCGCAGCGCGACGACCTCTCGGACACGCCGATGGTCGTCGGTCACTGCTACCTGCTGCGTGCGATCGACGACCACGGCGACATCCTCGTGGCGTTCGACGTCGTCGAGCAAGACGGCTACGGCATCACGCTGAACTGGCGAGAGCTGAAGCGCTTCTGATCGCGTATCACTGCGTCGGGGGAACGACGCGCACGGCGCCGATGTCGATGCAGGCCATCGTCGTGCCCTCGAAGGACGCGCAGAGATCGTCGGGGCTCAGTTGCGCAGGATCGTAGGCCACCGTGACGAGCCCGGCGTCGACGTCGACGCGCAGGTCCCACGTCGGGAGCGCCTCGAAGATCCCGTCGACACGGACGGGGCACCAGACGTGTCAGTGCAGGCCGGCGACTTCGAGCGTCACCTCGTGGAGCAAGGCAGGACGCGGGCGCTCGCGGTCGGCCCAGGCCGTGAAGGCCACGATGGCGAGAAACAGCGCTGCGGCGCCTCCGACGAGGAGGCGCGTGCTGCGACGGGCCCGGCGCTGTCGATCTGAAAGCGTGGCGTTTCTCATGCGTCCTCCGATGCCGGCAACCGGCGCTGGGTGACAGTTTCGCCTCACGCGTCACCCCGCCGCCAGCGCGCCCTACACCAACCGACGACGATCTCTTTCCCCGAGGAACTCGCCATGCCACGCAAGCGACGAGTGCTCGCCGAGGCGAACGTCGATCTCACGCCGATGATCGACGTCACCTTCCTGCTTCTGATCTTCTTCCTCTGCACGCTGTCGTTCCGCGTGCTCGAAGGACGCCTCGACACGAACCTGCCGAAGGACGTCGGGCAGTCATCCGACCCGATCACGGCTCAACTCGAAACGTTCGACGTCGCGCTTGAACCCGACCCCACCATGCAAAGCGGACTGCGCATCGTGGCGAATCGTCGCCTCGTCGCCGACGCGCGCACGCTCGGAGAACTGGTGCAGCGCTCGCGCAAGATCGACCCCGAGATGCGCGTGAAGCTGCACGTCGACGGCACAGTCACACACGGCCAGGTCGTCAACGTGGTCGACGAACTCGTCGCCCACGGACAGCTGGCCATCTTGTTCGCGACGGGGTGAAAAGTCGCGGGGAGAGCTGAGGAGGAACCGAAGCCCGAGCCGACCTGTGCGTCGTTGCTCGGGCTTCACTTCGTTGAAGCACACGGCGCGCAGGCGCGAGTCGCCCGAGCATGTCAGCGCCCCGGCGCCACGGAACGGTGCTAGCTACGTGTCAATGTCTTGCCCTCCCGCCCCTAGGTTCGCCATACAAGCCTCACGGATGAAGCGCGCAAGACAATGCAGAACCGCTGAGGTACTCCGTTCGCGATAACGACCTAACGGACGCCCGTCCGCTAGCTACTTTTTCTCGCGACGAAGCCTCATGGTCGAGCGGATGATTACATCCCTCGCAGGCTTGGAGAGCGTCTTGGACTTCAGCGCTCGCCCAAAGCGTTTCTCAAGGGCCTTTGGGTTGTCCTGGAGACTCGCCTCAAGTTCGACGGTTGCCATGACAGCCGGCTGCCGACCGAGGTCACGGCTTCCCAGAGCAGTAGCAATCTCATCGACACGCCCTGCGAGTCCGAGTGTCTGGATTGCCTGGCCGCGCGCGACCTGGCTCTCGTCTTTGTTGCTCGCTACTCGGACCATTGCAGCGAAGTACAGCTGCGGCGCAGTCGACGTGACCATCATGGCTTTTGCGTGGATCACAGGCCAAACGCCGTCCACTTCACTTTCAACGAGATTGATGACATCAACAAGCACCTCGGCCACCGCCGATTGCCCTCCGGGACCGAGGTGGACGAGTGGGCTCTCGAGAACAGAGGCCTCAACGCTCGTGCCTAGAATGAGGTAACACGCATCGAGAACCCCGGAGATCGACCTTTCTCTCACCGCTGACTCGAGACTCTCGAGACCGGCGTTGAGCACACTGAGACCGCCAGCGAGACTTCCGGGCTCCCGTTTCTGTTTCGCGGGAATCGGCCTGTACGCCAGCGCACTTGCAATCAACGCGTCGACGTCAACCGGGGGGCGGGGAAATGCGTCGTTTGGGGGACGGATTGCTTGCTCGAAGCCCGCGACCATGGCGGCGGCGCGGTGCGCACGCTCCGCATATGTGTGGGATCCGCTGTGGGGAAAGAGACGTAAAGCCGTCTCGATTCCGTGTTGCCACGAATGCCGGATCTCCGCGCCGGGCCGACACCCGACGAGATAGCCAGCAATGAAGTCACACGCAAGCTCACTCTCTACTTCTTCAAGCGTTAGGTTGAGTCGGTAGACGTTCTCGGCTAGAAGGTGATGACCAAATTCATGACCGACGATGAGCTCGCACAGGATATCTGATGGCGCGAGCGCGTAGACCCAGCGCTGAGCGCTGTCGGCATACTCGCGGAACTCATGGCAGCCGAACTTCGCTGTACCAGAGCTATATTCTGCAAGCGAAGCTGTGTTTTGAACATCGATAAGCATCTCCGTGCCTGGCGGCAGCCGCTTGCCGACACCCTCGGCTGTACTCTCAATGAACGCACGGTCGTACTTTCCGCAATCTTGCGCCAGAACTCCCGCCGCGCTTAGACACACTGCGAAGATTATATGTACCGTCACTGGTCACGCGTCCCGCTACGCGTCCGCTGACGGCTTTCACGCCCCTCGCTAGCTTCGTCGGCGAAGAGATTCTCGACCTCGTACTCCGATGAATACTCCGCTAGGCGCCGAATGACCTTCTCCGCTTGCGATGAGTCCGTCTCTGTGACTTGCACGGCAAGCACGAACATTCCGTTCACATCTGGAGCTTGCGCGGGCAACCAACCGAGACGCCTGGATTTGAACGACTTGCTCTTTCCTAGATCGAGCGCTCCAAGATCTGCCTCAAAGCTCGCCATGGTGTGGAGCTTCACGCTCTTGTTATTCTCCGCTACCGGCATCTGGAATGTCACGTTGAGCTTGAGATCTACAGAATCACCAGTATCCATAAAGTAAGTCCAAGGCGCCCAAGGCGCCGTCGAGAGCACCTTCGCCCGGCTCGACCGTAGAGTAAGTTCAAGGAGGTACAGCGCAACAAACTCGCCCTCGGGAACAAGGGCGAACGTGGCCTCAAACTGCGGAACCTTTGTAGCACTACCGTTCACTGAGCTTTGGGGCGCGCCGTTCGAGTCTGCATGCCTTGCGTACGTGAAGCCAGCGACGTTCTGAATGTACATGCGCGTTAGTGAATCGCCCTGCTTCCAGTAGCTATCTAGCGATTCTTCCGCGCCGTGTACGGCACGGTGCTCCTCCGCTGTCGCGCTCAAGCTGGACTCAAGCTGCGATTGGGCTGTTTGCGCGAGCCACAAGAGTCCATCGGCAACGCCAACGCTGGACACAGTCGTCGTCGTCACAGCGACAGCTGAGAACGACTCCTTAAGTCTAGCTAGACTTGAATTCGACAAGATCTTGTCTAATTCTCGTTCTGCTTCATCTTTTTGTGCATCAGTGAGCTGCGCATCGAGTTTCCCCCTGACGTTCGGATAGAACGCGCTGGTCATCTTGCCGTTAGCAAGGCCGGCTTCAAGCGCAGCGATACTCACGCGGTACTTAGTTTGCCAGTCAATGAACTCAGCAACAGCAACGGCGTCAGTATGGTCCAGACCGACAACAGAAAGATATGCCGAACTGCCCGCAGAAGCGAGCAGCTCAACATGCGTCAACATTTGAAGCGTAGTTTCTTCTCCTGATGTGACCGCGGAGTCTTTGTGTGCGGGCAATAGTACACTACAGCTAAAAGCAGAAAAACAAAGACACAGCACACCCAATAGTTGCTTAATGCAGCTCATCTTCTTCTCGCCGTTCTGTTCCGATGCGTGTTCATCCATCTTCCCAAGATGCTGGGCGCAGGCTATTCGCAAACTACTGGGTACGTCAAGGGAACGCACGCGCGCCGCATCGCTAGGATGACGTGGGGTGATGGAGCGTGTAGCGATTCCGCGACGTTGAGGTCATTTCAGGTCAAACACGCTGTGCGAGAGCCGGAGACCTGACGTCGGCCTCTCTTGGTGATCGAGTTGGCGGCTTCGGCCGCGCGGACATGAGCGCGAGAAGTGAAAGGGGGTTGCCCATCGTCGGGGACCGGGCTGCGCGGGGTGCCGACGGCGTGACGGAGTCAGCCGAGAAGCTTGCGGCACGCCCGACGGTGCACAACAGGTCCTTCGATCGGCCTTGGCTCCCGATCCAGCGCTGGCCGCGAAGCGAGCTAAGTCGACTCACTTCATCAATTTACGCGTGGTGGGCCCCCAGGGACTCGAACCCTGGACCAACGGATTATGAGTCCGCTGCTCTAACCAGCTGAGCTAGGGGCCCTTCGGACGTCAACTCTGGCGGACTGCGCGTCGAGCGTCAACGCGGGCGACGAAAGGGAGGGCCACCTCGACGACAGGGGGCACGTCATCGGGGCGGCCCTCGGACCACGCCACGGATGAGACGAGGCGTCTCCGTGGTGCGGGGATCAGTACTGGCGCCTTGGTGAAGGCGATGTCGTCGCGCGCGCAGCTGATGCCGTCGACGACGGCGATCACGCGTTCATCACGTCCCTACGTCGCGGCCGGCCCGTTGGATCTGCACAACGCGTGGCAAGAATCGTTTCGACCGCGGCCGCGTGCCGCCGGAACAGAGAGATCCAAGCGCAGGTCACGTGCGTACTCCCTGCGACCACGCACTCCCACTCCACGAGACGCTCCGATGTTTCGCACCACGCTCCTCGCGACCGCACTCGCCTGCCTCGCACCGCTCGCCGACGCGCACGACTTCTGGGTGCGCCCGAATGCCTACATCCTCGACGCGCCCGGCCAGCTCGACATCCAGCTCCGCGTCGGTGACGACTTCGCCGGCGCCCCCTACGCCCGCAACCCCGCGCACGCGCAGCGCTTCGTCATCGCCGGGCCGAACGGCGTGCGTGACGTCCCGGGCGTCAACGGTCGCGACCCCGCCGGCGCGATCGAGCTCGAGTCCATCGGCACGTACGTCATCGGGTATCGCAGCCACCGATCGCCTGTCTCGCTCGACGGCGCGAAGTTTCAGTCGTACCTCGTCGCCGAAGGGCTCGACCGCATCGCCCGCCTGCGCGTCGAAGCAGGGACCGAAAACTCCCCGGGCCACGAGGTCTTCTCGCGCTGCGCCAAGGCGCTCGTGCAGGTGGGCGAGACGTCCGACGTCGCCGTGGACCACGCGCTCGGCATGCGCCTCGAGCTCGTCGCCGCGACCAATCCCATGGCACTCGACGCCGATCGCAATTTCAGCGCGACGCTGCTGTTCGAGGGACGCCCGCTGGCCGGCGCCCTCGTCTCGGCCCACCACCACGGCAGCGCGCCGGTTGAGCTCTCGGCCCGAACGGACGCCGAAGGCCGCGTCACGCTTCCTCTACGCGGCGATGGCGAGTGGTTGATCGCGGCGGTCCACATGGTGAGCGCGCCCGACACGGTGGACGCCGACTGGGAAAGCCTTTGGGCCTCGCTCACCTTCGCGACGACGAAGCTCGACGAGCTTCACGGTCATGCGCATGAAGACGATCGCATGCATGCACACCCACACACGCACGACGGGTGACGGCTGACTGCGGACACTGTCGCCGAAGCGCGACACGGTCACGAAGTAAAGAGGAGCCGGTCGTCGCGATGACGACCGGCTCCTTGTCTTCTCGTGTGAGTGAGAAGGCCGTCCGTGTGTGTCTCGTCCCTCTCCGACGAGACCCGTCTGTCCTCTCCTACAGGCGGGACGTGGGTGGTGGCTTCCTCCTCACTCTCCAAGCCCGCCGCGTCCTCTCTTACGCTGCGAGCCATCGCGAGATCTGTAGTGCTGAACCCTCCGCTCTCGCAGGAATAACACCGCGCCGCGGGGAATGTGACAGATCAATCTGCGCACATTTCCGCGCGCCCCGCTTCGAGACGATCAGCGCGGCGCGAGGCCCTCGAGTGGCGCTGCGCCGCCCTTCTTGCGCAGCCACTGCAGAGCCCGTGCGACGGTCGGTCGGCGCGCGAGGGCCAGTTCGAGTCGACGCTTGCCCGGGAACTCCATGAGCACGATGCCCGCCAGGATCGCGAGCACTCCCTGCCCGGGCAGCACGAGCATCGCGACGCCGGCGAGCACGAGCAGGAACCCGATGAGCGAGCGAGCGATGCGCAGCGACGTGCGTGCCACGGGGTGACTCAACTCGCTGGGATCGGGGCGCTCGTAGTCGTCGTCGAAGTAGTCGTCGGGGACACGCGCGACGAGCCACGGCAGCAGCAGCACGCTCCCCACCGACAACACGACGCTGATCCCGCCGACCCACTCCAGGACATCGCGGTACTCCTTGAGCCACTCGACCAACGCGTTGCCCTCGCTCATGCGTCTGCCTCCACGGCGTAGCGACCTGCGGCCACGGCCGCCTCCCAACGTCGGGACAGGAACAGCCACGAAACACCGACGCTCTTGAACAGCGCCGACGCGACGATGGCCGCCCAGACGCCTTCGATCCCCCAGTCGAGTTCGACCGCAAACCACCACGCCAGCGGAATGCGCAGCACGTTCCCGGGAATCGTGATCACGGCCGTCCGCAGCGACGACCCGGCCCCGGCCATCGCCTCCTGATAGACCATCTCGATCGCGTGCGGGATCTGACAGAACGCCATCCACGCAACGTACGAGCCCGCGAGCCGGATGATCGTCGCGTCGTCGGTGTAGATCGACGCGAGCTGCTCGGGGATCGTGGCGAAGAGCAGCGTCGTCACGGCCATCGCCGCGCAGCCGAGTCCGACGCCGACGTGGCCCGCACGCCGCACGCGTTCCATGAGCCCGGCACCGGCTGCGTGACCCGCGACAGTTCCGGTCCCGACGCCGAACCCGAGGATGAGCATGAACGAGAGACTCTCGATGCTGCGAAAGCCGATGGCGTAGGCGCCGAGTGCTTCCTGCCCGGCGACCTCCGCGAGGATCCGCAGCAACACGAACGACACACCGGCGTACAGCAGCGTCGACGAACCCGACGGAATGCCGATGCGCAGGATCTCGCGCGACATCGTCTTGTCGACACGGTACGACGCGACGCGCGCGAGGACGTCCGTGTGCGATCGACGCCGCAGGATCGAGAAGGCCAGCAGCGACGACACGGCGCGCGACGTGCCCGTCGCGATCGCCGCACCCGTGACGCCGTGGCCCCCGAACGACAATCCGTTGAAGTCGTGCGGCAGGACGAGCAGCCAGTTCAGCACCGTGTTCACGATCACCGCGAGGAGCTGCAGTCGGAACGGCGTCTTCATGTCGCCGAACGCCTGGAACGCGAACTCCAGGATCGGCGCCGCGAACAAGAACGGTATGAAGAGGAACATCACGCGCAGGTACTCGGCGCCGAGCCGCACGGTTTCCGCGTCGCCGCCCATCCACGTGAGAACCGTCTCGATCGACCAGGCCTGCACCAGCGCGAGCGGAACGGCCCAGAGCATCCCGAGTCCGAGCCCCTGCGCCAGCGCCGCGTTAGCCCCGCGCTCGCGCTGCGCACCGACGCGGCGCGCGATCAAGCTCTGCGTCCCACGGGCGATCATGAAGATGAACCCGAAGTTCGCGATCATGACCATCATGAACAGGCCCATCGCGTTCGTCGCCGCCGGCCCGACCTTGCCGAGGAACCAGGCGTCGTTGATGTGGTAGGCGTTCTGAAGCAAGAACGACAAACACACCGGAACGCTCAGCGCTGCGATGCGGCGCGCGATCGCAGCGTTGCTGTGATCGACCGGCACGCGCTCCGTTCGACTCGCGGACGGGCCGTTCACCGGAGGCGCCCCGTGGCGTCGTCGATCGTGTCGTCGTTCAGGGCTGCGGACATCGCGGGCGGAGGCATCGTCGAGGCTCGGAACGCCAACCGTGGCAATCTCGTCGCGACGGAGGCAAGCGCTGCCTGAGCAGGAAATCCAAACGCCATGCTGCTGTCGCACGCCGATTCGGAATGCTCTAGGGAGTCCCACCGAGGACGGCCACCGTCCTGAGCGGACGCACGACCGGAGCCCCCATGTCTGACCACGTCAGTCTTCTACCTCTCGTCGCTCGTTTCATCGAGGACGACCCCGCACGCGCTGCACACCACCTCGAGCTCCTCGCCGAAGACGCCGTCCTCGACATCCTCGAGGCACTCGAGCCCGTGCAGCTCGCGAAGCTCCTCGATCGACTCGACCCCGTGTTCCTTTCGCGGACGATCGCCGACTCGCCCGTCGAGCGCATCGCGCCGCTGCTCGGGAAGGCCGGCGCGTCCGTCTGCGCATCGGTGCTGTTGAACCTGCCCGACAGCAAGCAGCGTGACTTTCTCGACGCCATGCCGGAGGACACGCGAACGGAAGTGCAGGAGATCCTGACCTTCCCGGTCGGGAGCGCCGGGCGCGCGATGAAGACGGACCACACGGCGTTCACGGGCGACACGACCGTCCGGAGGGCCGTCGAGCGCCTGCGGGCACGAGCCGGGAAGACGCGCCGACCTTCGAACATCTTCATCGTCGACGCGGAGAACAAGCTAGCCGGCATTCTCAGCATGCGCGACCTCGTCATCGCCTCCGACAACACGCCGCTCGAGGACCTCATGAACGCCACGGTGATCTCGGTCGCCCCGTTCGACGACGAGGCCATCGCCATGCGAATCCTCTCGGATCGCGGCTTCACCACCCTACCGGTCGTCGACGCTCAGCAACGTCTGCTCGGCGTCCTCCGCGCCACGAACATGATCGAGAGCGCGCAGGAGTTAGCTGCCGAGGACATCCAGAAGCTCTTCGGTGTGGCCAAGGACGAACGCACCTCGTCGTCGCTCGGCTTCAGCCTCAAGAAGCGTCTGCCGTGGTTGCACATCAACCTCGCGACGGCCTTCCTCGCTGCCTCGGTGGTGGCGATGTTCGAGGGCATCATCGCCAAGATCACGGTGCTGGCGATCTACCTGCCCGTCGTCGCGGGCCAGGGCGGCAACGCTGGCGCTCAGTCGCTCGCGGTCGTCATGCGCGGACTCATCATGCGCGAGATCTCAGCGAACAACGTGCGGCGCGTGCTGATCAAGGAAGGACTCGTGGGCACCGTCAACGGCCTCGTCATCGGCGCCGTGACAGCGCTGATCGCATGGATCTGGAACGGCAATCCCTACCTCGGCCTCGTCATCGGCCTCGCAATGATCGTGAACCTGACCATCGCGGGACTGGCCGGCGCGGCGATCCCGATCATCATGAAGCGTGTCGGCCTCGACCCCGCCCAGTCGTCGAGCATCGTGCTCACGACCGTCACCGACGTCGTCGGATTCATGGCCTTCCTCGGCTTCGCCGTAGTGTTCCAAGACCTGCTGGTGTAGCAGCCTCTTGAAGGCTGCTCCGAGTGTGCCTGTGCGAGTGTGGGAACGCAGGCGAATCGGTGAATTCGTCGAGGCTCCGCGCTCGCACAGACGCGCTCGGGTGTGTGCGGGTAAACGCGCCGATCCCTTGCCACGAACCCACAGTCACGCTCGCGCGACGTTCGTCGTGAGAAGTTCAGGCTTACCCGCTCTCGGTCAGCTTACGTCGACGAGCAACAGCCTCAGTGCGCGTGACCGCCGGGGCCGTGCGGGTGGCCGTGCTGCTGCTCTTCGTCGCTCGCGTCGCGGATGCCCTTGACCTCGATGGCGAAGTTGAGCGTCTTGCCGGCGAGCGGGTGGTTGAAGTCGACCGTGACCGTCTCACCCTCCATGGCCGTGATCGTTCCCATCACGGTGTTCCCGGCTTCGTCCTGCGCCTGAAACTGCATGTCGATAGCCAGCTCGGCGTCGTCGGGGAAGGCCGACTTGTTCACCTGCTGGACCGCGTCGGGAATCCGCTCGCCGTAGCCGTCTTCCGGCGTCACGACGGCATCGAAAGAAGAGCCGACGGGCTTGCCGTCGAGCTGCTTCTCGAGCCCAGGCACGATGTTTTCGGCACCGTGCAGGTAAGCCAGCGGATCGCCGCCCTTCGACGTGTCGACCGTCTGGCCGTCATCCAAGGTGAGCGTGTAATGGATTGTGACGACCTTCCCGGCCGTGATGGTTTCGGAGCTCATGCCCGGGAGCATAGACAAACGAGGTTGTTCCTCGAAATGCCCTTCGCGTGGGAGGCTCGTTTGGATACTCCGACGGCGGGGACTCTCGCTCCTGAGACGCGGAATCGACGTCGACGAGGAGATTGACGATGCCTGCGCTCGCGATGTTCTCGCCGACCGAATGCGACGCCAGCAGCGCCTGCGACGACTGGTACCGCTACAAGGCGCCCGCGGCGCTGGTCGCCGAGATCGAGCGACAGCTGCTCGAGATCCACGGGATGCACCACCTGCCTGACGTCGTCGATGCGAGCTTCCGCGACTGGGGATGATGACCCGTTCGGCGGCGGCTGGAACAGCTGGAACATCGGTGTCGACAGCGCCGCGGTACGGGCATCGTCACGCCGAAGCGCGGCACGCCGGTTCATATCTGCGGCGAGGCCTCCGACGCACAAGGCTGAGTGGAGGGCGCGCTCCAGCCCGCCGACATCCTGCTCCGCGAGACGTTCGGTCTCTGCTCGCCCATATGAGCGACACGCTTCCACCGGGTGGATCGCCAACCAACCTCTAAACGCACATTAAATCTACTTCTTTCGCGCCTTCGCTTGACCAAGTCGCAGGATCGCCTGGCCACCGCGCTCACCGAGGTGCCAGATCAGGTGGACCTCGCCGCGGGTCACGTAGTGGAGCCCCATCGACATGTGCTCGGTCGCGTAGCCGGGCTCGATCGCTTCGAAGACGAGCGGCACGGCCTGCTGACCGTCGACGAGGAACCAGCGCAGGTTCCCCGAGTCTCCGACCGTGAAGGCCATGCGGTAGCGGCCCGGGGCAAAAGGACGCCCGGCGATCTGGAAAGGCACGTCAACCGACAGGCCGCCCGCGAACGCGAGCAGAGCCTGGAGCTGCTTCTGACGCCGGGCCAAGTCGTCGCTGTCGGGGGCTGAATAGTCGGAAAGATCCCTGCCGACCTGCCTCCATTCGATCTCGACGTCGTGACTGGTGTCGGGGATTCGGAGCGAAGCCCCGGCGTCGGGAGCCGAGTCCACGAGGTGTACCGCCGCCCCACTGAGTCCACACGCGAGCACAGCCGCGAGAAGTCGTCGCCAGATCATCGAGTTGTCTCCGAGTCAGTCGCTGCACAACATAGCGGCAGCAGGCGCCATACATCTTGACGTCGTTCATCACTCGAGCGTGACAAGGAGACGTCCGCCAGGCCCTGCGGACCGACGAAAGAGCCGCTCGACCCGCCCCGACGAGCCCAGACGCCGAGAGATTCGATGCTCGTCGAGGGTGCGCGCTCCTTGTCCCTGCATCCGCCACCGTGAAGAATGACCGCCATGGGCGCACGCATAGCCATTGCTGGAGGCGGACCGACCGGCCTGATGATGGGTCGGCTCCTCGCCAAGGACGGTCACACCGTCGAAGTCTTCGAAGCGGCCCACGAAATCGGCGGGCTGTGCCGGAGTATGGACGTCGACGGATACACGATGGACCTCGCGGGTGGGCACATCATGTTCACGCGCGATCAACGCGTGTCGGACTTCTGGGACGAACTCTACGCCGACGGCGAGGTCTGCACCCACGAGCGCCAGACGCGGATCCTGCACCAGCCGAACCACTTCGTCTCGTACCCCTTCGAGAACGCCCTCGGCGAGCTCCCGCTCGAGCACAACCTCGACTGCACCGAGGGCACGATCCGCGCGCGCCTCGAGCGCGACCGCATTCCCGAGCCCGACAACTTCGCCGACTGGATCCGGTGGAAGATGGGCGACGGCGTCGCGAAGCACTTCATGGAGCCCTACAACCGCAAGATCTGGAAGGCTGACCTGCGCGAGATGAACACGAAGTGGATCGCCGGTCGCGTGCCGGATGCTCCCTTCGAAGACGTCCTGCGTGCCTCGCTCGGCGACACCACCGAGGGCTACACGCATCAGTCGGTGTTCCGCTATCCGCTGCGCGGTGGCTTCGCGGACATCCACGACCGCATCGCCGAGCCGATCCGCGACTCGATCCGCTTGAACCATCGCGTCGAGGCGATCGAGCGCGCGCCAGACGGCCGCACGTGGCTCGTCGACGGCCAGCCCTTCGACCACGTCATCTCGACCGTTCCGCTGCAGCACCTGCCGAAGATCCTCGTCGGCATGGACGCGGCCGCCGCTGATGCCGCCCGCCGCATGCAGTTCCGCGGCGTCGCCTGCTACCTGCTCGGCATCGAGGAAGACCTCGTCGAGCCCTACAGCTGGGTGTATCTGCCGCACGACTCGATGGGCCCGACGAACCGCATCACGTACCTCTCGAACTACAGCCCCGAGAATGCGCCGACGGGCAAAGGCTCGATCCTCGCCGAGGTGACCTACAACCCCGACACGCCGCCGAGCGCTGGAGCGGACGGCCAGCGACTCGTTGCCGAGGGGCTGCAGTCGGCTGGGTTGCTCGAAGCCGATCGCGTGCAGGTCTCGCACGGCGTGCTCAATCCCGTCAGCTACATCCTCTACGACCTCGACTTCGAGGCGAAGCGCAACACGATCCTCGATCACCTCGACGGCCTCGAGGGCTTCCACGCGATCGGGCGCTTCGGCCGCTACGAGTATCACAACAGCGACCAGTGCCTCGCGCGCGCCTTCGGCCTGCACGAACGCCTCGCACCGATCCTCGAAGCCGGCGGTGGCGACGACCGCTACGCCGTCGAAGGACCACCCGGCGAGACCGGGCGATGAGCGCGCCTCCCCAGAGCCGCAGCGCGTGAAGACGCGCCCGGCAGACGGCCTCGTCTCGCTCGTCATCCCGACGTGGAACGGGGGCGAGCTGTTCGACCTCGTGCTCGCCGCGTGGCGCGCGCAGGAGGGCTTCTCCGACATGGACATCTGCTGCCCCGACTCGGGCTCGAGCGATGGCACGGTGGAGGTGATCCGGCGACGCGGCGCGCGCACGCTCCCGATCCCGCAGCGCATGTTCAATCACGGCGAGACGCGCAACCGCGCCGTCGCGACGACGCACAGCAAGTACGTCATCCTGTCCGTGCAAGACGCCTTGCCGCTGTCGACGAAACTCGTGCGTTCGCTGATCGATCCGATGGAAGCGGACGCCAGCTTGAGCGCGACGTTCGGACGTCAGCAGCCGCGACCCGACTGTCACCCGGTGCTCGCCGAGCGGATCGGCAACTGGGCCGGCGGCTCCGAGCTCGTCGTGCAGGAGCTCGGTGATGACGAGTGGCGCGACCTCAACCCCTTCGAGCGTCTCGCCTTGATCCGCTACGACCACGTCATCGCCTGCATGCGCCGCTCGGCCTGGGAACGCCAGCGCTTCGAGCACGTGCGCTTCGGCGAGGACGTCACGTGGGCCTCGCGCGTGATCCGCGGCGGCGGACGCATCGCGTTCGTGCCCGACGCGGTCGTCGAACACAGCCATAACCGCTCGGCCTGGGACGAGGCGCGGCGCATCTACTGCGACCACGCGAACCTCAAGAAGCTCGTCGGTCTCACCACCGTTCCGCAGCGCAAGTTGATCGGCCCGAACGTCGAAGCTGCGAGGGCGCACTATCATCACCTGATCGACCAGCGCACGGACGTCGACGCCACCACGCTCAGCAACTGGCACGAGTGGGCCGAGCAGCTGGCCTACTACGAGAACTGGGCGCAGTACCTCGGCGCCAACTACTCTCAGAGCTGGTGGTTCAAGCCGTTCGACAGCTGGCTCCGCAAACACATCTGATCGGAGCGCAACCGCGCGCCCGCGCAGCGGTTTGGCTCTCTTCTCCCCCGATCCGACCTCGATGACCTCGCCCGCTCCCATGCGCCTGATCGCTGCCACCCTCGCCGTGTCGCTCCTGGCGGCCTGCACCGACAGCGACAAGGCGCCGTTCGTCCCGGCGCCCGGCGCCCTACCGCGCACGGTCGTCCTCATCAGTCTCGACACGCTGCGCGCCGATCGGCTCGGCATCCACGGCAACACGCCCGACGTCTCACCGCGCATCGACGCGCTCGCGAACGACGCGATCGTCTACGACCGCGCCTTCGCGCCGGCTCCCTGGACGCTGCCCTCGCACATGTCGATGCTCACGGGCCTCGACCCCGTCGCCCACGGCATGCGCAACGACGACCACCGACTCGCGCCTGGCATCGTCACGCTCGCCGAGGCACTCCAAGAAGAGGGATTCCTGACGGCCGCGTTCACGGACGGCGGGTTCGTCGACAGCGCCTACGGCTTCGCGGACGGTTTCACCGACTACGAGGACGACCGCGACGGCGACCAAGAGGACAACGGCTGGAAGCGCATCCTCCCCGATGCGATCGACTGGCTCGAAGACCTCGACGACACCGAGCGCGCGTTCGTCTTCCTGCACACGTTCGACGCCCACGCGCCGTTCCGCAACGAGTCGCCCTACCCGGACGTCGTCGAGGAGTTCCGCAAGCGGCCCGTCGGCAACAACCCGCGCGACCATCTGCTGCCGCGCCTCGAGTACTTCGGTCAGCAGGCGAAGTTCGAGCTGCACGAGTACGGACGTCTCGAAGAGCTGCTCAACGACTACGACGCCGGCGTCCATATCGCCGACCGTGGGACAGGCGCGATCGTCGACACGCTGCGCGAGCTCGGTCGCTACGACGACGCGCTCATCATCGTCACGTCCGACCACGGCGAGTCGATGCTCGAGCAGGGCCTGCACGTCGGCCACGGGATGTTCCTCTCGAGCAACGAGACGCACATCCCGCTCGTCATGAAGCTGCCCGGCGGCCGCCACGCGGGAACGCGTTCTCATGCCATCGTCGACCTCGTCGACATCGCGCCCACGGTGCTCGATGTCGTCGAGGCTCCCGCCGTCGCCGACATGCAGGGACAAAGTCTCGCGGCCGTCGCCGACGGCGCAAAGCGCACCCGCAGCGCGCTGCTCCAGCTCTCCGGCAACATCAACACGTTCGCGCTCATCACGCCCGAGTACCGCTACCACACGCCGATCTTCGGCAACACGATGGCGATCGCGAACCGTCACCTCGCCGCCGTCACGCCGCCGATGGGCAACTGGTCCAAGCCCGTGCAGGGCAAGAACGGCGAGGAGATGAAGTACGACAAGCGCACCGATCCGCTCGGCCTCAAGGACCACTTCGAGCGCACCGAGGAGCTGTACGAACTCGACACGCCGACCGAGGCGATGAAGGACCTCGCGGGGCTGCGGCCGGACGTCACGAGCGCGCTGCGCGAGACGTTCCTCGACATGCTCGACGAGTCGGTCGCGCTCGGCGACGCGCTCATCGCGCGCGAAGGGGCGGGCGTCAAGGGCGCCACGTCGTCGTCGAGCAAGGAGCAGCTCGAGAAGCTCGGCTACGTGGACGTCGGTAAGCCATCGAACGCCGAGGGCGCAGAGACGCCCGACCCGCGTCGCACCGACCGCATCATGCGCGAGGCTCTTCCGAAGCTCGTGAGCAAGCTCTCCCGCAAGGGACACGTGCCGCCCGACACGAAGGCGCTCGCGTCCGTCGACCGCCAGGTGCATCAGCTGCGCCTGCTGCTCGCTGGTGGCGCCGACCTGCCGAAACACGAAGTCGTCACGCGCTGCCGCGATGCCGGCAGCCTCTACATCGACTGGGCGGAGGCGAACCCGGCGTTCGCGTCGCGCGCGATCTGGCGCATGTTCGAGCTCAACGAACTCGCGAAGTCGGACGGCGTCGCGCTCGACATCGAGCCGTGGCTCGAACGCGGCAAGAAGGCCTTGGAGACGATCCATGGCGACCCGGAAGACGACGACGGTCGCTGAGCCGCGCAAGCGCGGGAGGCTCCTCGCGGCGGTCGCGCTCGTCGCGGCGCTCGTCGTTCCGGGCTGCGATGCGGCGCGGCACGACATCGACGAGGACACGATCGTCCTCGCGGCGGCGAACACCTTCGCGTCGGGACGCACGGCGGAGCTGCTCGAGGACGCTCTGAGCGTCGCAGACATCTGCGGCGCGGTGCGTGTCCGCTACGTGCCGCTCGCCTCGTCGCACCCGCGTGACATCGCGACGGCGCTCGACGGCGAGTCGCGCTGCACGATCGCCGTGATCGGCGATCGGTCACTGCTCATGAACGTCGACCCCGAGGGCCTGCCCGCGGACATCGACGGACTCATCGTGCGACGCGTCGATCTCGCCGCGCTGCTGGACCGCGTCCGGGCGCTGCGTGACGACGGCGTCCTCATCGCCACGGCCCCGCTCGGCATCGCCGGCCATGTGGAAACTCCCGAGCTGGTGAGCGTCGCCGAGGCCCTGCGCGAGGCCCAACTCGTCGACGTCGATCTCCAAGCGATCTTCACGCCCCTCCAACACCGCGAGCTCTTCGTGCGCGGTGCCGACGTCCTCGACGAGCTCGGCGAAGAGCTGCTCGCACGCGAACTCGTCAGCGGGATCGTGGACGGCAGCGTCGATGTCCCGCACCGCAACGCCGCCGAGGCGGCCGCACGACTCGAGACCGCGGCGTTCGACGCATGGCTTCACGAGGGCAACCTCGCGAAGGCGGCCGCGCTGCTCGCGCTGGCCGAAGACACGCCGGCCGCCTCGACGCGGCAGGCCGCACGTCGAGCGGCGCTGCACACGGCCCTCGAAGGCTGGAACGGCGGCGCGGCCTTCGCGAGCTTCGACGAGCATGCGCCCGACCCCGACGCGCCTGGCCTCGCCCTCGCCCTTGCTCTTGCCAACCGCGCACCTCGCGACTGGATTCCATCCGACCCCGTCGAAGCTGGACTCGTCGCGGCCTCTCTGAGCCTCAGCGCAGGTGACGACACGGCAGCGGCGGCACGCGTCGCCGCGCTCGTCGCACAGCACCCCCACCGTCTCGACGCGTGGCTCGGCATGCAGCTCATGTCACTCGCCCGCGCGACGCCCGAGCGCCTGCGCGGACGCGCGATCCGCGCCCTCGAAGCCCACTCGCACCTCGCCATCGACGCGCGCGATGCGCTCCGCGTGAGCAACCCATGGCCGCAGTCGGCCCCATCGATTCTGCCGGCACTCATCGCCGCGCAACGTCCCTTCGCGCAGCACACCCCGTCGGGACCGTGGTTCGACACGGCACGCCGCCGCGCGCGCCTCGGCTTCCCCGAAGTCGCCACACTCCACCTCGACGCTGCCATCGAACAGCACCGCGACCTCCACCCGATCGCGTTGGCGCTGCGCGAGGCCCTCCAGCACTGAGCGATCGACACGCAGTCGCTCGTGGGCGCAGACGCGAGGGCACGCGCTGTCCGGTTCCGCGGCGACCATCGGAACCCTGAAGAAACGTCCCCAGCTCAGCATGCCGACGAGCATCGGCTCGAGCGATCGACCGAACTCCGCGAGCTCGCATTCCACGCTTGGTGGCACTTCGGCGTAGGCCTGCCTCGTGACGTGAACTGAGCGCGCGGCGCTCGTCAGAGCCGACGAGGTCGACCGGGCTTACCCGCCGACCTGGTTCATCTGCACGTGACCGAGGCCGTCGTGGACGGGTGGCTTGACGCGCGAGAGGTAGTCGAGTGTTTCGTCGAGGACGCGGGCGTGGTCGGCCGTCGGTGTCGAGCGCAGCAGGTCGCGGACCTGGACCTCGCCGCCTTCGAAGAGGCACGAACGCAGCCGACCGTCGGCCGTGAGGCGCACGCGGTTGCACGTCTCGCAGAAGGGCAGCGAGATGGCCGCGATGATGCCGACCTTCTGACCCGTGCGTTCGAGGACGAACGTGTCGGCCGGGCCGCTGCCCTTCGTGCGCGGGACGAGCGTGCCACCGTGCGCTTCGATGCGACGCCGGATCTCGCCGACGGGCACGCGCTCGGCGCGCACGCCGTAGTCGTTGCTCGTCAGCGGCATGAACTCGAGGAAGCGCTGCTCGATCCCGCGCTCGGCCGCGAAGTCGAGCATCGCGGGGATCTCGTCGTCGTTGATGCCGCCCATGACGACCATGTTCGTCTTCGTGTTCTCGAAGCCCGCCGCGTGGGCCGCGTCGATCCCGGCCAGCGCAGCGTCAAGACCAGGCCGACGCGCGAGCTGCTCGAAGCGGTCGGCGCGCAGCGTGTCGAGGCTGACGTTGATGCGATCGAGGCCCGCGGCCCGCAGGTCACGAGCGTGACGTTCGAAGAGCATCGCGTTCGTCGTCATGACGAGCTGCAGGTCGTCGGACAACCCGCGCAGCATCTCCACGAGTGCGACGACCTCGCGCCGGACGAGCGGCTCACCGCCCGTGATACGAATCTTGTCGACGCCGCGCGCGACGAGATGCCGCGCGATCGCCGAGATCTCTTCGAACGACAGGACACTGTCGCGCTCGAAGAACGTCTGGTCCTCGGGCATGCAGTACTGGCAGCGGAGGTTGCAGCGATCCGTGATCGAGATGCGCAGGTAGGTGATCGCGCGCGCCGGACCCAGCTCGACCCCGGATGGATTCGACGACGGATGCGGGTTGACGATCACGGCCATGGTGCGGCGCCCTGTGCGGAGGAGACGTGCGACAGTGAGTGTAGCCACTCCCGGCGTGGTCCGCCCGGGATGTTACGAGGCCACGCCCGTCGCAATCTGCGATCTGCGATGCGCCCCGTCGTCGCGTGCTCTCCGGCGCTTCTGCTGGTGATGGCGTTCGCCGTCCCGGCCGCGGTTCATGCCGGCGATGACGTCGTGCCGAGGCCGACGGACGGGCCCGGGATCGGGTTCCTTATGCAGCGCGTCCGGCCTGCGCCCCGTGGCAACCTGCGGCAGCTGCCAAGGGCGCGGGGAAGCGCCTAAGACCGGCTTACACCTGACGAGCCGCGAAGCCGTGCTGCGGGACGGGGCGGGCAGTCCCGCGGCGGTGCCGGGTGAAGCCGCGACGAGCCTGACCGTGCCTGATCGTGCGTGCGCCGTGGTCAGGTTGACGACCAACGCCGCGATACCGTGGAGCGCATTCCACGCCGCGCTGCGCGACGTCAATCGGCACAGCACCCACGTCAGCGACGCGGGCACCGCGCGGCTCGCGACGGTGCAAGATGTCCGCCGACTTCGTCGTCTTCGACACCGACGTCAGTTCGGCCTTGGCCTCGCGGCGGCAACGAGATGCGGCGTTGCGCATCACGCAGACCGCCCGGACCTCGCCAGCGTCGGATACCGACGAAGGCGAAGCACCGGGCGGCAACTGAGGAGCGCAGTCGCTCCGATCAAAGGAAGTCGGCGAGGGCCTCTTGCAGGCGCGGCTTCTTGAGCTTCACGAGAGCCTTGACCTGCATCTGGCGGATGCGTTCGCGCGAGACCTTCATGTCCTTGCCGATCTGATCGAGCGTGCGCGGCGACTGACCGTCGAGGCCGAAGCGCTGTTCGATGATCGTGCACTCCTGCTTCGTGAGCGTCTCCAGCATCACTTCGCGGAGCCGCTCGCCGAGCAGCTCGTGCTCGCTGGAGACGAGGTTCACGTCATCCATCTCGGCTTCGAGGAGCGCCGCGAACGTGTCGTCGGAATCGCCGACCTTGCCGTCGATCGAGTAGGCCGGACGGTCTGTTTCCATGAGGCGCGCCGCGGCTTCCGGCGTGGTGTCGAACTGCTTCGACACATCGCGGATATCCATGTCCTTCTGGTTGCGCGGCAACTTTCCTTCGCGACGCAGACGACGCATCTTCTGCTGGATGTAGTTGGGGACGCGCACGATGCCGCGGTTGGCCGTCGTGAGCCGCTCGACCGCCTGGCGGATCCACAGAACGGCGTAGGTCTGGAAACGCACGTCCTTGCGGAAGTCGAACTTCTCGACCGCGCGGATGAGGGCTGCGTTGCCTTCTTGGATGAGGTCCATCATCGGCACGCCGTAGGTGCGGTAGGCCGAGCACATGCCGATCACGAGGTAGAGGTTGCGTTCGACGAAGTGCGAGCGGAGACGCGCGAACTCGGCGCGCGCACGGTTCAGCGCGGCGTAGGGGTTTGCGTCGGGAAGTCGGTTGCCGCGCCGACGAAGCTCGCGCTTGACGCTGCGCTCGCGCTCCTCGAGATCACTGTCGATGTCGCGGCCGGCCGTGCCGTGCTCGAAGAGCAGGACGCGGACATCCTCGTCGAGGTCGACCTCGTCGAGCGCCATCGTCAGGCGTGCCCGGGCAAACTCGAGCCGACGTGCGAGAAGGTGCTCTTCCTCGCGCGTCATGCGCGGGACGCTGCGGACTTGGTCCGCGTAGAGACCGAAGTGGTCGCGCGTGGTGTGCGAGATGTCCCCCATGGCCGTCATCGACTGGTGCAGCACGTCAGTGGGGTCGGCGGCGTCGACGACGTCGATACCATCGAGACCTCGGACGAGTGTTTTCATCGCCCGAGAGCTCGCCGTCGCCGTGAGAAGCAGCGAGTCGAGAATGTCGTAGGGGATGGTGCCGCGAGCGCGGGCAGCGTCGATCAGGGCGTCACGCTCGGCCTTCTTGAGCTTGCGGGGCTCGGTCTGCGCGGTGGTCATCGGTGCTCTTTCGTGGGGCTCGGCCGCCGGGGCGGCCTGGGGTGGAGCTGATTTGCCCGCGGGGGGAGACGGGCGGAGGTTGGAGAACGCGCTATGAGTTGCGCGGTGGTCCGGCGGTCAGGCCGGACACGACTCCATCGGCGGCTCGATGAGCCGTTCCTCGTGCTGAGCGCGGCGCTCGAAGCGCGTGTGCGGTGTGTTCATCAGACGAACTCCAGAAGTTCCACGTTGGACATCCGTTCGATGCAGAGGACGTTCGGTTCGACACCGAAAATCTGCGGCGCGTCGAAGGCAGTCTCGTCAGGGACTACGGACTTCATCGCTGTAGACGTGACAAGGGATGCGAACTTTTTGAACTTCTTGAAAGTTCGTCTCGCGGCGCTGCACAGATCAAGCGCCCGCAGAGGCCTCCACGAGGCGCCCAATGCCCTTTTCGCGGCAAACCGACCGCGGCGAGGAGTCACGGCGAAGTCACGAATTCACGACCACGGGCGCACGTGATCGGCCACTCGCACTCACTGCGGACGGTGGACACAGGGCACCCAGATCGTCGCCTACCGCTCGCGTTGATACGCGGCCCCTGGCGGTTCGGCGGGTTCGAACGACCAGCAGAGCGCCTGACGCCGCCCCAGCGCGTCACAAGGTCGCAGCTGGACCCTGCTGGCAAGGCGGCGTGACGGTCCTGAGGCGAAGCAGCCGGTTTCGATCATTGAGGATCGGAAACATCGCTTCAGCGCTGCCAGGCAGGAGTCAGGGACGATCGCAGCGGGATCGGCCGTGAACAATGCCGGCTAGAGGGCGCGCACCTGCAGCACGAGGTGCCAGAGGGCGAGCACGAAGTAGAACGAGAAGCCGACTCCGAGCGCGACACGGGCAGGCTTGAAGTTCTTGTGCAGCATCACGAACAGCAGACAGACGGCCGAGAGCACGCCCTTCACACCGACGAAGAACAGTCCGCCCTGGTCGATCATCCACTGCGCGATCGGGTTCAGCTCGCGGCCGCCCTTGCCCAGGTAGACAAGCGTCGAGACGGAGTCGATGACGGTCAACGCGAAGAAGAGGATCATCAGCGCGACGAGCTGCTTGCTGTAGACATCGACGTAGATGTCGGCGTATTCCCCGTCGCGACGGCCTGCCTGGCGGCGGCCTCCGAAGAACGTGTAACGCGAGATCATCGGCGTGGGACGCTGCCGACGGTCGGCTCCGCGCTGGCTCCACTGCTGGGAATCGTCCGCCGTGGCCGACGCGCGCTCGACCGTCTCTTCGTTGTCCATACGAGCCTCTATCGGTCAGTCTCGCTGCAGACTTGGCACTCTCGGTGGTTCAAAATGCGGCTCACGATCAAACCGGCCTGTCGGTCCGGACGTCAACAAGCCGTCCTCTTCCGACACCCCAAGTGACGCAGAGCCTCGTTGACCTGATGGATCGCTTCCGCATCGTCGCCGTTGTCACCCTCATCGCGCTCGCCGTGGCGGCCCTCGGTCCCGTGCGAAACGGTGGTTTCATCTACGACGACGAATACTACGTCGTCCAGAATCCGTCCATCGTGGCCGACGGGCCAATCTGGGACGCGCCGCTCGGCGACCAGACTCAGTCGCTCTGGCGCCCCGTGACGCTGCTGACTTTCCGCGCCCAATGGGACGGCCGGGACAGCGCGCCGGCGTTCCTGATCGTGAACCTGGCCCTGCACGCCCTGGCGAGCTGCCTCGTCTGGACCCTCGCGGGACGCTGGGGCCTTGGGCGCTGGGCGGCCTTCGCGGCCGGCGCCGTCTTCGCGGTGCACCCTGTGCACGCCGAGGCCGTCGGCTGGGTGTCGGGGCGCGCCGAGCTGCTCGCCACGGTGTTCGTGCTCGGCGCGTGGCTCGCGCACCTCTCGGAGCGGCGCGGCGCGGCGCTGGGCGCGGCGGCACTCCTCTTGCTGGCGGCGCTCTCGAAGGAGAACGCCCTCGCGGCGCCGGCGCTCTTCGTCGGCCACGACGTCCTGATGCGTCGCCCGTTCCCGTGGCGGCGGCACGCGCTGCTCGCCCTTGCGGTTGTCGCCGTCGTCGCCGGCCGCCTCGCCGTGCTCGACTCCTTCGCTCCGACCGAGGCGCCCTTCGGCGACTGGCCCTTCGCCGACCGCCTGCTCGTCGCGTTGAACGTCCTCGGCATGGCCTGGTGGAAGCTCGTCTGGCCGAGCGATCTGAAGGTTCACTACCACAAGCTCGAGCTCGGCTACTCCGACGCTCTGCTTGCAACGATCGTCGCCGTCGCCGTCGTCGTGACGCTCTGGACGCTCGTTCGCGGCCCGCGGCGCCTCGGCATCGCGCTGCTGCTCGTGCCCGTCTCGCTGATCACGGTGCTGAACCTCGTCCCGATCGGCGCGACGTTCGGCGAGCGCTTCCTGTACCTGCCGTCCGTGCTCGTCTGCCTCGCCGCCGGCGGGCTCGTCGACGTGGCCGTGCGGCGTGAGGGCGCCAGCGGGCGCGGACTCGGCGCCAGCGTCCTCGGCGTCGTCGCCGTCGTGCTCATCGCGCTGCCCTTCGCGCGCTCGGCCGCGGCCGTCTTCGAGAGCGACCTCACGATGTGGGCCCACACGTCCGAGGTATCGCCCCGCAATCCGCACGCGCGCTACAACCACGGCTACTGGCTCGACCTCGCCGAACGCAACACCACGCGCGGCCGCCACGACCCCGGCGCTGCCGACGAACTCTGGCGCTCGCTCGAGCTCGACCCGTCACACCTCTACGCCGGCTTCGCGCACCAGGTGCTCGGCGTCCACGCCCTGAGCGCAAAAGACCGCTGGCTCCCCGACACGCACCTCGCCGGCGAGCACTTCCGCACCGCCACGCGCCGCGTCTGGGACCACCCCGCCGGTCGCTACCTCATCGACCCCTATCTCAACCTCGCCAGCGTCGCCCTCTCCGACCCCGACGCCGTCTCGCCCATCGAGGCCCGCAACAAGCTCATCGAGTTCCTCGAGCGCAGCCGCGACGCCGGCGCCACGATCTCGCCCGACAAGATCATCATGGCGCAGGAACTCCTCGCGCAGCTCTGAAGTGCGCGCTCTACGCGTCGCGTTCCCACGGGTCGGGGTAGGTGATCGGGACGTGGTGGGCGGCGACGGTGGTGGCCGTGTCGAGGTCGCCGTCGCGGTCGGGGTCGGTCATGACGAACGACGAGCCGCCGACGTCTCCGGGGTGTGAGAAGGGGAAGCGCCGACTGGCGACGATGACGCGACCTCTGTCGGGTGTCCGCGCGCTCCAGATCGAGCGCATGTGACCGACGGGGTAGAGCGACGGGTCGAAGGTCGTCGTGATGCTGCCTTTCTTACGGTCGATGGCCTTGATCACGGACGAACCCGTCGACGAACACTCGAGGTAGAGGACGTCGTCGGCTTCGGGGTAGCTCGCGAGCGACCAGGCGGGGCCGAGCGTTTCGGGATCCGAGCGGTGAAGCAGTCGCACGGTGATCGGCAAGCGCCCGAAGAGGATGTCGTCGGCCTCGCCCTCGGACTCCGTGACGGGCAGCTCACCGAAGGTCCACTCCTCGACGATGCTCCGCTGCGAGGCCTCGATCCAACCGGCGACGTAGAGGCGCCGCGGCTCGGCCGCGTCGAGCGTCAACGCGGTGGGCATGTAGTCGACCTCGCGGCGTCCGCGGTAACGATGGTTGCGACCCGCAGTCGCGAGCGTGCCCGCCCACTTGACGAGCGGCACCGGCGTGTTCGAGTAGCCCACCTGCAACGTGACCGTCGCCTCTGAGGACTCGACCCCGACGTTCATCACGACCTCGTCGTGGCGATACGTCGTGCCGCGCATCGCGTCCTGCATCGCAACGGCGCTCACCGGCTCGTAGAAGTAGTTGATCACGGCGCAGACGACGAACGCCGTGAGCACGAAGGTCTCGAACTTGTTCATCGCGCGCCCTTCGCACGATGCGCGCGGCCCGCAGCCTCGTCGATCCAGACGTCGATGACGCCGTTGCGGGTCTCGTCGAGCCACGTCTCGAGGGGCGCGGCGAATGACCGATGCGACGCGAACGGCAGCCGGCGAGACAGGCGGATGACTCGACCCCGGTCGACATCGCTGTACGACCACACGGCTCGCAGGTGCCCGACCTCCTTGGCCTCACGCAGCACCTTCGTCGCCCCCGTGGGGACATCGACCTCGTGCAGCACGGCACCACCCGACGCCGAGTGCTCGAGATAGAGCAGCGCATCGGCCTCGGGATAGCTCGCGATCGACCAAGCCGGTCCGAGCGTGTCCGGCTTCGACGTCAGAACCGTGCGCACCGTGAATGTGGGCGGCGTGAACTCCATGACACCCGCCTCGTCGACCTGCACGCCGAGCGGATCGAAGGTCCACTCCTCGACGACGGCCTGCGACGTCGCCTCGATCCACCCCGCGACGAAGAGCCGGTGCGAGGGATCGTCGTGCGCCGCCGTGCTCGTCGGTTTGTAGTCGAGGACGTGGGTCTGGCGATACGAGCTGTATCTGATCTCGCGTGTTTGTGCTTCGTACGTCGCGAGGTCGATCGGGGACGTCTCGCCGCGGATCGTCAGCGCCGACTCCGTCTTGTTCGCGTATCCGACCTGGACCGAGAGCACGACATCCGCGGGCGCACCGGACAGACGCGTCGGCGCCGTACCCTCGGCGAAGTGCGTGCCGATCATCTCGGGTGGCAGCGACGGTGAACGCTGCGCGTCCGCACGCGAGGCGACGACACAGAGCGTCAAAGCGACGAGGAGTTCACGCATCGGCGACCTCGGCGACGGGGATGTCGTCGGACGACGGGTCGAAGCCGAGCAGGCCGGCGAGCAGGTCGAGGATCTCGAAAGGGCGGATCTCGGCCTCGGCGCCCACGAGCAGCGCGTGGACTCCGGCGCCGATCGAGGCCTTGAGGCGGTCGTCGCTGCCGTCGAGCGAGACGGCGCCGGCGAGGACCTTGCGGTGGATCGAGGGCAGGTCGGAGTGGTCGCGCGACGAGTAGGTCGGAAACATGAACTCGTCGTGCGTGTCGAACCAGACACCGCCGTAGCGACCGATCGTGCCGAACATCACGCAGGGGACGGCGCGCAGGCGTCGCTCGGTCGTGCCGATGTACTGGGCGTCCTGCGAGCCGCGGCGCATGAAGCCGATCTGCACGACCTCCGTGGCGCGGGCGTAGACGCCCAGCCCCGCACCCAGTGCCACACGCACGCCGACCACGTCCATCGCGTCGGCCCCACGGGCCTCGAGCCACGATCCGACGTCGCGACGCCCGGCCGAACTCGCGCACCCGCCGAGCAGCAGCGATACGAGGAAAACGAGCAAGAGCGCCCGTGCGCGGGGGAAGCGGCTCATCGGCGAGTCCTTTGACGGGAGGGTCGTGCATCGTAACGCAGGGCCGCGCGAGTAAACTCGCCAACGTGACTTCTCGGCCGCAGTCCGCCGCTCCGCTCGCCGCTCGCGCTGACCGCGAGGTGGCTGCGCGATGAACATCACGGCCGTCGCGACCTTCGCCCACCCCGAGCACCACGGGGGAGCAGAACGCGTGATCAGCGAGGTCTGCGCGCGGCTGGCGGCGCGCGGACACGCCGTGCGACTCGTGACCGGCGGCGCGGTGGGTGCGCCCGACGACGAGGTGCGCGACGGCGTGGTCGTGGCGCGCTACGCGCTCGATCGCAGTTCCACACCGGCGTTCTGGCGCAGTGTCCGGAGCGGCGTGAGCGGCCGGCTCGCCGAGCAGCCCACGCCCGACGTGCTGCACGTCCATCAGATCGCATCGGCTGTTCCGGCCGTCGACGCGCGGCTCGACTGCCCCATCGTGAGCTCGTTCTACGCCCCGTACGCGGAGGAATACCTCGCACGGCGGCGCGACGGTCGGGCTCGCGGACGCGTCGAGTGGAAGGCGCGGGCCACGGCGGCGTTGTTGCGACGCCTCGACCGGCGCGTGCTCGCGCGCTCGGCGCGGGTCGTCGTGCTCTCCGACTTCAGCGCGCGTCAGGTCGCCCGGCTTTCGAAGCGAGCGGCGACGCGCACGGTGCTCGCCCCGGCCGGCATCGACCTCGAGCGCTTCGCCCCGTCCGACGCTGACACGACGACGGTCCGCGCGATGCTCGGCGCGCCCTCGCCGGGCACACCGCTCGTCCTCTCCGTGCGCCGCCTCGAACCGCGCATGGGACTCATCGACCTGCTCGAGGCCGCGGCGGTCCTGCGCGGGCGCGGCGTCGCGCTGCACGTTGCGATCGTCGGCGACGGCCCCGAGCGCGCGGCCCTCGAAGCGCGCGCGGCGCGCAACGACCTCGCCGGCGCCGTCACCCTCGCGGGACGCATCGACGACGCGACGCTGCCGGACGTCTACCGCGCGTCCGACGTCTTCGTCCTGCCGACGCGTTCGCTCGAAGGCTTCGGCATGGCCACCGGCGAGGCCCTCGCGTCGGGCCTGCCCGTCGTCGCCACCGACATCGGCGCCACGCCGGATGTCCTCGCCGGCCTGGCGAGCGCCGCGCTCGTCGCGCCCGAACGCCCTGACCTGCTCGCCGACGCGCTCGAACCGCTGCTGCGCGACGAGTCCCTGCGCCGCGACGCCGCCGGCGCGGCGCGCGCCCACGCCGTCGCCACGCTTTCGTGGAGCCGTCACATCGCGGCGCTCGAACAGTGCTTCGAGGACGCCCGCGTCGAGGCCGCGCGATGAGCCGGCCGCTGCGCGTCGTCGCCCTCACCCGCACGTCGGCCATCGGCCCGTCCACCCGCTACCGCATCCTCCAGTATCGCGACACGCTCGCACGCGATGGCATCGTCGTCGACACGGCACCGCTCTTCGGACCGACGTGGTTCGCGCTGCTCGACATGCGCGTGCCCGTCCTGACGCTGCTGCTCAAGATCGGCTACGCGAAGCTGCGCCTCGTCGCGCGCATCGCGCAGCTCGTCCGCGCGCGCGCCTCGGCGGCGGATGTCATCCTCGTCGAGCAGCAGCTCTTCCCTTACCTGCCGACGTGGATCGAGCGGCGGCTGTGGCCCAAGCGCCAGGCGACGATCCTCGAGTTCGACGACGCGATCTACCTGACGCGCGGGCACGCGACCAAGCTGCGCGCGCTCTGTCGCCTCGCCACGCGGGTCATCGTCGGCAACGAGCACCTCGCGGAGTTCGCGCGCGCGACGGCCCGCGCTGTCGACGTCATCCCGACCACCGTCGATCTCAGCCGTTACGAGAACCTCGAGCACGCCCCGCGCGACAGCGGCCGGCCGTTTCGCGTCGGATGGATCGGCCTGCCCTACAACATCGCCTACCTCGAGACCCTCGCCGCACCGCTGCGTGCGCTCGCGGCCGAGGGGCCGGTCGAGCTGCGCGTGGTCAGCCGCGGCGCGCTGCCCAGTGGCCCGGCGTGGGACGGCGTCGACGTCGTCGCGCGGCCGTGGTCGCTCGAGACCGAGGCGCGTGAGCTCGCCGCCTGCGACGTCGCAGTGATGCCGCTGCCCGACACGCCCTGGGCGCGCGGGAAGTGTGGCCTGAAGCTGCTCCAGGGCATGGCGGCCGGCGTGCCCGTCGTGGCGAGCCCGGTCGGGGTGAACGTCGACATCGTCACGCACGGCGAGAATGGGCTGCTCGCGGCCACAGACGAGGCCTGGGCCGAGGCCCTGCGCACGGTCCGCGACAACCCCGCATTCGCCGAATCCATGGCACGGAACGGGCGTCTCACGGTCGAAAAGGCCTATACGCTCGAGGAAGGCGCCCGCCGCGTCGCCGCCGCATATCGTCGCGCCGCCGCTGCGTCCCCCGTTTCCGAACCCCGCCCCGCCTCATGAACCTGCCGAGCATCACCGACCTGATCCAGTGCGGGCTCGCGTTCCTGACGGCGTGGACGCTGGCGCTCTACCTCACGCCGCTCACGATCCAGATCGCCGAGCGCTTCGGCATCACCGACGCTCCTGATGGCGCGCTGAAAACCCATACGAGTCCCACGCCGTACCTCGGCGGCCTCGCGGTCGGCTCGGCGTTCATGATCGCCTTCAGCGTCTGGGCCACCCCCTCGGTCACCGACACACGCGCCCTCGGCATCCTCGCCGGCGGCTTCATGATGATCGTGCTCGGCCTCTACGACGACCTGATCGACCTCGCGCCGGGCGTCAAGTTCGTCGGCCAGGCCCTCGCCGCGATCGTGCTTTTCAAAGCAGGAATCCACACCGAACTGCCGATCTTCCTGGATGACGCCGGCAACAGCTCATACCTCCTCAACTTCGTCGTCACGCTGCTCTGGGTGACCGCCATCACGAACGCGATCAACATCATCGATGTGATGGACGGACTCGCCACAGGCACGGCGATGATCGCGGCGCTGTTCCTGTTCACGATCGCGATCTTCGTCGGCGACGAACCGGTCGTCCCGTTCATGGCCATGGTGCTCGCCGGCGCGCTGCTCGGCTTCCTGCGCTTCAACTCGCGGCCCGCGAAGATCTTCCTCGGCGACACCGGCAGCCTCTTCATCGGCTTCATGCTCGGCGCCCTGACGATGCTCGTGTCGTACTCGGGACAGAACGGGCGGCTCGCGCTGCTCACGCCGATCGTGCTGCTCGCGATCCCGCTCTTCGACACGGTCTTCGTCGCCTGGCACCGCGCCCGGCGCGGTCTGCCGGTGTTTCGCGGATCGCCGGATCACTTCGCGCTGCGGCTCGTCCGAGATCGGGGTTGGACAGTGGCGCGCACGGTCGTCACGGTGCACGTCATTGCCGGTGTGCTCGGCATGCTCTCGCTGGCGCTGGTCTTCGGGCCCGACGAGGTCGTCGTCCCCCTGTTGCTCCTGGTTGCCGTCTCCGCGATCCTGGTGGCACGGTCCCTGTCTCGATCGACATCACCAGAGCCCCACGCGTGAGTGACACCACAACACTGCTCGACCGCCACGATCACGGCGCCCCGACCTGGGTGCACCGCGATCTCGTCACGCATGAGCCGTCCGGTGATGCCACGGCATGCAGTCCCGAGACAGCCGCGCGCGCACTGTGCAACCTCGACCCGATCGACCGGCGACTGCTCATCCTCTCGCACGGGCTCGGCTTCCGACTCGGCCCGGTTTCGTATGCCACACGCGTCGACCCGGCACTTGTCACGTGGCACCTCCAGCGAGCCATCGACGGTGCGGCGAAGGCCGCGGGCGTCGAGGCCGACGATCTCGAAGCCGCAATCCACGCGCTGCTGACGCGCGACGACCACGCGGACGTCACACCAGCGCCGCCCGAGGGTGAGGGGGCGTCGTGGCGGGCAGCCGAACTGCTGCGGCATTTCCCCGAGGACGAGATCAGCCGCCTCACAGCACGCGTCGTTCACAACGTCGACTCGAACACGCTCGAGGAGAGCAACCCCGGCCTCGGTGTCGGGGCGATCGCGTTCGTCGGCGTCGTCGTCGCGGCGTTCATGATCTACGGCGCCCTGCGCGACGTGAATCCCGTCTGGCAAGGCACGCGCCTCATGCAGCTCGGCCAGTACGACGAGGCGCGGCGCGTGCTGTCCGACTACGCCCGGATGACGAAGTCGGGTGAGGCCGCCACGAAGGTCATTCTCTGCTGGCTGGCCGAGGGCGACTTCGACGAAGCGTTCCGGGAGCTTTCCGAGCACACTCAACTCACCGCGAACTTCGATCCGGAGGCGAACCACCCACTCGGCGCATTCCGGCCGAACGACGCGCCACTGGAGTTCGTCGGCGGCGATCCCGACTGCCCGGCGGTGCTTCCGCGCGGCCTCATCACGAACACGCGTCCGCCGTTCGTCTTCCTGAGTCGCGAAGCCGGAACCCTCGAGCTGAACCTGATCCCGAAGGTCGGCACCGAAGGCGACATCCGGACGGTCACTGTCGAGGTCGAGCCCACCAGCCAGCGTTTCACGCGCATCACCTACCCGTCGCATTGGGCGCCGATCCCGCCCGGCGCGGCCTCCTGGTCGGCCCCGGGCGTCGAGACGATGGCCTCCTTCACGGTGCTCGAGACCACGCGCACCCGCAAACTCATGAACCGCGCTCGTCTCGGCCTGCCGCCCAGCACGCCTGAGCCGGCCAAGTACTTCCTGCGCGGTCACTTCTATCTGCGCCACGAGCTCTATCAGCAAGCCGCCGAGCAGTTCGCCTGGCTCGTCCAGGAGTTTCCCGACGAGCGGTACCCGAGCGATCAGCTCGACCTGATCTCCGATGCCCTCGGAGTCGACCGCAAGGTCTTCCTCCGGTAGCTTGCTGGGCCGAACGAGTTCTGAAACGGGCACGCCGCCCGCCCCCCGAGGATCGACGCCCTATGGTCATTGCGCTCGGCGCCGGACTCGCCGGACTGACGGCCGCCCATCACCTCCAGCGCAAGGGCCGCGACGCGCTCGTCTTCGAGCGCGCTGACGAACCCGGCGGCCTGTGTCGCTCGATGCGCGCCGACGGCTTCACGTTCGACCGGACGGGCCACGTCCTACACCTCCGCGACACGTCGCTGCGTGCGTGGCTGGACGAGATCCTGCCCGCCGACACGTGGCTCGAGGTCGATCGCAGCTCGGCCGTCTGGAGCCACGAGACCCTCACGCCCTACCCCTTCCAGGCGAACACGGCGGGGCTTCCCGTCGACGTCCGCCTCGAGTGCCTGCTCGGCTTCATCGACACACTGCGCGACGACCATCCCGCGCTCGGCGCGATCCCCGACGCCACCCCGCTCGCCGGCGGGCCGTCCTTCCTCAACGTGCGTCCGCCCGTCGCCGACGACGAACCGAACTTCCACGACTGGATCCTGAGCACGTTCGGCGAAGGCTTCGCGAAACACTTCTTCCGGCCCTACAACGAGAAGCAGTGGCAGCGCGACCTGCGCGAGATCACGGGCGACTGGGTGAGCTGGTCGATCCCGCGTCCCGAACTCACCGACGTGTTGCGCGGCGCGATCACGGCCAACGACAAGGCTTTCGGCTACAACCCGCACTTCCTCTACCCGCGCGAAGGTGGCATCGACCGGCTGCCGAACGCGATCGCAGCGACACTCGCGGACGACACGATTCGTACCGGTTGCGAGGTCGTTGCACTCGAAGCCGCGACGCGCCGTGTCACCGTGCGCGACGCGTCCGGCGTCGAGAACGTGCACGACGCGCCGGCGATCCTGTCGTCGCTCCCGCTGGCACGCCTTGCCGCCATGACGACCGACCTGCCCGCCCCGCTGCGCGAAGCCGCCACGTCGCTTTCTGCCGTTTCGGTGCGATGCATCGACCTCGGTGTGCGTGGCGAGGCGCCCTTCGGCGACACCCAGTGGGTCTACGTCCCCGAGCGCGACGCGCCGTTCCATCGCGTCGGGTTCCCGAAGGCCCTGTGTCCTGCGATGGCTCCCGACGGCTGCTACTCCGTGGCCGCCGAGATCGCCTTCCGCGCCGACGATGACCCGGGCGTCGACCGGCATCTTGCCGTGACGCGCGAGCACCTCGCGAAGATGGGTGCCGTGCCCACGGACGCCGACGTCGTCACCTCGCACGTCGATACGATCGCCGACGCGTACGTCGTCTTCGACAAGGCCCGCCGCGCCGCGCTCGCGCCGCTGTTGTCGTTCTACGTCAAGCACGGCGTGATCCCGATGGGACGCTACGGCACGTGGGACTACCTCTCGATGCAGGACAGCCTCGCCCACGGACGCGACGCCGCAGAGTGGTCCGCCGCCCGGTGACGTCGCAGCGGGCGACGGTCGTGCACGTCATCACCCGCCTCGATCTCGGCGGTGCGCAGCAGAACACACTCGACACGATTCGCCTGCTCGATCGCGAACGCTACGCCCCGCAGCTTGTCTGCGGCCGCGGGGGCGAGCTGCATGACGAAGCCCGCGCGCTCGGCGTCCCCTTCACGGTGCTCGACCGACTCGTCCATCCGGTGCGCCCCATCGACGACGCCGCTGCCGTTGCCGAGTTGCGCAGCTACCTCGTCGCCGAACGTGGCGCCTCGAACGACGCGCCGATGATCGTGCACACGCACAGCAGCAAGGCCGGTGTGATCGGACGCATGGCCGCGATCCGCGCGGGCATCGCGCCGGTCATCCACTCGATCCACGGCTTCGGCTACGACGTTCTCGGGCCCGCGGCTCGGCGCGTCGCACTCGGCGTCGACCGTTGGCTCGGACGACGCACGGACGCGTTCATCTCCGTCGCCGACCATCACCTCCGCGAAGGCCGCCGCCTCGGGCTCATCGGCTCGCAGGTCACGCGCGTGATCCGCAGCGGCTTCGACCTCGCCGAGTTCGCGACCTCGCCCGTGCGTCGCGAAGTCGCGCGCGCCGCGCTCCGCTATCGCGAGACCGACCTCGTCGTCGGCATGATCGGAAACCTCAAGGCGCAGAAGAACCCGCTCGAGTTCGTCGCGATCGCCGAGCGCGTCCGTGCGAGTCGCCCCGACGCACGCTTCTTCCTCACCGGCGAAGGTCCGCTGCGCGGCGAGGTCGAGGCCGCCATCGCGAACAGCGAGCACCTCGACGAGTCGACGTTCCGGCTGCTCGGCTGGCGTCACGATGTTCCCGACCTGCTCGCCGCCCTCGATGTCGCGGCGCTGACATCACGCTGGGAAGGTCTTCCGCGCGCGTGTCCGCAGGCCATGGCAGCATCGCGCCCGATCGTCGCCACGGCCGTGGACGGCACACCCGAGGCGATCGTCGACGGGCGCAACGGCTTCCTCTACGAGCCAGGCGACATCGACACCGCCGTCGCCGCGATCACGCGCCTGCTCGACGACGCCGCGTTGCGTCAGACGATCGGCGACAACGGCCCGCGTGACGCAGCGCCATGGGATGTCGTGCGGATGGTGCGCGAGCAGGAAGAGCTCTACGCGGCCATGCTCGGATAGCCGCGGTTTTTCACGGCGACCGTCGCGAGGTTGCCGCTGGGTCTTGCAGGCAAGGCGCAGCGAGGCCGGGCTCGTCTTTGCCGGACACCCGCCGTCAGCCGTCGCGCTTCGGGAAGCGCAGGTCCGACTCCGGCGGGATGTACTTCGGCGGTTCGGGCTTCGTGACGACCTCGGGCTGTGCGGCGTCGACCTGCTCGCTCTCCGACGAATGGCGGTCGCCGGTCTTGGCCGACGCCATCGGTTCGGACGTCTGCAGGAACGTGTCGAAGACCGACGGTGTCGACGGCGCAGCGGAGTCGGACGAAACGAACGGCGCGGCGACGGCGGGCACGGGCGGGGCGAAGGGGTCGCGCCCGTCGAGCATCATGCGCACGAACTGCGCGTCGGCAGAGTGCTCGCCGTACCACTGCACGAGTCGATCCTCGACCGGCGTGAGCACGTCGTAGGCATCGTGGCCGCTGCGGTGCAGCGCGATACCGACGCGCGCCATGACGTAGACGGCGTCGGGCGAGAGGACGGCGCCGCGGTCGAGCATGTCATCGAGCGCAACACGGGCATCGAGTGGACGGCGGGCAGCGAGCAGCGACACACACCGCAGACGGCCGGCGAGCTTGGCGTCCTTGCTCGACGACGGGTTCTCGGCGACGACGCGTTCGAAGACCGTGCGCGCCGCTCCGTCGCAACCGGCGTCGAGCCAGCGCACGGCTCGCAGCAGACGCTCGGCCGGATCGTCGAAGATGTCGTCGAGCAGCGCGACTTTCCCGTCGTCCGTCATCGGTGAGAGCGAGCGCGAGATGCGCTGGGCATCGGCCTTCCACGACCAGATCGTCGGCGAGACGCCCGCGTGCTCCTCCACCATCGCGAAGTACATGCGCGCAGCATCCAACTCGCCGCGCAACAAGCTCCGCGACGCCATGACGTGTGCAGCACGCGCCGCGAGCGACGGAAGCTCCGACGCAAGCGCAGCATGGATGATGCTCCGCGCCTCCGAAGCTCCACCGGGTGACGACCCGGGCGACAAACGCACCATGGCCCAGGTCAGCCGCGCGTGTTCGAGTTGCTCATCACCTTCGGGCAACTCGGCCGCGAAGAGATGGTCGCAGAGAACGTCCGCATCTTCGACGCGGCCAACTCGCAGGTAGAGGTCGGGGACGATCCACATGTCCGGCAGGTAGGCCCCATCGAGCACAGCGAGCGCCGCGCGCGCTTCAAGCCAGGGCCCGACGATCTCGACATCGGGCAGGTCGGCGACGGTGACCACGGTCGGCGGTACGGCGCCGACGACGATGGCTGCCTCGAATGCCGCTTCCCAGTCGGTGTTCTCGATGCGTCCCGCGCGTGCCGGAATCTCGAGCCCGTCGGTCAGACGCGCTGCGGCCTGTCGCGCCGCATCACCGAGTTCGGGCAGTGCCTGCGTCACGACGGGATCGCTGATGCGTGACCAGGGATCGATCGATGCCAGCGTGCGTCGAGGCGAGAAGACCGACTCGACGACGACGCCCGTCGCGGACGGATCACGATCGAGGTGCGCACCGCGCAGGACGGTTGCGGCGGCCATCAGGTGGCTGCTGCGTTCGGCGCGCGTGAGCGGGCGCGGCGCCTCTTCGATGACGGGCGGCTCGGGCGTCGGCTCGGCAACGGCAACGGCGTCGACGGCCGTCGGCGTCTCGTCGGCGGGTGCATCGTCCCACGGGTCATCGCCCCACGGGTCGTCACCCCATCCGTCGTCGTCCCACGCGTCGTCGTCACCCTCGTCCGATGCAGCGAAGATCGGTTCCGACTCCGTCACGACTTCCGAGACGGACTCGGTGTCAGAGCCGGGCGCGACGACGTCCTCGGTGACTTCGGCGATCGCCGGCTCGGTCTCCCACGGCGAGTTCGGGATGTCGCTCGCGATGTCCTGTGCGTCGACAACCAGCGTCTCGTCCGTGCCGTCGGTGAACTCCGCGACTTCTGCGACCTCAGCGAGCGTCGGGTCGAGCGTCGGCGTGGTCGCCTCTTCGGAACTCGCGGCAACCTCCATCGCGGGCTCGGACTCGGACTCGCTGTCGAGCTCGCTGTCGAGAACTGCGACCGCGTCGTTCTCGTCGTCGGCACGTGCAAGCTCGATCGGCTCGACTCTGGGCTCCTTTTCGACGACGGGTGCGACCTGTTCGGCGACAGGGTCGGCAACAGCGACGAGATCTTCGGGATCGATGATCTCGTCACTCCACGCCGCGTCGACGACGTTCGGCTTCTCGACGACCGGCTTCGACTCGAGCGCGACGGGCGTGGTCACGAGCACGGGCGTGGTTTCGAGCACGTGCGCCGTCTGCTCCGTCGCGATCACCGTTTCACCCGAGTCGGCGGACAGCTCGGGCTCGTCGTACGCGAGCTGCTCGGGTTCGGTTTCGATCTCCGGCGTGGCCAGCGGCGCGTCGTTCGTCGGGACGACCGCAACCTCGACCGGGGCCGGCGCTGGGGCCGGCGCTGCCGGTTCGACCACGGGCAACGCCCGCGGCGGAAGCTCCTCGTCGAGCTCGCCGGTCGCGACCTCGGGTGTGTTGTCGGTGACGCGCCGAACGAGCTCCGCCGAGCCTGCACCGTTGTCGTCGTCGCTCGTCATCCAGGCACCGGCGAGCGTCAGCACCAGGGCGCCGGCAACCGAACCGAGGACCACCCGCGGATGGTCCATGGCCCAGCCGAGCGCTTCCTTCGTCGGAGAGGGAGCACGAGCGCTGACAGGCTCGCCGTCGAGGAAGCGGTAGAGGTCGGCGACGAAGGCCTCGATCGAGGCGTAGCGTTCCTCGGCGCGGCATGACATCGCCTGGGCGACGATGCGCGAGAGGGGCTTGGGGATCCAAGGTTCGAGCGTGGCAGCCGTCGCAGCGTCCCCGCGCAGGATCGCACGGCGCAGTGCCTCGCGCCCGTTGGCGGCGTAGGGCGCGCGCAGGGTCAGCGCCTCGTACATCATGACGCCGAGGGAATAGAGGTCGGACGCTTCGTCGGCGTCGCGCTCCTCATCCTCGATGAGCTCGGGAGCGCAGGCACCGAGTCGCTCGCGGCGCAGACCACGCACGTCGTCGACGACGCTGGCAAGTCCGTAGCCACGAACGCGCACACGCTGCCCGTCGACGATGATGTTCTCGGCGCGCACGTCGCCGTGCGTGATGCCGAGCTCGTGACCGTGCTGGAGCGCCACGCCGATCTCGACGAACAACTCGGCGATCCGCTCGTCGTGGTCGTCCTCGACTTCGGCGCGCTCGACCCACGCGGCGATCAGTGCGTCCAGACCGCAACCGGCGAACGACTCGTAGACGAGGAACGGGCGACCGTTGTCGACGCCCGCCTCGATCAGCGTCAGGATGTTCGGGTGACGCAGCGACGCGCCGGCATGCGCGGCGCGCACGTCGCTCAGCGCCTCGAGCAGCAGTGCGCTCGTTTCGGAGTCGTCGCGCGGAGGCACCACTATCATGAACGCCTCGTCATCGCCCTCGACGCGGCGCACGCTCCACTCGTCACCCCACGTCGAGCTTCCCAGCTCATGCCCGAGTCGAAAGCTACC
Organism: Planctomycetota bacterium; assembly: GCA_029259745.1. Taxonomy (GTDB): domain Bacteria; phylum Planctomycetota; class B15-G4; order B15-G4; family B15-G4; genus OFTM221. The sequence goes on from JAJDEO010000030.1 coordinate 60,628, forward strand.
GATCGTGGCCTTGCCTTCCGAATCGTCGACCGAGTCAACGTCGCGCATTTTCGTCCTCTCCGATCATGACCAGCGCTCCCGTAACGAGAAGAAGCGCCTGACGTCTATCGAACGCCGGAGGGGCTCAACGCGAGGCAATCCCGAAGATCTCCGACTCGACGGGCGTCCAGAAGCCGGCGACGCCGTCAGCTCGCGTTGGCGCGGACATCGGTGCTGCGTCGCTCACTCGCGGTTCGCGTCCTCGGTCGGTGAGGTCGATGGAATCTGATGTTTCCAGCGGCGGGCCATGCGCACGAGCCGGCCCACCATGCTCGGTCGACGCGCCTGCAGCTGGGCACCGTCGACGGCTGCGAGCAGATCGTCGGCGAACGCCGCAAGGTCGGGGTAGCGATCGCGCGGGTCGGGCTCGAGCGCACGGTGGCAGACCTCGTCGAGCGGCGTTGCGCGGCTGAGGCGTCGTCGCTCGCGCACCAGGGCGGCGCTGGCTCGGGGCGCCCCACGCCCGCTGGCGAAGGGATGTCGACCCGCGAGGACGCAGTGGAGCAGCACGCCGAGCGAGAACTGGTCGGCATGCGGGCTGACGACCCACTCGCAGCGCTGCATCGCCAGGAACTGCTCGGGGCTGGCGTAGGGCGAGGCCGCGATGCGCTCGAGTTGGAAGTCCGGGACGACGAGCCCGTGCAGGCCCACGTCGGACACTTTCGGGAGGCCGTCGACGGTCACGAGGACGTTGCCCGGGGACAGCGCGCCATGGGCGACGCCGACCTTGTGCGCGACATCGAGCGCCTCGGCGACCTTGGCGAAAACCACGGCGATGCGTCGATCGAGCAGCGCGCGGGACATCTCCGAGCTCTCGCGGAACACCTCGAAGACGGTCCGTTCACGCTCGATGAGCGCCTCGGCGATGGCAATCCAGTCGTCGTCCTCGCGCACGCCATAGAGCCGCACGAGTCCGGGATGCGGCACCCAGACCCCGCGCTCGAGATCCTTCTCGAGTGTCCGGCACGATTCGACCAGTGCGTGGTCGCGACGCAGGATCTTCAGCGCGACACGCCGACCGAGCATCAGATCCGTGGCCTCCCACGCCGACCAAGCTTTGTCGGTGCGTTCGGCCGGCCGGAACTTCACGAGTCGGAAGTCGGCGAGGACGTCCCCGGCGAAGAACGGGGTGTCCACGGTGTTCATCGATGGATGGGTCATGGGTGACAGTCGGAAAACCGAGTTTTCGGCGCCCGCGGGGAACGAGTTGAGTGCCGCGGGAGCCGACAAGGAGGGTTCGCGACACCGGGAATCCCACCCAACGTGACGCTCACGACCCGATTTCGGACGTCCTGTACACTTCCGACGCCGACCCCCGAATCCGCCCCTCGCCGCGATCCGCCCACGTGTCCACTCTCATGCCCACCGCCCGTCGCGCCCTGACTGCGTCTTCCGCCCTCTTGCTGGCCTTGGTCGGCGCCTGCGGTGAATCGGTGTCCCTACCGGGCGACGGGTCGCTCATCCCCGTCGCGTCGCGGCTCGCCGACGTCCGTGGCGAAGAGACGCCGGGCCCGCGTGAGACCGAGCATGTCCTCGGCGAGGAGGCCGAGGAGGAGAACAAGGAGAAGCGCGACGCGTGGTTCGAGGAACGCCACCGCGCGGCTCCCGACATCGACTGGCGCGCCATCGAACAGCAGAACGCCAACCGCCAGCGCCTCAAGCGCAACGGCCTGTCGATGTTCGCGGCCTCGGTCGACTCGAAGTGGACCGAGCGTGGCAGCGACAACGTCGCCGGCCGCATGCACGTCGCGGCCCCGGCGACGGACGGCGCGCACCTCTACGCGGGCAGCTCGCGCGGCGGGCTTTGGCGCGGCACGCTCGACGGCACGAACTGGCAGCCCCTCGCCGATCACCTCTTCGGCGGCGTGCACTGGCTGGCCGTCGTGCCCGGCGTCAACCCCGGAGGACCCGACGCGGTCGTCGTGACGACGGACGGCGGGTCGATCCACGTGAGCCACGATGACGGCGTGACGTGGCAGGTCCCGGCCGGACTGCCCGCAACCGTCGGCGTGCGTCGCGCACTCGTACGTCCCGGCACGGACTCGATCTTCTTGATGGTCCAGTGGTGGGAAAGCGGACAGCTTCGCAACGCGCTCTACCGCTCGACCGACCGCGGCTCGTCGTTCACGAAGTCGGTCGGCATGACGACGTACCGCGGCGACGTCTGGACCCCGCGCGACACGAGCGGCCCGCTGTACCTGCTGAAGAACGACACCATCCAGATCAGCAACGACGACGGCGTCTCGTGGTCGACGGTCGGCTCGACGGGCGTGTCGTCGAGCGGCGGGGAGCTGAGCGGATCCGAGGCCGGCGCCCCGCGTCTCTACGCGATCCTCGACGTCTCGGGAGCCAAGCGCCTCTACCGCAGTGACGACGCCGGCGCCTCGTTCGCCTACAAGCAAGACGTCTCCGACTACTGGGGATCGATGGCCGCCTCGGCCGTGAACGCCGACCTCTTCGCCTGGGGTGGCGTCGAAGTGCACCGCACGACGACCGGCGGCAACTCGTTCTCGATCGTCAACAACTGGTGGGAGTACTACGGCCAGGAGGCCACGAAGCTGCACGCCGACGTCCCCGGCATCGACGTCGTCCCCGACGGCGCGGGCGGCGAGACCTGGTACATCTCGACCGACGGCGGACTCTTCCGCTCGCAGGACGGGCTGTCATCCGTCACGAACCTCTCGCTGAGCGGCCTGCGCGTCGGTCAGTACTACGGCACGCACACGTCGACCGCGAACCCCGACCACGTCCTCGCCGGCGCCCAAGACCAGGGCTACCAGCGTGCGGACCTCCCCGCGACCGACGCGCTCGACTTCGACCAGCTCATCAGCGGCGACTACGCACACCTGACGTCGAGCACGGGCGCGCACAACTGGGTCTACTCCGTTTACCCGGGCTTCGTGCTCGTCCACAAGAACGAGAACAACCCGATCCTCTACCAGGTCGACTTCCCGGCGAATCAGACCATGGGGTGGCTGCCGATGGTGCACGCCGACCCCGATGACGCGGAGCGCTGGTTTCTCTGCGCCGAGACGCTCTGGCGCTACCAGCGCAACTCGCCGTTCAACTCGTGGTCGATGCAGCAATGGTCGACGCACGACTTCAGCGGGAGCGGCAACAACTACATGAGCGCGATCGACTTCTCGCCGATCGACAGCCAGCGCGCCTATGCCGCGACGAACGACGGACGCCTCTTCTACTCGACAGACAAGGGCAAGACGTGGACGCAGTCGGTCACGAACGGTCCTGACGCACACTACTTCCACGGCACGGCGCTCGTCGCGAGCAAGCATGACGTCGACACGGTTTACGTGGGCGGCAGCGGCTACGGCTCGACGCCGGGTGTCTGGCGCAGCACGGACGGCGGTGTCGTCTTCGTGCCCTGGAGCACGGGGCTTCCGCAGACACTCGTCTACGACCTGGCCGAAGCGTCCGACGGCAGCGGGGCGTTGTTCGCAGCCACTGAGACGGCCGCGTACATGCGCGTCGACGACAGCTCGGCCTGGGTCGACATCACGCAGGACGACGCACCCGTCACGACGTACTGGAGCGTCGAGGCCGTCGACTCGGCCGACGTCATGCGCTTCGGCACCTACGGTCGCGGCATCTGGGACTTCGCTCTCGACGACGAGTGCGCCTACGAGGCCATCGGCCTCGGCCTCGGCGGCGCCAACGTGATATCCCTCGACACGGCGTCGTCGAGTTTCGTCGGCGGCCCACACGTCTTCGACGTCAGCAACGCTCCGCCGCTCACGCTGCCGACGCTGCTCGCGTCGACGGGAACGGGCTCGGCCCCGCTGCTCGGTGGCACGCTGCTCGTCGACCCCGTGAACCTCTTCATCGCTCCGTGGCCCATCGCCACCGATGCGCTCGGCAACCTGACGTTGACACTGACGATCCCGAACGATCCGGTGCTCTACGGTATCGACGTCGCGTTCCAACTCGCCGCCTCGGACGCCGGACAGCCGAAAGGCTGGGCGTTCAGCAACGGTCTGTCGGCAACCTTCTGCGCGCCATGATCACGGCTCCACTGCGTCATCCGATCGCCGTGTTCGCAGCGTAGGATACGGCGCATGACGTCCACCGATTCCGACACCGCGCCGAGTCCCGCCGGACCGGCGATCTCGTTGCGTGGCCTCGGCAAATCGTACGGGTCGAAGCGTGTCCTCGCGGACGTCGACCTCGACGTTCCGCGCGGCACGATCCTCGGCTACATCGGGCCCAACGGAGCCGGCAAGAGCACCACGGTCAAGATCCTCGTCGGGATGATCGCCGAGTTCGACGGTGAGGCGCGCGTGTGCGGTCACGACGTGCGCACCGAGAGTTCGGCGGTCAAGGCGCGCATCGGCTACGTGCCCGAGAACGCCGTGCTCTACGAGGCGTTGACGATCGCCGAGACGTTGATGTTCATCGGGCGACTCCACTCACTGGACGACGAGCAGATCCGCCAGCGCGGTGAGGCGTATCTCGAAGCCTTTGAACTCATCGACCGCCTCGACGAACGCGTCGGTGCGCTCTCGAAAGGCATGCGTCAGAAGGTGCTGGTGACGGCGGCGCTGCTCCACGAACCGGACGTCCTCTTCGTCGACGAGCCGCTCTCGGGGCTCGACGTCAACGCCTCGCTGCTCATGAAGGAACTGCTGCGCGCGCTGGCCGACGCGGGTCGCACGATCTTCTACTGCTCGCACGTGATGGACGTCGTCGAGCGCGTCTGCGACCGCATCGCGATCATCCACGACGGAGGCATCGCAGCCCAGGGCACGTACGCGGAGCTGTCGGAGCAAGTGCACGGAGGGTCGCTCGAAGCCATCTTCGCCAACGTGACGAAGGGCGGCGGCGAACGCGAACGCGTCGCGGCGCTCCTGAGCCGGTTGGCCGACAAGACATCGTGACACGTACGACGAAGTGGCGCTCGCGCAGCGACGGGTCGATGCTCACGCCCGTACTGCTGTGGCAGGTCAAGGTCATCCATCCGCTGCTTCGACGCGCCGGCGTCGACATCGCACAGTTCGAGACGATCCTGCGAACGAAACTCCTGCTCGACCAGCACGGCGGCCCGAAAGGCAGCCTGCCGATCTCCGGCGTCTACACGCTCATGATGTCGGGCTTCTGGTTGTTCGGTCTGATGCTGGCCATCCCGACGATCTTCATCGCCAAGGGCTCGTGGGACCTCGAGCCGGCGCTCTGGCTCGGCGGCGTGCAGACGATCATGGCGGTGATGATCGCGTTCCCGTTGATCACGCAGTACGCCTCGCTGCTCGTCGACGCGACCGACATCCACATGATCAGCCCCACGCCCGTCAACAGCGCCACGCTCTTCGCCTCGCGCCTCGTGCATGCCGCGATCTACACCGGCGTGCTCGCGGCCTGTCTCGCCTTCGGCCCGCTCGTCGCAGGTGTGTTCGCGTATGCGTGGTGGGCCGTGCTGATCGTGTTTCCGCTGGCGACGCTACTCACGGTCATCCTTGTCGTCTCGATGATCGGAGCGTTCTACGGCGCGGCGTTGCGCATCTTCGGGCCGCGACACTTCGAGCGCATCACGCTGTGGATCCAGGTAGCTTTCATCTCGATGTCGATGGGCGGCGGACACCTGCTGTTTCAGTCGTCGGCGATGAAGGGCGCCGTGCAAGCCCTGATCGAGGACCCGGCGAAACTCATCTGGATCCCGACGATGCACGTCGGCGCGCTGCTCGAGGTGCTCAGCGGCTTCGAACCCACGCGCGAGCGTCTCGTCTGGAGCGCGCTGGCGCTGGCGCTCCCGGCCTTCGCCGTCTGGCTCTCGGTCAAGCTCGCGTCACGACATTTCATCGACGGCCTCACGGGCCACCAGGTGTCGACGCGCCGAGGCCGCGGCTGGCGAGGCAGCGGACACTCGTGGATGAGTCGCACGGCGAGCACGCGGCTCGAGGCCGCGGCGATGCCGCTCACGTGGTCGATGATTCGACACGACAAGCTCCTCGTCCGAGCCATCTGGCCGACGACGCTCGGCATGCTCGTGCTCGGGCTGGCCGTTCCGATGTCGATGGCCGACGCTGCCGAGACGTTCGACCTCGCGCCGAAGTGGTTCGCCGTCACGATCTTCCTCGCGGCCATCGCAGACGTCGCTGCTGTCGACATGCTGCGCATCACGCAGAACGGCGCTGCAGCGTGGATCTACGCGGGCGTCGCGCACGCGGAGCAACACGACATCTTCCGGGGCGCATACAAAGCCGCGCTGTTCGGTGCCCTCCTGCCGGCGAAAATCGTGATCGTCGGCGGACTCGCCCTGGTGGTCGGTCCGAGCGTCATCGCTCCCGCCATCCTCGCAACCATGATGACGATGGCTCTGACCTTCCGAAGCCTGCACGCCCTCAAGGCCCACCTCCCCTTCACCTTGACGCCCACATCCCAGGTGAATCAGGACCTTTCGAACCTCGGTCCATATCTCCTGGCCATGGCGGGGCAGGCCGCGCTCGCACTCGTCTTTGCTGCGTTGATCTGGCATCCCGTCGGTCTGGTCGTCGGCTTCCTCGTGACCACGCCGCTGCTGATTCGCGCGTTTCGAAAGCTCGTCGATCTCGAGGTCGAAGCGCTCACGTTCGAGTGACGTCACGCGTCGGGTGACCGAAACCCGGTGCACGCGCCTTGCGTGGTCGGTCGACGGGGCCGCATGATGGCAGTGCTGCTCAGGGGCAGCGCGGCGAGATCGCCCTTTTCAAGGACGCCGGTTCCATGACCTCCATCGTCTGGCTTGCCCAGAGAGCGCCTTCGAGCACCGTCTTTGCCGACAGTGACGAGGTCGTACACACCGAGAGCGTCGAGGCGGCGATGTCGAACTGGGAGCGCGACGCCAACGGTGTCCTCGTCGCCGACCCCCGCGGACTCGGGGTCTCGCGCGATGTCTTCGCCGCCCTCACGCAACACATCGCCGCCGACTCCCTCGTCGTGGTGGCGGGCAGCGAGACCGACGACGTCGCCCGCTCGGCCGCGGAGTTCGGCGCGCACAACATTCTGCTCGATCACGAGCTCACGCGGCGACATGTCCAACGCGCTGTCGGCTTCGCAGCCACGTACGCATTGCGCCACGCTGCCGCGCAGCTCGAGCAGCTCGAGCAGCTCGCCCACCTCGACCCGCTCACGGAGGTGCTCAACCGGCGTGGCCTCGAACGCGCGCTGACCGAGGAGCAGGCCCGCGCACGTCGCTCCGGCGAACACGTCGGAGCCATCCTCATCGACGGCGACGACTTCAAGAGCGTCAACGACACCTTCGGCCACGACCGCGGCGACACGGTGCTCCACGAGATCGCCGAGCGGCTGCGCACGACGATCCGCCCGTCCGACCGCATCGGTCGGCTCGGGGGCGACGAGTTCCTCGTGCTCTTGCCCGACACGCGCCACGCCGAGGCGCTCGAGGTCGCCGAGCGACTCCGCCGGACGATCGCCCACACGCCCGTGGCGCTCCCCGCCGACGACGTCGTCACGACCGTGAGCCTCGCGGTCGTCCCCGTCGCTCACGACGACGCCATCGGCGAGATCCTCCAGCGCGCCCACGAAGCCCTCGCCACGTGCAAGACGTCGGGGAAGAACACCGTCGTGGGCACGGGCCGCGTCGAGGACATCGCCGGCGTGCAGCTCCCACCATCGCACGAACTTTGCGACGCGGCCGGATTCAGCGTCGTCCGCCACCCGATCGTGCGCTTGGCCGACGGTGAGATCGTCGGGCACGAGCTTCTCTCGCGCGGCCCTACCGGCTTGCTCGAGTCTCCGCGCGATCTGTTCCGCTACTGCCGCGAGAAGCGCATCCTGCCCGACGTCGACATCGCCTGCCTGCGCTCGTGCCTTTCCGCGCTCGACGCGTGGACACCGCCCGGGCGCGTGCACGTCAACGTGTTCCCGCACACGCTCGCCAGTCTCGACGTCTCGATCTTGCTCGACGTGCTGGCACCGACCGCCCGCGAACACGACCTCATCATCGAACTCAGTGAGCAACAGTTCGCCGGTGACATGACGCGCTTCGCCGAGAAGATCGACGCGCTGCGCGAGGCCGGGATCGACATCGCGATCGACGACGTCGGCTTCGGGCGCAGCTCGCTCGAGGCGTTCGTGATGCTCGAACCGCGCGTGCTGAAGATCTGCCCCGGCTACGTGCACGGCTGCGCCGAGACCGTCGCACGCCAACGCGCCCTCGAACGCATCGTGCGCCTCGCCGAAGCGGGCGAGTGCACGCTCATCGCCGAGGGCGTCGAATCGCAGCGCGACCTCGAGTGCGTGCGACGCCTGGGGATCGGAGAAGCCCAGGGCTACCTCTGGGGCGAACCCGTCCCCTGCTGACGCGGGATGCTCACCGGCGATCGTCCGCGTTCAGCCGAGCCCGATGCGATCGAGGCCGTCTTCGTCGAAGCCGATGAAGTGGCCGAGTTCGTGCAGCAGCGTGATCCGGATCTGTTCGCTGAGTTCCTCGCGCGTGCGGCACTCGCGCTCGAGGTGTCGCTGGAACAGCAGGATCACCGACGTCTCCGGCATGCCGTCCATCGCGGCACCGTCCACGCGCGAGGGTCCGAGGAACAATCCCAGCAACTCCTCGGGCTGTTCGATCTCGGCGGCGATCTCCTTGCTCGGGCGAAGGTCCACGATCACGGGCACTTCGTCGAGCACAGCGGCGAACTCGCCGGGCAACTCAGCGATCACCTGCTGCAGGACGCCGTCGAACTCGCGATCAGTCATGCGCACCATGTCGTCATGATCGCGAGTTGACGGCGCCACGTCACGCCCCCATCAGCGCTGCCTCGGCACGTAGATCGGAACGCGCACACCGGGCGGGTGATGCACGTGCGGCACGACGACGGGCGGGCAGTAGGGCTCGGGAACGTGCACATGGACGGGCGGCGGTGGCAGTGGCGGAGGTCCGGGCACATACACCGGACCGGGCGGATGCACGTGCGGAGGTGGCGCCCAGATCGAGTCGTGATAGACCGGGTACGCTCCGGGCGGCACGGGGCGATAAGCGAGGATGCCGAGCCCGAGGTCCAACGGGCCGACGCCCACCGTTGCGCCCGCGATGCCGAGCTCGAGACGCAGCAGGTGCCAGATGTCGAGCAGGAAGAACGCGCCGGGACTGCGGCCGTCGAACACCTCGATGTTGAGGATCGGCGGGTCGGGCGCAAACCCCACGGTCGCGATCCCGTGGATGAGTCCCGTCGAGTGCAGCCCGGCGGGCTGATCGTGCGTGTGGACGTCCATGACGGTGCACGCCGACGCTGTGACGAGCAGCAGTGTGACGACGGCCGCTCGGGCCCATGGATGCAGGCGTTGACTCGACATGTGATGACTCCGGCACGGTGGCTGGTGACCGAAGAGGCGCGGCGCTCGTCGAGCGAACGTACGTTGTCCGTCTCCTCCGGAGGGCCATTGGACGACGACGTGACGCATCCGTCACGCGGTGCGAACGGCGCTAGAATGCGATCGAGGCGTTCGCTGCGAGCGCCTTTCGGCTTTCGAACAGAGGGCAGCGCGAGGAATCGCGCACGTGCGTTCGACAGCCGACATCACCACACGGGCGCTTACACCCGGTGTTCCCCGCGGACACCCTGGGAGGGACTCACATGCGCACCACGCTCCGCTTTCTTGTCGGCCTCGGCCTGTCCATCGCGACGGCCTCGGCCACGAATGACTTCGCCACGCAGTTCATCGACGTCGGCGCACAACCTCAGGACGTCATCACCGTCGATGTCGACCGCAACGGGATCGCCGACGTCATCACGGCCTTGCAGTTCAGCGGCGTCATCTCCATCACGTTGGCGACCGGCGACGGCGGGTTCATCGCCGCGCCGTCGATCCCGACCGGCGGACAACCCGTCGGCCTCGCCGCCGGCGATCTCGACGGCGACTCACTCGTCGACCTCGTCGTCGTGGACGCCGGCGCCGGGACGTTGACGGCAGCGCTCGGGCACGGCGACGGCACGTTCGCGCAGCCGGTCAGCGTGTCTGTCGGGAGCAACCCTCAGCAGGTGCTGCTCGGCGACGTCACGGGCGATGGAATCCTCGACGCCGTCGTCCTGCGCGACAGCTTCTCGCATCCGGTCTGCTGGTTGGCGGGCTTCGGCGACGGAACCTTCGCACCGCCCGTCATTCCGGCTGCGGGCTTCGGCGCACGCGCCGCGGTACTCGTGGATCTCGACGGCGACGCGCTCCTCGACCTCGCCGTCGTGGACGTCGATGACGATTCCGTGCGCGTGCTCTTCGGCTCCGTCGACGGAGGTCTCGAGCCACCCGGCGATCCGATCGCCGTCGGCGTCGCACCCGTGGCGATCGCCGCAGCGGACCTCGACGGTGACGACGACCTCGATCTCGTCACCGCCAACACGTCGAGCAACGATCTTTCCGTGCTCAGCAATGCCGGCGACGGAACCTTCGCACCGGCCGAGACCGTCTCGACGGGCGCGAACCCGACCGACGTGCGCATCGGCGACGTCACGGGTGACGGCATCCGCGACATCGTCGTGAGTCTCGGGGGCGCGAGCGCCGTGGCCGTGCTGTCGTCCGACGGCGTCGGTGGCATCGAGGCCATTGTCGACATCCCGACCGGGTTGGCGCCACTCGCCGTGGCGCTCGGCGACACCGACGGCGATTTCTTCGCCGACATCGTCTCGGCCGACGCGTTCACGAACGGCATCACCGTCGCGAAAAGCACGGCGGGCCCGTGGGTCAACCTCGGCAAGTCGGCGCCGGGGCCGCTGGCCTCCTCGACGTTGCTCGCCATCGGCAGCCCGAAGCCAGGCGCAACCATCCACTTCGAGACGCCCGAGATCCCGCTCGGCTCACCGGGCCTGCTCGTCCTCGGAAGTCGCCGCGTGGACTCCGCGACCGGCGGCATCACCGTCGTTCCCGCGACGACGCTCGTGCTCCCGATCACGGCGGTGCCGGTGCTCACGTTCACATGGCCGAGCGTCGCCCCGCCCGGCGATGACGTCTACGTGCAGGCGTTCTTCAAGATCGCACCGGGCGAGATCGTCAGCACGAACGCCCTGCGCACGATCACGCAACTCCCCTGACAACGCACCGCGCCCCCCGCGAACACGATCGCGGGGGGCGCGGAGAGTTCTGCTTCAGTTGACGCCGTCAGTTGGCTTCGTCGGTCGGGTTGACGACGAGGACAGACGCACGCTCGGGCAGGAGGTACTCGCTCGCGAGCGCGGAGATGCGCTTGACGTCGAGGTCCCGGAAGAATGCGTCGACATCGCGCAGGTCGTCGAGCGCAGCCGGATCCGTCTGAGCCTCCGAAAGCCCGCTCGCCCAATAGTTGTTCCGACGACGAGCGTCGCGGAGCTGGTTGAGCAGCGGCTCGGCAAGGCGGTGCGCCTCGTCGGCCGTGACACCGTCGTCGGCGAGCGTCTTGGCGACATCGATGCAGGCCTCGACGAGCGCTTCGACCTTGCTGGGATCGGCGTTTGCCTGGATCATCATCCAACCGACGCCGGGGAAGACGTCGTTCGACTGGGCGCCGGCACCCGGCGAGTAGGCCGCACCAAGGCGCTCACGCACCTCGAGACGGACACGATCGTTGAGCACCGTGCCGAGGAAGAGCAACTCGCGGCGCGTGATGGCGTCCATGCCGTCGGTCGTCGGGAAAGCGACGACGACGAGCGACTTGTCGTCTTCCGTGGCGACGCTGCGCGTCATGCGCAGACCTTCGGCGAGCGGCGGCACTTCGAGGTGACGCGAGACGTCGAGCGGCTCGCGACGGGCCGGAAGTGTGCCGAATGTCTGCGCGACCTGCGAGACGATCAGGTCGACATCGACGTCACCGACGACCGAGATCTCGATCGGGCCGTCGGCGAGGTGCGGGGCGACCCACTCCTTCACGTCGTCAACCGTCACGGCCATCACGCGGTCCATGTCGGGGAACATCACGAAGCGCGGGTCTTGGCCATGTAGTGCGGGCAGGAAGTCCATCACCATCGGACCGAAGAGCTGCGTCTTCATCTGCTCGTACTGGACCGGCAAGAACTGGTGCAGCTGCACGAGGCCGTCCTCGCGCCAGCCGGCGTGCTGCAGGTAGGCACACATCAACTCGAACTGCGTGAGCGAATCCTCGGGCGACGTCGTGCCGCTGAGCGTGAACGCATCGTCGGAGACACCGAAACCCACGCCGACTTCCTTGCCCGCCATGAGACGACGAAGGTCGTCCTCGCTGTGAGCCTCGAGTCCGCCACCGTTGAGGATGGCATCGGCCGGCACCGACTTGACGTACTCGGCCGGGTCGAGCGTCAGTCCACCTTCGGCGAGACGCGCCGAGATGACGATCTGCTTCTCCTTGAAGTCCGTCTTCTTGACGTTGAGCTTCACGCCGTTGGCGAACTCGACCATGTGCACGTCGAGGTCCTCGACGTGATCGCGCTTGGCGACTTCACCGGACTCAGCTTCGTCGGAACCGTACGCGAACGGCGCGAGCTCGATCACTTCAGGCGCCTCGACTTCGTCCAGACCCTGGCGGATGTACGCACCCAAGAGCGTTCGACCACCCTTGTCACCGAGGTCGAGGTTGCCGCTCGAGTAGATGGCGAGTTCACCCTCGGTCCAGTCGGCGACGAGCGCGTCGTGGCACTGCTCGAGCGTGATGTTCTCGGCGATCGGGCGCACGATCTCGCGGTAGGTGCGGGCGTCCGTGGGCACGAAGCGGTCCTCGGCGGCCGCAAGAGCTTCACCGAGGATCGAGCGACTCGAGCGGGTGGCCATGCGGTCGACGGCCTCGTCGAGGCGGCGCAGGAAGTTCGCGCGCACTTCGTCGAGCTCGGCCTGCTGGAAGCCGAACTCGAGCGCGCGACGCAGCTCGGCGTCAGCGGCGGCGAGGGACGCCTTCCAGTCGTCGGGCTCGGTCGTGATGCTCAGCGACGCGCCTTCGTAGACGTCGAGTCCGCCGGCACCGCCGACGCGTGCGTTGAGGAACGGTGTGTCCTCCTTCTTCGTCATCTCGCTGAAACGCAGGTTCAGCATGCCGCGCGCGAAGCTGAGGTCGATGTCCTCGGTGAGTTCCTCGCGCGTGTAAGGCTCGTCCTCGTGCAGGCGCAGCATCTCGATCGAGATGTTCGTGACGGGGATTTCGGATTCGTAGATCGAGAACGCGAGCGTGTCCATCGTCGGCGTGCCGACGGGCGGCTCGGGCAGGATGTCGCTGGCCGGCGCCTCGTAGTGCGCGAAATACTCGGCCATGAGCTCTTCGGGGTTCATCCCACCGAGGTCGCCGACAATGACGAGCGTCATGTTCTCGGGACGGTACCAACGCTTGTAGAACGCCTTCATGAGCTCGGCGTCGAACGCCGCGCGCACGTCCTTGGCGCCGATGATCGTGACGTCGGCGTAGCGCGTGCCGTCGTAGAGATACTTCATCATCTTGCGCTGCATGCGGTAACCGGCCGAGTCGCGCTCGCGCTGCTCACCGTCGATGACCCCCTTCTCCGCGACGATCTCCTCTTCGCTGAGAATCATCTCGAAAGCGAAATCGCTCAGCACTTCGAGCCCCGAACGCAAGGTCGCCTCGTCGGGGTTCGGGAGGTCGAGCTTGTAGACGGTTTCCGAGAACGCCGTGTGTGCGTTCGTGTCGGCGCCGAAGGCCATGCCCTGCTCTTGGAACCACTCGATGAGCGTGCCGGCCTCGAAGTTCTTCGTGCCGTTGAAGCCCATGTGCTCGAGAAAATGCGCCATGCCATCTTCGTCGGGGCGCTCGCCGAACGCGCCCATGTCGACATGCAATCGCACGTAGACACGGTTCTCCGGCTCGGGGTTGTCCGCCCAGACCCAGCGCATGCCGTTGTCGAAGTGACCAAACGTGAAGCGCGCATCGACCGGGACGTCGGACGTCTCGTGCTCCCAGGCGCGGACACTGCCGGAAGGACGGGCGTCTTGCGACGTGACATCCGGCGCAAGGGCGAGGAGACCGGCGGCGACGAGCGTCGGCGCGACGAGGCAGCGGGACAGCATGGCGGGACTCGAGAGGTTCGGAGGGTGTGCGCTCCGCCGACCAGTGGCCAGAAAGCGCTCGGGCAACCCGACATCGTAGCGATGTCCTGGGTACGGTGCCGGGGCGGGGCCGCGGGACACTGTTCTGTCATCGCGGTCGAGCGGCCTGCCCCGTCACATGTGATGGTGATTCCGGCACGTTTGACGCCGATCCGCACAGGAGTCGTCCCATGAGCACCCGATCCGACGAGAGAAGCTCACCCGCGCGCGTCACGGTTTCGTCTCCGTTCTGGACGATCTCGTGCACCGACGTCGGCTACGAGTCGCTCTCGCCACCTCGGCTGCGGCTGCAACGCGGGCGACTCTCGGCACGCACGGGCGGCGACGTCCACGCGCCGACCGAGCGCGCCGTGCTGCGCGTGCGCGACGAAGCCGGACACGTCGTCGGCGCGTGGACGATCCACAGTGCGGCCGTGACGACGATCGGTGACGCCCTCACCGACCACGACGGCGACACGGTCTTCGCGGCGCTCGAGCTGCGCGGCGAACGCATGGAATCGCTCGACAGCTGAACGTGTCAGCACCGCCCTGCTAACCTTCAGCGCGACCACTCTGGGGAAATCACGATGCGCGCTCACTTCCTGACGTTCCTTCTCGCCGCCCCGTTCACGGCCGCAGCGGCATCGCAAGACGCCGCACCCGTCACGCCCGCGCTGCAGTGGGAAACACTGGAGACGGAGAGCTACGCCGGGAAGCAAGACGACATCGTCTTCGTCACTCCCGCGCGCGGCTGGTATGTGAACGGAACCGGCCGCATCTACACGACGCGCGACGGCGGCGACACCTGGACGAAGCAACACGAGCACGTCGGAACGTTCTTCCGCGCGATCGCGTTCGTCGACGAGCAGATCGGCGTCGTGGGCAACGTCGGTGTCGACTACTTCCCCGGCGTCACGGACGACACGCTGCTCTATCGCACGACAGACGGCGGCGACTCCTGGGCAGCCGTCGAAGGGCTCCCGACAACCGGCGGCATCTGCGCGATCCAAGTGCTGCGCGAGCCGTTCATCAACCACGGCGATCTCGCCGAACGCACGCGCCTCGTCGCCGGCGGTCGCGTGGGCGGCCCGTCCGCGCTCTTCACGTCCGACGACCTCGGTGTCACCTGGACGCCCGTCGCCGTCCCCAAACGCTGCGGGATGATTCTCGACGTCCACTTCTTCGACCGCTCGGTCGGCCTGATCGCGGCCTCGACCTCCGCAGCCATCGACAAGAGCCAGGCGCTCGTATTGCGCACCGACGATGGCGGCGAGACGTGGAGCGAAGTCTACGTTTCGGGGCGCCCCTTCGAGACAACCTGGAAGTTCGCGTTTCCGAGCGACCGCACCGGCTTCGTCACCGTGCAGTCGTACGACCCGACGAGCGGTGTCTCGAAACGCTACGTCGCCAAGACCGAGGACGCCGGCCTGACGTGGCGCGAGCAGCTCCTCGTCGACGACGCCTCCGTGCGCGCCTTCGGCATCGGCTTCCTCGACGAGCAGCGCGGCTGGGTCGGCGCCGTCCCCCATGCCTTCGCGACGACCGACGGCGGACTCACCTGGAGCCGGGCCGACCTCGGTCGAGCCGTGAACAAGATTCGCTTCATCGACGGTCCCGACGGCAAGATCGGATACGCCGTCGGCGTCGGCGTCCACCGCCTGGCCCCCACGGCGACGGCGGCACCCGACCGCTGAGCGCGACACGTTCCGTCGCCCGGCCCCTTCCGTGACTCGGGTCGAAATCCCCACAATGCTCCCGAACGTCACCCTCCCTGGAACCATCGATGACGATCCGGCCCCTCGCCCGCACCCTTGCTGCACCTGCGCTTCTCTCCGCTCTCGCGGCACTGTCGCTCCCGGACGTGCTGTCGCCGGGCGAACTCGAGCCGGATGAGCTCCGCGATGCCTATCACGAGTGCTTCGAGGCTGGCACGGAAAGCCGACTCGCCGCGATCTGGCTCGACAACCCAGGCAAGATCCTTACGACGATCGACGCCGACCTTGAGCACAGCCTGTCGCTCTGGGAGGCGTCGCCCGACGAACCCGACACCAAGGCCATCGCCGACCTGCATGCGCGCGCCCTGTTCGGAGCACGCGTCGCCAGCGCCGTCACCGAAACCGCGATCTTCCTCGACTACGCCTCGGCGTTCGTCGGTTGGACGGACGACGAGAAGCGCCGCTTCCGCGGTGGCCAAGCCGCCTACGGCAAGGCGATGGGCGCCCTGCGCGACCAGGAGTTCGCCGACGCCCTCGAAGCCGCACGCGACTGCACAGCGGCCGCCGAACCGCTCGGCGACTGGTGGGGCACGGCGATGGGCCTGTCCGCTGAGGGCATCGCCTTGGGTCAGCTCGGCAAGCACGAGGAGGCCCTCACCGTCGCGAGCCGCGCGCGCCTGATCTACGACCAGCTCGGGCTGCACGGCTCAGAGTACGGCTGCCTGCGCACGATGGTGAGTCAACTGACGAGCCTCGAACGCTGGCCACGTGCCCGCGCCACGCTGCAAACCGCCATCGAACTCGGCGAACAACTCGGCGACGAACGCGGCGTCGAGGACCTCAAAGAGCAACTCCAGGCCATCGAGGGGCGCTGAGACACCGAGGTGGCCTTGATCCCGACCCGGTCTGCTGCCGATGAGATCGAATCGAGAACCGTCCGCCGCCCACTTCCCGCCGACACCTCCGCATGACCTTCCGGATCTATCGAGTCCTGGCGTGGATCGCGGTTTGTCTCATCGCCGTCGAGGTGGCTCTCGAGGCGCGCGCGCATGCTCGCGGCTGGCCGACGCTGATCTTCGGTGACGACGCCCCGGCCGCCGAGTCGGAGGCGACGAGCTACGGCCCGACGGACACCTTTCCGTTCCGCAGCCGTATCTACCCGCCGCAGAAGCCCGACGGCGTGACGCGCATCTGGCTCGGGTCGTCGAGTTACGCCGAAGACGTTCGCCAGCCGCCCGACAAGCTGTTCCTCTCGCTCGCCGAGCGACGCCTGCGGGACGCGGGTCACGACGTCGAGCTGTTCAACAGTAGCGAGGGTGGATCAAGCACGGTCGAGAACATCGACAGTCTGTTCGATGAGGCAGACGCCTGGAACATCGACGTCGCCGTCCTCTACCAGATGACGAACGACATCGACGCCATGACGCAGTTCGTCTTCGGCGGCAGTCCGGGCCAGCCGGTCGTCGACGGCGACTTCGACAGCGTCTTCACGCGGAGCCGCGCTGCCTCCGGGCGCAGCGCCGTCGAACGCCTACCCGCGGCCGCTGTCACCACGCCGCCGATCAACGACCGCATCATGTCCTCGGTTCAGCGCTTCTTCGAGAAGACATCGACGTACGCGCAGCTCAAGAACCAGGTCACGGCGCGCCTGACCCGCTCGCGCGTGCTCGCCGATCGCCTCGGCGCTGATGGCAATGCGCTCATACTCGAGCGCGTCGAAGCTTTCCTCGATGCCTGTGAGGCGCGCGGTATCGAGCCCGTCCTCTGCACCTTCGCCACGAGCCACGTGCCGAGTTCACTCGGCGACATGCCCGCCGATTCGATCAACAACCTCTTCCGCTACAACATCTACCTGTCTGTCCGTGGCTGGATGACGAGCGTCGAAGAGATCAACGACGGGCTCCGCGCCCTCGCAGCCGAGCGCGACATCGAACTCATCGACGTGGCCGCAAGCATCACGAACCGCCCCGAGCTGTTCCGCGATTTCACGCACCTCTCGACAGAGGGACACGCGGCCGTCGCCGAGGTGTTTGCCGACGGGTTGACGGAGGTGCTCGCGCGATGACGTTCAACTCACCGCAGTACCTCGTCTTCCTCCCGCTCGTGCTGCTGCTGTACGTGGCGATGCACAAGCGCGAGGCGCGGCGCGACCTTCTGCTGCTCGTCGCCAGCTACGCCTTCTACATGGCGTGGAACTGGAAGTACGCGGGGCTCATCGCATTCTCGACGCTGATCGATTATCAGCTCGGCCTGACGATGCAGCGCACCGACGAGCAGGGAAAACGCAAGGCGCTGCTCATCGCCAGCCTCGTGATGAACCTCGGGCTGCTCGCGCTCTTCAAGTACTACAACTTCTTCGTCGACGTCAGCACGAGCGCGTTTGCGCCGTTCGGCGTCGACCTCTCGAGCTGGCATCACGAACTGCTGCTGCCCGTCGGCATCAGCTTCTACACGTTCCAGACGCTCAGCTACACGATCGACCTCTATCGACGCGAGATCCAAGCCGAGCCGAACCTGCTGAAGTTCGCGGTGTTCGTGTCGTTCTTTCCGCAGCTCGTCGCCGGACCGATCGTGCGCGCCTCGGAGTTCCTGCCGCAGCTGCGACGCGAGCCGAGCGTCGACCAGCAGCGTGTGCTCGGCGGCATGTGGCGCATCTTCCGCGGCCTCTTCAAGAAGGTCGTGATCGCCGACCTGCTCGCCGGCCTCGGCGTCGACGCCGTGTTCGCAAACCCGTCCGAGTTCACGTCGCTCGAGCTCATGCTCGGCCTGTACGGCTACGCGTTCCAGATCTACAACGACTTCTCGGGTTACAGCGACATCGCGATCGGCACCGCCGCATTGCTCGGCTTCGACATCAACGAGAACTTCAAGCGGCCCTACCTCTCGCAGAACGTCCGCGAGTTCTGGACGCGCTGGCACATCTCACTGAGTACCTGGCTGCGCGACTACCTCTACATCTCGCTCGGCGGCAACCGCAAGCGCCAGGGCTTCAACATGATGATGACGATGTTGCTCGGCGGCCTCTGGCACGGCGCGGCGCTCAACTTCGTCCTCTGGGGCGCCTACCACGGTGCGCTGCTGTCGTTCGCGCGCGGCAAGGACAAGCGCGCCTCGGCGAGCACGATGGTCGGCCGTGTCCGCGGCCGGTTCATCACGTTCCACCTCGTGCTCTTCGGCTGGCTGCTCTTCCGCGTGACGAGCTGGGACAACTTCGTCGAGTTCACATCCGGTCTCGGTCGGCTCACGGTTGCCGGTGCCGAAGGCCTACGCCTCTCGTCGGTCTACATGCTCGTGCTCCTGCTCGGCGCGGTGCTGCATTTCTCCCCGCCCGAGTGGGTCGACTCGGCGCGCGCACGCTTCACGTCGCTTCCCCAGCCGCTCCAGGCCGGCGCCTACGCCGCGATGATCCTGCTCCTCGGCGGCCTGACCATCGGCTCGCCGGCGTTCATCTACTTTCAGTTCTGAGTCTCAGGCCCTGACGCTCAGACATCGAGGCCGAGGCCACGCATGAGCTCCAGCGCGTTGCCTCGTTCCACGACGCCATCGCGCATGCGGTAGTCGAAGACCATCTCGCCGTCGACGACGTGATCCTCGAAGTGGACGTTGCGTGCAACGGAGCCGAGGTCATCCGCGAGCTTGGCCAGTGCGAGATCGTGCGTGGTGACGATGCCCACAGCGCCGCGTTCGACGAAGGCGCGGACGACGGCCGAGGCGCCGATGAGTCGATCGTGGCTGTTCGTGCCGTGCAGGATCTCGTCGAGCAAGAAGAGCGCGGGCCACTCACTCTTCGTGAGTTGGTCGATGTCGCGCAGGCGGGTGATCTCGGCGTAGAAGTGCGACGCGCCCTCGGCCAGCGAGTCCTGGATGCGAATCGACGCGCCGATCGTCAGCGGTGAGAGACGCAGCGATTCGGCGCACACGGGCGCGCCGCAGCGGGCGAGCACGACGTTGACACCGACCGAACGCAGCAGCGTGCTCTTGCCCGACATGTTCGAGCCGCTGACGAGCAAGAGCGCGAGTTGGTCGTGAGCGAGGGCGACGTCGTTGACGACACGCACGTCGCGCGCGAGCAGCGGATGCCCGACGCCGATGCCTTCGAAGCGCGGACCATCGTCCTCGACGGCGGCCCACGGGTGATCGCATTGCTCGAAGGCATGCGTCCCGAGCGTGGCAAAGGCGTCGACGGCTCCGGCCGCGTCGATCCATGCGTCGATCGACGCGGCGATTCCGAGTCGCGCCTCGGCGACGCGCCGCTCGAACAACGGGCGCAGCTGGAGCAGTCCGGAAATCGGGGCGAACCACGGGTTGCGCTCGGCCTCGAGCACGCGCTGGACGCGTCGGTCGAGGTCGCGCACACGCAACGACGGCGCATCGCCGTCGACCCGAACCGATTCGGCGAGCGACTGCAGCGCCGTCGTGCGAAACGTGTGCGTTTCGAGCAACTCGAGCACGTCGGCGAGCAAGCCGAGTTCGTTGCACGCGCGCGAGGCCGCGTCCGTCCAGCCCTCGCGCGACCTGGCGCGCTGCTTCGAGACGAAGATCTCGACGAGCACGACGATCAGGAACGGGAAGGCCGCGATCTCGAGCCATAGCAAGAGCCCCGTGATGACGGCGAGCGTCCCCAGCACGGACGCGACGAGGAGCGTGCCGCGCGACGGGGCATCGGAGGGAGCCTGCATCCATGCGCGCAGCGCGGCGGGGTCGAGTCGCTCGGCCACGTCGTCGCCAAGAAGCCCGACCCGCTCGCAGAGGTCGCGCTCGGCAGTCATCTCTTCGACAGCCTCGCGCCGCGCACGCATGACGTCGGCGCCGACCGGAGTGACGAACCAGCGAGCAAGCGTCGCCTCCCCGAGCGTCGTGCGCGCCGGCCCGATCCACTGGAACAGCGACGCCTGGCCGAAAAGGTCGAGGTCGTGCGCGCAGACGTCGATGGCCTCGACCGACGCCGGGCCTTCCGACCCGTGGCCTGCCCAGTCGCCGTCCATGCGCCCGGCTGCGCGCTCGTAAAGCGCGACCCCACGCTGCGCCGCCGCGAGTCGTTCGAGCACGCGACCGTGCCAGAGGACGAGCGCGAGGAATGCGAGCGGCAGGCCGATCAACCAGCCGAGCAGGCCGTGGTCGCCCGACGCAGCCCACCAGAGCGCGCCACCTCCGCCGAGGAACACGACGAGCCGCGCGTGCGAGACGTAGCCCTCGATGCGCTTCTCGTCGGCAACGGCCGAGCGCCAACGCGCCAGACGCGACTCGATGTCGGCGAGCACGCCTTCGCGTGTGCCACGTTCGTCACGGTTCATGGTGCGGTCCGGTCGTCGGAGAGGAAGTCGATGAGGGCTCGGTTCACGGCGTCGGGTTCTTCGTGCTGGAGCCAGTGCGTGGCGTTCTCGAAGAGCGTCAGTTCGCCCGCGTCGCAGTGTTCCAGACTGGCGTGGGCAAGTTCGACCCCGAGGAATGCATCCCGCACGCCCCAGAGGATGCGCACGGGGCAGTGGATCTGCGGATCCTCGAGACGCGAGTGCCGACGAGCGGCCGATCGATACCAGTGGATCATCGCGCGCAGCGCACCGGGCCGACTCCACGCCGCGCGGTAGTGCTCGAGATCAGCGTCCGTGAACGTACCCGGCCGAGAGCTCCCGCGGAGCGTGCGCGCAACGAGGGCACCGCGCCGCAAGCCGATCAACCATTCGGGGAGCCACGGGATCTGGAAGAAGACGATGTACCAGCTGCGCAGCATCTGGGCTGGGCTTCGGAGAAGCGCGCGTTCCATCGCCATCGGGTGCGGGACGTTGAGGATCCCGAGGCGGGTGATGCGTGCGGGATGGCGGGCGGCCGTCCACCAAGCCACGGCCGCTCCCCAGTCGTGCCCGACGACAGCGGCCCGTTCGACACCCGCCGCGTCGATGAGGTCGACGACATCGTCGGAAAGACGGTCGAGCGCGTAGTCACGCACGCGCGGCAGCCGGTCGCTCTCGCCGTAGCCGCGTTGGTCGGGGACCCACACGCGAAAACCGGCCTCGACCAGGGGCGTGATCTGATGCCGCCATCCGAAGCAATCCTCCGGGAAGCCATGCAGGAGGACGACGAGTGGAGCGTCCTCGTCCCCCGCCGTGATCACATGGAGACACACGCCATCGTGCGTCTCGACCTGCCGATGGCAGAAACGCGCAGAGGGTTTCGTCAATTCTCCCTGCGCTATTCCCCGATCTGTCTCTACTTGATTCACCGCGCTTTCACCGCCTGTCACTTTCACGACTCCGCGGTGTCCCTGCCATAAGGAGAGAAGACGTATTTCTCGTCGTGTTGTCGCGTAGGAGCGACGACATGTCAGTTATTCGCGTTCTCGGCACGGGGCTTGCAGTAAGGACTTTCCGTCCAAGGCAGCCCTCGCACCGAGACGTGAATCGCGCTGAGGACACCATTCGCTGTTCACCTTTGCTACCGCTTCCGTCAGTCGTCGTTTCAATGCGTTGCGTTCTCCGACCTCGCACGAAACGTCAGGCTAGGCTTACCTCACCGGCGCAGGGACCTTGACCCCGAGCACCGTTCACCGAGGACACACCACCATGATCCGCACTCTTTTCAGCGCACCAAGCGCCCTCTCGCTCGCTCTCTGTCTCGCGGTTGCTCCGTCTACGTTCGCACAAGACACCGTGACGACGCAGGCTCAGGCCCGCAAGGAGCTCGTGTCGGTCATTCGTGACCAAACGAAGAGCCACCGCGAGGTCCTCCGCGAAGCGTATGGCTCGCTCAACGACAAACTGAAGATCGTCGAAGCTGCCGCGAAGAGCGGTTCGATGACTGCTGACGAGATGGCGCGCGACGTTCACCAAGCGCTCCGGTCGTTCGTCGGACTCATGAAGACGCTCACCGCGTTCGTCGCGAGTGAGGTTTCCGTCGACGCCGGTGACATCCTCGCCGAGCTCGATCCGGACGAATACTCCGTTCACTTCTCGACGGGGTCGGGACGCGACCTCGACCGCGCGCTCGAGCGCCTCGAAAAGGCGAACGCCGGATACGCGAAGAAGATCACCAAGCGCATCGCCTCCACGGCGCGCAAGGTCAGCAAGCTCGGCTACGAGCTCACGGCTCGCGTCGTCACCGACCTCCCCGTCGGGATCGCACCGAACGCGGAGTTCTCCTACACGTCGCTGAACTTCGACACGATCATCGACGTGCTCGTGGGCTGCAGCCACGCCGACGAATCGGGTGACGGCACGCTCGTCGTCGGTGGCATCTCGAACCCGGCCAAGGGGCTGGACATCACCGTGCAGATCAACGGCGCCGACGGTGCCGAGATCACGACGATGACGGCGATCACCGGCGACCGCTGGGTCGTCGTGTTCGACAGCAGCGAGACGCCGATGCCGGAGGGCAACTACCGCGTGATCGCGGTGCACGAGAGCACGCGCGTCGGGACGACCATGGGTTTGCGCTGAGCCGCACCACACCACCTAACGCGACCGCCGCACCACGCAGCGCGCCGAACCCTTCGTTCGGCGCGCTGCGGGCGTTCCCGTCAGCCCCCCGGAGGCCCCGGCGCTCAGATGCGCCCGATCAGGCGTCGTTCGGGTGGACCCAGTACCACACCACGACCACCACGCGACTGCCCTCGTTCGAGTGGCTGATGGACGCGAGGCGTTCAGGCCCCAGGGACGTCGCGAACTCAGCGGCCTCCTCACAGACGTCGCCGACGCTCTTGTTGTTGCTGCTGAACACCTTCACTGACAGCGACATGCCCTGCTCCTGCACTCGAGTAGACGACGCCTTGGCGCCGAGAAGCGTCCCACGCTAATGGTGTGATTCAAAAGTTCGCGTCATTTGTTTCACGCCTCCTCGCCGCTGGCTGTGTTGCATCTCCTCGACGAATCCACCAGTTCGCCTGCGGCGATGCGCCTTGCCAGCGACGACGATGACCCAAACCTAATTTCGCGAACGTTTGAATCACACCACGAGCACGTCAAAACGTGCTCCCCAAAACGACGGCGAGGCCGCCCCAGAAACTGGAGCGACCTCGCCGAGCCCGCTAAGCGGGAAGAGAGCGTTCAGGCCTTCTGAACGTTCTCAGCTGCCGGGCCCTTCTTGCCCTGCACCATCTCGTAGGTGACGCGGTCACCTTCGGCGAGGGTGCGGAAACCGTCGGCCTGAATGGCCGAATGGTGCACGAAGCAGTCAGCACTCCCGTCGTCGGGAGAGATGAAGCCGAAGCCCTTCGTGTCGTTGAACCACTTAACTGTACCGGTGTTGCTCATGTGTAACCTTATTACTGATGTGTCTCCCAGCGACTGCTCGCGCAGCGCATCCGGGTCGCGGAACTAAAACCTCCCGCGTGAGGTGCGCGCCTTCCAGGCAACGTGCCTTTCCGACGAGCAAGGCTTCGAAGTCTTCAGCAAGCGTCCCGGCGATGCCGGGAGACGAGCATCCGTCTCGAAGCCTGTGCCGGACAACGTGCCCGGCATAACGCCTATCCTGTAGCACAAGCCACCCAGACGCCAGCAAATAGTGCGGAGATGCTGGGGCGAATCGAACAAGTCGATCCCTCTCGATTCGTTCACACTCGGAGTCTTCGGGCCGCTATCTACCCGCACAGCCCCGAACCAACGGAGCGCTCCGACCGGCAACGGGCCGCCACGCCGCGCTCGCACGTGCCCGGACGCTCCTCTTCGGCCAGCCCCGAGCCCGTCGCTCGCCCGGCATCTCGCGCCCGGAACACACCCTCGGGGCTTCAGGCCGCAGCGGAACCTCGTGGGCTCGATCGCCGGTGAAAGGGTCTGGAGACGACCCGACCGCGGTGGCGGCCCCGTGTTCCATGGGCGCGACTCGCTCTCCCTCGGGCCGGCACCGAGGCGGGTCGCCCGCTTCGACGGACCGGTCGTCACCTTCCGCCGCGCAAGCAGCGGCGCCGACGACAGGGCGCGACCGTCCGTCGCCGGGCGCAGGCACCAGGCACGCCCCACGGCCGTCTGCTCACTTCCCCGGCGAAGCGCGTGTCGAAAGCGGCGCGCGATCTGGCCGTCGCGAACGCGGCCGGGGCTCGACGCTGACCATCGCGACTCGTCTCAGAGGTCGTCCTGACCGATGAGGCGGAAGCCCTGCTCGGTGAGAATCTCCTCGGCGACGTCCGGATCCTCGGCGTGGAGCGCGACGATCGTGCGGCCGCGCTTCTGCGTGATCAGCGTGTAGACGTAGTGCACGTTGAGCTCGCGCAGGAGCATCGCCTTGAGCACACGTCCGATGCCCACCTCGGACGGGAGCACGACGCCGATGAGGTCGGCGTCGACGACGCTATACCCCTCCGTGATCAGCATCTGCTGGGCGAGTGTCGGTTTGTCGACGACGACCCGCACCACGGCATGGTCGGCGGCATCGACGATCGACACGGCGCAGAGCTTGATGTCGTGGGCATCGAAGATCCGATGCACCATGAGCAACTGACCGAGCCGATTCGGCAGGAAGATCGACAGTTGCTTGATGTGATGGTTGTCACGGTCTTCCGTGATATCGAACATATCGGTGTCTCCGGTGCCGAGTGTCGCACATCGACACGCGTCGTTCGCCCATCGAGAGATGGAGGCGGCGACCTTTACAGCCGTTCGCGCGGCACCTTTCCGAGATCGCCCCATGGCCGCCGCTGACCTGACCGACGAACACGAATCCGTGGTCGTGGTCTGGCGCGGCATGCCGGCCGAGCGCGCGCGCGAGATGACGCTCGTCCTCGACGCCATCGGCATCCGCTGCGGACTCCAGCGCGTCGGGCTCGAGTCGTCCGTGATCGTCGCGGCCGCGGACGCTCAGCGCGCCCGCACGGCGCTCGAGGGCTATGCCCGCGAGAACGAGAGCTGGCCGCCGCCGCCCGACCAGACGGTCTCGGTCGTCGCGTCCGGCTGGCGCGCCGCAGTCGTCTACATCGTCGTCATCGCGATCTTCCACCACCTGCGCCTGCGCTCGATCGGCGGGTTCGATTGGTGGTGGAACGGACAGACCCGCTCGATGCTGATCACGGACGGAGGCGAGTGGTGGCGCGTCGTGACATCGCTCTTCCTCCACGCCGACATCCAGCACCTCGTCGGCAACGCGCTCTTCGGGGCCCTGTTCGCCGTCTTCGTGAGTCAGCTCTACGGGGCCGGCTGGGCCTGGCTCGCGACGCTCTTCACGGGCGCGCTCGGCAACCTCACGAACGCCTACGTGCGCGGGCCGGGGCATGCCTCGATCGGCGCCTCGACGGCCGTGTTCGGGGCGCTCGGAATCGTCGTCGCCGCTGAGTGGGCTCGGCGCGGGCAACAAGCTCGGCCGCTGCGCCGCTGGGGGCCGCCGTTCCTGGGAGTCTGCCTGCTGGCCTTCCTCGGCACCGAGGGCGAGCGCACCGACGTCATGGCGCACGTGTGGGGCTTCGCCTGGGGACTCGCGCTCGGCCGCGTCATGGCCTCCGCCAAGCCGTCCCTCTCACCGCGCGCCGGCGTGCAGTGGGCGCTCGGCGGCGTCGTGTTCCTGATCGCCGCAGCGTGCTGGGTCCTGGCACTCAGCCCGCGCTGAGGAAGCCGGCTCGACGGTTGTCCCGTGCGGCCATCCCGCGCAGCGCCTCGGTCTCGCCTTGCGACGCGGACGCAAAATCTCGAACGCGCGTCTTCGGTTCGCGCCTCAGCCACGCTCTGAAGAGTCCACTTGCTGTCACGATCAGGGAGCCGCGGAGCCGCGGGACGTGACCAGGAGTGGCCGGCTCACAGGGGTGTCCCTGGGGGAGGGACATGAGTTCCGGTGATCATGGCGAGGCTCCTCGGCATGGCATTCCACGGCACGCTCGCGTGCCCACATCCTCGTCCCCCCACCATCACTCACCGGCAGCGGGTCTCGGAGCCTTGGCCCCGAGGCCCGCTGTTTTCATCGGTGCGGATGGTCATCGGTGCGGAGCGATGACGACGCGGACGGAACCGCGCGGCGGGAACTTCGCCGCCTCGCTGTTCCCAACGGCAGCGACTCGCCTCGTCTCCAAGACGGCGCTCCGTGGTTCCGCTCAGCGTGCTCACGTGACACAGCTGAGCTGCCAACGTGCGAAGCGTCGAGCTACCGAGCGCGACGCTCCCCGGCCTCGGGAAGCGCGCCGGCTGCGGGCACGACATCGACGATCACGACTTCGGGCGGACACAAGAACCGCAGACGCGGCGCCGCCCCGCGCTCCATGCCGATACCCTTCGAGACGATCAACGTCGCACCCGACGAGAGCCGCGTGAGAGCTCCGGCCGCCCAAGCACGCGGCACGCGTGACAGCGTCAGCAGCGGACCGATGATCGGGAGTTGCACCTGCCCGCCGTGCGTATGCCCGGCAATGAGCAAGTCGGCATCGACGTCGACGCTGAGCGCGAAGTTCGGACCGTGCCCGACGACGACGTGAAGCGGTGCGGAGTGCGGGCGAGCGACATGCGTGGTCGTGTTGTGTGACGTTTCGATCGGCAGCGTCGTCAAGAGGACGTCGTCGCGGATCTCGAACGTCTCCCGACCGGGCTTGGCCTCGATCGTCAGGCCGTCGAAGATGTCGGCCCAACGCGGCCCATCGATGTCGCCCTGCACGGCGAAGGCGCCGAGCGGCGCGTCGACCTCGAGTTCTTCGAACAGCGCCGCCAGCTCACGCCCCAGACGAGCGTGCTTCTCGACCTCGACGGGTTCGCGCTTGTTCGACGTCTGGATGAAGTCGCCGGGCAGCAGCACGAGATCGGGTTCGCTCGCCATGGCCCACTCGACGGCACGGCGTTCGTGCTCACCGATGACGTCGGTCTGGATGTCTGCGAGAACGGCGATGCGCAGCGGCTCACGGAGGCGTGGCGACTCGACGGTGTAGCGCGTCAACTGCAGCCGTGACGGCTCGATGAGGAACGCATGGATGCCGATGCCGATGATGAGCGCCGCGACCGTCGCGCCGAACGCCGCCAGCGCGCTCTGCTCACGACGCACGACCCACGCCGCCGCGACGAGGAAGAGCGGCGAGTGCAGAAACACGGCGTAGGCCATGAGCCGCAGCCCGAAGAAGCCGCTGAACTCGGGCCGGAGCAGAAACGCCGAGGTGGCGAGGACGACGGCGGACCCGATCGTCGCGAGCGCGGCGACCACAACGAGACCGGCGCTCAGCTGCGCCCGGCGTCGATGGAGCTGCCGCACAACCCCGAACACGAGCAGCGCGACGACGAGGTTGTAGGCGGCGATGATCACGGGGAGTCGAACCGGCCTGAAGCGGAAGGGATGTGCGTGGTCACGGTCGCGTCACGCGCCGGTGGGGCTATCATGCCCGGCATGAAGCTGCGACACGACAGTCAGGGCGACAACGTCTACGTCACGCTCGAGGGCGATCTCTCCTCCGAGTCGTGCACGTGCCTGCGCAACTTCTGGGAGCTGCGCGTGGCACACCACCAGACGATCGACGTCGAACTCGAAGACTCCGACACCGGCGACGGCCGCGGCATCGCCGAGCTGGCCGGCCTCGTGCAGCGCGCTCGCCACGCCGGCAAGCACGTCACGCTCCGCAATGCGCCGCAGATGCTCGCCCACACGCTCTACAAAGTCGGCGCGCTGCGCGGCGAGCACGGTGTCACGTTGATCGACCCGCGCGAAGAAGAGCCCGCTGCCTATTGATGCGCTGCGGAAACGCGACGCTGCGACTCATCCGCTGTCACCACCGAGCCGTTGCGCGATCAGCTCCAGGAGACGAGCGACGTCGACGGGCTTCGTGAGCACATCGTCCGCGATCACCGCAAGCTCCGCGCGTGGCGCACCGTCCGAGAAGCCTGTCAGCCCCAGGATGAGGACATCCTTGCCGCCTTTGCACTCCCGGATCTGTCGAGCCGCCTCCACGCCCGTCATCTCGACCAACGCGATGTCCATGATCACGATGTCGGCACCATGGCGCCCGAAGAGATCCAGAGCCTCGGGGCCATCGTGAGCGACGATCACCTCGGGTCCGTAAGACTCCAGGAGGATCGCGAGTGACGATGCAGCGTCGACGTTGTCGTCGACGACGAGAATTCGTCCCGACATGGTTCCTGACTCCACGCGCTTTTCACGCTTCGGACCGACCTCGGCGGGATGCGGCCCATCCGGGATCGTCAAGTTGAAAGAGCAGCCCTTTCCGATCCCCTCCGACGTGACGGATGCCCGTCCGCCGTGGAGCTCGACAATGCGTTTGACGAGTGTCAGCCCGATGCCGAGGCCGCCCTTGCCACGCGCGAGCTGCGTGAAGGGCTCCCAGATCTCCTCGCACTGATCCGCGGACATGCCCATGCCCGTATCGGCGACATCGATCACAACCCCGTCGCCGACACGCTCGGCATGCACGCGGATCCGGCTGTCCTCAGACGTGTGACGAATGGCGTTCGTCACGAGATTCGCGACGGCCTGGGTCAAGCGATCGGCATCACCCCACACCAGCAGGTCGACAGGCTCGATGTCCACCTCGATCTCCTGCATGGCGCGTTCGACGTCCTGCCCCATGCGCACGCTGTCCATCAGCGATGCCATCGGCACCCACGCCTTCTCGAGGTCGAGCTTCCCACGCACTGCGCGCGCTAGGTTCGTCAGATCATCGACGATGCGCTGCATCAACTCGACCTGGTTCTTGAGGACACGATGCATGCGTTCGCGATCCTCAGCGTCGACCTTGCGCTCCGTGAGCACGTGCGTCGCGCTCTCGAGCGCCGTCAACGGGTTCCTGAGTTCGTGACCGAGAATGGCGAGGAACTCGTCCTTGCGACTCGAGAGCAGTTCACGCTCCCGCTCGAGTTCCTTCCGCAGTGTGATGTCGAAGTTGACACCGTACATGCGGCGGCTGCTCTCGCTGGCGTCGACGACGTGCCCACGGCTCTCGAGCCAGCGGACCGCCCCTGAATCCTGCACGATCCGGAACTCCGCGCGAAACTCCTCATCGCTCTCGAGACTCGCCGCGATGGCCTCGTCGACGATGGGAACGTCCTCTTCGACGATATGCTCGAAGAACGCCTCCCGCGTCGGCTGCATGTTCGGCGGGCAGCCGAGCATCGCGCGCAGTCGGTCGTCCCACTCCACCTCATCGGTGTCGAGCCTCCATACCCACGCGCCCATGTTCGCGCCCGCGAGCGCGAGTTCGAGCTGCATCTCGCGCGCACGCGTCTCACTCTCGCTGCGGCGGAGAGCCGCGTCGCTGAGCGCGCGGTCGATGTGATGGGCGAGGATGTTCGCCACCGCCCGCAGGCCGCTGACTTCTTCGACTGAGAAGTGTCTCCGCTTCTTCGTATGGACACCGAGCACTCCCCAGTGTCCGCTGCTCGTTTCGATGGTGCAGCTCATGCCACTGACGACACCATGCTCGGTCAAGAGCGCCGGCCCCGAGAAGCGCTTCTCCTTGCGCAGGTCGTCGACGACGATCGGCTCCATCTGCCCCAACGTGTACCCGGCCTGAGAGTCCGACTCGATCCCGACCATCGCCTCCCCGACCAGACCCGGTTTCCAACCGACACCCGCGCGGAGCAGCAATCGATTCTCCTCGGGGCGCAGCTCGAGCACCTTGGCGTACGGAATGTCCAAGACATCGGACAGCAGCTCCACAGCCTTCTGGAACACGGGCTGCAACTCGGTCGTCGGCCGACGCAGGACGTCGAGCCCGAGGTTCGCCACCATCGTCTGGGTGCGTTTGCTCCGACGCGTGCGCTCGAGTGCACGCGTCACCTGGGTGATGTCGTGGTAGATGACGACGACGCCATCGATCATGTTCTGTTCGGTGCGATAAGGAAGCACGCGTCGCAGGAACACCGAGTCACCGATGGAGACCTCCGACTCGACGGGGCTGAGGTTGTCCAATACCTTCTGCGCTTCCTGGACGAGACCGTCGTCCGGGAACACTCTGTCGAGGCGCGCCACACTCTCGTGCATGTCGCGCTCACTGACGCCGAGCAGCGCTCCGGCATCGGGCGTGAACCGACGGAGGCGCAGCTCCATGTCGAGGAACAGCGTGGGAAGTCGCGTGCTCACGAGCAGATTGCGGAGGTCGTCATGAGCGACCTCGACCTCCTCGATCTTGTTCTTGAGCTGCACGTTCACCGTGCTGAGTTCTTCGTTGAGTGAGCGCAGCTCTTCCGAGGACGCCTCGAGCTCCTCGTTCGAGGACTGCAGCTCCTCGTTCATCGAGATCGACTCTTCGTTCGAGGCCTTGAGCTCCTCGTTGGCCGTCTCCAGCTCCTCGATCGTGGTGCGGAGATCTTGCTGCGTACGCACGAGCTCGTGCTCCATCTCGCGCAGTGTGCGATCGACGACCTGCGAGTCGTCATCGCTCATGCCCACCCGACTGGCGTGCTGATATTCCTCGAAGCTCACGGCGTAGACCTGCTCACCATCCGCGAATCTCTGCGGCGAGACACAGACGCGCACCTTCGCGACTTCGCTCACGTCGCCACCGTCGATCGCACCGATCACCTCGACGGGCTCGCTCTCGCGAGCAGCGCGATAGATCGCACCTCGAAGTCGCGTGCGGAGTTCGGGCGAGAGAACGGAGAGGAGGTCGGTGTTCATGGCTCCGCGAGGCCAGTGCAAGAACCGTTCGACGGCGCCATGGAGGTAGAGGATCTTGTAGTCGCGATCTACGATGACCGACGGCGGGAGGAAGGCCTCGGCGAGACACTTCTCGGCCATCTCCACCATCGGCGTCTCCTGCCGGCGCGGCTCTGTCGGGCGATCCGCCGTACCTCGTAGCGAAGCAGTCGCCGGGAACACCAAGTCGTTCGCACCAGACCGACCGGAGCGACGGTAGATCCGATGGGTCTTCGACACCGTCTCGAAGAGGCCTGCGCGCCCTGAGGGCGTCTCCGACGTTCCCAGGAAGAGGATCCCACCGGGCTGGAGGGTGAAGTGGAACACGCCGAGCACGCGGCGCTGGACCTCGCGTCGCACGTAGATCATGAGGTTCCGACAGCTCACGAGGTCGATGCGTGAGAACGGCGGGTCGGAGAGCAGGTCCTGCGTGGAGAACGACACCTTGTCGCGCAAGAAGCGCTTGACGGTGAACGTGTCGTTTCCGATGTCGAAGTAACGTGCCCGACGCGCTTCGGGGATCGATTCGAGGACGCTGATCGGATAGCGCCCGGCACGCGCGACGGTCAGCGCGCTCTCGTCGATGTCGGTCGCGAAGACGTGCACGTCGCGCCGGTCATCGAGACGCCTCAACGCGTCCATGATGATCATCGCCAACGAGTACGGCTCCTCACCCGTCGCGCAGCCCGGAACCCACACTCGCAACGGTCCGTCAGGATCCTTGCCTTCCAAAAGCTTGGGGATCACCTTGCGTTCCAGCACGTCGAACGCCTCGGGGTTCCGGAAGAACTCGGTGACCGAGATCATGAGGTCTCGCTTGAGACGCTCTGCCTCGACCTGGTCGCTGCGCAGGAGTTCCTCGTAGCCCGTCATGTCATCGACCGAGCGGAGGCCCATGCGGCGTTGGATCCGGCGCGTCACGGTTTTGAGCTTGTAGGCCTCGGCGTCGAAACGAGTTTGATGCTTGAGCGTCGCGAGAACCTGCCGCACCCCGTCCTCGGGATCGTCGACGTCGTTCTCCTCGCCCTCGAGGGATGCCGTCTGCAGCACGGGATTCTCGACGAAGTTGGCGATCACGTCGGGCATCTCTTCGATCGGGAGGACGAAGTCCACGACACCCGAGTTCGCGGCGCTCGCGGGCATGCCGTCGTGCGAGGCCGTCGAAGGCTCCTGCACCAGCGCGAGGCCACCCTTGGCCTTGATCGCACGCAGCCCGGCCGTTCCGTCCGATCCCGTCCCCGAGAGAACGATCCCCATCGCGCGGTGTCCGCGCTCCTCGGCCAACGATCGGAAGAGGTGATCGACGGCCAACCGCGCTCCGCGAACCGTCACGGGCGGGACGATCGTGAGCGCGTTGCGCTGGAGGCCCAGGAAGCCGTCGGGCGCGATCATGTAGACGTGATCGGGCTTGATGGTCGCACCGTCCGCGGCTTCGACGACCGGCATCCGCGTCGAGCTCGCGAGCAGCTCGGCCATCAAGCTCTCGTGCGACGGGTCGAGGTGCTGCACGAGGAGGAACGCGCATCCCGTATCGGTGGGGACGGCGTTCAAGAGCTGCCTGAAGGCGTCGAGCCCGCCCGCAGACGCACCGACACCGACCACGGGCACGAGCGCCTCGTCGTCGTCCGGCGCCTCGGGGTCGGAGCCCTTCTTCACTTGTTGGCTTCCCACGGCATCGATTCCTCGAGCGAGTCCAGCGAGACAGCTACACATCGACCTCCGCACCGCGCGCAGCACGCGGAAGACTCATACGGCGGTCGGGGCGCACTCAGTCGCCCACCTCGGAGCGTGGAAACCTCGTCGAATGCGCTGATTCGCCTGAGTTTCCCCATCCCGACGAGAACAACCGGTCACGCACTGCTCATCCGAAGCACTTCTTCAACACGCTGCTTGCCCCGGTAGATTCCCGAAAGCTCGCGATCGCGTCCAGAGAAACCACGCCCGTCGACTCGCACATGCAAGCGGGCCAGCACCCGGCGAGGGTCCCGTCAGAACAGCCCGATGATCTCGCCGTCGGCGTCGATGTCGATCTGCTCGGCGGCCGGGACGCGCGGCAACCCGGGCATCGTCATGATGTCGCCGGTGAGCACGAGCACGAAGCCGGCACCGGCGCGCACCTCGACGTCGCGCAGCGGCACGTGGTGATGCCGCGGACGTCCCTTGAGATCCGGGTCGGTCGAGAGCGAGTACTGCGTCTTCGCCATGCAGATCGGCAGGCGGCCGTAACCTTCGCGCTCGAGGCGTCGGAAGCGCGCGCGCAGCTTCGTGTCGGCCACGATGTCTTCGGCGCCGTAGACCTTCTGCGCGATGCGCCGCACCTTCTCGAGCAGTGGCACGTCGTCTTCGTAGAGCAACCGGAACTGTGGCTCCTCTTCGTCGAGCAGGCGCTTGACCTCGCGCGCGAGGTCTTCGGCACCCTCGCCGCCGTGCTCCCAGTGCGTCGAGCGCACCACGCGAACGCCGAGTTCCTCCGCCGCCGCGTCGACGATCGCGAGTTCTTCCTCGGCGTCACCGACGAAGACGTTCAGGCCCACGCACAACGGCACGCCGAACTCGCGAATCGTCTCCACGTGCTTGGCGAGGTGGGCGATGCCCTTCGCGAGCGCCTTGTCGTCGCGCTCGGAGAGTTCCTTGGTGGACGCGCCGCCCTGCAGCTTCAGCGCACGCACCGTCGCCACGATCACGACGGCGTCGGGTTCGAAGCCGGCCTTGCGGCACTTGATGTTCATGAACTTCTCGGCGCCGAGGTCGGCACCGAAACCGGCTTCCGTGACGACGACATCCGAGAGGCCGAGCGCGACGCGCGTCGCGATGATCGAGTTGCAGCCGTGGGCGATGTTGCCGAACGGGCCGCCATGCACGAGCGCGGGGTTGTTCTCGAGGGTCTGCACGAGGTTCGGCGAGAACGCGTCGCGCAGCAACGCCACCATCGCTCCCTGCACACCGATCTCGGAGGCCACGACCGAGCGACGGTCGTACGTCTGGCCGATGACGATCGCACCGAGGCGCGTGCGCAGGTCGTCGAGCGTCTCGGCGAGGCAGAAGATCGCCATCACCTCCGAGGCCGCCGTGATCTCGAAGCCCGTCTCGCGCGGCATCGCGTTGCCGACGCCACCGAGACCGATGACGATGTCACGCAGCGCGCGTTCGTTGAGGTCGATCGTGCGCTTCCACGTGATCCGGCGCGGGTCGATGCCGAGCGAGTTGCCCTGGTGGATGTGGTTGTCGATCGCCGCCGCGAGCAGGTTGTGCGCGAGGCCGATCGCGTGGAAGTCGCCGGTGAAGTGGAGGTTGATGTCCTCCATCGGGATCACCTGGGCCTTGCCGCCGCCCGCCGCGCCGCCCTTCATGCCGAAACACGGGCCGAGCGAGGGTTCGCGCAGACAGATCGTCGTCCGCGTGCCGATCCGGTTGAGACCGTCACCCAAGCCCACCGTGGTGGTCGTCTTGCCTTCGCCGGCCTTCGTGGGGTTGATCGCCGTGACGAGCACGAGCTTGCCGGTCTGCGAGCGCTGGGTCGCCAGGCGCGCGACGGCCGAGCGCGTGATCTTGGCCTTGTCGCGGCCGTAGGGCTCGATGTCGTCGGGCTCGAGGCCGAGCTTCTCGGCGATCGTGGCGATGGGCGCGGGAGTCGCCGCGCGGGCGATCTCGATGTCGGAGGGCCAGGTGGGCGGGTCGGCGTCGGACAAGGGGTGCGATCCGGTCGGAGGGAGAGACGGGCGGGACATCGTGGCCGTCGCCTCTCCGTCGACGCAAGACACGACCCGCGGCCGTCCGGGCCGGAAGTCGCCCGTTCGGGGCCCTCGGCGCGTCTCGCGGCCCCGGACCGCCTTCTCGCGAATCGATGACGTCGAGGTCGGATATGGCGCCCGCACGGCCCGACTCGTGCGCGCCCGCATCGCTGAGTTATAGTCCCGCCGATCGTGTCCCGAGCCCGCTCCGACGCGGCTCGCGACACCCACGAAACTCTCGAGCGCTCGGCGTCATCCCATGGTGACGCTTCCCAGCGCCCCCCTTTCCAACACCTACCCGTCTTTTCAGGAGACCCAGATGTCCCTCATCGGCAAGCCCGCCCCCGAGTGGTGCGCGAACGCGTACGTCAACGGCGAAGAGAAGCAGATCAGCAGCAAGGACTTCGCCGGCAAGTGGCACGTCCTCTACTGGTACCCGCTCGATTTCACGTTCGTCTGCCCCACCGAGATCAAGGGCTTCCAGCGCCTTGCTGGTGACTTCAAGGACGACGGCGTCGCGGTGATCGGTGCCAGCACCGACAGCTTCTTCAGCCACAAGGCCTGGTTCGCGGACAAGTCGATCTTCGACCAGGAGATCACGCACCCCGTCATCGCCGACACGAACCACTCCGTCAGCGAGGCCTTCGGTGTCCTCAAGGGCGACGCCGGCATCGCATTCCGCGGCACGGTCATCGTCGACGACAAGGGCATCGTCCGCTCCGTCGCCATCAACGACCTGTCGGCCGGCCGTAGCCCGAGCGAGGTTCTTCGCACGGTGCAGGCGCTCCAGAGCGGTGGCCTGTGTGGCGCCGACTGGTCCAAGGGCGACGACTTCGCAGCATGAGTCGCATCGAGACGATCGACAAAGCGAACTGGGATGCGTTCGTGTCCTCCCCGGTGGCCTTCCTGATGATCGGGAAGTCCGACTGCGGGAACTGCGCGACCTGGACCGAGGAGCTCAACGCCGAACTCGCAGACGCGTCGACGTGGAGTGACGTGCGGTTCGGAAAGCTGCTCGTCGACACTCCCGGCCTCGGGTTCTTCAAGAAGGCGAACCCGTGGTTGGCAGACGTCGAAGTGCTGCCCTTCAACGTGCTCTACAAGGACGGCAAGATCGTCAAGAAGTGGCCCGGAGGCGGCTATGCCCGTCTCGACAACCGGCTCGAGGGCATCACGACCGCCTGAGACCCGCGCTGCGGACCTGCTGACAGAGAGCCCGACGCGCCCATGCGGCGGTCGGGCTCTCTGTCGTGACGAGGCGCAGACGGCCTGCATCACAAGTGTCCCCTGGAAGGACGCATGGCCATGATCGACTTCGAGTTCAACACCGCGCTCCTCATCGAGCACGCCGCCAAACTCGGCATTGCCTTCGCGCTGGCGCTCCCCCTGGGCTGGAACCGGGAGCGCTCGCAGCGGTCGGCCGGACTTCGGACGTTTCCGATCGTCGCGCTGGCGAGCTGCGGGTTCGTGCTCGTCGCTCGCGACGCGATGCCCGGCTCGCCGGATGCCTTGTCGCGTGTCATCGAGGGGATCATCACGGGCATCGGCTTCGTGGGCGGAGGCGCGATCGTGCGCTCCGGCGATCGCGTCCGTGGGACGGCAACCGCGGCGAGCATCTGGGCGACCGGGGCCATCGGCATCTCCGTCGCGCTGCGGCGCTACGAAGTCGGCGTGCTCGTCGCTCTCGTGACGTTCGCATGCCTCTGTGCGATGCCGCTCGTGAAGAACGTCGTGGGCGACAACGGCGACGATCACTCACGCGCGAACGAGTGATCCGTCGATCCACACGGTCTTCGTGTTGACGAACTCGCGGACTCCTTCGTCGCCGAGTTCACGCCCGTAGCCTGAGTGCTTGATGCCGCCGAAGGGGAGGCGCGGGTCGGCCTTCACAGCGGCATTCACGAAGCAACAGCCGGCGTCGAGTTCATCGCGCGCGATACGTTCCCCGCGTTCCAGGTCGCGCGTGAACACGGCCGCGCCCAGGCCGAAGCGAGATGCATTCGCAACCTCGATGGCGCACCGCTGGTCGCTGACGGTTTGCACGGCTGCCACGGGTCCGAAGAGCTCTTCGTCGGCAGCCGGCATCCCGGCAGTGACGCCCGTGAGCACTGTGGGCGGATAGAACGCCCCCGGCCCCGTGAGGCGCCGGCCGCCCGTGACGATCTCGGCTCCTTGCTCGACACTCTGCACGACCTGCTCGTGGAGACGGTCGCGCAGGTCGCGCCGAGCCATGGGCCCCAGGTCGGGATCACCACGTAGCGGATCACCGATCGTCGCCGCCTCCATGCGGGTGACGAAATGCTCGAGGAATGCCTCCTCGACGTCACGCACGACGAGGAACCGCTTGGCAGCGATGCGACTCTGCCCCGTGTTGTCGAGGCGACTCGCTGCGCACACTCTCGCCGCGTGCTCGACGTCGGCGTCGGCGAGGATGATGTAGGGATCGCTCCCACCGAGTTCGAGCACCGATTTCTTGATGTGTCGACCGGCCGCTGCGGCTACGGCGCGCCCTGCCTCCGCGCTCCCTGTCACGGTCACGACGCCGATCGCGTCGTGGGCGATCAACGACTCGACATCGCAGTCGTCGACGAGCACGACGCGCATGAGATTCTCGGGAAACCCCGCCGCCCGGACGATCTCCTCGATCTCCAGAGCACACCCCGTCACGCTCCTCGCGTGCTTGAGCACCACGCCGTTGCCGGCGAGCAGTGCGGGGACGAGAAACCGGAAAACCTGCCAAAACGGGAAGTCCCAGGCCATGACGCCCAGCACGACGCCCAGTGGACGGCTCACGACGTAGCTCTTCGCGGCGTCCGTCGGGACCGCGCGCGGTTCGATGACACGCTGCGCGACGCTCGCGAAGTGACGGCAGACCCACACGCACTTCTCGATCTCGCGACGACCCTGCGCGAAGGGTTTGCCCATCTCGAGCGCCATCCGAACGGCCGCCAGCTCGCGGTGGCTCGTCAGCTCGTCGGCCAGCGCGAGGAGACGATCGCGGCGCGTCTCGAGCGAGCTTCGTCCCCACGCCGTTCGGGCCGCCACCGCCACGTCATCGACCACCTGCCGAGCCACGGTGGCCGACATCTCTTCGTAGGTCGCAAGGACCTCCCCGGTCGCGGGGTTGCGCACGTGGATCGTCACACGCCGTGGCACCAACCGCGTCGCCCGAAAACCCGCAACGACGCTGCCACCTTATTTCTTTCCGTCCTCTTCATGCGACACGACAACGGACCTGGGGAAGCAATATCTACAAACGTAAACGCGCTCATTGGCACGCGACCGCGTGAAACCGCCAAAGGGGTTGCCCATCCCCATCGATTCCGCGCGGGCGCCTGACCGGGCTAGCGGGCCCAGCCGACGTCGCCTCATCACTGTGCATACGTCGTGCCAACATCCAGCCCGACTGCTGGCTCGAGAGATGGCACCCGATTTGCTTCTCGTTCGTGCTCGTGCATATCGCCCTGCCCGTATGGGCAGACCTTCCCGTCCACTCATGTGAGCCCGATTCCATGGACTTCCTTCGCATTCTGCTCTCCCTACTTGTCCCGCCACTCGGCGTCTTCTTGCAAGTGGGGCTCGGCAAGCACTTCTGGATCAATCTGCTCCTGACGCTCCTCGGCTACGTGCCGGGGATCGCGCACGCGGCGTGGATCATCGGTCGCGAAGGCGGACGACCCGCGCACTCGTAGCAGTTCTGGCATACTCACCCATCGGCCAGCGACCGGAGGCACGACGGCCTTTCCGACCACCTGCACGCGCGCTTCTGCGGGCAAACCGCGTGGCGGGACCATCGTGAACTCCGTCGCTCCCCCCTTGGAGTCCACTTGTGGGCACCAACCGTCGTGATTCCACTTCACGTCCTCCGAGCATGATCTCGGCGAGCCGTTCGTTCGCACGAGCGGTGGAAGGCGGCGTCGTGATCCTCCGCGATGACAGCTCGCTCGACTTTGTCAGCGACTCGATGCACGACATGATCGGTGGTGAAGCCGCCTTCGACAAAGCATGGCCGTGGCTGCTCGAGAAGATCAGGTCAAGCCTGTCGGCGGCAACCGAACAGCATCCCGACCTCTTGCTCAGCGCCAACCTCCCCGACGAACTCGGCGGTCAGTCGTTCTTCATCCACATCTTCCCGATCGATGACGAACTCTGTGGCGGCCTGCTCGTGGTCATCAAGGACCGCAAGGCTGTCGACGGACTCCAGGCCGACCTCCAGCTCGCCTCTCACACGCGTCAACTCTCGGAAGGCTTCAGGCAGGTTGCCCACGACATCAACACGCCTCTGAACTCGCTCGCGATCAATGTCGCCGTGCTCAAGAACCGTCTTCCGGCCGATCACAGCTGTCAGGAGCCTCTGCGCTCGCTCGACGCCGACATCCGGCGTCTGGGCCATTCGCTCCAGGGCCTGGTCGCGCAGCCGATCATCCACGGCGAGGCAGCGAGTCGCTTCGACCTCCGGCGGGTCGTTCTCGAAGCTGCCGTGCTCGTGCGTTCGCGCGACCTCCTCGAAGACGTGCAGTACGACGTGAGTCTCCCCGACAGGAGCGTCCAGATCGTCGCCGTGCGCGAGTCGATCAAGCAGGCGATCGCGGGCATCATCGCGAACGCGATCGAAGCCATGGTTGATGTCGCACGCGACCAGCGACACCTCACGGTGCGAATGTCGGCCGACGACGAGTGGGCGACCATCACGATCCACGACTGCGGTCCCGGGATCGACAGCGTGTCCATGCTGCGCATCTTCCACCTCCACTACACGACGAAGGCATCGCGTTCGGGCGTAGGCCTCCCCACGGCACGGATCGCGCTCCACGGCGCCGGCGGCCGACTCCAGCTCGAAAGCACACCTACCAAAGGCACCACGGCGAAGATCTCGCTGCCCCTGGCGGCCCTACAACCCCACGAGATAGACCAGTGATCGATGTCCTGTTGGTTGAAGACGATGCACCCTCGCGCGAAGCGCTTTCGATGTGGATGCGCGACCACGGCGCCGAACCGCGCGAGGCATGCGACTACGGCGAAGGCGTGGAGCAGATCCGCGCCGCCGTACCCGCGCTCGGAATCCTCGACATCGACCTTCCCGGCGGGAGCGGTCTCGACCTTCTGCGCAAGGTGTCACCGAGGGACCGGTCGCGTTTCATCGTCGTCTCCGGTGTCGCCACGCAAGATCTCGTCATCGAGGCGTTTCGGCTCGGCGCCTATGACTTCCTGACGAAGCCGCTCGAGTTCGAGCGTCTCGACCGCGCCCTCAACGAAGCCGCGGAGTCGCAAAGTCTTCGCACAGGGCGGCCCAGCGCCGCGGCGTCGGACCGCAAGCCACACCGCCAGCTCATCGGCGATTCAGAGCCGATGCGCACCGTGTCCGATCGGATCGCAGCTTTCGCAGGCACCGAGGAACCCGTCTTGATCACGGGCTCGACCGGAACTGGCAAGGAACTTGTCGCGCAGCAGATCCACGTGTTGAGTAGTCGCGCACGCCATCCGCTCGTCGCGGTGAACTGTGGGGCGCTGCCATCTACGCTCGTCGACTCGGAGCTGTTCGGTCACGAGCGCGGTGCGTTCACAGGAGCGGACAAGCGCCGCGCCGGCGTGTTCGAGCAGGCCAACGGGGGGACCTTGTTCCTCGACGAGGTCACGGAGATGCCGCTCGAGACACAGGTCAAGCTGCTGCGCGTCCTCGAGACGTCGACCTTCACTCGGCTCGGCGGATCGACACCCATCGACGTCGACGTCCGGATCATCGCCGCGACGAACCGCGACCCCAAGCGAGAGGTTGCGCGTCATCGCCTGCGCAGCGACCTCTACTATCGCCTTGCCGTGCTCGCAATCAGTCTCCCGCCGCTGGCAGAACGCGACGGTGACGTCGAACTCCTTGCACGAGCGTTCCTCGAGGACCTCGTCAATGCGCGTGCCGAGGGGCTCCCGACGGTCACCTTCGCGGACTCCGCGCTCGCCGCTCTCGCCAGCCACTCGTGGCCGGGCAACGTGCGCGAACTCCGCAACGCCATGCGACGCGCGTTCGTCCTCGCGTCGACGTCAGGTGACCCGGCCCCGCAGATCACCACGGAACACCTCGGCCTGACTCACCGTTCGACGACTGCGAGCCCGCGCTCCGAGCTGACGCCCGGCATGTCGATCGCCGACGCTGAACGGCAGCTCATCGAACTCACGCTCAAGCATGTGGACGGCGACAAGCAGGAGGCCGCTCGAATCCTCGGAGTGAGTTTGAAGACCCTTTACGCGCGACTGAAGATCTACCGCGCGGCAGACGGGAAGTCGGCATGACGCAGATCCTGCCGTGCGCTCGCGCATGGGCCGCGGGGAGCCTGCTCGTCGCGCTGATGGCCTTCGGGGTCGCTGCTCAGAACGCCGAACCCGAAGCGCCCGAGCCCGCCCCGGAGAGCACACCTGCCGAGGTCGTCGACGAGCAGGAGGCGACGCCTCCCGCCGACCTCCCCGAACACCACGCGACCCTGATCGCGATCTTCGACCGCGTCGAACGGTTCGGCAAGCTCGTGGTCGAGTCGGGTTCGGGCGTCATCACGCTGCGTGGTTCGACGACGTCTCCGACGGTGCGCGACGAGGCCGCCGAGCTCGCCGCGGGGCTCGAGGGCGTCGTCTTCGTCGACAACCAGATCGAGATCCTCGTCAAGGAACCCGCGAGCGAGAAACAGCCCGACGCCGACGAGCCCGCGCCGACGACGCAAGACGAACGCATCGAGAACAAACTCCGCGCCGTCGTCGCGCAGGTCGACGAGCTGTCCGACATCACCGTTTCCGTCGAAGCCGGCGTCGTCCACCTCGCGGGCGAGACTGCATCCACCGCCGCGAGCAAGCGCGCCGGCGACCTTGCCGCAGCACTCGAAGGCGTATTGTTCGTCGACAACGACGTCCGCGCGACGAGCGATCTCGGTAAGCGTCTTCTGCCGGACATCACGCACGTCATCGAGATCGGTCGCGACCTCGTGATGAACGTTCCGCTCTACCTCGTCGCACTCATCGCGGTCGCGTTCTTCTTCTGGCTCGCGCAGCGGTCGCGCGGCTGGCAGCTCCCGCAGACGTGGTTCGGCGGGCGCGTTCTTCTGCTCGACCAAGTTCACCAGATCCTCTGGCTCGCGATCGTGCTGCTCGGCGTCTTCGTCGCGCTCGAGATCCTCGACGCGACGGCCGTTGTCGGCGCCGTACTCGGAACAGCCGGCCTCGTCGGTCTCGCCGTCAGTTTTGCGTTCCGCGACATCATCGAGAACTACCTCGCGAGCCTGCTGCTCAGCGTGCGTCGGCCCTTCTTCGCCAAGGACACCGTCGAAGTCGACGGGACGCTCGGCAAGGTCATCCGCATGACGACGAGCGAGACGCTGCTGCTCACGCTCGACGGCAACCACGTGCGCGTTCCGAACGCGCAGATCTTCAAGTCGAAGATCGTCAACTACTCGCGCAATCCGCTCCGGCGCTTCGAGTTCTCGGTCGGCGTCGGTACCGACATCGACCTCGGCCATGCGCAGGAACTCGGGCTCGCCACAGTGAAGGACGTACCGGGCGTGCTCGCCGACCCACCGCCGCTCGCCCTCATCGACGC
This sequence comes from Planctomycetota bacterium, assembly GCA_029259745.1. Taxonomy (GTDB): domain Bacteria; phylum Planctomycetota; class B15-G4; order B15-G4; family B15-G4; genus OFTM221. The sequence goes on from JAJDEO010000030.1 coordinate 103,200, forward strand.
CCTCGGCGATTCGACCGTCGCGATGCGCTTCCTGGCGTGGGTCGATCAGGGTGAAGCCGACTTCTCGAAGGTGCGCAGCAAGACCATCCATCTCGTGAAGGCCGTCTTCGACGCCGAAGAGATCGACATGCCGGTGCCGACGCACGAAGTCGTGCTGCGACGGCGCTCGACAACCGCAGCGGGCGCGAAGCGCGAAGAGCGAGAGAAGAAGGCAACGGCGAAGCGCGACGCCGAGCGTGCGCGCATCGACGTGCAGACAGGCGACATCTCGACCGACGATGACATCGACGAACAGATCGATCGCGAGAATGCCGTCACGCTCGAGACCGACCTGCTCGAAGACGAGGGATGACGGCCTCACCGTCGTCACTGCCGACAGTCTTCCGTCGCTGGGTGTGGCGCGCCGGTGAGGCAATCCTCGAGCGCGTGCGTACGAGCTACCTCGTCGTGCCGTCGATCGGCGCGGTCAGCGGCGTCTTCTTCGCCTGGCTGACGCTGTGGTTCGACGCCAGGGCCGTGTCGTTCCTCGTCGAAGATCACGCCTTCATCTTCCGAGGTTCGCCCGACTCGGCCCGCATCGTCATCTCGACGCTCACGGGCGCGATGATCACCATCGTCGGCTGCGTCTTCTCACTCACGCTGCTGTCGCTCACGGTGGCGTCGTCGCAGTTCGGCCCGCGCCTGATCCGAACGTTCATGCGCGACTCGACGACACAGCTCGCGATCGCGTGTTTCCTCGGGACATTCAGCACGCTCGTCACCGTGCTCGTCGGAATGTCGTCGAGCAACGTCGCGCACGTCTCGGTGACGTTCGCCGTGGCGATGACGTCCATCAGCGTGGGAATGCTGATCTTCTTCGTGCACCACGTCGCCTCGTTCCTGCGTGTCCCCAGCATCATCGCAACGATCTCACAGCGCTTCGACGAGATCGTCGACGACCTCCTCGCCGACCGTGAACTCGATGACGCAGCCGAGGTCACCCAGCGCCCCAAAGCGCTTCCGCTCCTCGTACACGCGACCCATAGCGGCTACGTCCAGTCGGTCGACCACGCTCTGCTCGCACGCGTCGCACGCGACCGCCGGTTGGTCATCCGCACGCTCGTTCGCGCTGGGCACCACGTCCTTGCCGGCAGCGCCCTCGCTGAGTGCAGCGACGAACGCGACGACAGCGAAACGGCCGAGACGCTCCGGGATGCCTTCCTGATCGGCAACGAGCGCACCGACGCGCAGGACATCGAGCACCCGATCCGGCAGTTGGTCGAGATCGCACTCCGGGCGCTGTCCCCCGGCATCAACGATCCGTTCACGGCGACGGCGTGCATCGACCGACTCGGCGTCCTCGTCGCCCGCTTGGCCGACAAGCGCATGCCCCGCGCCGTGAACCGTGGACTCGACCAGCACTCGCAGCTCACGACCGTCGGCACGACGTTCGAAGGCATCTGCGACCTCGCCTTCAACCAGATCCGTCAGGCGGCCGCCGACAAACCCGCCATCGCAATCCGCATGCTCGAGACGCTCGCAGCGCTCGACGCCGTGGCCGGCGATGACGAAGCCCAGCGCGACGTGTTCAGACGTCACGCCGAACGCATCCGCGCTGCAGCCGACGGCACGACCGACGAGCGCGATCGCGCCGAGATCGCCGCGGCCTTCCAGCGCGCCGTCGATCGGCCCGACATGGCGGCGCCGTGAAAGGCACGCCCGAGTGGACGGACACGCAAGACGCCGTCACCGCTTGCAGCGTAAGATGGAGTCTCGTGACAACTCGCTCCCCCTTGGAAAGGAGCACACCGATGACGCCCCCTGCACCACTACCTGAGCAGCTCCTCGCCGATCTTCATGAGCTGATCGAGCTCAACGTCGACAGCGTCAACGGGTTCGCCGAAGCGGCAACCCTCACGGACGATCGCGATCTTGCCGCCCTGTTCGACGGCATCGCCAAAGCGCGCCGTCGCAACGTCGCTGCGCTCGGCGAGTACTTCGCCCACGCAGGTCAGCGCCCGGATACAGCGGGAACGGTCAAGGGCGCGACGCACCGTGCATGGATGGATCTGCGCGCCTTCTTGCAGGGCAACGATCGCAATGCCGTGCTAGGTGAAGTGGTTCGCGGCGAGGCAACGATCAAGGGCAAGTACGAGAGTGTCATCGAGGCCACGAAGTCGCTACCGATCGGCGAGATCCTGCAAGAACAGTACCGCGACCTCGTCAACGAATACGATCGCATCCGAGTGATCGAACAAGCATCCAAGGAGTCGACATGAGTTCTGCGTACAGCTACACCACCGTGATCGGAGTGTCCTCGAACAGCTGGGAGGACGCCGTGCAAACCGCCCTCGAGAAGGCTCGTGAGGCTGGCCACAAAGGCAGCTGGTTCGAGGTCGGCGAAACGCGCGGGCGCCTCGACGACGGCGAGTTCGCCGAGTGGCAGGTTGCCGTTCGCATCGGACACGCGTGCTGAGGACGGCCCGCAGTGCGTGACGCTTCCAGCATCTCCGCGCGCGGTCAGGTCGCCGCCCTCGCGACGGGGCTCGCCACGTCTTCGCGTGCGCCTCACAGCACGTTGCGTGCAGCGTGGGTCATCCGCGACGAGCACGCCGTGAGACAAAGCGTGGGACGCAGAGTCAGCCTCAGGTGGCCGGCTTCCCGTCGGCCGGGCTTCCGTCAGCTGGTTTGCCGTCAGCGGGTTTAAAGGCGAGCGCGGCCGAGTTCATGCAGTAGCGCATGCCGGTCGGCGCCGGACCGTCCTCGAAGACGTGGCCGAGGTGCGCATCGCAGGCCGCGCAGAGCACCTCCGTACGCTTCATGAAGAACTTGCGGTCGGTTTTCATGGTGACGGAGCCGTCGTCCGCCGGAGCCCAGAAGCTCGGCCAGCCCGTGCCTGAATCGAACTTCGTCCTCGACTCGAAGAGCCGTGCGCCGCAACAGATACATGCGTAGTCGCCGGGGCGCTTGTTGTCCCAGTAGATGCCGCTGAAGGCACCCTCCGTGCCGCCCTTACGCGTGACGTTGTACTGCTCGGGCGTGAGCTGGGCCTTCCATTCTTCCTTCGTCTTCTCGACACGAGCCATGTCCGTCTCCTGGGCTGGAGCGTCGAGGATAGCGTCGTCGGTGGAGCACGTCCGCATCGGCCGCAAAGTCGGGGTCAGTTCGCGCCGCCTCGGTGCCGATCAAGATGGAGTCTCGACCCCGAGGGCCGCTCAACGATGGAAAGCCGACGTCCCGACCACCTCCTCGCGCCCGCCCTCGCGCTCGTCGTGGCGATCCTCCTCGGCATCGGCGCCGTTCAGACGTTCGCCAGCACGAACGCCGACGAAGACGCGACGACGTCCGCGAACCGCTGAAGCTCGCGTTCGTTCAGCTCTTGAGGCTGAACTCGCAGGGAAGCTCGAGTCTGTCGTCGAGCTCTGACGTGCAACCACTGCGCGCACCAGTCGTCACGCTCCGTGACCTGGCGTCCATTAGTCGGGCAGCCGGCCCGGCTCGCGCACGTCCGTGCCGACGACGCCGTTCAGCTTGTCGCCGAGCTTCGCGCGCATCGCGGCCGCACGCGCTTCGAGTTCCGCGACGACGTCCGGGTGCTCGGCGGCGACGTCGTTGCGCTCGAACGGGTCGGCTTCGACATCGAACAGCCCGCCTTCGATGCGCGCGTCCCAGCGGTACTTTCCGGGCGTGCCTCCGGCGCCTTGCGGCTGGTCGATCATCGTGCGGTAGCGGTGCGGCAGGTGCAGCTTCCAGCGGCCGACGCGCACGGCTTCGAGTTCGGCCTGGTGGTACCAGAAGAACGACTCTTCGCGCGGCGGCATCGCGCCGGTTTCGTCGAAGAGCACGGCGCGTGCGTCGCGCCCGTCGATCGGATGGTCGGGGAGCTCGGCGCCGAGCAGCGCGGCGACCGTCGGCAGCACGTCGATCGTCATCCAGTGGACGCCACTGACGCGCCCGGCCGGGATCGTGCCCGGCCAGCGCGCGATGCACGGCACGCGCACGCCGCCCTCGAACGTCGTGCCCTTGCCCTCGCGCAGCCCGTCCGTCGTCCCGGCGTGGTCGCCGTAGCTCAGCCACGGTCCGTTGTCGGACGTGAAGATCACGAGTGTGTTCTCGGTGAGCGACAGCTCGTCGAGCGTCGCCAAGATCTTGCCGACACCGGCGTCGATCTCGGTGATGACGTCGCCGTAGAGGCCCGCACCCGAGCGTCCTTCCTCGGCGACGAACAGCGGTACGTGCGGCATCGGGTGGGCGAGGTACGCGAAGAACGGCTCGTCGGCGTTGGCGCGGATGAAGTCGCAGATGCGATCCGTGAAACCCGTCGTGAACGTGCGCTGGTCGGGGTTCTCCGCCACGACGTCGTGCCCCTCGAAGAGCGGCAACGGCGGATACGTGCCCTTCCTCGCCTCGGGGTGCGACGGCCACATGTCGTTCGAGTACGGGATCCCCGAGAACTCGTCGAAGCCGTGGTTCAGCGGCAGGAACGGTTCGTGGTGACCGAGATGCCACTTGCCGTGGATCGCCGTTGCGTAGCCGCGCGACCTGCAGAGTTCCGCGAGCGTGACCTCGTCGCCGTGGAGTCCGTGCTTCGCGTGCGGACCGAGCGCGCCGTGGATGCCGATGCGATTCGCGTAGCAGCCCGTGAGCAACGACGCACGCGACGCCGAGCAGACGGGCTGCGCGACGTTGAAGTCGGTGAAGCGCACGCCCTCGGCCGCCATGCGATCGAGGTGCGGCGTGCGCCAACGCTGCTCGCCCTGGCACGACAGGTCGCCGTAGCCGAGGTCGTCACAGAAAACGATGACGATGTTCGGTGAACGCTCATCAGCCGCGTGCACGGCTGTGGCTGCGAGCAGCCAGACGACCAGCGCCCGAAGCACGATCAAAGCCCGTCGATGATCCCACGCAGGCGCGCAACCACCTCGGGCGGACGCTTGTCCTCGGCCGTGATGACGGCAAACTTCGAGGCCTCGGCGATCGCCTGGTCACGCGGCGCGGCGGCCACGGCGGGTAGCGCACGACGCAGCAGGTTCTTGGCCGCCACGGCGTTCGTCGTCAGCGTTTCGATCACCATCTGGATGTCGACGTCGTCGTGGTCGGGATGCCAGCAGTCGTAGTCGGTCACCATGCAGACGAGCGCATACTCCATGCCGGCCTCGCGCGCGAGCTTCGCCTCGGGCAGCGCCGACATGTTGATGATGTCCGCACCCCACGAGCGATACAGCTCCGACTCACCGCGCGTGCTGAACAGCGGCCCTTCCATGCAGACGAGCGTGCCGCCGTGATGACGCGTGAGGTCCATGCCGTCCATCGCGTCGTACATGATCTTCGAGAGCGCGTTCGCGAAGGGATCCGCGAAGGCGACGTGTCCGACGAGCCCGTCGCCGAAGAACGTATCGGGACGGTGACGCGTGCGGTCGATGACCTGCGTCGGCACGACGAAGTGACGCGGCGCGTACTGTTCTTGCAGCGAGCCCACGGCGCTGAACGAGAGGATCTTCTCGACGCCGATGCCCTTGAGCGCCGCGATGTTCGCGCGACTGGGAACCTCGGTGGGCAGCCAGCGGTGGCCGCGACCGTGGCGCGGGAGGAACGCGAGACGCACGCCGTCCACCGTCGCGACGGTGAGCGCGTCGGATGGTTTGCCGAACGGCGTGTCGGGGAAGACTTCCTCGACGTTCTCGAGGCCGTCCATCTCGTAGAGGCCGCTGCCGCCGATGACGCCGATCTTGACCGGATCCATGCCTACTCCTCGCACTCGGTGATGGGCGCGCGAGCATGACGAGCCCAGCGGGACGACGCAAGCATCACGCCCCGCGAGACAGCTTCCCAAGCACCGTGGCCCGGCGGGCGCCCGTCACGGATGGCAAGCCGGACGGCACGCCATCGCACGTTGCGGCCGCGAGGATCGCAAATGCGACGCACTCCTTGGCCAGGACGGGGATCCCGAGGGCCTCGTCGCTCGTGACAACGCGAATCGGGTGCAGAGCACGGCGCAGTCCGCCGATGAGACAGGCGTTGAAAGCCCCGCCGCCGGAAACGACGAGGTCGTCGGGCGCGCGCGGTGCGTGGTCGACGGTGCCGCGGACGATCCCGCGCACCGTGTACGCCGCGAGCGTGGCGGCCATGTCTTCGAGACTCAACGCACCCAGAGCGGCCCGGTGCCGCTCGAGGAACGCGGCCCCGTAGCGCTCGCGCCCGGTCGACTTCGGCGGCCGCTGGGCGAAGAACCCATCGCCCTCCTCGAAGCGATCCAAGAGCGCCTCGTCGGCGCGCCCACGCAGGCCGAGCGCGCCGCCCTCGTCGAACTGCAGCGAGCCGTCGCTGCGCCAGGCGAGCGCGGCGTCGAGCACCATGTTTCCCGGGCCCGTGTCGAAGGCGCGCACGTCGGCGAGCGGCGCGTTCGCTGCCGGCGTCGTGAACGTGACATTCGCGATGCCACCGATGTTCAGCGCGGCCCGCGGACGATCGTTGCCGAGCAAGACGGCGTCGGCGAACGGCACGAGCGGTGCGCCGTGCCCGCCGGCCGCACGATCGCGCGCGCGGATGTCGGACAGGACGTCACAGCGTGTGCGCTCGGCGATCACGTCGCCGTCACCGAGCGCGAGTGTCGCACCCGCCTCACCGTCGGCCGGAGGAATGTGGACGACGGTGAGCCCGCCGGTCGCGATGGCCGTGACCGCGGAAGGTTCGAGGCCGGCGGCGTGGATCGCGCGCAACGCCGCCGTCGCCAGCCACTCACCGAGGGCGACGTGCATCAGCGCGAGCTCCGACACCGTCGCATCCGGCAACGCGAGCACGCGCGCACGCTCGTCACGCGTGAAAGGAACGTGCTCGTGGGCGAGCACCTCGACGCGCAGTGCCGGCGCTCTACCGTCGATGCGCGTCGCCACGGCGTCGACGCCGTCCGCCGACGTCCCGGACATCAAACCCACGAAGACCCGCGACGCGCCGGAGGCTTGTCCGCTCAGCGCTCGGGCATGAGCAGCGTCATGCCGGGGTGAATCTTCTCGGGCGCCTCGAGGTACGCGCGGTTGAGCTCGTAGATCTCGTCCCAGCGGTTCTCTTCACCGAGCTCGCGCTTGGCGATGCGGCGCAGCGAATCGCCGCTGCGCACCTCGTACTTCGGCACGGTCGCCGTGGAGTTGAGGGGCTTCGTCACGCTCGGCTCCTCGGTCTTCGTCGTCGCCTTCTTCAGCACCGGCGGCGTCTGCACATTGTCGGGCAGCTTCACGGGCAGGGTCAGCACCGTGATCCCGGCCTTGATGTGATCGGCGTCGACGGTCGGATTCGCGGCGAGGATGATGTCGACGATGCGCTTGATGTCGCCGTCGCCGTAATGCTTGCGCGCGATCTTCCAAAGGCTGTCGCCGGGCTCGACGACGTACTCGATCGTGCCGGCAGGTTGCGCCTCGGGCGGCGCGGTCTCCTCGGGCTCGATCGGCGCGCTACGGCGCAGGACGGGCGTGACGTCCTCGGACTTGATCGAGAACGGCGTCGTCTTCGGCTTGCCCTTGACGACCGGACCCTTGCTGTTCGTCATCTCGCGGATCGCGTTGTCGCGACGCTGCACGAGTTCCTGCTGGCGACGAGCCGCCTCGGCGCGCTTCTCGTCATCCGAGTCACGCAGCAGCACAGGCGTTTCGTCGTCATCGGTGTGCGCCGACACCGTGCCTTCGCGCACTCCGAAGAGTGAACCTTCGGGATCCATCGCACCGCTGATCGCAATCCCGAGGATCGCAACGATGACGACGAAGATCCCCACGAAGATCGTTCGTTCGACCGTAAGACCCAAACGACATACCCTCCCGCGCGCTCGTCACGAGCTCGGGCTTCATTGCATGGTGGAGTCACCGCCTGACTCCGGGTTCGATCGTAGGACCGGCCCGACGCGGATTCAACGACGACGGGCTCGGGATGAACGAAGAGGACGACGCGTCAGGGAGCGTCGCGCTGACTCCGCTCCGACGTACGCGCATTGGGCGATCCCGTCAGCGCCGCGACGATCGCGTTGCGCAGCCGACGACCCCACCGCTCGCAGCTCTTGCGGCGCTGGCCGTAGCGCCGCAGATGCTTGTCGCGTTCGGCCGGCTCGAGCGTTTCGGGCGCGTAGCGGACGCGGAACTTCGCGAGCGCACGGCGGTCGATGTGGCGCGTCAGCGGCAGGAGCATGCGCCGCAGCCAGCGGCAGGGACCCAACGTCGCGTGCAGGCCTTGACCAAGATCGACGATCCAAGCCTCGCCGTGCTCGTCGACGAGCACGTTGCGCTTCTGGTGGAGGTCGAGATGGACGAAACCGAGGTCGTGCAGCGCGGCGAGCCGCCGATCGAGGCTCTCGAGCGCCTGGTGGAGCAAGGGCTTCGGAAGCGAGCGCTTCATGGGCCGTGACGGCACGTATTCGGCCAGGAACGCTCGATCCGAGAAGGATCCGACGAAGTACGGGATCCCCGGCGTGCCGCGCAGATGCCGGTAGTTGATGATCTCACGACGCTGCATGAGCCATGACCATGAGCGCATCAGCCGGCCTGTCGGAGCCCATTCCTTGAGCACCACATCCGCGCTGGGCAGCGAGTAGCGCACGACGCGCGGGGCTCGGTCGCCCTCCTCCTTCAGCACCTCGTGCGGGTAGCGATCGAGGTCCACACGCGTGAGGTCACCCGCGTCCACAGCGCGTGCAATCGCCTCAAAGCGTGCCGTGCTGCCGATCACGGGTGTCGGAAACGCCAGCCCTCGGGGCGTTCTTGACACCATTTCTGCGTGTTTCCTACGGTCCTTGGGTGATTCGTCGGCCGATCTCGAACGGCCGCCACATGCTCGGAAGGATCCGTCGTGCAGCGCCTACTCTCCACAATCCTCACACTGATCGCACTTGGATGCTGCGCATTCCCCACAGGATGTGCCGCTTTCGGGTCAGGCCGCGTGAGCGCCGGCGATCGCACGCTCGTTCGATTGTACGACGCCAAGAACGACCTCTTGCTCGAACTTGCCAACGTTTCGCATCCGGAACTGTCCGACATTTACTCCACAACGCGCTCGTCTGCCAGCCTGAAGCTCGCGGGTGACGATGCAATGGGCGACCTTCTAGATGCGATCGACCGCTCATCGTTCCCTCTTCTGGCTACGAGTGGCACTCCGCAGGTCACGAGCGACGTGCGCGGGCTCGTCGTGGTCGAGGACGACGGTGATGTCCGTTCGTTCGGCGTCCCGCTCACGGGCGCGACGGCCGAACAGCTCAAGACCTTCGCCACGCTGAAGGAGCTGATCGCGGCTTTCTACCAGGCAACGGGTGGGCTGCAGTCGATCGACAACCCGGTCGGGTCGCAGCTCTTCGAGGGGCGCCGCCGGTGACGCCGCCGGCAGTCGTCGCCGTCCTTCCCGCCCGATTCGCCAGCACGCGCCTCCCCGGCAAGCCGCTCCTCGCCGACACGGGAAAGCCGCTGATCCAGCACACCTGGGAGGCCGTCCGCCGCGCGACAACCCTCTCGGCCATCGTCATCGCCACGGATGACGAGCGGATCGCCGAGGCGGCCCGAGGCTTCGGCGCCGAGGTCGCCATGACGTCCCCAGACCACCCATCCGGGTCTGATCGCGTCGCCGAGGTCGCCTCGCTCGCTGCCTACCGCGACGCCGAGATCCTCGTAAACGTTCAGGGCGACGAGCCCGAGATCGAGCCCGAGGCCCTCGACCGGCTGGTCGAGCGTTTGGCTGCCGGCGCCCCCGCCCAGGCGCCAGGACACGAGCACCTCGCCACGCTGGCCCGTCCGTTCAGGCCCGAGGAAGCCGACGACTTCGCCAGCCCGCATGCCGTCAAGGTGGTCTTCGACGACGCCGGGCGCGCCCTCTACTTCTCTCGATCCGCCATTCCGACGGGCACCGATCCCGTCGGTGCCCACCTGCACGTCGGCGTCTATGCGTGGCGGCGCGACGCCCTTCTCGCCTTTTCCTCGGCAGCACCCACGGCACTCGAGCAGCGCGAACGCCTCGAGCAACTGCGCGCTTTGGAGATGGGGATGACGATCGGCGTCGTCGTCGTGGACGACAGTGCTCTGGGAATCGACACACCCTCCGACTACGCTCGCTTCGTTCAGCGCATGAACGCGACGACGCCTCGAGGCAACGCATGACCAAGCATATCTTCGTCACAGGCGGCGTCGTTTCGTCGCTCGGCAAGGGCCTCACGTCGGCCGCCATCGGCTGCATTCTCGAGAGCTGCGGGCTCGCGGTTCGGATGCAGAAGCTCGACCCGTACATCAACGTCGACCCGGGCACGATGAACCCGTACCAGCACGGTGAGGTCTACGTACTCGACGACGGCTCCGAGATGGACCTCGATCTCGGGCACTACGAACGCTACACCCACGCGCCGCTCACGGCCGACTGCAACTACACGACCGGCAAGATCTACCAGGAGATCATCCGCAAGGAGCGCGCGGGTGAGTACCTCGGCCAGACGGTGCAGGTCATCCCGCACGTCACCGACGAGATCAAGAAGGCCATCGACGCGCTGCGCGGTGACGACGTCGACGTCGTGATCACGGAGATCGGCGGCACCGTCGGTGACATCGAGAGCCTGCCGTTCCTCGAGGCCATTCGTCAGTACAGCCTCGAGAAGCCCGCCGGCGACTGCCTCTTCCTGCACCTCACGCTGCTCGTCTACCTCGCCGCGTCGGGCGAGCTGAAGACCAAGCCGACGCAGCAGTCGGTCGGCAAGCTGCGCGAGATCGGAATCCAACCGGACATCCTCGTCTGTCGCACGACGCAGCCGATGACCGATGAGATGGCGCGCAAGATCTCGCTCTTCTGCAACGTGCGCCTCGAGAACGTCATCGAGGAACGCGACGTCGCCCACACGATCTATGAGCTGCCGCTCATGCTCGAGCGCCAAGGGCTGCACACGTTGATCGGCGACCGGCTGGGGCTGAAGCTCCCCAAGGCCGACATGTCCGCCTGGGAGGAGCTCGTCGAGACGGTGATCGAGGTCGAAGAGAAGGACGCCATCGAGATCGCCGTCGTCGGCAAGTACATCGAGCTCCACGACGCGTACAAGTCGGTGTACGAAGCGCTTGCGCACGGCGGCATCCGGAACCGAGTCCCGATCAAGTTGCGCAAGCTCTCGAGTGACGAGATCGCCCCCGAGAACGTCGCCGCCGAGCTCGCTGGTGTGCACGGCATCTGCGTCCCCGGCGGCTTCGGCGGACGCGGCATCGAGGGCAAGGTCGCGGCGGCACAGTACGCGCGCGAGAACGACATCCCCTATTTCGGTCTCTGCTACGGCCTGCACATGGCCGTGATCGAGTTCGCGCGCAACGTCTGCGGGCTCGACGACGCGAACAGCACCGAGATCGACCCGAAGACGACGCACCCCGTCATCGGTCTGCTCGACGAGCAGTCGAAGATCACGGACATGGGCGGCACGATGCGTCTCGGCGCGCAGCGCTGCACCCTCACGGCAGGGCGCGCGCGTGACGCTTACGGCACGGACGAAGTCATGGAACGTCACCGGCACCGCTACGAGTTCAACAACGAGTATCGCGAGGCGCTCGAGTCGCACGGCATGGCGATGACGGGCATCTGCCCCGACCGCGACCTCGTCGAGATCGTCGAGATCCCGGCGCACCCGTGGTACGTCGCCGTGCAGTTCCACCCCGAGTTCCTCAGCAAGCCGACGCGCGCCCACCCGCTCTTCCGCGACTTCATCGCCGCATCTGTGCGGTGCAAGCACGACCGCGAAGCCAGCGGCGGCGACCACTCGGCGACGAGCGACACGCCGCGCAGCGCCAGCCTGGATCATTCGTCAGAATCGTAGCGAGTGCGTGATCGAGCCTTCACGGCCAGGAGAATCGTCACCTTCGACGCGCCGGCTGCCCCCAACCACGGAGCGACACCCGATGTCCGACACCGACAACCCTTCGATCGCGGGCGGTGCTGCGCCTCCAATGCCCGCCGCGACGTTCCAGACGCACATCTACCACCTCGCTTCGCAGGTCTCGATGGCGCTCGGACACGTCGAGAACCCCGTCACGAAGGAACGCAACAAGGACCTTCGCGCCGCACAGTTTCTCATCGACACGATCGCGATGCTCGAAGACAAGACGCGCGGCAACCTCGACAGCGAGGAAGCGCAATACATCAGCGGCGTGCTCACGAACCTTCGCATGGAGTACGTGAAGGGCTGAACGCCCCCGCGGCCACACGATGAAGATCGTCTTCGACGCGACGTCGTGTGCGAAAGCGAACCCCGGCGGCATCGGCGGCTACGGGCGCAATCTCCTGCGCGCGTGCGCCGAGGTCGCACCGCAGCACGAGTACGTCATCGGGCTGCGCGCCGCGAAGTGGGGCCGTCGCCGTTGGTTGGCAGAGCTCGCGGACGTCGGACCGATCAAGATCGTGTTCGACGCGGCACCCGGTGCAACGCTGCGCGGCGCCGACCTCTATCACGGCCTCGGCGTCCGACTCCCGCGCAACGGCCGCTTCACGAAGACGTTCACGCTGCACGACATCAACGTCTTCGAGTTCCCCGAGCTGTCGTCCGACGCGTGGCGTGAGCGACGCCAGCAGCGCATCCGCGAGACGGTCGCCCGCGCCGACCGCGTGATCACGCACAGCGAACAGGGCGCCGACGCCGCGGTCGAGCACCTCGGCATCCCCCGCGACCGCTTCCTCGCGATCCCTTGCGGCGTCGACCTCGACGTGTGGAGTCCGGCGGACGACGAATCGGTCGGCGAGGTCTGCGCGCGATTCGGAGTCACGCGCGGGCGCTACTTCCTGCTCGCCGGCGGCTACAACCCGCGCAAGAATCAAGCCGGCTTGGTCGACGCCTTCGCCGCCACGCACCTGGCCGATGACGGCTGGCGCCTGCTCTTCAGCGGCCCACGCGGTGACGACGCCGACGCCCTCGCCCGTCGTGCGCGCGCCGCCGGCATCCCCGACGAGGCCGTGCAGTTGCCGGGCTACGTCTCCACGCCCGATCTCGTCGCGCTGCAGACCGGCGCCGGCGCGTACGTGTGCGCCTCGATGCACGAGGGGTTCGGCCTGCCCGTGCTCGAGGCCCAGGCCTGCGGTGCGCCCGTCGTCAGCAGCGACCGCGGCGCGCTGCCCGAAACCGTCGGCGACGTCGGCCTGCTCTTCGACCCCGCGGACACCGAGGCATTCGCCGACGCCTTGCAGCGCATGGCCAGCGACGAGTCGCTCCGCGCCGAACTCGCACGACGCGGCCGCACTCGCGCCGCCACGGAGTTCTCCTGGCGCGCGTCAGCCGAACGCTACCTCGCCGCGTTCACAGCGATCATGGAGTCATCGCCGCGGCGCTGAGCATCGACGCGAGCGACTCCGGGAGTTTCGGCCGATTTGCCCGCCTCATTCATGGAGTAGCGGCTGCGGCAGCACCCCCGCAGGGCTGCGTCGAGCAACACGCCTCTTGCGCTCAACGAAGTGGTCCTTCGCCGACCTGTCGAAACGTTGTCATGCAGACGCAGCCACTCCCTCGCTACGCTTCTCCATGAACAACCCGGGTTTGCGCACTTGGCGTAGCATGCCTGCGGACCCGTCGAAGCGCAGCACGCCGGATCGGCGGCGCGAGCGCGAGCTGCCCGTCGGCGTACGAGACGTGCATGTCGAGGACGTTTGTTGTCGCACAATCGCTGAGTGGTTCATGGACGCGCAGATCACCGTCATCAACGCGAATCGGGCTGACGTCGAGCGCGTGCGCTCCCTGCGTCTGGCAGCGCTCGCCGATTCGCCGCTCGACTTCGCGTCCGACGGTGACGAGACAACCTGGAACGCCTCGGCCTGGGGAGACTGGCTCACGATCGCTCGCGCCGTGTGGCTCGCGGCGCGTGACGAGCAGGATGTCGGGCTCGCAGCTCTCGAAGACGCCTGGGACGAAGCCGACGCCTGCTACGTCGCGTCCGTCTGGGTGACGCCGACAGCGCGTGGCATCGGCGTCGCCGACGCGCTCCTCGAGGCGCTCATCGCGGACGCCTCCCGACGCGCAGCGCGCCGACTCCACCTCGACGTCGTCGCCACGAACACACGCGCCCGCGCGTTCTACCAACGCCACGGATTCCGCACCGTGGGCGAGGCTCGCCACACGCCTCGCGGAACGCGCGAGATCGCCATGACCCGCCCTCTCCCCTGACGCCACGGACGATCGGTACGATCGACGCCATGAAGTCTCACCTGTTCCTCTGCGGCGTGCCGCGCTCCGGCACCACGGCCCTGACCGATCTCCTCTCCGGACACACGTCCGCGGCGATCGGCATCGAGCGCTACAAGAAGTACGTCAACATCCGGCGCGTGCATCAGCTCACACCCGACGTCTTCGAACGCGAACGTTTCTTCACGTTCGACGACAGCGAAACGAACCTCGGGCCCGAGCGCGCATCGAGCTTCGCAAAGCACTACGCCGACCTCGACGAACGCTTCGACGACGCCACGGTCGTCGGCGACAAGGTCCCCACCTACTACTACATCTACCACCACCTGCTCGGGACGTTCCCCAACTGCAAGGTCGTCTGCATCCTGCGCAATCCGTTCGAAGTCGCGTCGAGCTGGAACCGGCGCGCCAAGAACTCGGCCGACCGTTGGGCCCCGGAAGAAGACGCGCGACGTGCGCTGCTCCGCTGGAACGAGGCGCTCATGATCTGCGAGCGCGCGCTCGTCCAGTTCCCACAGGACTTCTTGATCGTCGAGCACGCGCGCCTCTTCGGCGGCGATGTGACCTACTTCGAGTGGCTCTCGCGCGAGGTCGGTCTGCCCGCTGGGTCGGCCGACATGGAGCGCTACAACGAGGCCTGCGCGGGATGGCAGGCGGCGAAAGACAAACCTCTCGACCTCGACGAAACCGAGCGACGCGTCATCGTGGCGCGCGCGAACTTCGCTCTCTACGAGCGTCTCACAGGCACGGCGATCCAACCCCCGGTCGCGTCCAGCTGATCAGAGTCTCTCGAGTCATGACGAAGTCGTTCCTCTTCATCAGCGGCGTCCCGCGCTCCGGCACCACGACGATCACCGAGCTCTTCGGCAGCCATCGCCTCGCCGCGATCGGCATCGAACGCTACAAGAAGTTCCTCGCCGTGCGCTCCCAGCACCTGCTCACACCGGCACTGTTCGAGAAGGAACGCTTCTTCGAGTTCGGCGAGGACGAAACCAACATCCGCCCCGACGGTCGCTACTCGGATCACTACGACGCCGTGCGCGAGCGATTCGACAGCGCGCGTGTTCTCGGCGACAAGATCCCGACGTATTACTACATGTACCACCACCTGCTGCGCGTCTTCCCGAACGCGAAGCTCATCTGCATCGTGCGCGATCCCTACGAGGTTGCCTCGAGTTGGAATCGTCGCGCGAAGAACCCCGCGGATCGGTGGGGCGAGGACCAGGACGCCAAGCGTTCGGTGCTGCGCTGGACGGAGTGTCTCGAGCTCTGCACACGCGCGCGCGCTGAGTATCCCGAGAGTTTCCTGATCGTCGAGCACGCACGCCTCTTCGGCGGCGACGAAACCCTCTATCGAGAACTCTCCGACGCGGTCGGACTCTCGGCCGACGCGACTGATCTCCAGCGCTTCGCCGACACGTGCACCGCGTGGTCAAAGGTGAAGGGCAAGCCGCTCGACCTCGACGAGTCGGAGATCCGCGAAATCACGAAGCGCGCCGACTTCGACCGCTACGAGAAGCTCACCGGCACGCGGCTGCAACCGCGCGCCGTCGCGACAGCCGCGAAGTAGCCGACGCTCAACCCGGGTGATTCACGGAGCAGCGTAGCGTCGACGTGGCTGCGTCCGTCTGCAGGGCAAGGAAAGCCGCAGTAGCTTCTCCATGAATCGTGCGGGTCATCCGCGCGCTCGACGCTTGGCGCGTTGCAGGAACCCGCGCAATCGCTTGCGACGCCCGCGGTGCTTCAAGGCCTTGAGGACTTTCTTGATCCACAAGATCACGGAGCGGCGCCGCATGCGCAGCGGACGTCCGAGCAGCATGCGGAGGTCTTTGCGATCTCCGCGACTCATCATGCCCACCTCGAGCATCCGCTCCTCGGTGTCGACAAACGCCGAGGCGAACTCGGCCTCGACCTCGCCGGCGAGCGCCTGGAGCTCTTCGAGTTCCTTACCGTCGGCCTGCTCGTCGGCGAGCATCTGCAAGTGCGCGAGGACGAGCGCGGCCCGCTTGAGACTGTCGGCCGTCGTGGGGCGTGAGGCAAGTTCGGCGAGCATGCGGGCGACCATCTTCCGCAGCGACGCGAGCCGCTCGGGATCGAGGGCGAACATCCGTCGCGCATCGATGTCGGGAACCTCGACGTACACGTCCGCGAGCGACTTGATCTCGTGGCCGTATCCGGCACGTAGGTTGTCCGACACCTCCGCGCGCGCCGACTCCACCTCGCGCAGCTGCTGCTTGACGATCCGAATCTCGTCGGGGCGACGTGACTCGGCAAGCCCCTTCTCGAGCAGCGCAGCGCGTTCGTTCAGATGCCGGATCGTGCGGTCGAGCGCCTCGTCGCCACTGTTGGCCATCTCGAGCGAGTCTTTGAGGTACCAATCGGGCGCCCAGACTGCCGTGTCGCCGATCTTGACGCAGTGCAGCCGGATGTCCGTGCCGAGCACCTCCTCGAGATGCTCGACGTTGAGGTGCACCGCGCCGTCCGTGATGAGCAGGATCTCGGCGTCACAGAGCAACGGCTGGCGGCGGATGTCCTCGCAAGCGGTGACGATCGCCTTCTCCATGCACGTCCCGTTGCCGAGCGTCTTCTGCCGCGACACGACACGCATGAGCCGGTCGTACTCGTCCTTCGTCCGCGCCGTCTCCAGCTCACCGACTTCGCTGTCGAAGGTACGCATGAAGACGTGCCCGAGCTCTTCGAGATTGCGTCGCAGGAAGTGCAGGACGATCGCCTTGCTGTAGACGAACCGATAGCGACTCGCCATCGAGGCCGACGTGTCGAGCAGGATCATGACCTTCTGCTTCGCCTCATTGGGCGCGAAGCCGTCGCCGTCCTCGTGAACCGACTCGATACGCGGACTCTTCGGCATCGGAAACCACAAGCGCCGCTGCGCGAGACGGCGCATGAACACGGCTTCAGGCAACAGGTGCTGCCACGCGTAGACGTACGGGACGTCGCTCAGCGAGCGGATGAACTCGGCCTCGTACTGCTCGCCGGCCGCGACCTCGTACCACTGCGCCTCGTGATCGTCATGAGCCTCGAGCTTGTCGTCGCCGGACCGATCGCTCGATGCCAGCGCGAGGGCCGGCGAGAGGGCCTTCGCGACTTCGTTGTTCGGGTCGTCGAGCACGCGGGCGAGTTCGAAGACGGCGCTGAAGCCTGGCGGCAGGTCGTCGTCGAGGTCTCGCAGCAACCCGAGCGAGTCCATGATGTCGACGAAGGAGACGTCGGCGAACGCGTTGGCGGCCTCGTCGACGGAGCCTTCCAGCGACGCGTCGACGAACGATGACGTCACGGGCGCGAGGTCGCTCGACGAGCCGCTCGCGTCAGACATGGCTCAGCCCCAGGTGACGTCGGCGGCGAAGATCTCGTGCACCTCCGCCTCGAGGCGCTTCTTGATCAGGCGGATCTCGTCGGTGAGCGGGTCGATCTCTTCGAGGAACGCTGTGAGCAGACGCCGGTTGTGCTCAGGGCCCGTGTGCTGGATGCCGAGCTTCTCGCGGGCCCAGTCCGTGACCGTCTTCTTGACAGCCGTCGTCGTCAGCTCCGAGATCGGCTGCTCGAGCAGCTTGCGATCGTCGGTGACACGGTCGATGAGATCTTGGAGGTCGAGCAGGTCGCGCAGCTGGTCGAGCGCGTGCGTCGCCGTGTACTGCTGACGCAGCGACTCGTACGCCTTGCGGAACATGTCCTTCTCTTCGGCGATCCCGCCCGTGCAGAGCACGATGTTCAGGCGCCCGACGTCCTCGATGCGCACATCGAGGCGCCGGTTCATGATCGCGATCGCGCGCAGCGCATCGAGAGCCTTGGCCTGGGTGCGCGGCGAGATGCGGAACTCGGCGCCGCTGCCGTCACCCTTGCGGCGGTCTTTGTCGGCACGCTGATGCAGGCTCTCGTAGTGACGCAGCACGAGGTTCGCGAAGAACATGACGCTGCGCGGCACGTGCATCTCGATCTCCTCGGAATGCCCGCGCACGATGTCGCTGAGGCGCTTGAGGATGTCGAACGTGATCGTCGCGGGTGCGGCAGCCACGTGCCCGCGGTGCCTGATGAACTGCTGCGAGATCCGGTACATGAAGAACGGATCGCGGTCCGACTCGACGACGGCCTTGTAGAGGAAGCGGTCGAGCAGCGCTTCGGTGACCTGGCTGACGCGCACGTAGTTCGTCGCACCGACGACGGTGTGCAGCGGTGAGGCGACGTTCTGCACGCCGCGGACGAGTCGGCGCTCGTTGAGCAGCGTGAGGAGCGCACGCAGCGTGTAGTCGTTGGCGTCGAAGATCTCGTCGATGAAGCCGAACTGCGCCTCGACCAGCGAGCCCTCGGTGTTGTGCCAGATCTTGCCGCGCTTGAGCTCGTCGAGATCGAGCGCGCCGAAGTACGTGTCGGGCTGCTGCTCTTTGCTCGCCTGCACCTCGAAGATCGACGCGCCCGTGAACATCGCGAAGACCTGGTGCGCCAGGAGCGACTTGCCCACGCCGGTTCGCGCCTGGAGCAGCACGTGCTCACGCGTGAGCAGCGCCGCAAAGATCCGCTTCACCACCGACGCGCGGTTGATGACGCGCCGTTCAACGAACGCGATCGCGTCTCGCATCGCTGTGATACCGCGATCGAGATCAGGGGGGAGCTGCGCCTCGGTCATGACAGCACCGTAACCCGTCGCCCCACGTTGCGACAACGCCCTCCAGTCGCCTCCCGGGCAGGGTCGATGAAGGTGAGTGTGCGCGCACCCCACACGCGCCACACGCTCGAGCCATCACCAAAGACAGCCCCCCGGGATCCCCATGTCCATCAAGACTCCGTCGATCCTCATCGGCGCACTCGCCCTGAGCACCGCACTGCTCTGCGAGGACAGCCTCGCCCAGATCTCCGTCGGTACGTCTCCGGGACGCCGCGGACGCGGTGTCGTCGAAGACGGCGTCGCGCGCCAGACCTGCTTCCATCGCCTGTCGCTCTCCGGCAACACCTGCGATGACCAGGCCACCGACTTCGTCGTGCGCTATGCGACCCAGCTGGGCGTGGCGCCGAGCGCCGTCAAGCTCGGCAAGGTCCGGACGGTGCGCGCCGGGACGTCGCGTTCGCGTTCGTACGGCCGCCAGCCGCAGCTCGTGCACGGCTTCGTCGCCGAGGGCTACGGCCTGACCTACGGGCTCGACGAGTTCGACCGCATCCGCAGCGCCCACGGCGTGCTGTCACCCGACGCGGCCGAGCTCCCGCCGCCGTCACTCCTCGCGGACGATGCCCGTGAGCTAGCGCTCGGTCTCCAAGGCCTCGAGCGAGCCGACTTCCGTGCCGAGCCCGTGGTCCACGGTGTCGCCCGTCACATCGACGGCGAGCTGCGCCTGCTGCAGCGCGTCACGGGCGTGAAGCACGACTTCACGCCGCTCGCGATCGAGCTCGACGCCTACACGGGCCTCGTCGTACGCGTCTTCGAGCACCGCTACGACGGTAAGGTCAAGACAGGCACGCACACCTATGACGATGTCGACTCGCCCTTCGACCTCGGCAAGGCGCGCGGCTACGTCTACAAGCGCGTCAAGCACGCCCTGGCCGCGAAGGACAGCTTCGCGCCGCTCAAGAACTTCTCGACGAGCGACTCCACGCCGCTCGTCGGCGACCTCGGCATGATGTACGGCCGCTACGCGCAGGTCTTCAACGCCGACGGTGTCATCGTGACGAGCGCGGAGCTCGAGTTCCCGTACACCGACGACGACGCAACGCTCTACGGCGGCGGGATCATCTCCGGTGCCGACCTGTTCGACCACTCGAACACCTACCAGTGGTTCGACAGCGCCGGAACTTGGGTCGAGAAGTCGCTCGGCACCAACCCCCTCGACCGCACCATGCCCGTCTACGTCAACGAAGACGTCGTCAACGCGTTCTTCAGCCCGACCGATCCCGACGGCGACGGCGCCGGCTTCCCGCCAGGCTTCTTCCTGTTCGGCGACTTCGGCGACGGAAGCCCCGAGGAGGTCATGCACGACTTCTCGCGCGACCCGTCGGTGGTCATCCACGAGTACATGCACGGTGTCGTCGACGGTCTCGGCGCGACGTTCGGGTCGGGTGGGCTCGACACGCCCGAGCGTGCCGTCAACGAAGCGCTCGCCGACTTCGGCGCCGCGGCGATGCTCAACGACCCCAAGGTCGGGCAGGTTCTCGCGGCCTTCGCCGGTGCCGATCTCGGCATCGCTGGCGACAGCCTGCGCGACCTCGAGAAGGAACTCACCTTCCAGGACGACCTGTTCTCGGTGCTCGGCCTCACGACGAGCCTGCCCGAAGAGCACGCCGTCGGCGAGCTGTTCGGCGCCTACCTCTGGCGCGCACGGGCCGGTCTGAAGAAGTCAGCCACGGAGATGTTCCTCGTCGACATGCTGAGCTGGCCGCAAAGTTCAGCCGAGGTCGGCTTCCCGACGGTGACTGTTGGAAACGCCGAAGAAGCCTTCGAGGCCTTCCTCTTCGGTTGCGTCGCCGCGGCGATGGACGACGTGCTCGAGACGGGCGCGGGCGCACCGGCCCGGCGCCAACGTCAGGCCGGCACGATCCTCGGCGCCGCGCTGGCCCATGGACTCGCAGGCCAGACCGACGACTCGACCTACGTCTTCGACGGCACCGAAGGACTGAACGTCGCGTTCAAGTCGGCCTTCCTCGGCTCACTCGACGAGCACGCGTTCGACGTCGACCTCGAAGCCGGGCAGTCGCTTGCGATCTCCGCGACGGGCCGCAAAGGCACGGCTGTCGACGTCACCTTCAGCGGCGACGACTTCGAACTCATCAAGCCGAAGAAGACGAACGGCAAGCTGACGTCAGCCAAGCTCCCGAAGATCGTGATCGGCACGACGGGCACGTACCGCGTGAGCGTTTCGAACCCCGGCAGCGAAGGCGGCGACTACATCCTGCGCGTGAAGGCGAAGTAGCCCGTGGCTGCCGTCGCCGCGCCGCGGACGGGGCGCGGCGCGGGGAATCGCCTCGCGCGGCGCATGCGACATACCGCACAATCGCATCACCGCATGCATGACCACAGCCACACTCACGCGCCGTCCGACTCCGACGGGAAGCTCGTCGCCGCCGTCGCTGTAAACGTCTTGCTCACCGCGGCTCAGGTCGTCGGTGGGTTGATCTCCGGCAGCCTCGCGCTCATCGCCGACGCGTTGCACAACCTCAGCGACGCGGCAGCGCTCGTCATCGCGCTCGTGGCCCGTCGGGTTGCGCGTCGACCCGCGGACGCGTCGCGCACGTTCGGCTATCAACGCGCCGAGGTGATCGGCGCCCTCATCAACCTCACGACGCTCATCATCGTCGGCTTCTACCTCGTCTACGAGGCGCTCGCGCGTGCCGTCTCACCCGAACCGATCGAGGGCTGGATCGTCGTGTGGGTCGCTGGCCTCGCGCTCGTCGTCGACATCGTCACGGCGCTGCTCACCTATCGTGCCTCGAAGGGGAGCTTGAACATCCGCGCCGCGTTCGTGCACAACGTGTCCGACGCTTTGGCTTCGGTCGCCGTCATCGTCGTCGGGACGTTGATCCTCCTCTACCAGTGGTACTGGGCCGACGTCGTCGCGACGTTGCTGATCTCGACCTACGTGCTCTACCAGGGGTTCACGATGATCCGCTCGGCCATCGCGGTGCTGATGGAGAGCGTTCCACGCGACCTCGACATCGAGGAGGTGGCCGATGTGATGACGTCCGTTCCCGGCGTGGCTGCCGTCCACCACATCCACATCTGGCAGCTCGACGAACACCACCGCGCGCTCGAGGCACATGTCGTCGTGGACGACGCGGGCGCTCGCGACGCTGCGCGCGTGAAGGCGGACACTCGGCAGATCCTCGACGAACGTTTCGCGGTCGGCCACACGACGCTCGAACTCGAACACGTCGACGAAACGGACGGCTGTCTCACGACCGCCGCGGAGCGCGACTGGACCTGTAGTTCTTGATGAGGTTGCGGGGCTTGAGCTTCTGGACTGCGATCTCAGCGCGCAGGGCGACCGACGGTTGCCAGCCGCTGAGTTCGTAGCCCAACTCCTTCATCTCCGTACCCGCGATGCCTTCCACACGCATCACGAACTCGCGACTCGCATCAGTGCGCCAACGCTCGACGCGGCCCTTGTCGACGGCGGCCTTCGTGCGCTGGTGGTAGCTGTGCTCACCGCGCGGCACGTCGCCCGTGGCACGCTCGTGGTAGTTCATCATCGCCGGGTCGTAGTCCTCGCCGAGGAATGCGGCGAGGCGTCGCGCCATGGCCTCGGGGTCGTCGGTGAGGTCTTCGTAGCGGAACTCGAAGTAGCGTTCCGGGCCGAGGCTCTCGGCGGCGACTCGACCGCGTCGCACGGCGTCACGCCAGCGCAGGGCGACTTCGTACTCGTTGCCCTTGTCGTAGCGATCCGAAAAAGGCGGGTTGAGGTTGGAGACAGCCACGTCGCGCGCGTCGCGGATGATGTGGATCACCTGACACTTCGGGAACCACGCGTCGACGTCCGGGATGAAGCGATACGTGCCGGGCGTCTTCTCACCCCAGCGCGGCTTGCCCGACTGGTCCGTCCAGAGGCTCATCATGCTCGCGAAGATGCCGCCCGGCGTGTGCTCGCCGGCCTCGCAACGCGCGCGCGCGTCCGACTCGTCGAAGCCCCACTCGCGCATGCGTTCCTTGTTGAGCAGGCGGTCGAGCGTGGCCGCGAACGACTTCGGATCGCTGAGCGCACCGTACTTCGATTCACAGCGACGCAGGAAGCTGACGAGGTGACCTTCAGGCGGGATGACGATGCGCGGGTGCGCGTTGAGGATCAGGCGCAGCAGCGTCGTGCCCGAGCGCGGGTGACCGACGATGAAGATCGGCGCGTCGCTGGTGGCGTTGCTAGACATCGGCGGTGGTTCCGAGGTCGGTGGGGACAGGAAGATCGAGGTGACCGTAGAGTTCGCGCATGCCGGCGCGTGCCGACGAGCCGACGTTGAAGTAGATGTCGGCGCAGGCGTCGCGGCGCACCGGGCCGACGCGCTCGGGGTTCGCGAGCTCGCGCTCGACCGTCTCGACGAGCTGCTCGGCGCTCGAACACTCCGTGCCGATCGAGCGGCCCCAGGTTTCGAGGTCGGCCTGACCGTCCCAGCGGGCGAGCTGTTCGTCGAACGTCATGAAGATGATCGGGCGGTCGCACTGCAGGTACTCGAAGGCCACCGACGAGATGTCCGTGATCATGAGATCGGCGGCGTGCATGGCGGGCACGACGTCGGCCGTGGCCGGCGCGGCGAAGCGCGGGCCGACGAGCCCGTCGAGGAACGCACGCCAGTCGCGTCGCGCGTAGCGTTCGTCGAAGGCGTTGTCGTGCAGCTTGACGACGACGTTCAGCGCGCCGTCGCCCTCGGCGCGACTGCGCGCCGCGAGTGCTTCGAGGATCGCCTCGCCCATCTTGTCGAGCGAACTCTCGCCGCCCCAGCTCGGTGCGTAGAGCACCGTGGGCACGGCCGGATCGAGGCCCCAGCTTTCCAACGTCGCCGCGCGGTCGAGCGTGCCGTCGGTGAGGCGGTCCGTCTTCGGCAAGCCGACGTGACGCAGCTTCGGGTCGCCGTCGTCGAAGAAGCCACGCTCGACGTAGCGCCGGATCATGTACGGCCCCGTCGCGAAGACGATGTCGTAGTCGTGGATGCGCTTGCTGAGGAAGTAGTTCTTGATCGACACGCCGTGGAAGATCTGCACCGAGACCTTCGCCCGCTTCGTCGCGAGCAGGAAGTCGGACGAGATGAGCACGTCGGGCGACGCGAACTTGCACGTCCAGTTCGGGCGGATGCGGGCCGGCAGCGCGGCCGCGAGCACGGACGTGTCGGAGCGTCCGCCGGCCTTGCCGTAGAGCGTGACGTCGAAGGTGTCGTCGCGCCGCATCCAGGCGTGCAGCGGGCGGAACATCTCGTAGTTCATCGGGCGCTTGGCCCGGAACGCCACCGACACCCGGCGACTCACCGCTCGGCCTCGTGTCCGTCCGGCGCAGGCTCGTCGACGAGGAAGCGCGACACGTCGCGCTTGGCCTCGACGTAGTCCTCGAGAAAATCGATCTCGATGCACGGCAGGTCGGAGACGTCGACCTCCACCATCTCGACCTCGTCGAGGATGTCGTCGATCGCGGCCTCGAAGAACAGGTTCACGTTGCCGAGCTCTTCGTTGTGCTTGCGCAGCGACTCGACGAACGCGCCGTTCGTGCTGCGGTCGAAGCGCCCGATGCCGATGAACTCGCCACGGCAGTTCGCCGGGTCGAGCGCCTTGCCGATGCGCGTGATGCGCCCGGCCTCGTTCACCACGACCTTGACCTCTTCGTCACCGCAGCTCTTCCCGTCGATGGCGAGACGGTTGCCCGTGCCGGCCAACAGCCGTCCGACGATGTCGGGATGGAAGAGCACGTCGGCGTTGAAGTACAGAAAGTCGTCGTCGAGAAGCTCGGCGCAGCGCCAGAGCGAGTTGATCGTGTTCGTCGACGCGAAGTCGGGGTTCTCGATCCACGTCGCCTCGATCCCGCGCCCGGCGAAGTGCGCCCGCACGAGCTCCTGGCGGTAGCCGACCACGACGACGATGTCCGACACCCCGTGCGTCTCGAGCGCATCGAGCATGTTGTCGAGCACGGTCGTCCCACGCACCGGAAGCAGGCACTTAGGGTCTGACCACCCTGACAATTCGAGGCGTACACCCCGTCCGGCGGCAAGAATCACGGCTTTCATCGAGGGGCGATGATACGCGCGGTGGCGCTGGGAAACGAGGGGCGCCGGTCGGCACGCGAGATTCAGCGGGGCGCAAACTCCCTGCTGGCCCTCGCTGGCGGCCTCGTTGTGACCGTTGAGGATCACACGCTTGCTTCAACGCTGCCGAGAAGGATTCAGAGGCGACCGCAGCAGATCGCCGTGATTCATCCGCCCTACTCGCCCAGCTCGAACTCGGCCTGGCCGCTGCCGTTCCAGGCGCGGCGGGCGCGGAGTTCGCGGCTCAGGCAGAGGGCTTCGAAGGCCACCCGGCGGATGCCGAGGGCGCCGGACGCGTGCGTGGTGCGGGCGTAACCCCAGCGCTCGAGGCGATGACCGGCGAACTGCTCGATGCGCGCGACGACCTCCGGCATGAGGACGTCGCTCCAGCTCGGCGTGGCCGGGATCACGGCGGGCTGTTGACCGGCGAGCGCGTCGCCCCAGTGGATCCCGACGTGCTTGCAGACGCGTCGCATCGCGTAGGCCGTGTCGTCGGCGAGGTCCTCGTGACGGACGACCATGAGGTCGGTGGAGAAGCGTCGGGCGTAGTGGGTGATGAGCCGGTCGGCCGTGATCCAGCGTCGGCAGAAGGCCTCAGCGTCGCGCACGGTGGGCGGCTTCGGAGACTGCCCGACGACGGCCGCGAGCATGGCGCGCGGATCGCGCACCACGGCGACAGCGCGCGTCGCGGGGCCGAAGTCGCGCATCAGCACAGGCACGTGCCCGAAGTGACGCGACGTGCGCTCAGCCCAGATCCTGGCCTTGCAGCTGCCGAGTTCGTTGATCACGGCGAACAGGTGGTTCGTCGCCGTGACGAGATCGAGCGGCCCGCGGATGCGCTCGCGCAGCGCCACGACGAGCTCGTCGCCGGCAGCCAGCTCATCGCAAGCATCGACGAGCGCCGACACGGGGTCGAGCGCGCGATACCAGTCGGTTGCGAACACGCCGTACGGCGTGTTGAGAACCTCGGGGTGTCCGCGCAGAAGCGTCGTCAGTGTCGCCGTGCCCGCGCCGGGCATGCCGATCACGATGACACCCCGGAACGGAGTGACCGTGCTGTGTGTCATGGGGAGCCAAGCTGACGACCTCTTCTGCCCGAAAGGCGCGTCAGCTCTTCATGGGTGATTGCGTGTGGGGAGTCACGCGCCCTGGTCTTGTGCCGTGGACAGGGTTCAGGAGTAGGCGGCGATGCCCGTGACGTCCTGGCCCAAGATCAGGGTGTGAATCGAGTGTGTTCCTTCGTAAGTGTACACCGACTCCAGGTTGCACATGTGGCGCATGCACTGGTATTCGGCCGTGATGCCGTTGGCGCCGAGCATATCGCGGGCGGTGCGGGCGATCTTCAGCGCCTGGTGCACGTTGTTGCGCTTTGCGAGCGAGACGTGCTGCGGTCGGATCTTGCCGGCTTCCTTGAGCTTGCCGAGGCGCCACTGGACGAGCTGCGACTTGGTGATCTCGGAGACCATCTCGGCCAGCTTGGCCTGGATGAGCTGGAAGCTCGCGAGTGGCTTGCCGAACTGGACGCGGCCCTTCGTGTAGTTGAGAGCCTCGTCGTAGCAAGCCATCGCCGCGCCGGTCACGCCCCACGCGATGCCGAAGCGAGCCTGACTGAGACAGCTGAGCGGACCCTTGAGGCCCTTCACGCCGGGGAGGCGGTTGGCGTCGGGGACGCGCACGTGGTCCATGACGAGCTCCGACGTCACCGAGGCGCGCAGCGAGAACTTGCGCTTCTGCTCGGGTGCCGTGAAGCCGTCCATGCCCTTCTCGAGCAGGAAGCCCTGCACGCCGTCGTCGGTCATCGCCCAGACGAGCGCGACGTCGGCGATCGTGCCGTTCGTGATCCACATCTTCGCGCCGTTGACGATCCAGTCGTCACCGTCGCGCTTGGCGCGCGTCTCCATACCGCCGGGGTCCGAACCGTGGTCGGGCTCGGTCAGACCGAAGCAACCGATCGCGCGACCAGCCGCCATCTCCGGCAGCCAGCGCCGCTTCTGCTCTTCCGAGCCGTAAGCAAAGATCGGCCACATCACGAGACTGCCCTGCACCGACACGAACGAGCGCAGGCCCGAATCGCCGCGCTCGAGTTCCTGACAGATGAGGCCGTACGCGATCGGGCCCATGCCCGCGCAACCGTATTCCTCGGGCAGCGTCGGGCCGAGCAGACCGAGGTCGGCGACGAGCTTGATGAGGTGACGCGGGAACTCGGCGTTCTCGTAGGCCTCTTCGATCACCGGCATGACGTGCTCGGACACGAAGTTGCGCGTCATGTCGCGCACCATGATCTCCTCTTCGGTGAGGAGGTCGTCCATGTCGTAGTAATCGAGTCCGCGGAAGGTCGTGGACGTCTCGGGCAGGATGCTGGTCATCGCGGCGAGTCGGCTGCTGGGGGAAGCGGTTGCGGCCGCGGGACGTGCAAATCACGACCCGCGAGGGACCGCTCAGATTAGCATGGCGAGGCCTGCTCCGTCGCCGGACCATCGCCGCTGTGGCGTCACTTCCGACCGTTCGGACGGCATGGACAATCGCCTCGGTTGCCGCCCCTGGCGCCCTCGCCCCGTTCTGACCCACGTTTCCCGGCCCGCCGCCCGATGTCCGACGAACCACGCAAACCCGGATTCGTGATGCCCGGCAGCAGTCGCGCTCCGGCGGGCACCGTCCAGCACCGGCACCCCACCCGCCGCTGCTGGCGCTGTGGGTTCCTACCCGACGAGGGCGTCCACCCCGTTCCCTGCCCGCGCTGCGGGAACGAAGCCGCCGCGCCGCCGCTGAAGAGCCTGCCGGGCTTCACGGTCGGCCTGCGCGCGCCGCTGCGCGGGTTCTGGTTCGTGGTGCGCAACCCGCGGCTGTGGTCGTGGATCGTCGTCCCGGTGCTGCTGAACATCGCGCTGCTGGCCATGTTCATCACGATCGGTATCTCGTACCTCGACGTCATCTCGCCCGAGATCGATGGGCCCTGGTGGGCGTGGGTCGACTGGGCGCGGACGGCGATCAACGCCGTGACGCCGTACCTCGTCGGCATGCTCGTCGTGTTGGCGTCGCTGCTCGCCACGGTGCTCTTCGCGGGGCTCGTCAACGCGCCGTTCTACGACCTGCTCTCCGAGAAAACCGAGAACGTCTACTTCGGCATCGACGACCCGGGGCGTCCGTGGCGGCTCTTCGTGCCCGACATGATCCGCTCGCTGCTCGCCGCCGTCACGCTGCTCGTGCGCCAGGTCACCATCCTGTCGATCCTCTTCGTGCTGAGCTTCACGGCCATCGGCGCGCCGATCTTCGTCGCCGCCGGCATGTTCTTCACGGGGCTCGCGATGGTCGACATCACGCTCGGCCGCAAGCTCTACACGGGCAGCCAGCGCGCCGAGTGGGGACGCGTGCACTGGGACCTCGTGCTCGGCCTGGGCGTGATGGTGAACTTCCTGCCGTTCATCGCGCCGCTCGGCATCGTCGGTGCGACACTCACGTACCTCGACCACCCCGACAAACGCTGAGAGCCGCCATGACGACGACCGATCCGCACGCCGCGCGAGCTGCCGCCGACCTCGAGCGCACCGCCGCTGCGATCGACGCCCTCATGCGCACCGCGCCGCGCGACACGTGGACAGCCCGCACGCGCCCCGACGCTTGGTCGCCCGTCGTCATCGTCCACCACCTGCTCGTCGAAGAGCGCCGCGACTTCCGCCCGCGCCTCGAAAGCACGTTGACCGACGCGTCCGCCGCATGGCCGCCGATCGACCCCGAAGGCTGGGCGAAAGAAGTCGACGAG
>JAJDEO010000004.1 GCA_029259745.1 Planctomycetota bacterium
GCGCCAAACCCCCCCCCCCCCCCCCCCCCCCCCCCCCCTCGCGGGCCCGGCCCCCCCCCCCCCCCCACCCCCCCCGACGGCGGCCAAGCACAAAAACAGCACACCGCACCCCCCTTCCTTGTGTTCATCGCGGCGCAGCAGTGAGATGTCGGGATGTCCTTCCGAATCACGTCACGCATCCTCGCCCTCGCCACCGTCTCGTTCGCACTCGCCGCCTGCGGTGCCGAGCCTCTCACCTTCACGTCACAACCCGTGAAGATCGGCTACGACGCGTGGGACGTGCGCGACGTCGCGCTCGTTGACGTCGACCTCGACGGCGACACCGATCTCGTCACGCTGCACACCGAAGGCTTCCGCTATCTCAAGCACGAGAATGGCACGTGGAGCGATGCGACACCGGGCACGGGCCTCGACACCATCGCCGTGGCCGACCGGATGGTCCAGGACGGCGAGGACATGATCGCCTGGCGCGTCGATGCCACCGAGCGCCTCGCACACAACGGGATCGGCGTGTGGTTGAGCGAGCCGAGTGACGGCGGTTCCGTGCCGGCGCCGCAGCGGAGTGCGCGCGCCGACATCGACGGCGATGGTGTCGACGACCTCGTCCGCATCGACGGCACGCGCCTCGCCGTGCTGCTCACGACGACAGACGGCTCGTCCGTCGATGTCACGCGCCAAACCGGCGCCGACGCGATCGTGCTCGACGGCCCGCGCCCGCAGGTCTTCGCCGGCGACTTCGATGCCGACGGCGACGTCGACATCCTCGGTGTCGGCACGCGCATCGCCGTGCTGTGGAACAACGGCGGCTCGTTCGATACCGCTGCCGTCACGCGCGACGCCGCACTTTCCGTCGACGCCAACGACGCTCCGTGGTTCAGCGACGACACCGATGCAGCCGGCCTGCGCTGGACGCACACCGAGGGCGACGAGCAATGGGACATCAGCCCCACGATGGGTCCCGGCGCTGCCTGGGCCGACGTCGATGACGACGGCGACGAGGACCTCTTCGTCGTCGGAGGCACGGGCCAGTCGAGCGCGTTGTTCCTCAACGACGGCACCGGACACTTCACCGACGCCACAGCAGCCTGGCGTCTCGACGTCGACACCGGCGCCGGCATGGGCGCGACCTTCGCCGACTTCGACAACGACGGCGACCCCGACATCTACGTCACCCATGATGGCCCCAACGTCCTCTGGCGACACGACGGCGACCACTTCACGGACGTCTCCGCGAGCGCCGGCGTCGATCACGATCGTTGGGGCGCAGGCGTCGCCTGGGCCGACATCGACGGCGATGCCGACCTCGACCTGTTCGTCACGAACTACCTCGAGTTCGACCTCGACCTCATCCCGCCCGAGCACGCCCAGGCCATGCAGCGTCGCGAGGACCCGATCGCGATGCTCCCGTATGTGTTCCCCGGCCAGGCGAACGTCCTCTACCGCAACGACGGCGACGGCACGTTCACGGACATCACGCAGCAGGCCGGCCTCGTCGCGCCCGACGGCAAGAGCCTCGCGGCGACGTTCTTCGATCAAGACGGCGACGGGCTGCTCGACCTCTACGTCGCCAACGACACCACCCCCAACACCTTCTGGCGCAACCTCGGCGACGGAACGTTCGAGGAAGTCTCGCTTTTCGTCGGGCTCGACGACCCGCGCGGCGGCATGGGCATCGCGCTCGACGACATGGACCACGACGGCGACCTCGACGTCTTCACGACCTACTGGCAGCTGGAGCCGAACGGGCTCTATCGCAACAACGCGATCCACCCTGGAACCGAGCGACGCATCGTGCCGCGCTTCGAAGACGTCGCCGTGAAGACGGGGCTGGCGAAGGAGTCGGTCGGCGTCGTCGGCTGGGGGATCGCCTGGACTGATCTCGACAACGACGGCGACCGCGACATGTACGTCGCAAACGGCTACACGAGCCCGGACTACGAAACGACGATGATCTGCGTCGGGCAGCCCGATCAACTCTTCGAGAACGTCACCGACCCCACGAGCGACTTCGCGGCCTGGCACGACGTGCCGCGCTTCGAACTCGTCGAGAGCTCTCGCGGCGGTCCGGCGCTCGACCTCGAGTATCCGAGCCGCGGCGTCGCGGCGGCCGATGCCGATGGGGACGGCGACGTCGACCTCGTCATCACAGCCAACAACGAGCGCCTCGTCTTCCTGCGCAACCAGCGCGGCGGACGGTCTCTCCGCGTCGTCGTCACGGGCGACGGAGAGGCCGTGGCCCGCGACGCCCTCGGCACGCGTGTCACGCTCACCTTCGCGAGCGGCGAGGTGCGCCACGCCTGGGTCCGCAGCGACGGAAATTACCTCTCGGGCCACGAAGGCGGCGTTCGATTCGGACTCGGCACCGGTGTTCCGAGCCGCCTCATGATCCATTGGCCAGACGGCGAACTGACGACACGTGACGTTTCCGTCAATGAATCAGTGATTCGCATCACACGCTGACACCGCTCCAACGTTGAGGGCGGATCACACGTCACTGACACCACCCCACCCCACGTACGTCCGTCGATCGTTACACTACGTGACGACCTTGGAGCCCAAGCCATGCGCCCGATCGCAGCCCTCGCCACGACACTCGTCGTCCTCTTTTGCTCGTTCACCGTCAGCGCCCAGTCGTTCGGGCCGCCGGCGCCGGGAACCATCACCGGGCCGCGCCTGCGCCTCGAACCGGCGAACCTCGATCTCGGCGAGTGCTACTTCGGCGACAGCGTCTCGGGCGACCTCGTCATCATCAACGACGGCACCGAAGACCTCGTCATCGCCGAGGTGAAGAGCACATGCGGTTGCACGGCCGCGCCGCTCAAAGAGAGCGACAAGGTCGTTCCGCCGGGCCAGCGCATCACCGTGCCCGTGACGATGACGCCCAAGGGTACCGCGTCGCCGCTCACGAAGTACCTGCAGATCAAGACGAACGATGACACGACGGCGAACGTGTCGGTGCCCGTGCAGTGCCGCGTGCTCGTCGGTGCGTTGGCCGAGCCGAACTATGTCTTGTTCCGCGACGCGAAGATCGGCGACACACCGTCGCAGGTCGTGCGCATCGTCTCGAAGAACGACCAACCCTTCGTGGTGTCGTCCGTGGAGATGAACACTGAGCTCTACACGGCGAGCTGGGACAAGGAAGCCGAGTCGGCGCTCGTGCAGGAGATCACGATCGTGAAGAAGCCGGTGGCCTCGCGCACGCCCCAGGCCACGACGCTCACGATCAAGACGACGCACCCGCGCACGTCCGTGATCACGATGTCGGCGAACACGATCGTCAAGCCGCTGCTCGCCAAGTCGACGAACCGACTCATGTATGAACCGATCGCCCCGGGCTCATCGGGCGTCACGCAGATCAGCCTTTGGCGCAGCGACGACAACTCGCCGCTCGAGACGCTCTCGGTGAACATGCCCCAGAGCCCGCACATCACGTTCGACACCGAGCGCGATGCCGACGACCCGAAGCTGTGGCGAATCACGGCGAACGTCCCCGAGGACGAGACGCGCCCGGTCGTGGGGTCGGCAGTCTGGCTCGAGACGAACATCGTTGGTGAAGGGCCGATCGCGATGATGTGTGTGATTCGCATCGACAAGACCGCCGGAGGGGCCGGCACTCGCTGAGTGAGTCGCGCCGACCGCGCGACCGCCGTTGGAAGGGACACAGATCGATGCGGGCCGAAACGAGCACGCACGGCGGACGCGCCGTGCTGCGCGGCACTATGTGCCGTGCTGCCCTTGTGGCACTCCTGGTTGCGTTGCCGTCGCTGACAGCGACTGCGCAGCTCACCACCGATGTTCGCGCCGGTCAGCCCTTCGCGGGTGAGGTCAGCGCGCCCGCCGAAGCGGACAGCTGGCGCTTCGAGGCGCTCGCGGGGACGACGTTCAGCGCACGGGTACGCGCGAAGGGCAAGCAGAACGAACTGCGCCCGACGCTGGTGCTGCGCGACCTCGGTGGCGGCGGCGACGTCGACATCAGCGACGTTCTCGTGGGGCTCGGCAAGAAGACGGTGCGCATCAAGTCGACCGAGCTGCCCACGACAGGCATGTACGAACTCGTCGTGAGCGGCCTCGAGTCGACGAGCGGGGTCTATGACGGGCGCACGAAGCTCAAGATCCCGAAGGCTCTGCGCAGCTTCAACGAACTCATCTCCGTGCCGGCCGAGGTGTCCGACGTCGACGTTTCGTTCCTCGCCCTGTCGGGTTCAACGGTGACGGGCAGCGTGAAGATGATCGACGGTGCGTCCTCCACGGCACAGCCATCCATCGTCGCGCTCACCACGCCGCTCGGGTCGGGGCCGATCGACGCCTTCACGAAGACGAAGCCGAAGTCGGTGACATTCAAGAAGGTGCCGCTCGACGCACTGGGGACCTACACGCTCACGTCGACGATCGGCACGAATGGCGGCACGATCCGCGTCAAGGGCAAGGTCAAGCCGCCGAAGAAGACGAAGGGTGTCGTCGGCGAGAGTTCCACCGAGGAGCTGCTGTCGCTCACTGCGTATCCGCCGCTCGTCGCCTTTGATGCACTCGGCCAGACGCGCCAGCTCAGCGTCGCCGGATCAACGCCTCTCGCCGTGTTCGACCTCAGCGGCGCCTCATTCGGCACGCAGTACACTTCGTCCGACGAGTCGGTGGCAACTGTCGACACAGCCGGCGTCGTGACGTCGGTCGGCGACGGCAGCGCGACGATCGACGTCGTGAACGGCCCCGGCACGACGACCATCACGGTGGCGGTCGACGCCGCGCCGCGCCTGCTCTCCGTCACACCGCGCAACGACGAACGCGACGTCATGCGCTCGCGCGACATCGTCCTCACATTCTCGACGGCACTCGACGACGCGACGATCGACGCCGACTCGATCGCGCTCTCCGCCCTCGGCGGCCAAGTCCTCGCGGCAACGCGCCACACCTCGGCGAACGGCCGGCGCGTGACGCTCTTCACCGCCAGCCTCCTGCCGGCCTCGGCAACGATCACCGTCCACATCGACGGTGATGCGCTGCGTTCGACGGACGGCGAGCCGGTCGACGTCGACGGCGACGGTCTCGCCGGCGGGCTGGCGTCCGTGGCGTTCACGACGACGAGCGACGCGCTCGTTCCCGGCACGGCAGCGTGTTTGC
Source organism: Planctomycetota bacterium (assembly GCA_029259745.1). Taxonomy (GTDB): domain Bacteria; phylum Planctomycetota; class B15-G4; order B15-G4; family B15-G4; genus OFTM221. Next base: position 5,119 of record JAJDEO010000004.1, read on the forward strand.
GCGTCTTCGCAAGCTCGCTCGACGGCCAACCCGGTGCACCGCTGGCAGGCGTCTCCGTCGCCGTCGAGGGCACCGCCATCGGCGGCAAGACCGACGCGCTCGGCAACCTGCGCCTCGAGCCTCTTCCGGCTGGACGTGTCGTCGCACTGATCGACGGCACAGCGGCAAAGAGCGGCAGCTTCGGGCGGACAAAGGTCACGTGGTCGACGGTTGCCGGTATGGAGCTCAGCGTCGACGACGTCTTCTTGACGCTCACGCCCGCGGGCAGCCTCGTGGACGTCGGATCCGAAGACACGACGATCGTCGCCGGCACGAGCGCCTCGCCGCTCGCCGCTCTGACGAGTCTCGAGGTCCCGGCGCACGCGCTCTTCACGGACGCACTGTCGTTCGGCGGCAGCCTCGGCGCGCTTCCGACGTCGTCAGACCTGTTGCCGATTCCGCGCCCCGATGCTCTCGCGTTCCCGTTCGTCGTGAGTGTCCCGACGGCAGCGACCGACGGCGCGCTCGACGCCCCGACGAACTTCGACGCACCCGTCGGCGTGACGCTTCCCGGCGCCTCCGACGGCTTCTCACCGCTCGCTCTCGAGCCCGGTGCACACTCAGCGCTCTGGCGCTATGACGAGGACGCCGCGCACTGGGTGATCGACGGCCCGCTCGTTGCCGATGACGACGGTTCTACCTTGGCGAGCCCCGAGGGCACGGGCCTCCACGGTCCCGGTTGGTTCGGTGCCTTCGACGGCGCGCTGCTCGACGCGAAACTCGAGCTCGACGACACGGCCTTCGACTGTGAGTCACCCTTCGCCGACCTGCTCGACGTGTCCGTCACGGACGCACTCGTCGCGGCCCTCGACGCGCAGGGCGCCACGCTGCAACTCCTCGCCACGGCTTGCGACGCCGACGACGCTCCGTGTCTCGTCACGTTCGACGAGCGTGTCGTCGTCGCACACATCCCAGGCGCCATCGACCCGCGCGACATCCTGCGCGCCGCGCTCGAGAACCCGAACGACTTCGCAGCCGACGACACCTTCGATGAGCTGGCGCAGCTCACCTGGCGTCCGTCCGCGACACCGACAGCACCGGCGCTCGGCGATCTCATCGACATCGCGACAGCAGCCGGAGTCACGACCTACGCCCTGACGGGGCTGGCGCTGGAAGACGCCGACAACGCGTCGTTCACGATCTCGACCGTGTCCCTCGGCGGCGCCGTCGCCGACGTCGCGGGCTCGCGCACGATCGGCTTCTCGCGCCTCGACGACGGCGTGATCGCCTTCTTCACACGCGGGGCCGAGGCCCGACTCGACAATGAATCGGCACGCGAGGCGTTGCTCACCAGCAGTGAGACCTGGGAGGCGTTCGTCGACGGCGCGACGACACGGCTCGCGACGTCATTCGGCGCTCTCGTCGTCGACCGCGACGCTGACGTTGCGCTCACGAACGGCGTGCCGGTCTGCCCGCCCGACGACGTGCCTTCGCTCGGTGCGCCGGCCGCCACGTGGGTGCGCGTCGACACGCTGCGCGCCGCCGACGGCACACCGCCCTCCGCGCTCATCGAGCAGACGCTGACGTCCACGTTCACGTCGATCGCCCTGCCCGGCGACGCGTCCTACGTGGTGTCCGCTTACGACCCCGTTTCGCGCCGCCACGGCGTGCTCGCCGGCACGACGCCTTCGGGGGGCGACCGCATCGACGTCACCCTCGCGCTCGCCTTCATCGACACCGTCGACAGCGACGGCGACGGACTCGGCGACGTCCCCGAGGTCATCGTCGGCACAGATCCGCACGACTTCGACACGGATGGTGACGGCGTCGGCGACGGTGTCGAGATCGACAATGGCACCGACCCCTTCGACGGCCTCGACGACGAGACGGGCATCATCGCGAGCATCTCGACGCTCGGCACGGCCCTCGACATCGACGCACGCAACGGCCTCGCCGCGGTTGCCGATGGCCTCGCAGGCGTGGCCCTCTTCAACATCTTCACGGGCAACTCGCCGCTGCAGGTCGGCGCGATCGCGGGCGGCGAGGCCGTCGCCGTCGCGCTGGGTGACGGTGTGCTCGCCGTCGCCGAACTCCCCGATCGCGTCCGGCTCTTCGACGTCTCGCAAGTCGATCAGATCGACGTCCTCGGCGACGTCGTGTTGCCCGGCACTCCGCGCGCACTCGCGGCGGCCGGCCGGCGCATCTTCGCGGGCACGGCGACGGGAGCGATCGTCGCCATCGATGCCGAGGTCGGAACGGCGACGGCCACGACGCTGGTCGACGAGCCGGTCCACGACGTCGTCGTCGACGGCGAGTTCCTCTTTGCCCTCGGCGACACGACGCTGTTCATCCTGTCCCTCGACGGCGCGTGCCTGTCGCAACTCGCGACCGCCGATGCGCCGGCGGCAGGAACCACCGGCCCTCGCAGCCTCTTCGTCGGTGGAGGGATCGCCTACGCGACATTCCCGTCCGGCTACGCGACGATCGATGTCGCGAACCCGACGGCGCCCGTTGTGATCTTCGCGGGCAGCACGAACGTGACGGGGCTCCGCAGCCTGGCCATCGACGAACGCGGACGCGGCATCGCGGCCCTCGGCGACGACATCTCGCGACTCGACGCCAGCGACCCGTCGACGAACGGCGCGTTGGTCGAGACGTACGCGACGCCTGGCACGTCCGAAGCGCTCACGACCTGGGCGGGACGAGTTCTCGTGGCCGATGGCGACGGCGGCGTGCAGGTCGTCGCCGACATCCCGACGGACGGCGCGGGCATCGCGCCCACGGTCTCGCTCGTCGCGAACGACGTCGTGCAACCGAACCGGCTCTTCGCACTCGTCGCGGATGCGAGCGACGACGTGCGCGTGCGCGACGTCGAGTTCTGGATCGACGGCGACCTGGTTGCCACGGACGGCAACTTCCCGTTCCAACACCACGTCCAGCTCGGCTCGAACGAATCGATCGAGGTCACGGCGCGTGCGATCGACACCGGCGGCGTGGCCACCGTCAGCGAGCCGTTCACGATCACGGCCGCGGGCACGCCCTTCGGCGACGATCCGATCTTGGCCCATGATGACGACGGCCTACTCTACCGCGTCGACGTCGCCACGGGCTGCACGACCGTGCTCGGCGCCGCCGGCATCGCCCTCTGGGACATCGCGAGCAACGCCCACGGCGAGGTCTTCGCCCTTGGCCAACTCGGCACCAACCTCTACCGCATCGACACGTCGACGTTCCTCGCGAGTCTCGTCGGCCCCACGGGTTCGACGGCGCTTCTCAACTCCCTGACGTTCGACGACGCCGGCGTGCTCTGGGCCGCCGGTGACGACGAGCTCGTCACGCTCGACACGGTCACGGGCGCGGCGTCGAGCGTCACGGCGCTCGGCGGACGTCAGTCGGCCGGCGATCTCGCGCCGTCGCTCGACGGTCGCCTCGTCCTCACGACGACGAACGCCACGCTCGTCGCGATCGACACGGCGACCTTCGACGTCGAGGTCGTCGCATTGCTACCGACCTTCGAGGTCTACGCTCTCGCGCGCACGCCGAGCAACGCCCTCTCAGCGATCACGGCGAGCAACCAGATCCTCACCATCGACGAGGAAACAGGCGCGGTCACGAGCGGGCCCTTCTTGAGCGCCGCTGCCGAGATCGCGTTCACGGGCGGCGCGAGCTTCGTGCCGATGTCGCAAACGCCGTGAGTTCGGCGTGCCAGCGATCTGGCACATCGAGGTACGCCGGGTGACGCCCGCCTTCGAGCACGACCACGCGGCTCTGCACGAAGCACGCCGCGAGCGGCTCGGCGTTCGATGCGGGGTACTGGTCTTCACTCCCCCACATGACGAGCGCGGGAATCGGGCAGGCCCGGAGCTTCTCGACGAACACGTCGGTGTTGGCCGGGGCGACGAGGACGAGCCCGCCGAGGCGTTCGGGTTCGCTTCGGACGAGCGGCCAGGCGAAGAGTCCGCCCATCGACGGCGCGACGATCACGGGCCGGACAAGACCGAAGGCGTCGAGCGCATGGGCCACGAAGTCGTCGGCGTCGACCTGTGCATCAACCGACCTCCCGAACCCCGGTGCATCCACGGCCACAACTCGCAGGCCGGCCTCCGCGAGAGCGTCGAGCGTCCCGAGTTCTCGCCATGTCTCGGCTGTGAACGCGCGCCCATGCAGCATCAACACGTCACCGGCCGCTCCACTCCCCGCCTCGAGCGCGCGCACGCCGCCCTTCATGGTTTCGGTCACGTCCATGGCGTCGATGATGCCACGCGCGAGCGAGCGTGTCAGTCTTAGCGGCCCTTCTTGGCGCCGCTGGCGGCCGCTGCGTTGTTCGTCCCGCGTGCGCCGCCCTGGTTCTTGTCGTTCGTCTTCACGGGCTTCGGCGTCGAACCACGCTCGGGAAGCACGAGCCGTCGCGGAAGGAACTGACCTTCGGCGATACTGACAGAGACGTCGAGGTCGTCGAAGCGGCGGTTGCGGAGGTTCAAGGAGTAATCGCCCGCGGGGAGCGATTCGATGAGCAGCACGCCGTCCGCCGAGCGGACGAGGGGGCGGCGCGAGATCGAGTAGCTCATGCCCTTGCCGCTGCGAACGGACACACGCGTCCCTGGTGCTGGCTTGCCTTCGGCATCGACGACCGTGAGTTCGAGTGACGCCGAAGCCGCGACGCGATAGGAGCGCTCGGTGACGGGACCGGGCAGGATGTCGACGCGCATGTTGTCGAACCACGCCTCGCTCTGCAGGGCCACGCGGTACATGCCGCCCTCACCGAGATCGAAGCGCGCCACGCCGTCGTCGTCCGTGCGCACGCGCTTGGACGCCTTGCGCACCTTCCCGCGCGGCGCGTCGGCTGACTGCGCCAACTCCCACGGAGCGAGCGTCACCGTGAGGCCGGCCACGGGGCGCGAGAACGTGTCGATGACGCGCGCTTCGAACACCGACGACGGAGCCATGTAGATGTCGGTGTAAGGCGGCGGGTTGACGCCATCGAAGTCGATGACATCGGACACGGTGTCCATCGACCCACGCGCCTCGACGGCGAGTCGATAGCGCCCGGCGTCAGCGAGCGTGACCGTGAACTCACCCGGCACACCCCAACGCGGTGCGACGCGCGTCTGCGTTCTGCTGAACGACACCTTGCCCTCGTCGTACGTCTCGACATGCAGGCGCCCGCGGAAGCTCGCCAACGGCTCACCCGTCACGACGTCGACGATGCGGCCCGGCCACGTGACGTAGCGAGAGAGTTCGATCACCGCGTCGGCGGTTGGCCAGACGTCCTCCTTCTTCACCGCCTTGTGACCCTCGGCGAAGACACGCAGTGTGTGCGGCGTGTTCTCGGTGACGGGCCGAAGCGAAAACCGGCCGTCGACATCCGTGCGACCGAGCGGGCCGCGCTCGACGCGCACGAGTGCACTGGGCACAGGCTCGCCGAAGTTGTCCATCACGACACCGGTCACCGCTGCGCCGCCGTCGAGTTCGAGCTCCACCTCGCCGTCGAGCAGTCCCGCGCGCCAGTCGTCGATGTCGACCGTCGTGGTGAGGCTGCGATGCTCAGCGTGACGCGCCACGAGCTGAACACGATCGACACCGCCATGGCCGAGCGTGTGCAGCACGGCCGCTTTGCCGTCGGCACCCGTGGTCACATGCGTCGTCTCGCTGTCCTCCGAGATCACGGCGACCTCGGCCTCGGCGACGGGCTCGCCACCGAGCGTCACCAGCACGTCCATCTCGAACGCGTCGACGAGTTCGATGTCCTGCGGCCTCGACACGGCGATCACGCGTGCGCGGCCGCCGTAGCCGTCGGGATGATCTGCGTGCAGGTAGATGCTTCCGCGACCGTCCCAGTCTTCGAGGACGTCGATGACGAAACGCCCCTCGGCGTCACTCGTCGCCTCGGCCAACGTCTCGCCGTTCGCCTTCATGACGACCTGTGTTCCCGGCAAGGGCGCAGCCGTCGACTCGAGCAACGTCAACCCTTCGACCGCGACGCGCGGACGCATGCGCAACAAGATCGCACTCTCTTCGGGAACCGTGCGCCGCTCATAGCGATCGTAGGTCGAATCGTAGTGCGTGTCGTTCGTCGCCAACAACTCGAACGCCGTGCTCACGCCCTCGTCGAACGTGAACGCGCCGTCCTCGCCGATCGTAGTCGTCACCTCGTAGAGCGGCACGTCCTCGGGCTCCAGCGGATGACCTCCGCGCGTGAAGACATGCGAGTTGATGCGCAACGTCACCTCGCCCGTCGTCACTGGCTCGGATGTGTCGTTGTCGATGACGCGACCACTGATCCTGCGCGGCTCGCCGAGCGCAATCGTGATCTCACCGAGCACGGGCGCAACGGGCCACTGCGACTCGACGTCGTAGCCTTCGATCCACGCCGCGACGAGGACGTCCTCGGCATCGAGCGGCCCGATGCGAAAGACTCCCGCGTCGTTCGTCTTCGTCATCGACAACACGTCGTTGCGATCACCCGCGAAGACCGACGCGCCAGCGATGGGAAGGTCGGTCGCCTCGTCGACGACCAGCCCTTCGAGCATGTGACCCTGCTTCATGACGACACGCAGATCGTCGCCATCGACGACGCGCGTGACGCGCGTGCGCACCCAGCGGTTGCCGCCCGCGAGCAGCGACTGGAGCGCGTGCCGGTGGGCTGCGATCGAGAAGCGGCCCTCGGCGTCGGAGGCCGTGCGCGCGACGAGCTCGTACTCGTCGTCAGCGTCCTTCGGCTCGATGACGTCGAAGGTGTCGTAGAACAGCGCGATGGCGACCGGCTCATTGGGAATCGGCACGCCGCTGTCATCGACGAGCACCCCCGTGATGCGGCCCTCGGGCTCGGGAAGGCGCCCGGCGGCCTCCTCGGCAGACGGGTCGTCGAGCGCGAACTCGGGCACGTCCAGTGCCGTCGGATCGCCCGCTGAGTCAGAGGCCATGGGGCCGACGACAGCCGGAGCATTGACAGTGTCCCCTCCGGCGCCGACGACGCCGACATCGTTCGCCACCGATTCGACATCCGGAACATCGATGACGAGCGCGAGAATCAACGCCGTTGCAATGACGGCGAAGATGAGGATCAACGAGCGAGTGGACACGGTGACTCCCGGAGTGGAGCAGCGATTCGGTTCCCCTTGATACGGTATCGCACGTCAGTCTCAAGTGAGGATGAAGGCATGTCGGATTCGCGTACGATCCCGGCTCTCGCCCTGGTCGGGTCGGCTCTGCTGGTTGCTGCCCTGGCCTTCCTCGTCCTGGACGACGGGTCGTCTGGAGGCGCGGACGTCGATGGAATCGACGTTGTCGATGCCGACGGCCGGCGCAGCGACGATATCTCAACCGCCGACGCGCCCTTGAGTTCCGACGGCGGCGACCGGACGGCTCTCGAGTTCGAACAGGCTGCTGCTGAAGACGAGACGGTCACCTACGTCGAGGTCGACGGGCTCGTGCGCGGTCGCGTCGTGCTCGCTGGCGGAGGACCGATTCCCGTGGGCGCGACGATCGAGATGCGCCTCCTGCAGCCGCGCCCGCTCGTGCACGACACGCTCTCGAGCGGCATTGCAGGATCCTCGCCGTTCGAGCCGCCGCAGACGCCCACCACGAGCAACGACATCCCTCAGGACCTCAAAGACTTCGCGTCGTCCGCCGGGCTCGAGGCCAACGCCGACTCGCTGATGCGCCTCGACAAGATCATCGCCAAGCGCACGCGCACGACACTCGATGCCGACGGCCACTTCACACTGCCGCGCGTTCCGGCACGCGGCGGTTTCGTCGCGATCGAGGATCGCTTCGTCTTCGCAGACGCGACGTTCCTGCTCCGGCCCGAGGCCGCGCAGGCTGCCGTCGGGCCGAACGCCGTTCTTGTCGAGGTGCCCGCCGAGCGCGGGGCCGTCGTGCGCGGCGTCGTGCGCAGCACCCTCGGCGACGCCCTCGACGACGCGACCGTCGAACTCACCTCACGCTTCGACCCGTGGATGATCTTCGACGGCGCCATCACGATGGTGTACGTCACCCCCGGACGCTCCGATCAGAAGGGGCGATACGAAGTGCGACAAGTCCCGTCAGGACACGCCCTGTCGTTCGTTTCCACGCGTCGCGCTCACGCCCGCGCCGGCGGGGCGGTGCCCGTGCTGCGCCCCGGCGACGTGCACGATCTCGACATCGTCATGCTGCGCGGTGGTGCCATAGCCGGTCGCACGATCGACGTCGACGACGAACCCGTCACGAACGCAGCAGTTTTCATCCGTCCGCTGAAGGTCGATCTCATGGACCTTTCCGCGGCCGAGAAAGACTCCGACCGGACGAGTGTCGACGAAGAGGGACGCTTCGAGTTCGACGAACTCGCCGCCGGGCAGTACGAACTCATCCTCTCGGCCCCGAGCATGCGCGTCACGATCGAACGCGTCGAGGTCGCACTTGGCGAGACGACCGAGTGCACGCTGCTCGCCGTCGACGGGCTCGCGATCGACGGGCGTGTCGTCTCGTCGAGCGGCGAACCGCTCGCCGGCATCGCGGTCAAGGGCTTCAAGCCGCCGACGATGATGTCGATGCAGAGCCAGCTCGAGCGCAAGTACCGAGTGGCCGACACCACGGATGAGGAAGGGCGCTTCTCGATCGGCGGATTCGACGAAGGCGCAGTGCGCGTCGTTGCGTCGTCCACGGCGTATCAAACGGCCACCATCGAGGTCGAAGCCGGCGACGATGACGTCGAAATCACGTGCCTACGCCACGCGTCGCTGTCCGGCATCGTCGTCTCACTCGAAGACGGCGAACCGATCACGAAGTTCATGGCCGGAATCGTGCCCCCGGGCGGGTCGCTCTCGATCACGGACATGATGGGCGGTGAACGAGCCCTGGCCGGCATTCGGCATCCACGCCCGTTCGAGAGTGAAGACGGGATCTTCCACTTCGACGACGTCCTGCCCGGCGAATACGACCTGCACATCGCGGCCGACCACCACGCAGCGGCCTTCGTGCGTGTCCAGGTGCCCGACGAGGCCCACGTGCGCGGCGTCGTCGTGATGATGGAGCCCGGCGCGACGATCACGGGCCAGGTCGTCGACGCGAACACGAACCTGCCCGTCAGCGGTGCGCGCCTGTCGACGGGTAGTCGTGGCATCATGAACGTGATGTCGGAGGTGATGCTCGGCGTCGGCTCGTCGACGACGACAGCCGCAGACGGGCGCTTCACGCTGCGCGACCTCGAAGGCGGCAAGCTGCAGATCAACGTGTCGCACAACGACTACCTCACGCTCTCGGTGGCGAACATCGACGCGAAGAAGAGTACGACGTCCGACCTCGGCGTCCTGGCGATGAGCCGTGGCGCGATCATCGAAGGTTACGTGCTCGACGCGAGTGACGAACCCGTCCCGAACGTGCTCGTCATGGCCTCCGACGCGATGGGGTCGACGATGCGTCGCGAGAACACCGACGCCGACGGCTTCTTCTCCGTGTCGGGTATGCCGCCGGGGACTTACAACGTCATGCGCCTCGACGTTGCAATGGACGTCTCGTCGGACAACTACGCCGACATGAGCAAGAACATCTCGTGGGAAGTCGTCGAGGTCGTCGACGACGGCGTCTATCACGTCGACCTCGCCATCGCGGACAACGAGGGCATCACGCTCGAGGGACACATCCGCTCGCGCAGCGGCGCACCGCCCGCGGCGATGGTTTCGCTGATCCCCAACCGCTCGGGCATGGGGCCGTTCCGGTTCGGGTCCGCCGACGCCGAAGGCTTCTACTCCGTGACAGGACTCTCGCCGGGGCCGTACACGCTGCAGGTCGTCCCGATGGAAGTCTTCGAAGGCGGCGGGGCGGGCGGCATGCCGACGTCGTCCGTGACCGCCGCGATCGAACTCACCGACGAGCCGCTGCAGACGCACGACATCAAACTCCCGAGCGGATTCGTGCGCGGTGTCGTGCGGCGCAAGGGGTCGCTCGACCCCGTGGCCGAGGCGCGCGTCCTGCTTCAACGCACCGACGACGAGCGCCCCGATAGTCTGATCCTCGCTGCCACGGATCACCGCGTCGGCGAGATCTACACGAAAGAGGACGGCAGCTTCGAGCTGCGTTACCTCCCCGACGGCGTCTACAACGTCACCGTGGGCGGCCGCAACTTGATCGAACGAGGCAACCCGGACATCGCGATCACGCGCGAGGACGACGTCGTCGTCTCCGAGCGCGGCCCGTCGTTCGCACTCACGATCGAAGTCGAGCCTGCCGGGCGCGTGCGCGGCATCGTGCGCGACATGACCGGCATGCCCGCGGGAGGCGTTTCGGTCTGGGCCCGCGACCCATCGGGGCGTTGGCTCTCGCGCCTCTCGGAAGTCATGACGGAACCTTCGGGCGCCTTTGAACTCGTCGGCCTCGGTGCGGGCACCTGGACGCTGGCCTTCGCCCACTCCACGCTCGGCTTCACTTGGCAAAACGACGTGCGTGTGGATGTCTCGGGGATAACCCAGGTGGACGTCACGATGCCGCCAGGTGTTCAGGTTCTCGTCGACGCGGGCGATCTCGAGCTGAGTGACATCGAAGCCGAGGTCAGCGGGCCGATCGGCATTCTTCCCACGAATCTGACGACCATCGGGCAACTGACGTCGCTGACGTCGGGCACCGGGTCGTCACTTCTCGTCACGGTTCCGGCCGGCGAGTGGACCGTGAAACTCGAACACGACGGGCGCACGCTCCACCGCGAAGTCGTGGTCCTCAAAGCGGGACAGAAGACGCACACGATCGGGCCCTTCAAGTAGCGACCGACGTCCGTGCAACGCCACGGCTGACCGAGGCCACCTTCCCTTCCCCACGCACGGACGCCACTTCGCACGGCGATCAGACGACATCCGGGGGAGATGCTAGACTTCGGAACGATCAGGAGCGGACGTCAGCTAGATCGCGCGTTCGCACCGCCCGCTCGCTACCCTGCGAAGCGCCCCCCAGGAACTCACCCATGACCACCGTGCCGCTCCGTCGCTTGCTCTTCGGACTCCGTTCCCGGTACCACCTCTGGAACGGTCGGCGGGCATACCGTCTCGGGCGCATCCAAGCGGCCGGGCGCCATTTCCAAGAGGCAATTGCGAACGGGCACGAGTCGTTCGAGGCGTACTTGTTGCTCGGCAAGATCCTGTACCGCGAGAGCAACTACCAGCGCGCAGCGATCTTCTTCGAGCGCGCGCAGTCGTCCGACCAGGCGCGCTTCATGATGGAAGGCTTCCCCGACGACTTCATCTCATCGCTCAAGGAGCGTGAGCAGGAGGCCGGTCGCCCGCAGTACCGCATCGCCGTCGAGTCGTTGCACTCCGCGCACAGGAACAACAGCCGCAAGGTGCGCCGCAAGCGTGCGATGGCCCACGGCGACTTCGCCAATCACGACGAGTACCTGCGCCACCGCAACCGTCCGCCGATCCAGGCCGCCGAGGCCGCCGACATCGACTGGGACGACGCAGCGAGCACGCTCTTCGACGACTGACGTCGACGGGACAACCTTGCAGCGCGACTCGTTGAAGAACGAAGCTCTGGCGCTTCACGCCGACGCGCCGCACCGGAACTTCCACCTCGAGCGCACCGTCGTCGAACCGGCTGCGACTGCGTTGAGCGAGGCCTGCCACGAACTTCGTCCCGTCCCGTACGCGCTTTGACTTGAAGTCGCTCCGCGGTGCGACTTGTCCGCCTCACCCGTGGCGCCGCTCGCGCCCACGAACTCCCGCTCGTCGGCAAGCTCGAGGCTGATCCGAAGGTTCTCCGCGTTGGAGTTCTCTTGGTTCGTCACGGGCGCCAGCATGGCCGTGTTCGCCACGCGAGCACGGATGCCAAGCATGTGACTGCTCTCTGCGACGCACTCGTTGCGCTGGAGGCTGACCTGAGGGGTGCGCGGGTGAGTCCCCGAGACGGCGAGTCGTGGGCGGCGGTGATCAGCCGCGGCGCGAAGAACAGCCTCCGCACTGGAGCCCGCGCGTCGTGTTTCGTCACGCATGCCCTCCGCCGTGACCCCTGCCACCCCGGTGAGGAGCCGCGGCGCCAGCGCGACATCCGCGAGGATCGTCGGGGGATCGTGCCTCCCCGCCGATGCCGCCAACGGCCGGACCACCCCCTCGAGAGCAGCCGAGCGATCAACGGAGCTGCACCGGAGAACGCCAGGCGGCTCGGATCGGCGGCAAGCCTTCGACACTCTCAGCTCCCCCCTGGCGCGAGGCACCCCGAAGCCGGATCATGGCTCCGTTTCGACCTCGTCCCCCAGATCCGCTCAGCCCCGGGAGCCCCATGGCCACGACCGAACTGCGACACACGCCCCTGACGTCGTTGCATGCCGAAGCCGGGGCGCGTCTCGTCGACTTCGCCGGCTTCTCGATGCCCGTGCAGTACGAGGGGATCATCGACGAGGTGAAACGTGTGCGGACGAAGGCCGGGCTGTTCGACCTCTGCCACATGGGCCGCTGCCGGATCATCGGCGAGCGCCGTGAGGAGGCCGCGCAGTACCTCGTGCACGTCAACATCGAGAAGATGAAGCAGGGCGCGATCCGCTACGCGTTCTTCGCGCGCGAGGACGGCACGACGATGGACGACGTGCTCGTCTACCGCGACATCGAGGGCGAAGAGGTCTTCTTCTGCATCAACGCCGGCAACCGCGATCGCGACCTCGCCTGGATGCAGGAAGTGTGCGACCGCTTCGACTGCACGCTCGAAGACAAGTCGGACGAGCTGGCGATGATCGCGATCCAGGGCCCGGCGTCGGTTGCGACGATGGAGCCGCTGTGCAGCGCGACGCCCGACGGCAAGACGGTCGGCGAACTCAAGTACTACGGCTTCTACAACGGCACCGTCTGTGGCGTGCCGGCGATGATCTCGCGCACGGGCTACACGGGCGAGGACGGCTACGAGATCTACTTCGCAGCCGGCGAGGCCCCGCGCATCTGGAACGAGCTGCTCGAGTCTGGCAAGAGCCACGGCGTCACGCCGATCGGGCTCGCGGCCCGCGACACGCTGCGCCTCGAGGCCGGCATGGCGCTGTACGGACACGAACTCGACGACACCACGAACCCGGTCGAGGCCGGCATCGTCGTGAAGCTGCCGCACAAGAAAGACTTCAGTGGCCGCGGCGCGATCGAGGCCATGCTCGAAGCCGGCCCTCCGCGCAAGCTCGTGGGCCTGACCACCGCCTCGAAGCGCGTGCCCCGTCAAGGCTACCCGCTGTTCTCGAAGAACGGCGACGAGGTCGGAACGATCTGCTCGGGCTCACCGTCGCCCACCGTCGGCACGAACATCGGCACCGCGTATGTGAAAACAGGACAGCACGAGCCGGGCACCACGCTCGAGATGGACGTGCGCGGCAAGCGCTTCGATGTCGAGATCGTTGAACTCCCCTTCTACAAGCGCGCACGCTGACGCGCGCGCCTTCCCTTCCTTTACACAGCCTGTTCGCAACAGCGCCGGAGATCCGAACGGATGACGTCCCCGACCGACCTCAAGTACACCGAGTCTCACGAATGGATCCGCAAGGACGATGACGACGTGCTCGTCATCGGCATCACGGCCCACGCGGCCGAGAGCCTCTCCGACCTCGTCTTCCTCGACCTGCCCGAAGCGGGCGATTCGGTGACGGCGGGCGAAGGCTTTGGCGAGATCGAATCGGTGAAGGCCGTGTCCGACCTCAAGAGCCCCGTGGATGGCGAAGTCGTCGCCGTGAACGATGCGCTCCCCGACAACCTCGGTGCTATCAACTCCGACCCGTACGGCGAGGGCTGGATGATCAAGGTCCGCGCCACATCGTCGATCGAGAATCTCATGGATTCCGAGGCGTACGACAAGTCTGTCGCCGACGCCTGAGAGGTCTCGACGCCACTCGTACACTCGGCCGTACCGTCGCTCGATGAGACGAGCGAGCGGTGCGGCCGTCGCCGCTACTCAGCCCCCGTCGAACTTCCCGTCGCTGCCCGCCGCGCGCGCACTTCCGAGAGTCACACGTGCACTACGTCCAGAACACTGACACCGACCGCGATGCAATGCTCGCGACGATTGGCGCCGACAGCGTCGATGAACTCATGGCGGTCATCCCGCCCGATTGTCGCTTCGAGGGCGACCTCGACATCGGGCCGGCGCTGACCGAAGACGAGCTCTACCGCCACCTCAAGTCGCTCGCCGCGCGCAACATCTCGGCCGACGACAAGCCGAGCTTCCTCGGCGCTGGTGCGTACCGGCACTTCTGCCCGGCGCTCGTCGACAACCTCGTCTCGCGCACGGAGTACTGGACGGCCTACACGCCGTACCAGCCCGAAGCGAGCCAGGGCACGCTGACGACGATCTACGAGTGGCAGACGATGATGACGCGCCTGACGGGCTCGGACGTCTCGAACGCTTCGCTCTACGACGGCGCAACGGCGGTCGTCGAGGCCGTGATGATGGCGCTGCGCACGAAGCGCAAGAGCGACACCGTGCTCGTCAGCAAGGGCGTGCACCCTGACGCGCGCGGCTGTCTGCAAACGTACATGCGCAGCCTCGGCGTGACCCTGATCGAGGTCGACCTCGACGGCGGGCGCACCGACCCGGCCGCGCTCACGGCGGCCGTGCCTGAAGGCGCGAACGTCGCGGCCATCGCGATCCAGAGCCCCAACGTCTACGGCATCGTCGAAGACGTGAAGAGCTGCTGCGACGCGATCCACGCCGCGGACGCACTCAGCGTCGTGTCTGCCGACCCCGTGTCACTGTCGGTGCTCGAAGCGCCGGGCAACCTCGGCGCCGACATGATCTGCGGCGAGGCCACGGGCATGGGCAACGGCCCGTGGTTCGGCGGCCCGGGCGTCGGCTACCTCTGCGGACGCATGGACCACGTGCGCCAGATGCCAGCGCGCATCGCAGGCGAAACCGTCGACGGCGAGGGACGCCGCGCGATCGTCCTCACGTTCCAGACGCGCGAGCAGCACATCCGTCGCACCAAGGCCACGAGCAACATCTGCACGAGTCAGCAGCTCATGGCCCTGCGCGCGACGATCTGGATGACGCTGCTCGGCAAGGACGGCTTCGCGGAACTCGGCGAGGTCAACCTCAGCCGCGCCCACTACGCCGCCGACGCGATCGCCGCGCTGAGTGGCTACGAGCTCGCCTTCCCCGACCAGCCGTTCTTCAACGAGTTCACGATCCGCACGCCGATCCCGGCTGCTGACGTGAACCGGCGCCTCAAGGACGACCACGGCATCCTCGGCGGGTTCGACGGTTCGCGCCTCGACCCGGCCGACACTCACACGCTGATCCTCGCGGTCACCGACATGAACACGAAGTCCGAGATCGACGCGCTCGTCTCGGCGCTGGAGACGATCCGATGACGTCGACCGATTCACACGTCGGACAAGACGACCACAACGTCGCCGTGGCACGCACGGCCTTCGCGCGCGCCGACTACCCCGGCGCAGCCGATGCCGAGCACCAGGGCCCGGTCACGATCTTCGACATCTCCGTCCCCGGGCGGCGCGCCGTGCGTCCCCCGCCGCTGCAGGTTCCCGCCGTCGACGCGAACTCCGTCCTCCCGGCCGGCAGCGTCCGTAAAGAGCGCGCCGATCTGCCCGAGGTCGGCGAACTCGACGCGATGCGTCACTACACGCGCCTCTCGACGCTGAACTTCTCGATCGCCAACGCCTTCTATCCGCTGGGCTCGTGCACGATGAAGTACAACCCGCTCATCAACGAGCGGGTCGCCGGCATCGAAGGCCAGGCCAACCTGCACCCGATGCAGCCGGACGACGAGTGCCAGGGCATGCTCGAGTTGTGCTGGCGCACGCAGCAGGTGCTGATCGAGATCAGTGGACTCGACGACGTGTCGATCCACCCGGCGGCCGGAGCGCACGGCGAGCTGACGGCGCTGATGTGCATGCGCGCGGCGCTTGATGATCGCGGCGACCAGCACAAGATGGTCATCCTGATTCCCGACAGTGCCCATGGCACGAACCCGGCCTCGTGCACGATGGCCGGCTTCTCGACGCGCGAGCTCAAGAGCAACAAGAGCGGTCGCGTCGACATGGACGACCTCGCAACCAAGATCGGCGACGGCAAGGACATCGCCGGCCTGATGATCACCAACCCCTCGACGCTCGGCCTGTTCGAGCCGAACATCAAGGTGATCTGCGAAAAGATCCACGAGGCAGGCGGCTTCGTCTACATGGATGGCGCCAACATGAACGCGATCGTCGGCAAGGCGCGCCCGGGCGACTTCGGCGTCGACGTCATGCACTACAACCTGCACAAGACGTTCAGCCAGCCGCACGGTGGCGGTGGCCCGGGTGCGGGGCCGATCGCTGTTCGCGAGACCCTCGCACCTTACTTGCCGGTGCCGAAGATCGAACGCCGCGACGCCAAGGACGGCGAGAACGGCAACGACGACGGGCACTGGTTCGACACGATCTGGAGTTCGCCGAAGAGCATCGGACGCACGCGCGGGTTCATGACCAACGCGGGTGTCATGGTGCGCAGCTACACGTACATTCGTGCCAACGGCTCGGACGGCTTGAAGGCCGTGGCCGAGAACGCCGTGATCAACGCGAACTACCTGCGCGCGCGACTGCGCGACGTGTTCCGCGTCTGGATTGATGAGCCCTGCATGCACGAGTTCGTCGCCACGGCGAAGGGCTTGCCGAACGACATCAAGGCCACGGACATCGCCAAGCGCCTGATCGACTACGGCATCCACCCGCCGACGATCTACTTCCCGCTCATCGTTCCCGAGGCACTCATGATCGAGCCGACGGAGACGGAGTCGAAGGAGACGCTCGACCACTTCGTCGAGGTCATGAAGGCCCTGCGTGCCGAGATCGACAGCGACCCCCAGACCGTCAAGACGGCGCCCCACACGCGCTCGATCGGTCGCCCCGACGAAGTCGCTGCCGTGAAGAACCCGCGCGTCACGGCGTAGCACGAGTCGTCACGCAGACGCGCCCGCGACTGACATCACGTCGGTCGCGGGCGCGTTGCGCATCAGAACGTCGCCCTTCAGAGCACCGGGCGGCGCGGCGTCACTTCACCGTGATGACCGGCACCTCGCTCGTGCGGACGACGCGTTCGGCCGTCGAGCCGAGCAGCACATGGTCGAGACCCGAGAGGCCGCGCGTGGCCATGACGATGAGGTCGGCGTCGATGCGGTTCGCCATCTCGACGAGTGTCGCCGACGGGAGCCCGACGTCGACTTCCGGGCGAGCCTTGGCTCCAGCGTCAGTCGCGCGCGTGACGAACGTCCCGAGCACTTCCTCGGCTGCGCCGCGCAGGTCTTGCTCGTACTGAGCGCCGATGGGCGAGGGCATGCCGTAGATCGACGTGCTCGGTGAGGGCGCGATGACGTGGCCGACGACGACTTCGGCGTCGTAGAGGTTCGCGAGCGCCGTCGCCTCGTCGACACAGCGAGCCGAGAGATCTGACAAATCGATCGCGCAGAGCACGCGTTCGACCGACTTCAGGTCGGCTTTCTCGCGCACCGTGAGCACCGGCACGTTGGCGTTCTGAACGACTCGCGACGCCACACTGCCGAGGAGCGCATACGTCAGCCCCGTCCGCCCCTGCGTTCCGATGCAGATCAGCTCCGCTCCGAGATCGCCCGCTTCGCGGAGGATGCCTTGGTCAGCCGTTGCGGCCTTCTTGATGATGCGCTGGTCGAGCACGTCGTCGACGCCGGCCGCGGCGAGGAACTGCCTGAGCTCGTCGGCGGCTGTGTCCTCGTGATCGGCATGCAGCGCTAGCGTGTGCCCCGTCGCCAAGATGTGGACGACATCGAGCCGCGCTCCGGTGCGTCGCGCCAGGCTCGCGGCAGCGGCCAGGGCATGCTTGGCCTGCTCCGAAAAGTCGGTTGCGACAGTGATTCTGCTATAGAGCGACATGGTTCGCGTCTCCGAGGTCGTCGTGAACCGTCCAGGGTAGCAAGCCCCATCTGACCGAGAAATCGGCTACCGGAAGACTCAGGGTTGCGCGTGATTCAATCGTTTGATTGAATCTGCATCCGCCCACGAGCCTTGCCGATGTCTCCGTCCCCCATGCCCCCGTCGCGCCCCGCCTCACAACCAACGCGCGCGGCCCTGCTCGATGCCGCCGAGCGCCTGTTCGCCGAGAGCGGGTTCCACGCCGTCGGCATTCGCGAGATCTCGAGTCTGGCGGGCACCAACGTCGCAGCGATCAGCTACCACTTCGGCAGTAAGGGCGATCTCTATGTCGCCGTGATGCGCCGCGCCTTCGACGAACGCGAGACCCTCGACGCCTGGCACGTCCTCGAACCCACGCCGCAAACCGCGGCCGAAGCGACGCTGGCTCTCGTCACGTTCACGCGCCGATTCACGGACCGCGTGATGGCCGGTGAGCAGGCCCAGCGCCTCTGCCGACTCCTGATCCGCGAGAGCTGGCGCCCCAGTGAGGCCCTCGGCGACATTGCGAACGGCTTCTTCCATCCTCACGAACAACGCATCACCGACGCGCTCGTGCCGCTATCACCAGGTCTCGACCTGCTCGCAAGGCGCCTTCACGCCCGCAGCCTCTTCGGGCAACTCCTCTTCCCCACGCTTTTCCGACCGTTCATCGAGGTCACCGACGGTGTCGACCTTTCCGACGCCGACGTCTTGCGCACCCACGCCGATCACGTCATCCGAGTGACGCTCAGTGCACTCGACGTCGATCGCGACCTCGTCGACCGCGCCCTCCAGAAGGCCGCCCCATGACAGCCCACACACTTGCCGCCGCACTTCTCGCATGGCTCGCCTTCGCGACGCCGAGCCACGCTCAGTTCCCGCCGAGCCCGGTACGCGTCGATGCAGCGCGGTCCGAGACGGTGGGCGAGAAGCGACTCGTCACGGGCGACGTGCGCGCGCGGCGGACGTCGCTCGTGGCCTCGCGCGAAGCCGGTGTGCTCTTGGAGCTGCCCGTGCGCGAGGGCGACATCGTGGCCGCCGGTGACCTCCTCGGAAAGCTCGATGGCACGCGCCTCGAGCTGGAAGTCTCGATCGTCGCCGCGCAGGCCGACTCGGCCCGTGCGCTGATCGCCGAGCGCGAGAACGACGTCGCTCAGACGGCTCGCGACCTCGAGACGCTGCGTGACCTCGCGTCGCGCTCGGCCGCGAATCCGAAGGAGCTCGCAGACGCCGAAACGGCCGCGGCCGTGGCCGGCGCGCGGCGGGACCAGGCACAGCTGGACGTCGAGATCCTCCAGACGCGTCGGGCGCTGCTCATGCAACGTCTCGCCGACACGACGCTGCGCGCGCCATTCGACGGACTCGTCGTGCGTCGCACGGCGGAGGTCGGTCAGTGGGTCGGCGAGGGCAACGACATCGTCGAGCTCGTGTCGCACGATGATCTCGAGGCCTGGCTCGAAGTTCCCCAGCGCTACCTGGCCTCGACGCGCGCCAACGCCAACACGCTGCACATGCGACTCGACGCGACGGGCGAGGAGTTCGATGCGCCCGCCCCGCGCATCCTCGCGCTCGTCGATCCGCTCGCGCGCACGTTCTCGATCATCGCCCCGATCCCCGCGGGCACTGACTCGTTCGCGGCGGGCATGTCCGTGACGGCGTGGGTCCCGACCGGCACCACGACCGAGCGCATCACCGTGTCGTCCGACGCCATCCTGCGCAACGACGTCGGCACGTTCGTCTACGTCGCACAGCCACCCGCCGACGACCAGTCGCCGCACGTCGCGATGCCCATGCCCGTCACCGTCCTCTTCCGTACCGAGAACCGTGTCGTCGTCGACGCCGCGCTCGCGCCCGGAACCCCGGTCGTCGTCGAAGGCAACGAGCGGCTCTTCCCGATGGCGCCGATCGCACCCCAGCCGGCCACCGGCAACGAGAGCAGCAACGGATGAAGATCGTCGACACCGCCGTGCGTCAGCCCGTCACCGTCGCCGTGGGCGTGATCCTCGTCGTGCTCGTCGGCCTCGTCGGCTTGCAGCGGATTCCGATCCAGCTCACCCCCAACGTCGAGGACACGATCGTCGCGGTCACCACGTTCTGGGAGGGCGCGAGTCCGCAGGAGGTCGAGCAAGAAGTCGTCGACAGCCAGGAGGAGAAGCTCCAGGGCATCGCCAACCTCGAAGCCATCACCAGCACGTCGCAGCAGAGCACAGGCACGGTGCGACTCGAGTTCGCGACGGGGACACCGAAGACCGAGGCGCTGCGCGAGACGAGCGACAAGCTGCGCGAAGTGCCCGACTATCCGGACAACGTCGACGAGCCCGTCATCGAGGCCTCCGACCCCGACAACCGCGACTACATCGCGTGGGTGCTGCTGCAGTGCGACGACCCGGACTTCGATGTACGCACGCTCCAAGACTTCGCCGACGACCGCATCAAGCCGCGCCTCGAACGCATCGACGGCATGTCGGAGATCAACGTGCTCGGCGGGCGCGAGCGCGAGGTGCAGATCCGCTTCGACCCCGTGCGCCTGGCGCAGCTCGGCATTCCAGTCCCCGAACTCATCACCGCCATCACCCGCACGAATCGCAACGTCTCGGCCGGCAGGTTGACCGAGGACAAGTCGAACGTGCGCGTGCGTCTCGTCAGTCAGTACACGTCGCTCGACGCCATCGAGAACACGGTCGTCCGCGAGACGGCCGGCGGTCCGATCCTCGTCCGCGACGTCGCCGAAGTCTTCCAAACGTACAAGGAACCGACGGGCTTCGTGCGTTCGGCCGGTCGGCCGGCCGTGGCAATCAACGCCCAGAAGGAAGTGGGCGCGAACATCATGGAAGTGGTGGCGCGGCTCGACAGCGAGATCGAAGCGCTCAACGCACCGGATGGACTGCTGGCCGCCAAGGCCCGCGAGCTCGGGATCGACGGCAAGCTCACGATCGGAAAGGTCTACGACCAGACCATCTACATCGACGACGCACTCGAACTCGTGCAGAGCAACATCTGGCTCGGTGGTTCGCTCGCGATCCTCGTGCTGCTGCTCTTCCTGCGTTCGATCCGCTCGGCCGGCATCGTGGCGCTGGCGATCCCGATCTCCGTGATCGGTGCGATCGCGGCGATGGTCGCCCTCGGCCGCTCGATCAACGTGATCAGCCTGGCTGGGATGGCGTTCGCGGTCGGGATGGTGGTCGACAATGCGATCGTCGTGCTGGAGAACATCTACCGGCATCTCGAGATGGGCAAGACGCCGATGAAGGCCGCGCTCGACGGGGCGAGGGAGGTCTTCGGTGCCGTCGTGGCCGCGACGCTCACGACCGTCGTCGTCTTCATCCCGATCCTGCTCATCGAACAGGAGGCCGGCCAGCTCTTCCGCGACATCGCGCTCGCCATCGTCGCGGCTGTCTCGCTGAGTCTCGTGGTCTCTGTCACAGTGATCCCGTCGAGCGCTGCTCGCCTTCTCAAAGCGCGCGACAACAACGGCATCGCGAAACGCAGCTGGATCGCCGACAAGATCGCCGACCTCGTGCACTGGCTCTGTGGCAGCACGCTCGCGCGCCTCGCGATCGTCACGGTGCTCACGGCGGCATCGCTCTTCGGCACCTACATGCTGCTCCCACCGCTCGACTACCTCCCGCAGGGCAACCGCAACCTCGTCTTCGGTCTCATCATCCCGCCGCCGGGCTACAACCTCGATCAGCTCAGCGAGATCGGCCGGCGCATCGAGGAGACGATGAGCCCGTACTACGAGGCGGGCAAGCTCGAGCCAGGGACACCCGAGCACGACGCGGCGCAGGCTGCGTTGCCGTCCGTGCCGACGTTCGACTTCATGAAGAACGCGCCCGGCGATCCCGTCGTGCCTCCGCCGATCGAGAACTACTTCCTCGTGACGTTCGACGGGATCATGTTCCACGGCGCCGTCGCGCAGGAGCCCGAACGCGTCGTCGACCTCATGCCGCTCTTCCAGCACGCGACGCGCGCCGAGGTGGCCCCTGGCCTCTTGGCCTTCGGGTTCCAGGTGCCACTCTTCCAGCTCGGTGGCTCGACCGGCTCGGCCGTGAAGGTGAACTTCTCGGGCGACGATCTCGACGAGGTGACGCGCGCGGCGATGCTCGCCTACGTCGACTTCATCGAGATCTTCGAAGTGTTCGGCGTGCAGCCCGACCCGTCGAACTTCAACATCCCCGGCCCCGAGCTGCAGGTCATTCCCGATCTCGTGCGACTCGGCGAGCTCGGCATGACACCCGCCGACCTCGGCGCTGCAGTGCAAGTGCTCGGCGACGGCGCGATCCTCGGCGACTATCGCATCGGCGGACAGAGCATCGATCTCAAGCTCGTCTCGAACACGGTCAACACCGATGCATCGCTGCAACAGTTGGCCGACGCACCGCTGGCGACACCGGGCGGGGCACGCGTGCCCTTGGCCAGCCTCGCTCAGCTCAATCGCGTCAACGCGCCGCCGCAGATCAATCGCAAGTCGCGCCAGCGTTCCGTGACGTTGCAGATCACGCCGCCGCAGGGCATGCCGCTCGAGCAGGCCGTCACGCTCATCGACGAGACGCTGACGCGCTACCGCACCGAAGGGCTCATCCCGCCCACCGTCGACACCGACTACACGGGCTCGGCGAGCAAGCTCGCGGCCGTCACGCGCGCGATGCTCGGCGACGGCACGATCTTCGGAACGCTGTCGAGTTCACTCGTGCTCGCACTCCTCGTCGTCTACCTGCTCATGTGCGTGCTGTTCCAGAGCTTCGTGCGACCGCTCATCATCATGTTCAGCGTGCCGCTCGCGACACTGGGTGGATTCGCGGCGCTCTTCGGCGTCTTCATCTGGAGCGTCACGGACCGCTACCTCCCCATCCAGAACCTCGACATCCTCACGATGCTCGGATTCGTGATCCTGATCGGTGTCGTCGTCAACAACGCGATCCTGATCGTGCATCAGTCGCTGCATTTCATGAACGGAACGGGAAGCGAAGATGACGCCACCGAGCGCATGCCCCCGCGACGAGCAATCGCCGAGGCCGTGCGTTCGCGCGTGCGTCCGATCTTCATGAGTACGGCGACGTCGGTCGGCGGAATGGCGCCGCTCGTCCTGATGCCCGGTTCGGGGTCGGAGCTCTACCGCGGCCTCGGGTCCGTCGTGCTCGGGGGTCTGATCGTGTCGACGGCGTTCACGCTTCTACTCGTGCCGTTGCTGCTGAGTCTCGTCACCGACATGCAGGCCAAGTTCGGCTTCATCGACGTAGCCCCCGAGCCGGTGCGCAAGCCGGTCGGCGGCGGTAGCGCGGCAGCCGTTCCCGGTGGCCCGCGTGCCCACGCCGGTCTCTGGATCTCACTGGCACTCGCCGCGAGCCTCGGCACCACGGCGTGTGTCCGGCCGCGCGCGTCGACACCGCCCAACCTCTCGCAGCTCGTCGACGACATCGCGCGCGGACACGTCGAGGCCTTGGCGGCGAGCTCGGCGACGAGTGACGCGACGGCGGCGATGACGCTCCCGTCATCGACCCTTCCGTCCGAAGTCGCCAATCGCATCGACGAGCTCGAGCTCCTCGGCGGCCCGGCGTCCTACGAAGACATCGCGCTGAGTTGGGACGCCGACCTGCTCGGCAATGCGCGCGACATTCGCGCCGTCCCGCTGCGCGACTCGATCATCACGGCCACCGAGCGCAACCTCGGGCTCACCGCGTCCGCGATCGTGCCTGCGCTCTCGGCCGAAGACATCGTCGTCGCCGAAGCCGATTTCGACCCGGTGTTCTTCACCTCGGCGCGCTACGACGATGTCGAGCAGCCGCGCGCCGTCCCCGTCCTTCAAGGCGTCCTCCTCGGCACCCCCGAGAACGTCACCGACACGCGTCGACTCGAAGCCGGCGTGCGTCAGCGCCTCTCGAGTACGGGTGCAACGATCGAGTTCGGGACGTTCCTGCAGCGCTTCGCCGACAACACCGATGGCATCGACTTCCAACCCGACCCGGGCTGGTCGACCGGCATCTCGGCCGAGATCATCCAGCCGCTCCTGCGCGACTTCGGACGCGACGTGACGATGGGACAAGTCGTCCTGAGTCGCAACGCCGCGACGAACAGCCGGCACGTGCTCCGCGCCGACATGCTCACGATCGTCGACGCAACCGAACAGGCCTACCGCACGCTCGACGAGGCGTGGCGGTTGCTGCGAATCCAACAGCGGCTCGTCGAGCAGGGTGAAGGTGTCGAGAGCGTGCTGCGGGCCCGTCGCAACTTCGATGCACGCCCCGCCGAGTACGCCGATGCCTTGG
Organism: Planctomycetota bacterium; assembly: GCA_029259745.1. Lineage (GTDB taxonomy): Bacteria > Planctomycetota > B15-G4 > B15-G4 > B15-G4 > OFTM221. The sequence continues at coordinate 29,216 of JAJDEO010000004.1, forward strand.
CCGTCGTCGAGCAACGTCGCGCCGGTCTGATCCGCTCGCGACGTGCCGTCGATGCCGCCTCCGACCTGCTCAAGAGCTTCGTCAACGACCCGATCTTGAGCCCCGAGTCCGAGATCCTCGTCGAGCCCGCCGAGACCATGGCCGGCACGAACGACGCGTCGTACGACCTTCTCGAGGCCGTCGGCCTCGCGCTCGAGAATCGGCCCGACGTCGCCCAGGCCCTCGTCGACATCCATGACACGCAGGTGCGCGAGATGATCGCCGCCAATCGCCTGCTCCCGCGTCTCGACCTCAGCGCCGGCGTCTCCCTCGACGGGCTCGACGACGACGAACGCGAGGCCTTCAACTCGCTGACGAGCGACAACTTCGACTCGGCCTTCCTCGCCCTCGCGTACGAGATCCCGATCGGCAACCGCGCAGCCAAGGCACGCCATCGTCAGTCCGTGCTGCGCGAGCGCGTCGCACTCATCGCCTACTCGCAGGTCGTGCAGGCCGCGATCCTCGAGGTGAAGGACGTGCTGCGCAACCTGCAGGCCAATCGAGCGCTCGTGCACGCGGCGCGCACGTTCCGCATCGCGCAAACCGACAACCTGCGCGCGCTGCTCGTCGAGGAGGAGTCACGCAGTCGCCTCACGCCGGAGTTCCTCGCGCTGAAGTTCCAACGTCAGGAACGCCTCGCCCAGGCGCAGAGCGACGAGGTGCGCGCACTCGCGAACTACCACCGCGCCATCTCGGCTCTCCGCCGGGTGACGGGCACGGGGCTCGACCACTACGCGATCGTCCCCGTGATCGACGGAACGATGCTCGACGGCTGACGGGCCCGTCGTTCACTCGCCTGGCGTGTGGCACTGGAGTTGCTCGAGACGCCCGCGGTAGTCGTCCGCAGTCGGATCGAGTTCGATGCAGCGCTTCACGAGCACCACGGTTGGTCTTGCCATGCATCGTCGGGTGTAGGGCCGCCGACGGAGGGTGGTCTGCGAGGACTCAAAAGCCGGTGTGTCACGGACCGCTGACGTCCGGGCATGGGGCGATCAACCCACGACGACCCGCACTCTCAGATCACGGCACACCTCGGCCGGCCCTCGAAGGAGCACGTGCGGTCGGCGTCATCGCGTTGCTGCACGCGCATGCAGGCCGCGCAACGTCGCGTGTCAGGCCCGATACAGGTGACGGACATCCCCGAAGCCCTCGACGCGTCCGCGGTCGTTGATCGTGTGGCCCTCGCCCTCGAGCAGGCGCTGCTGGTCGGCGCTCGGCTGGCCGTCGGCGCGCGACGGCAGGCGCCCCGTGGACGTGATGACGCGATGCCACGGAACGTCGCTGTCGTCCGGCAGAGCCGCGAGGGCGAAGCCGACATGGCGCGCGACGTTGCGGCTCCCGAGTTGTCCGGCCACGTCTCCGAACGTTGTGATCGACCCCGCCGGCACGCCCCGCACGACGTCGTAGACCTGGGCGTGAAAGCCCTCGCCAACGATCCGCGTGGGCCCGTGGCGGGCGGGATCGTAACCCGAGGAGTGGCGTTGTCCCGAGGAGTGAGCCATTGCCGCGATCATCGCACGGCGACACACATCCGGGACGCGACTTTCGTGTCAGCGGAGGTTGAGCGGCGCTGGACTGCTCAGCAACCCCGCGGTCGCGGATCCGGAGTGCTCACACGCGTCGTCCGCGGTGCGTCGAGAGGGCGCGACGGAGCACGCCGTGCAGCCCAGCTCCTCACGACGACCTGATCGTGCACGACGACCTGATTCTGGAGAAAGACCTGCGTCTGCATGGCAAACTGTGGGTTCAGCCGCGCCCGCGATTCATGGAGAAACGACGGCGGATGTGTCCGTGCCCGCAGGGCTGCGTCGAACAACGCGCCTCTTGCGCTCAACGAAGTGGTCCTTCGCCGACCTGTCGAGAGTTCCTGATTCTCCTTGCCCTGCAGACGCCCCACTTCCTCGCTACGCTGCTCCATGAACAACCCGAGTGAGCTCGGATCACTCACGGACGATCTGCTGCAGTCGCATCTGGTTCCTGCCTGGGCGGCGTTGAAGCAACGTTGCTGATCCTCAGTGGCCAAAGCAAGCCGTCTCCGGTCAGTAACCTCGCTTCGCCTTGCCAGCAAGGCCCAGCGGCAACCTCGCGACGATCGTCCGTGAATAAGCCGGGTCAGCAGATCGCGCGACGCTTCTTTCGCACTCGCTGGACTCTTCGATGACCACCCCGCTCCCCGCCCTGCCGGACACCCTTCCGGCCGAACCGCTGACCCTCCTCGGTGAGTGGCTCGAAGCCGGTCGCACGCACTCGACGGCGCCGGACCCATGGGTGATGAGCCTCGCCACGATCGACGCCGACGGGCGTCCCTCGGCGCGCATGGTTCTGTGCCGACTCTACGAACGCGAAAGCGGCGTGATCGCGTTCTATACGAACCGCGAGAGTCGCAAGGGTCTCGCGCTGGCCGCCCATCCCGTCGCTGCGGCCGTGTTCCACTGGGCGGACCTCGAGCGCCAGGTGCGCGTCGAGGGCCCGGTCACGGAGTCGTCCGCCGAAGAGTCGGACGCGTACTTCGCGCGCCGCCAGCGCCTCTCGCAGCTCGCCGCGTGGGCGTCGGACCAGAGTCGTCCGCTTGCGTCACGCGCGGAGTTCGAACGACGCCTCGCCGAGGTCACCGAGCGCTTCGCCGACGTCGAGTCGATTCCGCGGCCACCGCACTGGGGTGGCTATCGCATCGCCGCCGACCACGTCGAACTCTGGACGCAACTCGCCGGACGCACGCACGACCGCGCCGTCTGGACGCGCACCGGCGAGGGCTGGAGCGGCACGCGCCAGCACCCGTAGGCAGAAACGCCGGGCTGCCGTCAGTGGGCTCGCCAAGGTGCAGGCGAAACGCGAACGAGGAGCCGACGCCTGGGCGCCGACTCCTCGTTCTCTGCGATCACGGGTCTCTCGCGTCGAGCGAGCGACTCGCAGTCGTCACTTCATCGAGCAGGACTGCTCGCACGCGACTTCGGCCGAGGCAAGCTGAGCCTTGCCCTCGACGCGCGCCTTGAGGGCTGCGAAAGCAACCTTCAACGCGTTGAGCTCGGCCCGGAGCTTGACGATCTCCGACGTCGTGTCGACGACAGCAATCGTTTCGGCAACCGAGCAGCTCGACTCGCAAGCGTCAGCAGAAACCGTCGCGGCCTTGCTCGACGAGCAGCACCCGTCAGCCGAGACCGTCGTTGCCGTGGCCGAAGCGCAGCAGTCGTCGCTGACCTTCGCGACGATCCACTCGCCCTTCGACTCGGTGCAGGCATCGGCAGCAACCGTGGCAGCCTTCGCGCCGTCGCATGCGGACTCGCACGCGTCAGCCGAAACCGTCGCGGCCTTGGCGCTGCACTCGCTCTTCGAAGCCGTGCAGGCATCAGCGGAAACCGTCGCAGCCTTCGCGCCGTCGCATGCGGACTCACACGCGTCGGCCGAAACCGTCGCGGCCTTGGCGCTGCACTCGCTCTTCGACGCCGTGCAGGCATCGGCGGAAACCGTGGCAGCCTTCGCGCCGTCGCATGCGGACTCGCACGCGTCGGCCGAAACCGTCGCGGCCTTGGAGCTGCACTCGCTCTTCGACGCGGTGCAGGCTTCGGCGGAAACCGTGGCTGCCTTCGCGCTGTCGCATGCGGACTCGCACGCGTCAGCCGAAACCGTGGCGGCCTTGGCGCTGCACTCACTCTTCGAAGCCGGGCAGGCATCAGCGGAAACCGTCGCGGCCTTCGCGCCGTCGCATGCGGACTCGCACGCGTCGGCCGAAACCGTCGCGGCCTTGGCGCTGCACTCACTCTTCGACGCCGTGCAGGCATCGGCGGAAACCGTGGCGGCCTTCGCGCTGTCGCATGCGGACTCGCACGCGTCGGCCGAAACCGTCGCGGCCTTGGCGCTGCACTCGCTCTTAGAAGCCGTGCAGGCATCAGCGGAAACCGTGGCGGCCTTGGCGCTGCACTCGCTCTTCGACGCCGTGCAGGCATCAGCAGCAACCGTGGCGGCCTTGGCACCGTCACATGCAGTCGTTGTCGAGCACTCGTCGCTGACCTTCACGACGATCCACTCGCCCTTCGACTCGGTGCAGGCGTCGTTCGAAACCGTGGCGGCCTTCGCGCCGTCGCATGCGCTCTCGCACGCGTCAGCCGAAACCGTGGCGGCCTTCGAGCTGCACTCGCTCTTCGACTCGGTGCAGGCATCGGCGGAAACCGTGGCGGCCTTCGCGCTGTCGCATGCGGACTTGCAGGCGTCAGCGGAAACCGTAGCGGCCTTGCTGGCCGTGCACGTCGTCGTGGTGGTGGTCGTGGTTGCGACGGTGGCCTTGGCCGTGCTGCAGGCCGTCTTCGACGAGCAGTCGCCTTCGACAAGCGACGCGAACTCGGCGTGCTTGGAAAGCAGTGACTTGAGCTGTGCGAGCTCGGTCTCGACGGCCGTCAGGCGCGCCGCCATCGAATCGTTCGACACGACCGCGACCTGCTTGCCGTGCGTTTCCTTGCCGGAGCACTCGTCGTTGGAAACCGTCGAAGCCTTCGCCGACGAACACGCCGCGGCAGCTTCAGAGGGACATTGGGCGAACGTCGTCGCGGCGCCAAGCACGAGTGCAGCGGCCGAGAACAGCAGGGTTTTCATGGGGACAATCCTGTCGAGGAAGCGCCAAGGGCGCTCGGGCTTGCGGAAGGAAATGGGTAGCAGTGATCGACGACGCAGACATGCGTGATCTGGCCAGAGGTCCAGGTTCCGATCGCACATTCTGACCGGGTGTTGATCCGGTGCATTGATCGGGTGGTGTCGCCGTCTTGTCGCAGGGTGTTTGCGGTGCGCTGGAATCCAACGCCAACCGCACGTTGAAGACATATGTTGTAGGCCAAACCATATCATGCAAGAACGGGGTCAGGGGGCCGGAGCAGCGGCTCATCCACGAGATTCCACGGCGGACCGCGCGAGCGGCTCACCGGACCAAAGCTCGTCTCAAACAGTCGACCATCATCCGACGTCTTCATCTTGTTCGGGGCCAAAGCCTCCACGGCTCGACGCACTCCGCGTCCCGCCTCGAACAGATGGTTCGACGGCTTCGAAAGGCATGAACACTCGATGACGCAATCGCACAGGCTCACCCCTTTCGTGCTCGTCGGTCTCCTCGGCTCGGCATTCGGGCTCGGACACTTGATGGCTCCCCGCCACACCCTCGCGACGGCCCGTGAGCTGAGTGCATCGTTTCAGTCGATTGCGTCCGAAGTCGGGACGTCGGTTGTGAGCATTCGGTGTCGTGCCCGGAGCAATGGCGGATTCGGACGCGTGAGTCAGGGTTCGGGCGTCGTGGTGCGCGAGGACGGCATCGTCGTCACGAACTACCACGTCGTCCGCGACGCCATCGACTGCAAGGCCACCTTCCCGTCGGGCCGCACCATCGAGGCGCGCATTCTCGGCTTCGACAACGAAGCCGACATCGCCGTGCTCCAGCTCGAGGTCGACGGCACGTTCGACACGGCCGAGCTGCGTGAGGAGCCCGCCCGCGTCGGCGAGTGGGTCTTGGCGATGGGTAATCCGCGCGGCATCGGTCACACCGTGACGGCGGGCATCATCAGCGGCACCGATCGCGTCGACCTCGGCATCACGACGTTCGAGAACTTCATCCAGACCGACGCGGCGATCAACGCCGGCAACAGCGGCGGCCCGCTCATCGACATCGAAGGGCGCGTCGTCGGGATCAACACGGCCGTTGGCACGCACCAGAACAACGTCGGTATCGGCTTCGCCATCCCGACGCGCATGGTCAGGCGCACCGTCGACGAGATCCTCTCGGTCGGGCGCGTACGTCGCGGCTGGCTCGGCGTGAACATGAACGAGCTGAACAGGGACGAAGCGCGCCGCGCGGGGTACACCGGTACAGGGCGCATCATGATCGACGGCGTCATCGACGGCAGCCCGGCCGAAGCGTTCGGTCTGCTGACGGGCGACGTCATCCTCGAGGCCGACGGTCGCAAGATCACACAGCGCAGCGACCTCCTGAATGCCATCGGCGAACATGCCCCCGACGACACGATCGCCCTGCGCATCTGGCGCGACGGCAAGACCCAGAACATCAGCGTCGTCCTCGCGGAGCGTAACCCGCCCGAAGAAGCGCGCTGAACCCTCGCAGCCCGTTGAAAAACTCATCCGGCGCGCCGCACGCACGCGAGCGCACGGCGCACTCGAAGCAGTTCTTCAACAGCCTGGTAGGCTGCGTTCGTCAACACAAAACACGTTGCCGGACTTCCTTGCCGCCGTCGTATGAAGCGCCTCTCCCGTGCCTGCGCGTGACTTGCCACGAGAGCAGCCCTACACGGAGGAAACGGGCGGGGTGGGAGGCTGTCCGCACTCGCGGTCGTGGGACAGCGTTATCATGCGATGCACCCGGTGCTGCGACGGAGCTGGCGACCGGTGTCACTAGGAGCCCGGGTTATTCACGGAAGATCGTCGTGAGAGCGCAGCTGGGCCTTGCTGGCAAGGCGAGGCGAGGTTTCTGACCGGAGGCGGCCTGCTTTGGCCGTTGGATCAGAAGCGTCGATTCAACACAGCCAGGAAGGACCCGGATGCGACCGCAGTAGATCGTCCGTGAATCATCTGGGCTAGGGGTTGGATCGGAGGCGCGTGTGTCTCGCTCGACGACGTCGATTCGCCGTATCGTGGCCTTGGGCCTCGTGACGACTGTGATCTTGATCGCGGCGTGGTTGATCGTCGACGACACCGATCGCGATGTCGGCGCGGCACCGGCAGTCGTCATCGACACGTCCGGTGAGCGCCCCGTGTTCACGCAGCCGATGATGCCGCATGCGATGCCGGAACTGCTGCCCGAGCCGCCCTCGAACGCCGTCGACGTCATCGCGTTCGACACGTCGACGACGAGCGCTGATCCCGATGCGGGCAGCGCGGCTGACGGCGAGGTTGCCCTGCGCGTCGTCGACGAACAGGGCCGGCCCGTCGTCGACACGGCGATCTGTGCTGTCACCTTCGGCACCGGCGACGTCCTCCAACAGCTCGGCTTCACCGATGACGCCGGCCTCGCGACCGTCCCCCTTCCGCGCGCTGGCCTCGCACTCGAAGCGCGCCAGCCGAACCTCGGGACCTCGGGCTTCATCGCTCCTGCCGACCTGCGTCGCCAGCGCAACACCGTCGTGACGTTGACACTGCGCCCGGACGTCTCGATCAACGGACGCGTCGTGCACGCCGACGGAGCGCCCGCGGCCGGCGCGTCCGTTCAGTGCCGCCCGCAGCACGAGCAGTCGCGCCCGCGCGGGCGCGTCCCGGCGCTGACAACGACCGACGCCAACGGCACCTTCGCACTCCTCGTCTCGCCGTGGATCGCGCTCGAGATCTCCGCCGAGCTCGACGGCATCGCAACTGTTCCCATGCGTGTCCGCAGCTCGCGCGAACTCGTGCTCGAGCTGCCCGGACGTTGGTCTGTCGGCGGTCTCGTGGTGGATGGTGACGACGAGCCCGTCGCCGGGGCGCGCGTGACCGTGTGGCGCTCGGTGCCCGGTGTCGACATCGAGCGCGATGGAACCGAACGCCTCACGCCGCACCGCATCGACGTGCTGACGAACCGCGATGGATCGTTCGCCGTCAACGTGCCGACGTTGTCTGAGTACACCGTCATGGCGCGCGTCGACGACGATCCGCCGAGCCCCGACGTCCGCACGATCGTCGACGACTGGACGCCCCACGCGACCGTGCGACTGCGCATCCCCGACGCCAGCGAGATCGCCGGACGCGTGGTCGACGAGTACGGCAGCCCCGTCCCCGACGCGCTCGTCTTCGCTCGGCCGGCGCATCTCTTCCAGCCAGAACTCGATCCCTACGGCCCCACGGCGTTCACGCGCTTCGGCCAGGCGCAGGACAACTCCGACCGCGACGGCCGGTTCGTCCTCGGGCCGCTGAACGGCGCGGCGACCTACATCGTCTTCTGCCGCCCCGACCCACGGCGCCCCGACCGCAAGGTCGTCGTGCGCGACGTCCTCGGCAGCACGTCCGACCTCGTGCTCGTCGCCAGCGACGACAACCTTCGCCGCGCGAGCTGGACAGGCGAGATCTACGACGAGACCTCAGGCCTCGTGATCGCCGCCCCCGTCATCACGCTCATCATCCGCCTCGACGACATCGTGCTGCCCGCGGGCCTCTCGCCGCAGGTCGCCGACGGTTCGTTCGTCATCGACAGCCTCGCGCCGGGCTACGACTACCGACTCCGCGTTGATGCCCCCGGACGCAGCGCTTTTCAGAGCGACTGGTGGACGGCCACGATCCCCGGACGTCGGGACATCATCCGTCTCGCCCCCGCCGGGCAGCTCGAAGTCGACGCCGGCGAGCCGGGCGTCGACGTCATCGTCCGGCGCGTCGACGATGCCTTCGGTGTCGACGGCACGGTCGCGGATGCGACGGGACTCGCAGGACGCGTCACGTTCTCGCAGCTTGTCGCCGGCACCTACGAAGTGACGACCGTGCGCGAAGAGACGCTGAAGACTTCCCGCATCACGGTCGTTGCCGGACGCTTGGCCCGACTCGCCGTCGAGCGCTGAGAACACCGACCACGCGTCAGTCGACCAGCGGAATGACGACGTCGATCGCTTCGCCCGTCCAGTACTCCTGGATGTTGTAGGGCGCTGCGAGCGCAACCGAGCGCGACGGCCGAGCCACGAGGCGCACCGCGGCGACGCGCTTCTGGAAGACATCGTCCGCGAAGCGCCCACGCCAGTCGCCGGACGCGACTTCGAAGTCGATCGACGTCGCGAGCGCGCCGACCAACTCGGCCCCGCCGTCGAACGATTCAGCGACACCTCCGACCGAAGCGACCACGGGCAGCGTGCCGGGCATGACGACGAGTTCGCCTCCGCCGAAGGGCCTCTCGATCAGCTCACCGAAGTCGTCCTCATCGGCCTCGATCCACTCTTGCGTCGGCCAGATGTCGTGTTCGAGCGCCAGCGGGACGGACGCATCGAGGGCATGGCCGAGGTGGAGCTGCGCCTCGAAGGTCCAGCGCTGCACGTCACCGGCACTCGACGTCTCCTCGGCGAGAAGCGTGCGTCGGATGACGCGCACACCTGACGGCTCGAAGTCGAGCTCGGCCGACACGGGCGCGGGGAAATCGGACGCATACGTGTCCGAAATGACCGTCGTGAACGGCTCGGCGTCGTAGCTCCACCGCATGCCGCCAACGCGCCGGCCGAGCGTCGACCAGCCCTGGTACGTCATCGGGACCGCCACGTGCGACGGCACGCGACAGAGGTGGACCTCGAGGCGCGCATCCCACGTCGCGTAGGCGTCGTCGGGATGAGCTGCAGCGAGAGCGGACATGTCGAGCGAGACGAGCTCGCGATGGACACCTTCGCCGTCACCCATCTCGATCGCGCCGACCACGAGCCCGCGCTCCTCGACGATTGCCGAAGAACGCGACGCGGGTGTCACACGCGCCAGGTACACGAGGAACGTGTTGTCGCGAACACCTGCAGGTTCCTCGATCCGCACGTCCCAGCTCACGCGACCCGACTGTGAGCGAGCAACCCGACGGCGCGGCGAAAAGCTCGCCGACACCCACGTATCGATGGGTTGGATGTGGGCGAAGTTCTGATCGGTCATCGAGTTGATGATGACGCCGTCGACGGACGGCTGGGTCCAGGCGGGCAGTCCGCTCGGCGTCGTGAGGCGGGCCGTGTGGATCAGGTCGAACTTGAGTTCGTGGTGGCGCTCGGCGCCCAGGCCGAGACCGATCGCCGTCGCGAAGAGGCTCGTGACCACAGCCGGGATCTTGCGCGGCACCCGCTTGGGGAGCACCCACCAGAGCATGCGCGTCGCGAGCCCCATGCCAGCGACGAGCAGGATGAGCACGCCGAACTCGAGGGCTCCGAGCAGCGCGCCGTCGGGCATGTTCTCGGTGGCGATGGCCGTCAGCACGATTCCCGTCACACCCATGAGCGGGAGGACGTAGCGGCGCTGCATCCACGGACGCAAGCGCCCCACGGCCGGCGCGGCGGCTGCACGGTCGAGGCTGTGAGCGCGGCGACGCGCCAGGAACGCGATGATCGCACCGACCACGACGAAGGCGAGGCTCGCCGCCATGGCCTCGTCGACATCGAGCATCGCGAGCTCCCCGCGCGGGCCGACCGTGTCGAGCGCGTCCATCGCCACCGACGTCAGCCAGCCTGCGGCGATGCCCGCGAGCACCATCCCCCCGCCGACGAGCCAGAACGACTTCGCGACCCAGGCGCTCCAGCCGCGCGCCTCGGGCAACAGGTCGGACGCGGCCGGCTTGGCGGTCGCGCTCGCGGCTGTGGGCGCGGGCCGAGCTTTTCCACGCGGCTCGGCGTGCGGCGCCGCGCTCGACGATTGGACGTCGGTCGACATGTCAGCCGTGCGTTGGTAGCGACGCTCGCGGTCACGCTCGAGTGCCTTGAGCACGATGTGGTCGACCTGCGGCGAGACGTCGGACTTGTCGCTCGGCGGACCGAAACGACCGACGGGCAGCTCGCTCGTCAGCAGCTCATAGAAAACGACGCCGAGCGCGTAGATGTCGGCGCGATGATCGACGCCGCTCGGGTTCTCCCACTGCTCCGGCGCCATGTAGTGCGGTGTGCCCATGCGCTGCCCCGTGTAGGTCAGCGTCAGGTCACGCGCGTCGCCGCCGACGAGTCGGGCGAGGCCGAAGTCGACGATCTTCACGCGCCCGGCGCGGTCGACGAGGATGTTCTCGGGCTTGATGTCGCGGTGGACGACGCCCTGTCCGTGCGCGTACTCGAGTGCGTCACAGACCTGGCGCACGATTGACAGGGCGAGCGACGGCTCGACGGGCCCATCGGCCAGCAGCCCGCGCAGCGTCGCGCCGTCGACGTACTCCATGACGAACCACCACCACTCGCCCGATTGGCCGAAGTCGTAGAGATGCACGATGCCGGCGTGACTCAGCGCGGCGAGCGCGCAGGCCTCACGGCGGAAGCGTTCGGCGAAGTCGGGGTCCTCGCCGACGTCGGACGGCAGGATCTTCAGCGCGACGGTGCGACCGAGTTCCTTCTGGCGTGCGCGGTAGACGGCGCCCATGCCGCCGCGGCCCTGGATCTCGAGCAGCTCGAGCTGCGGAAAGTGCTTGGCGAGGTCCTCGATGGCGGGCGGCGGGGCGTGTCCGCGCGTGGCTCCCGTCGCCGGCGGGCGGCCAGCCTCGCTGTCGACGCCGCGGGCCAGCAGACACGTGGGGCAGAGACCGTTGGGCGTCGCATCGGGGCGGAAGGCCGTGCCGCAGGTGGCGCAGGTTTGGAGGCTCATCGGGCTCGGCTCGCGATTCGAGGGCGCAGGTGTGACCTCGCGATCGAGGCCGTCATCTCCCTCTGACCCGAACGGCCGGCGGTGTTACCGAGAAGGCCGAAGATCCCGCTCGTCACGACGCCAGGGCCTCACGCAGGGCCGCAAGCTCGGCATCGACGGCCTGTGCGTCGTCGACCGTGTCGGCGATCTCGTCGCGCAGAGCCCGTCCGTAGGCCTTGCGCAGGCGATGGACGGCGACCCGCACGGCACCTTCCCCGAGACCCGTCGCTTGGGCGAGTTCGGCCGTCGACGGTGCCGCCCCGCCGAGAACGCTGCGCAGCTGCTCGAAGAGTTCCCCGCGGCGCTTCTCGACCTGGCGGGCCTCGAGCCGCTCCATCGCCCGACTCAGAACCGCGTGGGCCCAAGCCCGGTCGAACGATCGCTCCGGTGTCTCGCCGTGGGATGGCTCCAGGCCGTAGCGCTCCTCGGCCTCCGCCGAATCGAGCGAGACGACGCGCTGCCCGCCGCCGCGCTTCAAAGCCTGAGCGTCGCGCCGATCGTTGGCCATGAAGTGCTGGAAGGCGCCGAGCAGGAACGCGCGGAAGCGCCCGCGCTCGCGATCGGCGGCACCGAGGTCGCGCTTCTCGACGAGCCGCGCGAAGAATCCCTGCACGAGGTCTTCGGCGTCGGCGGCGCTGCGCCCGCGGCGCCGGGCGAACGCGTACAGCGGATACCAGTAGATGTCGCACAGCGCGACGAGCGCGGGCCGAGCGGCTTCCTCGTCGCCAGCGCTCGCCGCCACGACCACGCTCCAGCGCGTCAGGGCGAAAGCATCGGAGCGGGACTGCGTCGAATCGGCCATGTCCGGAGTGTACGGCCAGCAGGGTTCGGCGAGGCAAGTGTCGGGAGGCTATCCTGCCTGCGTCACAGGAACGCCCCGCGGAGTTGCGCCATGTCAGAAGGTCACGTTTTTCATCCAGGTCACGACGAGTGGCACGGTCAGACCGTGGTCGTCCACGCGGGCGCTCGCACGGTGATCGGCCGCTGGGATTCCATCCTCGACGATCAGGTGCGCATGATGGACGTCGCCGTCCACGAAGAGGGAAACGACGAGGACCGACCGACGTGGGTCGCGCGCATCAAGAAGTTCGGCGTGCCCGTCGAGCATCGCTCGTTCGCGCTCCCACACGCCGACGTCAAGGAGATCGTGCGCCTGCGCGACGCGTGACCCGAGGCATGTGACGTGCGCAGCGATCGTCCCGTGATTCCGGTCAGGATGAGGAGCTGGACAATCGTGGCGGGTGACGTCGCGCGCTCCGCCCGCTGGTCACACGGCGAAACGCGCGCGCCGGACCGACGGGCACGAGACCTTCGGAGACTCGGCAGCTTTCGACTGGTCGGCAAAGTCACGCGAACACAGCCCGGCGGGTGCAGACGCGGTCGCAGCAGATCGTCCGCAAATCATCCGGGCTCGGACGGCGAGGTGTTGACCTCGAACGCGCCACGCTCGGGATCGCCGCGACCGTACGTGCGGATGTGGACGTCGCGCTGCGGGAAGGGAATCGTCACGTCCTTGCGGTCGAACGCCGCGATGATCTCCGTGTTCAGACCGTGAACCAGACGCGGCCAGACGTCGCGGTTACCGATGAACACGCGCAGTTGGAAGTCGAGTGAGGAAGCACCGAACGTGCGGAAGACGACGCTCGGCGGCGGATCGGCGAGCACGAGCGAGTCGGCCCGCGCGACCTCCATGAGCGTCTCGGTGACGAGCTTGGGATCGGTGCCGTAAGCCACGCCCACGGGGAACGTCACGCGCGTAATCGGATCCGTGAGCGTCCAGTTGATGACCTGCCCCGTGATGAACTCGCGGTTGGGAACGAGCAGCTCGCGCCGCTCCCAGTCGCGGATCGTCGTCGCACGCATGCGGATCTTCGTGATGACGCCTTCGGTCGTTCCCACGGTGACGATGTCACCGATCCGGATCGGGCGCTCGACGAGCAGGATGATGCCCGACACGAAGTTCGCGAAGATCTCCTGCAAGCCGAAACCGAGCCCGACGGACACGGCCGCGACAAGCCACTGAGCACGCCCCCACGTCAGGCCGAGCAACGGTGCGACGATGAGCACACCGCCGATCACGAGGCCGTACCTGATCAGCGCCGTGATCGCATAGCCGGCGCCCGGTTCGAGTGGCAGCCGGCGAAGCACGAGCATCTCGAGCAGACCGGGGAGGTTCTTGAGCGCGAGCAGGATCAACGCGATCAGCACGAGCGCGAAGAGTCCGTCGCCAAGCGTGACGTTCCTCACTTCGGTGATCGTCGTCGGTTGTCCTTCGGAATCGATGCCGACCGTCTCGACCGGAACACTCCAGAGATCGACGCGATTCGTCGCCTGGAACGCGGGGAAGATACTCGACCAGATCGCGTAGAGCCCAACAGCGAGTACGACGACCGTCACGAGCAGCAGCAGGCGCCGCGTCTGCAGGTCGACCTGCGCGACGTCCACTTCCTCGATCGTCACATCGTCGAGCGCGCCGTCTGCGGCGATCACCTCGCCGTCCTTCTTGGTACCGGCCGCGGCGATCATCGCGTCGCGCTTGCGCCGCGCCTGTTCCAGTCGCATGCGACGCTGTTCGATCGTCACCCAACGAAGCATGACGCTGTCGACGATGAAGACCGTGGCCACGAGTGACCACGTCGCGAAGAGCCGCAGCGCGAACTCCGAGGCCGCGTAGGCGAAGCCGGAATAGGCCCCGATGGCCACCGCGATCGGAGCGAGCACGGCGAGCGGGAACCAGAGCCCGTGGAACGACACGATCGGCGTCCGCTGCAGCCGCCCGAGTTCCGACTTCATGAGGACGCCCGAGCCACGGAACAGCGAGAACGTCATCGTCGACAGAACCAGCATCGACGCGATCAGCATCACACGTCCGAGCACGCCTGAGCTGTCGAAGCTCGTGATGGACGACAGCGCGTAGAGCGGCAGGGCGATGACGGCCACGATCCACGCGTGACGACGCACCGAACGGCGCCCGGGTTGTGGCCACCGAAGGTGAACATCACCGAGCCCGCTCCGCAGCGAGACGCGCCGCATCAGCACCAACCCGTAGGCCAGCGTCGCGACGAGCATGCTGGCCTCGCCGAGCGAGATCGAGAGTTCGTTTCCGGGCAACCCACGCAGGAGCAACCAACCGACGAGGTAGAGGATCATCGGCCCGATGAGGGCGTTGATGGCCGCAATGGCGAGCGCCGCTGCCGTCGGGCGGAACGAGGGGGACCTCCGGCTCGCCGCCTCTTCGGCCACTGTCATGACGTGCCGGCGCATCCGCGCACGAGCCATGAACCCGACGATCGCGACGAGCACGACGAGCCATGCGCGCCACCCGGCGTCCTTGACGGCGATCGCGGCGCCTTCGAGGATGCCCGTCCACGTCGACGGCGAAACGACGGTCTGGATCGCGCGCGCGAGGTCGCCGAGCGACCCGAGCCCGAGCGGCTCGGCATCGGCAACCCAGAGCACGTGGCCGTCGATGTAGTCGCGGTAGTTGACGACTTCCTTGACGAGCTGCCGCTGCTCGACGTCGAGATCGACGAGGCGCTGAGAGATGTTCTCGAGTTCCGCGCGCAGGCTGTCGAGATGGCGTTCACGATCCGCCATGAGGCTCGCGACGCTTGCTCGCACCTCCTCGACGAGAACGGGATCGTCCTCTACGACCTCGAGCATCAACTCCTCGGCGCGCTCGCCGGGATTGCGCCGCAGCGCGCGAAGCTCGTCCTGGATGTCGAGGATCTCGACCTGGATCTGAGCGCTCTCGGAACGCCGCGCGTTGATCTGCTGCTCGAGGGCCGCCTCGACGGGAAGCGATGCGCGATGCTGGCGCAGGAGCTGGGCAATGGGCTCTGTGAAGCCGACGAGGCCGACCTTGTCCGTGATGCGTTGACGCCGCGTCGCGAGACTCTCGAGTTCGTCGCGCACCTGCTTCGTCGCCGCCTGCGTGACGGTCGACTTCCCCGTCAGTTCGAGCGTACGCGACGTGAACGCCTCGTTCTCCGCTGCGAGGCGCTGGACGAGTTCGTGGTCGCCGGCCGCGGCGCGCAGCGCGCGCTCGGCCTCCTGAGCAGCCGACCTCGCCGCCGACGCGCGTCGTTCGATCAAACGCGCGTCGAGCGCCGACACGAGGTCGCGTGCGACGGACACTTCGCGCTCCGCGACGTCCAGCCGCGCGGCCAGCAACTCGCCACGCGCCTCGTACGACGCCGTCTCGGCCTCGAGCATCGCCACTTCAGCCTGGGCCCGAGTCATCTCGACGTTGTCGTAGGCCGCACGCGCGGCGCGCACGAGTGCCGACGTGTCGACGCTCGCGCCGTCCGGTGGCGTGACGCTGCGCGTGGCCGACGAGCGCGCCGTGGCGAGCAGCGCCGGGATTTCGGCCCGTCGCGACGTTCGACGCGATGCCTCGGCCTCGAGATCTGCCAGAGCCTGGCGCGCCGCCGAGTAACGTGCCTGAGCGGCTTGGAGCTGTGCTTCGACATCCGCCACCGTGAAGAGCGGCAGCCCGTCGATCGGGGGCGGACCCGACAAGCGCTCGAGCTCGGCACGTTGCGCCTCGAGCCGCTGCGGCGCCTCGGCGCGTAACGCCGTGAACGATGCGGCCGAGTCTCTCAGCGGTGCAACCGCCGTCACCGCCGCGATCGCCTTGTCCCACCAGCTCAGCGCGCGCGTGCGCTCCTCTTCACTCGCGACGCTTGGTGCCTCGGCGACGACGGAGCGCTGCGTCTTGAGCCGCTCGAGCGTCCATGCGGCGCTGATCTCGTCATCGACCGGTGCGTTCGTCTGCAACGCAGACGCGACACACGGTGCCCCGAAGAAGCACGCGGCAACGAACACCAACCTCAACCAACTCGTCATGAACTCCGCCTCTATGTCTCGCGCGACCGGCCACCGATCCATCCGAGCCGTCGGAAGTAGAGCAACATCCCGCCGGCGATCAGCGCCATCGCGCCGAGCGCGATGGGGTAAGCATAAGGATGACGGAGCTCAGGCATGTGCTCGAAGTTCATCCCGAACACGCCCGCCACGAACGAGAGCGGAATGAAGATCGTCGCGATGATGGTCAGCACCTTCATGATCTCGTTCATGCCCTGGCCGACGAGCGTGGCATGCACCTCGATCAGCGTGTCGATGAGGTCGCGCCCCGATTCGATCGCCTCGAGGTTCATGGCGACGTGGTCGGCGCAGTCGCTGAGGAACGGCATCGTGCTCTCGGCGAAGAGGTCACCGTCGTCCCGGCGGAGGATGGAGAAGACGTCGCGCATCCAGACGACGTCGCGTCGCAACGTCACGAACTCACGGCGCACCTCGAAGAGCTCCGTGATCGACTCGTCACCGCGCGAAGCAAGCACGTCCTCGCCGATGTCTTCGACGCGCTCCTGGAGTGCTTCGACGATTGGCAAGTAGTCGTCGATGATCGAGTCGAGGATCGCGTAAGCGAGATAGTCGGACGTCCCGCGACGGATTCGCCCACCTGTGCCCTGGATGCGCTTGACGATTCCGTCGAAGACCGTCGGCCGCTCGTTGTGCAACGTCACCACGAGGCCCCGCGCCAAGAAGATGGACACCTGACGCGGCTTCCCGTCGCTCGAGTGCGGGAGACTCATCACGATGAAGGCGTGGTCTTCGAAGAGATCCACCTTCGGGCGCTGGCCCTCGTGGACGACGTCCTCCATGGCGAGCGAGTGCAGGCCAAGGCGATCCGCGATCGTCGCCAGGACGTCGTCGTCGCCCGTGCCGATCACATCGAGCCAGACGATGGCGCCGCGTTCGTCGATCTCGGGGCGTGCGAGTCCCTGAAGTTCGTCCTTCGCGAGGATCCGTTCGTCGACACTCGACGCGCTGTAGATCAGCCGACGCACGGTTGAGCCGCTCACCTGTTCACTCGACACTTGCTCGGCAGTCATCGCAGCTTCGCGCCCTTGCTCTCGTAGTAGTCACGCAGGTCATCGCGGGCTGTCTTCGCAAACCGCCGCCAGATCCCTCCGCTCCAGTTGCGACCGTCGAGCCCGCGCGCGGCGTAGTGCTCGGCGGCGGCGCGGTCGTGATCGTCGATGTGAGCGAGCATTGCCGCGTCGTCGGAATAGCGACCTGTCATCCAGACGGCCTCGACGGGAAGCCGCGGGCGCGTTGCCGTGGCCAGCGCGGGATCGGGCACACCGACGCAGAGCCCGAACAACGGGAAGACGCCGGCCGGGATCTCGAGCAGGGTGTCGACGTCAGGCAGGTGATTGCGAAGACCGCCGATGCAGCATGTCCCGTAACCCTGGGCCTCGAACGCGAGGATCAGGTTCTGCGCGAAGAGCGACGCGTCGACGACCGCGAGCAGGAATGTCTCGAGGTTTGCCAAGTGGGGCTTGCCCTCGCGCCCCGCGATGAGCTGGTGACGACGGACGTCCCCACAGATGGCGAAGAAGGCACCCGCCTCGAGCACCTGGCGTTGACCGCCGGTGAGTTCAGCGAGTGCCTTGCGCTCGTCTTCGTCGACGACTTGGAGAAGCGCGTAGCCCTGGATCCAACTCGATGTCGCGGCCTGCTGCGCCGCGGACACGGCCTTTCGGATCGTGTCGTCAGGGATGCCATCGGGGAGGAAGGCGCGGACAGAACGGTGAGCGCGCATCGTCTCGAGCGTCGGGTTCATGTCGCCATGATCGACTTCTCGGTGCCCGCCTGCCAGCGCCCAGCGGATCAGTCCTTCGACTTCGTCTCGCGGCTCGACGCCTCGTCGTAGGTCTTCTTCAGCTCGGCCCAGCCGGACTCGATCGACAGCAGCACGGCCGTCCACTCGTCACCGGCCGACGTCTTCAGCTCGCGCATCTTCTCGCGCGAACTGACGAAGGCGCGCTCGAAGTCCGTCTCGAGTTCATCAACCTTCTCGACGACCTCACGCTTGGCGAGATGCCCGCGGAGGCGCAACTCGTCGATCTTCGTGCGCCAACTCGCGAGTTCGTCGTGGAGGCGGTCGAAGGCCTTGTTGGTGTCCGACATGGGATGGTCCTTTCAGCAGCGACCTCTTCCGGGACGGGAGCGCGACGGCGGAGGTCGGTGCACGCCGGCCGCGCGGAAGGTCATGAGACTGGCGTCTCAGGATCGTTCGTGTGTTGGTGGATCTCGAGGGGCTGCGAGAAGGTGAGGGTCCGGTATGGGAACGGGATCTCGATCTCGGCGTCGTCGAGGGCACGCTTCACGGCGGCGACGACCTCATCGCGCGACTTGCGGACGTCGAGCGGCGTCGAGCCGGTCCACCACGTCACCTCGAAGTCGATCGAACTGGCGCCGAAGTTCTGCGCGAAGATCTCGACCGGACGATCGCCCGTCACTGTATCGCAGGCGCGGACAGCTTCGTCGATGACGCCCCGTGCTGTGTCGACGTCCTCGCCGTAGGCCACGCCGACGGCGATCGTCGTCCGACGCTGATCGAGGCTCGTGACGACGCGGACCGCGTTCTTGAAGAGGTGCCCGTTGGGGAGCACGACGAGCTGACCGTCCGTCTGGCGGATCTCGGTCATGCGGATCGTGACGCGCTCGACGCTGCCCGTCACGCCCTCGACCTCGATGTGATCGCCGCGCTCGAACGGAAACCGCCAGAGGATCAGGATGCCCGCGAAGAAGTTCTCGAAGATGTCCTTGAAGGCAAACCCGATTGCAATCGAGCCCAGGCCGAGCACGGTGAGGAGCTTGCCGGGCGTCACGCCGGGGAAGATGACGATCGCGGCGACCATCATCCCACCCACCCAGAGGGCCGCCTGGCCGAGCTGGAGGATCAGGTCCTTCAACGAGCCGCGCAGGTGCGTGCGATCGAGGAGTCGGCGTCCCGCCCACATGGCGATACGCGTGACCACCCACGTGGCTCCGAGAACGGCCAAACCGATCGCGACCTGCGGCAGGCGCGCGACGGCGTCGTGCCAGAGATCCTGGAGCGACCGCATGATCGTCGCTTGTGAGTCCTCGAGCGTGATCGTCTCGGGTGTGTCCTGCGTCTCGGGGTCCTGAAGCAGCATGAAGTCCTCGGTTCGGGGTCACGTTCCGAGACAGCACCTCGCGTGCCAAATCGTCGATCGAGCCGTTCTGCGGTCTTCTGTGTGCATCCTGCGCTGCGGCGAGGCGCGCTTCTACAAACGCGCCCGCCCGCATCAGCACCACGGAGCGTCCGCTGCCAGCGACGACCGCTTCTCACGCCGTCCCCGACGAGCGCTCCCATTGGCACACGCCTCGCTTTGCTCCTTGGCGGTGAACATCCGCTCCCTCCGTGTCGCATCGAGATCAAGAAGACCCATGTCCCCTGGCGCCTTATGCGAGAATGACGAACGATCCCGTTGCGTGGTGGCGCAGGAAGTGCAGCATTTTATGCGCCGCGCCAAGACCTCCGGCTTCGCCGAGAAGAGTCCATGTCTGATGCCACTGACGCCCCGGCGCACTCCCACTTGCACAAGCGCCGACCCTCGTCAATCCATCGCCAGGATCCCCGCGGGATGCCGACCAACCCGTCGTGGAGCAATGAGACGATCAGCCTCGCTGTGGGAGGTGTGCTGATGCACCTCGACAACGAAGGCCATCCCACGGGAATCAGCGGAGAGCTGTCGACCCTGCTCGACAGCCATGCGGGGAACGACGATCCGGCCATTTGGATCGCGAAGGTGCTGCGCCCGCGGCTCGAGGCGTTCGCGAGAGACGGCGCCGATCACATCGTCGCGCTGCCCGAAGAACTCGGCGGCATCACACTGGTGGCGCGCGTGCTCCCCGACGGTGACAACACCGACGGTGGGCACATCGTCGTCCTCAAGGACCGCAAGCACCTCGACGCGCTCCAAGGCGATCTGCGCCTCGCCACGCGCATGCGCGAAATCGCCGCGCGCTTCCAGCAGACAGCCCACGATCTCAAAGCGCCGCTCCAAGCACTGGCGCTGAACCTCGCCCTGATCCGCGAGGACCTCGAAAGCGCAGACGTCGACGAGGATGTCGTGGATCGCGTCGGCATTCTCGACGGCGAGGTCGCACGTCTGCAGCGCATGCTCACATCCGTCATGTCGGACTGGAAGCTCCCGAAGGCCTCGGGCCTGCGACGCGTCGATGTCCAGCGCCTGCTGCGCGAGATCGCGGCTCTCGTGCGCCCGCAAGCCACCTCGGCGGGTGTCGACATGAACGTCTCGCTCCCGCCGAAGCTGCTCGTGATGGCGAGCCGCGACGAACTCAAGCAGGCGATCGTGAACATCGTCAACAATGCGATCGAGGCGCTGGCGACTGCCGCCAAGTCGCGCGCGAGGCACCTCGAGATCTCCGCCGAGAACGAAGACGACTGCGTGTTGATCCGCATCGCCGACAACGGCCCGGGCGTCGCTGAAGCCATCCGCGACCGAATCTTCAGCCTGCACTTCTCGACGAAGAGCAAAGGCAGCGGCATCGGTCTCTTCACGGCACGCATGGTGATCGAACGTCTCGGCGGCTCGCTCGAACTCGACACCGAGGAGGGCAAAGGCACGACCGTCTTGCTTCGCCTGCCCCACGCGCCCTTCAGCGAGACGCCGATCTCCGGCGACACCACCCCCACAGGTGAGACTTCCCCCGGATGATCGAGGTCCTGATCGTCGAAGACGACAAAGCGAGCCGTGAGGCTTTGCTCACGTGGTGCGAACGCCGCGGGCTCCGTGGCCGTGGCGCCGATTCCGTGGCTGCCGCCAAGATCGCGCTCGCCGAACACACACCCGACCTTGCACTGCTCGACCTCGATCTCCCGGACGGAACAGGGCTCGAGCTCCTCGAAGAACTCGGCGCATCGCAGGACACCGACGTCGTCATGATCTCGGGTCGCACGACGGTCAATGCCGCGATCGACGCCCTGCGCATGGGCGCGCGCGACTTCCTGACCAAGCCGGTCGAGATGCCGCGCCTCAACGCGATCATCGGCACGCTGGCTCGCACGGCGCACCTGCGTCGCGAGGTCTCGACGCTTCGTGGGCAGCTCCGCAAGCTCGGGCGCTTCGGGGACCTCGTCGGCGAAAGCGACGTGATGCAGGACGTCTACACGGCCATCGAGCGCGTGGCGCCGACGGGTGAACCGGTTGCTCTCGTCGGCCCTACCGGCACAGGCAAGGAAGTGACGGCCCAGACGATCCATAGTCTCAGCCGTCGCCACGACAAGCCCTTCGTCCCCGTCAACTGCGGTGCCGTTCCGGCGACTCTTATGGAATCGGAGTTCTTCGGCCATGAGCGCGGCGCCTTCACGGGCGCCGACAGCCGACGCCGCGGGCTCTTCGAGCAAGCCGATGGCGGCACGCTGTTCCTCGACGAGATCACGGAGATGCCCGTCGAGCTGCAGGTGAAACTGCTGCGCGTCCTCGAGACCGGCGAGATCACGCGCGTGGGTGGGTCGAAGTCCATCACCGTCGATGTCCGCATCATCGCGGCGACGAACCGGGAGCCACAGGAGGCTGTCGATGACGGCCACCTCCGCGCCGACCTGATGTACCGCATCTGGGTCTTCCCGATCGAACTGCCGCCACTCGAGGCGCGCGGCAACGACGTCGTGCTCCTCGCCCAGACGTTCCTCGATCACCTCAACGAAGAGAACGAGACGATGAAGGAGTTCTCGCCGGGTGCGATCGCGGCCATGCGCGGCCACGATTGGCCCGGCAATGTCCGCGAACTGCAGAACTCCGTGCGAAGGGCTTTCGTCATGGCCAAGACGCACATCGGCACGGACGAGCTTCCCGAACTCGGCAGCGTCGACTTGAGTCATGCCGCGCCCACGAGCTCGTCCGACGGCGCACTCGTCGTCGCCCCCGGCATGTCGATCAAGGAGGCCGAGCGGATGCTCATCGAGGCCACGCTCGAGGCAACCGGCGGCGACAAGAAAGCCGCGTGCGACCAGCTCGGCATCAGCCTCAAGACGCTTTACGCACGCCTGCGCGTCTACAAGGCTGCCGACGGCGCGGACGTCGACTGAACCCGCATCGGTTGCCGCGCGGCCGGTGGAAGCGCGACTGGCGATGGCGCGTGACGCAAAGGAGTGACCGGGCGTCGTAACCCACACGCGAGCCCCGAGCCTAGCAGCTTGTTGACGAACTGCTCCGAGTGCGCCGTGCGTGACCGAGTGTGCCAGTACCCGTGCGGGAACGCAGGCGAATCGGTGGATTCGTCGAGGCTCCCGCGCTCGCACAGGCGTGCTCGGGTGCGTGCGGCGTGCCGGATGAGTTCTTCGACGGGCTGTTAGCAGCTTGTTGACGAACTGCTCCGAGTGCGCCGTGCGTGACCGAGTGTGCCTGTGCCCGTGCGGGAACGCAGGCGAATCAGTGGATTCGTCGAGGATCCCGCGCTCGCACAGGCGCGCTCGGGTGCGTGCGGCGTGCCGGATGAGTTCTTCGACGGGCAGCTAGAGTCTGCGCAAACTCCACGACGGACGCCGTCTTGCGGACGGCTGCGACGTGCGTCCGGGCATGCGCAAATGTGCAAAACGTCCCTCGTCGGTCGAAAGAAGCCGACTTTCCGGGCTTGCGCGGCGAAATGGCGACTGGCACGAGGCTTGCTCATTCTCATGACGAATCCATCCGTGCCTCACCTCGGAGCCTTGCCCATGTTGCGACTCACCCTGCTCGATCACGCGTTCCGACGAACGTCGGCCGTGCCCTCGCTCTCCCGCTTTGCCTCCGCGCCCCCGACGCCCGAGGCAGTCCCCTCGACACCGGAGTTTCGTGACGTCTGGACGACGCTTCAGGTGAAGGCGCGCCTGCTCGGACGCCTGGGTGCCGATGCGCTGTCGATCAATGTCGACACGCATCACGGGCGAGTGACCCTTCACGGCCTGCTGACGTCGACCCTGACAAACGATCTTGCTCTCGAGGCTGCGCGCTCGGTCGAAAGCGTCGAGGACGTCGACAATCTCCTCCGCATCGACGACGCGCTCGATGAGCGCATGGTCATCCAGCGCGACGACGAGCGCCTCAGCGCACGCATCGCGAACAAGCTCGAGGCCGATCCGCGTCTCGCCGGCGCCACGATTGACGTCCGCTCGGTGCGCAACGGCGTCGTCCTCCTCGGCGGCACGCTGTCGTGGTACGAGGACGCGCTCGTCGCCCAACAGAGCGCCTACACATTCTCCGGCGTCCGCGCCGTGCACACGAACTTCGATTTCGACGGGCCTGAGAGCGAGCCGCGGGAACGTATCGCCGAACTCGACCATGTGCCCGCGTCACTTACCGCTGAACCGCGGACGTCCGAACGCCGATTGCGCGATGGTTGGATCACGGCTCGCGTGAAGCGCGCGCTCGCCGACGACGATCGCGTCAACTCGAAGAAGGTCCACGTCGACGTCCACCGCGGGGTGGCAACCCTCTTCGGCGTTGTTGGCAACCGCACCGAGCAGGTCGTCGCGCGAACGCTTGCAGCTCGAGCTCGCAGCGTGCGCGGAATCTACGACGATCTCTGCATCACCGACGCCTGCAATGAAGAACACGACGGGTAATCCGCCATATTCATGGAGAAGTTACTGCAGATGCGTCTGCGCCAGCAGGGCTTCGCCGACCTTTCGAAAAATGCCGGTTCTCCTTGCCCTGCAGACGCAGCTACCTCCTCGCTGCACTTTTCCGTGAATAACCCGGTCAAAAGCATGCTCCATGATATGACAACACGGGGCGGAGCCGCCCCACGCGAGCTCCGTCGAGCCGCCTTCGCGCTCGTTCTCTCCTCCTCCGTGCGCGCGGACGGTTCACTCGGGAGGTCGATCACGCCCTTCCCGGAGTGATCGACCTCCGCGTTTCATATATGTCAACCCGAACGGATAACCTGCATGTCATCTGAATCACTACACGAACCGCGTGCCGAGCTCGACGCTGCGACGCTCGACCGCCACCGCGCCATCACGTCGCTGATGGAAGAGCTCGAAGCCGTCGACTGGTACGACCAGCGTATCCAGGCGACTCACGACGACTCGCTCAAGGCCGTCCTCACTCACAACCGTGACGAGGAGAAGGAGCACGCCGCGATGATGATCGAATGGCTACGCCGCAACGACCCGGCTTTCGACGGTCACCTGCGCACGTTCCTGTTCAAAGAGGGATCGATCGTCGATCACGAGGGTGGTGGCGACGGCGATCTCGACGGAACGATCAGCAAGGGCGGATTGCTCGGCGTCGACAAGGAGCGATCGTGATGAATCATCAGATGCTCGAACTCGCACCGATCACGACGACAGCGCTCGACGCGCTGCGCGACGAGATCCACGAAGTGCTCGGCCTGGGTCTCTCTGCGCGCCGCCTCGTCGACGTGATCGGGCCGTTGGGCCGTGATACGGCAGCGCTCTCGACGGGACGTCGTGGACCGACTCTCGATCTCGGCAACGGTGGCACCGGCCGCATCCGTCACACGCAGCCGCTGCTCGAAGTCAGCGTTCCCTTCTCGATCGCGCGCACGACGCTCGACGACCTCGACCGCGGTGTCGCCGACGCCGACGTCGACAACGCGCGAGACGCAGCGCGTCGCTTGGCGGCCATCGAAGACGGCGCCGTGTTCTGCGGCATCGATGAGGCCGGCATCGACGGCCTTCAACGCAGCGCAGCTCATGAGCAGCGTCACCTTCCCGCCGACGTCAGCGTCACGCCACGCGCCATCGCCAAGGCGCTCAATCTGCTACAGCGCGAGGAGATCCCGGGCCCCTACGTCGTCGTCCTCGGACAGACCCTCCACGACGATCTCATCTCGACGTTCGACGACACCGGCCATCCGATCCTCCGCCATCTCACGCGACTCGTGGGCGAGGAAGGCCGCATCGAGCGAGCCTCATCCATGGACGGAGCACTCGTCCTCGGTCTGGGCGGCCACGTCGGAACGCTTTCCATCGGCTCCGACGTGGCGCTCAGCTACGCCGGACACGACGATGTCGACGTGAAGTTCCGGCTCGAAGAGTCGCTCACGTTTCAAATACATGCCGACGACGCTGTCGTCGCATTTAATCCTGCCTCCTGATCACAGATCACACTTTTCATAAAGGGACCCCCATGAAGACCCGACTCCTTGCAGTCCTCCTTACCGCACTTGCTTTCACCGCCATCTCCTGCGCCGAGGAAGGCGCTGCTGAGAAGGCCGGAAAGAAGCTCGATGAAGCCGCCGAGAACGCGGGTGAAGCCGTCGACGATGCCACCGACGCCGCCAAGGACGCACTCGAAGACGCCGGCGATGCCATCGAAGACGCTACTGACGGAAAGTGATCCGTCGCACCTCGTGAGTGTTCACGCACTCACCTTCCCCACACCGGAGGAGAAATCCCATGCTCTCCTGGGCACTTACGTTCTTTATTGTCGCGATCATCGCCGCCATTCTCGGCTTCGGTGGCATCGCGAGCAGCGCAGCAGGGATCGCCAAGGTCCTGTTCTTCGTCTTCCTCATTCTCGCGATCGTCGCGATGGTGCGAGGTAAGAAGGCGGTCTGACGTAACGCTCATTCCACTCGGCGAGGCGGATTGGTCTCTCTTTCTGACTGATCTCCCCCACACATCCGCCTCGTCGAGTGGCATCATCTCGGAATCATGACTACGGAACGACGCATCCTTCTCGAAGCGAGCCTGGGTGCGTCGTTCACGAACGGCAACCGAGTCGCGATCCTCCAGAACGGGCACGAGATCTTCCCGGCGATGCTCGATGCGATCGCCTCCGCGAAATCGTGGATCTACTTCGTGACGTTCGTCTACTGGACGGGCGACATGGCCGAGCGGTTTGCCGAGGCGCTGGCGGAGCGGGCACGCGCCGGAGTCGACGTCGACGTCGTTCTCGATGCCGTCGGGGCCATGCGCATGCCGGCGAAGTACGTCGAGAAGATGGAGGCGGCCGGTGCGCACGTGCACTGGTTCCGACCAAAAGCCCGGTGGGCGATCTGGCGCGCCGACCATCGGACGCACCGCAAGATCCTCGTGTGCGACGGCACGATCGGCTTCACCGGCGGCGTGGGGATCGCCGAGCCTTGGGAAGGTGACGCACGCGATCCCAGTGAATGGCGTGACACGCAAGTCTCCGTCGAAGGCCTCGCTGTCCGCGGTCTCGTCGCCGGGGCGCTGGGCAACCTCGTCGACGCAGGCTGCCGCCTCGACGATCAGGCCTTCGTACGGCGACTCACGTCGGTCTCCGGTCAGCTCGGCGACGCTCCCGGTGAGCTCGGGGCAGACGCCGGCGAACCCGACACACACTCGGGGCACTTCGAGGACGTCGCGCTGCTCGTGCTCGTCTCCCACGCCTCGATCGGCCTCAACCCCGCCGCCACTCTGCAGCACGCGCTCATCGCTTCTGCGCAACACTCCGTATACGTCACCACGCCGTACTTCGTCCCTGACGACGAGACGGTCGACCTCCTCGCGCGCGCGGCGCAGCGCGGCGTGCATGTCGTCATCATGATCCCGCGCGACCACGTCGACGAACGGCTGCCGTACATCGCCGGACGCCGCCGTTTCGGCGAACTCCTCCGCGCGGGCGTCGAGATCCGACGTCACCGCACGCGCATGGTCCACGCGAAGATCATCACCATCGATGGAGAAACCGCGGCGATCGGCTCGGCGAACATGAACCAGCGTTCGCTTCAGAAGGACGACGAGCTGACAGTCGTCATCGACGACACCCGAGTGACGAAACGACTCGACCAGCAGTACGAGCGCGACAGCGAGGGCTGTGAAGGCACGACGCTCGAAGCATGGGAGGCGCGCCCTTGGACACACCGCCTCGTCGAGCAGATCCTGCGCGTGGTCGAACAACAACTCTGAGCGTCACGGGCGCGGCCAGCGGATCTCGACGAGCGCCCCTCCGTTCGACGCTTCGCCGAGACGAACAGAACCGCCGTGGGCCAGGACGAGACGCCGCACGATCGCGAGGCCGAGACCGCTTCCGCCGGTCGAGCGCGTGCGCGACGAGTCGACGCGATGGAAGCGCTCGAAGACGCGCTGGCGATGTTCGCGAGGGACGCCGGGCCCGTCGTCCGCGACGGTGATCAACGTGACGTCGTCGTCCGTCGACACGTGGACTTCGATCGCCGAGGCTGCGTAGACGTCGGCGTTGCGAACCACGTTGCCGATCACCTGCCGGAAGCGGAGCGCATCGGCGACCACGACCGCTCCGTCCGAGATGTCGACGGTGACATCGGCCGTGGTCGGCTCGGCGGCCAAGAATCCGTGCACGGCGTCAGACACATCGACGACTTCGAGCTCGAGGTCGAGCGCACCGGCGTCTGCGCGCGCGAGGGCGTCGAGGTCGCCGACGAGACGCTCGAGGTCGGCGAGTTGCGTGTCGAGGATCGCGAGAGCTTCCTCGGCTGGTCGGACGCCGTCTTGCACTGCGTCGACCTGGCAGCGCAGGTTCGTGAGCGGCGAACGCAACTCGTGCGCGACATCGGAAACGAGCGCGCGGCGCAGCGTGTCGGTTGCGGCGCGCGTCGTCACCATGTCGTTGAAAGCACGGCCGAGCGCGTCGATCTCCGGCGCCCCCGTGTTCTCGTCGGCCTGGACATCGTCATCGCCCCGCTCGAAGGCCGCGACGGCCAGCGTGAGCGCGTCGACCGGAGCTACCAACCGGCGCATCCAGACGACGATCGACGCCAAGCCGACGAGCCCGACGGTGAGCAGCGTGACGAGCGTCCACGTGTTCGTCGATGCGACGAGTTCGCGCACGACGCCCTCGGGAATCACGGGCGCGCCGGGCAGCAGGTAGAGCGCTGAGGTCCCGTGACCGTGCACATCGAGCGTGAGGTCGCTCGGGCGCAGCAGCAGCTCTTCGCTCTCCTCGCGGCCTTCGTGATGGTGGACGAACGAGACGAGCAACCCACCCGAGGCGTCTTCGACGACCCGCGCGTCGACGAGCTCGGCTTCGGATGCCGCGACGACAGCAGGTTCGCTGCTGACGAGCAACCAACGCCCAAGGCCGTTCAGCGCCGGACGGACGTCGACGAGGTCGACACCACCGGCCGACGCCGCCACGACGCGCGCCGCCGCGTCCGCAACCTGACGCTCTTCGCCGACGATCAACGCCGAGGTCCGCTCCACGGACACGTCGGCCGCACGGTGCGATGCCAGCGCCACCGATGCCACCATGGCCACGATGACGATCGTCACCGAGAGCACGAGCTTGTTGCGGATCGTCACGCGTCACCTCCGTCGAAACGGTAGCCGACACCGAACACGGTCGTGATTCGCGTGCGCCCGGGATCGACCTTGCGCCGCAGGTTGAGGACGTGCGTGTCGATCGTCCGGTCATAGCCCGAGTAGTCGTGGCCGAGCGCCTCGGCGATGAGCTGTTCGCGCGTGAAGACGCGCTGCGGGTGACGCATGAGTGCGATGAGCAGGGCGTACTCCGTCGGCGTCAGGGAGACTTCGCAGTTCGCGTGCACGACCCGTCGGTCATCGAGCGTGACGACGAGATCGCCCGCCGTGAGCTGACCGCGCGCATCTGCGCTGACGGGCTTTCCGCGTCGCAGAGCCGCACGCACGCGCGCCATGACCTCGCGCGGGCGGAACGGCTTGGCGATATAGTCGTCGGCGCCGGCATCGAGCCCGCGGATGAAGTCGGCCTCCGTGACGCGCGCGCTCACCATGAGCACGGCCACGTCGCGCGTCGCGCGCAGCCGCCGGCACACGGCGATGCCGTCGAGTTCGGGCAGCATCACGTCGAGCAGCACGACGTCCGGCTGCTCGCGCTCGGCGACCTCGAGCGCCTCGACACCACTGGCAGCCCACGAAGCCGTGTACCCCTCGCGCTCGAGGTATCGACGCAGCGTGTCGGCCGTCGTCGCGTCGTCCTCGACGACGAGCACCCGTGGGCGCGCGTCGCTCATCCGCCGCGCAGCGCTTCGAGCAGCGCCAAGCCGACGGCCTCACCCGAAGGCTCCTCGAGATTCGCGAGTGCGATGATGAGCCAGCCCGACCGGTCGACGATCACGGCGCTCACGCCCTCACCTCCACCGGCCCAACCCGCACGCCAAAGCGTCGGGTTCGGTTGCCTCTCACTGGGCCACTCGTTCGTGAAGACCCAGTGCGTCCAGCGCGCATCGTCGAGCAGAGCGCCGGAACGCAAGGCCTCCGAGAAACGCGACAGGTCGGCGGCGCTCGAGTACGAACCGCCCGACGGCGAACCCTCCACCTCGATGTAGATGTTGTTCGTACACCAAGGCCCAGCGCGACCTTCACAACGCCAGTAGCCCGTGGCCACGCCCGGGTGCACGCGGTCAAGCGGGTAGAAACCCGAGGACGTCATGCCCGCAGGATCGAAGACGAGCCGCTGCATGACATCCTCGTAGCGCTCACCCGTCGCCTCCTCGACGATCACGCCGAGCAGGATGTAGCCGGCGTTCGAGTAGCGTTCGTCCGTGCCGGGGTCGAACGCGAGGGGCCGGTCGACGATGAACGGGAGGTAGTCACGCGGACGTCGAACGAGGCGATTCGGGTGTTCGAGAAACGCGCCGAAGTCGAAGTCGGCGAGTCCGCTGCGGTGCTCGAGCAGATGCCGTAGCGTCATCTCGTCGGCACGATCCACGCCGCTATTCGAGATGACGTCAGCGACGGTCGCGTCGGGGTCGAGCACGCCCTCCTCGAAGAGCTTCGCGACGATCACCTGCATCATCGTCTTCGTGATCGAACCGATGCGGATCGACGTCCCTGCGGTGTGCGGAACTTCGAAGCCGCGATCCGCGAACCCGAAAGCGCCCTCGTACATGAGTTCGCCATGGCGCTCGATGCGCACGACGCCGGCGAAGGCATCGGCCGCCGTCAGCCCGGTGAGCCATTCGTCGAGCGCGGAACCGA
The DNA here is from genome assembly GCA_029259745.1 of Planctomycetota bacterium. Classification (GTDB taxonomy): domain Bacteria; phylum Planctomycetota; class B15-G4; order B15-G4; family B15-G4; genus OFTM221. Next base: position 59,292 of record JAJDEO010000004.1, read on the forward strand.
GCTGCGCGCGCGACATCGACCCATTCACAGGAGGACGACCCACTTCGTCGAGGAACCCCCCGATGTCGGGCCCACCGTCCTCGCGCGCCATGATGATGCCAACGATGCGGCGCTCACCCGATGGTTCGAACGTGAAGATCATCGCGACCTCGTCGCCGCTCGCCGTTGCCAGCACCAACGTCGCCTCGTCGCCGTCCTCGACGACATCCACGACTTCGACGGCGCCGAGTGTCTCCCGCAGTGACTCGAAGCTCGCTCGCCACGCGTCGCCCGGCTCGAGCTTCGCCAACGCCCCGCGCCGCCACGCGCCATAGGCCTCGACGTCACCGGCGTTGAGCTTGTCGATCATCTGTTCGGCGAACACGGCACCCTGCGCACCGGCCGCCGCCGTCAGCACGAAAAGCACGAATCCCATCAACATCGCACGTCCTGTCGTCATCACACGAGTCTCCTGAAGAGTGTGGAACGAAGCATGCGCGAGAGATCTCAAGATCCTGTCGAGACGCTGTGACGTTTCGCGATCGACTCACCGACGCGCAGTCCGTCGACGGCTGCCGACATGATGCCTCCGGCCCACCCCGCGCCCTCGCCGGCGGGATACAGACCGGCGTGCGACGGCGACTCGTAGGTTCGCGTGTCGCGCTGGATTCGCAGCGGGGCACTGCTGCGACTCTCCGGGCCGACAAGCATCGCGTCGGGTCCCGCGAAACCGGGCAAGCGTCGGTCGAGATCGTGTAGCGCGGCGACGAGGGCGGGATAGGCGCCGGGCGGAACGACGTCGGCGAGCGGCGCGGGGCGCACGGCGAACGGGTAGGACGTCGGGCCGACCGACTCGCCGACGCGTCCGGCAAGGAAGTCGGCGGCGCGCGCGCCGGGCGCACCGAAGTCGCCGCCGCCGAGCTCGAAAGCGCGCCGTTCGAGCTGCTCCTGCAGCGCGATCCCGCCCTGCGGCGTGTTGCCGAACTCGTCGGGTTCGACGGTGACGACGAGACCGCTGTTCGCGAAGCGTCCGTCGCGCGCCTTCGGTGAGGCGCCGTTGACACAGAGCACGCCGCGACGCTCGGTCGACGGGAGGATCTCACCGCCGGGACACATGCAAAACGAGAAGACATCGGGCCGAGCACCGTTGCGATCGCGTGAGACGAGGCTGTACTCGGACACCGGCAGGTTCGGGTGCCCACACGCCGCGCCGTACTGGAGGCGGTCGATGAGTTCCTGAGGATGCTCGATGCGCAGACCGATCTGGAAGGGCTTGGCATCGATCGCGACGGCGTGCTCGAACAGCATCGCTAGTGTGTCGCGCGCCGAGTGCCCGACGGCGAGCACGACGACGCCGGCATCGAGGACCTCATCGCCACAGCGCACACCGACGACGCGCCCGTCACGGACGACGAGGTCGTCGACGCGTGCATCGAAGCGCACCTCTGCGCCGTGTTCGACGAGGGCACGTCGCATGCGCCGCACGATGCCGGGCAACGCGTTGCTGCCGACATGCGGCTTGGCATCCCAGAGACAACTCGCCGGCGCGCCGTGCTCGACGAGCACCTCGAGCACCGTCGTGACGCGTGGGTCCTTGATGCGCGTCGTGAGCTTGCCGTCGCTGAACGTCCCCGCGCCGCCTTCGCCGAAGAGCAGGTTCGACTCGGCCTCGAAGGGTGCGCCGCGCAGGAATGCCGCCCACTCGCGCGCGCGGCGCGTGGCGTCGGGGCCGCGCTCGAGGACGAGTGGCTTGTGCCCGGCGCGGACGAGCTGCCAGGCCGCGAAGAGGCCCGCCGGGCCCGAGCCGATGATGACGGGCCGTCCGTCGAGCGGCGTCGGCGCGGGGAGATCCTCGTCGTCTTCGCGACGTGCGCGGCGCTCTTCGAGTCGCGCGAGCTGCTTGCGTCGTTTGCCGGTGAGCACGCGTTCCTCGAGGCCGGGCGGCAACTCGACGGCGAGCGTGTAGATGTAGAGCGGTTCACGTCCGCGGCGTGCGTCGAGCGAACGCTTCACGACGCGTGCGTGCTCGACGTCGACGCCGAGGCGCCGCGCGGCGAGTTCCGCGGGAGGTGTGCCCTCGTCGTCGAGCGACACGCGCAGGTCGCGGAGCAAGAGCGTCATGTCAGCGGTAGACGAAGCGCGCGGCGCGTCCGTCGGCGCCCACGGCGAACACATCGCCGTTACGTGCTGCCGAGACCGCGTAGAAACCCTCGTCACCCGGCACGTCGAACCACGTGCGTCCGCCGTCTTGCGTGAGACTGCAGCCGGCCCGCCCGACGGCGAGCGCGCGCGGTCCGCACGCGGGCAACCACACGACGCCCGACCGGTAGCCCGACGGTGGGCGGCGCGCGGCCTGCCAGCTCGCCCCCCCATCGTCGCTCCAGGCGGCGTTGGCTCCCGCGAGTTCGGGCTCGTCGTACTGACCGCCCACGATGACACCGTCGTCCGCCGACCGGAACGCGACGGAGTAGATGCCCGTCGTCTCCGCGCCCTGGCGCATGGGCGTCTCCGCGGCGCTCCACGTTCGCCCCGAGTCGCGACTGCGCAGCACGCGCGCGCTCGTCCCGCCGGTGCCGATCCACGCGTGGCGATCGCCGTACGTGACGACGCAGGTTCCACTCGCCGCAAAGCCCGCCTCGCCCTCGGCCGGCATCGGCAGAGCGTCGGACGGCACCGGGTTCCAGGCCACGCCATCTTCGCTGCGTACGACATCGAAGACGCCGTCGACGGGATCACCGTAGACGACCGCGTCGCCATCGTCGAAGAGCGCGATCGAGTCGTAGAAGGACGCGGCGTGCCCCGTGTGCACCACCGTCCACGTCGCTCCGCCGTCTTCGGTGCGCAGGATGCGAGCCGGCTCCGTGATCGAGATCACCCATGCGCGCTGGTCGTCGAGCGCCTCGATGTCACGCAGGTCGTTCGGCCCGTCTCCCGGCGCTGCTGGAACCTCGAACGTGTCCCAGCTCAGCCCGCCGTCCGTGCTGCGCAACACGGTGCCGTTCGAGCCACTCGCCCAGACGACGCCGCGGCCGACCGCGCAAACGCCGCGCAAGCTCGCGTCGCTGCCGGTCTCGAGCGGGATCCAGCGCGCCGACGTGAACTGCGCCGACGAGGCACAGCCGGCGAGGAAGAGCGACGAAGCGAGTACGAAGAAGCGGATCACGAGTTGTCCTCGGGCTGGACGCGGCAGTGGTCGTCCCAGGCAGCGGCGCGTTCCTGCCACTTCGCGAGCGCGCGCTGGTGGTAGGTCCAGATGCATGGATCGCAGGCCGTCTCGCAGCACTGGTGAGGCAGTGGCGGTTCGGGCTCGGGGCCGGGCGGCTGTGGGTCGGGCGATGTCATGGATGCGGTGCGGCGCGATCGAAGTGACGAGCTGTCCCACGGAGCATATCGGGTGCCGGGCTCGACGTGCACGCAGACGCGCCCCACAGCGAGACACGGAGGTGCGCGACGGGCGGCGTGAAACGAAGGCCCGCGCCTGTCCTGAGCACCTCGACTTCGAGTCGTCGCGCGTGAAAGAATCGGGCCGCAACCGAACCGAACTGCAGAAAGAACCTCGTGACTGCCTCTCGCGCTCATCGACTCTTCGCCGTGTCCGTCGTCTTCACGATGCTCACGGCATGTGCCACGACGCCGAGCCCGGCCGACCGCCTCGCCGAGGTGGCCGAGTTGGTCGACACGTACGCCCTGAACCCGCAGATGACGCTGCGCTTCGACGGTCCGCCGCCGCAGACGCACGCCGAGGCCACGGCGCAGATCCGCGCAGCCCTCGCGGCGCTGGACGTCTCGCACACATCGTACTGGACGCCGCTCGACCCCGAATACCACGACATCACCGGCATCTTCGGCCTCGACGAGGGGCGCGCCGTCGCGACGACGACCACCCAGGGCATGCTCGGTCAGGCCGAGGGCGACGGCTGGCGCGTGCGCAACGTGCTCGACGGCTCGCCCGCGGCGCACGCCGGCATGCAGCGCGGCGACCTGATCGTCGCGGTCGACGGGCAGCGTCTCGAGCCCGTGGCCTCGTTCCGCGGGGACGCAGGACGAACGGTGACGCTGACGTTCGAGCGCGCTGGCCAAGCCATGGAAACCTCCTGGCCCATCGCGCCGCGTACGCACGCAGACACCTGGCTCGCCGCGACGCGCGCGAGTGCGCGGGTGATCGACGTCGACAACGCGCGCATCGGCTACGTGCACTTCTGGTCGTTCACGGGCACGGCCTACGTCGACCTCCTCGTCGAGCTCCTCAGGTCGGGTGAGCTCGCGCAGGCCGACGCGCTCATCGTCGACCTCCGCGATGGCTGGGGCGGGGCGCCCATCGAAGCGACGGTGCTGTTCGGCGGACGGCTGCCCGACGTCGACTTCATCCAGCGCAACGGCTCCCCGCTCGTGATGCTCACGCCGCTGCGGGACCCCATCTGGACGCGGCCGGTTGCTCTGCTCACCGACGAACGCACGCGTAGCGGCAAGGAGCTGCTCGCCCACGCGTTCGTCACACAAGGCCTCGGGCCCGTCGTCGGCGAGCGAACCGCCGGCGCCGTCGTCGGTGGATCGCCCTTCGTCCTCGCTGACGACGCGCTGCTGTTTCTCGCCGTCCTCGACGCAAGGATCGACGGCGTGCGTCTCGAGGGAGTGGGCGTCGCACCGACCGTTCCTGTCACTCGGAACAGCGGCCCCGACGACCCTGCCCTCGCGAAAGCCCTCACCACTCTCGCGAACATCGTCCATCCCTGACGCAGCGAGCTGCCCACGACTCCGCGGACCGACGCTACACTCGGGCGCCCAAACACCTCGGAGATCGACATGCTCGCCCGTGCCCTCGTCGCCCTTCTCGCGTCTGCCCTCCTCGGCAGCGCCCCGACTGCCTCATCTCAAGATTGGGGAAACTACGGAGGCGGCCCGGCGCGCAATGGCCGCAGCGCACTGATCGGCCCCACGGCCGCCACGCTCGCCTGGGAGAACGACGACGACTTCTCGCTCATCTCGTGGATGCCCTTCATCGAGGGCGAACGCGTCTTCACGATCCGCGAGGCGGGCTTCCCGCAGAGTGGCGGCGCGGCGAACGATGCACTCATCGCCTACGACATCGACGACGGCTCGGAGCTGTGGCGCACGACGCTTTCGTTCGGCGGCAACACAAGCACGGAGTGGATCGCGTGGTGCGGCGGCGTGAACGGCGGACGCGTCTACGCCTCGCGCAGCAGCAACCTCCAACCTCAGCCGTTGAAGGCCTTCGACGCATCGAACGGCGCGCTGCTCTGGACGTCGACGCTGGCCACGGAGGCCTGGGCCCACGACGGGCTCGTCTTCGCGTCCGACGGTGACGTCATCATCGCCGACCGGCTCGTCATCGCGCGGCTCGATGCGACGAACGGGCAAGTCGTCTGGCAGACGCCGCGCTCGTGCCCGGTGAGTGGCGCGTGCGGCGCAGCGGCAACCGACACAGCCGTCTTCATCGACGAGCCTGGGCCGGGCGGGAACGTGATCACGAAGCTCGACATCGCAACGGGCGCGGTGCTCTACAGCAGCTCGTTGATGATCGGCTTCACGGACCAGAACACGCCGTTCCTGTCGCCCGACGGCGGCACCGTCTACATGTCGCGCACGCAGAACAACCCGCTCACCGACTTCCTCTACGCCTTCGAGGACACGGGGAGCGCGCTCGTCGAGAAGTGGAACCGTGAGGTCCGCTGGACGACGCAACACGAGCATGGCCTCGGCGTCGACGGTTCGATCTACACGTTCCTGCCCAACGACGAGTTCGTGCGACTCGACCCCGCCGACGGCGGTGTGATCGACACGGCCGGCGTGCTCGCGCCGCTTGGTTCGCCGAAGACGGCCGTCGACGCGACGGGCAATGTCTACATCTCGAACGGCTGGGCGAGTTCACCGGCGAGCGACGGGCGTCTGTGGGGTTTCTCCTCCGACCTCTCGACAACACTCTTCACGCTCTTGCTCGATCGTCAGAACTCCGGCGGGCCGGCGCTCGGCACGCGCGGCACGCTCGTCGTCGCCGACCGCCAGGGTGTCTACGCCTACCGCAACCCGACCTGGACCGACCTCGGCCTCGCGAAGGCCGGAACGGGCAACGTCGTACCCGTCGTCTCGGGCACGGGCTCACTCGCTGCGAACACGTCGGGCACGCTCGACCTCATCGATGCGCTCCCGAGCACCACGTCCACGCTCGTCGTCGGCTTCGCAGACCTCTCGGCGCCCTTCAAGGGCGGCACGCTCGTCCCCACGCCCGACATCTTCATCGGTCCGCTCGTCTCGAGCGGCACCGGCAACATCACGCTTCCGTTCGTGTTCCCCGCAGGCGTCCCGTCCGACTTCGACTTCTACGTCCAGCACTGGATCAGCGACCCCGGAGCCACGTTCGGCCTCTCGTCCTCGAACGGACTCCAGGGCACGACGCCGTGATCAGCGGCTGACGCGCGTCACTTCAGAACCTCGTCGAGCGGCGGGAAGTTCGCGCGGGCGACCTGAACGACAACCGCCGCCGGCTCCGTTGCGGGAGCCGACGGCGGTCGGGTCAGCCAGTGAGGTCAGTCCGTTGCTGACCAAAGCCCGTGGTCAGGGCGTCGCCTTCTTCAGCTCGTCGCGGATCTCGGCGAGCAGCTCGACCTCGGTCGGGCCCTTGGGCGCGGCCGGCTTCTCCTCTTCCTTCTTCTTCAGCGAGTTGATGCCCTTCACGAGCATGAACACGGCGAAGGCGACGATGAGGAAGTCGAGCGTGTGCTGCAGGAACGCGCCATACTTGAGCGTGGGCGCTGCGGCCTCCTGCGCGGCTTCGAGCGTGGCGTAGTCGACGCCGTCGAGCGCGATGAACTTCTCGGAGAAGTCGACGCCGCCGCTGATGAGTCCGATCGGCGGCATGATCACGTCGTTCACCAGCGACGACACGATCTTCCCGAACGCGGCGCCGATGATGATGCCGACCGCCATGTCCATGGCGTTGCCTTTGACGGCGAAGTCTTTGAACTCCTGGATCATTCCCATACTGACGTTCCTGTAAATGCGTACGAATGTGAATGCCGGTCGCTGACATACAGCGCCCTCGGCTGTCCCTTGATCCTGCTCTCCACTTATCCGACCGCGTTTGTAGCAAGCTACCCGACGTGAAGTCAGGTCTCAGATCCGTGTGGTGTGACGCCTGTCAATCGTGCGTCCAATACCAGGTCATCGATCCGCGCACGGGCTCGCCGGGTTTGGCACATCGAGCATCGGGCATGTTGGGCTCATTCGGCGGGCCAGACTGGGGTTCGACGCACAGCGAGTCGTCCGGGCGGTTGAAGATGACCCAGTGATCGAGTGTTGATGTGAGATCGAGCGTGAGTGCGCCGGGCCAGCGAATCGTGGGAGTTTCAAAGAAGCCGGTGAAGCAATGGTCCCAAGGACCGGCGGGCGGTGGGACGAGCAGGCCCGTCGGAATCATCTCGTCGTTGGTGACGTAGGTGGACGAGGCTTCGAAGTCGAGCTCGGCACTCTCGCCACGCGCGAGCCGCCGCCGAAACCACGGATGCCAGCCCACCATCGCGGGGAAGGCCCGACTGTCGGCGTGGACCTCGAGCGTGATCGTGAGCGCACGCTCGACGATCTCGAAGCGTTGGATGACGTGACCGCCGAAGGGCCAAGGCTCACCGAGATCAGTGCGGATCGTCGTGTCGTCGACGCGTGTCCAGGGCTGGAGGTAGCCGCGCCCGTGGTTGGCGTGCGGCGGCGAGGTGACGGGCAGCTGATGGACCGTGCCCTCCCACGCGAGCTTCCCGTGCGCCAGCCGCCCGCACCACGGCACCATCGGGAACGACCCCCAGCGCGACGACTTCGTGCCATCCGTCACGAGCAGCTCGAGATCACCGACACGCATCGAGGCGAGCTTTCCGCCGTCGAGATCCACCGTCGCGACAGCTTCACCGGCCGTCAACTCGAACGTCTGCGCCATCGTCGTCACTCCTCGTGGGTAAGCGCGCCATCGTCGCGAGCGCCGCCACGATTGCAATCCCCGGGACACCCCACGCCGGACGAATCGCCTCTACGATGTTCGAGATGACGTCGGGGCAGGCGTCACGCGCACACACCTGCAAGGAGAAGAGTCGATGGGAATGCGACTCGCAGTGCTGGCGATCGCTATCGCGGCCGGCGTGGCACACGGACAGATCGTCTTCGAACCCCGCACCGACACGGAGATCGCCGAGTCGCCGAGTGGTGTACGCGCAGCAACCGGCGATGTCGACGGTGACGGCGACATCGACGTCGTGACGTCCGGCGAGGCGTCGATGCTGTTCGCCAACCAGGGCGACGGCACGTTCGCCGCCGGCGTCTCGTTGATGATCGGCTCGGCCGACGACGTCGGCCTCGTCGACGTGACAGGCGACGGTGTGCTCGACATGGTGCGCGCCGAGAGCGACACGGTCTTCACGTATCGCGGCAAGGGTGACGGCACGTTCTTCGACGGCTTCGCGGCCACGCTCCCGACGGTGGGCGGCGTGCGCAAAGTCGAAGTCGCCGACCTGACGGGCGATGGTTGGCCCGACTACCTGCTCCTCAACGGCAGCCCAGGGTCGATTCAACTCGGCATCGGCGACGGCGGTGGCGGCATCGTCATCCCGCCGATCTACGTCCAGCAGAGCGAAAGCGGACTCATCCCGCGCGGCGTCAGCGTCGGTGACCTCGACGGCTCGGGCACGCTCGACCTCGTGGCGTGGCTCGAGTCGCCGACGTCGACGCTCGTGCGCGCCTACCTCGGCACCGGCGGCTTCGCGTTCCTCGTGTCCGACAACATCGGCATCGGCTCGGAGATCACCGACCTCCGCCTCGCCGACCTCGACGGCGACTCCCTCGACGACCTGCTCATCGTCGGCGCGTTCGGCTTCGCGACATTCATCAACAACGGCGATGGCACGTTCCAACCGTTCGACCAATGGTCAACCGAACGCATCACCGGCGAGTTGCTCCTCGCGGACTTCGACGCCGACGGCATCGTCGACGTGGGCTTCGGGCAGGCCGTCGTGCTCCTCGGCAACGTCGTCGGGACGCACCTCGCGATCCTGCGCGGCGCCGCCGACGGATCGTTCTCCGAGTCGTTCACGATGACGGGTTTCGACGCGCTGGCCGACCTCGACGCGCAGGATTTCGACGGTGACGGTCGACCCGACGTCGGAGCCCTGCACACGGCGCCACTCGGCGCCACGTCCTACACCACGACGATCAACCACACGTACGCCGACAGCGCTCCGTGGCTCGACCTCGGCCAGGGCCTCGCGTCCGACGAGATCGACGGCATCCCCGACAAGCCGATCATGCTTGCCGACGGCACCGTGCTCATCGGTGACCCCGTGTCGTTCACGTTCGCGCGCAACTCCGCGCCCCAAGCGGTCGCCTTCGGTGTCATCGGTCATGCGGCCGCGAACGTCCCTTTCAAGGGCGGCACGCTCGTCCCGGCGCCCGACGTCGTCGTCGGGCCGCTTCCACCGATCGCGCCTCAAGGCGAACTCGTGATCCAGAGCATCATGCCGCCGGGGTGTCCGCCGGGCCTGCAGTTCTGGGTCCAGGCGTGGTTCGTGCCCGGCCCCACGCTGTCGACATTCAGCGCGACCAACGCCGTGCGCGTGACCATCCCATGATGTGAACGCAGCACCACCACGCGCACCCTTGACGGCACGCCCGCCATGGCGACCATGCGTCGTCGCCTTGGGAGACGTGCGCGATGAACGACGACGACCTGCTCGCTGCCTTCGAGAGCTGCGACTTGCCGAAGAGCCACATCGACCACCGCGTCCACGTGCGCATCGCCTTCCTCTACCTGCGGCGGCTCGGTTACGACGACGCCGTCGACGCTCTGCGCACGGGCTTCAAGAAGACGCTCGCCGCGCTCGGCGTGCCCGACACGCCGACGAGCGGCTACAACGAGACGACGACGGTCGCCTTCGCGCGCATCATCCATGCCGTCATGCAGGTGCACGACACCTCGCCGCCGGCACCCACGTCCGACGACTTTTGCGACCGGCACCCCGAGGTGATGACTGCGCAAATCTTGCGCCTCTACTACTCGCCCGCGCGCCGCGCCGACGTCGCCGCCAAGACGACCTTCGTCGAACCCGACCTCGCGCCGCTGCCGTCAGCCTGATTCGAAGCGCGGCGCGTCGTCGGACTCGAGGGCCGCGCCCGCGGTCGACACGTGCCGCACGTTCGCGAAGCGCTGTGAGCAAGCGCCCGCGCTCAGCCGAAGTCGAACTCGCCGTCGGGCGTCAGTCGCTCGCCACGCCCGAGCACGTCGCGCACGTGGCGAAAGGTGCGCGCGTCCTCGTCGCGGTCGGTCTTCGAGCGCTTGCGCAAGCTGCCGTAGACGAGATTCATGCGGTGATTGTCGCCGAGCACGTCCTCGTGCCTCGCGAGGAAGGCCCAGTACATTCGCGTGATCGGGCAGGTCTTCTTCGGGTGGAACGCGCAGTCGCCGCAGTAGTTCCCCATCTTGTGGATGTAGGCCGCGCCCGACACGTAGGGTTTCGTGGACAGCAGGTCGCCGGCGGCGAAAGTGCCCATGCCGATCACGTTCGGCTCGACCACCCAGTCGTAGGCGTCGACGTAGGCGACCCAGAACCAATCGGTGAGTTCGCCGGGGTCGACGTCGAGCAGCGTGCCGAGGTTGCTCAAGACCATCAGGCGCGTGATGTGGTGCGAGTAGGCCTCACGCCAGACGTCATCGACGACCTCGTCGAGACACGCCAGGCCCGATGGCGCGCCGCCCCAGTAGGCGTCCGGTAGCGGCGTGTTCGCGTTGAGCAGATTGGCCGAGCGTTGCGGCCCGCGCGGCGTCGCGTCGAAGCCGCGGCGCAGCCCGTCGGTTTCGCGGTGGACGTGGCGCATGAACTCGCGCCAACCCCACACCTGACGCAGGAACCCCTCGCGGCTGTTGAGCGGCACGTCGAGCGCCTCGACGTCGGCCACGACGCGCGCAGGCAACAGACGGTGGATGTTCAGCAACGCACTGATGCGCGTGTGGAACAGGCCCGACGAACGCGTCGACATCGCGTCTTCGTAGGGCCCGAAGTGCTCCATGCAGTCGCGCAACGCCCAGCCCCAGAGGGCCTCGGCGTCGTCGTGCGTGGTCGGCAGGTGCTCGGCGACGACCTCACCGGGGTGGTCGGCGAAGCGATCGTTCACGAGTTCGATCACCTCGCGCACGATGTCGTCGGGCTCGAAGGTGGGCGGCTCGGGCGCGGACGGGTCGCCGTCCCACGGCTCGCGATTCTCGGCGTCGAACGAGAACTTGCCGCCAACCGGCTTGCCGTCGTCGTCCATCAGCACGCCGTGCTGCTTGCGAACGGCGCGGTAGAAGGCGTCCATGCGGAACGGCGGGCCCGACTTCTGGCTCCTGCGGAAGGTCTCGGGGTCGGTCAGCCAGCCCTGGTGTGGGACGACCTCGAGCGCACCGTCGTCGACGAGCGGCGCGAGCTCGTCGCGCAGCTCCTTCTCGGCCGGGTCCATGACCGTGATCGTGCCGACGTCCTCGGCGACGTCACGGAGCGCGGCGGCAAAACCGTCCTCGTGCACGACGTGTCGCACGGCCACACCGCGCGCGGCCTGCTCGAGCGCGAAGTGGCGTTCGTTGGCGAGGACGAAGGCGAGCTTGTGCTTGTGGTACGGGCGCCGCGCGGCCTTGGCCGGCGACTCGACGATCACGATCCCGACGTCCTCGGGATCCTCGTCGGCGAGCGGGCCGATGCCGTCGTGCAACTGGTCGTACGGCACGTAGATCCAACGCTTCGCCGAGCGCTGTGCGTCGTGCGCCGCGAGCGCCTGCGTGAACGCGCTCTTCCCGCGCCGCGCCATCAGCGACCGCGCACGTGCGCGAGTCCGCCGTCGACGCCCAGGACCTGGCCCGTCACCCAGGAGTTGTCCCGGTCGAGCAGCCAGGCGATGGCAGAGGCGATGTCCTCGGGCTTGCCGATGCGGCCCAGGGCATGCATCGCGCGCGAGGCGTCGAGCGCCGCCGGACGCGACGTGATCTCCGTGGCAAGCGGCGTGTCGACGAGCCCCGGAGCCACCGCGTTGACGCGCAAACCACGCCCTGCATAAGTCGCGGCGGCCGAACGGACGAGGGCTTCGACACCGGCTTTCGACGCGGCCACAGCTTCGTGATTGGGCAGTCCGACCGTGGCTGCGGCCGACGAAACGAGCACGAGCGACGCGGCGCTTCGGAGGTGCTTGCCGACCGCGCGCGTGACAGCAAAGGCCGACGTGAGGTTGGCGTCCATCACGGCGCGCCACTGCTCGAAAGACGTGCGATGAGCCGGCGCGAGCATGATCGATCCGGCCAGGTTCGCGACGCCGTCGAGCTGACCGACATCCGCCTTCACCTTCTTGACCAGCGCGTCGACGGCATCGAAGTCGGCCGCGTCGACGATCTCGGAACCCGCTCCGAGTTCGTCCGCCAACGCAGACACGCTGGCCTCGTTGCGGCCCGCGATGACGACACGTGCCCCACGGGCCGCGAGCTGTCGGCACAACACGCTGCCGATCCCACCCGATCCACCGATCACGAGGAAGCTAGGCATTTCGTCCGACTTTTCTTCGACACTCATCGCGGCGTTCTCCTCGGGCCTTGCGGCCCACTCACGTAGCGCCAACGCGCGGGCTATTCTCGGAACATGTCCGACGACACGAAGATCTGCGCCGCGTGTGGGCGCCGGACCGCGTCGCGCCGCAAATGGCGCGTCGAATGGGACGAGGTCCGCTACTGCAGCAGACGCTGTCGCCAGGGCTCGCGGAAGCAGGAGCGGGCGCTCGACGCCGCGCTGCTCTCATTGCTCGACGAACGCGGCGACGGTGCGACGATCTGCCCCTCCGAAGTCGCGCGTCGGGTCGCACCGGATGCGTGGCGCGCGCTCATGGAACCTGTGCGGCAAGCCGCGCGACGAATCGCCCACGCCGGCACGATTGTCATCACGCAGAAGGGTCGCGTCGTCGATCCAGCCGACTTCCGTGGACCGATCCGCCTGCGGCGACCCTGACGTCAGTCGGCGGGAAGCGCGACCCAGAGGTGCGGGCGCCCGACGTTGCAGTGCACGGCACGCGGCAGCAGACCGAGCGTCGCCCACGACGTGAAGAGCGCCACGCGCGCGACGTGCCAGGCGCCGCTCGGCGGGACGTCGTCGGCAGCGAGGTGCGCGAGCCGACGGCTGACGGAGGCGACGGGGTGGAAGATCGTCTCGACCACCGGCGCGCGTGCGGGTTCGTCGTCCTGCCAGCGGTCGAGCTGCGTGATCGCGCGGCCGAGGACGTCCGGTGCGACACCGTGTCGCGCGGCCGCAGCGTCGCCCGCGATGACGGCCGCGCGACTCAACGACGGCAAGAGCAGCAGGCCGAGGAACGACCAGAGCGTGAAGCCGAGCGCCGTCGTCACGAGCGCGGCGACCGAATGGAAACCGGCTCCGGGCAGCCACGCCGCGAACAGCAGGCCGGTCGCGTTGAAACCGAGGGCAGCAAGCACGCCGCGCGTGCGCGCACCGGACGCGAGCACGGCGGCACGGCGCGTAGCGATGGCGGCGAGTTCGTCGGGCGCAAGACCCTGCATCCAGCGCGCGGGGAGCACGAGCGATTCGCGTCCCGGAAGTCCGAACCAGCCGCCCGTGAAACCCTCATCGGACGCCGGCCAGATGCGCACGGGCACGTGTCGCCCGACCACGGTCGCGACGCGTTCCGCGATGTCAGCGGGAGCCTCGAGAGACACACCGAAACGACCTACTAGGCGTGCGATCGGCGCCTGCAGGGCGACCAGCAACACACTGCCGACGACGCCGACGAACCACCCGGCTGCCGGGCCGCCGCGCGTCGCCGCAGCGAGCATCACGAGCGCGCTGCCCACGACCACCACACCTTGCACGCCGATGCCGCGCACCCAGCTCAGCACGGCCGTCAGGGGGGCACCGACCGAACGGCCATGTCGACGCGGCAAGACGTAGCCACCGAAGACGTCGAGCGGGAACTGGACGAGGGCGTAGATGGCGAAGACACCGAACAGCGCACGCGCTGCCTCGCCCGTCGGGACGGCGCTCGTCGGCAGCCAGCGTGTCGGCCAGTTGCCGAGCAGCGCGACCGACGCGAGCACGACGAGGATCCCGACGCCGGTCATGCCGAGCTGCAGCCGCGCGCGCGCGTAGGTGGGTGTCGGCAGGTTCGTTGTCGAAGTGATCGTGGACATCGCGGCGCTCTCTCGCTCGTGGATGTCCGAGGGATAGCAGCGTGGCGGCGCGACGCTTCGGTGGCGACACGTCTCGCTCAGATCGGCGCGCGCCCCTGCATGCGCAGGCGGTCGGCGTCGGCGTCTCGCATGAGCTTCGCGATGCGCTCGGCAGCCTTCGTCCCACTCCCCGAACGTGGGAGGTCGCGACGCCGCAGGTACGCGCGCGGGATGAGCAGGTAGCCGACGACGAGTCCCGCGAGGGCGGCGAGGCCACGGCCGCGGCGGGCGTAGAGCCACGTCGCGCGCAGTGGAGCGAGCAGGGCGCGCAGCGGGTGGCGCGCGAGGAGACGGCCCGGCACCGAGGCGATCAGACACGGCAGGTGGTTGCGCGTCATCTGGTAGACGTTGAGCGACGACAGGCGACCGACGCTGCCGCCGCCCTCGTGCCGGATGCGCGCGCTCGGCACCGTGATGCAGGCGTATCCCGCGCGGTCGAGGCGCAGGGCGCTGTCGATGTCCTCCCAGTAGAGGAAGTACCAGGTCGGGAATCCGCCGGCGCGCTCGAGGGCGCGCCGGCGCCAGAGCGACGTCCCACCGAGCGGGCCGAGGACACGCCGCGAGACGCTCGGAACGTCGGCGTCGCGCAGGCCATGGTCGACGTTGAGCTGACCGAAGGCACTCGTGAGGCCGACCGCCGTGGCGTCGATCAGCGTCGGGTCGGCGGCTTGAAGGACGCGCGGCGACACCGCACCGGCCTCGAGGTCGGCATCGAGCGCCCCCGCAGCCGCGGCGTGGCAACCGGGCTCCATGACCGTATCGGGGTTCAGCAGCCAGACGAAGGCGCCCGTCGTCTCGGCGAGCCCACGCGCCACGGCCGCACCGAAACCACCGTTCTGCTCGCAGCTGATCACGCGCACGTCGGCCGGCAGCTGACCCGCCGAGCCATCGGTCGATGCGTTGTCCACGACGACGATCTCGTCGGGTCGCGGCTGCTGGCCACGCACCGAGTCGACGCAGCGCACCAACGCCTCGCCCCCGTTGAAGTTCACGACGAGCACGGTCGTCGTCGGCATCGCACCTCCTCGCGCCGGGACATCCGGCAGCGCTCACCCTCGCCGACGCCTCGACCAAGTTCCAGTTCGAGGCAGTGGATCGGGCGCACGGGCTCGCGCAGGCCATCGGAACGACCTCACGTTCGGAGTGCCCGGCGTCGAAGAGAATCATGCAAGAGCAGGCGTTTTTGCCGATGTTGCGGTCTCTTTGTCGAACCGCAAGCCTGAGCCGATCCAGCTGGCAGGTCTTCTGAAATGGACGTATGCTCTGACGTTGAGCGCCGCGCCTTCCGGAAGACATCCCTTTCCGGCGAACATCCAGGCGGGCGCCACACACCGTCGCTACGAGCTCCGTGAACATGAAGAAGCCCAAGGTCGTCCTTTTCCTCCCGTCTCGGGTCGATCCCGAGATCGGCGACCTGCCGTCGGCCGACCTCCTGCCGCTCGAGCTGCTGCACATCGCGCCGATCGCCGAGCAGGATGGCTGGGAAGTCGTCGTCATCGATGCAATGACCGAGCCCGACTACATCGAGCAGGTGCTCGAGGCCTGTGAGGGCGCCCAGGCGTTCGGCAGCTCGTGCATCCTCGGGTATCAGGTCTGGGACGGCGCGGTCGTCGCACGCATGGTGCGCGAGAAGTTCCCGAACTTGCCGATCGTCTGGGGTGGCTGGTTCCCGTCCGCGATCCCCGAGCTGTACCTCGGCAGCGACATCTGCGACGCCGTCGTCTTCGGTCAGGGTGAGATCACGTTCGGCGAGCTGCTCGAAGCGTGGAAGTCGGACGGACGCGAGGCGAATCTCGAAGACATTCCCGGCCTCGTCATCATGCGCGACGGCCAGATCTTCTGGACGCCGAAGCGCGCGGTCGTGCACCTCAACGACCTGCCCGAGCCGTCGTTCGACCTCATCGAGATCCAGAAGTACTACGAGCTCCAGAAGCGCGCCGCCGACCGCGGTCACCGCGTGCGCAACAAGCTGCCGCCGCCGCGTCACCTCGAAGGCAAGTCGTTCCGCGGCTTCTCGTACTTCTCGTCGTTCGGTTGCCCCGAGCCCTGCGCCTTCTGCTGCTCGCCGTCGATTGCCGGCCGCCGCTGGGTCGCGCTCGATGCCAACACGCTCACCGATCGCCTGGCCGAGCTGTATGCCAAGGACCCGTGGGACGTCCTGCGTTTCCAGGACGCCAACTTCGGCGTCGCGAAGAAGCGCATGGTCGAGTTCTGTGAAGGCCTCATCAACAAGGGCATCAAGGCGTCTTGGAACGGCACGATCGAGATCAAGCAGATCGTGCAGTACGACGACGACACGCTGAAGCTCATGAAGGAGTCCGGCAACCACCTCATGTGGTTCGGCGCCGAGGCGGCCACCGAAGAGACGCAGCGCCTGATCCGCAAGGCGATCAAGGAAGGTCAGACGAACGAGGCCATGCGCAAGATGCATGAGCTCGACATCAAGTCCGGCCTCACCTACATCATCGGTTACCCCGGTGAGTCGGTCGAATCGATGTACGAGACGATCTACGAAGCCGCCGACATGAAGACGCGCTACCCGTCGTGCTCGGTGGAGGTCTTCCCCTACCGACCGATTCCGGGCAGCGAGTTCTGGCAGCCGTCGGTCGAAGAGAACGGTTACCCCGTGCCCGAGTCGTTCGAGGAATGGGGTCGCTTCTTCGACTACAAGTTCAACTCGTGGTGGGGTGTCGTGCCGGCCGAGGTCCAAGAGGTCTGGGCGCGCTTCACGCAGATGGCTCCGTGGTTCGACGGCCTGGCCGGCGGCAAGGGACCCTTCTCGAAGATCCTGCGCAAGACGGCCGGCGTCCGCCTCCGTCACCGCCTCTGGAAGGCGCCCGTCGAGTTCCAGATGTTCGACCTGATCCGCCGCAAGCTCGGTCCGGTGAGTTCGTACATCTGACGCAGGGCGTCGACGACGTCACCCGGCGCGGCGCACGCACCCGGGCGCAGGCGACCAACCCGCGAAAGCCTCGACGAATCCACGGATTCGCCGAGGCTTTCGTACGCCAGCAGGCACGCCCGGTCACGCACGTCGCACTCGGAGCACGTCGACGACACCCTGCTTCCGGGGCAAAACTGACGAGCGTAGCCGTACGCCCAACAGCGACGTGACGTCAGACGAGATCGCTGTCTTGCTGGGGTGAGTTGGGTGCAACGAACGCCGTCCGGAACGCGTTGCGGGTACGTTGTTGAGAATCGCTTCGTCCCCACTCCGATCGGTCGATCACCATGCGCACCAGCCTCTCACTTGCACTCTTCGTCGCCTGTGCCGCCGCTGTCGACGCTCAGCTCGTCTACGAGCCCGCTGCGGGCGTCCCCGGTTTGGTGGGACTGACCAACAACTTCGAGGTCGGTGATCTCGACGGTGACGGCGTCGACGACCTCGTCGTCGGTGGCCTCGTGGGTTCGCCGCTCACGGTTGCGCTGGGCGACGGTTCGGGCGGCTTCACGTCGATGACACTCGAAAGCGGCGCCTCCGTCCCCTTCGAACTGGCCGACGTGAACGGTGACGACGTGCTCGACCTCGTCCACGCCACGACGCTTCCGAAGACGCTCGCCGTCTCGCTCGGCCTGGGCGACGGAAGCTTCACGCCTCCCATGGCCCTCACGGAACCGCTGCAATCCCCCGCGGCATCGATCGCGACGATCGGACTCGGCGATGTGAACGGAGACGGTCAGGTCGACATCGCGTTGACTCAGGTGTTCTTCATCACGAGCGAGCGACGCATCTTCCTCGGCAACGGCGATGCCACGTTCGACGAAGCCGCAGCGCTTCCGTTCATCGTGGGCGCAAGCGCCGACCTCGCCGACCTCGACGGCGACGGATTCGACGACCTCGTGACGACCAGTGCTCCGGGCGGCGACACGTGGAGTCGCTCGAACGGCGATGGGACCTTCGCCGACCCGATGCCGGCTGTCGCCGGTACGGCTGCCGATGTCGTCGGGGGCTCCGCGGTCGAGGTCGTCTCCTTCGGGACGAACAACGACATCGTCGTCCATGCGTTGGTCGACAACGCGTTCGTCGAAGTCGCAAGCGTGACGCTGCCGTTCGTCGCAGGCAACGCATCCGTTTCAAGCGTGGATGCCGATGGCGACGGTCGAGCCGACCTCGTCTATCTCGGCCGGCCGTTCGGCTACGTCTTCCGACAGACGGCCGACGAGACCTTCGAGCTCGCCGCGTCGTTCACGACAGCAGACGACGTCAACCGCAACGCGTCGATCCTCGACATCGACGGCGATGGCGGGCGCGATCTCGTCTTCCTCGGGGTCTTCACGGGCATGAAGGTCGCGCGCGATGCGACATACGCCGACGACGAGCCGTTCACCGACCTCGGCGGCGCGAGCCCCGGCGACACCGGCTTCCCCACGCAGATCGCCGAGGCGTCGGACGCCTCACTCGCCGTCGACGTCACGTCAGCCGCCCCGTCGTCACCCGTCTTCGTGCTCTGGGGTGCATCGACGGGCGCCCCGATCGCCGACAGCGCAGCCAGCCCGTCACCCGATCGCATCCTCGGCCCGTTCATGACGTCGCCGTCGGGCAGCGTACACGTCGAAGCCACCGACGCGATCCCACTCGGCCTGACGATCTACGCCCAGTGGTGGATCGTCGATGACACGGCCTCGAGCGGATTGGCGTCTACCTCAACGGTGAAGATCGACGGACGCTGAGGAGTCCGACTGAGCTGGAGACTCCTCGGCGTCTGAAGCTCGCGCGCACGCGTTCGCGGGGCCGACGTCGTCGCGCCGGCAAGGTATGGTGGCGGCGTGACGTGGTGAGGTCGGGAGGTGGTCGTGCCAGAGAAAAGGGGGCCCGGTGAGAGCAAGGCCGGTGGTGGACGCTTGCGCGCCCGCCTCGAGGAAGTCTTCGGTGATGTCGACCCCGACATCAGCCTCGACGCGTCGATGCTCTCGTGGACAGCGTCGACGCCGGGTGCCGCCGAGATGCTCGCACGGCTCGTCTCGCGCAACGCGCTGAGCGAGCGGTACGTCGTCCAGGACTGCGTCGGCAAGGGCGGCATGGGCGCGGTGCTGCGCGTCTGGGACAACGACCTGCGTCGCCACCTCGCGATGAAGGTGCTTCTCAGCGCTGAGGATGACAGCGGGTCGCCGGGCGCGGCACCGAAGATGGACGCCGAAAGTGTCGACCGCCTGCTCGAAGACCTGCGCAAACACGTGGGCGATGCGGAGCTCGAACCGTCGCCGGCCACGCCCGAAGTCACCGACGACACGAAGGTGCGGCGCTTCCTCGAGGAGGCGCAGATCACGAGTCAGCTCGACCACCCGGGCATCGTGCCCGTGCATGAGGTGGGTCTCGACGACGGCGGACGCGTCTACTTCACGATGAAGCTCGTGAAAGGCGAGACGCTGCGCAGCGTGTTCGGGCGCGTGCACGACGGTGACAGCGACTGGACGACGACGCGCGCGCTCTCGTTGCTCCTGCGCGTCTGCGAGGCGATGTCCTACGCGCACAACAAGGGCGTCGTCCATCGCGACCTCAAACCGGCCAACATCATGGTCGGTGCTTTCGGCGAGGTGTACGTCATGGACTGGGGACTCGCGTGTGTCATCGACCGCGAGCACGATCCCTATGAGACTGTCTCGATCGACACGGCCTTCGACAGCGGTGACGACGTCGACGACGATCCCGAAACGGGGCGCGTCGTCGGCACGCCTGTCTACATGGCTCCCGAGCAGGCCCTCGCCGAGCCCGAAGTGTCACCGGCCGCCGACGTCTACTCGATCGGCGCCATGGTCTATCACCTGCTGACGGGTGCGCCGCCCTACGCGCGCGAAAGCGACGGCAAGTCGAACCGCGCGCTGCAACTGCTGCGCGACGGTCCTCCCGAGAGTGTCCATCGCCTCGCGAACGACACGCCGCCTGAACTCGTCGCCATCTGCGAGAAGGCGATGGCCCGCGATCCGCTGCAGCGGTACGCCGACACGTCGCTGCTCGCGAACGACATGCGCGCCCTGCTCGAACAGCGCGTCGTCGCGGCCTACGAGACGGGTGCGATCGCCGAGGCGCGCAAGTGGGTGCAACGCAACCGGCTCCTCGCGGGGTCGCTGCTGACGGTCTTGGTGTTGCTCGCAGGTGGCGGCTCGTACCTGTACCGGTTGTCGAACTCGCTGACACTCCAGAACGACGAACTCCA
The DNA here is from genome assembly GCA_029259745.1 of Planctomycetota bacterium. Lineage (GTDB taxonomy): Bacteria > Planctomycetota > B15-G4 > B15-G4 > B15-G4 > OFTM221. The sequence goes on from JAJDEO010000004.1 coordinate 79,668, forward strand.
GAACACGAACGTGGCGCTCAACGCCGTGGCCCAAGAAGCGCGCGAGATGCGTGACGCCGCCGAGCGCGAACAGCGCAACGTGCTTCGACTCTCGGCGTCTCCCGAGCTCGCGAACCTCATCGCCGAGGCCGACACGCTGTGGCCGGTCGCTGAGGAACTGATTCCACGCTACGACAGTTGGTTGGAGCGGGCACACGCACTCGTCGCAACACTCGACACGCCGACCGATGCAAGTCGGGTCGGCCATCGCGAAAGTCTCACGGCGATTCGAAGTCGTGCTGTCGAGCCAACCGATGCAGAGCTCGAGGACGACTGGCGGATGCATCCGCAGTACGACGAGTGGCGCACGGAGGGCGACAAACTCGCGGCGCTTCGAGCACAGATGGCCGCGTACCGCGCGCTCGCCGCAGCCGGCGAGATCTCGGCGGAACAGGCGACACGGCTCGCGAGCTTCGAGGCGGGTCTTCCGGCCGTCGAAGAACCGCACCGCGCTCTGACGGCCGAGGTCTGCCAGCGGCGCACGTACCGGTTCGAGGACTCCGACGACGCTCTCTGGCATCGGATTCTCGTGCGCGTCATCGGAGAGCTCGAGGCGTTCGAGGATCCCGTCACGGGCCTCATCGACGGCATCCACCCCGATCACGGATGGGGCGTCGCGCGACGGCGAGACGCGGCGCGCATGGTCGCATCGCACACCATCACAAGCCCCGACGCGCGTCACCGCTGGGACGAGGCGATCCGTTCGATCCGCAACGTCGACGAGTGTCCGCGCTACGGCGGGTGGGCACCGACACCGCAAGTCGGGTTGCTCCCGCTATGGCGCAACCCGTCGAGCGGGCTTTGGGAATTCTGGCACACGCTGTCGGGCGTCGAGCCAAGGCGCTCGCCGAGCGGCGACGTCCGCCTCCCCGAGCAAGCCGGCATCGTCTTCGTCTTGATCCCGCCGGGGCCCGTCTTGATCGGCGCGCAAACCGCCGACCGCGACGCTCCGCACTACGATCCGCGGGCTCACTTCCACGAAGGGCCCGTCCACGAGCAGACGCTCGGGCCGTACTTCATCTCGAAGTACGAAGTCACGCGCGCGCAGTGGATTCGCTTTACAGGTCACGACCCATCCGTCTTCTCGCCCGATTCAAAGCGCGGCTTCGTCAAGCCGACGCCGTTGTCGCCCGTCGAGAACGTGAGCTGGCTCGACGTGCGGCACGTGCTCGGACAGTTCGGCCTGCGCCTCCCCCACGAGTTCGAGTGGGAGTGCGCCGCACGCGGAGCAACGCACACGCCGTGGTGGTCAGGAGCCTCACCCGAGTCACTCGAAGGCATCGCGAACATCGACGCGAGCGAAGTCGAGCGCTCCGCCGCGATCGAGAAGTGGACGAGCTTCTACGACGATTACGACACGCTGGCGCCGGTGGACGCGTTCGGGCCCAACCCCTTCGGCCTCCATGGCACGCTCGGCAACGTTGCCGAGTGGTGCGAGAACACGTACTTCCCGAGCTACCAACCGCACGACCTCGAGCGCATTCGCACCACGACGTCCGGGCCCTTCAGCATGGCGAACGACCGCATCGTGCGAGGCGGCTCCTGGTCACGTGGCATCGAAGACGCGCGCTCATCAGCCCGCGAAGGCACGACCCCCGATGAACGCGACAACGCGATCGGCGTCCGCCCAGCGCGGTCGGTGAATCCGTGACGACACGCGCATCATCAGCGCGGCGTCGCGGTTGATCGTCGGAGTCAAGGAGGGTCACCGTGTTCGCATCGGCATTGACGAGTGCGCTCATCGCACGAGCGACCGCCGACCCTGCTTACGGGAGCCACAAGCGCTCGTGACGAAGCGGCGTGACGCCGAGGGCTTCGGATGACGAGGTGCTCGCGTCGTGTCGCAACGCGAGCACCGTGCGACAGTTCGACGCCCGTTCCGGCTGATCCGGCGTATCTTGGGAGCTCCTCGGGAGGAGTCCCGCCATGTCTGTCATCCGTCACTTCGTCGCTGCAGCTCTGTTCTTGCCCGCCGCATTCGCCACTGACGTCATCCGTGTGCCGAGTGACGTCGGCAACATCCAAGCCGCGGTGGACCTCGCCCAACCGGGCGACGTGATCCTCGCCGCGCCGTTCAGTTACTTGATGCCGATCGTCGTCGACGGAAAGGGCGTCACGCTCGTGGCCGACGGCGGGGCCTCGCTGACGACCCTCGAGGTACGCAACGTCCCCGCCGGACAGACGTTCGTGCTCGACGGCTTCATGCTCGACGTGCCGTTCCAGGTTCCGGGCGCGCACGTGCCTTTCATCGCGCAAGACAACGCCGGTGCACTGCGCATCCAGGACTGCATCTTCAAGGGCGATGCGGGCTCCGCCGGCAACTGGCCGGCCGGCGTGAGCGCCTACAGCGGCACTTCGGGCGTGTCGCTGAACGCCTGCGCCGACGTGGCCTTCCACGCCTGCACGATGATCGGTGGACCGGGCGCCGACCTCATCGACGAGAACATCGACGCCGCGCCGACGTCGGGCGGGGTCGCCATCGACGCGGTGAGCAGCACACTCATCGTCGACGACTGCGTGCTGACCGGAGGCGTCGGCGGCTCGGCCTACGACACGGTGATCTACTCGGCCGGCTGGGGCGGCGACGGCGTGGCCGCGCACGGCGCGAGCTTCGTCGCGATGAGCGGTTGCACCGTCACGGGCGGACACGGCGGCTCGGGCGACTGCACGTTCTTCGCCTGTGGCAGCGGCGGTCCAGGCGGTGACGCGATCCGCTTCACGTCGTCGCTCGGCGTTGCCACCGTGCGCGGGAACGACTTCACGTCGGGCATCGGTGGCTTGGGCGGCGACGGGGCGAAGGCGCCCGACGGCGTGCTCGTGGACAGCGGAACGTCGACTACCTTCCTTTCACGCGTGCGGCGCGTCAGTCTTCCGTCGCCCGTGCGCGAGGGCAGCTCGGCGCTCTTCGGTCTCGACGGCGAGTCCGGCGACCTGGTGCAGATCTACGCTTCGATCGCCCCGGGCTTCACGACCCTCGCTCAGTACGAGGGCACTTTCCTGATCGGTGGCCCCCTGGTGCTCTCGGCTGTCACGCTGGGCGTGCTCCCGGGCGGCGGCCTCCTCGACGTCGCCCTGCCGGTCCCCGACCTCGGGCCCGGCATCGACGCCTTCGACGTCCACGTCCAGAGCGTGTTCTTCGACGCCGGCGCCACGCCGCTGCTCGGCCCCGCCCGCGTACTCACGCTGCTCGACGACGGGATCTGAGCCCCATGCGCTCGACGCCCCGCGTACGGCTCCTCGAGATCGTGCGTGAGCCGTGGCCCCCACTCACCCCACCTTGCGGATGCGTCGGATGACGCGCTTCTTCGGGCGCGTCAGCGCGAGGTCGTAGGTGTTCTGGAGACTGAGCCAGAACTCCGGGGTCGTTCCGAAGGCCTGCGACAGGAGCCACGCTGTGTCGGGCGTGACGGCGCGTCGTCCGCGCACGATGCCGTTGACTCGCTGGAGCGGAACGCCGAGATGCTCAGCGAGCGCGAGCTGCGTGAGGCCGAGGGGCACGATGAACTCCTCGCGCAGAACCTCGCCCGGATGCGTCGGCGTTCGTGCCTTGGGGATCATGGGATGTGCTCAGTGGTCGTCAACAACACGAACATCCTTCGCATCGATGTCCGTCCCGCGGAACACCTCGAGACGATTCCCAGGCGGAACCCGGAGATCCTCCAGAGCATGCGCTGCGTTCAGCATGTCGAGCTTTCGCACAGCCGCTTTGACCATGTCAGCCGGAAGCCGCCGGACCGACCTCGACTTCGTTCCGTGGAAGAGGTCATCCGTCGTCCGATCACCAAGTGATCATTGGTTTCGATGTAATACTTGAACGTCATCCGTGCAATTGACCATCCGCGAACACGAACAGTGTCATGGAGTGTCGTTGTCCCTCGGGATCCCTACACGACATGACGTCAGCGAGCAGGCCGCGTCACACGGATCGTCGTGCGTGACCTGAGCTCGAAGGCGCGACAGTGCTCAGCCGCTCACCAAGGCTCGGGATGCCAGCGGCGCCACTTCTTCTCCGACTCGGCGCACTCCTCGCACACCCAGACGCGGGCCGTGTGATCGCGCGAGCGTGTCTTGCCCTCGATGCGCGCCATCGGAAACGACGCGGCGCTCGCGTTCGCGTAGACCTCAGTCCACGCCATGCAGGCTTCGAAGTCGTGACCCGACCAGCACAGCCACTCGTCGTCGTCGAAGATCGTCTCGCGGACCGGGTCGACGACGACGTCGTGCACAGGACACGTGCGCTCCATCGACGGCGGCACCTGCGGGCTCGTTTGCCCGAACCCACCGCTCTCATCGAAGCCGACATCCACGCGCGAACAACCAGCCACGCCAAACGTGACGGCCAGCAACACGATCGCTGCAACGAGCGCGCGCATCACGCGCTCAGCGCGGGCTGACGCTCGACGTCCAGAAGCGGTCCATGAGCTGACGCGCGTGGTGGTAGGCCTTGAACTCGTACGGCGCCGTGAAGACACCCTTGCGCAGGCGCCAACGTGCGGCCGCGCCGAGCATCTTCTTCATCGGCTTGCTGCACTTGACGTGCCCGGCAGCCCACGGCGCGAGGAAGTTGAAGACCGTCCAGTCGCGCGCGACGTTCGACGGGATCGCGCCCTTCCACGAGTCGACCTTGTACTCGAACATCGAGCCCCAGTCGCGCGCCGTGTTCGGCGGCTCGTAGCCCATGTCGAGCGCGTTCTGCCAAAGTGCCGCGCCGGGGATCGGGCGGTACGGGAAGACGTCGGTCGACGCGTTCGGAAAGTGCGCGCGAATGTAGCTGGCCTCGTCGATCGTGGCCCGCATCGACTCCTCGGACTCACCCGGGTAGCCGATGATGTAGCTGAGACCGACGATGATGCCGCGCTTGTCGAGCCGCTCCGTGGCCTTGATCGTTTCGCCCGGCTTGATGCGCTTGCCGATCGCCTGCTGCGTCTCCCACATCGCCGCCTCAGCGCCGATCGTCGTGACGAACAGCCCCGACTCGCGCATCAGGTCGAGCGTCGTGTCGGAGAACTGGTTCACCTGCTTGATCTCGATCGTGCCGTGCCAGGTGATGTCCATGCCCTTCTCGAGCAGGCCATTACAAAACGCCGCCGTGCGCTTCTCGCTCACGCCGAAGTTTGCATCCTGGAAGCGCAGCCCGTGATACGGGTCCTTCTTCCAGATCTCCCAGACGTGGTCGACGAGTTCGTCGGCCGGCTGCATCTTGTAGGCGCGCTTCGTCAGACCCGGCGAGTTGCAGAAGGTGCAGGGCTCGGGGCAACCGAACGACGAGTGGTAGCTGATGGCCGGGTAGGCCTCGCGGTGCGGCGGGTCGGGGAAGCGGTTGCGAATGCCGCGTCCGTTGGGGCTCGACTCGATCGCGCACTGACGACGCTGCTCGGCGTAGTAGCGCTGCAGATCCATGAGCTCGAATGGCGCGCGTGGGTAGGCGTCGAAGCCCACGATCGTGCGGCGCGGCGTGAAGACGACGTGGTCGTCGCGCAGAAGCGCGAGGCCGTCGATGTTGTCGAACGGCATGCCGGCTTCGTGCGCGTCGAGCATCTCGCCGAACGTGATCTCGCCCTGACCGATGCAGACCGCATCAGCGGACGCACCCGTGAGGAACAACTCCGGCACGGCCGACGGGAACCAGCCGCCCCACCAGATCGGAAGGTTCGCGAACTTCTCGCGCACCGCGTTCGACACCTCGACACCGTCGAAGACCTGGTATCCGAGGATGCACGAGCTGCAGTAGATCGCAGCGTCGTCGCAGGCGGCGAGCACACGTTCGAGCGGCCGCTCCTCGACCATCGCATCGATCAGCTCGACATCCCATCCGCGCGCGAGTGCGACACCCGCGATCTGGATCAGTTCGAGAGGCAGCAGGTCGGCACTGATCAACTCACCCTTGTTCGGATCGCCGCGGTAGGGGAGGTACATGACGATCTTCTTGGTCTTCATGCTGCATACTTCCAATGCTGTCGATCAGCCCGGGGGACGACGCCTTGCTCGTGAGCCTGCGTCGAGCCCCGAAGTCTACCACAGGGCCCGATTCGTGAAGGGCGGATCGCCCCACACGGGATGCGCTTCGGCAGCTCGACTCATCGACAGCTCGCCGCCCTCTTCCTTTGCCCTCATCCCGAGAACTGAGGGGCCCGAGCGGGCGATCTTCGGACGTGGGTGTCGTCAGCGTTGGGGTGCGATCGGTGCCTGGACCTCGCCGTAGCGCAAGAATGGCAGCGTGAAGGGGCCATTGTAGCCGAGGTAGCGGTACGGGCCGGTGCGCGTGTACTCGTCGGCGTGCTCGGCCAGCCAGGCTTCGACGCGCTCGCGCCCCGCCCGGAAGTTGGCGTCGTTGTAGCCACCGCGCACACCCGTCGACGCGAAGAGTTCCGGCGCGACGTCACGTACGGCGACGGTCCCGTCGGCCCCCGGCTCCCCAACCGTGAGATCGCGGTACACGAACGCCATCGACTCCATCTGCCCTTCGTCGTAGACCATTTCGACGGGCGCCGTCATGGCGATCTCATTGCGGTCGATGTGCCGGAAGAGCTCCATGAACAGGTCGTCCTGTCCGTCCCCGGCGGCCTCGGGCGAACGGGTGACCTCCGCCTGGCGGTACGTCGGGTACTCACGCAACGCGACCTCGCCCACCGGAGACGACTCCGGCCAGCCCGCGGGCGTCTCGGCGGAATCGAAACGCCACGCGTCGCCCTCGGTCGTGATGCAAGCGGGAATGAGCGCGATGGTGGCGGCGAGAAGGACGTACAGAGCGAGCTTCGTGAACATCGGAGACCTCGAGAGTGGGAACAGACTGCCTACTCCTTCGTTCACGATCGCGACTCGGATGCAGTTCAGGTGAACGGCGCGGGGTTGCGGACTTCGCGCAGGGCGATCCGGCGATAGGCGTCGTCGCCGCTGCGGCGCCACTCCTCGCGGCACGAGTCGACGAGCTTGACCGTGTGTTCGTTGGCAGACGCGAGCGCCGCGCGGGCGATGTGGGGCCACGGCGTGTCATCGTCGGGCAGCGGGCAGGCGGGCGTGGGCGGGGCATTCGTCACGGTGAGGACGGCCGCGGCGAGAGCGTGGAGATACGACGTCACGGCGCCCGGGACGTCGTCGCAGAAGGTGAGCGTGGCGCGCAAGGCGTGGCAGCTCGTGACGGCATGCAAGGTCGTGAAGTGGTGATGACGCGTGAAGATCTCGGCCGCGAGAGGTGCGATGTCGCCGAGCGGGTCGTCGGCGTCGAGCGACACGCGGGCCGCGCGGGCGGCGAACGCGGGGTGCTCGAAGAAGAGCTGCATGCGCACGGCGATGTTGTGTCCGCGCGGCTCGACGGCGGCCAGCGGCGCCGATGTCAGGACGTCTTCGAGCAACGCGGCCGGCGTGCGCGGTGCGGCCTGCGACACGCCCGGACCTGGCAGGAACGCCGCGGCCCAGTAGCCGAGACTCGCGGCGACCTCGTCGTCGTCGTCGACGTCGAGCGCGTAGCCGAGTCGCAGCAGCGGGTGGAACGCGTGCGCCCCGACGCCCGCCATCAACGTCGCGAGCGCCTCTCGCAGAACAACGTCACGCCCGCGCTCGTCGACGTCGCGCGCGAAGAACGTCATGAAATCCGGAGCGAGCTCCCAGCGCCCCAGGTGTTCACGCCACGTCGCCCCTTCGATCACGACAGCGCTCGCGCGCGGTGCGACATCGCGACGTCGATCCAGCGATTCGAAGTACGCGACGAGCTGGTCGTCGTCCGCCCCGAGCCGCTCCATCGCGACCAGCACCATCGGCGCGTGGTTGTTCGACGCATCAAAGCGCTCACGGTCGAGCGCGCGATGCCGAGCCATGAGCTCGCAGCGTATTGGCGTGGACGTTGTCATGGCACCTCCCTGGGCGTCCCTGTGATGCCCAGGGAAGGTGCCGACGTTACATGCCTCAGAGAACCAGGCCGCAGGGGATCGCTTCAGGGCAGCACGATCACCAACGGCTCGCCCGGCCAGAAGGGGACGCTCACGCCGAGTACCGTGAGCCACAGTTCGGCGCCCACCGGTGTCACGAGATCGAAGGCGCCGTCTTTCCCCGAAAGCGCCGTAGCGACCGGAGTGCCATCCGGCATCCACACGGTGAGCTGGATGCCCCCGACTCCGTCACCTCCCGAAGCGAGGACGAGGCCTGGGGTGACGACGGCGAGCGCGGCCGAACTCGAGGCCCGAAGCCCGGACGCTTGTGTGGGAACAGCGCCGCCAGGGCCTGGGGCATTCACCGGGACGCCGCCGGCGACCGAGTGCGCGTTGGTGGCAGGGACGAGTGCTGCGTGAGTAGCGAAGCCGACGAAGAGAGTCAGAGAAAAAGCAAGGTGTCGAGCGAGGTGCATAGAACAGCTCCAGATGAAGTCTCTGGAGCACTAACACCGCCTGAGGTGCGAGATAACAGATGGCCGTCGGCCGGAGCCCCGCTCCCGTTCCCGTTACGCCGCCCCCGTCTTCACCTCGACCGCGGACTCCTCGGGAAACCAGCCCTTCGTCCTCAGGCAGAATCGGACCAGCGCGAGCATCAGGGGAACCTCGATCAACACGCCGACAACCGTGGCAAGCGCGGCACCCGAGGACAGACCGAAGAGCATCGCTGCCGTCGCTATCGCGACTTCAAAGTGATTGCTCGCCCCGATCATCGCGGTGGGTGCAGCGTCGGCGTATCGCAGCCCGAACAGACGCGCAAGGCCGTAGCCGACGAAGAAGATGAGCAAGGTCTGGATCACGAGCGGCACGGCGATCCAGACGATCGTCAGCGGGTTCTCGAGGATCACATCCCCTTTGAATGAGAACAACAGCACAAGCGTGAGAAGCAGGGCGCTGATCGTGATCGGCGTGAGGATCGGCAGGAACCGTTGCTTGAACCACTCCTCGCCCTTCGCTGCGAGGATCCACTTGCGCGACAAGAACCCTGCGGCCAACGGCAACGCGACGTAGACGCCGATGGACAAGAGCAGCGCCTGCCACGGAACGGGAAGACTCCCGACGCCCAGCAAGTACCCGCCCAACACACCGTAGAGGACGAGCATGGCAAGGGAGTTGATGGCGACCATCACAAGCGTGTGAGCGTCACTCCCGCGCGCCAGGTAGCCCCAAACGAGCACCATTGCGGTACATGGCGCGACACCGAGCAAGATGCACCCGGCGAGGTAGCTTCTCCAGAGCGGGATCTCCAACAGCTTTACCCCGTCGTGCAGCACGACCGAGCCCGCGCCGTAGTTCGCGCCAACGGGGAGATCGAGGCCGAACGGGAGCTTCACCAGATCCGTCGCGTCCGGCCCGATGAACTCGAGGAAGACCGTGCCCAAGAAGAAAGTCGAGATGGCGAACATCGTGAACGGCTTCACGCACCAGTTCACGAACAAGGTCAACAACACAGGTCGTGTGCTCTTCCCGGCGGCGACGACTTCCGTGAAGTCGATCTTGACCATGATCGGGTACATCATGAAGAAGAGACAGATCGCGATCGGGATCGACACGACGGGCGCCCCGCCAACATCGATGGTGATCCCGTCGAGTGTGCGTGCAAACTCTGGTGCCAAGCGCCCGAGCAAGACTCCCACTGCCATGCAAAGGAACACCCACAGAGTCAGCAGGCGTTCGAACCCATGCATCTTGCGGTTGGATGTCGTCTCATCCATGAGCTTGTAACTCCTCCTCGAGCGTCTTGATCCAAGCGCCGATCTCGTCTCTCACACGTCGATAGTGTTGCAGCGCGGCTTCTGCCGTCTGTTCCGCCTTGGCCAAGGCTGGAGGGTCGGCGAAGCCGCGATGTTGGATCGTCGCCGCCCCGAGCCAGAGCGGACACTGCTCGTGTGCATCACCACAGAGCGTGAAAACCCGATCGACTCCGGCGTCGCGGAACTCGGTGGCGGACTTCGAACGATGTTCCGAGAGATCGATGCCGACTTCGGCCATCACCTCGACGGCCCGGGGATCCACCGTCGCAGGCTCTGAGCCCGCCGACGACACAACGAGCTTGTCGCCGAAGAGACGCTTCGCCCAACCTTCGGCCATCTGGCTGCGACACGAGTTTCGCGTGCAGAGGAAGAGGACGTGCTTCATGGGATGCACGCCTCGCCATCCGCGCAGGCGCCATCGGGAGCGCAGAGTTCGGGGCGCCCTTGGCAGCAGTCTTGCGTGAGGAACCCGAGCAGGTCGCGAATCCCGTCGACGCGCAGCGCATACAGGATCGAGCGCCCCTCGCGGCGCGACTCGATCAATCCCGCTCGCACCAGGTGCGCCAAGTGGAAGGACAGAGTCGGAGGTGGCACGCCCAACTGCTCGGCGATGTCGCCTGCGGGGACGCTCTCTGAACCGGCTCGGACAAGGAGCCTGAACGCTCGGAGCCGCGACTCGTGAGCGAGCGCCGACAAGGCTGATACGGCGGTTTCGGTTTCCATTCTTCTAGTAATATCAAAATATAGGACACGGTCAACCCCTTGCCGGATGTCAGCATCAGCTCGCTGCGGCGCCGTCGGCTGCGTCACCGCCCCCCTTCACTCACCCCGCTCCGCTGGACTCGCGCTCATCTGAAACGGGCACGGCCAGCTTTGTGCTGTGGACGGCGAGGAGAGTGCATCCGGACTCACCACGTCGTGCAGGCCGTCACATGCGACTCAGGCCGAACGGCGCGGCGTCGTGCGACACCTCGCTCATCGCTCGTCGAGAACCTCGAGCTCGATGCGTGCGCGCAGACCATCGTCTTCGAACGTCACGCCGAACGACGCCCGCTCGATGTCCGTCAGCACGGCCGGCAGGCGCTGCACGGCGATCGGTGCGCCCGGGTGCCCGAACACCGTCGACTCCATCGTCTTCGAGGCATCGTTCCAGCGGTACTCGCCTCCGCCGGGACAGAGCAGTTGCCGCGCAAACCAGCGCTCGTGAACGTCGACGGGGTCGGTGTCGGGGAAGCGTCGCTGCCACTCGTTGAGGATCGCGAGGTTCGCCCACGAGGCCCGCTGTTGCGTCTCCTCGATGCCGTCGATGAACCGGGCCGTCGCGAGAATCTTGGGGACATCCAACGAGACGGCCGTGTGCTCACCGAACCACGCGTACGACTCCTGCACCGGATGCGAGGCAGCGCCGTCACCTGCCTCGCTCGCACGCTCGAGCGAGCGGTCGATCGCGCGGCGGATGACATCCTCGTTGAGGCTGACCGTGAACGAGCCAGGCAGCGTCGTGTAGAAGAGCGCGTAGTCCGGGGCGCTGCCGTCGGTCTCACCGACGCGCACGTACGTCAGCCCCGAGTGTTCGCGGTTCTCCCACACCGTCATTCCCGGCGCCGCGGAGTCACCCAACCCACGCAAGGCCGCCAAGAACGCTGCAAGCTTCAAGCCGCTCACGACTTCGGCCTGAATCCCGATCGGGATGTCGAACCGTTCCGTCGCGAAGTCGAACGCGTCGTCGGCTGCAGCGAGTTCTTCCCAGTACGAGTCGTCGTCGAAGTAGACGGAGAACGAACCGCCCATCCAGCTGTAGATGTCGACTCCAGGCATCATCATGCTCGCGATCGCAGTCTCGGGCATGACGGCGAGACGCTGCGGGCTCAGAGCCATCGCGAAGTGTGCGATCGCTTCGGGGTGGCGGTCGCCGGCATCCGGCTTGATCGCCCCTTCGCTCGTCATGCGGACGAAGCTCTCGTAGTCGCTCTGGACCATGAGCGGACGCACGGTGATGTCGACGGAGAGAGACGCGTCGCTGTCGCCGAAGCGCACGGCGATGGGATCGAACGTGCGCCATCCGCTTTCGTAACCCTCGCGCCAACGCGTGTAGAGCGACTCTTCTTCGTCCGTCACGTAGTCGAGGTCGAGCTCGGAGATCGGCGTCGAAAACGCGAGCGTGCCGTAGGCGTCCGACCGCACGTGGCCGTCGTCGATCGCCAACGTTCCCGTCTCGGGGAGGTCGTTCGGCGTCGCGACCTCGATCGCGTCATCGCCGAGTTCGACGCGGCCGTCGAGCGCCCGCACCGTCACCTCGCTGAGCACGGCGCCGGCCCGCGCGCGCCGTGACGAACCGATCCGCAGCTGCGGACCACACCAGCGTCGGATCGTCGCATCGGACAAGATCAACAGCGCCGTCTCGCGCGCATCGCCGCGCTCGTAGCGATCGCGGAAGAAGGTGTACTCGTCGAGATCGCTCAACACGGCGACCGCGCCACTCGCCGCCGCGGCGATGCGCTCGAGCTGCACGAGCGAGTTCGTGACGACGACATGGCCTGCGACCTTCGCCGCGTAGCTCGACACGGTGCGGTCGGCGTTGCGAAGCCCCGTGTAGGCCACGTCGGCGACATCACCCCGCAGCTCTTCGACGTCACCTTCACTCGCGGCCGACGCCGCGATGCGCGCCGTGATCACTGTGAACGCGAGATCGACATCGCCGGTTTCGAAGACGAGCGCGACGTCGGAGCCCACTCGGAAGTACGAGTCGCCGCCCGTCAGCGCCACGCTCTTGATGAGTTGCGGGCCCACCAGACGCGCGAAGTCGTCGAGCGGCAGCCCGAGCTGATGCTCGTAGCGCGCAAGCGTCATGGCGCTTTGCGACCGTCGCTCCCACTGGCGACCGAGTGATGCAACGACGGCGTCGAGCGAGTCGGCGGCATCGACGAGCGCGTCGAACGACGGGAAGAACACGACGTGCTGATCCGCGGGGAGCATCGAGGCGAGCGGGTCGAGCTCAGGCTCGAGGCCTTCGATGAAGGGAGACCAGTCGTAGTCCGTCACGGTGATCCCGCGGATGTCGTCGATGGACACCGTCGCGTCGGCGTCGGCGCCGAAGGGCAGCAGTCGATCGAGTGCCAAGGTCTCCGAGACCGCGCGCCCGCCCGAGAAGAGCTGGAACGTCTCCTGGAGCTGAGCCGCTGCCTGGGTGGCCGGTCCCTCGTTCGGTGTGAGCTCGACGCCCGCCTCGCCCAGGAGCGTGCGCGCGTGATCGAGCTGCGAGCGGTACCAGGCCGCACCGGCGTCGCCGTTGTCGAGATGGATGCGAGCGCGTTCGGCGACGACATCGAGCCACTCGCCCCGCGCGTCGGCCGTGAAGCTGCCGGCGGGAACAACGAAGTCCGCGGCGACCTCACCGACGCCGTTGCCCGCATCGACGAAGATGCGCCCCTGCACGTCACGCGGCTCGACGAGTCGGACTGCGATCCGCGTCAAGCCGAACGACCGCCAAACGTTGCGCGCGGGCGCCGCCGTGACCTCACCGTCACCGGCAATCCATGCCCGCGGCAACGTGCTGCGCCAGCCGCGTCGCTCGAACTCGATGGAGGAGCTCGAACGCGTGATGTCCGCTAGCGTCCCCATGCGCACGCCGTCGGTTTCGAAGATCGGGTCGGCGATGACGAGCTCGTCGAAGCGTGCCACGAAGTAGACGTGACCGTCCGACTCGACGGACGCCGCCGGATCGTCCTCGGTACTCGATGCCGTCGGAGCCGTCTCCGTGGCAACCGGCTCCGTGGCGTCCTGCCCCACCAGTGCCTGCGTCGTCGCGAGTGCAACCAAGATCGAACTGAGCCACTTCATCCCTGCTCTCCGCATGGCTCTCGGCCGTCCCGAGAACGGTGACATGAACCGGCGCTCCGCGTCCCGCGCCTCCCGCCATGATGCACCCACGCTCTTGGGGAGAGGTGTGGCATCGGCAAGACTCGTGAGCTCGATGGGCTTGTGTGCGCGCGCTTCACGGTCGACCGAGCCCCGCAACGGCGATGCCGAAAGGTCCACGGGCAAACTCGGCGCTTTCATGGCGTGCAGGGCTGCGACGGCGGCAAGTCGAGTCGTTCTAACGCGGGCACCGTTCTTCCTCATCGGTGCCACGCCGGCATGTCTAGCGAGCCGTAAGTCGGGGACGCGGCCCCGGTGACGACTTCGTCGCCCGCCGCTCGCAGGCATCACCTGGTCAACCCACGACGTTCTCGTCGCGGCTCAGCTTTCGAACGCACCGCGTGCTACCGTCGGACATGCCCGTTTCCCAACGGAAGACCTGCGAGAAACGCCTTGGCGAGACGTCTACAGCGATGTCACGTGGGCGGTTTGCGGAGCCCTCGACATCTGAGGTTGCAACGGTTCGCGTCACGCCAAATCCCTCTAAGGCGTAGACGGCGCGACCGCTGTGCAATCTTTGTTTTCGCTCAGAAAACACCCCCGCAGCGAACAACTCCAAGCATCCCCTTTGGAGTTGAAACCATGTTCACTGCATCTCTCAGCCGCTTCGGCTTCGTCGCTCTCGCCTCCGGTCTTCTCGGCGCGAGCCTGTTCTCGTCACCTGCCGCCGCCCAGGGCTCGAGCCTCATGGCGTCGCCCGCCCAGGCGCAGGGTGGACCGCCGACGATCTTCGGCGTGCGCCCTCAACCGCTCGGCACCGCGACGCTCGCCGTCGAGACCGACCCCACCGGCAAGAAGAAGCTGAAGGTCTCGAACCTCGGCAGCAGCGGCTGCGACGGCTTCAGCATCGCACCCGGCGGAGGCGGGTCGGGCGGCATCGACACCCTGCTCCTCTCGCTCGAGGCGATCTCGCCGAGCGCCGGCAACGACGCCACCGTGGTCACGGAGTTCTTCGGCCCCGTCAACGGCGGCCCCGTGCAGAAGCTCGTGACCTACACGTCGCAGTCGTCGACCGACCCGATCGAAGGCATCAGCTGGCACACGACCGCCGACTTCTCGTCGCTCGGTGCGCAGACACTCACGATCACGGGCCACAACTTCGGCTCGCAGGCTTTCAAGTACGACGACGTCGGGTCGGACATCGGCTGCGGCACGAAGGCCTCGGCCGGGATCATCTACTTCACGGCCGACGACGGCACGCGGATCTGCTCGATGGGCAGCAAGCCCGTCGTCGTCAAACCAGCGATCGTCAACGGCGGTGGATCAGGACCAGGAGTCGGAGTCAGCGCGGAAGTGTCGGTCTACGACTTCTCGCCGAACTGCCCGCTCATCCCCTGCGACTTCGAAATCACGAGCGTCGAGATGCGCTTCACGGACACCGAAGACGTCTCGCTCACGGGCTTCGAGCAGAAGATCCTCGGCGCCTTCGCCACGGGCATCGACGAAACCATCGTGGCGAAGTCCAACGCGGTGATGCGCGTGAGCAACCTCGGCTCGTCGGGTTGTGACGGCGTGAGCATCGACCCCGGCGGCCCCGGTGTGTTGGGTGAACAGATCGCCGAGGTGCTGCTCGACATCAACGTGCTGAGCAGCGGACTCCCCATCACGCCCGGCACGATCATCAAGACGGAGGCCGAACTCGAGATCAGTGGGAAGCCGATGGCCAAGCCGGTGAGTTGGGAAGCCGAGTGCATCGGCCCGGGCATCCCCGACATCCTGCGCGTCGACTGTGGGTCGAGCACCCTGCCACTCGTCTGGGAAGTCGAAGGCGAACTCTCCGGTATCGCGGTGGTCAGCGCCGATCCGACGACGGCGGGATTTGCCGTCGACCAGTTCTTCGTCCTTCTCGATGACATCGCCTTCTCGACGGATACCACCGGCGCCAAGGCGCTCAGCGCCTCCTTCACGCAGCCGACATCGCTGTACGTCAACGGCGTGCCGCACACCGTCGACAACGTGCGGGTCGTGATCGACGAGTCGGACGCCTGGCGCGTCACGCACCTCGACCGCATCAATGTGCAGACGAAGGACATCCCGGAGTTCACGATCGCCTCGATCCCGCAGTCGTCGAGCGCCTTCCAAAACCTCGGCCACCTCAAGAGCAACGGCCACGTCACTGTGCTGAAGGGCCCGCTCACCGGTGGCGGTACGCTCGAGCAAGGAGCGCTCGGCGGACTGATGCTGCGCGACGCCCCGCCGTCGGCGCCGGCACTGATCTTCATCGGGCTCGAGGCGAACCCGCTGCCTTTCAAGGGCGGCAAGCTCGTCCCCCTTCCCGCGATCCTGCAGCTCAGCTTGCCGACGAGTGCAGCCGGTGAGATCGACCTGCCGTTCGCATGGCCGGGCGGCATCCCGAGCGCCTTCGAGCTCGTCTTCCAGTACGCGGCGCAGGATCTGCAGTCGCCCGAGAAGGTCTGGCTCTCCAACGCCATGCGCCTCACGACACCCTGAGCACCCATGTTGCAGGGGACCCGGCGTCGATCCGTCGGGCGAGCTCCCCGCGAAGCGCGCGCTTCGCGGGGAGCTCTTTCACATCACGGAGAGCTCAGACCATGCTGCGGATGTCGTGCCCCGACGTGGGGAACGCGAGTGGTGCGGCTTTCAGCTGCGAGGCTGTGATGCCAGCGCGCATCGCGAGCGCGAAGAGGTTGATGACCTCGTCGGCCGCAGGACCGAGCAGGTGTGCGCCGAGGATCTCGTCGGTTTCGCGGTGGACGAGGACCTTGTAGCGCGCCGTGTCCGCGCAGACCTTGCGCACGCTACCGAAGCGCGACCAGTCACCCTCGCGAACGTCGACAACGTCTGGATCGTCGAGTTCGGAGATGTTGCGGCCGACGCGCGCAAGACGCGGGATCGTGAAGACCGCGCCCGCGACGCCGACGAGGTCAGGGCGACGCTCATCGCGCCCGGCGATCAGGTTCTCCGTGATGGCGTGAGCGTGAGCGTTCGCGACGGGCGTCAGCGCCGGCGATTCCGAGGCGACGCAGTCACCGGCGGCCAGCACGCGCGGGTTCGACGGCGAGCGCATGAAGTCGTCGACGAGGACGCCGTGTTTGTCGTGGTCGACTCCGGCGGCGTCGAGGTCGAGTCCGTCGAGCGAGGGCACGCGCCCTGCGCCATGCACGACACCGTCGACGTGGGCTTCGTCGCCGCTCTCGGACGTCACCCGGAACGTCCCGTCGGCTTCGGCGCGCACAGCCGCCACGCGCGTCGAGGCCTTCACGTCGGCCCCGAGACCGCGCGTGACCTCGACGAGCGCAGCGACGTGGTCGGCATCGAAGCCGCCGAGTGGGCGAGCGTCGCTACCCCAGATCGTCACGTGGGATCCGGCACGCAAAGCCACGTGCGCGAACTCGAACGAGATGTAGCCGGCGCCGACGAAGAGCAGACGCTTCGGGAGGTCGGAAAGCGTCAGGAAGACGTCGTTCGTGATGACGTGCTCGGCGCCCTCGATGTCGAGTGGACGCGGTTTTGCACCCGTCGCGATGACGACGTGCTCGGGTTCGAGCGTCCGGTCGTCGACGACGATCCGCGACGGCGAGACGAAGCGCGGCCGTCCGACGATGATCTCGACGCCGGCCTTCTCGAGCTTGCCGCGGCTCTTGTCGGGAACGGGTTCCGTGAACGTCTTCTCGAACGCGATCAACTCGCGCCAGTCGATGCGGACGTTCGCCGCGCGCACGAGCTTGCCCTCAGCCCGGCGCACGCGGTCGACGAGCTCGGCGGCATCCACGAGCACCTTCTTCGGGTTGCACCCGCGCAGCGCGCACGTCCCACCGACTTCACGCGCTTCGACGATCACGACACGTTGACCGGCCTTCGCGCAGCGCGTCGCGATGCTGGCGCCGGCTGGCCCCGTGCCAAGGACGACAAGATCGATGGCGTCAGTCACGGGAGTTCGATGCCGAGGCCGTGGTTCACGCGGTTCGTGAAGTTCGCGAGCGCGACGGTTGCCGCAAGGCTCACGAGCGCCTTGTCACTGAGCATGCTCTTCACGCGACCGACGGTTTCGTCGCTCACGTCCGCCGTCTTCGTGAGTTCCTCCGCGTAGGCGAGGACGGCCTTCTCGTCGTCGTCGAACAGATCGCTCTGGCGCCAGTTGGCGATCTCACCGACCTGCTCCTTCGAAGCTCCTTCGTTGACGGCCTTCTTGGAATGGTAATGCGCGCAGTAGTCACACTCGTTGACGCGCGAGGCGCACAAGTACGCGAGTTCGCGCAGCTTCGGGTCGAGATCGTTGGCGATGCCCTGGTCGATCTTGGTGACGCCTTCGAGCACGGACGGCTGGTGCGCCAGCGTCGAGAAGATGTTGAAGGACTGGCCGTGCTTCTCTTCGATGGCCTCGAGGATCGGCTTGGCATCGGCAGGCGCATCGGCGAGCGCGAGCGGGGAGACGTGTGGCATGGCTGGGGTCCGGGCAGGGAAGTGTCGCTGCGTGACGGACGCTCTTCCGAAAACGTCTGAACGCCACGCGCTTGAACAACCTGTGGCAAACGCCGTGCCGAAGGTCTTTGACCGCTCATAACGATTTCCGACGCCTCAGCCTCCGGCAAAGTGCACAAAGGTGCTCCCCCGACCACTGCGCCTGGATGCGGGCTGCAAGTGGAGGCTTCCGTGGGGCTTGCATTTGTCTTACTCGGGATATTGAGTGACGACCGACATGTGCAGGCGTGGCTCGGCCAGACGTCGGGCGAGCGGCAAGACGACGCTCGTGCAGCAGGTGACCGAGGGTCAGCGGCTGCCGGTGCGGTTCGTCAGCGCCGACGAACCGACCCTGCGCGACGGCACGTGGCTCGCCGAGCAGTGGAAGGCAGCGCGCTTCTGCTTGGCGCCCGGCGATTCCCGGAGGTCGGCACAAGTTGCGCCCACCTACCGCCGACACATACACTTCCTCACTTCAGGAAATGAGGTCCAGTGAAGCGAAGCGTCAAACACGGCATCTGCGAGGTCGACTGTGTCGACGGGCCGAAGGCTCGGGCGGCTGCGGCTTCGTTGCCAGCCGACGAGGAGAGCCAAGATGTGGCCGCGGCGTTGAAGGTGCTGGCGCATCCTGGACGACTGCGGGTGCTGCATGCGCTCGAGGATCACGAGCTGTGCGTTTGTGATCTCGCGCATGTGCTCGACATGTCGATGTCGGGGATGTCGCAGCAGTTGCGCGAGTTGCGGCGGCTCGGGGCCGTGACGTTCCGCGCCGAGGGGAAGCTCGCCTACTATCGAATCGCCGATCCGTTCTGGCTTCAGGTCACCCGATCCGTCAGCGAGAAGCTGGCCGAGGTCGTCGAGGCGCGCGCTCGTGGACGGTCGTGAGCGACGGGCATTGACGACGTTGGCGGCGGTGTCTTGCGTGTCGATCATCGTCGGGTGCGCGGTGCCGGAGTCGAAGCCGCTCGTTGCGGCAGACGTGGCGAATCGGGTTGCCGATCGCGCGGGTTCGTCGAGTGAGCTGCTCGACGACGCGTTGGCGCTGTTCGACGTGCCACCGCTCGGCCTCGATCTCACGGCATCGGAGGACGCCGACCGCGATGCCTTCTGGCACGCCCACGCCCTCGCCTTCCACCCCGACATCCGCGCGGCACGACGGACGTGGCGCTCGCAGCGCGCGTCGGTCGAGGCGCGCGGCGTCCCGGGGCCCGTTGAAATCTCCGCCAGTGTCGACGACTTCTCCGACACGTCGCGGCAGCAGGACATCGCCGCAACTGTCGATCTGCTCGGGCTGCTGGGTCTCGGGGTGACACCCGCCGAACGCGACGAAGCCGTGCTGCTCGTCGACGCGGCGCTGGGCGAACTCGAAGACGTCGCGTGGCGCGCCGTGTTCGGCGTGGACGCCGCGCGCACCGAACTCGCGGCGGCAAACTTGCGCGCGTCGGCGCTGTCGGCCGTGCTGCTCGAAGCGCGTCGCGACCTCAGCCGCTTGACGCTCCTCGACGAACACGGACGTCTCCCACCTGGCGCGCTCGGCCGCGCGCAAGCCACCGTCGCCGAGCTCGACACGCAGCTCTCGCTCCTCACCGTCGACGCGCTCGACGCACGGCGGCGCCTCGCCATCGGCACCGGCCTCCCCACGGACGCCGAAGCGTTGGCGCGCGCGAGCTCACAGTCGCTTTGCGCCACGCCGCTCGACACGAACGCCGTGTTCGCGTCCACCGACGAACTCTTCGACCGTCTCCCCGCCCTGCGCCGCGCCGTGCGTGACTACGCCCTCGCCGAAGCGCGCGTCCGCACAGCCGCCGCCAGCGCTTGGCCGACGCTGCGCCTCGGTCCGGGCGTGAAGATCCTCCCCGACGAGACGCTCACCGGCGGCGTCATCTCGTTCGACATCCCGTGGCCGAGCGCCGTCGAAGCACGCATGTCTGGTGCACTCGAAGAACGCGCCGCGGCGCGCGAGGTCGTCGAGGATCGGCTCGTTGAAACGCTTGCAGAGATAGACACGCGCGCAGCCGAGCTGCGCATCGCTCACGACGTGCGCGAACGTGACGTCACCCCGATGCTCGCCGGTAGCGAGCGCACGTGGCGCGCGGCACGTGCCAACCTCAGCATCCGTGACGACCTCGACACGGTCGAAACGTGGACTGATGCCCTGCGCCTGCGCGCTCGCGCTGTCGTCATGGACGTCGACGCCATCGAGCGCGTGATGCTCGCCGACCTCGCCCGTCGCGAAGCTGCCGGTCTGCCGCCCGGCCTTGCTCCCACGTCGCCGCGCAACGGAAGAGCTCCATGAGCGACCGCACCCGCAATGTCGACCTCTCTGCGCTGAGTCAACCGACCAGCGCCCCGCCCCCGCCGCGCCGGCGCTGGCTCGCAGCCCTGGTTCCCGTTCTCTTGCTCGGCGGCTTCGCCTGGGTGATCTGGGACTCGGCGGCGCAATCGTTGGCCGACGCGGTGCCCGTCACCGTCGTGCGTCCGCGCCCCGTCGACGACGCTGGCGCTAGCTCGGGTGGCACACGCGGCGTCACGCTTCAGGCTTCTGGCTGGGTCGAACCGGATCCGTTCCGCGTGCGCGTCACGGCACTCGCGAGCGGTGTCGTCGCAAAGATGCTCGCGCAGGAGTCGGACGCCGTCGACGTCGGCGACCCGGTCTGTGAACTCGTGCCCGACGATGCACAGCTCGCGCTCGAAACAACGGAGGCCGAGCTCGCACTCGCACGCGCTCATCACGACGCCGCGATGGCCGAGTTGACGAACGCGCTTGCGTCGTTCGAGGCGGCGCTCGGCGTCACCGAAGCCGCCGAGACGACGGCAGCCGATGCGCAGAGTCGGTCGGCCGAACTCGCTCGCCGAGAGGCTGCCGTCGACGAGGCGCGTGCCGTCGTCGAGGTCGCGCGCAACGAGCTCGAGACGCAGCGCTTCCTACGTGATGAGGACGCCGCCGGACCGTGGCAGCTCGAGCTCGCCCGAGCGCGTGTCGACGAGACCGAGGCGCGCGTGCTCGGACTGGAAGCCGAAGCGCTGCGCGCCGCCGCCGATCTCGCCGTGAGCGAAGCGCGCCGCCGCCGTGCGGCAGGCGACCTCGAGCTGCGGCTCGACGAACAGCTGCGCATCGACCTCGCGCGCGCATCAACCAAGCGCACCGAAGCCGCTGTGCAACTCGCGACGTCCGCCGTGAGCACGGCACAGCTCCGGCGCTCGCGTATGACGGTCCGCAGTCCGATCGCAGGCGTCGTCCTGACGCGCGACGCCCACGAAGGCTCCGTCGTCGGCCCCACCAGCGACGACATCTCCGTCTGCCACCTCTACGACCCCAACTCTCTGCGTGTCCGCGTCGACGTCCCGCTCGCGCAGATCGCCGCCGCCACGGTCGGCCAACGCGCCGAGATCCGCTGCGACGCGCGCCGCGACCGCCCCTACGCCGGCACGGTCCTTCGCATCGTCGAAACCGCCGACATCCAGAAGGTGACGCTCGAGATCCAGGTCCGCGTCGACGAGCCCGACGAGCGCATCAAGCCCGACATGCTCTGCCAGGTCAGCTTCCTCGGCGCGGCCACGAGCGCGGGGCCCGACGGCGCCACCAACTCGCGCGCCGTCACGATCCCCGCGCGCTGTCTCGTCGAAGACGGCCTCGTCTGGGTGGTCGACGCGACAACCGGCCTGGCTGCGCAACGACGCATCCGCGTGGGCGAGACACGCGGCGACGACATCCTCGTCCTCGAAGGCCTCAACATCACCGACAAGGTCATCGACGGCGGGCGCACGCAGGTCAGCCAAGACGACGCCCTGCGCCTGGAGTCGACCCAATGAGCCTCATCCGTTTAGAAGGTGTCTCGAAGTCGTTCCAACTCGGTGAGCACATCGTCACACCCTTCTCCAACGTCGACCTCACGATCGACGCCGACGAGTTCCTCGTGCTGCTCGGCCCGTCGGGCTCGGGCAAGTCGACGCTTCTGAACCTGCTCGCTGCGATCGACACGCCCGACGCTGGCGCGGTCTTCGTCGGCGACACCGACGTCACGAAGCTGAGCGCAGGTCGCGCCGCCGAATGGCGCGCGCGCACGGTCGGGTTCGTCTTCCAGGACTACAGCCTCGTGCCGGTTCTCACGGCCTACGAGAACGTCGAGATCCCACTCTGGCTGACATCGATGACGCGCGCCGAACGACATCGTCGCGTGACCGTCGCGCTCGAAGCCGTCGACCTCGCCGACCGCCATGCGCACCTTCCACGCCAGCTCTCGGGCGGACAGCAGCAGCGCGTCGCCATCGCGCGGGCGATCGTCGCCGACCCGACCGTGATCGTCGCCGACGAACCCACTGGGAACCTCGACGAGGAGTCAGCGCGCGAAGTGCTCTCGCTCTTGAAGCGCCTCAACCGCGAGTTCGGCAAGACTGTCGTGATGGTGACGCACGACATGCGCGCCGTGGAGTACGGCACGCGCGCTCTGCATCTCGACAAAGGCTCTTTGCATACCGTGGATGCCCTGCCGTCATGACACCGCGCGACCTCGCACTGATCGTCGTGCGCAGCATGAAGCGACGTCCCACGCGAACGGCCTTGACGATTCTCGGCGTCGCGCTGTCGGTCACTCTCTTCGTCGCGATCGAGTCGTTCTCGGCAGGCCTCGAGCAAGCGCTGCACTCTGGCGACAAGGCGCGCACGCTCGTCGTCTATCGCCAGAACCGCTACTGCCCACAGACGTCGCTGCTA
Source organism: Planctomycetota bacterium (assembly GCA_029259745.1). Taxonomy (GTDB): domain Bacteria; phylum Planctomycetota; class B15-G4; order B15-G4; family B15-G4; genus OFTM221. Next base: position 102,440 of record JAJDEO010000004.1, read on the forward strand.
CCTGAGCGCTACACCGCCGAGATCGCGTCGATCGACGGCGTCGAGTCGGTGCTGCCGGTGAAGGTGTTCCTCAACAACTGCCGCACCAACCTCGACATGATCACGTTCCACGGTGCGCCGGTGCAGGCACTGCTCGCCGCACGCGACATCGAGTTGCTCGCGGGCGACCTCGGGACATTCACGAGCGAACCCGACGCCGCGCTGGTTGGTCGTGACTTTGCCCAGCGCCGCGGCCTCGATGTCGGCGACAAGTTCAGCTTCGGCGGGATCGTCGTGAAGGTCGCGGGCATTTACACATCTGCTGACACGACCCAGGACGCACTCGTCCTCACGCACCTCGAGTTCTTGCAGAGATCGAAGGCCGTCGACCGTCTCGGCACCGTCACGCAGTTCGAAGTGAAGGTCAGCGAGGCGGGGCGTGCCGACGAGATCGCCGCCACCATCGACGCGCTCTTCAAGTCGGCCGAAGAGCCTACCGCCACGCGCGCACAGTCGGCGTTCCTCGCGCGCGCCACGACGGAGCTGCGCGAGATCCTCGGCTTCGCGCGACTGTTCGGCGTGGTCTGCGTGCTCTTCGTCACAGTGCTGGTCGGCAACACGATCGTCATGGCTGTAAACGAGCGCCGGCGCGAGCTCGGCATCTTTCGCGCGATCGGCTTCAAGGGTCGACAGCTCGTCGTCATGGTGCTGGCCGAGGCCACGACGATCGCGCTCATCGGCGGCGCGCTCGGATGGCTCGCTGTCGCTGCGATGGTGAGTGGAAGCGGGTTCGCGATCGGCGTTGAGGGCGTGCAGGTCGGAGCGGCACCGAGCTGGGGTGTCGCCGCACTGAGCTTCGCACTCGTCGTCGCGTCGGCGCTCGTGGCGGCGTTGCTTCCCGCGCTGCGTGCCGGACGCATCGGGATCGTCGACGCCATCCGCGGAGGCGCGTGACGCATGGCCGGCCTCCCACTGCACCACGCCGTGCGCAACGCGGCACGCGCCCCCGCGCGCAGCCTGCTGCTCGTCGTCTCGAGTGCGCTCGTCGCCGCACTGCTCGTCGCGACGAGCGCGTTCGTGCGTAGCCTCGAGGCCAGCCATCTCGGCGCGGCACCAGACAACACGGTGCTGCTCGTTTCGAACGCATCGATGCGCGACGTGCTGCGATCGTCGCTGAGTCCGGCGGTTGCCGAACTCGTCGCCGCCGACGTCCCGGGCGTGCTGCGCTTCGGCGGCGTGCCCGCGTCGTCACCCGAGATCCACTTGATGACGAGCGTCGAACTGGACGGCGAGACGAGCCCGATGCCGGCGAGCGTGCGCGGTGTGACCGAGCGCGCGTTCCTCGTGCACGAGGCCGTCACGCTCGTGTCGGGGCGACTGCCCGGCGCAGGCGAGGCGCTCGTCGGACGCCTCGCCGGCTCGCGTTCCGGTGCCGCGGAAGATGCGCTCGACATTGGCAGCGTCGTCGGCATCGAAGGCGGGGAGTTCGTCGTGTCGGGCACGTTCGCGGCTCCGAGAACGACGATCGAGTCGGAGATCTGGGTGCCGCTGGGCGAGCTCCAAGGGCTGACTCAGCGCGACGACTGCTCGTGCGTGTTCGTGCGCGTCGAGTCGGCCGAGCACCTCAGCGCCGTCGACCTGTTCGCAAACCGCCGGCTCGACCTCGAGCTCGTCGCGATCCCGGCGGCCCAGTATTACGCCGAGCTCGTCAGCTACTTCACGCCGATCCTCGCGCTCGTCTGGGCGATGACGGCGCTGATCGCCATCGCCGCGTTGACCGGCGGCGCGAACACGGTGATCTCGATGGTCCAAGAGCGCACGCGCGAGCTGGCGACGCTGCGAGCCATCGGCTATCGGACGAAGGCACTAGCCTGGACCGTGCTACAGGAGACACTGACGCTGGCCATGGCCGGCGCGCTGCTCGGAATGCTCGCGGCTCGACTCTTCCTCGAACACGCGACCATGAATGTGGCGATGAGCGCCTTTGCCATCGAAGTCGGGCCGCTCTCCGTGCTCACCGGCCTCGTCGGTGTCATCGTCATCACCTTGCTTGGCGCGAGCCCTGCACTGACTCGCGTCCTCCGCCTCCCACTCGCACGCGCACTGCGCGAATCCTGACACACCTCACGAGATCACTCCCATGCGCACCGCACTTGTCGCTGTCCTCTTGCTCACCACCCTGATCCCGTCGTGTGGCGAGGCTGTCGACTCGGGCCCGATCATGCCGCTCTCTGATCTGGCCGACAGCTACTGGTCGCCGACAGAGCTGGCCGGCGCACGCTCGGTCGCCGACGTCCGCGCGGCGTCAAAGGACGGCGAGACGCTCGTCGTCAACGGCCGTGTGAAAGACTTCATCCCTGGCCACGCCGTCTTCACCCTCGTCGACACCACCGTCGACTCGTGCCGCGAACTCGAAGGCGACGCCTGCAAGACGCCTTGGGACTACTGCTGCACCGACCCGACGCTGCTCGCCGACAACACGATCACGGTCGAGGTTCGCGACGAATCGGGACAGCCGCTGCCCACAAGCGTCCAAGGCTTCCACGGCCTCGATCACCTCGACACGGTCGCGGTCCAAGGCGACGTCACGCGCGACGAACACGGCAACGTCATCGTCGCGATGAGCGCACTGCGCAAGCGCTGACGGAGTTCACGTCGGCGTCGAACGCATTCATCGTCGAGGAACAAGAAGTGACCCGACAGAGAACTCGAGTGCGACCGTTCGCGAGAATCGCTGCCGTCGCTCGATGAGACGCGCGACCACCAACGCGCTTGGACCACCACCATGCGGCCACAATGTCGCGGCATGGCGACAACTCATACCAGCGGAGCATCACCTATCCAACTGTAGACGGGTTGACGAGGTCAGCCCAAGACGTAGTCTCGGCCTCAAGGAGATGGTTACAGGGAAGATTGGGGTGGGGGGAGCCGGAGGCGTCGACGACGCTCTCCGCAACCGAGGCAACACGACGATGCGTGCCGTTCTCGTTGACATCTTTCTCCAGAGTCCAGGTGTTCTGGTCGACTCCAACTTTCCAGTACCACTGGAATCGAAGGGGAAAGAACAGATGCCAGACTTGAGATTATTGGTCACGAGCGTGCTCGTCGTGACATGCGCGCATGCCGAGGACTTCGAACAGAACTTCCCGGACGCACCGCCGTTCCTCGGATACGACCTCAACCAGGCGAACTCACTCGGAGGCGTCGAAGTCGTCCCGGGGGCAGTCTTCGACTTCAACGTCGTCAACGGAGTGCCACTTCGACTGCTTCCCGACGACCCGAGCGAAGACTACGACCTGAAGGGCCTCGCGTTCTCCGAGAGCTACGCATGCCTGAACGACGAAGGCATCGCGGAACTGAAGCTGACGGACGGTGAGTTCATCGCGCTTTCGTCAGACTGCGCGCTCTTGGGCGAGAACCAACCCTACAACACCGTTGAGTGGATCGACTGCCTCGTGACACTTGCCCACGAACTCAATCACATTCAATACGGTGACTGGGTGGCGAAGAGCTGCATGGCACAAGCGCGCGATGAGTTAGGACCCGACGCTAGTGAGAACGAAGTCCTCCAGAAGACTCTTGAGTGCTTGGACGAATACAACACGCTCGACAACTGCTTGCGTGCGGAGGACGCGAAAACGAACGGCGACGGCACGGGAGGGTTCAACAAACTCGAAGAGTCTTGGGTGTCGTACAAAACGGCACTATGCGCCTGTGTGACCGCGTGTTCTCTACCTGAAGGCGACCCTCGCCGCGAAGAGCTGCTGGAGTCGGTGAACGATCAGTTCGACGACGCGAAGGACACCTGGGACGAAGGGCAAGAACACCTCGCAGCCTGCATGAGCACCGGCTACCCGTACTTCCCACCGCTCGGTGCACCGGCCGGTGGCACCGGAGCCGAGTTCAATGGCCCTACGTTGACGTCGTGCGAGTGTCCGATCTCGCTAGACTTCGACCCGTGTGCCGAAACGCCCGAACCGGTTGTCTCATAGGAGAGCACGATGAAGATCATCTCATGTGCCCTCCTATTCGGGGCGACTATCACATCGGTGTGTGCCCAGGAGGTCATCCCTCCGATCGGCACGCCGTTCCTCCTCCCTGGAAGCATGAAGGCGAACTTCATCCACGGCGAAGCGGAACGGTTCTTCCTCTCGGACCAAGCGAGCGGATCTCTGGTTCGATGTGGCGTGACCTTCTCGAACACGGGTGAAGACAGCTACATCGGGTTGCGGTGGCTCTACAAGACACAGAACACTTCCGGTCGCACGGAGAAAGAAGTTCACACCACGGCGTACCTTCCAACCGCCGTGACCCAGTTCTCAGGAACCTCTGACAAGTTCTACGTCGCGGGTTGGTACGACCGATCGCGGGTCGCCGTCATCGAGGAGTGGCAGATCACGAACGTTGCCGTCGGGGAAAACATCCCCGAGGGAGGTGGGAGTCCGGTTCCGACGCTGACCACCCCCACGATCGTCAGACGTCTCCTGCTATCGACGTTCGGGGAGCAAGCGCGACCGATCGAGTGCATTGCCGTGGACCCGTTCGAGCAGTACCTCTATGCGCTCGAGTATGGCCCGGAAGCTCGTCTCTCGCGCCTCAGCTTGACGGCAACCAGCGATCCCCATCAGCTCGATCCCTTTGCGACCGCAAGCGCCATAGGTGTCACCACCGAGATCGTGCCCGACCTGGCCAAGACACGCAGCATGAAGGTCGGCTACCACGACCAGAAGGGGCTCGTGATCGTCCTGCGGAGGCATGCTCCATGGAGCGGCCAGTTCGGCCAGGATCGCGCGGTGATCTATGACGCCGACGGAGACGGCGTGATCAATCACACGTCGATTCCGACGATGTCACGAGAGGCATACCTCGGACTGTTTCCGCCGGGGTTCTGGACGGAGAGCTTCTAGCGGCGCGCTGAACCACTCCATTCGCGCGCGCTGGAGCGTTATGCCCCCGTTCTCACGACGACCTACCGCCGTCGCGCCCGAGCCAGCTGGGTTTCATCGAACGACGCGTTCGAAGTTCCTTGCCTTGCGGACTCGGGGCTTCGCGCGCGGTCGTCGTGAGAGGTGGTGGTCCGTTCCGTGGCAACGCCCACGACTGCAGGGCATCGGCGACCAGGCGCAACTCGCTCGTTGCAGCGAGCACGCGCCGGATCAATCGACGCGCCTGAACGCTTCTCGACCGTCACTCGCGGAACGCGCTTCGCCCGGACGCTCGCGATCAGACTTCGTGCAACCGTCGACCGGCGCGCCACGACGCCCCATGCCACCGTCGTGATGATCAACAGGCTCACGCCCGCGACGACGCCATGCGCAGAGCGATCGAGCATCGAGGCGCCGATCAGCGCGAACGTCACGGTGCCGGGAAGCGTCCCGACGAGCGTCCCCATCAAGTAGCTCCGGCTCGACATCCCCGTCATCGACAGCGCGATGTTTGCGGCATGACAGCTCCCCACGGGAAGCACGCGCACCATGAACGCAGTGAGCAGTCCGTGCCGCGTGACGAGCGAGTCGAGCGCCACGACTCGGTCTGATTGCCGGCGCGACGCCCAGGGACGAGCGAGTGCGCGAACCCAGAGGAACGTCAGCTGACACCCGACGCTGACACCGAGCGTCGTCACGATCGCCCCTTCCCACCAGCCGAACGTCGCACCTCCGAGCGTCGCCCAAGCGAGGCGCGGAGTTCCACACGCCACGGCCACGGCGCACACGGCAGTGAAAAGCGGCCCATGCCAGCGCCCGCTGTCCGCCATCCATGCGCGCAGAGCAGCGCCATCGGCACCCGTGAGGTGGCGCAACGGAGAGAGCATCACCAGCACAAACAGCGCCACCAAGACAGCGCCAGCGATCGCAGCTCGCCTGCGCACGGTTCCCGGGTTGAGCGCGTGCGGATTCACGACGCGAGCTTCGACCCGTCGGACGGGGCCAATGCCGGTACCGTGGGCTCCCAGAGCGAGATGCGATCGACGAGCACGGCTCTCCGCCGCCACCACAAGATGGCGAGACAATCCGCAATCCCGCGAAAGAGACGATTCCGAACTCCGTACTTGCTCGTGCCGCCGACGCGCGCGCGATGATTCACACCGATCTCGATGACGCGCGCCCCCTGAAGACGCATGAGCGTCGGAAGGAAGCGGTGAAGCCCATCGAAGACCGGGACTTCGGAGAGCATCTCTCTCCGCGCAGCACGCATCGCACAGCCGGAGTCGCGAATGTGGTCGCCGGTGACGGCGTTGCGGAAAGCGTTGCCGATCCGGGAGGACGCTCGTCGCACCCACGTGTCCTGCCGCTCGAGTCGCACTCCGCAAACGAGGTCTGCGTGACGAAGCGCTTCGAGCAGCCGCGGGATGTCGCCGGGGTCGTTCTGCCCGTCGCCATCCAACGTCACGATGGACGCACCGCGCGCGAGGTGTATCGCGGTGACGAGCGCGGCACTCTGTCCGCAGCGAACGCGGTGGCTCGCGTGTCGAAGGCGGGGAAAGAACGGGACGAGTTCTCGAAGCACCGAGAGCGTGCCGTCTTCGCTCGCGTCGTTCACGACCACGATCTCGCTCGTCACGTTCAACGTCGAGAGAACAGTGTCGATCTCGGAGATGACCGACTCGAGGCACGGCTCTTCGTTGTGGCAAGGGAGCACAACCGAGAGATCGAGATCGTCAGCCGACGCGATCATGGCATCGGGCATGGAGATTTCGGCGTTCATCGAGCACTCAGCTCCTTCAGGTTCGTATTGGAAATGTGCTGCACCGCCCACTTCTCATCGAGTTCGAACGAGTGGAAGAGCCCGGGGAAGCGCTCCGTCGTGACGGCCCATCGTTCGGCGTCGAACCCATTGAGTTGCGCCGTCGTGCCCGTCTGGTGGGCGCGGCGCCAGAGATCGACGTGCCCCCAGTTGAGCGCCATCATCAGGGTCCACCCGACGACACATGCGGCTCCGAAGACGCGATCGTCGCGCTTGAGCAGAGCCATCACGGCACACGCCGTCATCAGCGTTCCCGACGTCAGGACGACGCAGAAGGCGAGCATGTACTTCCCGAGCACGGGACCGACCCAGATCATCGCGGCCGCGGTCGCCACCATTCCGATCACGCCCGTCGCCACGGCGAGCAGCCTGCGCAAGGCTTCCGGCGTGCGGCCATGGTCGCGCGAGAACGCAACGCTCGCCTCGGCAGTCAATAAGCTCAAAGCGGGCAGCACCGGCAGCAGATAGTGCGGTCGCTTCTGAGGAAGGAGCATGAGCGCCGGAACGACAGTCAGGCACACGATCGCGGCAAAGCGCAGCTCGGAGACATGACGCCAGAGCCGCGTCGTCACGGCGCGTCGCACGAGGAGCGGGAGCAAGAGACTCGTCGGAAAGGCGATCACTGCGAGGTTGACCAACTGCTCGTGCGGCAAGCCGTAGTGAGTTGCCCAATGCGCGGACTGCGCGGCGTCCGTCTTGACGCCCAACGGCAGCGTCGCGGCGCCGACGAGCTGATCGAACGCGCCCGGCACTCGCACCATCACGGCGCGATACCAGGCCACTCCGGGAAGCACGCTGACCGCAACCAGAGCGAGGTTCCGCAGCGACACCGCCGAGAGCAGCCGGCGGGAGACGATGAGATCGATCGTGATCGGCAACGCGACGAGGAGCACGGCCATCGTGGCTTTAGCGAGGATCGCGAGCGCGAACGCCACGACGAACGTCACCCGCCGCCACGTCGACGGCATGGAACGCGAACCGTATGCAGCCAGTGCAGCGGTGGCGGCAAGCGCAAGTAACACCTCCGCGCTCCCCGTGCGCGCGAGTCCTTGGAGCTTGGGTGTGATGCCGAGCAACACCATGGCGACGAGCGCGGTACGCGGCCCCGTCGCGGCACGTGCCCAGAGGCCGGTCACCGCAAGGAGAGCGACGGCCGCAAGGAGTGAGGGAAGTCTGAGCGTCACGAGATCGAGCTGACCTCGAAGCGAGGCTGCGGCCGCGATCGCCCAGTAACCCAGCGGAGGCTTGTTGATCCAAGGAATCCCGGCACGCATCGGAACCACGCGATCACCCGTCTCGACCATGTGCTGCGCAACTTCGAAGCACCGCAACTCCGTCGAACGCGTGATGGGCGCATCTCCCAGCCTGATCCCGACCGTCATCCAGAAGACGCCGAGGACCACGCACACCAGCAGCAGCACCGCAAGCGATGATCGCTTCTGACGTCTTTCGAGTGCTTCGACACTTCCGTGAGCCATCATCGCTCGAACCTCCGCCAACCCACGTCGGTGCGTGAACTCACCGAACGGCGGCGTGCTCGCTGTACTCGTGGGTGCTCACGCGCACATTAAGACCGACCGCCAAGGCGCATGCATGACGTGTAGATGAACTTCCCGTCATGTCCGCCGCGTCGGAAAAGACGGGAGCACGGTGCACGTCACTTGGCGGAAAGGGCGTTTGCGCACGAAGGCATGCGACGACGTGCACCGCTTCGACGTCACTCAGCGCGATCTCAGTCGAAGTCGCGCGCCTCTCGGGCACCTTCCCGCGCTCGAAGCTTCGCAGCCGCGCTCCAGCCCCATGGTCGCGAGGAGGATCGGGGCTCTGACCACGCCAGATTCCGCACGTTCATGGATGTCGAGACCCATCGACGTTCCCACGTCGAGCGCGCTCGCGTCGGCTGCGCAACCTTACGCGCGAGCCGTGATCGGGGTCACGACGTCAAATGCACGAAGAGCCGGGTGCCGCGTGCGGACCGAGCGTCACCTCCCGAAGAAGGCGACGAAGCGTGTCCCGTGTGGCTCGAGTGGCTCGTGGCGAATGGTGCCGCCGTGGTTCTCCATCACCGTGCGACAGATCGCGAGCCCCAGCCCGTAACCCGTGCGCTTGCGCTCCGGCGAGCGGCCACTCACGAAGGGGACGAAGACTTGGTCTCCGAGCTCCTTTGTCACCCCGGGACCTTCATCCTCGACGACGATCGACACACCGTCCGAAGCTCCCTGGATCTTGACGCGCACGATCGAGTTCCGCGGGCTCCACTCGATGGCGTTGAGAACGAGGTTTCGCAACAGCCTCAGGCAGCCCTCTCGGTCCGTACGAAGCCGCGTGTTGCCGACACACGAGATCTCGAGCTGAACGTGAGCGCGCTCCGCGATGCTTCGTTCGCGCTGCAGACGAAGCGAGATCTCCTGAGCGAGATCGAAGTCCTCGCGGCCCGGCGGTTCGGAGGCGACCTCTGCCGAGCGACAGTAGGCGACGAGGTTGTCGATGGCATCGGAAAGCGCGCCGAGCTCATCGACGTTGCTCCGGAGCAGGCGCTCGTATTCGTCAGCGTCACGCCGCGCGAGGAGTGTCACTTCCGTCTCACCGATCAAGTTCTGAAGCGGTGAACGCAGCTCATGCGCAAGCCCCGCGATGAACGTGCGCATCTCGTCGAACCGAGTTTCGATGCGATCGAGAACGTCATCGAGCGCCTTACCCACGACGCGGACCTCCTCCGGCGCATTCGCCAAGCTCACCGGCTCGGCTCGTCGGCCGACGTTGGAGAGTTGGGCCTGAGCCACGACATCGCGCAACCCCGCCAAACCACGTCGAATCGCGAACGCACCGGCGCTCCACGAGAAGAGCAGTGCTGCGACCAACAAGTACGCTGCTCCCTTCCCATAACTTTTCAAGCGGTCGAGATACCCCTTGCCGCTCACGATGATCACAAAGCTCAGGTTCTGTTCTCGAATCACGTCCGAGTGGAGGACGACGCCACGATCGAACAAATGCTCGCGCCAACTCAGACCGTCCTTCACGACGTTCGGAAGCAGAGCTAGGAGACGTTCACTTCCGCTCGCGATGCTCACACCGTTCGCGAGGCGGACGCGCACAGCCCGAGCCGGTTCTTCGATGCTTGCCGCGATCTCTTCCACGATCTCGCGAACTCCTTCTTCCTCGAAGTGCGCTTGTTCTAATCCGTGAACCAACTCGTCCGCCTCGTGGATGAGAAAGGCGTTCGCCTCATCTCGAATCGTGTCGAAGACGAAGTAGCCGGACCACAGTGAGTAAATCACCATCAACGCCGCGATCGTTCCGACGAAGAGCCATGTGAGGCGGCGAGTCAGCGACCAGCTCGGCCCTTCGACGTTCATGCCGAGGTCAGCTCTCTTCGAGGGCGAAGACATACCCCGATCCTCGAATGGTCTGGATGACCTTCTGATCGAAGGGCCCGTCGAGCTTCTTGCGCAGGCGCGCGATGTGGACGTCGACGACGTTGGTCTCGGTGTTGAAGTCGATCCCCCATACGCACTGGAGGAGGTGGGTTCTCGTGACGACCTCACCGAGGTGCCGCGTGAGTTGTCTGAGGAGCGCGAGTTCCGTTCGCGTGAGATCGATCACCTGCCCCGCGCGCGTCACCGACGACGTCCCGTAGTCGACCTCGATGTCGCCGATCGTCTGACGCATCTGTTCGCCGTTGCGGCGCAAGACCGCGTGGATTCGCGCGAGCAGCTCACCGAAGACGAACGGCTTGATGATGTAGTCGTCGCCACCCATCCGAAGCCCTTTGATCCGCTCGTCGATCGCGTCGCGTGCGGTCACCCAGATCACGGGGACGTCGATGTTCTCGCGTCGCAGCGCCTCCAGCACGCCCCACCCATCGATCCCCGGAAGGCCCACGTCGAGCAGGACGAGATCGAACGGCAAGGTGCGCAGGGTCGCGAGCGCCGTCTCGCCATCTTCCGCGGTCTGGCAGTCGATCCCCGACTCATCGAGCCCACGAGATACGAAGGACAGGTACTTGAGGTCGTCGTCGACGATCAACACGCGCATGGTCTGAATCCGGCAGGTCGCGCGTATCGCAACAGGTTCATCGCCAAGTCGCAAGCGCACCTTGCTGCGTTGCCCGGCATGGTTCACGGCTCGTCCGTCGACCATGCCTCCCTGCGAGGAGGACGACATGCTCGCGATACCCGAATGCCCGCGTCCATGACAACAAGATGACGCAAGCGTAACGATCCGCCATGCGGGGGATCGATAGCGTGTAGCCGTGAAGGAGTGAGACCTAGCGCTCGTTCCCTCAACTTGACCGGTCAGCGGAATGGCGAATGAGCAGTACCTCAGAACGCGATTACGGCACTCTTCGTCAGGCGTTCGCGCCGGTCGTGGCGTTCATTGCGATCACACTCGTCGGCCTTTCCGTCGCGCGTCTCGGGCTTGTCGCATGGCAGATGGAGCGTGTCACCGCGACGAACGGCGCTGCGACGATCTTGCTGGAAGGTCCGCGCTTCGACATCGTCACGATCTCGACGCTCGTCTTCATCCCGCTCGTGCTCGCGCTGATCCTCTTCATGGGCCGGCGGACATATCGCACCGGCGAACTCATGCTGCGCGGCGCCTTCGCACTTCTTCTGGTCGCGTTTGCGCTCACCGAGATCGCGACGCCCGGCTTCATCGAGGAGTTCGACACCCGTCCGAACTATCTGTTCTTCGAATACCTCGAGTACCCGCGCGAAGTGCTGGCAACGCTCTGGGGCGCCTATCCATGGCGACTCATGCTCATGGTCGTTGCCGCGCCGGCGGTCTTCTTCGCTGGCCTCGCGCTCTTCCGACGGACGGGCAAGCCCTTGGCCGGGCCACTTCGCCCGAGCGTCGCTCTCGTGGCCGTGGTTGTCGTCACGGCCCTCTGCGTCCTCGGCGCTCGCGGAACGCTCGACCACCGCCCGATCAACCCGAGCACGGCCTGCTTCTCGACCGACGCGCTCGTGAACACGCTGCCGCTCAACTCGCTGTACTCGGCTGGCTACGCGATCTACGAGTCGAAGAAGAATGAAGGCCCCGACGCGTCTGCCTACGGCGAGCTGCCCTACGACGAAGTGATCGCAACGGTCCGTGCCGACGCCGGATTCGCCGACGCAGAGTTCTCGAACGATGAGATCCCGACGCTGCATCGGCACATCCCGACGCAGCCGCGCGCTCGTCCGCTGAACTACGTGATCGTGCTCGAAGAGAGCTTGGGTGCCGAGTTCGTCGGCGGACTCGGAGGGCTCGACCTCACACCCAATCTCGACGCGCTCTACGAAGAAGGCCTCGCGTTCGACAACCTCTACGCCACGGGCACGCGTTCGGTTCGCGGCATCGAGGCACTCGTCTCGGGCTACCTGCCCACGCCAACGCGCAGCGTCGTGAAGCTGCCGAAGACCCAGCGCGGGTGCTTCACCCTCGCGGAGGCGCTCGGACGCGTCGGCTACGAAAGCTCGTTCATCTACGGCGGCGAGGGGCACTTCGACAACATGGCCCGCTTCTTCCTTGGCAACGGGTTCGACGAGGTCATCGATGCCGACGACTATGACAACCCGTCGTTTGTCGGAAGTTGGGGAGTGAGCGACCAAGATCTCTTCCGACGCGCACACGAGCACTTCGAGTCGATGGGCGAGACGCCATTCTTCAGCCTCGTCTTCACGAGTTCGAATCACTCGCCTTGGGAGTTCCCGCTCGACGGGTTCGAACTCGCGGAGCAGCCCGCTGCGACGCGCAACAACGCCGTCAAGTACGCCGACCACGCGCTCGGCGAGTTCTTCGACCAGGCCCGCCGTTCGACGTACTGGGACGACACGCTCTTCCTCGTCGTCGCCGACCACAACTCGCGCACGTGGGGTGCCGAACTCGTCCCGGTCAACCGCTTCCACATTCCGGCCGTGTTCCTCGGCGGTTCGATCCAGCCCGACCGAGTGGCGACACTCTCGAGTCAGGTCGACCTGGTTCCCACCGCGCTCTCGCTCATGGGCATCGAGCTCGACGTCCCAGCCCTCGGTCGTGACATGACCAGGCCCGACCAGCGCGATCGCGTAGGCCGCGCGATCATGCAGTTCTACCAGTCGAACCTGTTTCTCGAAGGCGACCGGGCCGTCGTGCATCGCCCACACCTCCCGCCGACACACTTGCGCTGGTTCGAGGGCACTCTGACACCGTCGCCAACTGATGTCGCACTCGAGCACCTTGCTCTATGCCATGCCCTCTGGCCCCAACTCAGCTATGCGCGCGGTGACTTCAGACTCCCGATGCTCAGCGAGTAGCGCTTCCATCACCTCGATGCGAACACTCTTGGCAACAGCAGCGCCCCTCTGTCCCTTCTGACTTGTCGGACCGCACTCCTCCGACCTTTCGACATCTCGCCATCCGTCGACGGATGCGCCTGACGATGCCCTCACCTCCGTGCGAAACGTGATGCGTGTTGGCGTCGACATCGCCCCATCGACGTTCTCACGGACGTCCGTGCAAACGGGCACTCGGAGCACCCGAATGATCATTGCAACTCGTGTTGGTCTCACAGCCGTGGCGGGCTTCGTGATGTTGCTCCTCGCCTTCGAGCTTTACGCAGTCATCGTGGATCGAACCCTCACGGCGGGCATCCCTTCTCTGTTCGGCAACACCGAAGCTGCCCGCAGTGTGTTGACTGCGCAGTCACCGAAAGACAACTACAGCTTCGCGATCGTCGGCGACACGAAGAGCACGGGGACGTTCGAGGGCATCATCAAAGGGCTACGCGAGCAGAAGCCGGACTTTGCGGTCATCCTCGGCGACTTCGTCCGCAACGGCACTGTCGGTGACCATCGCTACTTCAGGTCGGAGTGCCAGGCCGACTACGCTCTCGACTGTCCGGTGCTCTTGGTGGTGGGAAACCACGACGTCGATCGCGCGGCGTTTCCGCTCGCGAGGTTCGAGGCCGAGTACGGTCCGACGGTGTTCACGTTCGAGTATCAGCGCTCCCTCTTCGTCGTGCTGCGAACGCTTCAGGACGACGACGCCAACGAGGCCTCGTTGGATCTCCTCAGGTCGCTCAGGGACCGCGACCGATCGGCCCACGACCGAGTGTTCGTCTTCATGCACATCGCGCCGCCCGTGGTCGAGGCTTTCAAGGGACGTTCGTACGCGGCCAGTGGCGAGATCGCGACGCTCCTCGCCGAGATCGGAGCCGACTACGCGTTCGCCGGCGACTTCCACGGTTACGCGCGCGCGACGGTCGGTCCGACGAACTACGTCGTGAGCGGAGGCGGTGGCGCGGACCTCAAGGAAGGACAGTTCCACCACGCTGTCGTCGTGAGCGTCGAGGGCGATCGCATCAGTGAGCGCTTCGTCCATGTCGCGGCCGAGAAGCACTACGAGGACGCCTCGCGTCACATCGCGCTCGCACGCTTCCTGCCTTGGGCCAAGGCGAACGTCGCGCTGGTCGTGCTGCTCAACATCCTCTGCGTCGCGTCCCTCGCGCTGATCCGACGCCTGTGGCCATCCTCGCCGCGCGCCCAGCCGAGCTGAGACGTCTGCGGGTCGCGCACTCGAGCGAAACCGCGTTGCGGTGTGGGCGTGACGTGTGCGACGTGAGTACGGCGTCAGCGTCCCAGCACGTCGCCTGCATCGTCCTCTTCGATCGACCAACCCGGTGGGGCCTTGACCGGCTGGCCCGCGGCCTCGGCGCGCGCTCGAAGATGGGAGAGCCGCTCGACCAGGCCGTCGTCTCCGGCGCTCCCGCCGGAGGCGCGCAACCGCGCGAGCACGAACGCCGCGCTTCCCCAGTCGCCGCTCGCGTCGTAGTGATCGACGAGCCACGACGCGGGTTCGCGCGCCGACGAGTCGAGGCCGGTGGCGCGGAGCATGCACGTCTTCGCACGATCCACGCGCCCGAGACGCTCCTCGAGGCGACCGAGCTGCGCGTGGTGCACGGCGTCGCGCGGGTTGAGGACGAGCGCCTGCTCGAGCAGCCGACGGGCGAGCGCCGGTTGACCGCGTGAGACTTCGAGGAGCCCCAGGAGCGCGAGCGCCTCGGGGTCCTGGCCGTGCCGGTCGACGAGACGCAGCAGCAACTGCCGGCCGCGTTCGAGCGTCCGACGTCCCTCGGCGGCTTCGCGCGCCGTCACGGGCGCGGCCTCGGCGGCGAACGACAGCCCCGTGAACCCGAGCTGACGCCGTCCCAGCCACAGCAGCCGCAGCGCCTCGTCGCGCACCTCGAGCCCCTCGAGCATGTCGCGCGGATCGGGAAGCTGCGCGTCGGGCGGGGGAAGACGGGGGCGTTGCGCGGGGAGATAGCCGAGGGCAACGAGCCGGTCGTGAACTTCCGCATCGTCGAGCGACGCGTCGCCGGCTGTGCGACCCGAGCGAAGCGCGGTTTCCATGTCGACGAGCGCGGCCCCCAGACGTGTCACCAACTCCGGTCGGTCGCCGGCGAGGTCGGTGTTCTCGCCGGGGTCGGCGGCGAGGTCGAACACCTCGGCGTAGGCACCGAGGACGAGCTTGTGCCGGCCGTCGATGACGCCGCGCAGCGGTTGCCAGCCGTGCCCGTGCCAGGGCAGGTAGCTCTCGATCAGGCGCGGCGTATCGTCCGACGGTGTCGCCAAGAGCGCGCGCCCGGTCGACGGTGGAGGCATCCGAACGCCGCGGTCGAGCCACGCCAAAACAGTCGGGGCGACGTCTGCGAGTCCGACCAGCGTGTCCGAGCGCCCCGACACGACGCCGTCGCCGCGGACGATGAGCGGCACGCGCATCGTGGCGTCGTGCAGCAGGACCCCGTGAGCCCACTCGCCGTGATCGCCGCGCCCCTCGCCGTGGTCGGCCGTGACGACGAACAGCACGCGTCGTCCGGCGCGACGCGCCTCGACCTCCCGGACCAGCCGACCCACTTGGTCATCGGCCAGCGCGATCTCCGCGTCGTATGGATCTGCGAAGCGCTCGCGCCACGGCGACGGCGGCGCGTACGGCGCATGGGCGTCGAAAAGGTGCACGAAGAGAAACGCGTCCCCGTCGCGGCCGGGGCCGTCAAGCCACGCGACCGCCCCGTCGACGACGGCCGAGGCGGGCCTCTCCGACTCCGCATACGGAGCATCCTCGCGCCGCGGCGCCGGTTCTTCGAACGCTTCAAAACCCTGGCCGATCCCCGTGTGCGACCCAAGCACTGCAGCGGCGACGTGTGCGCCGGTCGCGAAGCCGGCATCGCGCAGCACCTCCGACAGCAGCGTGACGCTTCGGCCAACCCGGTAGACGCCGTTGTCGTGCACGCCGTGGGCGGGCGGGTCGCAGCCGCTCAGCAACGTCGTGTGAGCCGGGAGCGTGATCGGCGCCGGAGAATACGCGCGCTCGAACACGAGCCCGTCGCGGGCCAGGGCGTCGACGTGCGGCGTCAAGCCAAGGGCGCTGCCATACGCCCCGACGCGATCGGCGCGCGTCGTGTCCAGCGACACGAGCACGACCAGGGCTGGCTGCGTGTCGACGCCGTCGTCAGGCTCCGCGCGCGAGCAGCCGTGTGCCAGCAACACGACCGCGAGCAACGGCGCGAACCGGGCGGCGTGTCGGAGGCGGTGAACCGGCAGGAACGGCGACGGCATCGGGGTCGATCAAGGGTGCACCGGCACCCGCGGCCCGAATCGGCGGCACCTCAGAGGCGCAACGAGCGATGCGGACGGCGAAGTCTACCGCCGACGCGATCGCGCGCAAGGTCGGCATGGCGAAGCCAGGGCTACGGGCTGGCTGCGGGCATCGGGTCGCCGCGCGCCCGCCGCGCGCACCTCGACCTCTCGCGGACATGGTCGCGGAGGCAGGACTCGAACCTGCGACCTGCTGGTGCGTCGAGCAGCTCGCGCTCGACAAGGCCGCGCGACGAAGCTGCCGCGGCTGATGCCTTCGAGCGCAAGCCATTCCCCGAACCCGTCGAAAAAGGGAGAGCCAGTCGGTGACCCGCGCCGGCTCGGAGACCGGGTGTCGCTACCGGGAGCACGAGGCCAGAGGCTCCACCGTCATGCTGTTCACACGGCGTCGCACCACCGAGAAGGTGTTCTGGTACCTCGGCCGGCCGAGGTACGTCCGTCACGGAAGCGAGAAGCCGGTGAAGACCATCTGCAAGCTCGACCACCGGCTCCCGGTGGTCGGTTCGCCTCGTTCGCAGCGGCTGTGGCCGGACAGCGCATTGACGCATCCGGCGCGCTGCACGCGCCGAGTCGCAGCAAACTCGACGATTCGACTGATTCGCCTGCTTTTCCGCGGCCCGTCAGTCGCGCCGGGTCACGCACAGCGCCTTCGGAGAGCACATCTTCAACACGCTGCGGCGTTCGTCCGTCGCTCCGAGATCGACGACGATCCCCAGCACGTCACGGGCCCCTGTGCTGATCCGCACGGGAGGTTCCGCGAACACGCGCTATCGATCATGAGTCGATAGGTCAGGCGACGATCGCCCGTGCAATCGGCCACCGACTACTGCCCCTACCCCGCGAACGGGAGGAGATCCCATGACACATGTCGTCACGGCCCGCTGTATCGACTGCCGCTACACCGACTGCGCGGAGGTCTGCCCCGTCGAGTGCTTCTACGAGGTGGGCGATCCCGCGATGCTCGTCATCGACGCCGAGACGTGCATCGACTGCATGGCTTGCGTCCCTGCCTGCCCGGTCAATGCGATCTACGCCGACCACGAACTCCCCGAGCACTACGCCGACTGGCTCGAACTGAACGCCGGGCTCGTGTCGAGCGGCACCGTCATCACCGCGGGGAAGGGCCCGGTGGACGGTGCACTCGACCTGGATGGCGTGCGCGCCCGGGAGCAGGGCGCGGGCTGGCCCAGCGTCGAGCCCGGCGAGGCCTGAAGCCCGACCAGCGCGAGAGCTCGTGACTGCGGGCGACGCGCTGGCAACGCCCGAAAACGACAAACGGCCCGCCGGCTGTTGCCTGCGGGCCATCTCGCGCACCTCGATCATTCGAGGAAATGGTAGCGGGGGCAGGATTCGAACCTGCGACCTTCGGGTTATGAGGGCTTGGAGGGCCTCCGCGCCAAATCTTTGAATCGACAGAACTTGCGCTTGGAAAGGCAGTTACGAGGACTGCCATTGGGTGCCCATAGTACCCGATCCGCCCATGCTGTCCAGCCCATGGGGTACGCGCTGGGGTACAAGATCAAAGCCAAACTGCACCCCGAAGGTCGGCTAGCAATCGCAGGAATCGCGCGCTCATGCCGCGCAAACGCGCATCGCTTGCGACGCCACTTGTCGGGGTAGCAGCCGGGAGGTTGTTGCCCAAGTTCTACGTCGCGGCACCTCGACTGAACCCTTTCTGCGACGAGGCGTTGCTGCCGTTAGCGGTACCGGAGGCCTCGCACTCTTTGGCAGCCACCGTCATTGTCCCTACGCCGCGGCAGTAGGTCATGTGTGAACGCCGGTCGGATCAGTGGCCAGAGGCTCGATCCCCACCGCATGACAAATCTCCGCTACGATTTCGGTTCAACACGCTGTTCATGTGCCAGCCTTCAGATCGGACTTCGACAGATGAAGAAACTGACTGTACAAGCGGGAACCGTCGCATTCACCGCGGCGCTCCTGTGCAGCATTTCGCCTGCCATCGCGCAAGTGACAGACGCCGACTCGGAGGGGCCACACTTCCCACCTCCGTACATAGTCAGTCAGTCGCTTGAGCCCTTCAGTGAAGTAGCGTCGCAAGTGCTTCCCGACGCTATTCAGCGCGGTCCAGGCTTGTATGACCTTCAGCCGTCGATTCTCTACACCCCTGAGAACCCTACACGCGCATTCCAGATGTGGTGGCTCGGACGTTTCTACGACGGCGTCGAGGCCGGAGGCGATCGCATCTACTATGCATACAGCCAAGGCGGCACCGTGTGGAGTGAGCCGCAGGTAGCTCTTGAGCCGCAGTTTGGCTCGGGTGGCTATGACGCTGCCGACGACCACCTCATCGGATCACCATCCGTGCTCTACATCGACGACATATATTACATGTTTTACGAAGGGTATGGCAATCAAGTCACTCTCGTTTCGCGCTACTTCAACTTCGCCGAAGGCGACACGTGGACGTCCGGAGGATGGGTCAAGAATTTCAACCCGGTACCGTACCAAGGCTACGAACTTGAAGAAGTACTCGGTATTGCCCCCACGTTTGAGAAGATCGGCACGCACCCTGTGTACGCAGGCGAGGTCGCCTACGCGCCCGAAGCCAAGCGCAACCGGTTTCTCTCGTGCAAGCCGCTACCAGATGAGGTCTCGGGCACCCCAATCACCAAGCTATACGATGGCCAGCCTCTGTTTTGGCTCTATGACGATCCTGCTCCGGGACGAGTACCTCTCTACTCATGTTTCGACCCACTCCACAAGAACTCGTTCGTATCGCTCGACCCAGCCTGCGAGGTTGGTCTTCCTGACACAACTTGGACGTGCGATGGTTCGCACCTTCTGGGATACATCATCGATCGAGATGCGAAGAGTGGGGATGTCTTTACAGCGCCGGACTTACTCCACGCGAACCAGAACCGCGTGTGCCTCGCAGTGTCCGTCGATGGCGAGAACTGGGACCGCTACCTTGGAGACGCTCCCGGCGGCGCAATGATAGCCCCCTTGAATCCGTTCACGAACCAGTTCCCTCACACGTGCGATGCGGTTAACCCCGAAGAAGACGACGTTCACAGGGCGTACGGCAGCGGATTTCCCGTATCCATTGTGCGCGACGGAATGCTGGAGGTCTGGTTTACGGATGACACACCTCATCCGATCTCTGATTGCTTCCGACCACCTCTCTCGTGGCGTATTCAGATCCCCCTTGAAGATATCTGCAATCCACCCGCTTACGTTGATGCAGAGCGCCAGTTTCACAATGGCGCTGGCACCCCATGCGACATGAAGTGGAGCAGCTTGCATCAACGCTACTTCGCCGTGATGTTCAACACAGGCCCCGTTCCATTCTGCTCTCCTGGTTTCGAGCAGGGCGGCGCCCTCTGGTGGTCACATTACGCCCCATATTGGGAGGAGTTGCCGCTGTGGACGGTAGCGAACACCTTCACAGGCATCCCGCTGCCCCCTGGCAAAGCAACCACGTGCGGAGGTCTGCTGGGCGACGGCTACGGACGAACGGTCGACTTCCCGTTGGATCCTATCCCGCACTCCGCGCTCCACATGTTCTTCTCCACGTTCCCGAGTACGTCGTGCGATGGGATATTCGACACGGACATTTCCCATGTTCTCATGTTTGGTAACCAATCTACTGAGGTCTTCGCCGACGAAAAGCTTCAGCTCGTCGCTGCACCTGACACCCTTAGTGCCGGAAGTCTCGCCCTGATGCTCACAGCTACCGAGACTGGCGTAGCGGCAGTCGTGATCGTCGAACGAGTCAACGGGATAGTGGTCTCGCTTCCCTTAGTCTTTGGTTTGCTCGGAGATAACGGAGTTTGGACTATCCCTTTAATCGTCCCGCCAGGCCTTGTCGAAGGGCTCGACGTCGAACTTGTAGGGCATAGCGCTATGGCTTCGGGGATCACGACTTCGAACCGAGCATTGATCGCAATTCAGACGATTACGCACTAACCAGACGGGCTCAGACGCCCGTCTTTCGGTCCAGCCGAAACAGGTAGAACCCCGCATCCGCCCCTCGTACGGACATCTCGACGCACATGTACGACGCCGGATGGGATTCAGTCGGTAGTCGAGGACGACGCTTCTCTTAGCGTCCCTTTCGCTTACCACGCCCCCCGCCCTTGTGCACTAACCGAATAAGTAGGTCCCTGATCTCAAAAGTGGCGTCGCGCAACTCGCTCAGCGCGAGTTCAAGTCGCCTGAGGGCCTGTTGATCCAGCTCCCCTTCTCTCTCTAGCCCTTGCTCATCGGGAACAGTCGAAGGCTGCCGGGAACCCCATAGCTGAAGGAAATCGCCAATGGGCTCTATGCGCCCCTTCGCAATGTCATAAGCACCGACCTTGTTGTCGACAGCTGCACGATTCACCTCGTCCCGCGTACCGTAAAGCACGTTGGCACCTAAGCGAGCAAGCGCTGGTGTTGCTATCCCCGAAACGCCGCGCCACCGGCGGGTCTCGCTAATCAGCCGCTCCCAGTCGAGACGCTCCACTTCTTGCTCGCTACCAAGTCTGAAACGCCGATCCGGAAGGAAGGTACCTGACCTCACTTGAGCTGCCACAGCCTGAGGCATACCTGCAAGGGTTTGTGAGTAGCTAGTAGCTAAACGTACGCAAAGCCCATGCGCCTTCCCAATGTGCTCCACCAGCGACGAGTCTTGCCAGTCTATACTCGCAACGCGTGCTGCGACAAAGACGACACTGAGCCGCCCGTGCTGATCCTCAGAATGGGCAACAGCACCTGTCAAGAACTCTGCATCGTCGAACAGAGCAACAAACTGGCGCGCTGTTGAGGATCTTCCAAGCCGATATAGCGGCTCGATGAGCCCCCCCCAATCGCCAAACTCGTGCAAGCGATTCTCCAGACCTTCTAGCTCAGCAGACTCCAGAGGAACCACGCGGTCGAACTCGGGCGAACGACCAGCAGCAGTTGACCCTTTCGCCCACACCTGAACAGTGGCAATCATTGGACACCTACGCAGATATTTACCATGCGTTGATCGGCCAAAAACTCTTCATCCGCCGGGAAGAACTCAAGCGCCTCAGCGATAATCCCCTTGGCCTCGATAGCATTCTTCTCATAGCCAAGCAACACGACGATTGCCTCACGCCATAGCGAGCGATCATGACTCGCTCGCGCCGCGGCAAGCACAGCAGACTTGTAGTCTATCAAATCATGGCCTCGCAGCCGTTCGGCACGCAAGTCCCGGCGTGCACCAGCCAAACCGTGCCACTCCGCACTCCCGCAAGCAACGCCGCCTAGCTTCTTGGGATCTGAGTCTCGATCGGTCGCCAAGTTCGGCCCTCGCTTCACCGAACCACTCACAGTCGACATGGCGACATCAGCACCTGATGCGCTCTTCGCACTTAACGCGCACTTCCGCATCCCGTCAGTCACAGTGACAAGATCGATAGACTCCCCGCGGCAGATTGCCTGAAGTGGCCCCAGGAGCACCCGCTTTACGCTATCGGAGCAATCGGCGTCGGCAACCCAGCCGTCAACATAGTCCGAGCACAACTGTTGTACGAGCGGCCCCAAGCAACACTCCGCGGCAAGAAGCAACACCTCACCATCATGCTTGTCCCTTGCCAAAGCGAGATCGAGCTTGCAGCCCACTTCACCATCTGCCTTCGCCTCGGCGGCAAGCCGAATCCAAAACTGCGACGGTAACCGATCCTTCTTTGCCGGAAGGGTGATGTGCACACCATCCTCGGACGCTTCATAATAGCTATCCGGATCAATAAATACAAACCGACCATCCCGGGTCATACCAGTGTTGCCTGGGCAGATGTCGTAGTGCATCCACATTGATTGACTGTATGAAAGCTGCTCTACCAAGTCTGCAACGTTCTCAGCACTAAGGCGCCCGCCCACAATCGCATCTCGGATGGGCGTCACCCGCTCCATCGCGACTAGAAGCCCCTGTAGTCCTCGTGGTCGCCCCACATGCAGCAACCTCACCAACGCCGGGGGACCAGCTTTCATCGCTGCGCGCAGCCTCTGCTCCAAACGGTCAAGACGGTTGTTCCCTACAAGCGCACGTGTCTTCTCACCCGCGAAGTCACCCGACGGCATAAAGTACTTTAGCCTAGCAGGAATGCCCCCTTCACGCTCCCACAGAGCGTTGGCCTGCAGGGCTCGCCCGGACATCATCCCTCTCGCTTCGACCACCTCCACACCACTCCACTCGCCCCGCGGAAGAGCGCCTAGAAACTCCTCAGCAGATGTTGTCACGACGCTAACCCGAAAGTGCGGTAGAGCCCCCATCGTCCATCGGAAAGCGAAACAGCTAAGGTACCACCTTCCGGTGACCACACCATGCCTGTTGGACTACCCTCTAGAATCGGCGACAATCTCGACCCAGTCGTTACAATGCTGTTTCCGTTCCTGGCACATGCCTTGAGCCTTCCGTCTTGCGCATGCCAGGCGATTATTGGAGCTACGCGCGCAATCGCTACGATACTGCACTCGTCACTCGCTTGGCCAACGGGCGCGGAAGCGCCGGTAACCAACACCTGTCTATCCGCGGTGACCGATGCTCCGAAACCACCTTCATTCAGTGCGACATGCCCCGAATCAAACGTGAGATCAACCGAGGTCTCCAACTGTTGGCCGAACTTGGCCGCTCCGTCAACAACGATGGCACGTGACGCAACGCCATTGAGGCAGACAACGCCGCCCATGCTCGGAATGAACCGGACAACCATGTGGGGCGAAGCCTCAATGAAGCCGTCGAGGTACTCTGCATCATTCCACTTACCGTCGCTCAGCCGTAGGCTGTGCAGTGCCCCCTGCTCAGTCACTCCGATTAGCGTATCTGCTGACACCGGGCACCAAGACGCCATAGGAAAGGGTACGGGAGCACGTACAAGTCCCTGTCCACGCGCTCCCACCCATATCCCAGTGGCACCCTCACGCGCCCCAATGAAGACTGACTCCGACCGCACTTCTACAAGAACATCCACGACATCCGGATCCCACTCTTCAAGCTGAGTTGGCTCTTGGAATCGGTACGTGCCGTCGTGCGGATTAATCCTTGCCTCATGAACTCGCGCCGAGTCCGAGTCCAGAAAATATAGGGAGTGGCTTGATCGATCACCGGTGCACTGTAGCACGGCGCCCGGGCTGTCGCTGTATTCCCGAAGAAGCCGCAACTCTACAAGGCTCTTCTTTGTAATCGATCCGGGCTGCTTGGCGGCCTGTAGGTTCGTGTTAGGAACGGTTCCCAACAGGACATCACGGCTTCTGCCGAGTGCCTCGACGGTAACCCCTACCCAGGCGCGGACCAAGTTCCCAACCCTTCTCTCGTCGATCCTTGGTAGATCCGTCGATTGGACCTCACTGCACTGTTGGTCATCGATAACCGACACATTTGCTATAGTTGCCTCACTCGCGACCGTTTTCAACAGTAGCGCGACGCGCTTGCGGGCCTTGTCGAGCACGCCGCCGTCGCCTCCATACTCATCGCTCTTTGTAAGCAACACGAGAATTGGGAGGTCGCGCTGAGAACATGCCTGCAGGAGCTCCAGTACATCGTTCGCGTACTCTCGCGAAATCGCTTCCGGACCAATGTAAAGGCGCGAGTCAACGACCACAATGCACGCATGTGCTCCGTCGAGCGCTCTCCTCGACGTATGGTCTGCTGATTGATAGCTCCCACCTTGAATATCCGGAAACATTACATACCCAGCGACCCCCTTTACCGAAAGAGCTTGAAATAGATAAGGTGTGGCAGTTTCAGTGCCTGGAGGCCACTCGCACCCATCAATGAACCCGGAATAGAGCTCTCGTACCCGCTCTTCTGTCACCGTAGCTGCCGCCGGCAACCCAAGACCTTCAAACTCGCGGTTTTCTTGCTCCAGTCGCTCTAGAACGCGAGTGTCCTTGATTAGGCGAAAGCACAGCACGTCTTCTTCCGCCGTGGCGCATTGGGTGGCGGTAAGCAACGCCGTTGTCTTTCCGTGGCCAGTCCACCCCCAAACCGGAATAGAGACGAGCGTTTGCGCACCGTCCTCGATCTCCTCTAGGCGCGCCAAGACAGCCTGTTCCCATTCTTCTCGTTCAGTCTCTTCCATTATCTATACTCACGCAATATGGCAGCACCACGCCACACTCAGTAGCGTGCGCGCTCTTCTTACCTGGTTCGAAGTGGGTGAGCATAGCTCGGTGATGACGCATTTCCCAGGACCGCCCGGATGACCTCTCCCCATGTGCCCGGTTTGGACATGCTCGCGACATACGGACCCTACCCAAGGCCCTTGGACAGCGTCTCGTATGCCTCATTGACCTCGACACATCGCGCCGCGATCATCGCTCGAACGGCCTCGGGCATCGCTTCCCCGTGATATCTGTCCGGGTGAAACTCTTTCGTAGCGCGGCGCCAGGCTCGCTGAAGCTCGTCGCGAGTCGGTTCGCCACTGAGGCCGAGGATCGCGAGGCACTCGTCGATCCGCTTCTGATCGGGAAGACCGAGTCCGGAGGCGCATGCCTCAAGCTCGGGAGCGCTCATCCCGGCGTGCGCGAGGATGTGAAGCACGAGGCGCGTTTCGCGCACATTGGCTTGTCCGTCGACGGCGCAGAGATCACGTAGCAACTTCGCGAGATCCACGAGGTCGATCTGCGGCATGCGGTAGCGGAAGGCTTGCGCAGCCTCCTCGACAGAGAGTACGTCCTGCTCCTTCAATAGCCATCGAAGCTCATCCACCTCGACTTGCGATGGCTGGAACTCCGACGTCACCAGCTCGCGAATGAACCGCACCTCCTCGGCGACGAATGGGCCGTCCGCTTTTGCTACCGCCTTGAACAGCACAATGAGGGGCCGCAGGAACGAAACGATCGAATAGCGCCTGTCGACCACATCGACCGTCAGCGTGTCCTCACTGACAATCGTAGGCCCCGGCAACCCAGCGTCCTGCGAGACGATCCGTGCGCTGAGGCGCACGGTCGGCTTCTCGTACCCGAGCACCGCGCCGTTAGGCAGATAGAACTCGCAGCTCTCGCCTTCGATGTGTCGCCCTTGGCAGAAGTCGCCGTCACGATCCGCGTCGCTCGAATGCGCCGCCTTCAGAAATCCGCCCGAGGCGGTACGCCCGTGCAGGACCAGCGTGCCATAGGTACCGCTTGGCCACCCCGAGATGGTGAGCCTCAAGCCATCCCCGTCGTCGACGTAGAGCCCCTTCAAGCCTGCGGCGGGGTACTCCGGAGCCGCATTGTCCTCGAATGCCGAACGTAGGATCGCCGCCGCCACTCCTACACCAAACGGAATCAACCATGGAAGCGCCATTGCCTCAACCCTCCTCACCGCGAACGTGCGGTACGCGTGTCCACACCGCCACGTGCTGTGGATACGCCACGCTCATGTCGCAAGCCTCGCGGTAGCCGCCCGCCCATCCGCGACCATCCCCAGTGCCGTGTTGAAGGGAAGGACGTCCGCGACAGGGATCAGCTCGATCGCCTCGATCAACCCGAGCACGCCAAGTACCCGCGTCCAGTAGACCGTCGCGATCACATCGGCGACGTCGCCGACACCAGGAATGAGCCCGATGAGGACCCAGTCGAAGACGTCGAGCGCAAAGCCGATTACTGCGTACTTTCCAATCTTCATGACCTGCATCCCTCTCTATTAGGCGTGCTCATTCCCGATCGATCTCCGGCGCGTCGCGGCCCTCCAGGCTCTCAGGCTCTTGCGCCGGCTCCACGCCGACGCGTGACTCGATGACCGACTCTTCGACATCGCGGGAGTGCCCTTCCTTGCTGCTCACCACCTCTTGAGGCGTCGGCCGCCCTGCCATCCCGTACTCCGTCGGCTGCGCGATATTCGACTCGGGATACATCGCCGCTCGCAACTCCGCGAGCCCTTGACGTGCCATTGCTCCGAGGTGGCCGGCACCTAGCTTGGGTTTGTCGCTCATCATGCATCTCCTTTGAAGGGACTACGGTTGACCGTTCTTTGCGCGCCATTGCTCGACGACGTATCGCTGTTCCGAGTAGGCGTCATGCAGGTCCATCAGGCGCTTGCGTTCGGCAGCGGCACTCAGCGTCACCGAGAGAAAGAGGCCGCCGCCCGCAATCGCGAGGTAGCTCGCAAGCAGCGGACTGATCTCGGCGAGCGTCGCTGCCGCGATCCAGACCATGAAGGGCTCGCCAAGCTTCGCCGTCTGCTCGGGCATCCGCCCGAAGAAGCGCGGTGTTCCGTTGTAGAAGCTGTGCGGCTCATCGCCGCCGCGCTGCTGGCGGATGTCTGTGCGCCCCTTGATCACCACGCACAGAACGATGAAGCAGGCGAAGAATGCGTAGAGATCCGTGGGATCGAGCCCCTCGCCAAAGATGGGAAAGATGAAGAGGATCCCCATCGCTGCTGCCACTTGCGCGCCCAGGTAGCGCGCACCGAATGTTCCCGTTTGGTGCAGGAAGACTTCGAGCGAGCAGGCCAGTGCCCGGATCACGAAGAGGAGGACATGGGTTTCGCGGCGACCGTTTGCTTCTGCACTACCCCACTCATTGCTACCCATCACTCAGGCTCCCCTGCTTGCTTGTTGGAAGGTCACCGGCATCCACGTGCGATTCGACGCCGAGAAACGCCGCCCGTTTTGAAACAAGATGGCGTCCACCTGACATCCGTTGGACGGGCCGCCCGTTTTGAGCTGCGTGAACTGCGCGGGCTGCACTTCGTACTCCCACGTTTCGCTGAAACCGGCACTCGTGGACCCTGAGTCCGACATGCCTTCGATCCCCAGGCTGAAGGGCCACGCCCCGTCTCGCGAGTGACTGGTGTTGCCGTTGGCAAGCGTCTGACGCGATCGCCCGATCAAGCTCGCGGCCCACTCATTCGTCACCGGGTCGCCGTTCGCGTGGAGAACCTTGGTATTGAGGTTGGCGAAGAGCGATGCCGCCTCCGCTCGCCCCTTCTCTTGACCACCAAGCGCGCTGTAGACATTGCTCACGTTCTGCGTGAGGTAGGTCGTCGCGACTCTGGCGGAGCGGCATGTGCTCTGGAACGCCGCGTCCGAAGACATGAGGAAACTCTGTGCCTCGTCGACCCACAGGAACACCGGACGTGGGTTCGCTGCAACGTCACGACGCTCGCTTGCACGTTGGAAGCAGAACTTCCAAATGAGCTGAGAGTAGGACCCCAGTTCGCCAAACGTTTTCACAGGAAGATCGATGACAACGACCTTCCCCTCAGCCGCTGCCTCGGGCGTGACGTTGGTGTCCGTGCAGAACAGCTCACGTAACAGTCCGCGCATCAACACGTCAGTCATGCTCGTGAAGGTGCTGACGATCACACTGCGCGTCTTCTCGGAGAGTTCCGGGAACTCGACGAGGAAGTAGTCGGCAACGACCTCAAGATCGCCTTGCTGTCGTGCCGTAAGCCCTTCGCGGTCCGCTTCCTTCAACCGCTGGAAGCAGACCGACTGCGCTTGCCACTGCGTAGAGCGCTTCTGCTCCGCGGACGTCGGTGCCGAGATCACCACGCGATAGAGGTCCGGCACGCTCAAGCGACTCCCTGCGAGAGAGAGCAGCTCGACGGCGTTGCGGATCAACTGTCGGCTTGCGCGACGCCAGTACCCCTCATCCTCTCGACCGCTGCCAGATCCCCCATTGTCCGCCGCCTCAAGCACCGTCGAGAACAGGTTCACGACGTTCTCCGTGAGCCCGGCCCCCTCCCCGGCCATCCGCGCCTCGTAGTCGAGGAAGTTGAACCGGAGGTCGGCTGCCGACCCGACGACCAGGAGATCATCGCTGCGGTTGGTAGCGGCGCAGTATTGTTCCCACTCTTCGCGCTCATCAGGCTTCGTCGTGAGCACGAGCCCCCCGAAGCCGGCGCGGAGCATGGCAAGCGCCATGGCCCGGCCACTGCCGCTCGTCTTCCCCGATCCCGTGGCCCCCGTCACGAGCGTACCTGTTACGGCGTCGCCGATCGTCCAGACGTCGCTGGACGACCACTGCAACAAGGGCGTTGAAAGCGACCACCGGACAGCGGCGGGTGTTCGTCTCTTCGCGCGAAACAGCCTCGGGAACATCATTGTCCTTCGGCCTCGCGAGCCGGGTGTTGCCCCACACTCTCTTGGCCGACTGACCGCGCCTTAAACAGATCTGCCAGCTCGGAGACGGCGACGTCGCCGGCCAATCCCGACGCGCGCAACTCCCGGCACACTCCCTCCAACGCCGAAACCAGGCTCGCGATCTGGACGGTCTCGCCCGTAACCGCGATGGAGCACGCTGACATGACGCGCAGCGTGGTCTTGCGTTTGCGCGTTGGGCGCGTCTTCCGCGTGGCGCGGGGACCACCTGCGGACTTCGGCTTGCTAGCAGCTCGGCTCCGTCGTTCGGCCGCATCGCGCGTGAGGACGCCGGCGACAGCATCGCTGATGAGCGCGTCGCGTTGGCCCTCATCCTTCGTCTTGGCAATCTGGTAGGCCGTACTCGCCGCGAGTTGACCGGCATGTACTCGCGCTTGCACGGCCTCCGGTAGTGACAACAACGCCACCGACCGGGTCACCCATGACGGCTTGAGTCCGAGTGTCGCGGCGGCCTCGGCGCCGGTGAGTCCTGCCGTCTCCATCAACCCATCGATGGCCTTCGCCATTTCAATCGGCGAGAGGTCCGTCCGCTGACAGTTTGCGACGAGCTGGCGCACGATACGGGTGGCGTCGTCTCCCTCCCCGTCCTCGACGAGTGCCTCGATCGTCTCCCACCGGGCGACCTTCGCCGCGCGGAAGCGGCGCTCCCCATCGATCACGACGTAGCCGTCGCCCTCTCGTCGCACGAGAATCGGTTGCTGGAGGCCCACGGAGACGAGGCTCTGCGCCAGCTCCGCAATGGCCTCGACGTCGAACGTCTCGCGCACCTGCTGCTCGCAGGTGATGCTGGCCAGCGCGAGCGTCTGGAGTTCGCGCGACGCCATTTACGCGCTCCTTCCCTGGACAACCGCACGCTGCGCTAACCCGTTCCTATCCACGCTCTGTGCCTCCGTGATCGCCCTGACCGCAGCTCCCGGCGGCTGACATCAGCACCGGCCTGCGGTCGACACACGGATGATCGGAGCGACCGGCTAGTCGCGCCATGGGTCAGAAAGGTATGAATTTCCCGGCGGGCGGGGCTGGCGCATGCACGGCGATTGATGTGCCCCTCGGCGCGCGAGAACAAAGGGGAGAACACGTGCCTGCGACATACCGGACAGTGACGGAGGCTTATCGAGACCACGCGTCGCTTCACAAGTGGGGATGGCCGCCCGGTGACCTTGTCAACGAGTGGTATTCCGAGGTGTGTGGTCTCAAAGGCGGTATCTACACCAACCTCAAAGCCGGTCAGCCCGTCCCAGAGAAGTATGTGAGGTGGCTCGTCGCACTGCTTACGTCACCGGATGAGGCACTCTCTCACCTCAAGACCATGAAGCCACCAAAGCGCCAAGCCTGGCTAGCGCGCTCACGGGCAGTGCTTCTTGAGCACATGGATGAGTGCGGCGTCCCTGAGGTCAACGCTTGCCTCACAGACACTATCCTCGAACACATCGCGTACCCACCAGTCGGTGGATCAGTCGGTCTCGGAAAGTACGTAGACTACCTGTACTTCAAGGTCGAATGCTTCGCGGCCGTCCTCCGACACAACTGCGAAGAGTGGGTCAGTACCTGCCACTCCGTCGCCGAGTGCGCTGACTGGATCTTCACGCGCGTCGGGGAGGAGACCTCGCTCGCCGGTCGTTTGCAGGGCCCGGCGAAAGCAAGAGCCCATGCCGCCGCACACATGAACATCACGCTGGAGACGTACAGAGCGCGGCTTGCACTGTGGCGTGATTTCAACGAGTGGACGGTCGTCTCGGCGATCTACAAGGGTGTAGGGCCTATTGGTGTCTGCGTCGCGCTACCGCTCACCGACGCCGCCTACGAAGAGGTTCGTGAGGGGAGATTACTTCCGAGCGCGTGTGGCCCTGAGGAACTTGCTTCCCCCTCCCTCAACATCGTGCTCGAAGCTGTGGCCGAGCACCCGCAGTTCGTAGGCCGACCGGACAAGAACCCGACGGAGGCGTTACGCGTCGCCTCCGTGTTTCAGGTCTCGGCGCTCGTGCGCGCGCACAAGACCAAGGGGAAGAGAACCGTGAGGCTTCTCAGCTTCGCTGGCACGCCCGAGAACGAACGCCGCCTGAGAAGCGCCGGCTTCGTCACCTATGGCAAGACACTGCCGATCGATGGTGAGAGGCCGATCAAACTCTACGAGTTCACGGTGCCGATCAACCAGCTTTCGACGAAGAGCTTCCTCGAGGCCGCAACCCTCGCGCATGCAGGCCGCCACCTTCCAAAGGAACCACCGCGTCATGGCCATTAAGCGCTGTCCGCGGCCCGAGGATTCACCGACCTTCAAGGTCAGCTACTGACACGCGTAAGCTAACTATGTTGCCCAGGGAAACGTGCACCGACGGTGCGATCGTTCTCAACGGCGATCGTCGCGAGGAGTCGAAGCAGTGCAGCGCCGTCGACATCGCACTAGTTCGGCGCACTTGCCGTATAGGCCACGCTCCATTCAATCTCGCTACTTTGAATGGCGATGGCGACGTGCCCATCCTCGTACGACACTTCGAAAATGCCGTCTGAGTCATTATCGCAAAGCACATGTGTATATTGCGAGGGGTCCTGCAACTCTTCAGCCTCACTGCCTAACGTTGGCTGCGTTACGAGGTGCTGCTCAAAGAGGAAAATGTAAACCGCACCTGTGACCTTCGTAACGCCGAGATCAATCCCCGCGGCGCGATACAGCGCACCTATCTGAGCAGCCGAGTACATCGTGTCGACCACAGCAGGTGAATCATCAACGGACACGGACACGAGTTCCTTCTCGTCAGCGCTTCCGGATCCAATCACTTCGCAGAGTAGAATAAGCTTCCGCGACGTAGGATGAAACACGGCGCCGTCGCAGGGACCACGAGCAGTGCGTACGATTTCGGTCTTGTCGATTCGCGGCGGCGTTAACGTGACGATCGGCTGCCCCCCTGGGGGGCCCATCGTTTGACCGACCAATGCTCCGTGCATATGCCATTTCTCGACGACGAGTTCATCTGTCCTCTCGACCCAACCAACAACATAGATGGTATCTGAGACGCCAGCCTCACCAGTGACTGCAAGCGGCACGAACGGCGTTGAGAACGATCGCGCCTTCGCGTCATGGGCCCCGCCAGCCACATAGGCATGCCACGAGATCACAACCTCTTTGCTGTGCGCATCATACCCAAGATAGTATTTAACATAGTTTACCCCCGCCCCAACCATGTAGTGACTAGACGAGGACGACCCGAGGCGCGGATCTATCACTCTATAGTCGGTGTCGGATAGTCCGGACTGCCCATAGGATGTCGACCCAAGAGTTGCCATAAGCCAGACCGCGCAACCGACCGTTAGATATGTAAGGTTCATTGTCGTGACCTCAGTTTTCGAGAAGCGGCGCCGGGTTAGTACATCTGTCGAGCACGCCATCCTTGTCCTTGTCGAGGGTACCCCCAACACCTTCCACACCACCATTGGCATTGATCTCGTCAACGTCCATCTGCCCATTCTCGTCGCAATCCCCCTCAGGGCACTCTGTGGGCATTCCAGTGGTGTCGTCGCAACAACAGAATCCTGTAGGCGACCACAGGTCCAAGTCTATGGGCATCCCTGTCATGGGGTCAATGAAGATCGGCGGGCCGGGACACTTTCCATTCTCGGGATCATCGACCCCGTGGAGATCCCCCCCCGGAGTCTTGAACGTCAGTTCGCAGGTCTTCCAGCCCTTGGCGGCCGCCACGGACTCGTTGTTCGCAAGCCTCTTGACCAGTTCCTTGAGATTGGGATCAGACTCAGCACACGCGAACGCGCAGAGGATCTCGGAGGTTCGCGATGAGGCCCAAGCTTCAAAACAAGGCCTTCCGTCTACCATGAGATGGCAATTGTAGTTCTTGTGGCAGTCTATTTCGTCTTGCCCGGAAAGGTTCTGGCAGTACAGCGACCACTCACTGTAGTGCTGCATGTGCAAGTTCTCGTGGAAATAGACCGCAACCAGCAAGAGAATCGCATCAATACTGCCGAGATCTCCCCCCCGAATACCGTTGACAAGATCGAGATACTCTTTGGAAAAGGCTATGAATCCATCGTGGAGGTCATTGGGCTCGAAAGCGAGACCATTTACCCGGTAGTGACCTTTCCCCTGGACAACAACATACACGGGGTAGTCTGGTGGATACCCATCGCCAAGAAGCTCCTCAAGCATCCCCTCGTAATCGATCGGCTCACCGAACGTGGGGGCGGGGACGCAATCCAGAGTATAGAACTTTCCCAGCTTGTTATGGGAATCAAGCTCCTCTCCCACCGCGACCGCGGAAAGAAGAGCGAGGGCGAGTACTGAGACCACAACGCGCGCTTTCATGCCTGAACCTCCGTGACCTGGACTTGGGAAAGCGTGCGTACGCTATCATGCATCAGCCGTCGGGTAACGGAAAGGTTCATGGCACCCCACCTCATGAGGTGGCAAGGTGGAACACCCGGCTTCGTTTGCTCCGGAAGAGTCGCCACCGGTAGCTACTTACCCCTCCCACTTTCCCAGCCAGTCGGAACCGGCGCGCTGCCCACGAAGGCACGTTTGCCTAACCTCGCGAGGCGGTCATCCTGCCCTCCGAGGCCGAGGTACGCGCGTTCTACCAATCGATTCGCTCGATGAAACACCCGGTCGCGTCTTCGAACCATTGCCCCCTGGGGGCCTCACGTAGCCACACGACGCGATGGCGCGTCAGTCCTTCGAAGACGGGTTGATCGCCTCCATTCAGGTTACGCCCCACGACCGAAATCAAGGCACCCGGGATGTGGAGAGCGATACCTTCGGAAGGATCATAAGTGATGCGCTCGATCCAGGCGTAGCCGATCGCGAGGATGCTTCCATCGCACTTTCGAAGTTCGAGCATGAGCGCGCGGTCGCGACGGCCCCGCAACCAACCAAGGCAACCGAGGTCGTCACACAGCGCATCGCTCTCGCGTACTCGCTCATCCTCCGCTGTACGGCGCGCGATGCGGGAGATCGTCGGGCTATCGGACATACGCGATCTCGCGCCTCATTGCAGGCTCCATGTGCGCCAACGGTGCCTGCATCGCCATGCGGCTCAGATGGGCGGTTCGCTCGCGCAGCAGCTCTGTCGCAGACAGTCGGTCGTCTGACTGAGTCACGGACTCCAACAACGCCTTCTTGTCGTCGGTGTAGATTGTCGCACGCTCTCGGCCACGTGACACTGACACGTAGAACTGCTCGCGAGAACTCGCCGCCGCCGAGGCGCTCGACTGCCCGATCAGCACGCGGTCGACCGTCTTGCCCTGGCTGGCATGGCTCGTCGTGACGTAGCCATAGGTGAGATGTCCATAGTCCCTTGCCAAAGTCCAGTGGTTGGTGAGCACCAGATCGCCCGCCTTGGTGAAACCCTTCACCGTGACGCGCTGTCCGTTGTTGAGCCGGTGCCTCCCGTCCTTCGTCGCACCGTTGCGCGTGATCCTGAGCACGTCGCCAACAGCAACCGCCAAGGAGCCGTTGCGATAGACCTGAAACCGTGCCGCTTGGTCCACGGG
This sequence comes from Planctomycetota bacterium, assembly GCA_029259745.1. Taxonomy (GTDB): domain Bacteria; phylum Planctomycetota; class B15-G4; order B15-G4; family B15-G4; genus OFTM221. Next base: position 136,332 of record JAJDEO010000004.1, read on the forward strand.
CGCTTGGCTGTCATCGACGCGCACTTTCTGGCCACGGGTGAACCCCTTGGCGTTCTGATGGAACACCAACACGTCTCCCGATTCGTAGCTGCGTGGGTCCAATCGCTCCGCCTCGGTCAGGTTCTTGTTCGCCAGCGTCGACACCACCTGCTCGCGGCCGTCGATCCTTCCGATGCCTTTGAGCGTCGCACGAATCTCGCGCGTGATGGCATCACCTTCGCGGTGTGTCGGTGAGACCACCAAAGCAGACTTGCCGGCACTGCTCGCGGCGACATACTCACGCGCAAGAAGGTGGTCACGTTGGTCGCTCGCAACCGTCTTGATCCAGCCAAGCCCGTCGAGCCTCTTGAAGCCAGAAGCCGTACGCCCCTCGGAGAGTTCCTGCACGGCCTGCTTGTACGCACCGCTTTGCCTGCGAATCTCTTTGATCTGCGCGGGTGCAAGCCCCGCCTCGTCCTCGAGTAGTGCCAGGGCACTGCCGCGCTCCACAGAGCCGTGCTGCCGACGGTCGCCAGAGAGAATCACCCTCGCCTCAAGGCGCCGCGCGGTGTCGAAGAGATGCGCCATCGTTCGACTTCCAAGGAGTCCAGCCTCATCAACCCAGATCACCTGACCTCTGGCCTGTTCCTGAAGTCGATCGTCGACCAGAAGCCTGGCCACGGTTTCGGCCTGCGCGAATCCCTCAGTGCGCAGCACGCCGCGACTCGCCTCGGCGGACGGCGCGAAGACGAACACCTTGTGTCCCCCGGTCTCTATACCCGACACGGCCTCCCGCATCATCGTCGTCTTGCCTGTACCGGCCCCGCCGCGAATCAGCATGACGCGGTCCCTGGACTCAAGGACATGCGCGACCGCGTTGCGTTGCCCCTCTCCCAACCAGTCACGGGAGATGACATGCGCGCCCTTCCCCAGGCGCTTGCAGGTGCCACGTCCCGTGCGGGCGAACGCGAGCATTGCCTGCTCTTCCGCGAGCACAGGCTTGGTCGTGATGAAGCGCTCGCCTGCCCGCTCGGCCGAAAGCACGTCAGCAGCGGCGAGCTGACGTTCGACCTCCTTCAGCGACGCGACGCCGTACGCATGCTTCATGGCTGCGGTGAGCAGCTTGCGCTCAGGTACCACGGCGCTCCGTTCGAAACAGTGATCAAGCGCGAAGGCAACCGCCGCCTTTGCCGCCTCTTTGTCGTCTGACACCTGCCGCTCCCCCGGCGGATGCGCCACGCGTTCGACGGCCGCTCTGTCGTCCGTAGAGAGGCGCTCCCACCACGCGTGGCGCAGCTCGTCCATCGAGAAGTCGCTGCTCTTGCGAGCGCGTGTCTTGGCACCAAGCTCGGCCTTCTCCTGCGCGTCCGTGATGCCCCGTTCGTGGGCCTTTCCTTCGATCAAGGCCGTTCGCCGCGAGAAGGCACGCAACGCGGACTCCGGAACCCCCGCAAGTTCCCAGCCATGCATTGTACGCTCCACCGCGAAACCGAGCGCTGATAGGCTCTGAGCCAAGCGCGCGTGGAACGCCGCTTCAAAGTACGGCGCATCACGCTTGAGTCCGGCGAACTGTGCCGCCTTCCAGCGATCCTCCGCTTCGTCCCACGTCGCATTGAACGCAAAGCAATGTGCGTGAAGGTGCGGATCGGGCACGCCATCCACGGGCCGTGCCGTGAAGTGGACGAACGTTCCCCAGGCCAGGTTTCCGGTTGTGCGATCCTCGTCCCGCCCCTTCGTGCGCACCCGGGTCGCAACCTCGGATTCCATCTGATCCATCGTTTCATCAACCGAGCCCTTGAACGCATCGAGGATGCGTTCGTCGCCGCTCAATCCATAGACGATGGAGACACTCTTGGGCACATGGAAGTTGATGTCGTAGCCGATGCGGCGGTTCGCGCGCTGCCGGGCGGTGAGCCGATTGCCCGATTGCGGGTGCGTGTTGTCGCACAACGCGTCCCAGTCACCCTTGGCGATCTCTCCGTGGAGCCCGAGCCGCTCGGCTGCTCGTCCACGCCACTCGCCGGTAAGCTCCTGACCCTCTGAATAGTAGTCAGAGGAGCTGTAGTAGCTCTTGGCTCCTTGAGCCGTGCTGTTCTGAATGATCCGCAGCATTCGTCACCATTACAACGCCAGGTTGCTTATGTCACGAGGAACATCGCTTCGTGACAGACGCCGCCGATGGCCGTTCGTTCTTTACACACACAATCACATGATCTATCATGTGAAAAGCATATGAGGCACAAGTGATACCGCTAGACAACGACTTTGACTTCTCAACCATGCCGGCTTCCGACCGGCTGTTGCTCGCGCATCAGCTTCTTGACAGCGTCCTCACCGAGACCTGCCCCCTCACCGCAGAACAGCTCGACGACATCCGCCAACGCACGGACGAGATCGATACTGGTCAAGTGACCTGCGACCCATGGCCCGTTGTTCGCGCACGCCTTCGAGACAGCCTCAAGTGAAGCTCACGGTCTCGTCGCGAGCAGAGGCAGAAGCGATGGCTGCGGCTCGCTACTATGAGGAGGCACGACCCGGTCTTGGACGTTCGTTCCTTGATCAACTCGATGCCACGCTCGAACGCATCGAGCGCCAACCTCTGATCGCGCAGCCCGTCGTCGGCACGGTCCGGCGGTCCGTCCTCAGTCGGTTTCCCTACATCGTTCTCTACCGAGCAGAGCCAACCGCGGTGCAAGTGCTTGGCGTGCTCCCAACACGCGCCGACCCGGCGCACCTGCTCTCTCGGGCGGACACCAAGCGTGCACAGTAGCCGAACCGCTAGGAGCGCCACAGAGCCCTACAGGCTGCGTAGACAGAGGAACGTCACGCACCGAGCCCTACGTCGTGTCGTGCCTCTCTGAGAATCGCTTGCGGGTCCAGCGGGCCTCCACACCCACTTCGTTCCCCCTCGATCAAAGCTTGGCGCAGCGGCTCGGCACGCAATGCAAACGAGGGCGACCTACCCGCCAGCTTCGGCGCGAGGCCGTCCAGCGCACCGGCTATCTTGCGGCCGGCGCTGAACGCTCGCTTGACCGCGGGCATTAGGCGCATCAGTACTCATCCGGGAGTAACGCCGTCGTGGTCGACCGATCAGCCTCCGTGATGATCCAGAACTTCACGCCCGTCTTCGTGTGGTAGGCCGACAGCAAGCGCCCTCCATCTTTGACGGCGCGTGTATTCGCATTCAGATCATCGCGGTCCAGATCGCCCCAGTCGCTTCGCGCGTGACGCCGCAGCGCGTGCATCAGCTCACTCGGCGGAACGGCTTCCTGCACGCCCGGCGTCATCAACAATCGTCCGAGTGGGAAGTCGACTTCCCGTACTAGCGGGTCGCGCGGCGGCCCATCACCCCTCTCTCTCATACATACCTCTACAACGTCGATATCACCGTTTCGCGCTTCCGGCAAGCGTCACGTGCAGGCAGCACTCCTATGTGCATCGTCACGGGGTCAACCGAAGAAAATGCGTGCAGACGTCTCCCCTAAGCGAGGCTTAGGACGTCTTTCCCCGTGAAACTGCACCCAAGAGCGCCCCCGCACGACTCACCGTGAAATCGTGGATACGACTACACGATGCTTGCTCTCCGAACGCCTTGACACTCGAAGTCACTGGGTGTACGGCTATGCGTAGAATCGTAAACACGACGGTGGAGCGTATGACCCAAGTTATCTCAGTACTGAATCAAAAGGGCGGCGTTGGAAAGACCACACTTGCCGTTCATCTTGCCACCGCCTTCGCGCGCCAGGGCAGTCGCATTCTCTTGCTCGACGCCGACCCGCAAGGCAGCGCACTCGACTGGGCCGCCGCGCGTCAGAACGAACCGCTGTTTCCCGTCGTCGGGCTTCCGAAGTCCTCGATCCACAAAGACCTACCCGGTCTCGCGAGTGGCTACGACTATGTCGTGATCGACGGGCCACCACGTGTCTATGACGTCGCGCGCTCCGCGATCATGGCCAGCGACGTGATCTTGATCCCCGTACAGCCTTCACCCTATGACGTGTGGGCAGCCAAGGAGATCATCGATCTCCTCGTTGAAGCGCGGATCTACAAGCCCACACTGAAAAGCGCATTTGTGATAAATCGCAAAATCGTAAACACGGCGATCGGTAGGGACGTGGGCGAGGCGCTCTCTGCGTACCCCGTGCCCGTGCTCGCGAGTGCTGTCTGTCAGCGCGTCGCTTTCGCGGAGAGCGCTACTCAAGGACTCACGGTCTTTGATCTCGACCCAAGTACGCCCGCAAGCCAGGAGATCGCGAGCTTGGCCGAGGAGATATCCGTGTCTGTCCTGGGACCGGTGAAGGTCAGCGCATGAAGAAGGTCGCGTTCACCGGAAAGCCACCTGGAGACGTGCGGACGTCCAACCCCGACGCATGGGTGACGAACCGCGACGTCGCTCCCCGCGAAGCCACGAAGCGCCTCACGATCGATGTGCCTGCCAGCCTCCACAAGCGCGTGAAGAGCCAGTGCGCTCTTGAGAACCTCGTGATGGCTGACGTGATGCGCGAGCTGCTGGACCGCCGGTTTCCAGCGCCGACGGGAGCGGGCAGGGTCGTATCGTCGTGATCACGCTTCGCCGTAAGCACGATGATACGACCAGGCCGATGAGCAGGGGGTAGCCCATGGGGAGGCGCGCGCCCGGATCGAAGGACAATCAGCCAGATCTGTTCGCGGCATCCTTCGCTGACATCCCCATTCGTGATCAGCGCGAGGTGATGGAACGCCCGTTCTACAGCCTCGCGAAGCGTCCGCGTGTCACGCCAATCGAGTACCAAGTCGGAGACGTCTGGGTTGAGGTCAGCGCCAACCCCAAGTTCGGCATGGCCACGATCTGGGACGCCGACATTCTGATATGGGCTTCGACGCAGATCAGGGAAGCGCTCGACCGCGGGCTTCAGCCATCACGGACCATTCAGTTCCACCCGTACAACCTGTTGCGGAGCATCCGAAGGTCGACCGGCGGCGTCAACTACACGCGGTTGCGCGCCGCCCTGGAGCGCCTCACCCATACGGCCGTGCGCACCAACATCCGCTCGGACGGAAGGAAGAAGCACGCATCCTTCCACTGGATCGAAGCATGGACGGAGTCCGTGAACGAGGAGACGGGAGAGCCCCTCGGGATGACCATCACGCTTCCTGACTGGCTTTACCGGGGCATCGTAGGGCAAGGGGGAGTACTGACCATCCACGAGAACTACTTCCTCCTCACGGGCGGAATCGAGCGTTGGCTCTACCGCGTCGCAAGGAAACACGCCGGAAAGCAAGAGCACGGCTGGGCATTCACGATGCGTCAACTCTACGTCAAGTCTGGCTCGACGGCGCGCTTCTCAGACTTCGTCGGCGATGTACGCAAAGTCGTCCGAGCAAACGAGCTGCCCGAGTATCACGGTACGCTCTACAAGAACGAGCATGGCGAGGAGGTCGTGTACTTTCTCCACCGATCAAAGCTCTCGATCACGAGTGATCGCTTCCAGCCAGCACGCTTTCCTGGGCGACGACGCACGCCCGTCAAGTAGCGCCTCTTCCAAAGAAGGGTGTGGATAACTATGCATGACCCTGTGGATAGCCCCGGTCTATTGGGCGCACGATCATCGGTCTATTAGGCGTACAGGGGCACGGTCTATTAGGCGCGCATCGTCGGTCTATTAGGCGCACAACCCGGCCAATTCTCTTGTGACATCAAGCGGATGTTGGTGGGCTAACTACTTAACTAAGTCCATATAACTACTATAACGCCACGCGCCACACACGACTTCACATTGACACGACATACCTTACGTATTAACATATGGCCATATGGTCGCACTTCTTGACATCTTTGAGCGAATCGCATCTCAGTTCCGGACTGATCGCACGGCTGACGACAGCGCTCCTATCACTGATCACATCCACGATGCTCCCGCCGTGAAACTTCAGTCGACGCGCAGCATGATCGACCCAGCGTTACAGGAGACTTCACTATCACGGAGATCGCACCCTAAAACGACGGCCAACGACGCAAGAACATCGGCGCTCGACCACATTAGCGACGTACCGCTGGTAAAGAGCGCCCTTCCACTGGAAAGACGCGATCCGGGCGCCGACCAACACACCTTGAGTGACCTCGGAACACTCCATCCCATGGCATCCCCGATGGGAAAGAGTCCATCGAACGGCAAGCTACGGTAGACATTTACCTCGCACCAGAACACACCCCGCAAACAAAGTCTGCCAGGTCATAGACATACGGGTCGTTCGGGCTGGCGACTTTCAGCCGCCGGACCACCTCATCTCTTGTGTATGGCGACAACCAATTGTCGGCGGTAAGCTGGCCGTCAAGACTTTGGCCAATGAGATCAACTGCAGCTCCAACAGACTTGTAATCCGCCCCTGGGAACGCACTACGAGCCGCATCTTTGAGCGCCGTCTGCCGCCCTTGCCGTGCGACCTCGCCGAAGATGTCGCCCAGTAGGCTATCCGACCCCTCAAATCCCTGCTTCGCAGCATTCAGAAGCGCAGCCGCGATTCCGTTCTGAATAGCCTCCTCCATCTTTGGAGAAGACTTCGCTACAACAGCGAGATCTCCGGCGACACTATTTGCGAAGCGATAGCCAGGCGCCGCACTCCACTTTCCCTCTGCTTCAGACGCAACGACATGAGGTGCAGTTCGATGCGGCATGCCCGGCTTCCATCTCACGCCAAGAGACTCGGAGCTAATGAACTCATACCCCGCCTCAGGCGTCCAGTATCCTTCACGGTCCGCAGAGAGGATATTCGGAAACGACAAATGGCTAAGCCCTTGCTTCCACTTGACCTCAAAACTCGCCTTCGGATCTACGAAAACGTAGCCAGGGTCTGAACGCCAGCGTCCTTCGGTCGTACTCGCCGAAATCTTCGCATGGTCTGGATGCAACCTTCCAGGGCTCCACTCAACGGCAAGATCCCCCTTACGCGGAAACTGGTAGCCCGGATCGGCAGCCCATTGCTGCTCCACGCTCGCGGACCTAATGTTCGCATGCTCTGGATGGTTGAGCCCCGCTCGCCACTCGGCAGACAAGATGGTGGAACCAGCCAGTACGTACCCGGGCTCTGCCTCCCACTTTCCCGGCGCCTGTCCCGCACGAACATTAGCGACCGTCGGATGCCGCTCACCTGGCTTCCACCTCGACGCCGGGAGATGCGCAATGCCGTCGCCCTCGCCATCGAAGCCCACAACGGGTTGGGCGTCGCTGATCGACCACGCCACAACTTCATCATCATATATCGCACCTCTGCGGCCGTTCCAAGCCACAACGGCAGTGACGACAATCGCGCCCGCACAAGCTAGCCCTATTGAAATCCGCCCTGAGGTCCACGCTCGGCCATGTGGCGGAGCCCCGTGAGATTCGCCGCTAACGTGAGCATCAGTCTCTCCAAACGAAGCGCCAAGGTCATCCCATGTACTTAGGCTCGAGACATCAATCCCCAGCTCACGCGCTTTATCAACCGCCGCATCGATCGAATCGAAGTCCGCCTTGAACCTCACGCGCTTTCCATCGCTCTGTCGAATGCCCTCAATCTGCACGATCATATTGCGCCCTCATCCCTTCCCTGGCGAGACACCTGCATGACTGCCATATCCTACCAGACCGTGAAAAATCTTCTGACGAAGAGCGGAAGCAGCACGCAGATCACGTCGTCCGCGGTGATGCTGCGCGCGACGTGGATCGCCAGCGACTCGCGGGTGTACTCGTCACCGTGGACGCTAAGCCGATCATGCGCTTCGAAGCGTGGCTGAAGCACGAAACGGCACAGCGCACCCTCTGGCCCGGCGTTTTGGAACTCTCTGACGACTTCTATCGCACACCGTCCCGCTCGACTACCGCGCCCTAGGGGCGCTGAAGCACTCTGCACAAGCCCTCGACATCTACACGTGGCTCGCGCATCGGCTTTGCCGCGTGCATGATCCGCGTGGCACAAAGCTCAGCTAGGCCAATCTACGCCGAGGGTACGCTGACCCCACACTGAGCAAGTTTGTGGGTAACTCGTGTGTAGCGCGATTTATCCACGCTGAATCACCACCCCTCAAACTGCGTCAGCGAAAGAATCACTTGCCATACCAATAAAAGTAATATAGCCTTGCCATACCAATAAAAGTAATATAGCACTTGTTGAATTATGCCCCAACACCGACCCAACAGCCTAGCAGGGTTACTATGCCCATTCTTCTCGAAGGATATACAGTCCGAGATGGAGAAGTTTCGCCTGCAATGGGAAGAGTCGAACGGAAAGACAGACATCACTCGCTATTACACGTCACAGTGGCCGTCCGATCGCGCAAATGCGCTACTGGATATATCACCGGAAGCATTCTTCAACGGACTTCCTGCCTTCGCTCAAGACTACTTGGCACAGTCGTTGACGACCAAAATGGAAAGCGGCGGAGATATGGCGCCGGCGTATCTCCAGCTTCTCACGTCTCCTAGCTTCGCGGCGAAGTACGGCGCGCGCGGACAGCAAACCGGCACTGGACGTTAGCGACGTCACCCAACTCATCGCGGGCGCCGACGACCAGAGCCACCCATAAGCCACCCGAGCGTATCTTGCAGGCGACCCTCGCCGTCACGCGTCATATCTACGGCGCACTTGGCCCTCGCTTCTTCGTACTCGCTCTCGGACATTGCCGCCGCCAGGGTCGCAAGAAACGGCTCGAATGCCGCTCGGTCATCACAGTTGCCAAACGTAAATGGATTCGACGAGAATCGAGGAGCACGCACTGCATGGTGGCGCAGTTGGTAGACAAGAGGCGGTTCTTTCGTATTTGACGCATACGCCTCCTCAAATACAACCCAATCCGAAGCGAAGCAGTTGAAATCCCCTTGTGGGGCACTCATCTCGTTGCCGGGCTCTGGAATGTAGATCGAAATAAATATGGGACAGCGATCGATCAATTCTTTAATCTCTTTGTTGATCCAAGTCTGCGGCCGATTAATCAACGTCATGGTATTGAGCCCGCGTGACTCAAGTGCCTTTAGTACGTAAATGACAGAACTGACCGCATCCCCATAGCGCCCATCCATGCCCGGCTTCGCGTTGGTGGCAATGAAGGCCCGCGGCACACTGCCGACACTTGCAATACTAAAGAATTCGTCCTCGACAACGCCTTCAAACCTGTTCGCATGCTCACTAAGTCTGGCTAGCATCGCACCGCGCAAGTCTCGCAAATCGCCCCCGTGACTTCTCACATAGCCATCAAAATCCCCTGAGAATGAAATCGTAGCGCGTTCTGACGCGTTGCCAGCTTCATCGGTCTCCTTGCTGGTGACGATCGATCGTGCGGAGAGAATGTTCACCCCCTTAGCAAGCTCGCTTGCAGCCGCTGCCATGTGGCCAGAGAAGTCCGGCGAGGGTAGGCTAATCTTCGCACCAAATACAACCTCTCGGTACATTCGGTTCCGCGGCAATACTGCGATCCGCATGCACACTTCTTCTGGGACCACATTAACAAGTGCAACATCGTCGTACGCGAAATGACCGGAGATCCCCATACCTCGCAAGTCTAGGAACCAACTCTCGAGCTTTAGTTGACATTCACCGTGAGCCGAAGCGAGCCCTGCAATGCGACTGAGCATATTCATGCGACTCACTGTAAGTGCATCATCAGAGTCGTGAAGCAGGGATCCAGACAAGTCGCCCTTAAGATCCTTTTTCAACGCGCCCTCATCAATAGCACCTTCAACGATCGCAGTGATCGTGACCTGGCCGTCGGGCGTAAACGCCGCCACCCACATCGACAATATGTTCAAGGACATCGCACCGAACGCCTCCGTAACACGGTGCACCGCCCCGGCCCCCCCTCGCGTGTGAGCGATAACTTTATACGCTGACTTCCAAGCGCTTACCGGTATCGGCGACAACGCGAGACGCACATCACTGTGTTCATATCCCGCTTCAGCATCGAAAAGTTCACGCGTTGCATACAAGACAGAATCTTGGCCGATGCTGAGCTGCTCGAGCACAGACTGCGGCAAGACAACTCCGTCGGCGCGGCATCGCAAGAGATATGTGCTATGCATGTCGGTATAGCGAGGGGGACAAGGAGATCATTACACGGATCGAGAAAGCTACCTTAACCCCGGTATTACGTCAATAATGTTGACGTCTATCATAAAGGACGTTATGGTACAGACTTAGGAGAGCAAAGGGGGTAGTGTCGCTGTCGAGCAGTAGAGGAAGTTTAGTCGCCCAGCGTCCTGGCGATGGTCGAGCAGTGCGTCACGCGCACTCAGGTGTCGTGCTCCCACGTCTGATCGCCGATGAAGGTGCAGAGACGGCGCGGCGGTTCCTCGAGTTCTTCGGAGCGACGATCCGCAATCGAAACACGCGTGTGGCCTACGCCACTGCGTGCTTCCAGTTCTTCGACTGGTGCGAGGCTCGCGGGCTGACGTCGCTTCATGCGATTGAGCCACTACACGTGGCTGCCTACCTTGAAACCCACGCCGGCGCCGTCCCCACCGTGAAGCAGCACCTTGCTGCGGTGCGGATGCTCTTCGACTGGCTCGTCATCGGCCAAGTGATTAGCGCGAACCCAGCCCACTCGGTGCGCGGTCCCAGGCACGTGGTTGCTCGTGGCAAGACCCCGGTGCTGTCATCCTCGCAAGCGCGACAACTCCTTGACTCGATCTCGCTGACGCAGCGGGACGGATCAGCGGATGTGGCCGGCCTTCGCGACCGCGCACTCATCGCGATCATGATCTTCAGCTTCGCGCGCGTGAGCGCAGCGGCGTCCATGCGTGTGGAGGACTACTACCCGGATGGCAAGCGCTGGGCGTTTCGCCTCCGTGAGAAAGGCGGACGGCAGCACGTGGTCCCAGCTCACCACAGCGCTGAGGAGTATGTGGACGCCTACCTTGATGCCGCGAACATCCGTGAGGAGAGACGCGGGCCCCTCTTCCGCACGATCGGTCCACGGGGCCAGCTCACACTCAACCCACTTGCGCGGGCTGATGTCTTGCGCATGGTCAAGCGCCGGGCCGACGCAGCCGGCCTACCCATCTCGACGTGCTGTCACACGTTCAGGGCCACGGGCATTACAGCCTACATGGCAAACGGAGGCACATTGGAGAACGCGCAAGCGATCGCAGCCCACGCATCGCCACGAACCACCAAACTCTACGATCGTTCTTCCGACGCCATCACGCTCGATGAGGTAGAGCGCATCCACATCTAGAGGGGATCGTTCACTGACCAGCGGTTGCGAGCACCAGCTCGCCGAGATGGGTAGGCCGGCTGCGTCGGGCTCGCTTGACTGATCTAGGAACGGCTCGCTACCGTCCATTCTCAAACATGAATACCAACGAGGAACCCATGGATCTGACCCCTCACGTCCTTCGAGCGCTTGAGCGTCTCATCGTGGTTGCGAATGTGCCAGTACTGCTAGTTATTGGCTACAAGCTTTTCGTCGCCGGCGCTACCCATAACACGTCTTTTCTCGTAGAAGGCAAAACCTGGGGAGCGAAGATGATTCGAATCTCTCCAGGCGTCGTCTGCTTCGCACTTGCGACAGTCTTCGCCTGGGCGAGCTTTAATAGCGGAATAGTTGTAACCACTACACCTGAAGGAGGATCTCTGCGATCAGGGTTCGACGGTGGCCGAATCGCCGATGAAGGACAAGACTCGCTCTCTGCGATCTTTCGGCACACGTTTTGGGCAGTTACGGATAGAGCAATCGTGGGTGACAACCCTACTGCAGAGCAATGTAGGAAAATCATGGAGTCCTCCCTCCGACGAGTCCCGTCTCTTGAAGATTGGGAAACCGTCCTGATACTTGAAGCGAATCCCACTGAAGCTCCAGATACCCTTCAGCGCTACTACGAGACATTCGTTGAGAACCACTAACCAGCACCATCACAGGAAGATGCTCGCTTACTTGCTGCTCACATTCGCCCTTGCTCTTCAGCCCCAACAAGATCGGGGTCCGCTTGGCCATCAATTGCGTTATGAGAGTGGCTGCCTCATCTTGGACGTACAGGGCGGGATCCAAGATCCACCTCCCTTGCCATCGTCCCTCGATAGATACCTCACAGTCGAGCTTCCTGGGGACACGAACTCTGTGGAGCTGTACGCATGGGCAGCCCTCTCATTGGTAAGGGGCTTTGAGATCGCGCGAGATGGACATCGCGCCGTAGGCGGAGCAAACATCAGAGGCCGGAGCGTGCGCATCGTCGTTGTTCCCAATGGAAGCCTGACCGCAGCGATTTGCTCTGACGCTCGTACACCCGGCCACATCGAGATCTTCTTCACGACCGGGCTAATTGATGTAGTCGAAGGTGCGGTCCGCGCGAGCCTTGCAGATGTACAAGCTGAAATAGAGACGGGAACGCACTCGAGTGACGGGTTCGTTGCATGGATGAACTCCATCCAAGCGCTCTCCGGCAGAGCCGTACCGGAACCTAGAGTCCCTTTCCCTGCCCCTGACTACGCGCCCAACGCAGAGATGCGCAAGGTTATCGACAAGACACTTAGCGACCTCGGCGTGCCCCTAGAGGAGCTCAATCCTGAAGCAAAGCGGTACTTGCTAACGGCATCCTTCTCGATGACGGCATACGCCTTCATAATGGCGCACGAGCTTGCACACATCTCAGAGGGACCCTCGGACGGAAGCATTGATATAGAGCAGCGTTGCGACAAACTGGCCTTCCGCGCCTGTAGAGCAACAGAGAAGTTCATGCCAGACATGACGTTGCGCGCGTTGGTGGCCCTTCGCGACTACAGTGCGCTGTTCGAAAAGATCGTCTTACAGACACCTCTCCGAGCGCCAAGCGGGTCAGAAGTCCTTGCTGCGCATGCCTGGGATCACCGGGCCAAGAACCTCCTCACCCTGTGGGAAGGAGGTTTCGATAGCGATCGAGGTAACCCCATGTACCTTCCGGGTTGGAGGGCTGCAGCCGCGGAAGTCCGAGCGCATTTGGAGCGACCTTCTCCACGCCCCGCGCGACTAGGCGACAGCGACGACAGTTCGAGTAAATACTTGTCGCTCCGCATTGGCTCAGAAGGGGTAGAGTGGAATAAGGAGTGGGATGACCGTAGCGTCAAGTATCAGTACCGAATTTATAACACACACCCGACGGCGACTATCGACGCTACAGTTGACATAATCTCGGGCTATGCCCCACGCGACGAGACAAGTGGCAATTATCGAGAACACTCGAAGAGCGTTCACCGAGTAGTCTTAGGCCCAGGTGAACACCGTGACATCGTCGGCGTATTGGAATGGTGGCGTGATGCGGACTCGATGCCTGTATTGCGCGAAGAGATTGCCGGTGCACGTTTTTTAGGGTTCACTCCGCTTGAAGCAGGTAATCCCAGTGTATTGCGTGAGATTCTTGCCGGACTAGCTGCAGCAACGGAGAATGGCTTGGGTGCGGTTCAACGCGAGCTTCAGCGACAAACAGATCGGTACGAGTACTGGTCAACGACCGAGTCTATTCCCGGAATGGAACCTGGAACGATCACTGTCTCCAGGAAGGACGGACGTCGACGTCTAAAATTCAGAGTTGCCACTGTAGAAGACTCGATCAGCCCTGCAGATGGGAAGCAGCTGTACGAACAGTGGATTGCAGATCTAACCCAAGCACTCCCCGAAGGCTGGACCACAGAAACGGATTACGAAAAAACAGAAGACGGCGAAGAGTGGGACTGGGACGCCGACTCTCCTCGGAACGATGCCCACTTTAGGTTGAACCTGGAAGTAGATACCGATGACAGCTCGGTCGATCTCACCCTGACTTTCTGGGAGCCCCGAGAGTAGGACTGGGATCGATCCCCTCGCACGCAGCTCACGCCCAATCCACTTGCGCGTGCCGATATCTTGCGCATGATCAAGCTCCTCGCTGTCCGGACTAACCACGATCGATGCCCCTACCTCTCTGCTGCTCGTCTCGCCCTCGCTCCGTCGGGCGAGAGTCCGCCGCGCCATCACGCAGATAACGCGCGAGCAAGCCTTCGCGTCCCATAGGCTTGTCACTCAGCAACGGGAGTTCCCCGTCATCCTGAAGGCGCTCCGGTAGCCCACCTGGAGCGTCAGCGACGAATTCCTCCGCGGCGCGTACATCTCCCTCAGCTCGTGGTAGCCGCCATCCCAGGTCGATCATTTCCCCGTGAAAGCGCGGGTCCATTCGATCGTCGTTCTGTGGCGTCGGTGCTTCCTTCATTGTCCTAGCTCCAAATCAACGGCTTCGGTGCCTTGCAGTTGCTGCTCGATCCTGCGCAACGCACGGTGTCTCCGTTGACGAAACGCGTCTGGGGAGAGGCCAATCAGCGCGGCAAGTTTCGCGCCCTCGCCGCGCGGGACGGCAAACGAGCGAGTCGCAACGTCATACCAGGGCAAGCTCAGCCGAAGTACGTCTTGGTCGAGCTGATCGAGCGTCGCCAAAGCCCCACGCATCTGCCCGGCATCGGAGTTCTCGGTCGCTGAGCCATCCTCGTTCGATGCTTCGCAACGCAGGAAGTCCTCCAGATACTCATCAAACCGGCTCGCGCTCCGTGCACCTTCTCGGAACCGATCCTTGAATAGACGTTCGGCGATGACGCCAAGCCACCCAAGCACTTGGCGTCTCGTCGCATCATCATCCTCTGCTTCAAAGCGCGCACGAACACTGTCCGGGGACTCCTGTCTGCCGGCCCACTCGAAAGCGCGATGAAACACATCAACGACCAGGTCCGTAGTCCCCTCTTCGCCGAGGAAGGAACCGTACGCGCGCCTTGCAACCACGAACAGGTAGCGACGGTGTCGTGAGTACAGCTCACTCCAGGCATCCCTCGCTCGTACGGGGTCGTCGCGCTGCGAGGCCATGTGGCCAAGTAGGTCAGCGTCTGAGTCAGCGACCTGATTCATAGATTCACTCCACGCGTTGCCGTTATCACACAGTACGGCGAGCCGTGACGGGAATGTGAGATATCACCTCTCATGTCACGTCAACGCATTACCCCATTCACCGTCCGCCTACTCTGATGGGGAGCAACATGAAAGACGCACCGAACGACACCGTGTCACCGCTCATGGCTCCACGTGAGGTCGCCGAACGTTGGCGTTGCTCACGATCAAGCGTCGATAGGGTCGCGCAGCGCGCGGGCTTGCGGCGGGTTTGCCTTGGCACAGGCCAACGCGGAATGGTGCGCTACCTGCGTGATGAGGTGCTCCGCTTTGAACAATCACGCCTCATCTAGGCGCCGGGTGGAAACCGTGCAGCATGCGTGCCCAACGCGGCGACCTCACGTGGCGCCGTGACGGTGGGAAAAGGGGGAAGAAGGGGAGGTGCTCGTTGCACGAGCACACACCGCCACGACGCCATGGGCAACGCTACCATGGGGGGCAGCTACCGAGACCCTCGTCACGGCCCAAGCGGTGCCCTACCAAGATCAACGCTCGCGCTCGCTCGATCTGTATGTGCTGGCGGTCAAGCCGTTGCGCAGGCGAGTCACGTCGCGGTGACTGCGGTGCGGCCCCTCAGAAGGTGAGGGCCGAACCGCACCACCGACCGGGCATCAATCGGATGTCGGAGAGAGACAAACACTTCGAGCGACGCGTGAGGCGTTACGGCACGAAGTCCACCACCGCCGTCATCTCCTCGGTCACCAAGGCGGCGTAGTGCCGCCGACAGATCTCAGGACTGTTCCCCATCAGCGCGGCGATCTGATACAGGCTCACGCCCCGCTGAGCCAGTTGACTGCCAAAGGTGTGCCGAAAGTCGAGACAGGTCCAGGGGAGCCCCGCCGCCTTGTTCACGTCGCGCAACGCCCGCGAAAAGTTGTCTGGATCCCAGCGCTTGCCTTCGGCGCTCACAAAGAGCCACCCGTCCCCAGCGATGGGTGGCACGCTGTCATGGAGCACCTGCCGTAGGTCACGGCTCACAGGCACGGCTCGGTTGCGCTTGGTCTTTGGCTGCCAGCTCTGCCCATCCACCGTCTTTGCCTCGACGCGCAAGAGGCCATTCGGAGCCTTCGCCGTCGCCCGAACGAAATCTTCCTCGCGCAGCCACACCACTTCCTCGCGGCGTAGTCCGCCGTAGATCAATGTCGCCACCATGGCATGCAGCGTCGGCTTCTCGCTCAGCACGCTGAGCTGGTCCTTGATCTGCGGCAACGTCAGATACCGGATTTCAGGCGCCCGCTCGGCGTAGCGGTCGACACTTGCCACAGGATTGCGATCCATCGGCATCTTGACGCGTCCCGACTTCATCGCCCAGTTGACGAGCTTGCAAAGCACTTCGCGGTAGCGATTTGCTGTCTTGGGAGCGAGCCCCTTCACGCGCACCTGCGAGACGAGGAAATCCGACACCATGACCGTGGTGATCTCCTCGAAGTGGGTGGCTCCGATTGGCCAGAGCTTGCGCCTGCGATCGGCGGGGCTTCGCAGGTCCCGGCAGCGCCGTGCACGCTGGGTCGTCAGAGCAAGCGCCGGGCAAACCTCGCCAAAGCTCTCGCGCAGGCAAGAAAGGTCACGCTTCCAGGAGCGCTCCGGGCGATGTGCCCGCATATGCGCAACGAACGCCTCGACGACGTCACCAACGGGCGTTTTCGTCGGAAGGGGGTGCGCCTCGCCCCGATGCTGGGCGGACTCGAACTGCCGCAGCTTCTCCCGCGCCACCTGGTAGGCGTCGGTCTCCAGGGACCGCCGCCGCTGTCTGCCGCCCTCGTACCACTGGAGGTAGTAGGTGCTGCCGCGCTTCTTGAGACCTGCCATGGGAACTCCCGCTGTGCGAGTTCCATGAACGGCAAGGCGCGACAGGGTACGCCGTGGGGTACAGGGCGTCGTGTCGGCATGTCGGGCTTGGACTCGCGAGATCGCGTAAGTCCCATCCGATTCAGCACTTAGAAATGGTAGCGGGGGCAGGATTCGAACCTGCGACCTTCGGGTTATGAGCCCGACGAGCTACCGGACTGCTCCACCCCGCGCCAATTTTCAGTGCTGCTGGTACTACATTGCTGCGTGCTGCTGAGTCCTGCGTGCTGCTTCAGAACAACCGTGTGGTGCCCGAAACAGGGCTCGAACCTGTACCCCGTTTAACCGGGACTAGATCCTTAGTCTAGCGCGTCTGCCAATTCCGCCACTCGGGCACACGGATGTTCTCGAACGGCGAGCCGTTCGCGAGCGGCATAGGGAACCACGAAGCGGGCGCGGCGGTCAAGGGCTCATCGCAGGAGCTTTACCGCGACGACACGGTGTTCACGATCACACGCGCTTCCGCCTCGCGCGTGCCGAGGTTGACAGCCGCGAAAGCGTCACTCAATGCGTCGAGCCAAGCGAAGCTGTCGAGCCAGCGCTCGGCCTCGGCGGGCACCGTCGTCGCCCGCCGATCGGCCTCCTCGGCCTGCAGGAGCGCGTCCAGCTTGGCCTCGATGTCGGCCTCGACGGAGCCAGGCAGCTCCTCGCGCCCCCGATACTGCGGGTAGTCGCGGTCGATGATCTCGCGCCGCCGCTGGATCCGTAGCACGCCGTAGTCGATGCGCGTCTCCGAGTCGGCGACCCAGCGAGAATAGGGCCCGAGAATCTCGCCGAGTCCCTTGGCATCCACCCACATCGCGAGGTTGGCGCGCTCGGTACCCGCCGAGTCGATCAGCTCCTGAATCTGGGGCTTCGTCGCGATCGACGGCTTGACGGACGTGTAAACGTCGACGATCTCCTTCACGAGATCGTCGTCGATGCCCATCACGAGCAGCTTCTCGCCCAGCACGATGTACGAGAACTCCGTGAACGGCAGCCCCGACGTCTCGAACCAGTAGCGCTCGCCGACACCTTCGTTGAACGACCAGTTCGTAAGCCCGTCGACGCCGAGCCCGAACTCGCGCATGCCGCGCATGAATGCGTCCTCGAGGTCCTTGAAGGCCTGGTAGTTCCCGAGCGGCGCGATCATGACGATCGCCGGGACGGGCTGGACGTCGACCGGCAGCTCGTGGTCGAGCGGACGCATCACGAACGTGATCTCGTCGCGCAGGACGACCTCGAGCAGGCCGATGAGGTCGGCGGCGTTGTTGACGCGATTCCAGCCCGGGTTGTAGCGCGCCACGCCACGCAGGGCCTCGTTCGTGATCGTCTTGATGTCGTTGCTGAAAGACGCGAAGACCGTCGTCAGCAGGTCGCCGATGTCGACCTTGGCCGTCACCATCCCGACAACCGAGCGCGGCACGCGACCGAAGATGAGTTCGAGCTGCTCCTTGAGCACGAATGTCGGCTGGCCGACGAGCCCTGTCTTGACGCCCGTTGCGCGCTGGTTGTCGACCATCGCATGGCCGTTGAAACGCAGCGTCCCCTGCTCCATCTCGACGCGCGCGATCATGTCCTGGAGCAGCGTCACATCGACGACCTGCCGCAGGATGTTCGTGGCGGCGTTCACACTTCGTTCGGCGAGGTCCTCGTCCGCCTCACCGCTGGCGAGATAGGCCGGCACATCGAGGAACAGCTCGGCGTTGAAGTGGTCTTCGGGGAGCCCTTCGTCGAGCGGCAGGTCCTGGGCATAGAGGCGCGTGAGACCGAGGCTCTGCTCGCGCTCGACCAACGTCGTGCGCAACACATCGCGCACCAACGGCTCGTCCTTGCCGACGACGAGCATGTCGAGTTCACGCGAGACGAACCAGGTCGTGCCGTCGGAGAGGTCGACGCGCTGGTACGTCACCTTCGCGTAGTCGGGGTCTTCGACTTGGCGCACCTCGGCGCCGGGCAGGATGCGGTCGCGCACGGCCGGCTGGTCGAGCACGCTGTACGCCGCGCGCCCCTTGGCCGACAGGCGCGCCAGGTAGGCGAAGCGCGGGTCGCCGACGCCGGCGGGCAGCCGTCCGAGCACGACGACCTCCGCGCCGAGCAGATCGTCGAGCAGATCGAACGGCGCCTCGGCGAGGGCTCCCTCGAGCGTGGCCGCCAGACCGGCCAGCTCCGTGATCCATGCCTGCTGGGCGTACCAGTCGCTCTGCGCGACCTCGCGGAAACCGGGCGTGGCCGTGAGCCGCGCCAGCTCGCGCGGCATGGGGAAGATCTCGAAGTCGGAGTCGAGCCGCTCGCGCCGCACGTAGACATCGACCTCGCGCGGCACCAGCTCGGGGAACGGGCCGACCGAGCCCTCGAACGGGTCGTAGACGAACTTCGTGAAGAGGAAGTACAGCACCGGCAGAGAAAGGAGCAGCACGATCCCGAGGACCTTCAGTGTGCTCTTCTTCCTCTTCTTGCTGCTGCGTGCGCGGCGCCTGCGTCGTCGTGCCATGTTTGCCTGTCTCCGGGTACGTCTGCGCGGTCTGCCGCGCCTCGGGTCGAGGAGCATACTCGACAGCGCACCGACGATGCCGCCGGGGACGGTAGGACGGAGGAACGACCGGAAAACGTCCCGACATCGCCATGGCGGAGGCCCCCGACCGCGCGCCCGCGCGAGCAAGCGCCGCGACACAACCGGCGCGCTGTCCGGGAATCGCAAGACGAGACGCACCCCGCTCAAGCACCCACCGCGCAGCGATCGCGTCGCCGGCGAGCGTCCAACGTGAGATCGAGACGAGGTTCCCGCGCCTCGTTCAACACGTGTCGGCGAGCGCGCGCGGCATCCATGGCACGGTGCCGCGCGCACGGCGGCGCTCCGGGGCTCGCCCTGAGTATGAAGCGACACCGACAGCGGCGCTGTCCGGAGCGCGCGCCGCCGTCGGCATCAACGACCATCGACATGTCAGATGACCGAGCGGCGCCGTGCGCATCACGGCGCTTGGTTGTGCAGCGCCGCGGACCTCAGCGGAACACGGCCGGTCGCAGCGGCCACACGGCCACGAGAACCAACGTCAGCACGACCAGCGGCGAGGCCATCGCCGCCGGCGGGTCGTGCAGCACGTGGGTCACCGTCGCGCCGACGAGGATGCCGGCCAGCAGCACGGCACCGGCGATCGTCGTCGCAGGCACGAGCAGCAGGACGGCGCCGAGGACCTGGAGCGCGGCCGTGAGCGTTCCGAACCAAGGCGGGTAGCCCCAGCGCGCGAAGTCGGATGCCATCTGCGCATCTCCGCTGAGGTTCTTGATCGCCATGAAGACGAAGAACGCCGCGACGAGGATGCGGATGGCGAGTGATGTCATCGCGAAGCCCTTGGAGAGTTCGGGTGACGTCATGGGTTGCAGAAGCGTGATCATGGTCGAGTTCCTGGTAGCAGCCCGGGTTATTGACGGACGATCGTCGTGAGGTTGCAGCTGGGCCTTGTCGGCAAGGCGAAGGTGTCTGACCAGTGCTGGCCGTTGAGGATCAGAAACACTGCTTCAACGCTGCCGGGAAGGATTCAGATGCGACCGCAGCAGATCGCCCGTGAAGAGTCCGGGTTTGGCGGGGTTAGTGCGCTGCGACGAGTTCGTCGACGGCAGCGTGAGGCGTGTGCGACGTCGCGACCGCCCGGGCGGCGGCGGCCTCGACGGCGAACGGACGCGTCTTGCGGTTCTGACCGCGCGTCGCCATGTCGACGAGTCGCGGGAGCAGGGCGTTGAGCCGCACGAAGATCCCCTCGGGCTGCCCGAAGTAGCGGTCCTTCGCCTCGTCCTCGATCGCGGCGACGACCTTCGTGGCGACGTCCGCCGGATCGTCCATCTTCATGCCCACGGCCTCCGCCATCCGCCCTGTCACCGAGGCAAGCCCGGTGCGTGTCGCGCGCGGCGCCACGTAGGTCACACCGACACCCGTGCCGTCGAGTTCACGCCGCAGCGCCTCGGAGAAACCGCGCATCGCGAACTTCGTGCTCGAGTAGGCCGCAAAGTACGCGAACGCGATCGATCCGAAGATCGAACCCATGTTCACGATTCGCCCCGAACCGCGTTCGAGCATCGCGGGCAGCGCAGCGCGTGTCAGGCCCATCGGTGCGAGGACGTTGACACGCAACTCGGCGTCGAGCGCGCGAAGGTCCTCGCTCTCGAACGGCGCGAACGTCTGGATGCCGGCGTTGTTGACGAGCACGTCGATCCCGCCGAGTGCCACTTGCGCCGCGGCGATCACGCCGTCGAGCGCGTCGATGTCTGTGAGGTCGGCCTCATAAACGTGGACGACGGCGACGTGACGCGCGGTGATCTCGGCGCGGGCAGCTTCGAGCGCCGGTCCGTCGCGGTCGACGAGGAAGAGCGTTGCGCCTCGAGCGGCGAGGGTCTCGGCCGTCAGACGTCCGATGCCCGCAGCCGCGCCCGTGAGGACGACGCGTGAGTTGTCGAGATTCATGTCGATCTCCGGATTCAGTTCGAGGGGGTGGACGCCATGCCCGCGTCAAGTCCGCGGAAGATGTCGCCGTACAGGTCGAAGAAACGTTGCGCCGCCTCGAGCACCTCGCGCTGATCGCGCGCGTCGTCGATGCGGTTCATCAGCGACTCGAAGAAGTCGACGTGGTCGATGTCGACGTCGCCGTGAGTCGTCAGGTACGTGAAGGCCGCCCGCGGAAGGCCGAGCGACTGTTCGAGCATCTCGGCTGCGCGTGTCGCACCGCGCACGCTCGTCCCTTCGAGAACGTGGACCATGCCGAAGAAACCCAGCGGTCGGCCCCCGTGGATCAAGCCGTAGGCATGCTCCACCATCGCCGTACAAGCTGCGTCCGGCTTGCCGTTGCGGACGGCTTCGCTGTCGGCACCGCACTCGGCGATGTCGGAGAGGATCCACTCCTCGTGTCCGATCTCCTCGTCGATGTATCGGTCGAGTTCGTCAGCGAGCCATGCGAGACGATTCGGAAGCGCCTGCTTCGTGGCGCGTAGGAGGGGCACGGTGTGGCGCACGTGGTGATACGCCTGCTCGAGGAACGCGACGTACTCGTCGAGCGTCAGCGCACCGGTCACGGCAGCGGCGACAAAGGGGACCTCGAAGAGTTCTCGTTGGCGCGACGCTGTCTCGCTGAGGAGCACGTCGTAGAAAGACGGCGGGGTCATCATGGATTCCTCGTGGGGAGGGTGTTTGGAATCGCGCAGCGCGGCGAGCTGCACGTCGTACAGCTGCGCGATGCGTGCGCGAGCGGGAGAGCCCGACGGCGTGAGGCAGCCGTCGGCCTGGGAAAAGGGAACTGGCGCGACGACCCAAGCGCCGACGCGGGCATAGTCGGGAAGCGCTGCGTTCGCGCGTGCCACGACGGCTTCGATCGCGTCGTGTGAGGTCTGTGGGTCGACGACGAGAAGTGCCTCGAGGTGAGCGCGTCCGTGACCGAAGACAGCCGCCTGGCGCACGACGCCGCCGACGAGCAGCGACTCCACCCACGACGGCGAGACGTTGCGCCCGAAGCTCGTCACGATGACGTCGCGCTTGCGTCCGTAGACGGTGATGAAACCGTCGTCATCGATGTCCCCGAGATCACCCGTGTGCAGCGTGGTCACGTGCTCGGCGTCGGCCGGCTCGGCGAGCCTGCCCACACCGCGGACACGCTCGACGATCAACTCTCCATCGGCGGCGACGCGCACCGTGCGTCCGACCGCGCGGCCCACCGTCCCGCGGCGACGCCCGCCGAAGGGTTGCTCCAGGGCGACGACACTTGCGGCTTCGGAGAGCCCGTAGCCCTGGTAGGCCGGCACACGGACGTCCCATGCACGATCGAGGAGTGCAGGCGCAACCGGCGCACCGCCGACGCCGACAACGCGCAGGTGCGGCAGCCGCCGCCCCGACGTCTCGAGTTCGTCGACCAACGCTTCGAGCATGGCCGGCACGAGGATGACGACCGTCGCGAGGGCATGCTCGAGGACGTCGACCAAACGATGTCCGTCGACCTCGCTCGAACCTTCGATACCGACGGCCCGCGCCGTCGGGACGACGACCGTGCCGCCCGAGGCGAGCGTGCGATAAACGCCTCCCACGTTCTCAAGCAGCACCGACAGCGGAAGCGCGCAGAGGTGCACGTCGTCGGAGCGCGCGTGCGTGGCGCAGGCAAGCGCGTCGGCCGTCGCGAGCAACGTCTCGGCCGTCAGCGCGACGTCCTTCGGCGTGCCTGTCGTTCCGGACGTGAACGTCACCTTGGCCCAGGGCGACGGCGCCGTCGGCTGTGCGCCCACGATGCGCCACGCCGAGAGCCGCGCGCAGCGGACCCGCGCGCGCTCGATCGGCACGCCGGTCGTCGCGAGGTCGTCGCGCGACACGAGCAGTCCTTCGAGACCCGTCGAGCGGATGACGTGCGCACACTGCTCGTCGGTGAAGAACGTCGGCAAGGGGACGCACGTGACTCCGAGCGCGAGCAATGCGAGGTCGGCGATGATCCAGTCGACGCCGTTGTCGGCGCGCAGTGCGACACGCGTCCAGCCTGCCTCGTGGATCGCCGTGGCGGCATCATCGACCCGCTTGACGAGATCGGAGTACGTCAACGCGCTGCCGGCCGCGTCGTCGATCGCGACCTTCTCGGGATCACGCGCCGCGACGGCGACGAGCCCCGCGAAGAACTGCTCGTGCCGTGCCGGCGTCACGCGACCGCCTCCGCCGCGAGCCGGCAGCCGCGCAGGTACGACCGCTGCCACAACACACCGACCGAGCGGCGCAGCTTCACGTCGCTCCCGGCCGCCGCGCGCACGTCGTCGATGCGTGCCGCCGAGACGCGCGGGTCGGCGTCGTAGTAAGTGCCCCAGTGCGCGAGCTCGTCTCCCAATCGCCGACCGTCAGCCGGTGCGAGGTCGACGAGGGCAATGCCGAGGCGCGCGAAAAGCCCACGCAGCTCGTCGGTGGCTGTGAAGACTGCCCAGCGTCCGCCAGCACCCGCGATCAGCGCCGCCAGCGACGTCACGAGCGAACGCCCCATTCCGGGCACACGCGCCGCGAGGTTTCCGACTTCCACGAGTTCGTCGCGCCAGATGTGCATCCCGAGCGCGGACGAGAGCACGGTCTCGATCGGCTCATCGAGATACGCCTCGAGGAACAGCGGCGCCGAGCGAGCTGGTCGACCGCCGATGACACCCAAGACGGCGTCGTCCGCGTCGTGCATCGAGAGCAGCCACGGCATCATGAGACTGAGTCTCGCTCCGTAGACATCGCGATACACGGAACGCACGGCACGCGCCTGCTGAACGCGTCTGTTGCCATGGCTGTGCGGTTCGGTGAAGTCCAGGTGATGGACGCACGTGCGTCGCGAGCGCTGCGGCAGCGGGTCGTGCGTGGTCGGGGAGTCGCGTCGTGTCATCGGGTTCGCCTCCTGAGCGTGGGAGACTCTTTATCCGCCGACGACGGCGACAAGGCGATGACAACGAGATGACAGATACGTCATCGCTTTCGAGGTCCGCGCACGGACAATGCGTGCTCACCCAAGGCCCACCTCTGCAACGCATGAAGATCCTCATCGTCGACGACGACCCGAAGTACCGGACGTTCCTCGCGCGCGGACTCGAAGAGTCGGGCGTGTTGTGTGAAACGGTCGGCGACGGCGAGCAAGCCGTAAAGCTCCTCACCGAGAGGTCGTACGACCTCGCACTGCTCGACGTGATGCTCCCCGGAATCCAAGGGTGGGACGTTCTCGAAGCGTTGCGCGACAAGGGCATCGACACGCCCGTGATCTTCGTCACCGCCAAGGAAGGACTCACCGAGCGCGTGCGCGGGCTGCGCATGGGAGGCGACGACTACGTCGTGAAGCCCTTCGCGTTCGAAGAACTCCTGGCACGTGTCCACGCCGTGCTGCGCCGTCGCCACCACTCACTGCAACGCCACGTCGGCGACCTCGACGTCGACTACATCGAGGGCAAGGTGACGCGCGCCGGTGAGGCGATCGATCTCACGCGCATCGAGTGGGGCCTGCTGCGACACTTCGTGGAACACCTCGGCGAGACCGTCTCGCGCACGGCGTTGCTCCAGGCGGTCTGGGGAATGGACTTCGACCCCGGCACGAACGTCGTCGACGTGCACGTGCGCCGTCTGCGCCAGAAGGTCGACACGCCGTTCGATCGACCACTCATCCACACCATCCGTGGAGCCGGCTATGTCCTCGAAGACCGCGGCTGACACGAAGGACGGCGGGTGGTCGCTGACCCATCGCGTCGCGCGCACGATTGCCGCGACGTCGATCGCTGCTGTCACGCTCTACGCACTCATCTCGGTCGTCTTCCTGTTCGGGATGATGCGCCAAGACCTCAAGAACCTCCTCGAACACGAGGTCCAAGAACTCGACCTCGCGATCGACATCCATGGCCGCGACGTCATGGGCGTCACCCTCGCGTGCGAGACGATCGCCGAGGTGATCGATGAGCCCGCTGTGGCGTTCCGGGTCCGCCGCGACGGTGAACTCATCGCCGAGGCCGGTGACCAACGCGTCATCGAGAAGCTCAGCATCCCGATCACATCGGACACCAGTTGGCGCGAGCACCTCTTCTCGAATGGGATCGCCGTCGGAGCGTTCGATCGCCGCGACGGCTTCCACATCGAGGTGCTCGTCGACGCACACGACCACTTCGCACACCTCGTGAAGTTCCTCGAGTACTCGGCCGTCGCGTTCCTGATCATCACGACGATATCCGTGATCGTCGGATGGCTGCTTGCACGTCGCGCCATGGCGAGCCTGAGGTCAGTCGCCGACCAATCGACACGCATCGACCCGGTGACGAACCGTGCGCGCATCGACCTCGACGGCGCGCCACACGAGATCGAGGCGCTCGGCGTGTCGCTCAACTCGATGCTCGAGCGGATCGAAGAATCGTCGACGCACCTACGCACGTTCTCGGCGTTCCTCGCGCACGAACTTCGCTCGCCCCTGCAGAACCTCATTGGCGAAACCGAGGTGACGCTGCTCTCGTACCGCGAGCCCGAGGAGTACCAACAGCTCCTGCGCAGCAACCTCGACGACCTCCACGACCTGTCCGACGCCATCGCGAACCTCGTCGCCTACTGCGGCTCGCGCACACCGAGCGACTCCGAACAACTGAACTTCGAAGAGTTCGACCTCCTGCGCGAAGCCGAGCTGCGACTGGGACGCGAGCGCCGCACCGCTCACAGGCGCGGGATCGCACTCACCGTGCGCGCACGCGGCGACGCGACGTTGCGAGCCGACCGCGAGGCCTGCCTACGGACGTTGCGCAACCTCGTCGGCAACGCGCTCGAAGCGTGCGGATCGGGCGACAGCGTCGACGTCGAGATCCGCGGCGACGCCGACTCGGTCGACATCATCGTGACGGACACGGGTCCCGGGGTGAGCGACGAGATCGTCGATCAGATCTTCGAGCCGTTCGTCACCGCGCGCGTGCGAGACGACCGACGCGGCGGCTACGGACTCGGCCTTGCGATCAGCCGCGCTGTCATGCGCGAGCACGAAGGAACGCTTCGCTTCGAGAATGCACCCGGCGGTGGCGCGCGCTTCACGGCGTCGTTCCCGCGGCGTACCCGAGGTTCCCGTCCCCCGGCGTCATTGCCCTCAGCGACCCGAAGCGTCTGACCCCAGAATCCCCAGGAATCCTTCGCACGACGCGATCACGAAGCGGTCGAGCGTGCGTCCGTCTTCCGTCGTCAGCACGACCGGGGCGAGCCACGTGATGCGCTCGAACGCGCGGCTCAGCCGGACATCCGTCGTGTTGCCGCGTTCCTTGTCGATGAACAGGGCATCGCGTCCGAGGTACTCGTCGACGTCACGCGAGAGTCGATACTGATGGAGGTGACGACGGCGAAGCGGAAGCCCGTGCGTCTCATCATCGAGCAACCACTCGACTTCGGCGACGATGTGGTAGTTGAAGGCCGTCAAGAAGACGTCGTCGTCACGTTGCGCGAGCTCTTCGCGCAGACGCGCCTCGAGCTGCGGCCACCCCGATGCCTCGAGTGCGAGACGCTCGAGCACCTCGGGCACCTCGGGGACGACGCCGGCCTGCTCGTCGATCGGTGCCACGACCCACGCCGGCACGCCGAGCAGCACCGCCGTCACCAACACGCACACACCTGCGCCGAGACACGCACGACGAGACAACCGCTTGCTCGTGGCGGCCAGCGCCAGCGGGAGCCCGGTGACGAACACCGTCGTGATCCAGTGCGCGTGAACCTGCGTGACACACGCAACGCTGGCGAAGATCCCGAGCGGCACCCACGTCGCGACGACGAGCAAGCGCTCAACATCGCTGCATGGACGCCTCACGACCTTCACCGTCCCGAGCAGCAACACACCGAGCACGGGTCCCAGCCAGAACAACGGCAGGAGCGCGAGCTCGCCGAGGTGACGCGCGGCGGCTTCGAGCTGCACGCCGCCCGCGAACGGCGTCGACACCGTGCTCCCACCCCCGTCGAGATTCCAGAGCAGATTCGGGGTGACGAGCAGCGCCGCGACCACGGCGCCCATCCAAGGTCCACGCGTTCGCAGGGCGGCGCGTCCCGTTGAGGTCGTCAGCAGCGTCACCAGGAACACGAGCGGGAGCTGGAAGCCGTTGTATTTCGACAGACAGGCGCAGCCGGTGAGGACGCCGACCACGATCCAGCGCCAGACGCCGCCCCGTTGCCAAGCCACCCAGAACGCGCCAAGCGCCCCCGCCCAGAAGACGAGCAGCGGGCCGTCGGGCGTGGCGACGACCCCGAACGGCATCCAGAACGGCGCGAGAATCGCGACGACGGCGACCGTCGCCCCGCGGCGCACGCCGAGGAGCTCGGCATAGAGCCGGAAGACCCACCAGCCGCCAAGCGTTCCCAGCGCCACGACGCCGAGCCGCAGCCCGAGTGAGCCCGACACCCCGAGAACCCCGCCGACGGCCGTGAGCAGCGCGATGGCCGGAGGATGGTCGTGGAAGCCCCAGGCGAGGTCCCGGCCCCATGTCCAGTAATAGGCCTCCGCCTGGAGGACGGGATAGACGTGTGCGAGCCAGGCGCGGAGGAGCGTCGCGATCGCGAGGAGCGCGAGAACGCAGCGCTGGGCTGACCGATCTGAAGAGAACATCGACGCGGCGCTCCGGGATGTGCCGCCTCACGATACGGCGCCGACGCCGGACGTTCACTCTGCGCTCCCGCCCGGCCACTCGGAGGCGTACGATCGGGTCGACCCGCGCGACACTCGTCGCGCTCTGTTCAGGCCCCCGGAGATCGGCTGCCAAGTGACGATCACGATCGACCCAGACATCAAGACCGCGACGCGCGAGTCGTACGGCAAGGCGCTGCTGGCGCTCGGCAACGAACGCCCCGAGATCGTCGTCCTCGACGCCGACCTCTCGGGCTCCACGAAGACGAAGGACTTCAGCAAGGCCCACCCAGAGCGCTTCTTCAACATGGGCGTGGCCGAGTGCAACATGATGGGCACCGCGGCCGGCCTGAGCCTGACCGGCCTCGTCCCATTCGCGAGTTCGTTCGCGATGTTCGCCGCCGGCAAGGCCTACGAGCAGATCCGACAGGAGATCGCCCTGCCGGACGCCAACGTGAAGATCTGCGCCACGCACGCCGGAATCACGGTGGGTGAAGACGGCGCGAGCCACCAGGTGCTCGAAGACATCGCATTGATGCGCATCCTTCCGAACATGCGCGTGGTCGTCCCCGCCGACGGCAACGAGGCCGAGGCCGCCGTGCGCGCAGCGGCCGACGTGAAGGGCCCCGTCTACATCCGCCTCTCGCGCATGAAGACGCCCATCTTCATGCCCGCCGACGCGCCGTTCGAGTTCGGCAAGATCCCCGTGCTGCGCGACGGCAACGACGTCACGATCGCCGCCGTCGGTGTGTGCGTCTCGTATGCCCTCGAGGCCGCTGACAAACTCGCCGACGAGGGCATCTCGGCCCGCGTGCTCAACGTCGCGTGCGTCAAGCCGCTCGACGTCGAGACGCTCGTCGCTGCGTCGAAGGAAACGGGACGCATCGTCACCGTCGAAGAGCACCAGCGCGCGTGTGGCGTCGGCTCGGCGATCGTCGAGGCCCTCGCCGACACAGCACCGTGCCCCGTCGTCAGGCTCGGGATCAACGATCGCTTCGGCGAGTCGGGCACTGGCCCGACGTTGATCAAGTACTTCGGGCTCGACTCCCAGGGCATCGCCGACTCGGCCCGCGCACTCGCGCGCGCCTGACCCGCATTCGAGGAACATCCCATGAGCACGTTCGCGAAGAATCAGATGGCGGGCCAGACGACCGGTACGCACAACTCGCCCTTCGGCCATGTCGCGCCGAGCGGCAGCCAGGCCCCAGCCCCGCACCTCGACGATCGCGTCGCGCAGGCGGTGAAGGACGGCGCCGCCGTCGTGGCCGCGTCACCCAAACCCGAGCGCTATGCCGACCGCGCCGTCGGCATCGACGTCAACGCGCCGATCGATCCGTCTTCGGAGACGATGGCACGCATCTGTACGGCGCTGAAGACCGACATTCTCGCCGCGCTGAACCTCTCCGCGTCGGGGCACCCCGGCGGTTCGCTCGGCATGACCGACGTGTTCGCCACGCTCTGGTTCGGCGGTCACATGAGCGTCCGCCCGCACGAGCCCGACTGGAACGGGCGCGATCGCTTCATCCTCAGCAACGGCCACATCTGCCCCGTCCTCTACGCGATCCTCGCGCGCCGCGGCTTCTTTCCGCGCGATGTCCTCTGGACGCTGCGCCAGCTCGGCTCGCCGCTCCAGGGTCATCCCGACTTTCACTTCACGCCCGGGGTCGACGCGTGCACAGGCTCGCTCGGCAACGGTGCTTCGGTGGCGCTCGGCCAGGCGCTGGGCCTGAAACTGCAAGGCATCGACGCGCGTGTCTACGTCGGTTCGTCGGATGGCGAGGTGCAGGAGGGGCAGATCTGGGAGATGGCGTCGGCCGCCACGCACCATGGCGTCGACAATCTCACGGTGATGCTCGACCGCAACGGGATTCAGATCGACGGCTTCACGAAGGACGTCATGGACCAGGGTGACCTCGGCCAGAAGTTCGCCGCGTTCGGTTGGCACGTGCAGGACGTCGACGGCCACGACCGCGGTGCGATCCACACGGCTCTCAAGACCGCCAAGGCGATCAAGGGTCGGCCGCAGATGATCATCTGCCACACGGTGCTCGGAAAGGGCGTGTCGTTCATGGAGAACAAGCCGGGCTGGCACGGCGTCGCCCCGGACGACGATCAGCTCGACGAGGCCATCGCCGAACTCGAAAGCGCGTGATCACGCCGAGGGCGGCGATTTCGGTAACCACGTGACCTCGACCGCGTCAACCCCATCGAAGCCGGGCGTTGGTCTCCACTCGAGGGCTCGCGCCGCCCAAATTTTTTCGGTGCCGAACCGCTGTTTCGAGCGCGAATCCGCCCGACTTTCGGCTATCTGTCGCACGACGCGACACGTGCCGTCTTTCGCCTGACGCCCCTGATGGTAGCGTGATTCGCCCTTGCTTCTTGTGAACCCCGAACCATGAGATCCTGGTCCCTCTTCGATGGGTCGCGCCGCGGCGAAGATGACGCGCGCGCAGCCACCGACGTCGAACCTCCGAAACCCGAGACCGTCTCCGAGGAGACGGTTCCGACAGCTGTCACGTGCCCTCTGCTTCCGGGGCTCGAGGACGACGTCTTTCTGCTGTTGTCGGACATCTACGCCGAGAGTGACGAACTCGAGTCCACCGAGGTCATGCGCAAGCGCAACTCGGCGTACCTCGACGTCGTGCGCGCGGCGTTCCACCAGAACGAGTACCTCGACATCGAACTCGTCGAGAACCTTGGTGACCTGGCGGATGCTCTGCTCGTCGCAGCCGACGACATGAGCAGCGAGAAACGGCGGCTTGCCCACGCCGGCGTGGTCTATTTCGTGCGCAGCGACGACGTGAACGACGACCTCTCCGACCGCACAGGCTTCGGCGATGACCTCGACGTCTTGTCAGCGGTCACACGCTACCTCGGCCGCGACGACCTCATCCCGAAGCAGATGTAGCGGGCGGCCGTCCCCGGGCCGCGCCTCGAGTTGCCTCGTCGCTCGGCTCTCCTCAGCCCTCAGCGCGTCGATCGCCCATGGATCCCACTGCACGCGGGATCCCACCGCACGCGCGTGTCGGTGCTTGAGACCCCGTCGCGCCTGCGACGGTCGAGAGGCTGTCACGGGCTGCCACGGACGCAAGGCGCGAGGGATGGAAGAACGGGCGTTCCCCCCATCGGTCGCGCTGCGCCTTCCGCTCTTGCCGGAGGCCCACCCCCACATCGAGGACCTCACATGTGCCATCGCTCGCATCCGTGGAGCGCGCTCATCGCCGCGCTGCTCCTCGTCGCTCGCCCCGCCGCCGCGGACGACATCGTCGTCCCGACGGACGCGGCAACCATCCAGGCTGCCGTCGACGGAGCTCAGGCGGGCGATGTCATCCTCGTGCAGCCCGGTGACTACGACGAGGCGGTGGTGGTCGACGGGATGACCGACCTCGTGATCCGCTCGAAGAAAAAGGGCAAGGCTGTCCTCACGAACGAGTCTCCCCTCGAACTCGTGGGCTCGAGCGGCGTGACGATCGAGGGCTTCACGATCGCAGCAGGCGTCGGCCTGGGCGTGGGGGTCGAAGTCGACGACATGTCGACGGCGTGCCTCTTGCAGCGGCTCGTCATCAGTGGCCGTCAGGCCGGCGTGTCCGTCAAAGGCAGCGACCACACCATCCGCGACTGCCGGTTCGACGACTGCGACAGCGCGGTCGTCATCAACGGCGACCGCATGCTGATCGACGACTGCAGGACGAAGGACGTCCTCGCCGGAGCGCTCGTGCTCGGGGGGAACGGCCACGTCATCCGCGACAACAAGTTCGACACGATGTCCTCAGCTCTCCGCGTCCAGGACACGACCGGATGCCTCGTCGAGCACAACCGCATCACCGTGAACGGGACCGACTCCGCCGTCGCCCTGACCAACTCCGCCGAGTGCGTCGTGCTCGACAATCGCATCGAAGGTGCCGATACGATCGCTGTCGAGGTCGTTGCGTGTGACGACGTCTCGTTCATCGACAACGTCATCAAGAACATCGGTGGCGACGGAATCATCGTTTCGGGCACGCGCATCGAGATCTTGGGGCAGACGATCCAGAAGTGCGGGGGACACGGCATCGTCGTCGATGCCGCGTCAGCGCCGGCCCGGATCGTCGGGAACCGGGTCTCGAACGCCGCTGGCAACGGATTCCTGATCGAAGCCGATGACTGCCTCATCATCGACAACCGAATCAAGAAGAGCGGTCTTTTCGACATCGAAGTCCCGGGCAAGCGGGTGCTCTTCGGCAACGTCTTCAAGACGTTCTCCGGCCCCATCCCGATCAAGCCACAGCCCGGCGACGAGATCCACGTGCCGGAGGATGCCGCAACGATTCAAGATGCCATCAACTTGGCCGGGCCCGGCGACACCATCCTCGTGGCGCCCGGCGAGTATCCGAACGGCGTCGTGATCGATGGCAAGTCGCACATCACGCTCCGCGCCAAGAAGACGGGCAAGGCGATCATCACGCACACGGCGATCGGCGTCGCCATCGTCGACTCGCAGCACGTGCATCTCGACGGGTTTCAGATCCGCGCGCCAGGCGGTGTCGACCTCGAGTTCGACACGGAGCGCTGCACACTCGAGAAGCTCGAGGTCATCGAGGGCAGCATCTTGCTCGGAGGCGAGTATCACGTCGCGCTCGATTGCAGCGTGCCGTGTTCACCTTCCGTGGCCGTGGGTGTGGTCGGCGCGAACATCGTCGTCGCCGGGTGCACGTTGAGGGACGCCGTTGTCGGGATCGCGGTCGACGGCGAGAACAGCGCCTTCGTCGACAACCGCATCGAGAACTGCGAGTACGGTTTGGAGCTCGACGGAGCAACGCACATCGTCATCGACGGGAACCGTATCGCGACGATCCAAGCAACTGGTTTGGACTTCGGGCTCGCGTTCTACGTGACGGTGTCGCGCAACGACGTCAGCGCGTGCGGAGTTCACGGGATCGAGGTGACCTCGGTCGTCGATGCCACGCTCTACGACAACTCGATCATCGCCAGCGACGCCAACGGCATCATCGCGTTCGAGGGCACGAGCGTGTTCGTCGACAACACGATCAAGAAGAGCGAAGGGACAGGGCTCTTCCTTCTCTCCGACGTCGACCGTCCGCACGTGATCGGGAACAAGCTCCTCGCGTCGTCCAACGACGGGCTGGACCTGCAGTGCGACGACTCGCTCGTCATCGGCAACAAGGCCAAGAAGAACGCGGCCGTCGACATCAAGGACGGCGGCGACGACAACGTCCTCGTCGACAACGTCTTCAAGACCTTCGAGAACTGACGCGCGACGAATCGCCGACGACGGCCCGCGCCTACGACTCGCCTACGACGCCTTGGCGCGTAACTTCGCTCGCGCGAAGTAGTCGGAGAGAACCTGCGCTGCCGAGAACTGTGGCGCACGGGCGGACGTGAGCAGTGTCACTTCCTGGATGTCGACGCGCTCCTGGAGCTTCGCGAGGGCTTCGGGCTGCGACTGCAGCTCGGCCTCGTAACGGCGGGCGAACTCTTCGAAGCGCTCGGGCTCCTGGCCGAACCAGCGGCGGAGCTCGACGCTCGGTGAGATGTCTTTGAGCCACAGGTCGACGATGGCGTCTTCTTTGCGAAGGCCTCGCGGCCAGAGTCGATCTACGAGCACGCGGTAGCCGTCACTCGGCTCCGGCACGTCGTAGATCCGCTTGATGAAAATCGCCATGCGGACATCCCATACGAGGACACGTCGACGGCCGCCGCGCGGCCGCATCGGAGCGTCGCGGGTGGCGCGGCGCCATGAGGCTCAGTCGTCGGGCAGGCCGGAATGCCGGCGTCGAAACGTCGGCACGACCCAGCCCAAGAGCCCCAGGGACCATGCCACGCTGCTCCAGATCAGCACCGAATCGGTCGTAGAGGCCAGATTTGGGGCCGCGACCGGCTGGGCGAATCCTGCGACGAGCACAGCCCAAACCAAACACTCCTTCACGAGACGAGGCCGTCGTGTCGGATCTGACACACACACTCGCGAGGTGAGTAGGACCACCGCGAGGCCGGAGAGGGCCGCAGAGTAGGGCGCGGGAAGCGTCGCGAGGCCGAGAACCGCGGCGCCGACGGCAGCCTGGGCACCGCCGGCGGCGAGCGCGGTCGCCGTTCCCGCCGTGGCACCGCGCAGGCCGTAGCCGGCCGCATGGACCGCCAGAATGACCACCAGCACGACATCCGGTCGCCAGGAACGCCCGCCGCGTGGCGGCGAGTCGCCCTCGGCTTGTTCTGGGACAGGCTGAAGACCGGCGACTTCAGGCTCGCCGAGGAGCGCCGCCGGGCGCTCGAACGTCGCCTCGAGCTCCGCCATCCAGAGCACGCTCACGTCCCCGACGAGGCCGTTCCAGATCGTCTCGACGAACGAGCGGTGTCCGGGGCTCGTCGTCAGGAACAGCGTCGACTCGATCTCGACGGCCGCGACATCAGTGGCCAGCGCGGGCCCCGACCAGGTCACGTCGACCCACTGCATGGGCGGCAGGGTCGTGAGATCCTCGCGCCGCTCGAGCGTCGGTTCACGGCCGAGGACAACCGGCGACTCGTCGCCCGAGGCACCGATTGCCGCGACGCGCTGGTGTTCATCGAGGTACGCCACGAGCGCCTCCCGCCCCGCCTCGAGCTCCTCGCTCGTCAACCAGAGGTCGCCGTCGCCATCGACTTCGAGCACCTCGACGATCGACAGCGTCTGCACCGTCAGCGCCACGGTCACCGACGCCTCGTCGATTTCGACGACCGTCGTGCTCCACGAGTTGTCGTGCGCGCCCGCCGCCACCAGCAGGCCACACGCACACACCCCGCTCATCCACTGCGTCGCTCTCATCGCCCGCGCTCTCATTGCCCTCAGGGTGCCAGCTCTTGACACCAAAAGCACCGGCTGCCGGGCCGTGCGCGACACATCCCGGGCAACTTGCTATCACGGCGGCATGAGATCGTTCGTCCCACTGTTCCTCGCCGTCGCTCTCGTCGGCTGCGCCGAGACTCCCGACATGCGCCCCCTCCCCGATCGCCTCGACGCTTTGGTGAGTGACTGCCGCGCGTCCTACCCCGACGCACACTGGGTGACACTCGAGGAGTGGTCGCCCGTGGCCGCCCAGTGCGCCGAACCGCTGCTCGTCGACGTCCGCGGCGCCGACGAGCAGGCCGTCTCGCGCATCCCCGGCGCCTTGACCGTCGAGGAGTTCGAAGCGCTTCCGACGGAGCAGAAGCAGCACGCCACGGTGCTCGCCTACTGCACCGTCGGCTGTCGCAGCGGTGAGTACACCCTCGCCCTGCGCGAGCAAGGGATCGAGGCGCACAATCTTTCGGGCGGCGTGCTGGCCTGGGCCTTCGCCGACCGCGACTTCGTGACCCCGAGCGGCGAGGCTACACGCCGCGTGCACACCTACGCGCGCCGCTGGGCCGTCGTCCCGGAAACGTACGAACCCATCTACTGATTCGACACCGTCGGGGTCCGAGCGGCATCGTAGCGTCCGTCTCATCGGAGTTCGTCGTGGACATCTACCAACGCTCGCTCGAAGCCCACCGCGCCTCGCAAGGCAAGATCGAAGTGCGCTCGCGGATGCGTCTCGAATCGCAAGACGACCTGTCGATTGCCTACTCGCCGGGCGTCGCGCGTCCGTGCGAGGTCATCGCCGAACATCCGGGTGCCGCGTGGGACCTGACCTGGAAGGGTCGCACGGTCGCCATCGTCTCCGACGGTTCTGCCGTGCTGGGCCTCGGTGACATCGGCCCGACCGCATCGCTGCCCGTCATGGAAGGCAAGGCCGCGCTCTTCCGCGAGTTCGCCGGTGTCGATGCCGTGCCCGTCGTGCTCGACGCCCGCGAGCCCGATGAGATCGTCTCCATCGTGAAGGCCATCTCCCCGACGTACGGCGGGATCAATCTCGAGGACATCGCCGCGCCGCGCTGCTTCGAGATCGAGGACCGTCTCCAAGACATCGGCATCCCTGTCATGCACGACGACCAGCACGGCACTGCGGTGGTGCTGCTCGCCGCCGTGCTCAACGCCGCGCGCGTCGTGAACCGCCCGCTCGCGGACATGAAGGTCGTGATCTCGGGCGCCGGTGCCGCTGGACGTGCGATTGCACGCTTGCTCACCTGCACGGATGCCGACGACCGCTGCGTTCCCGTCGGTCAGGTCCGCATCCTCGACCGCCGCGGCATCGTCGCCGCCGGACGCCCGAACAACGACGCCACGAAGGAAGAGCTCGCGGCGCTCACGAACCCCGACGGCGAGACGGGCACGCTGCAGGACGCGCTGCGCGGGGCCGACGTCTTCATCGGCGTCAGTCGCGGCAAGCTGCTCCGGGCCGACGACATCCGCTCGATGAACCACGACCCGATCGTGTTCGGCATGGCCAACCCCGAGCCCGAGATCCACCCCGACGAAGCGGTCGCCGGCGGCGCTGCCGTGGTCGGAACGGGGCGCTCCGACTTCCCCAACCAGGTCAACAACGTGCTGGCCTTCCCGGGGCTCTTCCGCGGCGCACTCGAGTCGCGCGCCATGCGCTTCACGAACTCGATGAAGTGGGCCGCGATCGAGGCCATCGTCGAGGCCGTCCCCGAGCCGACGGCGGGTCACGTCCTCCCCGCCGCCTTCGATCGCTCGGTCGCCGTCGAGGTCGCCAAGCGCGTGGCCAAGGCAGCCCGCGACTGTCACGTCTGCCACGAGGCCTTCGCGCCCACCTGACTGCAGCGGCGACGTCGCGATTCGAGACCTGCGCGCCTGAAAATGCCTCCGTGACGAGACTGTCAGCTCGGTCCGCGGCAACTCAGGCTCTTCTTAGGGAGGCCATGCGTCGCACATCAGGGGCGGCGCCGGGCCAACCTGGACTCCCACCAGCAACCACTGCCGACGAGGCTGGTTATGAGTCTGGGATCCGAGCGTGCGCGACGCCTCGCGCGCGGCGGTGCCGTCGAGATCGCAAAAACGGCCCGTCGTGCCCGGGGTGACGCGCAGGCTGCATGTCCTTCCGAAGGCTTCTCACCGTGACTGACCTCTTCGTCCTCTCGCTCTGCTTCGCGGCCGGCTGTGTCCTCTGGACCGGTCTGACGCGCCACGGCCTCGCCGTCCTCGACCGCTGGCGCGCCTCCGACGCCCTCGCCCTGCTCCTCGCTCTGCAAGTGACGCGCGTGGCCGTGCGCCTCGCCGCTGGCGCATCGCCGACGGCT
Source organism: Planctomycetota bacterium (assembly GCA_029259745.1). Classification (GTDB taxonomy): domain Bacteria; phylum Planctomycetota; class B15-G4; order B15-G4; family B15-G4; genus OFTM221. The sequence goes on from JAJDEO010000004.1 coordinate 173,280, forward strand.
CTCGTCGCTCTCGCGGCCGTCGTCTCCGCCCTCAGCTTCGCGAGCCTCGCGGCCCTGCGCTCCGACCAACCCCAGGCGCGCGGGCTCGTTTGGGCCACCGTGCTGCTCGGCGGTCTCGACCTCGTCGCCGCGTTCGCCGACGCCTTCGTCGGCGGGGCGATCAGCCTCTCGGCAGTGCAGGTCACACTCAGCGGCCTCTACGTTCCGGCCCTCGTGGTGACGCAAGTGTTGCTCTTCCGGACACTTCTGCGACCCGAGGCCGCCGCCAGCCCCGCTCTGTGGCACACGTCACATACACGCATTCCAGCTTCTGCCTTCACCCCCGGTCGTCAATCTCGCTAACAGGATTGGGGGGCGGCCCACCACACCTCGCTCAGCCCCATCACGATCGACACCTTGGACCCACACGCGGCTGCATCGCACCTCCAGCATCCCCACGTGGCCGCCCCCCAACCCCACTCTGCGACATCCGGGAAACCGCTACGGCAACGGTGATGTCGGCGCGCTCGAGACGATGTCGTCGGCGAGCGGCGCCTCGAGACTCGCGAGGAACGCCACCAACGCAGCGCGCTCGTCGGGCGAGAAGTCCACCGGCTTGAAGAAGCGCTCGACGTGTCCGCGCACGGGCGGCGCGTCCTTGTGCGACGAGTAGTGTTCGAGCACGGCCTCGAGGTCGGCGAGCTGACCGCGGTGCATGTACGGCGCCGTCGTCGTCACACCGCGCAGTGACGGTGTCTTGAACTGCGCGAACGAGTCGTGCGGCGGCCGACCTGAGGGGTCGATGAGGTACTCGATCTTGTCGGCGTCAGGTGCGTTCGGGTCGTCACTGTAAGGCCCCGTCGCGGCGAACTGCGCGTTCATGACATCGGCGATGCCGGCGAAGCGCCCTGGGTCCTCACCGAGCTCGGCGTCGAGCGGCACGAGCGCATTATGGAACTCGCGGTCCGTGAACAGCGGGCCGCTGTGACACAGCGTGCAGTTGCCCCTGCCGACGAAGACCTGCAGGCCGGCTTGGGCCTCGGCGTCGAGTGCTGCGAGTTTGTCGACATCGCCATCGCGCAAACCGGCGACGAACGTGTCGAACGGCGCCGGCGCACTGACAACCGTGCGCTGGTAGGCGGCGAGGGCCTTGCCGACGTTCGCGAGCACGCGCGAGACGGCCTCGCGGTCGGCCTCCGTCATGCCGTCCCAGGCGCGTTGCTGCGGGTCGTCGGAGTGATCATGCTCGGGAAGGTTCGCGCTGTCGCTGCCTTCGGCAAAGCCGTGGGGATGGTCTTCGCCCTTGGGAATGGGACGGGCGTGGTCGGGGAAGCGTCGGCGGTCGGACACGTCGGGCAGGGCGCCGAAGATCGACTCGTAGGCCGCGCGCAGATCGTCGTCGCTCGCCAGCAGACGCGTCAGTCGGACGCGATCGAAGCCCATCTCCTTCGGCGTCTCGATCGGCACGGCGGCCTGCGACCAGAGCGTGTCGCGCCGGCCATCCCAGTAGAACCAGCGGTTGTAGCCGACGTTGACGATCGACGGCGCGTGACGGCGCAGGCGTTCGAGTCCGATCGACAAGCGCTCGCCGTCCGTGAACGAGCGCGCCGGGTCGTGACACGTCGCGCACGCGACCGAGCCGTCGTGCGACAGACGCGGATCGAAGAAGAGCCAGCGCCCGAAGTGCGCGGCCGCGGGGTCGTCGGCGTAGGCGTTCGTGGGGTCGGGCGGCACGGGCGGCATCGGCGAATGCGTGAGCACGGCGCGCAGCTCGGCCTCCGTGAACTCGACAGCCAGGTTCGCCTCGACGCCCGCTGCCGGCGTCATCGTGAGCGGCGCGTCCGGGCCGGCCGACGAGGGCGCTCCCTCGCGCGCATCGCACGCCACGAGTGCGCCCACGATCAGCGCCGCAGCCGCGCGCCGAGCGCCATGCGTCACAACGTGATCTCGAACGTCGCACGCGATGAGAGGTTCTCGTGGATCACGTCGACGTTCAGCTCCCATTTCCCGAGCATGTGAAAGAGCATCCCGCGCACGCGCTGACGCCCGTTGTCGAGCGGCTCGGTCTTCGGGAAGCGGTTCATGCCGTGCCCGTGGTCGGGCATCCAGGCGTCGACGACCACGCTCGCGCCCTCGAGCGATTTGCTCGGCGAGGAGGCGTCGAAGACATCGACATCCACCGTGAACGGCTCGTTGAACGGGATCGGGTCGGGATCGGTCGAGACGCGCACGAGGTAGCGCCCGTCGCGGCTGATCTGCTCCCACGGCTGGCCGCCCACGAGCGCGTCGTCGGCGGGCATGGGCAGCTCGTCGCCAGCAACACCGACGTCGGCGCACGAGACCGCGAACAAGACCAGCAGCGACGACAGGAGGCGTGGAGACATGTGCGAAGTCGTCCTTTCGGAGAGCGGCAGGAGGCGTCGAAAGTCTAGCAGCCAGCGATGGCGGCGCTGCGGTCTCCATGGTGGTGTCCGCCGGGACGAGATCAAGGCGCGGCGTAGCGCCAGCGGCGGCTCAAAGGCGATCATGGCCGCATGGTCCGCATCCTCGGCATCGAATCCTCGTGTGATGAAACGGCAGCAGCGGTCGTCGACGACGGCTACCGCGTGCTCGGTCAGCGTGTCGCGTCGCAGGTCGACCTGCATGCGCGCTTCGGCGGCGTCATCCCCGAGGTCGCGAGCCGCAGCCACCTCGAGGCGATCTTCCCCGTCATCGACGACGCGCTCGCGGAAGCTGGCTGCACGCTCGCCGACATCGACGCCATCGCCGTGACAACCACGCCGGGGCTCGTCGGCTGCCTGCTCGTCGGGCTGTCGGCCGCCAAGGGACTTTCGCTCGCGACCGGCTTGCCGATCGTGTCCGTCAACCACGTGCACGCGCACATCTACGGCGGGATCATGCCCTCGATGATGGGCGCGGACGGCGAACGCGTCGACCCGACCTGGCCGCTGGCATCGCTCGTCGTTTCCGGCGGGCACTCGTCGCTCTACGAAAGCCGCGGGCCCTCCGAGCACCGCCTCCTCGGACGCACGATCGACGACGCCGTCGGCGAGGCCTACGACAAGGTCTCGGCGATCCTTGGCCTCGGCTATCCCGGCGGCCCCGTCATCGACCGCCTCGCCCAGACGGGCAACCCGAAGGCGTACCGTTTCAAGCGCACGAACATCGACGGCTTCGACTTCTCGTTCTCGGGGCTGAAGACGGCCGTGCGCTACGCCGCCCGCGGGCCGAACGCACGCCGCGGCGCGCCGCTGCTCGACGACATCGTGCCCGCCGATCTCGCCGCGTCGTTCCAAGCCGCGGCCGTGGACATCCTCGCGGCCAAGCTCGTCCCGTGTGCCGAGAGCATCGGCGCGCGCGGGCTCGTCGTCTGCGGCGGCGTCGCGGCCAACTCGGCGCTGCGAACGCGCTGCCAAGCGGAGGCCGACACGCTCGGCATCCCGCTGTTTCTTCCACCGATGGCACTCGCCACCGACAACGCCGTGATGATCGCGGGATTGGGCGCCGAGCACGCATTCGCCGAGCGCTGGGCCGGGCTTGAAGTAGACGCCGCGCCACGCGCCGACTGACCGCACACGACGCCGATCCGCGCTACGCTCGTGGCCTGTCCGCGGCGCATCGTCGCCCGGGCCCCTTCGCCATCCGAGACGCTCCGACGCTGCAATCGCCACCCACGTCCCCGACACGCTGCGACGCTGACACACGTGTTCGCAAACTCCGCGCCTCCTTCGCGCTGCCAGTCCGATGACACACCCGGCTCTCGGTCCCGTCGATCGCGGACGCCTCTTCGTCGGAGCGTCGCTCGCGGTCCACGACAACGTCTGTAAGCGCACCGACCCACGCGTCTCGGACGAGACACGGCCGCTCGAGTTCGACGAGATCGTCTTCGCGCGCGCCGGCGTCTGGGTGCGCCACCGCCAGCACGAGGAGCTCGTCGTCGACGCGACCGTGGCGCACCTCTTCGCGCACGGCGAGGTCCATCGCGTCTCGCATCCCGAGCGTTGCGGCGACCGCAACACCGGGCTCGTCTTGTCACGCGACACGTTGGCCGCGATCGCACCGCGCGCCGTCGAGCGCGGTTCGTTCGACATCCCGGCCCTGCCCATCGACACGCGGATGTACGCCGAACACTGCGCGCTCGTCGACGGTCTGCGCAACCGGACGTGGGACGCGCTCGAGGCCGAGGAACGCGCACTCCATCTCGCGGCGGCCGTCATCACCGCGGCCGAGCGCCGCCGCACGCGTCCCGCCCCGCGCCACGATGAACGCGCACGCCGTCATCGTGCTCTCACCCGCGCCGCCCTCGAACTGCTCGCCGTGCGCTTCAGGGAGCCGCTCGAACTCGCAGACCTCGCTGCGCTCCTCGACGTCTCGGTCTTCCACCTCTGCCGCGTCTTCCGGGCGACCACCGGGATGTCGCTCCACGAGCAGCGCCGTTCGCTGCGAGTGCGCGCGGCGCTGCGCCTGCTCCCCGACGGCGACCTGACCCTCTACGACATCACCGCGGCCACGGGCTTCACCGACCGCACGCAGCTGACGCGCGCCTTCCAGCGCGAACTCGGAGAGGCGCCCACGGCATGGCGGCGACGCGTCGCGCTCGACCGTGAGCAAGAATCGCCACGCGCGCCCGACGCGAGGTCCTAGCCTGGGTGACTCACGGGGCTCGTCACGAGGTCGCAGCTGGGCCTTACTGGCAACGCGAAGCGAGGGTCTGACCGGAGGCGGCCTGCTTTGGCCGTTGACGATCAGAAACGTCGCTGCCAGGAAGGACTCAGATGCGACCGAAGGAGATCATCCATGAATATCCGGGATAGGAGTCTGCGACCATGACGATCTCACTCTCGCTCACCCTCACTTCACTCCTCGCCGCGGCCAGCTTTCACGACGCACCGCCCCACGTCGGTTCCTGGGCCGGCTGGATGTACCTCGACGACGGCGACGTGCCCGTGCGCGTGCACATCGATGAGACGTCGCAGGCGCGCATCGACCTGCCCGTCGCCGGCCAGTTCGGAGCCGCCTTCGAACTCGACACCTCGGCGACGACGCTGACGCTCAGCTATCCGCAGCGCGCCGCCGCCGAGATTTCACTGACTCTCGAACTCGAGAGCGCCGGCCACTTCGTCGGTGAGGTTCGTTGGGGTGACGTCGGCGGTGTCGTCGAGCTCCACGCGGCAGCCGAGGTCCTCGTTCCCCAGGGCCGCCACGACCTCGACTGTGTCGGCGTCTACGGCACATCGGGTGGCTCGGCGCGCATCGTACGCACTCAGCCGTGGGGCGAGCTCATCCTCGTCGACGCCGCGACAGGTGCCGAGCGGACGCTGTTTCCGCTCGCCGACGAGCGTTACGCGATCGGCCCCGCCCTCTACGTGCCGGCCCCGGTCGAGCGGCTCGTGCGCTTCGAACGCGACGTCGACACGTCAGTGCTCGCGTTGGTCGAGGAGATCGACGGACAACAGACGCGCCACGCCCGGCGCACGTTGCGACGTGAGGAGCTGGCCGTGACGCGTGACGACGTCACGCTCGTCGGCACGCTCTACCTCGGCGACCACGCCGATGCCCCGTGCGCGATCGTCGCAGGCGGAAGCGGTTGGACGGACCGCACACGCGTCGAGGAGGTCGCGATGCGGCTCGTTGCCCAGGGCCTGCATGCCGTCATCTACGACAAGCGCGGGTGGGGCGAGTCGGGCGGCGAACGCGACGTCCCCTTCGCCACGACGGCCGCCGACCTACGAGCCTTCGCCGACCTTGCGCGTCGGCATGACGTCGCCGGTGCGCGTGCCGTCGGATACGTAGGCCTGAGTCGGGGCGGTTGGTATGGCGCCCTCGCGGCGGCCGAGGACGACGACGCGGCGTTCTTCGTCTCGGTCGTCGGACCGGCCGTCTCACCGATCGAACAGGAAACGACGGCGCGACTCGACCGGATGCGTGGCGGCGGCGCCACGGACGAGCACGTCACCCTTGGCCGCCGTTACCTCGAGGCGATGTGGCACTTCGCACGCACCGGCTCGGAGGGCGAGCGTTACCTCGAGCTGCGTGGCGTCGTCGAGCCCACGGGCTGGCTCGGCGAACTCCACGGACCGCGCGACCTCGCGCCCGACGCTTGGCGCTGGCTCCGTCTCAACGGCGACTTCGACCCCATCCCGACGTTGCGCGCCTTGGCCTGCCCGACGCTCGCCGTCTACGGCAGCGAGGACCTCGCCGTCGCGTCGCGGATCAACGCCCCGCTGATGCGCGACGCGCTGGACTCATCCGAGGCGAGCCCCCGCGACGTCGTCGTCCTGCCCGGCTGCGATCACGCTCTCGCGATCGTCGAGCGCACCGACGACGGGACGCGCCTGCCCTTCCACCGCCGCAAGGGGCGTCATCCGGACGCATGGAGCACCATCGGGGGGTTCCTTCGCGAGCGGACAGAACGCCGTTCCGAACCTCGCTGAGCGTCGCCTCCGAGGTACCGAGTCTGCGGCGCGGGGGGGGAATTTTCTCCCCGACCATGAGATCCGCTGCGACGCTGGTTCCGTAGGGCCCCTGCCGGACACCCGGCACGGGCTCCGCCGTCAACCGCCTCCGTGCGGTCGCCGACTCTGATCCCGGTGCGCACTTCCGCCCCACGGCAACGCAGCGCGCCCGCTTCCCATCCGAGACACCCCATGAAACTCGCACTCGCCCTGTTGCTCCTCGCCGCACCGCTCGTCGCACAAAACGAGTTCTACGCAGACATCGAAGGCTCGCAGGAGAACCCGCCCGTCGCCACGTCGGCCGGCGGCTGGGGACACGTCGTCCTCAACGCCAACGACACGCTCACGTACGACGTGCGCACCTTCGGCATCTCCGCCACGGCCGCCCACATCCACACGGGTGTCGTCGGCAGCAACGGCGGCGTGCTCTTCCCGCTCTCCGGCGGACCGACGACCTGGTCGGGAACGACCAGCGCGCTGACCGCAGGACAGATCACGACCCTGCGCAGCGAAGGCCTGTACATCAACGTTCACTCGTCGGCCAACCCAGGCGGTGAGATCCGCGGACAGGTCGAACCGCGCTCGCGCAACTTCGCGATCTTCGCGTCGGGCGACCAGGAGAACCCGCCCACGGGCAGCACCGGCTCGGGAACAGGGACGCTCATCGTCAACGCCGCTGGTGCGTTCGAGTACGACTTCGACGTCTCCGGCGTGGCCGTCACGGTCGCGCACATCCACGAGGGCGCCGTGGGCTCGAATGGCGGCGTCTTCGAGCCGCTCGCGGGTGGTCCGACCGACTTCATCGGCACGAGCCCCGTGCTCGACGGCGACGACTTCGGGAAGCTCCAAGACGATCTCTTCTACGCGAACTTCCACAGCGCGACGAACCCCGGCGGCGAGATCCGCGGGCAGGTCATCTCGTCGGGCATCCGCTACGGCGACATCGACAACACGGGGCTGACGTTCGACATCGGCGGCGCCCCGCAGGGCGACGCACCCATCACGATCGAACTCTCCGGTGGCGCGGCCAGCTCGACGGGTTTCCTGCTCGTCTCCCTCGGCCCCGGCGCGGCCGTCATCAAGGGCGCACCGTTCCTGCTCGACCCCGGCGCACTCGTCATCACCGACATCCTCCTCCCGCTCGACGCCTCGGGCAGCCTCGCGCTTCCCGCGGTCCTACCGGCACTCACCTTCGACATCGACCTGTACTTTCAGTTCTTCAACTTGATCCCCGGCGGGGTCGACAGCAGCAACGGAGTCCGCTTGAAGCTGCGCGACATCTGAGCAGTCCGCTGAACCCTCGCTTTCCGTGGCGCCCACCGGGCCGCGTCGAAGATGTCTTCGGCGCGGCCCGGTTCTTGTTCAGCGCGTCGTCATCGGCACGCTCGGCCAAATCGCATTACGATGACGAGACGCTTCCACGGAGAGAGTTCCATGCTGTCACGCACCCTCGCGCTCGTCATCGCCTGCTGCTCCAGCGCTTCTGCCGACGTCTTGATCGTCGACGGCACGGGCGCGACGCCGGAGTCCTTCATGACGATCCAGTCGGCGATCGACTCCGCCCAGTCGGGGGACACCGTGCTCGTGACGGGCTCGGGCACCGTCGTGTTCGACGAGGAACTCGTGCTCACGGCGAAGGGCATCACGCTCATCGCGGACAACGACGTCGCCGTCCACGCAAAGTCGCTCGAGCTCGCATCGATCCCGATCACCGAACGAACCGTCCTGCGCGGCATCGACTTCGGGCTGCCCGGCGCGACGCCGAACAACGTCGCGTTGAACGTCTTCAACGCCTTCGGTTCGATCCGCATCGAGAACTGCGACTTCTATGGGCGCGACGGAGCAGCCGGGCTCCTGAACGGCACGACCCCCATCGAGTTCGGCTATTCCGGATACGCGGCCGCCGAGATCCTGGGCTGCAACGACCTCGTCTTCCATCAGTGCAACTTCTTCGGCGGACAGGCCGACCCGCTCGACGCGGGCCAGTACTACTCGTGCAACGGGGGCGACGGACTCGAGATCTCCTTCGCGACGGTCTCGATGAGCGGCTGCACCGTGATCGCTGCCCACGGCGCGCACATCAACGTCGACATCTTCCAAGACGGTGGAGACGGCGGGCACGGCCTCATCATCCGCGACAGCGTCATCTCGCTGGCGGGCACCGTGATCGAGTCCGGCGACGGGGGCGATGGCGCCTGCGACCTGCCTGCGTGTGATGTCGGCGGGCCCGGCGGCGATGCCATTCGTCTGCTCGACTCCGCGGGCGTCCTGCGCTTGCGCGACGTCACGACGCTCGCCGGCGTCGGCGGCCTCGATGGCGACGGGGGCGGCTTCGCCGGTGACGGCGTCGAGCTGCGCAACCCGATGGGGAGTCTCGTCCTGAGCTACCCGAGCCTGTTCCGAGACTTCACGACCGCATCGTCGCCGCTGCGCGCGGGCGACGACCTCACGCTCACGCTCGCCGGACTCGCCGGCGACACGATCTTCGTCTGGGGCGCACTCGACACCCAGTCGACGTTCGTCCCCAAGTTCCACGGACCTTACCTGCTCGCCGGCGCGACGCTCGGACCGACCGCCTTCGCGCTGGGAACGCTCCCCGCCGACGGGGCACTCGAGCTCGACATCGCGATCCCACCGCTACCCGGCCTCGACGCCCTCGAGCTGTCGCTCCAGATGTTCACCCAGCGCCCTGGCGGCGGCGTGTTCTTCGGGCCTGGATCCACGATCGTGCTGCTCGGCGGCTGATCCGCTGCGTCTCCGACGGGGACGCGAACGGCACGTGCCAATCCGCAGCCTCGCCAGTACCATGACGCCGCCATGACGAAACCCACGCCCAAGCCCTGTCTCTTCGTGTTCGAGGACGGTGACGTCCATCGCGGCACGCACTTCGGTCACGACGGCGAATCGCTCGGCGAGGTCGTCTTCAACACGGCGATGTCCGGCTACCAGGAGATCCTCACGGACCCCTCCTACCGCGGGCAGATCGTGCTGATGACCTACCCGCACATCGGCAACACGGGGGTGAACCCCGAGGACGTCGAATCCGAGCGCTGCTACCTCAGCGGCTTCGTGATCCGCGAGCTGTCGCCGATCGTCAGCAACCAGCGCGCGACACAAGACCTGTCCAGCTACCTCGACGCCGAGGGCATCGTCGGCATCGCCGGCATCGACACGCGCGCGATCGTGCGCAAGGTGCGCGAGGCCGGCGAGCTGCGCGCCGTGATCTCGAGTGTCGACACCGACCCCGAGTCACTGCTCGCCAAGGTGCGCGCCTGGCCGGGGCTCGGCGGCGTCGACACGGTCAAGGAAGTGACGTGCTCGAAGCCCGAGGTCTGGACCGAAGGCCTCGACGGACCGTTCCTGCCGAAACTCGACAGTGGCGTCCACGCCGGCCGCCGCCCGCGCCTCGCTGTCTACGACTTCGGCGTCAAGCGCAACATGCTGCGTGGGCTCGTCGCCGACGGCTTCGACGTCACGGTCTTCCCGGCCTACACCACGGCCGACGAGATCCGCGAGCACGCGCCCGACTGCCTCTTCCTCAGCAACGGCCCCGGCGACCCCGGCGCGCTCGGCGATCCGATCGCCTCGATCCGGTCACTCGTGAACGGCGGCCTGCCGACCTTCGGAATCTGCCTCGGTCACCAGCTCACGGCCCACGCCCTGGGCGGTAGAACCGAGAAGATGCGCTTCGGCCACCACGGCGCCAACCAGCCCGTGATCGACCTGACCACCGAGAAGACCGAGATCACGAGCCAGAACCACAGCTTCGTCGTGGATCGCGCGTCGCTCGACGACGGAATGGTGGAAGTCACGCACGAAAATCTCAATGACAGGACCGTCGAAGGCCTTCGCCATCGCGACCTGCCGCTCTTCACGGTGCAATATCACCCCGAAGCGGCCCCAGGCCCGCGCGATGCCTTCTATCTGTTCCGTCGTTTCCGCGAGATGGTCGCCGAGCACGCGCCGGCGAGCTGACCGCGGAACCCATCTCGAGGATCACGTTCTATGTCCGGTACTGGACAAGGCTCGACGAGCAACGTCATCGCTGCTCTCGCCAGCTTCATCATCCCCGGCCTCGGCCAGCTCATCCAAGGCCGAGTGCTCGCCGCCCTCATCCACTTCGTCCTCTCAGGCGTGATCTGGGTGCTGACACTGGGCTACGGCGGTTGGATCATGCACATCGTCTCGGCCATCGGCGCGGCGCGCTGGAAACCCGATCGCCCGCCATCAGCCTGAGAGCGGCCGCGCGCAAAGTCAGGATGACTGCGGATCGTCCGAGCTGAGCCCGCCGTATTCCGCGCTCCCGAGGCGTCCCCCAGAGCCGTGTTCGCGCGCCTCCTCACGGCTTTCGCAGAGCGATCCCGGTGAGTTAAAGGCGACTTGCTGGGGGACGATCGTCCACGAGGAACCCGGGCTAACGCTGAGCTATCGACCTTCGGCATCTCGGACACCGAACGCCGGATGACAGCGCTGGTCGTCTCGACCTCCCGCACGTACGGGGCGCTTCCGCCCTGCGCCTGGCGTTGCGACCGGCCGTCGAGCCGCACATCGTGGATGTGCATGAGCGGCGCGTGAGCGCGGCTTGCTATTGTCCAGCCCAGCCGGCGTGCATGGCGAGAGACGGAGACAGAGACGATGAGCGGCACCTACCCCTGTGGAACACCCCGCGACGACGGTGCGTCGGTCCGTGGCGATCTCGCCGACGGTCACTCCGATGGCCTCGAGCCGATCCACTCGCTCGACCTCGAAGCGACGACGAGCATCGACGCGCTCGTGCGCGGGATGGCGGGCACGGCGTTCGGCGGGCGCAACCTCGGTGAAGCCGCCGACGTCTACGAAGCCATGGTGCGCGACCCGGCCTGTCATCGCGTCCTCACGCTTTCGGGCGCGATGACGATCGCGAAACAGGGCCTCGTCATCGCCGACATGATCGACCGCGGGTGGGTCCAGGCGATCGTCTCGACGGGCGCCCTCATGACGCACGGTCTCGTCGAAACCGCCGGCATGCTGCACTTCAAGCACGACCCGGCCATGAGCGACGAGGAGCTCATGCGTAAGGGTTACAACCGCGTTTACGACACGATCGAACTCGAACAGAACCTCGACGACACCGAGCGCCTCGTCTCTTCGATCCTCGACGGCGTGCCGGACGACGACGTCCTCTGCAGCCACTCGATCACGTCGATGATCGGCAAGCACCTCTCCGAGCAGGGCGACGGGCGCGGACCGCTGCGCTCGGCCTACGAGAAGGGCGTGCCCGTCTACATTCCGGCGTTCACGGACTCCGAGCTCGGCCTCGACGTCGCGACGCACAACCACGCGCGCCGCCTCGCCGGACGGACGCCGCTGCGCTTCGATCCCTTCCTCGACCTCGACCACTTCCACGCCCGGTTCATCGAGCACACCACCCACGGGATCCTGACGATCGGCGGCGGGGTCCCGCGCAACTGGGCGCAGCAGGTCGCGCCGTACATCGACATCCTCGGCAAGCGCGTCCCCGAACTCGCCCATCCGCCGCAGCGCTACCGCTACGCCGTCCGCATCTGTCCCGAACCTGTCGAGTGGGGTGGGCTCTCGGGCTGCAGCTACAGCGAGTCGGTGAGTTGGGGCAAGATCGTTCCGGCCTCGGAAGGCGGGCGTTGGGCCGAGGTCAAGGCCGATGCCACGATCGCCTGGCCGCTGATCATCAAGGCCGTCATGGAACGCGTCGACAAGAGCTGAGATCCGGCCGACGCGCTCCGTTCACGTGCGTCACGCCTCGGCCATCTTGCGCTCGTCGAAGTCCGCGGCGAGCGACTGCGCCTTGGCTTCCGAAATCACCTTGCGCGCCTTCGGGAAGACCTCGTCTTCCTCCTCGTCGACGTGGTGCACGACGTCGTGGCCGAGCGTCTTGAAGCGCGTCAGCCACCCGGAGCTCGACATGTCCATGTCGTCGAGTTCCTCGAGGAGGTCGGCGGCTTCCTTGTGTTCTGCGACGGAGTGGCGCGCCTTCTCCTGCGTGTCAGGGTGCGCGATCAACTCGGCGTAGAAGACCTGCTCTTCGGCGTTGGCGTGGGCCTCGAGCTCTGTCTTGAATTTGTTCCACAACTCTCGGCGATCGGCGCTGTCGCCGGAAGTCTCGGCGAGCCGGCGGACGAGGTCGCGCTGACGATCGTGGTCGGTCTCGAGTCGTTCGTAGATGTCCATCAAACGGATTCCTTTGTAGAAACGGGGGGCGAGACTGCCGCAAAGCAGCTCGTCGACGCAGCGTGCACCGCAAGTCATCACGCGCGCAGCTTGGTCCCGAGCAAAGAGCAACTCCCGTGCCGATCGCCGCTCGCTCAGCGGTCCGCCGTGCGGACGCGGAACATCAAGCCCGACCACGTCTCATCGATCGCGCAGATCTTCGTGTCGACCAGCCCGGCGTCGAGTCCGACGTATTGCACGACGTCGAAGGACAGGTCGGTAGTGACGCCGGAGGTCTTCTTCGGCCACCCGACCCAGAGCGCGCCGGTCGGTTGCAGACGCTTGGCGATTCCGGCGAAGCGTCGACGCAGCACGGACGCTTTCGTGACGAACAGCACGACGACGTCGAGCGCAGCGGCGCGCGCGCCCACGTGCACGACGTCTTCGGGAAGCGCGCCGAGCGTGCGCTCGAAATCGGGCGGGGCATCGACGAGCAGCAGTCGATGCCCCGCCTTGATCGCCAGCTTCTTCGCCAGCGGTGTTCCCGAGTATCCCGCGGGACTCATGCCGGAGCCGGCGCGTTTCCGTGCGAGAGATACTCGATGAGGTCGAGCTTCGAGAGCAATGTGATCAGTCGGCCGTCGTCGTCGAGCACGAGCGCCGTTTCGCCGCGCATGAACGATGACGTCAGCATCTCCGACGGATCGCCCATCGCCACGGTCGAGACGCGACGACACATGACCTCGGCGATCACCGTGCTCATCGTGCAACGTCCCTCGACGAGCGCACTGAGCACGTCGGTTTCCGTGACGATACCGCGCAGCTCGCTCGACTCGCCGACAACCGGCAACTGCGAGACGCCGTGGTCCTTCATGACCCCGACGGCGTCGCCGACGAGCTGGTTCTCGCGGATCGTGAAGATCTCGCGCGGCGGCATGCGGCGCACGATGTCAGCGACCTCACCCTCCGTGAGCGTGTCCTCGGTGAAGCGGTTCTCTGCCATCCAGCGGTCGTCGAGGAACTTCGTCATGTAGTTGCGGACGCCGTCCGCGAGGATCGTCAGCACGCGTTCGCCGGGCTTCATCGTCTTGGCGTGCTCGAGCGTCGCCCACATGGCCGAACCACACGAGCCACCGCAGAGCAGACCTTCGCGACGAATGAGCTTGCGCGCCATGAGGAAGCTGTCGCGGTCGCGCGTCTTGATCCAGGTGTCGACGAGATCCCGATCCATGACGTCGGGAATAAAGTCGTAACCGATCCCTTCGACCTTGTACGAGCCGACTTCATCGGTGGGCAGGCCCGCGATGATCGAGCCGACGGGGTCGACGCCGACGATGCGGCAGTTCGGCATCTCACGCTTGAGGCGCTTCGCGATGCCGCTGAGCGTACCGCCCGTGCCCACCGTGGCGACGAACGCATCGAGCTTGCCATCGCAGGCCTCGAGGATCTCGCCGGCCGTCTTCTCTTCGTGGACGTTCGGGTTGTCGGGGTTTCTGTATTGGTCGAGGATGCGCGAGCGCGGGATGTGCTCGTTGAGACTCAACGCCACGCCGATGTGACTATCGGGCGCGTCGAACGCAGCCTCGGTCGGCGTGCGGTAGATCTCGGCACCGAGCGCCTCGAGCACGACCTGCTTCTCGCGGCTCATCTTCTCGGGCATCGTGATGATGCAGCGGTAGCCGCGAACGGCGGCCGCCATCGCGAGACCGATGCCGGTGTTGCCCGACGTCGCCTCGATGAGCGTGTCACCCGGCTCGATCTCGCCGCGCGCCTCGGCTTGCTGGAGCATGTGGACGCCGATGCGGTCCTTCACGGAGCCGCCCGGGTTCAGGAACTCGAGCTTGGCGAGCACCTCGGGGGGCAGTCCGCGCGAGACGTGGTTGATGCGGACGACGGGCGTCTCGCCGACGACGTCGAGGATGTTGTCGTAGATCTTGGCCACGGGGGGCGCTCCAAGGTTCGGGGCTCCGACCACCGCCGAACGAGACGGGGTCGGATCCTCGATTGTAAGAATGACGGAACATAACGCGACCGGCTGGTCCGCAGAACGCTGTCTCGCCGGGCGGCTGGTAGACTCCGCGGCCATGCGCCGATCCTCCGCTCTCTTCGCCTTCGCCGCGTTCGCGGGCCTCCTCGCCGGCTGTAGCGACAGCTCGACGACCGATGGCCCCTCTCGTGACACGACCGAGCCGGCGGCCGCCGAATCGGCCGAGCCCTCTTCGCCGGGCGCCTACGTCGCATCCACGACACCCCCGACCGACCCGGGCAACGTCCTCATCATCAGCCTCGACACGCTGCGCGCCGACCACCTCCAGACCTACGGCTACCGGCGCCCGACCGCACCGAACATCGACGCCCTGGCCCGCGCCGGCGCCGTCTTCACCCAGGCGATCGCCACGGCCAACTGGACGCTCCCCACCCACGCGTCGATGCTGACGGGCCTGCTGCCGCCCAAGCACCGCGTCGAGACGAAGAACGACCGTCTCAACGACGCGCGCGCCACGCTCGGCCAAGAGCTGACGGCGCGTGGCTACCGCTCGGTCGGCTACGTCTCGAATCCCTTCCTCGATGCGCGCTACGGCTACGCGCGCGGGTTCGACGAGTGGCGCCAGCCGCGCGACTTCGTCTTCGAGAAGGCCGGCGAGCAGGCCGGGTCGATCTCCGGGTACCGACCGCCTCAGCCGTTCGTCCGCACCGAAGACTACTTCGTCGACCAGACGAGCCCGCAGGTGCTCGACCTCGCGCTCGACTTCCTCGAAGGTCACGCCGCGCTCGATGATCCCTTCTGCCTCTTCCTGCACTTCAACGACGTGCACAGCGACTACATCCCGCCAGCGCCCTACGACCGCAGCTACACCGACGGCTACGACGGCGCGCTGAACGTCGAGAACTACCCGCACAACGAGTCGGTCTACCCGGGCATGCCGACCGAAGATCTCGAGTACGTGCGCGCGCTCTACGACGGTGAGATCAGTTGGGTCGACGAGCACCTCGGGCGACTCTTCGCGACCCTCGAGCGACTCGGATTCGCGGACGACACGCTCGTCGTGCTGACCGCGGACCACGGCGAGGGATTCCTCGAGCGCGGCAAGAAAGAGCATCACTACGGCGTCTACCGTGAACTCGTGCACGTCCCGCTGATCGTGCGCTTCCCGGGGCGCGTGGCGGCAGGACAGCGGATCGAGTCGCTCGCGAGCCAGGTCGACATCGGCCCGACGATCCTGGGGTTGCTCGGTATCGACGGTCTGCCCGAGGCCGACGGTGTCGACTGGTCGGGCGTGCTGCGGGGTGACGACGACGCTGCGCCGGCGCGCACCGAGATCGTCTCGCGCGGCGTGCTGTATCCCGAAAAGGGCGACGAGGCGTCGCTCGTCTGGTCGGTCCGAACCGACGACCACACCGTGCATGGACGCCGGAAGAAGTCGGCCAAGGGCACGAAGTTCGAGGTCTTCGACCGCCGCGTCGACCCGTACGAACTCGCACCGCTTGCCGTCGAGAACGCGGCCTGGCGCCCGTTGATCGAGCGCCTGCTGGCCGTGCAGGACGAGGTGACGGCCGCGGCCGACGCCCTGCCGATGGCCGACAGCAACGACATCCTCGAAGACGACGCGGCGCTGATCGAGCGCATGGAACAGCTCGGCTACCTGAAGCGCTGATGCGAGCTGCACTGACATTCGCGCTCCTCGTCACCTGCGCTCTCGGCGCCCACGCGTCGACACGCGACGACGGTGCGCGCCCCAACATCCTCTTCATCGTCGCCGACGACCAGTCGCCGTTCGATCTCCGCGCTTACCGCCCGTCGTCGCGCCTCGAGACACCGACGATCGACCGGCTCGCCGCCGAGGGCATGGTGCTCGACGCGGCCTATCACATGGGTTCCTGGTCGGGTGCCGTGTGCACGCCGTCGCGCCACATGATCATGAGCGGTCGCAGCGTGTGGCACCTGCCGAAGCGCGGCGTGGCTGGCGAGGGCGCCAATCCCGAGTGCCCCGAGGATCTCGCCGATCATACGTTGGCGGCCGTCTTCAACGCTGCCGGCTACGCGACGATGCGCACGTGCAAACTCGGCAACAGCTACGAAGCCGCGAACGCGCAGTTCAGCGTGCGCCGCGATGCCACGAAACGCGGGGCGTCGTCCGATTCAGGAAGCGCGTGGCACGCCGACCAGGTGCTCGACTACCTCGACACACGCGAGCGCGATGCCGACGAGCGTCCCTTCCTGATCTACTTCGGCTTCTCGCACCCCCACGATCCGCGCATGGCACCCGAGGCTCTGCTCGAACGCTACGGCGCGTCGAACGACGGCCCGAGCGACGTCATCCCAGCCGAGGCACCGCCGCTACCGCCGAACTACCTACCCGAGCACCCCTTCCACCACGGTCACCCGCACCTGCGCGACGAAGTCGCCGTGCAAGGCGTGCTCGAACGTCGCGACGAAGCCACGATCCGCAACGAGATCGGACGACAATTCGCATGCAGCGAGAACATCGACATGCAGATCGCGCGCGTGCTCGAGAAGCTCGAAGCGCTGGGCGAGCTGGACAACACGTACGTCGTCTACACGTCCGACCACGGCATGGCGATCGGGCGCCACGGGCTCCAAGGAAAACAGAATCTCTACGAGCACACGTGGCGCGTGCCTCTGATCGTGCGCGGCCCGGGCATCGCCGCCGGGTCACGCGCGCCGGGCAACGTCTACCTGCTCGACTGCCTCGCGACACTGTGCGACCTCACGGGACTTGCGCCGCCGGCGTCCAACGAAGGGCATAGCTTCCGCGGCGTGCTCGAAGGGCGCGACCGCACGGTGCGTGAGGTTCTCTTCGGCGTCTACGCGGGCGGCACGAAGCCCGGCATGCGCTCGGTTCGAAAGGGCGACTGGAAGCTCATCAAGTACGACGTCCTCGACGGCGCCGTGCGGCAGACGCAGCTCTTCGAGCTTGCGAGCAATCCGTGGGAGCTGATCGACGACAACCTCGCCGAGGACGAACGTCATCGCGCGAAACGACTCGAACTCGAGGCGCTGCTCCTCGCGGAGATGGAACGTCTCGACGATCCCTATCGACTCTGGGATCAGCCCGAGCGCTGAGGCGCGGCATCGCGCGCGTCAGAAGAGATGCCCCGGCGCCGGCGCCAGGTTACGCGTCCGCGCGACGCGTCGTTCGAGCGCGAGCAGCTTCGGCTTCACGCCGACACCGCCCGAGAAACCGCCGAGGCTCCCGTCGCTCGCGACGACGCGATGACACGGAATCACGAGCGGCAACCGGTTCGCTCCGTTCGCGGCGCCGCACGCGCGCACGGCCGTGGGATGACCCGCCGCCGTGGCGAGTTCCTTGTACGACACCGTCGAGCCGTACGGCACCTCGCGGAGCGCGTTCCAGATCGCGCGCTGGAACGGCGTCCCGTCGATCGCGAGCACGAGCGGGTCGAAGTCGATGCGCTCACCGGCGATCCAGTTCGTGATGACTTCGATGGCCTCGGCGTTGCGGCCGAGCTCTTCGACGACAGTCTCGCCGGTGCGCTGCGTGCGGCACGCCACCCAGTCACGCAGCAGCGGGATACGGTCGACACCCGGCGTCGTCGTCGCGACGATCCCGACCGTAGACGACACGACACCGCACGGGCCGAGCTCGGTGTCGAAGACGGAGAGGTGGAGGGCGTCGGTCACGGCGAGGGCTCGTCAGCGGTACGCGGAAGGACCGCTGCCATGGTCGCCTGTCGGCCTCCCCGAAGAGAAGCCGCGAGTTGGAACGCCCTTCGATTCAAGGCGGAGTGCGGGATCGACGCCGCCGACCCACGACCGTGCGAATGCCGTGCAAATCCTGCACCGCGCTCACAGTACGGCGACGGGGTCGACATCGAGAATCACGCGCAGGCGGCGTTGGCTCGGAAGGTGACCCGCGAGGCGTTCGATGACGCCGGCGACGGCCGCGTCGTTGCGACACTTGAAGAGGACGTGCATGCGGTGCTGGCCCGCGATGCGCGGGATCGGCGCGAGCGCCGGGCCGAGCGCCGTGACGTCTGGGACGGGGTCTTGCGCCGGCGCGGCGGCGGGTGCGTCCGGTTCGGGCGCAGGATCGTCGCCGAAGAGCGACGGCGTCGTCGGCGGCGGCGCGGGAGCCTTCACGTTGGCCTTGGGCACCACGGCCGGCGCGCCCGTCATCACGCGTGACACCGCGTCGCGCAACGACGCGTCGGCCTCGCGCAGCTCGTCGGCGTGGGCCACGAGCCGCACGAGCCGCACGAACGGCGGGAAGTCGGACTCGTAGCGCGCGTAGAGCTCATGCTGCACGAACGTCGCATAGTCCTGACGCACGCCCGTCTTGATCGCGAGATGCCCCGGGTCGTAGGCCTGGACGACGACGCGCCCGCCCTCGGGCCCGCGCCCCGTCCGTCCCACGACCTGCGCGATCAGCTGGAACGTGCGCTCCGAGGCGCGGTAGTCGGGGATGAACAACGCGGAGTCAGCGCAGATCACGCCCACCAACAGCGTGTTCGGGAAGTCGAGCCCCTTCGCGATCATCTGCGTGCCGATGAGGATGTCGACACGCCGATCGCCGTAGGCCTCGAGCACGGCCGCGTGGGCGCCGCGCCCCGTCATCGTGTCGCTATCCATGCGCGCGACGGTGTGACGCGGGAAGATCTTGCGCGCCTCGGCCTCCACCTTCTCGGTGCCGAAAGCCAGCGGCGCGAGACGATTCTGGCACGTCGGGCACACCTCCGGCGGCGCCGTCTCGTGTCCGCAGTAATGACAGATCGCTCGCTCGACGCGCGCGTGGTGCGTCATCGACACCTCGCAATGCGGGCAGCGCACCGGAGCGCGACAATGACTGCACATCAACACCGATGCCCATCCGCGCCGGTTCAGGAACAAGATGCACTGACCGCCACGGGTCAGCGCGTCGTCCATCGAGGACACGAGCGCGTCGCTGAGATACGTGCGCCCTCGGCGCCGGTCCTCGAGGACGAGATCGACCATCTGGATGCTCGGCGCAACCCCACCCGCCACGCGGTCGGGCAATGACAGCAGCGCGTAGCGCTTGCGACGGACGCGTTCGTAGGCCTCGAGTGACGGCGTCGCTGTTCCGAGCACCACCACGCACCCGAGCTTCTCGCCACGCGCCGCCGACGCCGCCGCCGCCAGTTCGGCCCGCTTGTCGGCCAACTCGCGCGCGTGGTAGCGCGGCACATTCTGTTGCTTGAAGGATGTCTCGTGCTCTTCATCAACGACGACGCAACCGAGCCGCGGCACGGGCGCGAAGATCGCCGACCGAGCACCGACCACGACGTCGGCGTCACCCCGCTGCAGCCGCCGCCACTGGTCGGCCCGCTCGGCATCCGTGAGGTGACTGTGCAGGATCGCCACGCGCTCGAAGCGCTCGCGGAAGCGCCGCACCGTCTGGGGCGTGAGACTGATCTCCGGCACCAGCACGATGCCCTGACGCCCTTGAGCGACGACATGCTCGAGGATCTGGAGGTACACCTCCGTCTTGCCCGAGCCCGTGACGCCGTGCAACACGAACGTCGTCGATGCTCCGCGATGGAACGCATCGATCACGTGCGTTTTTGCGGCGGCTTGGTCGGGTGTGAGCGTATGCGGCGTCCCCGGCGCGACGTGCTCGTTGAGCAACGGATCCTTCTCGACGACGACCTGACGAAAGACGACCGCACCCGCCTTGGCGAGCGTCTTGAGCGGCGACATGCTCACGTGTGCGAGCGCCGCCAGCTCGCGCGCGGGGAGGTCGCCGCCGCGATCGGCGAGGATACGCAGCGCGCGCGCCTGCTTGGGGAACTTCGCCTCGAGCGCCGTGATCTGCGCGGGAACTTCAGCGGGGTCGAGCGCCAGCGTGACGTGCTGCACGCGGCGACTCGAGCGCGCGGCTTTCACGGCCGCGGGCAGCGACGCATCGAGCGCCTCACCCCACGAGCACCCCGTCGTCTGCGCAACCCACTTCGCGAGCTCGAGGATGTCGGGACCGACCAGCGGCTCGACCTCGAGCACGTCGAGAATGTCCTTCGCTTCAACACCCTCGGGTACCGAGTCTGCCAATGCCACGACCGTGGCTTTCAGCGAGCGGTGACCGAAAGGCACCGACACACGCACACCCGGCACGACGACATCGCGCCATTGCTCCGGCACGGCGTACGTGAACAACCCGGGAACCGGCAGTGGCGGCGCAACTTGCGCGTACGACGTCATCCCGCGACCGTCACGACGAATGCGTCGCCGTCGGTTCGGCGCAGCGACACGGTGTCCCCTCGCACCGCGGGCACCCCCCGGCGTACTTCGCCGCCGCCACGGCCTCCATGTCGACGCCGTTCATCGACGCCAACGTGACGAGCCACGCCAGGACGTCAGCAAACTCTTCCTCGAGATTCTCGCGATCGCCGCGCCGTAACGCGCGCGACAACTCGCCAACCTCCTCGGAGAACCACATGAACGTCCCGGCGGTGCCGCGGCTGCCGTCCTTGGCGCCGTAGATGTCTTCGATCAGCTTCTGGAACTCGGCGATGCGCATGTCAGGACTGACGGCCCACCGTGACGAATGTGACATCGGCCACGAGATCGCGCTTGCCGCGGAACTTCGCCAGCGTCGCCGCGACGCGCTGCGTGAACGTGTCGGCGTCGTGCTCCATCTCGCGCTTGACGAGACCGAGCCAGCGCGCCTCACCGAGCTCCTCGCTCGCAGCGTTCTTCAACGCCGTGCAGCCCTCCGAGAAGATGACGAGGCGGTCGCCGGGCTCCATGCCGAGCGTGCGCACGACGAGCGTGTCGTCGAACACCGGACCTTCGTCGAAGCCGAGCGCAATGCCCTCGCTGTGCACCGGGATCGTCTTGCCGTCGCCCTTTGCGAGCACCAACGGCGGGTGTCCCGCGTTGGCGATGTCGAGGTTGCCGTTCGTCGGGTCGAGGACGACGAGCATCATCGAGACGAACATGCCGCGGCGCAGGTCGCCCGAGAGCATCGCGTTGACCTGGCGCAGAAGTTCACCGGGGTCGCTGACGTCGCGGCCGAGCGCCTTGATCGTGCTGCGCGCCATCGCCATCACCATCGCCGCTGGAACGCCTTCGCCCGACGCCGTCGCGACGAGGAAGCCGAAGCGCCCGTCGGCCATCGCGATGACGTCGTGGTACTCACGCGCCAGCTGCTGGGCCGACTCGTGATACGCGCCGACGTCATAGCCCGGAATCTCCGGCATCGAGTCGGGAACGAGCGCATCCGTCACTTCGGCCGCCGCCGTGATCTGACGCCGCGACCGCGCCACCTGGCGCTCGGCGTCGCGCGCCTCGGCGAGCCCGCGCGTCATCTGGTTGAACGTGCGCGCGAGGTCGCCGATCTCGTCGGAGCTGTGGGCGCGCGTCGTGTGATCGAGGTCGCCGCCGGCAACCACGCGGATGTCGTCCTGGAGCTGATTGAGCGGTTTCGTGAGCTGGCGACCAAGGAGATACGACACGACGAGGCCGATGAGGATGAACGCGATCGACGCGCCCGAGACGTTCAGCATGAGTTCGTCGGTGGTCGTCTCGATCGACTTGGCGTCGATGTAGACGGCCACGTCGCCCGCGATCTCGCCATCGATGTCGCGCATCGGATGCGTCCCGCGGATCACCGTCTTGCTGGCGTTGTTGATCGTGAGCTGCCCGAGGACGGCCTCACCTTCACCAAAAGTTCGCCGGATTCTCGAGGCGCGGAACGAGAGTTCGGCCTTCGCGCCGAGCGACGTCCGCACGATCTGGGGTCGCCCGTTGCCGACGTCCGTACCCGCCGGATCGTCGAAGTAGAAGTCGGCCGAGATGATCTCGCTGTCGCCCTCGACGAACTGCGCGCGCCGCGTCGGGTTGTATTCACGACGCTTGCGCTCGTCGGGCCGCAGGAACGCCTGCTCGTACTCGGCCGGCGAGCGGAAGCTGTCGACGATCTCCTGGACCTCGGCCGTGGACATGCCGACGTAGCGCGTGCCGCGGTACTCGTGCCAAGCCTCGACATCCGCCTTCGCGGCAGCGCGCGCCGACTCGTAGGCCGTCACGAGGAGATCCTGGGTGACGGCATCGCGGATGAACCCCTTGAGGAACAGCGCGAACGCGATCATGAACACGACGATCACGAGCCCGATCACCAGGGCCATCTTCGTCGCCAGTCCGCCTCCGCGTCCTCGTGCCATCGTCACCGCTCCGGGATCGATCTCGGGAGGCCTGCCGTCACCCCATGATCAGCATGACGACGAGGGCCGCGTAAACACCTGCTGCCACATCGTCGGCCATGATACCGAGCCCACCCGGCCGATCCTCCAGCCAACGGCACGGTGGAGGCTTCAAGATGTCGAAAAAGCGGAACGCGCCGAAGGCGACGAGCACGGGCAGGACCTCGAGCGGCCGCCCGACGAGTGGGGCGAGGGCGATCCACTGACCGACAACCTCGTCGAGCACGAAGCCGCCGGGGTCCTTGCGACCCCAGTCGACCTCGGCGCGATTGCCGACCCACGTGCCGACCACGAAGACCACGAGCGTGGCGACGCCGAGACCGATCAGCGCCGTCTCGCGCGCGATGACGGTGTCGCCGAGACCGAAGGCGGCGAAAAAGGGCAGCAGGGCGCCGGCACTGCCCCAGGTGCCGGGGGCCGGGCGGATGAAGCCGAGGCCGAACGCCGCGCCGAGGAGCCTCCGCAGGGGAGACGGTGTCATGCGTCGGGCGTCGCCACGGGCGTGCCTTCGCCACCGCGACGCAAGACCTTCGCAGCCGCCGTGACGTAACGCGCGCCCGACGAGGCCGTCAGGATGAATGAGAGCCAAATGAAGACGAAGGCCAGCCACCACGAGGCGTCCACCGTCCAAGTGCCGGCCGTCCAACCACCGTCCACCAAGAGCACGAACGTGCGATGCAGGAACACAGCTGGAATCGCGATGCACTGCAGGATCATCTTCAGCTTGCCGTCCCAGCGGGCCGGGAAGGCGACGCCACGAGCCTCGATGAAGCCGCGCAGCCCGCTCACCATGTACTCGCGCGCAAGCACCATCACCACCATCCAGACAGGAACGAGCGAGCGCGCCCACGGGGCCGAGGCGAGGAAAACGAGTGCTCCGGCGACAAGCACCTTGTCCACCACGGGATCGGCAATGCGACCGAAGTCGGTTTGAAGGTTGAGCTTACGGGCGTAGTAGCCGTCGAGCGCATCCGTCACGACAACGAGAATGAACACGAACCCCGCGATCGCGGGTTCCCACCAGACGGCGTCCGGAGCCGATCCGGTGTCTGTCCACACGAGGTATGCAAAGAGCAACAGCGCGAAGACGAAGCGTCCGACCGTGATGCGGTTGGGGAGATTCATGCCTTGGGTTTGCTGTGGATCGAGGACCGCGCGGAAGACTGGGCATTCAGGGCGACGCAACGAAGGCTCGGTGGACGAGTGGCCCCACCGAAGCTCGCGGGCGTCTCGCTCGCTTCGGCCTCACACGAATCAGGCGTCGACGAGTTCTGCTTCGAGATCGTAGCCCGCCACGCCCGTGACGCGCACGTGTTGGAAGGAGCCAGCCTCGACGTCTTGTCCCTCGGCGAGGGCAATCAGCACCTGACCGTCGGTCTCGGGCGCATCGACAGCGCGACGAGCCCAGGCCGTCGTGCCATCGGAACCGTCGACGAGCACGCGCACTTTCGTCCCGATCGCGCGGCGCTGGGAGTCGTGGAGGATCTCGCGTTGGAGCCGCATGACGGCGTCTCGGCGGGCCTCGGCGACGTCTTCGGGAACAGCCCCGTCGAGTGTCGCGCCCTCCGTGCCCTCCTCGGGCGAGTAGGCGAAGCAGCCCAGGCGGTCGAAGCGCAGATCGCGGAGCATGGCCATCAGCTCGTCGAAGTCCTCCTCGGTCTCGCCGGGGAAGCCCACGAGGATCGTCGTTCGCACGGCGATGCCGGGGATCGTCTCCCGCAGGTTCGTGACGAGGTCGCGGATGCGCTGACCGTTCGTTCCGCGGCGCATGCGACGCAGCATCGCGTCGGCACCGTGCTGGACCGGGATGTCGATGTAGGGGACCACGTTCGGGACGCGCGCCATGACGTCGATGAGCGCGTCATCCATCGTCGCCGGGTGGGCGTACATGACGCGCACCCACTCGAGCCCCGCCACCTCACCGAGCCGTTCGAGCAGGTCGCCGAGACCATAGCCCTGGGCGAGATCCTTGCCGTAGTCGGTGCTGTCCTCGGCGATCAACGTCACCTCGCGCGTGCCGAGCTCGGCGAGCGCCTGGGCCTCGGCAACGAGTACGTCGATCGGCTTGCTCTTGAGCTTGCCGCGGATCTTCGGGATCGCGCAGAAGGCGCAGACGTGATTGCAGCCTTCTCCGAGGCGCAGATAGGCCGTATGGCGCGGCGTCAGGAGGGCCCGGCCGAGATCGTTGTCGGCGCCCTTCGACGCCCCACCGGGGCGCGTGTCGGCCTCGGCCTGGGCGCCGGGCGTCCAGGTGATGTCGCGGGCTGTCTCGACCTGTCCGCTCGGACATGGCCCTTCCATGCTCTGTCCGAGCACACCGCGCACGATCGACGGCACACCGGAGTAATCGCTCAGCGGAAGGAAGGCATCGACCTCGGGGATCTCCTTGCTCAGCTGCGCGGCGTGCAGCTCGACGAGGCAGCCCGTCACCACGAGTCCGCGCCCCGTACCGCGACGTTTCCATTCCGCGTACTCGAGAATCGTATCGATGCTCTCCTCGCGAGCATCGCCGATGAAGCCGCAGGTGTTGACGATCACGACGTCGGCCTCGTCGGCATCGAAAACGAGATCGATTCCGGAACGGGACAAATGCCCGACCATCACCTCGGAGTCGACGAGGTTCTTCGAGCAGCCCAGCGAGACGAGGCAAACGGAGGCTGCGGCGCCAGCACGGCCCGCCTCGGGCAATGGTGTTTCGGACGTGGACATCAGACCGCGCATCGTAGCAGTTGGCACCCCCGCGACGCGCTCCCCGAAGAGGGTGCCGCTTCCTTGCCGAGGCGTCGAATCCGCAGTAGAACGAACAGTGCGGGAAAACGGGTTGGACAGGCCGCCTTCCGCATCGGCCCACAGGTGTTGGCAACACGCCTGCGGGAGGACCTCGATTGGGACCCATCCGTGATCTTCACACCTTGTCAGCGTTCGCCCTTTCGGCGATTCGCGGCCGCTGCTTTGCTCGTCTTGGGCACCCAGCTGACCGTCAGCTCCGATGCCTCGGCACACTCGCCCCACGATGTCGTCCTCGACCTCGAGATCTCGCCGACTTTCACTGTCGATCAGACGCTCTTCGCGGTGATCCTGCAGTCGGAGCACGAGCTGCTCATACGCTCCAGCGACGGGGGCCTTTCCTGGACCGCGACGGGCATCACTCCGCTGCTCCACGGCTACCAAGACCTCTCGTTCTCCGACAACTTCGCCGTCGACCAGACCTGCTTCATCGCGACGAACAACGCAGGCATGTGGCGTTCGACGGACGGGGGTGACACCTGGGGACGAATCAACACCGGGCTGCCTTCGCTGACCGGTCGCGACATCTCGGTTTCGCCGACCTTCAGCGTCGACCAGACGGTCATCGCGGTCACGGTCGGAGGCATCTACCGCTCCACTGACGCGGGTGACAACTGGACCCACGTCACCGACGGTCTGGGCGCAGCGCTGATCACGTCGACCCATACGGCCTACGGGACGACCGGCACGATGTTCGCGGCACACGACACGGTGTTCCGCTCCAATGATGCCGGCGCCACGTGGCAATCGATCGGAACCTTCGCTGATCCCGTCGAAGCGATGGCCTTCTCACCCACGTTCGCCGTCGACCAGACGTTGGCCATCGCGTTCGGCCGCTACGGCGGCGGGGTCATGACGAGCGATGACGGCGGGTCGACATTCCTGCCGATGGTCGGCGGCCTGAACGAAGACTTCGTCAACGATCTTGCGATCGCCGACGACGGCACTTTCTTCGCATGCACCCAGCTCGACTCCTGCTATCGCGCCGACACGATCGGCGGCGCGTGGACGCTCTTCGAAGATGGCTTCGAGCCACTCTCTGACCTCACGGCCAATCACTACGTCGCCGTCTGCGTCACTCCCTCGTACAGCGTCGACCAAACCGTCTTCGTCGGTGGCTTCGAAGGCCTGTTCATGTCCACGAGCGGCGGGCAGATGTTCAAGCAGCGGAACATCTACCCGGTTGAGATCGTGCGCGCAGTCGACATGTCGCCCGACATCCTCAACGACGGGAAGATCTTCGTCGGCTCGTACGGCGGAGGCGTCTATCGCTACTCGACGATGGCGCACGAGACGTCGACGCAGCCCGGGCGGCCCACGCCGAGCGGCGCGATCGGCAGCTCGAGCGGCCCGCTGGCCCCCGTGCCGGGCGGCGCACTCGGTGGCCCCGACAGCACCGGGTCGCTCGCCGACGAACGTCACTGGTCCTCGAAATCGCTTGGCCTCGACATCCTCTTCAGCACCGCGATGCAGGTCGCACCCAACTACAGCGCCGCGACGCCGACGCTCTTCTACACGTATCGGGGCGTCTGGCGCTCCAGCGACGACGGCAAGCTCTGGAAGGAGATCGAGACTCCAGCCGCAACGATCATCCGCTTCGTGGGAATCGCGCCGGACCACCCCCAGGACGGCACGCTTTTCATCGGGACGAACGCGGGCTCGGGCACGTGGCGCACCGATGACAGCGGCGCCAACTGGACCGAACTGACCGACGGTCTGCCTGCCGTTCACTCCACGCGCTACATCCGCCTTTCGCCGAACTACGCAAGCGACCAAACGGTCTTCCTCTCGACGAAGAACAAGGGCGTCTATCGATCGACCGATGCCGGCACGACGTGCGAGAACATCAGCGGCGCGATTCCGGCAGACGCGATCGTTCGGGCACTCGTGATCTCACCGACGTACAACGTCGATTCCACGCTGTTCGTGGGTACGAAGGGCAACGGCCTTTGGCGCTCGACAAACCGAGGCGATTCGTGGGAGGCGGTCACGGCGGGCCTTCCGCTCGCCGAAGACATGAGCGTCGAGTCGATCGCGCTGTCACCGCGTTTCCGAAACGACGGCATCATGTTCATCGCCACGCAGTCACAAGAGGTCTTCAAGTCCGTCGACAGCGGTGACACCTGGCAGAGCGCGAGCGCGGGCCTTCCGCAAACAGCGTGCTGGGCGATCGACGTCTCGCCGGGCTTTGCGCTCGACCAGCGCGTTGTCGTGTCGACGAACGCTTGGCTCTGGGAGACGCTCGATGCCGGTGCGACGTGGACCCGCATGCCGACCTACGCCCGTGTCGACGATCTCTACAACGAGGTCGTGTATGAGGGCTTCTGGCCGAACGACGTCTTCCCCGGCAACCTCTCGTTCGGGACGCGCGGGAGCACGGTGGCCGGGAACACCACGTCGTTTTCGTTCTACGGCAACGAGATCACGTGGATCGGCGTCCTGAACCCCGACGGCGGGTACGCCAACGTTCGGATCGACGGTGAACTCGTCGCCGTCGTCGACACCTACGCCCCTACGCAACGCACCGACGTGCGCCTGTTCGGTCACGGGTTCGACACCATCGGCCTGCACGAGATTTCGATCGAGGTCGCGGGCACGGCGCACCCGCTGTCAACGGGAACGCTCGTCCAGTCGGACGGCTTTGCGTACCGCTTCGAGAGCAACGCACCTTGAGATCACACGTTGCTGCGTTGCTTTGTGCGTTGACCCTGCTCGTGCTCGGGGTGCCGCTCGCCGCCCATGCCCCACACGACGTCGCGACGGTGGTGGCGCTGTCGCCGAACTTCGCGAACGATGGCGTCGTCTTTGCGCGCATGAAGCTCACGAATCGCGTGCTTTTTGCGCGCTCGGGGGATCGTGGTCTGACTTGGGATCTCATCGGTGCTCCGATGATGGAGCACGGTGTGACGCACTTCGCGTTCTCGCCAGGCTTCGCCGCCGACCAGACCGCCTTCGCGACGACCCTGGGGAATGGTGTCTATCGGACGACCGACGGCGGCCTGACTTGGAACCCGATCAACACGGGCCTGGTCGATCTCGCTGCCGAAGAGATCGCTCTGTCGCCCGACTTCACCAGCGACGGCACCGCCCACCTCGCCACACACGACGGTGTCTACCGGACGACCGACGGCGGCGACACCTGGGTCTCGTCGAGCTCGGGCATCACCGACCTGATCGTCGCGCGGGTTGCCGCCACCGACGACCCCAACGTCCTCTTCGCCGGACGCCGCACCGTGTACCGCAGCGACGACGCCGGCCTCACCTGGACGCCGCTCCACACCTACACGTCTGCACTCGCCGACATCGAGCCCTCGCCCCACTACAGCACCGACTCGACGGTCTTGATCTCCTTCGGCCGATTCGGCGACGGCATCAACGTGAGCACCGACGCCGGCGCAGTCTTCACGCCGACCACTCCGGGTGATGCCTTCGTCTATGACATCGAGTTCCTCCCCGACGGCCGACTCATCATCGCCACCGAAACGGATGGTTGTTACATCGGCGACGGCATCTTCGGCCCGTGGACACTCACGAACGACGGCTTCGAGGCTCTGTCTCCGCAGACCGACTCCCACTATGCCGACGTCGTCGTCTCGCCCGACTTCGCCAACGACGCCACTGTCTTCGTCGCAGCCTTCGAGGGATTGCATCACTCGCTGGACGGCGCACTGACGTGGCGACAGAACAATGTCTACAGCCAGCTCATCAACAAGCGCGTGCGCTTCGCTCCCGACTTTGCAACGAGCCGTCAGATCTACTTCGGCAACTACGGCGGAGGCCTCTACGTCTATCGCATGCCGACGTCCCGGACGAACCTCGGCGGACCCGTCCAAACGCCGGCGAGCAGCTCTGCAAGCCAAGCCGTCGTCGGCCCCGCCGACCCGACACTTGCTCATGAAACCCATGGGCTGTTCACGCCCTGGGTCGCGCGCACGCACGGGCTCGGCACGGCCTACTGCATCGCATTGACGCTGTCGCCCGATTTCAGCGACGACGAGACGGTCACGTACGGCTTTGCCGGCATGTGGCGCAGTGTCGCCGCCGGTAAGGCCTGGGACGCGGTACCGCTGCCGGCTGGCGTCACGATCGTGCGCGACGTCGCCTACTCGCCGCAGTACGAGACCGACCTCACCGTCTTTGCGTCGACGTCGCACGAGCCACAGCTGCGCAGCATCGATGGTGGGGCAACGTGGGCTCCAATCACGGGCGGGCTCCCGGCGTCGCTGAACATTCAAGCGATCGGCCTGTCGCCGACCTTCGATGCCGACGGTGTCGTCCTGCTCGCCGGCGATCCCGATGGCGTGTGGCGCTCAAGCGACGGTGGCGACACGTGGAGCGACGCGTCGACGGGCCTGACGACGAACGTGCTGCGCGCCATCGCGGTCTCGCCGGGATTCGACACGGACGGAATCGCGCTCGTCGGATCCGTCGGTGACGGACTCTTCCGGTCCCTCGACGGCGGGCTCACCTGGGCTGCCTCGAACACCGGCCTACCGACCGACGAACTTCTGATCGTCGAATCGATCGAGTTCAGCCCCGACGCGGTCAATGACGGCACGGTCTTCGTTGCGTTGCTCGGCCAGGGCGTCTGGAAGTCAGCCGATCTCGGCGCGAGCTGGCAGCCCGTCGGGCCCGGCCTGCCCCCGAGCGCCGCGCGCGTCGTGGCCGTCTCGCCGGAGTACGCGGACGACGGGATCGTCGTCGTCTCCACCTACGACTGGGTTTGGGTCAGCCACGATGGCGGCGCGTCGTGGGAACGCCTCGCGGGCTTCCAGCGTGTCGACGACCTCCATCAGGCGTTGGGTCCGACGAGCGGGTCGTGGCTATCGGCCGCCGTCCCTGGCGCGCTCGTCGGGTCCGTCAGCTCGGCCAATGTCGCCGGCGCCGAACGCTCCTTCACCTTCTGCGGCAACGCCGTGAGTTGGCACGCGCGGCGCGACCCGACGTCCGGCTTCGCCGACGTCCTCATCGATGGGTCACTCGCGGCCACGCTCGACCTTTATACAACCACCGCCGGTGAGACGAGCGCCGTCTTCGAACACGTCTTCCCGAGCACCGACTGGCACACGATCACCATTCGCGTCGTGGGCACGGCTTCGCCGCGATCGATCGACACCTTCGTGCGCTCGGACGGCTTCGCCTACACGTTCTAGCCGGACGATCGTCGCGCGGGCGAGACTGCGTCTGCAGGGCAAGGAGGCGCGGCATCTTTGGACAGGCCGGCGAGGTCCCGCCTCGTTGAGCACTACAGAAGCGTCGTTCGACAACCGCCCTGCGGGCGCTGACGCGGCCACACGAGATGGTCCCTGAACAATCCGGGCAACCGCGGGCGACTCACGGCGATCTGCTGCCGCCGGATTCGAATCCGTGCCGGCATGTCGAAGGAGGGCGTCGCGCGAGCGGTTGCGCCAGTCGGGCCGTGGACACGCGAGCGAATCCGTGGGTTCGTCGAGGCCTTCAACGTTCACCACGAGAGCGACTGGGTGCGCGCCGGACGTCGCAAGGGTTCTCAGGGCACCGCGTCGCCTCGACGAGCCCACTCGCGTCACGGCGTCGGAGCGAAACGCGATGGCACGGAGGCCGTGATCGCGCGCACGAGTTCCTTGGCGTTCTCGAGTTCGTTCGGTCCGAGCGAGTGTCCCACAACGCCGCCGATCACTGCTCCGACGGTCGTGCCCGTGCCTTCGTTCGCCGCGGCGCCGACTGCAGCGCCCACGACAGCGCCGGCCACGGTGCTCAGACCGCTGTTGACGCTCGCGTCGCCCTGACCGGCCCAAAGCAGCTCGCCGGTTTGCGGAGCAACCATCTTCGCCGTGATCGAGATGTCCCCGCCGTCCATGCGCGAGTTCACGATGATGAGGGCGTCGACGTTCGTGATGTGGCCCACTTGGCCACGCGCGATCGGGCTCGTGAAGTCGGAGTTCTGGAACTCAAGCTCGTCGACAGCCGTCTGGATGTCGGCACGCTCGACCACCTGCCAACCGCGCTTGAGGAACTCGAACTGAAAGGTATCGAGCAGCGCCTGACGCGTTTGAGTCGAGAACGTCGTCGTCTCTCCGCTGACGACCGCGACGTTTCCGACGGACACGAAGTCGAATCCGGGCCGCACGAAGCTCTCACCCTTCGTGGATGAGCACGCGGTGAAGACGAGAAGGACGAGGGGGGCTAAAAAGCGCAGCATGATCGGATCTCCTGGTTGACGCAGGGAGCGGAGGCGGACGGCGACAGCGAACAAGCCCGCGCGTCGTCGCAGCTGAGATGCCAGGTGGCCGTGGTCGTCACCCGCGCCCGACGATCATCTCGCATCGCACGTTCGGCGGGGCTATGACATTTTCATGAGGTCTTCTTCGTGACGTCTTCGGCGCACCGTCGCCGGGACCCGCGCCCGCCGACGAGGTCCGCGTCGCCGGACCTCGTCGAACCCGCCGTTTCGCCGGCACACCACGATTTCGGCCGCAAAGTGCACCTCGTCACGGCCAGTTGACAGCCCTTTGAAGAACTCATCCGGCACGCCGCACGCACCCGAGCACGCCTGTGCAAGCGCGAGAGCCTCGACGAATCCACTGATTCGCCTGCGTTCCCGCACTCGCACATGCACACTCGGTCACGCACGTCGCACTCGGAGCAGGTCTTCAACAGGCTGTTATGGGGAGACGTCGATGTCCACGCGTTCCGTCCGAGTCGTCCTGTTCGCCGTGTCCGTCGCCTTCCTCACTGCTCTCGGAGCCTGCATGTCCCCCGCCAAGACAGCCGCCGCCGGACTCGTGGATGGCGCCCTCGCCGCGTGTCCGTCGTCACCGAACTGCGTCTGCAGCGCCGTGAGTGTCGACGCCACCCACGCCATTGAGCCCTTCGCCCTCGACGGCAACGCCGCCGACGCGATCGATGCGCTCACCACGATCATCGCCTCGATGCCGCGCACGCGTGTCGTGACGGCGAGTGACAGCTACCTCCACGCGGAGTTCACGTCGCGCATCCTTCGCTTCGTCGACGACGTCGAGTTCCACGTCGACCCGGCTCACGCCGTGATTCACGTGCGCTCCGCCTCCCGCGTCGGGCACTCCGATCTTGGCGCCAACCGCGCCCGCGTCGAGCGTCTGCGCGATGCGTGGAGCAACCGCTGAACGTCGCCGTCATCGGCGCGGGAATCGCCGGATTGAGCGCGGCGGGGGAACTCTCCCGCGCCGGAGCCCATGTGACGCTCTTTGACAAGAGCCGCGGTCCGGGGGGACGGACGGCGACGCGCCACGCCCCGCCGTTCGACTTCGATCACGGTGCTCCAGGCTTCGAGGCGCACGATCCCGCGTTCATCGCGGACCTCGAGCGGCTCGGATGCGCCGCACGCTGGACTGCTCGCACGGCCGAGATCCACGCCGACGGAAGGCTCACAAACGCGCGCGACGTCACCCTGTGGGTTGGCGTCCCGGGGATGAACGCGATCGCCAAGGCGTTGGCGGCACCGTTCGACATCGAGCTGAGAACGCGCATCGCCGCCCTCACCCCTTGCGAAGGTCGTTGGACGCTCGCGGCCGACTCAAGGCGATCGTTCGGCCCCTTCGACGCCGTCGTCGTCACGCCGCCGCCCGAGCAGTCGGCTGCGCTGCTCGCCTCGGCTGGTCTCGGCGATCTTGCCCGGGACGTGGCGCGAGCTGCGATGTCGCCCTGCATCGCGGGGCTGCTGGGGTTCGAGTCCGCCGTGCCGCTCCCATACGACGTCGGTGTCTCGGCTCAGGGAGTGATCGCCGTCGCGACGCGCAACTCGGGCAAACCACGCCGGCCGACTGGCGAATCGTGGGTCGTGCACGCCGCCGCGCAGTGGTCGAACGAGCACTTCTTCGACGACGACTCGGCGCTCGCTGCGGCACTCACCGACGCCTGGCGTGCCGTCGCACCGTCGACAGCAGACCCGATGCACGTCTCCGTCCATCGGTGGCGCTACGCCCGCGCAACCACGCCGCTCTCGGGCCCGCTCGCCGACGCATCAACATCCATCGTCGTATGTGGCGACTGGACCCACGCAACGACCGGCGTCGAAGGCGCATGGCTCGCGGGCCGGGAAGCCGCCATCCGCTTGACCTCGATCACCCGTCCGTGACGGGGGGATCGCCACGCGCGCCTGTTGGAGCGACGATGGCGTCGCCCCTGCCCGCTTGATTGTCCGATGATCGACTCGCGCAGAACGATCGTCCGTACCGATGAACACCCGTGTCACGTACGTCCCCACCCTGCGTACAGCTCCACGAGCTGAGCAGTCATGCCGTCCCCTCTTCTCGCGAAGACGACTCCCCCATGCCGACGCGCGCGCTCCTCGCGTTTCTCATCGTCGCCCCGACCCTCGCCGCCCTCGGTGACCCGACGACGCCAGGTGTCCTGGCCCAGTACTTCTCCTCGACGACACTGCCGAACGGCTTCGAGCCCGGCCTGCCCCTGCCGGCGCCCGACTACTCCGAGATCCTCGACGGTTACGCGATCGATGTCGGTGCCACGGTCGGCGCGAGCCCGTTCAGTGACGATGTCTCCGTGCGGCTCGTCGGCACGCTGCCGATCCCGTTCGCCGAGACGTACTCGTTCTTCACGGAGGGTGGCGAATCACAGACGCTCACCATCGATGGCAGTGTCGTCGACACCCCGCTCTTCCTGGACGTCGGCACGTATCCGATCGAGGTGCGCTTCTCCCTCGTCGACGCCGATGACCTTCCGCTCTGGGTCGCCGCGAGCATCGAAGGCATTCTCCCGGTCGCGTTGATCGGCGGGATCTTTGCGCACGAGACGGCCGACGAGCTGCCCGTGATCCACGCCATGCCGACCGAAGGGTCCGGCAATGGCGGCACCTCGATCGTCGTCGAAGGCTTCGGTTTCGGACCGACCGGTGACGTCGAGATCCGCTGGGGCAACGCCGTCCTCGCGAACGGTGACTTCGCGTCACAAACCGACGACACGCTCGCGTTCGTCACGCCGAGCCACGCGCCCGGCACGATCACCGTGCGCGTCGCCACGCCGCAGGGAACGAGCAACGCCGTCTCCTACGAGTACACGGCCACCGGCACGCCGCCGGAACCCGAGTTCACCCTTTCGCGAGAGGCCGCCGCCCTCGATCAACCGATCGCTGGGACGTGGGCGCACGATGGACGTTTCTACGTCGGTCTTCGGAACGGCGAGATCGCAGCGATCGAGTTCGACGAGAACTCCGTCCCCGTGTCGACGACGGTCTATACCGGCGTTGCCGACGAACAACACGTCGAGATCCTTGGCGTGGCGACGTCGCCATGGGACACGTCGGGCGAAGTGATCCTGTACGTCTCCCACACGACGCTCTTCGCCTACGGCGGTGGCATGGTGTTCGAGCCCGCGCCGTACATCGGGCGCATCTCGATCGTCCGCGGACCCGACTTCGACGTCGTCGAACCCTTCATCACGGGTCTTCCGACATCGAACCACGACCACGGCCCCAACGCGCTGCACTTCGACAACAATGGCGACCTGTTGATCGCCAGCGGCGGCACCACGAACGCCGGCATCCAAGATGCCACGATGGGTGCCATCTCCGAGTCGCCGCTGTCCGGTGCGATGCTCAAGGCGCGCACGTCCGATCCGACGTTCGTCGGGGACGTGAAGTACATGCTCCCGGAAACCGGCGAGCCGACCGACAACCAGATCGTCGGCTTCAAGGCGCAGCTTGCGCCCGGCGCGTTCGTGACGCCGTACGCGAGCGGGCTGCGCAACACGTTCGACTTCGTGCTCGCAACCAACGGCTACGTCTACGCGACCGACAACGGCCCGAACATCGGTCTCGGCCCGACCCTCACCAGCGAGACGACCTTCGGCACCGAGGTCGCTGCGCCCGACGAGGTGCTCCTCGTCGAGGCCGAGAACTACTACGGTCACCCGAACATCAGCCGCGGCGCCTTCGACCCGTCGCAGTTCGTCTACCGCGACACGGTCGAGCCGTCGATTCCACACGGGTTCACGCAGGCACTCGCGATCGTCGACTCGTCGACGAACGGAATCGTCGAGTATCGCTCGGAAGCATTCTGGGGCCAGTGGCGCAACCATCTCATCGTGCAGCGCTTCAACGGTTTGCTCACGCGCCTCGTGCCGTCGCCCGACGGCCGACACATCGACGACCTACAGCCGGTCTTCCCGCCTGCCGGTGGCCTGAACATCCGCACGGGCCCCGGCGGCGCGATCCACGCCATCGCCTACTCCGGCGGCGTCGTGCGCACGTTGATCCCGAACGACGAAGACGTCACGGGGGTCGTGGCCTACGACATTCACCCGTGGCGCGCACCCCGCGGCGGCGGTGCGCCGTTCACGATCGGCGGCAAGAACTTCACGTCGCTCGAGGACACTCAGGTGCTGTTCGGTGACACGCCGGCGGTCGTCACGTCCGTGAACTCGCGGCGCATCGAAGGCATCGTGCCGTCGCTCCCGGGGTACGGCACCGACCTCGTCGGCATCACGGTGACATGCGGCGCCGAGACGTCACGCATCGACGCCGCGTTCCGCGCACTCTTCCCGATCGGCACCGAACCGGGGCGCTGGCTGCCGACCACCGAGATGCCGGTGGCATTGTCCGACGTCGCGGCAGCCGAGATCGACGGCACGATCTACGTCGTCGGCGCGGGACACCCCGCGACTCTCACCTACAGCCCCTACGACGACACGTGGTCGCTCGACACCGCCGCCCCGCGCCCGTTCGTCCAGCGCGGACAGTCGGCGACGACGCTCGACGGCAAGCTCTACGTGATCGGGAGTCTCGGCGCAGCCGGAGCGGGCAAGGTCCAGATCTACGATCCCGAACTCGACATCTGGACGTTGGGCAGCGACATGCCCTGGCCCGGAGGCTCGGTGGCCGCAACCGCCTTGGGTGACCGCATCTACGTCGCCGGTGGCACGCTCGCCGGCCTGACGACGGACCGCTGCGCGTCGTATCACCCGGCCACGGACACATGGACCGCTCACGCCTCGATGCCTTTTGGGCGTCACTTCGCGGCGGTCGGCAGTCTCGCCGACCGCATGTGGGTCTTTGGCGGTTGGAGCACGCTTCCCGGTGGACAGTTCACGTCCGACCACACCGACATCCAGGTCTACGACCCGACGACCGATCAATGGCTGCACTCGGGTGCCTCGCCCGCGCTCGAGGCCATGCCGCTCGGCCGCGGCGGCACGGGCCGCGCCGTCTACTGGCAAGGCGAGTTCTACATCTTCGGCGGCGCGCTCACGACCGACACGCTCTCCGTCGTCCTCGACCTCGTCGACGTCTACGACCCGAGCACGCTCACCTGGCGCCAAGAAGCCACGCTGCCCACCGGGCGCCACGGCATCTCACCGGTGCTCTTCGAAGGCCGCACATTCCTCTTCGGCGGGAGCGCGCAGTTCGGCGTCAAGCCAACCGCCCTCGCCGAGACGTTCACGCGTCAGTGACGCCCTTCCTCGCGGCCGCCTGGTTCAGAGGTCCTCGCCCTCTTGCGGTGACTCGCGCGCCTCGGGGTTGAGCGCTACCCAGTCCTCGAGCGCCAGCAGGACTTCACGAGCTTGGC
Organism: Planctomycetota bacterium; assembly: GCA_029259745.1. Lineage (GTDB taxonomy): Bacteria > Planctomycetota > B15-G4 > B15-G4 > B15-G4 > OFTM221. Next base: position 210,406 of record JAJDEO010000004.1, read on the forward strand.
TGCCCTTGTACTCGCCGAGCACGCCTTCGTCGGCCATGAGGTCGATGAGGCGTGAGGCGCGCGTGTAGCCGATCGCGAACTTGCGCTGCAGGAGCGACGCCGAACCGCGCTGCGTTTCGATCATGAAGCGCGTGGCCGCGTCGTAGAGCTGGTCGACCTCGCTCGGATCCTTCGAGCCCTCCGAACGGCGCTGCACGAGCTCGGGTTCGTAGCGTGGCCCCGCGTCGCTCTTGAGGCTCGACATGACACGGCGCACTTCCTCCTCGCTGAGGAACGTGCACTGTCCGCGCACGACGTTGCTGCTGTGCGGCGGCATGAAGAGCATGTCGCCCTGGCCAAGCAGTTGCTCGGCGCCGTTGACGTCGAGGATGACGCGGCTGTCGATCTTGCTCGACACCATGAACGCGACACGCGTGGGCAGGTTCGCCTTGATGAGCCCCGTGATGACATTCGTCGACGGACGCTGCGTGGCCAGGATGATGTGGATGCCGACAGCGCGGCTCTTGGCAGCCAGGCGCGTGATCGACGTCTCGACGTCTTTCGCGGCCGTCATCATGAGGTCGGCGAGCTCGTCGACGATGATCACGATGAACGGCAGGAAGTGCGGGAAGTCGTCCTCGTCGACGACGTCGCCGAAGCGCTCGCGCAAACCGTCGCGACCGAGCTTGTTGTAGCTGTAGATGTTGCGCACCCCGGCGCGGCTGAGGAGCTTGTAGCGCTCCTCCATCTTCGCGACGGCCCACTCGAGGATCGCCGGCGCGCGCTTCATGTCCGAGATGACGGGGCACGCGAGGTGCGGCGCGTTCTCGAACTGGCTGAGCTCGACCATCTTCGGGTCGATGAGCACGAGCTTGACCTGCTCGGGCGTGCGCACGTAGAGGAACGACGTGATGATCGTGTTCAGGCAGACCGACTTACCCGAGCCGGTGGCACCGGCGACGAGCAGGTGCGGCATCTTCGCCAGGTCGACGATCATCGGTCGGCCCGCGGCATCACGCCCCAGGAAGATCGGCAGAGCGTAGGACTTCTCCTTGAACTCGTCGCAGTCGAGCAGCGACTTCATCCGCACGTTCTCGCGGATGGGGTTCGGCAGCTCCATGCCGATCGTGTTCTTGTCGGGTAGCGGCGCGACGATGCGCACCGTGCGCGCGCGCAGGGCGATCGCGAGGTCGTCCTCGAGCGAGCGGATCTTGTCGACCTTGATGCCCGGCGCGAGGCTCAGCTCGAACATCGAGATCACCGGGCCCTTCTGGATCGCGACGACCTTGGCCTCGATCTTGAAGCTCGCGAGCGTCTGCTCGAGGAGCTCCGTCTTCTCGGCGAGGATGGCGTCGAGATCGCCCTGGTCGACGACCTCCTGGTCGTCGAGGAGATCGAGCGACGGCAGCTCGTATTGGCCTGGTTCGGACTCCGTGACGTCGACGATGTCGCCATCGGGGTTCAGCTCGATCGCCGGATCGGCGTCGCCGGACGACTTGACCTTCGGGCCTTCGGCGGCAACGGCCAGAGCCTCGTCGGCATGGACGTCGTCGGCCGCGCCTGCGCTCTCCACGTCGTCGACGTCCTCGTCCTCTTCGCTCTCTTCCCACTCCCATTCGTCGTCATCGGCCGAAGCCTCGACGCCGTCCTCGTCTTCCCAGACTTCTTCCTCAGCGCCGTCTTCCCACTCCTCTTCGCCGGGCTCTTCTTCCTCGTCCCACTCTTCTTCGTCCTCGTCGGCCGACGCTTCCCACTCCTCGTCGCCCTCGTCCTCGTCCTCGTATTCGTCCTCGTCGACGTCCTCCTCGACCGCAGGCTGGACCGCATCGATGACGGCGACGTCGACGCCGTCGTCGGCTTCCCAGGTCGCGTCATCGTCAAACGACTCGACCTCGGCACCATCGAGCAGCGCGTCGGGAATCGACGCCCCTTCGATGTTCTCGAGTTCGGCGAACGCTTCGAGTTCCTTCTCCGACAGGGAGGCCTTCTTGGCAGCCTCCTTCGCGACTGTCGCCGCCGCGCCTGCCTTCGTCTTCGCCGCCGCCGCCTCGAGCTGCGCGAGCTTCTTCTGGGCGCGCTCGGCCTCCTTCAACGCCTTCGTCTCGGCCTTGGCAGCCTTCTTCGCCTCACGCTCGAGCTTGCGCTGCTCCTTCTCCAACTCGCGGATGCGCTTGACCGACTCGCGCTCCTTCTTGACGCGCTCCTTCTCGGCCACGGCCTTCGCCACGTGCGCTTCCTCGCGCGCCACGTCGAGCGCCTCGCGCGCTTGGACGCCCTTGTCGCGCACCCACTGCGCGCCCGTGAGCAGCGCCGTGTAAACGTGGATGTCAGTTGCGAGCACGAACGTGATCAGCGACAGCACGATGAGGACGATGCGCGTCCCGATGTGCCCGAGGCCACCGGCACCTTGGAGCTGGAACGTGATGTACTCGCCGACCATCCCGCCCGGAGGGAAGGCGGACACCAGCTCGTCGCTGGCCATGTGCGCGATGAGCGCCGAGAGTGACACGAGGCACAAAATGAGACCCGAACCGCGGATCGTTCCCGCCTCGGACTCGATCTGGAAGAACAGGATCGCCGCCCACTGCGCCGTGCAGAAAAGCAGCAGGTAGGTCGCGTAGCCGAACGTGCCGAGCAGTCCGCGCGCGAGCTGCTCGCCCGTCGACCCGCACCAGTTGCCACCGGTGTAGGCCGTGAGGCAGGCCAGGGCCGTGAAGATCGTGGCCCCCATGAGCGCCAGGGCCAGCACTTCACGAAGCCGTGTGCGCGTCTCTTCGGACATTGCGGGCCGTTCCTTCTTCTTCTTGGATCGCCCGCTGGAACGCCCGAAACCCGCGGTCAGTTTCGTGGCCAAAAACGAACTCTTCGATGCTGTCTTTCGCCGTGCCATTGCGGCTCCCGGCCCTCCCGGTGGGGTACGCACGCAGCCTCGAATGAGGCGTGTCTCGTTTCGCTCCGCCAAGGCGCGAAAGCTCTGCGTGCGAGCTGTCGACGGCGTGTGCTGGAAAAGTCACAAGCCGCCTCGCCGGGCCCCTCAAGGCGAGGGGGCCCGAGCGTCGACAGAATCATCGTGTCGACCACGATTGCCAGTTTCCAACTCTTTCCGCTCGACGGCGTCGCTGCCCCGGCAGTGACGGCGTCGGTGATCATCGCGTTCCTCGCACTGACGGCGCTTTACGTCGTGAGAATGCTGCGGACGCGCGCACTGACGCGCGCCGCCGGCGAGCTGGGACTCAACGAACCCTGCGCAAAGTTCGTCGGGAAGGCACTCGTGCGCTCCCCCGGAACACCCGAGTCGCTCGTGAGTTCCGCCGCGCGCCTACGTGAAGCCCTCGCGCGCCGCCTCGGAACGATCACGAACGACACCGCCGCCGACCGATTCGCGATCAACGCGGCGTGGTGCCTGAGCCAGCTCGGTTGTCGCGACGCCCCCTTCGAGGGTGCACCAAAGACGTTCGACGCCGTGCAAGTGGGAGATCCCGTCGACTCGTCTCCCACCTTCACGGCCTACATCGCGGACGTCGATGAGACGTCGCTGACGCTCATCACGTCGCGTGCGTGCCCGTACCCGCCACACACACCGCTGACGCTGACGCTCGAGGACGACTCGAAAATCGAGACGACACTCGAGCTCAAGCCCGTCACGGCCGCGCCGGAATGGGTGCTCGCACACACGCTCGACGCCAACGTCGAGCGCCGCGAAACCCACCGCACGCCGTGCTCGGTGAACACCGTGTCGCTCGAACCGTGCGCGGAAGTCGTCGAGATGCGCCGCGCGCTGCGGCTGCGTTGGCCGCTTTCGCACTCCGACCTCGAAGACAACGAGATCTGGCGGCACCGTCGACGCATGCGGATCATCGACATCTCACCGGGCGGCGCCGCCGTCCTCGTCGATGAGCACGTCCCGCTGGGTGAGCGCTTCCACCTGCTGCTGTCGGGCGCGGACGACAGCGTGCTGGCCGTCCCGGAGGTGGAGGTGCTGCACACGCACCAAGCACCCACGGGTGAGCTGCGCCTCGGCGTGCGCTTCATCGGTGTGCGCCTCGCGGAGCGCACAGCGATCTGCGACTGGATCGGCGCAAACGGTGAAGACAACGGGCTCGCCGAGCACGCATCCGCGCTCGCGAGCTCCGTTGGCGCCGAGTAGACCCTGACGACGCGTCAGCAGCGCGCCGTCGCGTCTCCGCGCACGACGCGCTGCCAACCCATTCGATCAGTCCTCGTCTTTGTCGTCGGTGGCCGCGACGACTGCAGGAGCCGGGCTGGCAGGCGCCGCCGGGGCCGCAGCAGCCGGCGTCGCGCCGCGCGTGACACGCGAGCGCAGAGCCTCGAGCAGCTCCGCTTCCTCGGTCGCCATCTGGCTCTGAGCCTCGAGCGACGCGAGCTCCTCGTCGGAAAGATCGACGAGTTCGATCGCGTCCTCTTCGATCTCGAGCAGCGCGATGTCGATCGGATCCTCGAGATCGGTCTTCACGAGCTTCGGAGCACCGCCGACGAGCTCACGCACGCGCTTCTGGAGCAGGACAGCGAGACGGAACACACCGCCAACCTTGTCTGCGAGATCGATGACCTTCGTGTGATTCATGATTGTGTCCTCGTTGTGGTGTCTTCGTCGGCGGCCCGCGGGGGCGCGAGGGCCGCGCTGTTATCCAGGCCGAGGAGATCCACGATCTCGGCGACGGCCTGGTCGATGTCGGTGTTGACGATCACGCGCACGCCCTTGGGGTCGTTGCTCGCTTCGTCCATTTCTTCGCGCGCACGGTTCATGCGGCGCGTGATCTGTTCGTCGGTTTCGGTGGCACGGTGTCGCAGGCGCTGCTCGAGCTCGTCCAGCGACGGTGGAGCGATGAAGAGCGAAATCATCGGCAGGCCCGACTCGTCGCGGAGGTTGCGCATCCCGCGCAGATCGACCTCCATGATGTAGACGCTGCCCGGGCGAGCGAGGCCTTCGCGCAACCCCGCGTACGTCGACCCGTAGAGGTGCCCGTTGCTGAACACGTCGCACGTTTCGACGAAGGCGTCCTCGGCGAGCATCTCGAGAAAGCGCTCGCGAGTCACGAAGTGGTAGTCGCGGCCGTCGACCTCGTCGGCGCGCGGCGGACGCGTGGTGACGGACACGGAGACCGACACGCGCTCGTCGGCCCGCAGCCGCTCGATCACGCTCGTCTTGCCCGACCCGCTCGGGCCGCAGATGACGACGAGTTGTCCTGGTCCCAGATCAGTCATTCGATGTTCGCCGCCTGCTCGCGCAACTTCTCGACGCCGCTCTTCATCCCCACGACGAATCCGGCGATGGCCGCGTCGTTGCACTTCGACCCGATCGTGTTGATCTCCCGCCCCACCTCTTGGAGCTGGAAGTCGAGTTCGCGCCCCACATTCCCATCCCCGTTCAGCATACGCTCCAGGGCTTCGAAGTGACTTCCGAGGCGGTCGATCTCCTCCGTGATGTCGGTGCGATCAGCGAGCGCGGCGACCTCGCGCGCGAGGGTTGGATCGTCGGCCGGCAGCGAGACACCCACCAGCAGCGCTTCGAGCCGCTCGCGCAGCTGCGCATGGTGGTGACGCACCGAGATGGGCGCGCGCTTCGAGATCTTCGCCAGCAGCGCGACGAGCTGCTTGAGTTCGCGCGCGAACGCCTTCGCCAGACGCGCCCCTTCGGCCTCGCGCGCCTCCACGACGGCATCGAGCGCCGCGCGCGTGGTGCGCAGGGCCAGGCGTTCGAGCGATGGTCCGGCGGCGCTCTTCTCCTGGATGTCGATGACACCCGGCAGTGCGAGCAGCGCCGCGGATGTCTCGGCGCCGCCGAGCTGGTCGAGCGCCCGCACGTACTTGCGCAGCGTGTCGGTGTCGATCCGCGGCTCGAGGACCTTGGCTCGCTGGATGCGCACGGAAACGTCGACCTGACCACGCGAGAGGCGCTTCTTCACCTCCGCCTCGACGCGCGGCTCGATCCGCAGCAGGTCGGACGGTGTACGGACCTTCGTCGCCAGGAAACGCCCGTTGACGGTACGGACCTCCACCTGCGCGGTCGCCTCACCGACCGAGCCTTCAGCGCGGCCGTAGCCGGTCATGCTGCGCAGAGCCAAGCGACTACTTGCCGTCGCCGCCGTCGGTGTTGCCGCCACCTGCACCCGTGTCGACGGGCGTCGAGATGTCGACCGAACCCGGCGCCGACGTGTCGATCGTCGACAGCGAGATCGCCGAGTCGCCCGAGCGCATCTTCGTGATGACGATCGCGAGCACGACGACGGCCACGGCCAGGTAGCCCGTGAACTTCGTGATGCCCTCGGCCTTCACGCCGACCATCTGCTGACCTGCGCCGCCGAACGCCTCACCGAGTCCGCCGCCCTTGCCCTCTTGGAGCAGGATGATGGCCGTGGTGAGGATGCAGGCGACGATGAAGAGGATCCAGAGAATGGATTCCATGATCGGTGTGTCCTAGCTTTCGAAGCGCAGCAGCGCGTCGAACGAGTTGGGATCGAGGGATGCGCCGCCGACGAGTGCGCCGTCCACGTCGGGACAGGCCATGAGTTCGGAGACGTTGGCGGGTTTGACGGAACCGCCGTATTGGATGATGAGCTTGTCGGCGACGTCACTTCCGTAGCCGTGGGCGACGCGCGCGCGGATCTGCGCGTGCACGTCCTGGGCCTGGTCTGGCGTTGCCGTGTGGCCCGTGCCGATGGCCCAGACCGGTTCGTAGGCGACCGTGACTCGGTCGGTGACGGTGGCGGGTTCGAGACCCGCGAGACCGGCGTCGAGCTGACCGAGCACGACCTGCGCCGTGGCCCCGGCTTCGCGCTGCGCGATCGTCTCGCCGACGCACAGGATGACGTCGAGGCCGGCGGCGAGCGCGGCCGTCATGCGCAGGCGCACGTCGCCGTCCGACTCGCCGAACACATGACGACGCTCGCTGTGGCCGAGGATGACGTGACTCGCGCCGACGTCCTTGACCATCGATGCGGCAATCTCGCCCGTGAACGCGCCCGATCGCTCCGAGTGACACGTCTGCGCGCCGACGACGACGTCGGTGGCAGCCAACGCAGCCACGACCTCCGCGAGGTACACGGACGGCGGGAAGACACCGACACGCACGCCGCTCGGCGCCGGATTGTCGCGCAGCGCAGCACAGAAGGCCCCGATCGACGCGCGGTCGAGGTTCATCTTCCAGTTGCCAGCGATGAAGGGACGTCGCAAGGGATCAGTCTCCGGGACGAGTGCTACATGCCAACCGCACGAGCGCCGCCGGCGCTCCAGGTGTGCGGGTCGACGGCACCGCAGAGCGTGCGCCCGTCGTGCTCGACCCAGACGCGCACGTCGCGCATGAGCTGGGCGAAGTCGACCGGCGACAGCGCCTGGGCGGCGTCGCAGCGAGTTGTTTCGGGTTCGGGGTGGACCTCGACGATCAGACCGTCGGCACCGGCCGCGATCGCCGCGCGCCCCAGGGACGGCACGAGCGTGTGGTGACCGGCCGCATGGCTCGGGTCGACGACGACGGGCAGCCCGACGCGCGCCTTGAGCCACGGGATCGCCCCGATGTCGAGCGTGTAGCGGACGTGCTTGCCAAAGGCGCGAATGCCGCGCTCGCAGAGGATGATCTGGTCGTTGCCGCCCTCGAGGATGTACTCCGCCGACAGCAGCAGCTCTTCGACGTCGGCGCCCATGTGTCGCTTCAGCAGCACCGGCTTGCCCAGCGCGGCAGCCTCGCGCAGCAGGGGCACGTTCTGCATGTGCCGCGCGCCGATCTGCACGCCCGAGATGTCGTCTCCGAGTTCGGCGACCTGACGCGGGTCGGTGAGCTCGGTGAAGTACGGCAGGCCGACCTCGCTCGCGACGGCCTTCATGTCGGCGAGGCCGCCCTTCCCGCGACCTTGGTAGGCGTGGGGCGAGGTGCGCACCTTGAACGCACCGCCGCGGAGCACCGTGGCTCCGGCTGCCCGCACGTCGAGTGCGATCCGGCGCAGCATGGCGCCGTCTTCGATCGTGCACGGACCAGCGATGACGGACACGTAACCGCCGCCAAAGGACGCATCACCGATGCGCACGACGCAGTCGCCGTTCACCTTCGTCGCCGCAGCAAGCGGCGCAGGCGTATCGACGGACACGACGCGCTCGATTCCCGCAATGCGCGCCAAGCTCCCGCTCGGCACGGGCGAGACACCCTGAACGACGAGCGCCGCCCGCTCTCCGAGCTGGATCTCGCTGACGCTGACGTCGAGGCGGGCAAGCGTCGCCATCACGGCGGCACGCTGCTCGGGATCGGCGTCCTGTGAAAGAAGGAGGATCAAGGCGGAGACACCCTTGCGACCGGGCGTAGGAAGCTGGGACGAGCGCGCAGACCAGCGCGTAGCGCATTTTGGGCCCGGAATCGAGCCCCGCATCCTACGCGACATGCGTGCTCGTGGGCAAACCCCGGACCCAGAGCGCTGAGGATGGACCTCGGCGCCATGGTCGCAGGGTCATGTGAGGCCCCGAACAGCCCTCCGCAAGCGGAATCGGAGTGTCGGCCACGATATACGGTGGTGGAGGACCCGATGCGCCGCTCAGAACTCGTTGAAGAGGTCGCCTCGGATGTCGCCGAGGCCGTCCATCTCGACGCCGAGATCCTTGATCCGGCGCGGATCCCAGAAGGTCTCGAGCGGGAGCAGCGTCACCATTTCGACGCCGTTCGCGGTCTGCATGCGCCAGACGATCGTGCGGTACGAGCGGCGACGGTAGCGGTCGTCGTTGCCCGCTCCGTCGAGCGACTCGAGGATCATGATCTTGATCGTGAAGACCTGGCTGCGCGTGCCGAAGTTGCGCACGAACTCGGCCTGCAGGAAGGAGTCGAAGTTGGGCTCGATGCCGAACTCCTCCTCGAGCTTCACCCAGACGCTGTTCGGATCGGCGAAGACGAAGCGCGTGATGTCGTCGTCATCGTCGACATCATCGTCGTCGTCATCGGTGTCCTCGTCGGCGAAGCCATCGCCATCGAGGTCTTGGTTCTCGTCCTTCGTGAAGAGGCCGTTGTCGCCGTAGAGTTCCTCTTCGTAGTCGAGGAGCAGGTTGCGGAACTCGACGATGCGTTCGATGTAAGCGTTCGGGATCTCGTCGGGCGCGACGGCGCGCAGCACCGGGTACTTCGCCGTGTTGAGGTTGATGAGACCGTTGTAGGTCGGTTGCGCGTCTGATGCAGTTCCTTCGTCGTCGCCGTCACCCTCGCCGTCTTGGCCCTCGTTCTCGCCTTCTTCCTCGTTGTTGCCGACGGAGCCGAATGGGCTGGCGGAGAAGTCGTCCTCGTCTTCGTCCTCGGGCTTGAGTTCGAGATGGCTCCAGATCGTGAGGTAGTCGACGAGCCCGGGGTAGTACTCGCCCTCTTCGATGAAGCCCCACAGTTGAGCCGGCGACAGGCCTTCGAGCATCTGCAGCTCGGCAAGCGTGAGCGGGAGGTGCCGCTCGTCGTCGAACACGACGCTCTGCTCCTCGCTCTCGGCCGCATCGTCCTCGGCGATCGAAGGCTTGAGCTTCGGCTTCGGCACGCTCGTGCGGTTCCCGGTGCGCGAGCCGTCGACCCAGTCTTCGATGCGGTCGACGAGCGATGTGGCGTCGGACGCCGAGATCGCATAGCTCGTTCCGAGGAAGGCCTCGGTGAGTAGCTTCTCGACGATCTCGCGCTGACGTTCTTGCTCTTCCTCGTCCTCGGTCCACAGGCCGAGGAGGTTGATCTTGCTGTCTTCGTCGACGATGTCGATGAGGATCGTCAGGCCGTCCCCGACCGACGGGACGAGCGTTTCGATGTTGGCCCACTCGTCGAGTTCCGAGTCGGTGTTCGACGTCACATCCGCGGCTGCCTCTTCGTCCGACTCCCCGGTGTCGTCGCCGTCGCCACCACCGCCGAACAGACCGCCACCAACGTCACCGGATCCGCCCGTCTCGCCACCGCTCTCCTCGTCGCGGTCGAGGTCGAGCATCAGCGCGGCCTTGGCCTCCGCGGCGCTTGCCTCGGCGATGAAGCTGAAGCGTCGTCCCTCGGAGAAGTTGACGACATGGCCGACCTCCACCATCGCGGAGAAGAAGACCTGCGCGACGACGATCAGCAAGACCATGATCACGAGCAGAGCGAGCACGAGCGAGGCGCCCTGCTCGCCACGCGCGCGGGCAACAGAGGCTCGAGGGGTGGTGCGGCGGTGGGACACGTATCGGCTCGGTGGGGATGGGTAAGCCATGATAGAGGGTTGGACGACGGCGACGCGCCCGTCGTCCCGGCCGGGGCTTGAGAGCCGGTCGGGAACGCCTCGGAGGCCGCCGATCGGCCGTCCTAACACCCCGGGGAACCGCGTGCGGTGTTCGATGCCGGGATCTCTTCTCGGGCTGATCGCGGACCGCGGAAATCACGACAAGCACATCAACTTCTGCGCGACAGCGCTCGAGATCTGGCCTCAGGGAGGGGTGTCGCCGTCACACCCATAGACTCGACGCACAGATGATCGCGATCAACAACACCCTGTTCTCGCTCGGTCTCCACATCGACAAGTACATCTTGAAGCAGGTCGACGCCAAGGTCGCCCAGCTGCGCAAGGAGCTTCTCGAAGGCGACCGGAGCGGCGCCGGGCCCTTGGCCGCACGTTCGGCCGCGAGCTGTGGGGCATCACCCAGGCCAACCACGACCTCGCCGATCTCGAACGCCGCATCTTCGACCTCGCCGAACGCCCGACGCTGGGCCAGTTGCGCGAAGACGCCCAGTCGGGCGACCGCAGCTTGCACGTTGCGAGGCACGCGATCCTCTATCGCTTCAACCTCGCGCACGTCCGCATCCAACGCATCATCCACAACCACTCCGGCGTGATGGAAGGCGTCGGCTGAGCCCGCCGTTCAGCGAGATTCGGGAAGCCCGACACCCGCTTCCGACGACACGACCTCGCCGGTGCGTCGATCGAACGTGTAGCGGATGCCGTCCACCGTCACGAGCTCGAACCACGACCGCTCCGCACCGTAGACCCTCGAACGGCTGACGAACCCCGTCTCGGCTCCTGCCAAGAGATAGAAGTAGTGCGCTTCGGACGTCGGCACGAGCTCGTCGTTCTTGATGAGGTCGCGCGTGGAGTACGACTCGAGCAAGACGCCGTTGTCGTAGAAGGCGACGGCAAGATCGTCGGCCTCGGGCTCGGAACCAACCGGCCAGTTCCCGAGCCGCACGAGGTAGCGCCCGTCACGCGAGATGAACGTGGTGTGCGCATACCAACCGCTCACGCTCCAGAGCAGCTCGTCCTGCTCACCGGCGGACACGCGATAAGCGCGGCCCTTGCTCACGGTTCCGGCGCGGCGTGATCCCGGCACCATCTTGAAGTAGACCTGCCCGTAGTCGCCCCCCGTGACGACGTAGGCGTGCGGTTGTGTCTCGATGTCCAGCGGCGGCGCACACCCGAACACGAGAGCGAGGGTCACGACAGACGAAACGAGAGCTTCAAGGCACACGAGAGTTCTCCGATTGCGACGACATCGCCCGCCTTCGACATGTCGAGACCTGTCCGGCGCGAAGCATGGCCATCTTGCGATCATAGGCAACTTGTCGAGCAGCCCCGATCATCGGATTCGTGGGGACAAGGCTCACGCACGGCGAACCGCAGCGTCGCGATGAGCCAGACGGAGCGCCGACGTCCACGTCGCTCGAAGACGGCGGACAGCACTCCAGAAAGCACACCGCACCATCTCCCGCTACGCCGCGCTCCGCCTGAGCTCCGCAAGGGCTCCACTCCGCGCGGCTGCCCCGACGACACTCGACGCGTCAGCCCGAACACCGATACGCAAAGCCATCACCCGACTCACCGCGCCCGCCCAGGCCACCTGCAAAGCCCGTCACGATCTCGCCGCCCACCGTCCCCGAGGATCAACGATTCAGCGCGCCCTCCAGGTCACGTCGACCGAACCTCCGCCGCGAGCACTACTCGCCCCTTTCCCCCCGTCCGGTCGTGCTCCTCTCCAAGACCCGCAGCCCCCGAGCCGTCGGCGGGTGACGGGGACGCCGGCAGCGACTTCACGGCGCCCCCACCACCGCCACGCGATCCCACCGTCACCAAGAGCCGTGTCTGAGCGCCGACGTCCCCGTCACCCGCCAACGGCGGACACGCGCAAGAACAGCACACCGCACCATCTCCCGTACGCCGCGCTCCGCCTGAGCTCCGCAAGGGCTCCACTCCGCGCG